>NZ_CP042243.1:0-1200000 GCF_008152325.1 Crassaminicella thermophila
ATGAATAACCAACTGTCTGAAATATGGCAGAAAGCATTGAATTTAATCAAAACTGAGCTCACAGAAGTCAGCTATAATACCTGGCTTAAACCAATAGAACCTTTGACGATTAATGGAAAAACCATTATTTTAGCTGTAGCAAATGATTTTTCAAAAGGCATATTAGAAGCAAGATATGCTACACTCATTATCAATGCCATAAAACAAATTACCTCTGAAGAATATACTTTAGCCTTTACTGTTCCTGGAAGTGAAGCATATTTAAAAGCTTCTCAACCAAAAAATAATCATCAAAATAATAGCAGAGATTCTTTTGATGCTTTAAATCTAAATCCTAAATATGTATTTGATACTTTTGTAATTGGAAACAGTAATCGATTTGCCCATGCTGCATCACTTGCAGTTGCTGAGGCTCCTGCTAAAGCTTATAATCCTCTATTTATATATGGAGGAGTTGGACTAGGAAAAACCCATTTGATGCATGCAATTGGCCATTTTATACTAGGACAAAATCCAAATGCTAAGGTTGTATATGTTTCTTCAGAAAAATTTACTAATGAGTTAATTAACTCAATTCGAGATGACAAAAATGTAGAATTTAGAAATAAATATAGAAATGTAGATGTACTATTAGTAGATGATATTCAATTTATAGCAGGTAAAGAGCGGACACAGGAGGAATTCTTCCATACCTTTAATGCACTTCATGAAGCAAATAAACAAATTATTATCTCTAGTGATAGACCTCCAAAAGAAATTCCTACATTAGAAGACCGATTACGATCTAGATTTGAATGGGGACTTATTACAGATATTCAACCACCGGATCTAGAAACAAGAATCGCTATTCTTCGAAAAAAAGCTGAAATTGAAGGTATTGATGTTCCTAATGAAGTTATGCATCATATTGCAAAAAAGATTCAATCGAATATTCGTGAATTAGAAGGTGCTTTAATAAGAATTGTAGCATATTCTTCTCTTACAAATAGAGAAGTATCTATAGAATTAGCAAACGAGGCTTTAAAAGATATTATTACTTCTACTCGGCCAAAGCAGATAACTGTACAGCTTATAAAAGAAGTTGTTGCAGAACATTTTGGAATTAAGCTAGAAGACTTTAATTCAAAAAGAAGAACACGTTCTATTGCTTATCCAAGACAAATTGCCATGTATCTATGTAGAGAATTGACAGACTTATCTCTTCCTAAAATTGGTGATGAATTTGGGGGAAGAGATCATACTACAGTTATCCACGCACATGAAAAAATTTCAAAAGACATTGATTCTAATCTAGATATAAAAGAAAAAATAGAAAATGTTATAAAAGATATTAAAGACAAATAACCCACATGAATCTGTGATTATTATCTTAATAGAATGTTGATAAAATATTATATGCTCTATTTCTTTTGAATATGTGGATAAATATGGTCTACATATTCACATTTTATACATTTTTGTAATAATGTATTTTTCATAGCTTACGACACTTATCAACAAATTCACATGCCCTATTACTATTACTACTAAAAATTTATATTATTTATATATGTTTGATAAAAAGGAGGTTATCCACAGATGAAAATCATTTGTAACCAACGCATTTTATCCTCAAGCATAAATACAGTTCAAAAAGCAGTATCATCAAAAACTACATTACCTATATTAAAAGGTATTTTATTAGAAACTTGTGGACAACAATTAAAATTAGTTGGTACAGATTTAGAAATTGGTATAGAAAATTATATAGATGCTGAAATTATATCTAAAGGTGCTATTGTTTTATCTGCTAGAATTTTAGGAGATATTATTCGAAAGCTACCAGATGAAGATGTTGAAATAGAAGTTGATATGAATAATAATGCTACAATTAGATGTGCCAATTCAGAGTTTACGTTAATTGGACAACCTGCTGTTGAATTTCCAGAACTACCAACAGTAGAAGAATCTGATGCTTATAAGCTCCCACAAGATCTTTTAAAGAATATGATTAAACAAACAATATTTGCTACAGCAGTGGATGAAACCCGTCCAATTCTAACAGGTGTTTTAATGGAGCTACAAGAAGAATCTATTAATATGGTTGCTTTAGATGGATATCGATTAGCTTTAAGACAAGCAAATATAAAAAATGCTCTTAATAATAAAGCTGTTATTCCAGCAAAAACATTAAATGAGATAAATAGGATTTTAGAAGAAGAAAATACAGATGTTGAAATTTTCTTTACAGATAAACATGTTTTATTTAATATGAATAAAACAAGAGTAATATCAAGACTATTAGAAGGAGAATTTATAAATTATGAACAAATTATTCCAAAAGAATATAAATCGAGAGTAAAGGTAAATACAAAAAGTTTGCTAGGTAGTATGGAGCGTGCTTCATTATTGGCAAAAGAAGGAAAAAATAATCTTGTAAAATTTTCTGTAAGAGATGAATTAATGACTATTACATCTAATGCAGAAATTGGAAAAGTATTTGAATCTGTTTCTATAGAATTAGAGGGAGAAGATGTGGATATTGGTTTTAATTCGAAGTATTTTCTAGATGCTTTAAAGATTATTGATAGTGATGAAGTTTATTTAGAATTTACGACTAGTGTAAGTCCATGTATCGTAAAACCAACAGACCATAGTAATTATACGTATCTTATACTACCAGTTAGACTTGTAGGTTAAGAAGAAGGAGTTCTCTGAAAGTTTCAAGAGGACTCCTTTTCAAAATACTAAGAGCGTTTATCTATAAATATTTGATTTTAGAAGAAAATATTTATATAGTTTATTAGAAGGAGTGATTTATATGACAGAATTAAAAATAGAAGGGGACTATATACAATTAGACAAAGCATTAAAATTTGCAAATTTAGTTCAAACAGGTGGACATGCTAAGATGCTTATACAAGAAGGCTTGGTAAAAGTAAATGGTGTTATTGAATATAGGAGAGGAAAAAAATTAAGGCCTGGAGATATTATACAAGTAGAAGGAGAGCAAATTCTTATTAAAAATTAAAATTCATAAATACAAGTGAAGTTAAAGCACAAGGGGTGCATAAGGTGTATTTAGAAAGCTTAAAATTAATAAACTTTAGGAATTATAACCAACTGCAGTTAAAATTTCATCCTAAGTTAAATGTATTTGTTGGAAATAATGCACAGGGAAAGACAAATATCTTAGAGGCGATTTATCTAACAAGTACAGGTAAGTCTTTTCGAACGAATAAAGATAGAGAGTTAATTAAATTTGATAAAGAGCAGGCATATATAAAGGTGGAAGGAAAAAAGAGATATACAGATACAGTTGTAGAGTTAAAGTTAGAAGAAAATAAGAAAAAACAAATTAAGGTAAATGGTGTAACATTAAGTAAAAATACAGATATTCTTAATAATGTTTATGTGGTGGTTTTTTCACCAGAAGATTTAAAGTTAATTAAAGAAGGACCTAGTGAGAGAAGAAAATTTATGGATGATGAAATATCTCAAATGAAACCTAGTTATTTTCACTATTTGACTCAGTATAATAGAGTACTTTTACAGAGAAATAATCTTTTAAAGAAAATACATCATCATAAAAAATATATGGATACCCTTGATATATGGAATGAGAAAATAATAGAAATAGGAACAAGGATTATTATAGAGAGAGCTAAATTTGTTACAAGAATAGCTCCTTTAAGCCGATTGATTCATAGAAAAATAACGGAGAATAAAGAGAATCTTGAAGTAAAGTATATTAGTAATATTCAATTAAATAATACTTTTGAAGAAACATTAGAAAGTTTTAGAAGCAGATTAAAAGAATCTTTAGAAGTTGATCTACAAAGAGGAACTACAACTGTAGGACCCCATAGAGATGATTTAGGTGTTTTTGTAAATGGAATTGATATAAGAAGTTTTGGATCACAAGGACAGCAAAGAACTTGTGCACTATCTTTAAAACTTGCTGAGATTGAACTTATAAAAGGAGAAACTTCAGAATATCCGATTCTTTTATTAGATGATGTTATGTCTGAATTAGATATAAATAGGCAAAAATTCTTAATAAAAGCATTAAGAGATGTGCAAATATTTATTACAACAACAGAAAGAGAACATTTAAATGACTTAAATGTAGATAAAGAATATGTATTTTATGTTAAAAATGCAATTGTTAGAAAGGAGAAAATAGAATCAGTATAAATTTCTTTTACATCCATTGATAAAAGGTTATAATATAATGTGGAGTAATTTTAGGGAGGTTTTTTCATGTTTCTTCATCTGGGAAAAGATGTTGTAGTCCCTATTGAAAATATTGTGGCAATTATAGATAGTGCTTCAATTGAAAAATCTAAAGATAGTAAAGAATTTTTTCGTATTGCTGAAGAAGAAGGTTTTGTAGAAAAAATATCGGATGAAAAAATAAAATCCTGTATTATCGCTGAATTTGTAGAAAAAAATGGAAAACCTACAAAAAAAGTTGTTAAAACGGTTATTTATTATTCACCTATATCGTCCGTTACCCTTCAAAAAAGAGCGAATCTAATAGATGATATGTATAGCTTAGAAGAAGTTTATATAAAATAGACAAAGATAGAGCGTAATGAGCAACGGAAAATTTAGGATATGAAAGGATCCGTAGCTTTTTTATTCTTTAGGGAATTATAAATTTCTTAGAATGTGGATAACTAGGGGATCAAATAGTTTATAGGGAATTTGAGCAACGGAAATTTCAAAGAGGATTCTTTGAAATTTCGTTGGCGAAATGAGCATATGCGATAGCATAATGCGAATTTTTTATGTGAAAACATAAGTAGGAGGTAGGAAAATGGGAGAAAAAATAAACCAAGAATATGGAGCGGAGCAGATACAAGTATTAGAAGGTTTAGAGCCAGTTCGAAAAAGACCAGGTATGTATATAGGTTCTACAGGACTAAAAGGACTTCATCACCTTGTATATGAAATTGTAGATAATAGTATTGATGAAGCTTTAGCAGGATATTGTAAAAATATAGATGTAATTATTGGGAAAGATAATTCTATTACTGTAAGGGATGATGGAAGAGGGATGCCTGTAGATATTCATCCTAAGATGGGAAAGCCTGCTGTAGAAGTTATTCATACAGTACTGCATGCAGGAGGAAAATTTGGCGGTGGAGGATACAAAGTCTCAGGGGGACTTCATGGAGTTGGAGCATCTGTTGTA
Source organism: Crassaminicella thermophila (assembly GCF_008152325.1). Classification (GTDB taxonomy): domain Bacteria; phylum Bacillota; class Clostridia; order Peptostreptococcales; family Thermotaleaceae; genus Crassaminicella_A; species Crassaminicella_A thermophila. The sequence goes on from NZ_CP042243.1 coordinate 5,180, forward strand.
AATGCATTATCAGAATGGATGGAAGTACAGGTAAAGAGGGATGGAAAAATTTATCATCAAAGATATGAAAGAGGAAAAACTATTACGGAGCTTAAAGTAATAGGTGAATCAAATGAAACAGGTTCTCAAACAAGATTTTTACCTGATAAAGAAATATTTGAAGAAACTACATTTAAATTTGATACACTAGAGCATAGATTAAGAGAGATTGCTTTTTTAAATAAAGGAATACGAATTATACTTATTGATGAAAGAGAAGAAACTCCTCGTAAGTTAGTTTTTCATTATGAGGGTGGGATTAAAGAATTTGTAAAATACTTAAATAAAAATAAAGATGTGATCCACAAAAGTATTATTTATTTTGAAGGAAAAAAAGAAAACTCAGAAGTTGAAGTTGCAATGCAGTATACAGATAAATACACAGAAAACATTTTTGCTTTTGCTAATAATATTAATACCCATGAAGGGGGAACACATCTTATTGGATTTAAATCTGCATTGACGCGTGTGGTGAATGATTATGCAAGAAAAAACAATATATTAAAAGAAAAGGATGAAAATCTTACAGGGGAAGATATTAGAGAGGGTTTAACATGTGTTATTTCTGTTAAATTAACTGAACCTCAATTTGAAGGACAGACAAAGACAAAGCTTGGAAACAGTGAAATGAGGGGAATTGTAGAAGCCATTACAAGTGATGCATTACAAGCTTTTTTTGAACAAAACCCTAGTGAAACAAAAACAATAATTGAGAAATCTATAAAAGCAGCCAGAGCAAGAGAAGCTGCAAGAAAGGCTAGAGAGTTAACTCGTAGAAAAGGTGCTTTAGACAGTTTATCACTTCCTGGAAAGCTTGCAGATTGTTCAGAAAAAGATCCTACTTTAAGTGAAATATTTATTGTAGAGGGTGATTCTGCTGGTGGCTCTGCAAAGCAAGGGAGAGATAGAAGAACACAGGCAATATTGCCTCTTAGAGGGAAAATATTAAATGTTGAGAAAGCAAGACTAGATAAAATATTAAATTCTAGTGAAATAAGGGCTATGATTACGGCTTTTGGATGTGGTATTGGAGATGAATTTGATATTAAAAAATTAAGATACCATAAAATTGTCATAATGACAGATGCGGACGTTGATGGAGCACATATTAGTACATTGTTATTGACATTCTTTTATAGATATATGAAACCACTTATAGATAATGGTCATGTATACATTGCACGACCACCGCTTTATAAAGTAAAGAAAGGTAAAGCGGAACATTATGTTTATTCGGATAAAGAATTAGAAAAACTATTAGATGAAATAGGTAGAAATGGAATAAATATACAAAGATATAAAGGTTTAGGTGAAATGAATCCTGAACAATTGTGGGAGACCACAATGGATAGTGAAAAAAGAACACTTATACAAGTTACAGTAGATGATGCTGCGGCAGCAGATGAAATTTTTACTACACTTATGGGAGATAAAGTAAAGCCCCGTAGAGAATTTATAGAACAAAATGCAAAATATGTAAGTAACTTAGATGTGTAGTAAGGGGGAGAATCAATGGTAGAAGATAAAAGTAGAATAATTCAAGTTGATATAGAAGAGAAGATGAAAACATCCTATATTGATTATGCAATGAGTGTAATCGTAGGACGTGCATTACCAGATGTAAGGGATGGATTAAAGCCAGTTCATAGAAGAATTCTTTATGCAATGAATGAATTAGGCTTAACGCCAGAAAAACCTCACAGAAAGTCAGCTCGTATCGTTGGGGACGTTCTAGGTAAATATCATCCGCATGGAGATAGTTCTGTTTATGATGCAATGGTAAGAATGGCACAGGATTTTTCAACTAGATATTTATTAGTCAATGGCCATGGGAATTTTGGTTCCATTGATGGAGATGGTGCTGCTGCCATGCGTTATACAGAAGCTAAGCTTACAAAATTATCTGTAGAGCTTTTAAGGGATATAGGAAAAGAAACAGTTGATTTTTCACCAAACTTTGATGAAACATTAAAGGAGCCAGTTGTTCTTCCAAGTAGATTTCCAAATTTATTAGTAAATGGTTCTAATGGTATAGCAGTTGGAATGGCTACATCTATCCCACCTCATAATTTAGGGGAAGTTATTGATGCAACTGTTAAATTGATCGATGATCAGGATACAACAGTAGAAGATTTAATAAAAATTGTGAAGGGGCCAGATTTTCCTACTGGTGCAACTATAATGGGAAAAGAATCAATAAAAGAAGCATATAGAACAGGGCAAGGAAGAGTCGTTGTTAGAGCAAAAGCAGAAATAGAGCAAACTGCAAAGGGAAAAAATCAAATTATTGTAAGTGAAATTCCATATCAGGTAAATAAAGCAAGATTAATTGAAAAAATAGCTGATTTAGTAAGAGATAAAAAGATTGAAGGAATCTCTGATTTGAGAGATGAAAGTGATAGAAATGGTATGCGCATTGTTATAGAGTTAAAAAGAGATGCTAATCCAAATGTAGTATTAAATAAGCTTTTATAAGCATACACAACTTCAAGATACATTTAGTATTATTATGATTGCGCTTGTGAATGGTCAGCCAAAAATTTTAAACCTTTATGATTTAATATATTATTATTTAGAACACCAAAAAGATGTAGTAACAAGAAGAACAAAATATGATTTAGCAAAAGCTGAGGATAGAGCTCATATATTAGAAGGATTAAAGATTGCTCTAGATAATATTGATGCGGTTATTAAGTTGATAAGAAGCTCTAAAAGTGTATCTCAAGCAAAAGAAGGATTGATGAATACATTTAATTTATCAGAAAAACAAGCACAAGCAATTCTTGATATGAGACTTCAAAAGCTTACAGGATTAGAAAGAGAAAAAATTGAAGCAGAATATGAAGAATTAATAAAATTAATTAATCATTATAAAGAAATTCTTGCAAATGAGAGATTGCTTTTAAATATCATTAAAGAAGAAATTCTTGAAATAAAAGAATTATATAATGACAAAAGAAGAACAGATATTAAGGCTGCTGCAGATGAAATAGACATAGAAGATTTAATAGATGAAGAAGAAGTAGCAATTACTTTAACCCACTTAGGATATATTAAAAGACTTCCTGCAGATACGTATAAAAGTCAAAAAAGAGGTGGGAAAGGTGTAGCAGGACTTACTACAAGGGAAGAAGATTTTGTTGAACATTTATTTATTACTTCAACCCATAATTACCTATTATTCTTTACAAATAGAGGAAGAGTTTATAGATTAAAAGCTTATGAAATACCAGAAGCAAAAAGGCAAGCAAAAGGAACAGCTATTGTAAACTTATTGCAATTACTTCCAAATGAGAAAATAACAGCTGTTATTCCTGTTAAGACATTTGAACCAAGCAAATTCTTATTAGCAGTTACGCAAAAAGGAATTATTAAAAAGACTGATTTATCACAATTTGATACTTCAAGAAAAACAGGTTTAATTGCTATTAACTTAAGAGAAGATGATGAATTAATCAGTGTAAAATTAACAGATGGAAATCAAGAAGTCATTATGGTTACAAGACAAGGAAAAGCTATTCGCTTCCATGAAAATGACGTAAGAGATATGGGTAGAGCTGCAATGGGTGTAAAAGCTATGAATTTAGATGATAACGATATAGTTGTAGCAATGGAATTAGTAGAAGAAGATAGTGATTTATTGGTTGTGAGTGAATATGGATTTGGGAAAAGAACTTCTCTAGAACAATATAATACACAGGCTAGAGGAGGTAAAGGATTAATTACTTATAATGCAAAAGAAAAAACAGGAAAATTAGTAGGGGCTAAAGTTGTAAAAGATGATGATGAGATTATGATCATTAATAAAGGTGGCGTAATTATAAGACTAGAAGTAAAAGAAATTCCTACAATGGGTAGAAATACACAAGGTGTAACATTGATGAGGGTAGATCAAGAAACAAATATTGTTTCTATTGCAAAAGTAATTCAAGAAGCAGATGAAGAATAAAATATTGTTTTTATACGCAAAGGTAGTATTACTTTTGCGTATTTTTTCTACAAGATATGTTTAATGAAAAAAATACTGGGTAACATTAAACTAGAAATAATGAAACGGAAAGGGGTTTTTTTGTGTCACTTAGGATTAATACAAATTACATGGAAGAAGAAAATATTTGGTTGATGGATATAATAGGAGAAGTAGATATTTATACAGCAAATGAATTAAAGGAAACATTAAGGAAAATGTTAGATGAACATGTTGATAATATAAAGATAAACTGTTCAGAATTAACTTATATTGATAGCACAGGTTTGGGGGTTTTAATAGGAGCACTAAAAAGATTAAAAAAGGAAAATAAAAACATAATAATTGTAAATCCAAAACAAAATATTTCTAAATTACTTAAAATAACTGGTTTAAATAAAATTTTTATATTAGAAGGAGAATAAAGATTTATGTATAATAATAAAATCATAGAGAAGGTGGAAAAGGAAATGACTGATCATTTTTCAATATCCGTGCCAAGTAAACCTGAATATGTTCATGTTGTTCGTTTAACAGCATCTGCAATAGCAAGTAGAATGGGATTTGATATAGAACAAATTGAAGATATAAAGGTAGCAATAGCAGAAGCTTGTACGAATGCAATTGAACATGGTCTTTGTTATAACAAACAAAACTTTGATATAAACTTTTTTGTAGATGATGAAAAAATGACAATTGAAGTATTTGATAGGGGACATGGGTTTGAGAGTAGCCAGTTGAAAGAGCCAGACTTAACTAGTCCAAAAGAAGGAGGTTTAGGGATATTTATCATTAAATCTTTAATGGATGAAGTAGAAATCCTATCAGATATAGGAAAAGGTACAATGATAAAGATGATAAAATATCTAGGGGATGATTTTTGATGAAGCATACAAAAGATATTGTAATAAATGGAAATGCTAATTCCCTGAGTGATTTAAATGAAAAAGATTTATTTAAGTTATATGCTGAAAAAAAAGATCAAGATATAAGAAATGAGCTAGTTAATCGATATTTATATATAGCTGAAATTTTATCGAAAAAATATGTGAATAAAGGGATTGAATATGAAGATATTTATCAAATTGCATCCCTTGGCCTTATTTTTGCTATTGAGCGTTTTGATATAACAAAAGGGTTTGAGTTTTCTAGTTTTGCTACACCTACAATTATTGGTGAAATAAAGAAATATTTTAGGGATAAAGGATGGGCTATAAGAGTTCCTAGGAGAATACAGGAATTATCTAAAAAAGTAAATAATGCAAAAAATATATTAACCCAACAACTTCAAAGAACCCCTAAGGTTTCAGATATTGCAGAGTATTTAGATTGTACGGAAGAACAAGTGCTAGAAGCTATGGAAGCTAGTCAAGTTTACACGCCTAAGTCTTTAGATATGCATTATGATACAGATGGAGATGACAAAGATATGCAGCTTAAAGACTTAATTGGAGAAAATGATGAATACTTTAATATTTTAGAGAATAAAGACTTTCTAAAAAAGAGTATAGAAAAATTAAATGAAGTAGAATTGAAAATAGTAAAATATAGATTTTTTAAAAATAAGACTCAATCACAAGTTGCAAAATTACTAAATGTATCTCAAATGACTGTATCAAGGATGGAGAAAAAAATTATTAATAAATTTAGAAAGGAATTAAACAAAATATAGGAGACAACGTTTAAAGGGGGACAAAAGATGTTTGAATGGAAGGAAGAATATTGCTTTAATATTGCTGAGATTGATAAACAACATAAGCATTTATTAGAAATAGGGAAAAAATTATATGATATTTTAACATTAAAAGATGAAATAGATCATTATGATGAAATTGTGGAAATACTAGTAGAATTAAGGGAATATACAATTTATCATTTTACATATGAAGAAAAATTACTAAAGCAGCATGGATATGAAGGATTGCAATTACATAAGAGACAACATAAATCGTTTATAAATAAAATTATTCAATTTGAAAATCAAGATATTGATGAAAAACAAATGGAAATGAAACTGAAAATGATGGAGTTTCTTGCGGATTGGATTGAACAGCATATCTTAAAAAGTGATCATCAGTATAAAGATTTTCTTCAGGAAAAAGGTGTTTATTAAAAGCCAATTGCTTTTAAGCAATTGGCTTGAGTTTTTTGACAAAGTTATATTTGTCTATAAATTGAAAAATAACGCTCATAAACAAATTTTTAGAGAAAACTAAGATTCATAATTTCGAAAAATCCTAACGCATCTAATCAAGACATCCTATCTTGTAGGATGCTGGCTTAGCATCCATGCTAAGCCTACGGATTTTTCAAAAATTCTTCATCAAGTTTTTTTGCTAAAACTTTGCAATTATTCGCTTTTATTTTTCATTTATAAATTCTATTTTCTTTATAGTCTGAGCCAATTCCTTTTAAGCAATTGGCTTTTAAAGTGAGTATATCTATGGATAACTAACTTTAATAAAAAAATATAAAGATACGTTTATTCTTACGTGTCTTTATATTTTTTTAATGTTTAGGTTATATATATATATGAAATTTCTGTTTAAATTAAAGTAAGTTTGTAAATAATTTATAGATATACTATAAAAGAAAGCAGGTTGTTAATTTGAGTAAAGTAATAGTTAAAGAAAAAACTCAAAGAGAGATGTTTCACGTGAAAAACATCAATGGACTTAAAGAAGTTGAAGAAAAACTTTTAAAGGAAATATTAGATGTTAATGGAGATATATATAAAATATGTTTAAGACTTATAAAATCTGGAGGGAAAAGAATAAGGCCTATATTAGTTTTATGTTCTTCACAATGCTTTGGAGAATTAACTAAAGAAGCAATTCAAACGGCAGCAGCATATGAATTTATTCATATGGCTTCTCTTGTTCATGATGATATTATTGATGAGTCCTTTGTAAGGAGAAATAAACCTACAGTAAATGCATTAGAGGGAAATCAAGTATCTGTGTTGGTAGGAGATTATTTATTTGCAAAGGCTTTTGAAATACTCTCTACAAATAGATCAATAAAAAGTATGTCTATTGCAGTAAAAGCTATTCAGCAGATGTGTGATGGTGAAATTGTTCAGGCAGATAATAAATTTAATTTAAATCAAACTATAGAGAATTATTACGAAAGAATTTATAAAAAAACAGGAATATTGATTGCTTCTTGTTGTCAAGCAGGAGCAATAATAGGGGGAGCAGATAAAGTTCAAGTAGAAGCTTTAAAAGCTTATGGTAAAAATTTAGGGTATGCTTTTCAAATTATAGATGATTTATTAGATTTTACAGGAAATGAAGAATCTTTAGGAAAGCCTGTAGGATGTGATTTGAGGGAAGGAAATATTACATTGCCTATATTAAAGCTTATAAATCAGAGTATATATAAGGATCGGTTAAAAAAAATGTTTAAAAAAGGAATAACAGTAGAAAGCTACTATGAAATTTTATACCTTCTTAAAGAAAATAATGCACTAGAAGAAGCTTATGATGAAGCAGTTTATTGTATAAAAAAAGCAAAAGATGCATTAGAAATAATAGAAGATTCTATGTATAAAAGGATGTTGCTAGATATTGCAGACAAAGTTTTAGTTAGGAAAAATTAACCAATAAAAGATCCTAAAGATAGGATCTTTTATTGAAATATCTTTTACTTATCAAAATAACGTTTTAATAGGCCTTCAAAAACTTGACCATGTCTTGCTTCATCCTTACACATTTCATGAACAGTATCATGAATTGCATCTAGATTTAATTTTTTTGCTTTTGTAGCCAAATCTTTCTTGCCAGCACAAGCACCATGCTCAGCAGCTACTCTCATTTGCAAGTTTTTCTTTGTGCTATTTGTAACTACTTCACCTAATAACTCAGCAAATTTTGCAGCATGTTCTGCTTCTTCCCAAGCAATTCTTTTATATGCTTCAGCGATTTCAGGATATCCTTCACGGTCAGCTTGACGACTCATAGCAAGATACATACCTATTTCAGTACATTCTCCTGTAAAGTTCATTCGAAGCCCTTCTAATATCTCAGGATCTACACCTTTTGCTACGCCTACAAAATGCTCATCTGCCCATGCTAATTTTTCTGTAGATTGAACAGAAAATTGTTCTTTAGGAGCCCTACATTGAGGACAGAAATCAGGTGCTTCTGTTCCTTCATGTACATAGCCACATACTTTACATATAAATTTTTTCATAATAATACCTCCTAAAAATATACATTCATTTTTTATTGTTTTTTTACACATTTTATATTTACCCATAGAATTTTTATTAAAACAAATTTTTACAAAAAATAAAAAACACCCTAAAATTTTAGGGTGTTTAGATACATAGTAGTCTATATATAAAATATTTATTATATTCTATTATAGTTTAACTACATTAGCAGCTTGAGGACCTCTGTTACCTTCTACTACTTCAAATTCAACTTCTTGCCCTTCTTCTAAGCTTTTAAATCCTTCTCCTGTAATAGCAGAGAAATGTACAAAAACATCATCTTCTCCCTCTACAGAAATGAACCCAAATCCTTTTTCACTGTTAAACCATTTTACAATACCTGTTTTCATTAAAAAATTCCTCCAAAAATATTATTTGTAATTTATTTTACTATTTAATAGTATCACCCATATTTGTTCTTGTCAAACTAAAAATATTATTTTTTATAAAAATAATTGAATACAATAGCAAAAACGGATATAATTAAAAAAACAAATTATTGATGAAAATTTAATAAGATTAAAGTGATGATAAAGAGTAGTAAATATAAATAAGGTTTCAGCGATTTGGGGATGGTGTAAGCCCAAAACCAATATTTATATTGAATGGACTTTAGAGCTTAAATCTGAAATTGTAGTAGGATTTAACGGAGATCCGCCGTTATAGGATTAAGTGGACATTTGTCAACTAGAGTGGTACCGCGGGATACAATCTCGTCTCTATATAGAGGCGAGATTTTTATATTGATTTGGAATATAATTTTTACAATTGAAAAAATTAAATAAAGGAATAGGAGGAATAATCAATGGATGATAAAAAAGTTATATTAAGTGGCGCACAGCCTTCAGGAAAATTAACACTTGGAAATTATCTAGGAGCATTAAAAAACTGGGTAGCTTTGCAAGATGAATATAATTGTTATTATTGTATTGTAGATTTACACGCAATTACTGTACCACAAGAACCAAAAGATTTAAGAAGAAATTCATTAGAGGCATTGGCTCAATATTTAGCATGTGGATTAGACCCACAAAAAAGTACTATATTTATTCAATCTCATGTAACGGCTCATGCTGAGTTATCTTGGGTGTTAAATTCTATTACTTATATGGGTGAGTTAAATAGAATGACTCAATTTAAAGATAAGTCAAAAAAAAGTGAAGCAAATTTAAATGCAGCACTATTTACTTATCCTGTACTTATGGCAGCAGATATTTTATTATATCAAGCAGATCTTGTTCCTGTAGGAGAGGATCAAAAGCAGCATTTAGAATTAGCTAGAAATTTAGCCCAAAGATTTAATAATAGATATAGTGAAACTTTTAAAGTTCCAGATCCTTATATACCGAAGGTAGGTGCTAGAATTATGAGTCTTCAAGAACCTACAAAGAAAATGTCTAAATCAGATGAAAATGAGAATGCTTATATATCAATAGTTGAAAATCCAGATGCTATTATAAGAAAGATAAAAAGAGCTGTAACTGATTCTTTAGGAAGAATAAAGTATTGTGATGAACAACCTGGTATTAAAAACTTAATGATGATTTATTCAAAACTTTCAGGGAAGAGTATAGAAGAAATCGAAGCTATGTATGAAGGAAAAGGGTATGGAGAATTTAAAAATGATGTGGCTGAAGTTATCGTAGAAGGATTAAGACCTATAAGAGAAAAGTATGAAGACTTGTTAAAAAATAAAGACTATTTAGAAACAGTTTATGCACAAGGAGCAGATAAAGCGGAAAGAGTGGCAAGAAAAACTTTGAGAAAGGTTTATAAGAAGGTAGGGTTTATTCCAAGAAAATTTTTAAAATAAGTTTGTTAATAAAATCAATGAATAAAAAAATGCTTATAAATAAAGCTTTAGAGAAAACTAAGATTCATAATTTCGAAAAATCCTAACGTACCTAATCAAGACGTCCTGTCTTGTAGGCTGCTGGCTTAGCGTCCATGCTAAGCCTACGGATTTTTATGAAATTATTCACCAAGTTTTCTTTACTAAAGCTTTGCAACTATTCGCTTTTATTTTTCATTCATAATAATTCATTTTATTATTTTTTTTATTCTTAATAATTTACAGCAATTATATAAAATATTTGTAGTATAGAAAGCTTCTTTTAGTATCTTTTTAGAAGTAATTTTTTTGTCTTGTAAAGTTATTTTTGTATCAGAAAGATACATAGCAAGTAAACCTTCTATGACAGTTCTATGAAATAATGGATTTTTTAAATTTAAAGTTTTATATAATGATTGCTTTAAAAAGTAAATAAGTCTCTTTTCTTTTTCAGAAGGGTCTTTATAATAAGATAAAAAGTTTAAATCTCCTGTATACAAATCTTCTTGTTCATCAATAAAATAATCTAATAAAATATGCAACCCACAGACCCATGGAAAGTAAGCATCCATTATTTTTTGTACTTCTTTTTCTTCTAAGTCTTTACTTTGAGCAATTGTACAAAGAAGAAAGATTCCTAGTGTTGATCCAGCAGCTGCAGAAAATTCCCATATAGATAAATCTTTATGAATTTGAATATATTTATTAGACCAATTATTCATAGCTTCTTCTCTTTTGTTTTTATTTATATGCTTATAACTTTGCATTTCTCCATATAATTTTCCTAAATATAAGACCTTTTCTTGAACTAAATGATAACTTGGTAACGTACGGATATATGATTTACATGTACTAACGAGATGATAAAGATAACCTCCATCATTATTATGAGGATAAGTATTATAATAATTAAAAAAACGATTATCTGGACGTAATGCATCTGTAATAGCTTGATGAAGTTGCAAAAATGATTTTTCATCTTCTATCCCAGCTCGATCACATAGATTATCTAGATAGTCACTAATTGTTTGTAATGCCACAATAAATTTAATTAGTTTTAAGTTTATTTGATTATAGTATAAGCTATAAATACAACCTCCTTGAGCATGAAAAGACTTTTTTTGTATACTAGAGATAGCTTGATATGATAATATTTTATCAGGGATTTTACTAGCATAGGTTTGCCAGTAGGATAATTCTTTTTTTACCTGTGGAAATACACTTTTTACGAATTGATAAATAAGTTTAGATTGTATAAAGGGTTTTATCATAGGATTTCCTCCAAAATATTTATACATAATAGTATTTTAGGCAAATAGGAAGGAATTTATGTGATTTTGGATAATAATACAAATATCTAAAAGTATTGTTAGGGGCGAGTTTTATGTATACCTTAGAAGAATTAAAATGTTTTGTTTATGGTTGTAGGAAATGTAGCCTCCATGAGGGAAGGACAAAAGTAGTTTTTGGACAAGGTAATCCTCATGCAGATATAATGTTTATAGGAGAAGGGCCAGGATATTATGAGGATAGAGAAGGACTAGCTTTTATAGGTCCAGCAGGTCAGCTTCTAACTAAAGCTATTGAAGGAATAGAACTTACGAGAGAAGAAGTATATATTGCCAATATTGTAAAATGTAGACCTCCTAATAATAGAAATCCTTTTAAGGAAGAAATGGAGGCTTGTATTCCATATTTAAGATGGCAGGTAAAAATAATAAAACCAAAGATTATTGTAGCTTTAGGAGCAATTTCTTCAACCAATATTATTGATGAAAACTTGAAGATTACAAAGGAAAGAGGAAAGTGGCACTGTAAAAAAGGAATATGGATTATGCCTACGTATCATCCTTCAGCAGTACTTAGAGATGTGTTTAAAAAAAGACCTTTTTGGGAAGATTTTAAAAAAGTGAAAGAAAAATATAAAGAGTTAAGGGAAGATAAAAATGAAAACAGATAAACTAGAAAAACTAAAAAAAGAGTGCATAAAGATTAGTAAAGAACCTATTGTATTTGGAGAAGGAAATCCAGATGCAAGCATTGTTTTAGTAGGAGAAGCTCCTGGAGCAAAGGAGATCGAATTAAAAAGACCATTTGTTGGTCAAGCTGGCAAAAACTTGGAAGAATTTTTAGAAGTGCTAGAGCTTAAAAGAGAAGATATTTATATTACAAATGTTGTAAAGATAAGACCTTATAAAATAAACGAAAAAACAGGGAGAAAATCAAATAGAGCACCAAATCAAGAAGAAATAAAAAAGTATGAAAAATATCTTTTTGAAGAGATAAATATTATTAAGCCAAAAGTGATTGTAACCCTTGGAAATGTTCCTTTAAAAAGTATCTTAAAAGATAAAAAAGCAACTATTGGAAGTAAACATGGTACAGTTATAGAAATGGATAAGTTTTTTGTGTTTCCTCTTTATCATCCGGCTTCAATTATATATAGACGAGAATTAAAAAATATATATCTTGAGGATTTATATAAGCTTAAAAATTTTAAAGAAAGAATAGAAGAAGACTAGGTATGGTTTTTATTCATACCTAGTTTTTTATAAAGATAAACAACAATTTTGTTTATCTTTATTTCTTTTTTAAATTAAAAAAATAGGATTTTTATGTATTAAAATCCAAAAAAATCAAAATAATAACTAGTGGGAAATGAATGAAATTTATGTGCAGATACAAACAATAATGAAGTAAATGAATAAAAAGGAGGATATGGAATGGCTAAAAAAATGAAGACAATGGATGGGAATGAAGCTGCTGCTTATGTATCATATGCTTTTACAGAGGTAGCTGCAATTTTTCCTATAACCCCTTCTTCTCCTATGGCAGAGAAAGTAGATGAATGGGCTGCTCATGGGAAAAAGAATTTGTTTGGTCAACCTGTGAAGGTTTCAGAACTTCAATCTGAAGCAGGAGCAGCAGGAGCAATGCATGGGTCCTTGCAGGGAGGAGCGTTGACTACTACCTATACAGCATCACAAGGATTGCTTTTAATGATTCCAAATATGTATAAAATAGCTGGAGAATTATTACCAGGAGTATTTCATGTGAGTGCACGTGCACTTGCAACTCATGCATTATCTATTTTTGGAGATCATCAAGATGTTATGGCAACTAGACAGACAGGTTTTGCACTACTTGCAGCAAGTAGTGTGCAGGAAGTTATTGATTTAGGGGGTATTGCACATTTATCTGCTATTAAATCTAGAGTACCATTTTTACATTTCTTTGATGGATTTAGAACTTCTCATGAAATTCAAAAAGTAGAATTAATTGAGTATGAAGATTTTAGAAAACTATTAGACTTTGATGCAGTAAAAGAATTTCGTAATCGTTCACTAAATCCAGAACGTCCAGTTTTAAGAGGTACTGCACAAAATCCTGATATTTATTTTCAAGGAAGAGAAGCATCAAATCCATTCTATGAAAAGGTACCTGATATTGTAGCAAATTATATGAGAGAGATTAGTAAACTTACAGGAAGACAATACCATCCATTTGATTATTATGGTGCACAAGATGCTGAATATGTAATTGTTGCTATGGGTTCTGTTTGCGAAACAATTGAAGAAACAGTAGATTATTTGATGAAAAAAGGTGAGAAGGTAGGTGTAATTAAGGTTAGGCTATATAGGCCTTTCTCAGAAAAATACTTCTTTGATGTATTACCTAAGAGCGTTAAAAAAATTGCAATACTAGATCGAACAAAAGAACCAGGATCAGTAGGAGAACCATTATATACAGATGTAAGAAGTCTTTTCTATGAAAAAGAAAATCAGCCAGTGATTGTAGGCGGCAGATATGGCCTTGGATCAAAAGATACTACACCAGATCAGATTGTAGCTGTATATAACAATCTAAAAAAGAATGATCCAAAGAACCATTTTACCATCGGAATTGTAGATGATGTAAGTCATACTTCATTAGAAGCAGAAAAAGAAATAGAGACGACTCCAGAGGGAACGATTAGCTGTAAATTTTGGGGACTAGGTTCTGATGGAACAGTAGGGGCCAATAAGATGGCTATAAAGATTATTGGGGATAATACGGATCTTTATGCACAAGCTTATTTTTCTTATGACAGTAAGAAGTCAGGAGGAACAACTGTATCTCATTTAAGATTTGGAAAAAAACCAATAAAATCTACTTATCTAATTAACTATGCAGATTTTATTGCCTGTCACAATAAATCTTATGTGAATCATTATGATTTATTAAAAGGAATTAAACAAAATGGAACCTTTGTGCTTAATTGTCCTTGGACTGAAGAAGAACTAGATGAAAAATTACCAGCATCTATTAAAAGAACAATTGCACAAAAAAATATCAATTTTTATATTATAGATGCAGTAAAAATAGCACAAGATATTGGACTTGGTGGAAGAATTAATATGATTATGCAGTCAGCTTTCTTTAAACTTACAAACGTAGTTCCCATTGAGGACGCGGTAAGATATTTAAAAGAATTAGTTGTATCTACTTATGGTAAAAAAGGTGAAAAAATTGTAAATATGAATCATAAAGCAATAGATCAAGGTGTAGAAGGGCTAGTAAAGGTAAATATACCTAGTAGTTGGGCAAACATAGAAGATAAAAAAGAACCAGAAGAAGATGAACCATATTTTGTAAAAAACATTCAAAGACCAATGGCTAAAAATGAGGGAGATAAATTGCCAGTAAGCACATTTGAAGGGATTGAGGATGGAACATTCCCATTAGGTACAACAGCTTATGAAAAACGTGGTATTGCTGTTATGGTTCCACAGTGGCAAGTAGATAAATGTATTCAATGTAATCAATGCGCTTATGTATGTCCACATGCAACTATTCGACCATATTTACTCGATGAAGAAGAAATGAAGAATAAGCCTGAAAACTTTGAAACAAAGAAAGCTTTAGGAAAAGGCTTAGAAAATATGCACTATAGAATTCAAGTAAGTCCTTTAGACTGTACAGGATGTGGAAATTGTGCAGATATTTGTCCTGCACCGCAAAAGGCTTTAGTTATGGTAAATGCAGAAGAAGAAACTATAAAAGAACAGGATAACTGGGAGTATGCAGTAAAGAATATTTCTATAAAAGATCACTTCATGAATAAATATACTGTAAAGGGCAGCCAATTTGCAAAGCCTTTATTTGAATTCTCTGGTGCTTGTGCAGGATGTGGAGAAACTGCATACTTGAAATTGGTTACTCAGCTTTATGGAGATCGTATGATGATTGCCAATGCAACAGGTTGTTCATCCATTTGGGGAGGAAGTGCACCTTCTGTTCCGTTTACAACAAATGCAGAAGGAAAAGGGCCTGCTTGGGCAAACTCATTGTTTGAAGACAATGCAGAATATGGATATGGAATGTATTTAGGAGTAAAACAGATAAGAGAAAGATTAAGAGATTTAATGAATGAAGCACAAAATTCTGATTTAGATGAAACTTGCAAAGATGCAATGAGAAGTTATGTACAAGTGATGGATAATGGAGAAGAATCTAAAAATGCAGCAGAAAAATTAATTGCTGTTTTAAGAGAACATGGACATGAGGATAATAAAATCGTTCAGGAGATATTAGAAAAGAAAGATTTTCTAGTTAAAAAATCTGTATGGATTGTTGGTGGAGATGGATGGGCTTATGATATTGGATATGGAGGACTAGATCATGTCCTTGCATCTGGAGAAGATGTAAATGTATTGGTATTTGATACAGAAGTATATTCTAATACAGGTGGACAATCTTCAAAAGCTACACCAACTGCAGCTGTAGCAAAATTTGCAGCATCTGGTAAGAAAATACGTAAAAAAGATTTAGGTATGATGGCTATGAGCTATGGATATGTATATGTTGCTCAAGTAGCTATGGGTGCAAATATGAATCATACAATTAAAGCAATTCAGGAAGCAGAAAATTATAAGGGACCATCACTTATCATCTGTTATGCTCCATGTATTAATCATGGAATTAAAACAGGAATGGGTACGACTGTTGTACAAGAGAAAAAAGCAGTCGAAGCAGGATATTGGCATCTATATCGATATAATCCTGATTTAAAACAGGAAGGGAAGAACCCATTTATTTTAGACTCTAAAGAGCCAGTAGGATCATTTAGAGAATATATTGAAGGGGAGATTCGATATACTCAACTTAAGAATATATTCCCAGATCTTGCAGAAGAATTATTCAAAGAAGCAGAAATGCATGCAAAAGATAGATATGAAAACTACAAACGTTTAGCAGAAATGAAATATGAATAAAATGAACCCAGGTCAGTTGACCTGGGTTTTGTAACAGTTTACTTTTCGTTGGTATCTACCCATTCTTTTGCATTTTCTACTTCTAATTTATTAGGTGTTGGAACACATGATTCTGGTTTTAAATTTTCTATATTTGCCCAAGGAGCAGTTTTATGATTTTCTATTGGTTGTGCTAGATTTTTTTTCTGCAATTTATTTTTGTTCATATAATCCCTCCTTGGTTTTATTATTTTCAAAGTTTGTCAAAATAATTCTATTTTGTCTAAACTCTGATATAAAAAGAGTATTTAATAAAAAATAATAGTTGACTTGTGATAATAAACGTGATAAGATACTTCTTGTCGTCGCTGATAGATAACTGTTTGAAATAAAAATAAAAAAAGTTATTGACAGAGAGGCGAAAAAATGATAAACTAAGCAAGTCGCTGTTAAGCAATGAAAAAAGTTTGATCTTTGAAAACTACACAGTGTAAGAAATTAAGCCAGCAATAATTTTTAACCTCGAAGATTTTTTGAGAGAGTTTGATCCTGGCTCAGGATGAACGCTGGCGGCGTGCCTAACACATGCAAGTCGAGCGAAGCGAATACGACAGATTCTTCGGATGAAGTTGTATAAGCTTAGCGGCGGACGGGTGAGTAACGCGTAGGCAACCTGCCCTATACAGAGGGATAGCCTCGGGAAACCGGGATTAATACCTCATAAAACTCTAGTATCGCATGATACATGAGTCAAAGATTTATCGGTATAGGATGGGCCTGCGTCTGATTAGCTAGTTGGTGAGGTAAAGGCTCACCAAGGCGACGATCAGTAGCCGACCTGAGAGGGTGATCGGCCACACTGGAACTGAGACACGGTCCAGACTCCTACGGGAGGCAGCAGTGGGGGAATATTGCACAATGGGCGAAAGCCTGATGCAGCAACGCCGCGTGAGCGATGAAGGCCTTCGGGTCGTAAAGCTCTGTCCTAAGGGAAGAAAACTGACGGTACCTTAGGAGGAAGCCCCGGCTAACTACGTGCCAGCAGCCGCGGTAATACGTAGGGGGCGAGCGTTATCCGGAATCACTGGGCGTAAAGGGTGCGTAGGCGGCCGATAAAGTCTGGGGTGAAAGGCTACGGCTCAACCGTAGTAAGCCTTGGAAACTTATTGGCTTGAGTGCAGGAGAGGAGAGTGGAATTCCTAGTGTAGCGGTGAAATGCGTAGATATTAGGAGGAACACCAGTGGCGAAGGCGACTCTCTGGACTGTAACTGACGCTGAGGCACGAAAGCGTGGGGAGCGAACAGGATTAGATACCCTGGTAGTCCACGCCGTAAACGATGAGTGCTAGGTGTCTGAGGGTAACCCTTAGGTGCCGCAGCTAACGCATTAAGCACTCCGCCTGGGGAGTACGGTCGCAAGACTGAAACTCAAGGAATTGACGGGGACCCGCACAAGCAGCGGAGCATGTGGTTTAATTCGAAGCAACGCGAAGAACCTTACCAGGACTTGACATCCTCTGCATTAACCTTAATCGGTGAAATCCCTTCGGGGACAGAGAGACAGGTGGTGCATGGTTGTCGTCAGCTCGTGTCGTGAGATGTTGGGTTAAGTCCCGCAACGAGCGCAACCCTTGTCTTTAGTTGCCAGCATTTCGGATGGGCACTCTAGAGAGACTGCCGGGGACAACTCGGAGGAAGGTGGGGATGACGTCAAATCATCATGCCCCTTATGTTCTGGGCTACACACGTGCTACAATGGCTGGTACAACGGGAAGCGAAGGAGTAATCCGGAGCAAATCCTAAAAGCCAGTCTCAGTTCGGATTGTGGGCTGCAACTCGCCCACATGAAGCTGGAGTTGCTAGTAATCGTGGATCAGAATGCCGCGGTGAATGCGTTCCCGGGTCTTGTACACACCGCCCGTCACACCATGGGAGTTGGGGGCGCCCGAAGTCAGCTATCTAACCATTTTGGAGGAAGCTGCCGAAGGTGAAACCAATGACTGGGGTGAAGTCGTAACAAGGTAGCCGTATCGGAAGGTGCGGCTGGATCACCTCCTTTCTAAGGAGAAAGGCTTAACTTACACTGTTTAGTTTTGAAGGATTAAGTTTGGGCTTGTAGCTCAGGTGGTTAGAGCGCACGCCTGATAAGCGTGAGGTCGGAGGTTCGAGTCCTCCCAAGCCCACCATTTAAATCTTTCAAATCGTAGGATGTACTTTAAGCAACAGAAATCATGAGTGTAACGAATGATTTTGTTGGCGCCGTACATTTTACGAAGTAAAATGTACTTTGAAAACTGAACAATGCATAAAATACAATTTCTGGTCAAGTTATAAAGAGCATAGGGTGAATGCCTTGGCACCAGGAGCCGAAGAAGGACGTGGTAAGCTGCGATAAGCCTCGGGGAACTGCAAGCAAGTTTTGATCCGGGGATTTCCGAATGGGGAAACCCACCTAGGGTAATACTTAGGTACCCACTACTGAATCCATAGGTAGTGAGGAGGCATACCAGGGGAACTGAAACATCTAAGTACCCTGAGGAAAAAGAAAGAAAAACTCGATTCCCTAAGTAGCGGCGAGCGAAAGGGGATTAGCCCAAACCCTAGAAAAAATTTTTTTTTCTAGGGGGTTGCGGATATACTCATAAGAGCGAAGAATTTGTAGCCGAAGAGGTCTGGAAAGGCCCACCATAGGAGGTAATAGTCCTGTAGGCGAAACAAAGTTTAGCTTGAGTATACTCCAGAGTACCACGAGACACGTGAAACCTTGTGGGGAAGCAGGGGGACCACCCCCAAGGCTAAATACTACCTGGTGACCGATAGCGCATAGTACCGTGAGGGAAAAGGTGAAAAGAACCCCGGGAGGGGAGTGAAATAGAACCTGAAACCCTATGTTTACAAGCAGTGGAAGTTCTTTATATGAACGACCGCGTACTTTTTGTAGAACGGGCCAACGAGTTACGGTATGCAGCAAGGTTAAGTAGTTAAGCTACGGAGCCGCAGCGAAAGCGAGTCTGAATAGGGCGATTTAGTTGTATGCCGTAGACCCGAAACCGGGTGACCTATCCATGAGCAGGTTGAAGCGGAAGTAAAAATTTCGTGGAGGACCGAACCCATGTCTGTTGAAAAAAAGGCTGGGATGACTTGTGGATAGCGGAGAAATTCCAATCGAACTCGGAGATAGCTGGTTCTCCCCGAAATAGCTTTAGGGCTAGCCTCAAAGTTAGTGATACGGAGGTAGAGCACTGAATGTCCTAGGGGCCCTCACCGGTTACCGAAGACTATCAAACTCCGAATGCCGTAATCATATCTTTGGGAGTCAGACTATGTGTGATAAGATTCATAGTCGAGAGGGAAACAGCCCAGACCGTCAGCTAAGGTCCCTAAGTACAGGTTAAGTGGAAAAAGGATGTGGGATTGCATAGACAACTAGGATGTTGGCTTAGAAGCAGCCACTCATTTAAAAGAGTGCGTAATAGCTCACTAGTCGAGTGATCCTGCGCCGAAAATTACCGGGGCTCAAACCTGTCACCGAAGCTACGGCTTGTCGTAGTATGAATACTGATTTTAGAAAAGAGCAAAGGAAGAAGGTAAGTTTTGCCGAAGGTATCCTACGGATACAAGCAAAGGCCTTCGGCCAAATAACCAAAAAGCTCAAACAAAGCTCTAAGGTTAGTATTCATATTACGACAGGGGTAGGGGAGCATTCTATACGGGCTGAAGTCATACCGAAAGGAATGGTGGACTGTATAGAAGAGAGAATGTTGGCATGAGTAGCGAGAGGTAGGTGAGAATCCTACCCGCCGAAAAACCTAAGGTTTCCTGAGGAAGGTTCGTCCGCTCAGGGTTAGTCGGGGACCTAAGCCGAGGACGAAAGTCGTAGGCGATGGACAACAGGTTGAAATTCCTGTACCACCGAAAAATCGTTTGAGCAATGGGGGTGACACAGGAGGATAGGCTAAGCGCACCGTTGGTTGTGTGCGTCTAAACCCGTAGGGGAGTCTATGTAGGCAAATCCGCGTAGGCAATCCTGAAAGGTGATGGGGAGCGAAATATAGTAGCGAACTTGCTGATTCCACACTGTCGAGAAAAGCCTCTAGCGAGATCTAGGTGCCCGTACCGCAAACCGACACAGGTAGGTGAGGAGAGAATCCTAAGGCGAGCGAGAGAACTATTGTTAAGGAACTCGGCAAAATGACCCCGTAACTTAGGGAGAAGGGGTGCCACGGTAGGGTGTTAAAGCCCGAGGTGGCCGCAGAGAATAGGCCCAAGCGACTGTTTAGCAAAAACACAGGTCTCTGCTAAGTCGAAAGACGATGTATAGGGGCTGACGCCTGCCCGGTGCTGGAAGGTTAAGGGGACGTGTTAACGTAAGTGAAGCACTGAACTTAAGCCCCAGTAAACGGCGGCCGTAACTATAACGGTCCTAAGGTAGCGAAATTCCTTGTCGGGTAAGTTCCGACCCGCACGAAAGGCGTAACGATTTGGGCACTGTCTCAACAATAGACTCGGTGAAATTGTAGTACCGGTGAAGATGCCGGTTACCCGCAGCAGGACGGAAAGACCCCGTGGAGCTTTACTGTAGCCTGACACTGGATTTTGGTATTACATGTACAGCATAGGTGGGAGACTTAGAAGCATGTACGCCAGTATGTGTGGAGTCGCCGTTGGGATACCACTCTTGTAATACTGAAGTTCTAACCAGAAGCTGTGAATCCAGCTTTGGGACACTGTCAGGTGGGCAGTTTGACTGGGGCGGTCGCCTCCTAAAAGGTAACGGAGGCGCCCAAAGGTTCCCTCAGCGCGGTCGGAAATCGCGCGTAGAGTGTAAAAGGCAGAAGGGAGCTTGATTGCGAGACTTACAAGTCGAGCAAGGACGAAAAGTCGGGCTTAGTGATCCGGTGGTTCCGAGTGGAAGGGCCATCGCTCAACGGATAAAAGCTACCCCGGGGATAACAGGCTTATCTCCCCCAAGAGTCCACATCGACGGGGAGGTTTGGCACCTCGATGTCGGCTCGTCTCATCCTGGGGCTGAAGTAGGTCCCAAGGGTTGGGCTGTTCGCCCATTAAAGAGGCACGCGAGCTGGGTTCAGAACGTCGTGAGACAGTTCGGTCCCTATCCGCTGTGGGCGCAGGAAATTTGAGAGGAGCTGTCCTTAGTACGAGAGGACCGGGATGGACGTACCTCTGGTGTATCAGTTGTCGCGCCAGCGGCATGGCTGAGTAGCTATGTACGGACGGGATAAGCGCTGAAGGCATCTAAGCGCGAAGCCCCCCTCAAGATTAGATTTCCCATGACGTAAGTCAGTAAGACCCCAGAAAGACCATCTGGTTGATAGGCCTAAGGTGTAAGGGCAGTAATGTCTTAAGCTGATAGGTACTAATAGGTCGAGGACTTGACCAAATATGCATTGTTCAGTTTTGAGGGTACAACCTCTAATCCAGTGACAATAGCGAAGGGGTCACACCTGTTCCCATACCGAACACAGAAGTTAAGCCCTTCAGCGCTGATGGTACTTAGGCGGAGACGCCTTGGGAGAGTAGGTCGTCGCTGGTTTTAAAAGGAACTTATGACAAAGTAAATTTGTTATAAGTTCTTTCATTTTTGAAATAAAATCAAGTTATGTAAAATCTATTAGGGAAAATTCTGTTAAAACACTTTACAATATATTTATTACATGTTAAAATGTTGCTAAATCGATAAATGAAGGCATGAGAAATGGAGAGCCGCACACAAATAAGCCTAAAAAATAGGTTTATTTTGTGCGGCATTTTATGTGTAGCGAACATTAGAATATTTTATAAATTTTTAGTATATATGCTATTTACCAGAGGAGAGATTTAAGTGAATAATCCATTTTATGACAAGATAGAAGCAAATCCTGTTATTGCAGCAGTAAACAGTATAGAAAAAATTGATTTAGCTATTAAATCTCCTTGTGAAATTGTTTTTTTGCTAACAGGGAATATTTTCAACTTAAAAGGAACCATAGATAAGGTTAAGGACAATGGCATGGATATATATGTGCATATTGATTTAATGGAAGGATTTTCAAAAGATATGACAGCATTAAAATATATCTATGAAAATATGAAGCCTGACGGAATTATTACGACAAAGAGTAGTTTAGTAAAAGCGGCAAAAAGTATGAATATATATGCCATACAAAGACTGTTTATATTGGATTCTCTTTCTCTTGAGAGAGGAATTAATTCTATAAATGCTACGAAGCCTGATGCAATTGAGATTTTACCTGGCATTATGCCTAAAATTATAAAAAAAATTTATAATGAAACAAAGTTACCAGTAATAGGAGGTGGTTTAATAAACGATAAAGAAGATGTCATTGAAAGTCTTAAGGCAGGAGCTATAGGGATTTCAACAAGTAAAGAAGAAATTTGGTATATGTAAAAAATGAAGATTTTTTATTAATCTTTGGGAAAATGTTTTCTAAGCTTATGTGTTAATTTACATATAAGAATTAAAATTATATTATTCAGAAAGGTGGTAATAAAATGCTAGAATTTTTCAAACCTGCCCCGGCCATCGACCGTATGCCAGAGCATAAAATCGATGCGGAATATAAAAGATACAGAATGCAGGTATTTATGAGTATCTTTATTGGTTATGCAGCCTATTATTTCATTAGAAAAAACTTTAATATGGCTGTACCATATCTAATCGAAACATATGGATACACAAAAGCACAAATTGGTATAGTAGGTTCTGCACTAGGATTATCTTATGGATTAAGTAAGTTTATAATGGGGAATGTATCAGATCGATGTAATCCAAGATATTTTATGGCAGCTGGACTTATATTATCTGGATTTGTAAATATGATGTTTGGTTATGCATCATCTATTCCTATGTTATTTATTTTAATGTTTATGAATGGTTGGTTCCAAGGTATGGGATGGCCACCATCTGGAAGAACAATGACACACTGGTTTTCAGATAAAGAGCGTGGTGTAAAAATGGCTATTTGGAATGTTGCTCATAACGTTGGAGGAGCTTTAGTTCCAAGATTAGCATTAACAGGATTAGCAGTATTTGCTACATGGAGAGGAATGTTCTACTTTCCAGCAACATTATCTATTGCTGTTGGTATTGGTATTTTAATTTTCTTAAGAGATACACCTCAATCAGTTGGTCTACCACCTATTGAGGAGTATAAAAATGACTATCCAGAACATGATGTGGAGGATAGAGAAAGAGAATTATCTGCAAAAGAAATCCTTTTTAAATATGTGTTATGCAACAAGTATATTTGGTATATTGCTATTGCAAACATTTTTGTATATTTAGTAAGATATGGTGTTATGGATTGGATTCCTACATATTTAAAAGAAGTGAAAGGCTTTAATATTAAAGAAGCTGGTTTAGCTTTTGAATTATTCGAATGGGCAGCTATTCCAGGAACAATTATCGTTGGATGGATCAGTGATAAGATATTCCATGGAAGAAGGGCACCAATGGGTGTAATTTGTATGTTAGGTGTAATTGCGGCAGTATTTATCTATTGGAAGAGTGATAGTATGATGGCTATTAATATAGCTGTTGCTTCAGTAGGGGCTTTAATTTATGGACCAGTAATGCTTATTGGAGTTGCAGCTCTTGACTATGTACCGAAAAAAGCAGCAGGTACTGCAGCAGGTTTCACTGGACTATTTGGTTATGTAGGTGGAGCAGTATTAGCGAATGCAGCTGTAGGAGCTATTGTTGATAAAGCAGGATGGGATGGAGGATTTAAGTTAATTATTGCAGCTTGTTTCATAGCAGTATTCTTCTTAGCTCTTACATGGAATACTCATGATAGATCAGAAAAAAGTAAAGAAGAGGCTTTTAGTAAAGCTTAAATTATGTTATAATAAATGAAAATAAATATTTAAAGGCGTGAGAAGTGGAGAGCCGTACAAAGTTATCCTATGAAATAGGTTTAGCTTTGCGCGGCTTTTTTTATTTGCAAAGTTAATGAAGGAGGTAATTATATGTATGATGTAGCGGTAATTGGTGCTGGTGTTATAGGTACTTTTATAGCAAGAGAGTTATCAAAGTTTGATTTAAAAATTATATTAATAGATAAAGAAACAGACATAGCAAATGGGACAACAAAAGCAAACAGTGCAATTGTCCATGCTGGATATGATGCAAAACCAGGTACTTTAAAAGGTAAATTAAATGCTTTAGGAAACCCTATGTTTGATAAAGTATGTAAAGAGTTGGATGTGCCTTTTAAAAGAATTGGGTCTTTGGTTATTGCTACGAATCAAGAAGAAATGGAAAGTATAAAGGAGTTATATGAAAGAGGAATTAAAAATAACATTCCTGATATAAAAATATTATCTCAGAAAGAAGTAAGGAAAATGGAACCAAATTTAAATAAAGAAATTATCGGTGCTTTATATGCGCCTACTGCAGGAATAGTTAGCCCTTGGGAATTAGCAGTGGCACTTGCAGAAAATGCAGCAGATAATGGAGCGGAAATTAAACTTGAAACAGAAGTTACAGGAATAAAAAAGAAAGAAGAAGAATTTTTTATTCAAACAACTAATGGAAAAATTAAAGCAAAATATGTGATTAACTGTGCAGGAGTTTATGCTGATAAAATTAATGAAATGATTGCTTCTAAAACTTTTGAAATTCACCCAAGAAGAGGACAGTACAATATTTTAGATAAAAGCACAGGAGATATTGTAAATCATGTAATCTTCCAAGCACCAACAAAGCTAGGAAAAGGAGTACTTGTAGCACCTACAGTACATGGAAATCTATTAGTTGGGCCAGATGCTGAAGATCTTAATGATAAAGAAAATACAGAAACAACTAGTGAAAGAATTGCATTTATTAGAGAAAGATCTAAAAAAACAATAAAAGAAATACCATTTGGTACAACTATTACTAGCTTTGCAGGATTAAGAGCTGTATCTAATGTAGGGGATTTTATTATAGAAGAAGCAAAAGAAGCAAAAGGATTTATTAATGTGGCAGGAATTGAGTCTCCTGGATTATCAGCAGCTCCAGCTATTGCACAATATGTAATAGAGATTTTTAAAGGAGTTAAGAAAGATTTAAAAGAGAAAAAGAATTTTAATCCAACTAGAAAACCAGTAATCAGATTTATGGAGCTAAGTGATGAAGAGAAGGCTGAATTAATAAAGAAAGATCCAAGATATGGAAGAATAATTTGTAGATGTGAAAATATTACAGAGGGTGAAATTGTAGATGTAATAAACAGAAATGCAGGAGCAAGAACAGTAGATGCTGTTAAGAGAAGAGCTAGGCCTGGTATGGGAAGATGCCAAGGTGGATTTTGTGGACCAAGAGTAATGGAAATTTTGGCAAGAGAACTAGGAAAAGATATTACTGAAATAGTAAAAGATCAAAAGGATTCATATATTTTAACAGAAGAAACAAAGAAAAATAATCAATCAGAAGTAGATGTTATAGAAGATATGACAATGGTATCTTAAGGAGTGATAATATGTTGAAATATGATATTGTAGTAATAGGAGGAGGTCCTGCTGGGCTTGCTGCAGCAATTGAAGCAAAGAAAAATGGCGTAGATAGTATTTTAGTAATAGAAAGAGATAGAGAATTGGGTGGAATACTTCAACAATGTATCCATAATGGATTTGGGCTACATGAGTTTAAGGAAGAATTAACAGGGCCAGAATATGCAGAAAAGTTTATTGTTCAGTTAAAAGAGTTAGGAATTGAATATAAGTTAGATACAATGGTACTTGATATAAGAGAAGATAAAATTATTAGTGCTATTAATACTGTAGATGGGTTTATGGCAATAAAAGCAAAAGCTATTGTACTTGCAATGGGATGCAGGGAAAGAACTAGAGGAGCAATAAATATTCCTGGAACAAGACCAGCAGGAGTATTTACTGCAGGAACAGCACAAAGATTTGTTAATATGGAAGGGTACATGGTAGGAAGAAAGGTAGTAATCTTAGGTTCTGGGGATATTGGATTAATTATGGCTAGAAGAATGACTTTAGAAGGAGCAGAAGTTTTAGCTGTAGCAGAACTTATGCCTTTCTCTGGAGGTCTTACACGAAATATTGTACAATGCTTAGATGATTATAACATTCCATTATTATTGAGTCATACATTAATAAAAATTAAAGGTAAAAATAGGGTAGAGGGAGTAGTTATTGCAAAGGTTGATGAGAATAGAAAGCCTATCCCAGGGACAGAAAAAGAATTTGAATGTGATACATTATTATTGTCTGTAGGATTAATTCCAGAAAATGAACTTTCTATACAAGCTGGAATTAAATTAGATCCAGTTACTTCAGGACCAATCGTAAATGAAGCAATGGAGACAAATATAGAAGGTATATTTGCTTGTGGAAATGTAGTACATGTGCATGATCTTGTTGACTTTGTTACAGCAGAAAGTAGAAGAGCAGGAGAAAATGCGGCAAAATATGTGAAAAATAAATTAAAGAAAGATGGAGCAGTTTTAAAAACACAGCCAGGAGATGGTATTCGATATATTGTACCTCATGTAGTAAGATCAGAGAATATTGAAAAAAATCTAGATTTATTTATGAGAGTTGATAATGTATATCATAATATGAATATGGTAGTAAAAGTAGACGGAAAAGAAATTAAGAGAATTAAGAAAAGACACTTAGCCCCAGGAGAAATGGAATCTGTAAGGATTAATAAAGAAGATTTAGCATGTATTTATGAATCAGTAATTACTGTTTCTTTAGAAAGGGAGGGTGCTTAATGGAAAAACACGAATTGATATGTATTGTATGTCCAATGGGATGTCGCTTAGAAGCTATAAAAGAAAAAGAGGAATACAAAATAGAAGGAAATAAATGTCCTAGAGGAAAAGAATATGGTATAAAAGAATTGACTAATCCAACAAGGGTAGTAACTTCAACTGTAAGGATAAAAGGTGGGATGCTCAATAGACTTCCTGTTAAGACAAATGGAGATATTCCAAAAGAAAAAATATTTGAATGTATGAAGTTATTAGACCTTATTGAAGTTGAAGCACCAATAAAAGCAGGAGATATTATTGTAAAAGATCTTTTTGGAACAGGTGTAGATATTATAGCGGCTAGAAGCATGTAAATTATATGAGTGGGCTTTCAATGGCCCATATTTTTTTAGTTATTGTTCAAAAAAAAATGATAAAAAGCTTTAGTTTATAAGAAAACGCTTTCAAAAGTGCAGGAAAAAATGATAGAGATGTCATTATATATATACTATGAAATATATAAAGACTTTATGGCATGATATTATAGAAATATGTGAAAATACGTAAAATGGTGTGATGTACAATTACAAAAAGGTTTAGAAATGAAGCTAAAAAAAAATATATATCATGCAATCTGCAAGAGTAGATGCAATAACTTTCAAATACTTGAAAATACTTGTATACATTGACATTACGGTATATTTGTATTAAAATATCCTTGCAAGAAGTATGCTTACCGATAATTAGGTAAAATATCAATGAAATGTGGTGGGTAGTATGGCAAGGGATATATTAAAGGAAGATAGCACAGGGTTGTCTCTAACAGCAAAAATATTCAATATACTAAGAGAAGATATATTAAATGGAAAATATGCTGAAGGCGAAAAGTTAGGAGAAGCAAAATTAGCTGAGGAGCTTGGTGTAAGCCGTACACCAGTAAGAGAAGCCCTCAAACAGCTTGAACTTGATGGCATTGTAGAGAATAAACCAAATAGAGGAGTAATTGTACTTGGTATATCCAAACAAGATATCGAAGATATATATACTATAAGAGCAGCTATAGAAGGAATTGCAGCTAGATGGGCTGTAGAAAGAATTACAGAAGAAGAATTGAATGAATTAAAAGAAACATATGAATTAATGGAGTTTTATACTTTTAAAAATGATGTTGAAAAATTTGCAGAACTAAATACAAAATTTCATGAAACAATTTACAAAGCAACGAAGAGTCGATATCTTGAACAAGTATTGAAAGATTTTCAGTACTATATGAAAAAAACTAGAAGAAAATCTCTTCAAGTTGAGGGAAGGATTAAAGAATCATTAGAAGAACATAAAGTTATTTTAGATGCCTTTTTTAAAAAAGATGCAGAAGCAGCACAAAATGCCCTTACGATACATGTTGAGAATTCAAGAAAGAACGTAGAACAAAATGTAAAAAATCAAAATAACTAAAGATAAAAAGACTACTGTACAGTAGTCTTTTTTTATAAGGAGGATTTATTATGAAAGATGCTATTATTTTAAGTAAACTTAAAAAACTCTCAAAAGAAAATATTGTATCTTTTCATATTCCAGGGCATAAAAACGGTAAAATATACCAAAGATACAATAAGAAATATTTCCCAGAATCAATATTATCGTTAGATGTAACAGAAATTCCTGGGACAGATAATCTGCACAATCCAGAAGAAATGATTAAGGAAGCACAAGACCAAGCAGCAAAATTTTTTGAAGCAGAGCATACCTTCTTTCTTATAAATGGAACTTCTACAGGAAATATTTCAGCACTTATGACAGTGGCAAACCCTAATGAAAAAGTAATTGTAGCAAGAGACTGTCATAAATCTGTGATGCATGGATTAATACTTGGAGGACTTATTCCTGTATATATTACTCCAGAAGTAAGCAAAGAATCGAATATTCCTATGGGGATTAAACCAGAAAAAATAGAAAAGGCCATTGTAAAAAATCCTGATGTAAAAGCTGTAATCCTTACCTATCCTAATTATTATGGGATCTGCTCAGATATTGAAGCTATTGCTAATATTGTACATAAATATGAAAAAATATTGATTGTAGATGAAGCCCATGGTTCACATTTTAATCTAAGTGAAGATTTGCCTATTCCAGCTATAAAGGCAGGTGCAGATATTGTAGTTCAAAGTATTCATAAAACACTTCCTAGTTTTACTCAAAGTTCTATGCTTCATGTAAAATCAAATAGAGTAGATATAGAGCGTTTAAGATTTATGCTAATGATGAATCAAAGCAGCAGCCCTTCATATTTATTAATGAGTTCATTAGATGTAGCAAGAGCTATTTCAGAGAATGAAGGAAAGAGCTTGATGAAGGAATTGTTAGAAAGTATAGATTATTTTCATGAAAAAATTGCTAATGAGGAAGGGATAAAAGTTCTAGATAAAAATTTAATAGGAAAATATGGTGTTAAAAATATTGATAAAACAAGGCTTGTAATAGACATGACAAAATTGGGGATTAGTGGTATTACTTTAGATAAACTATTGAGAGAAAGATATAAAATACAGATGGAGATGAGTGATATAAATAATGTTGTAGCAGTATGTACCATTGGGAATGATAGGAAGGATTTTGAAAAATTATTAAAGGCATTGATTAATATTAAAAAAGAAATAACTTACAAAAAGATATATTTGCCACCATTTTTTTATCATGTTCCTAAGATGAAAATAACCCCAAGAGATGCTGCTTTTCGAAAAAAAACAGCAATAAATTTTGAAGAAAGTATTGGGAAAATTAGTGGAGAATATATAATCCCTTATCCACCTGGAATACCTATTTTATGCCCTGGAGAAGAAATTACTGATGAAATAATCATATATATAAAAAGCTTAAAGGAAAGAGGAATAAATATTATTGGGATGGATGACGTGGATTTAGAGAAAATAAAAGTAATATAATAAACAGAAGATTAAAAATTTAGCAAGGTCATTATAGATAAAAGGATATTTACCAATTATGTCGAAATATTACATTTGTAAAAAAAACAACAAAATAGGGGAGAGGCATATGAAGAGTATAAAGCATCAATTGATTTGGGTTATGCTATTACTTGTATTGGTACCTTTTATAGTATCAAGTTTTATGGGGCATTATTTTATTTCTACAAATTATGAAAAAGAAATAAAAGAAAACAATAAAATGCTTGCAAATGCTGTTGCTGATCAGGTAAGTGCTTTTATTGACAAAGCTTATACGGTAACTGAGGAAATTGTACATAACAATGATGTAAAAAGTTTTATAGCAGAAAAACAAAAAAATGTGATAGTAGGTACAGTACAAAGAAATAATTATTTTGATCTATTGTTTATACAAGGAACAGATGGAATGCAGACAGCGAAGACAAGAGGAGTTTTGGGAGATAGGTCTAACAGATGGTGGTTTAAAAAAATTATGGAAGATAAAAAGCCTTTTGTAAGTAAATCTTATTATTCTAAAACAGGAAATATCCCTGTTACTTCAATACTTATACCTATCTATGATGAAGATAATAATTTAAAGGGAATAATGGGTTCGGATTTAAAATTAGATTATTTACAAATGATAATAGAAAAATTTAGTACAGGAGAAAATAAGTATGCATGTGTAATAGATGGAGAAGGGGTTGTGATTGCCCATATAGATAAAAAACAGGTATCAGAACTTTATAATTATAAGAATCTTACAAAGACTGTTTTGGTAAAGGATATTAATGGCAAAGTAGTATTTGATGAAAAAGGTAATGAAAAGACAGAAATTCAAAAGATAAAAATACCAAATAAACTACAAGAAATAACAAATAAGGCTTTAAATGGTGAGTCTGGAGTAGTTGAGTATGTTGACAATAATGGAAGTAAGGTAATCAGTGCATATACTGCGATTAGATTACCTGGTAATTCTAATCATTGGGCTGTGATTACTGTTCAGAAAAAAGCAGAAGCAATGGCTTTTGTTACAGATGTTCAGAAAAGAAATGGATTTGTAGCAGTAGGTTTAATATTATTGGTAATATTTGTTGCATATAAGGTTTCAAATCGAATAACAAAACCTATCATTTATATGATGAAACTTATGGAAGAAGCTTCTGATGGAGATTTAACTGTCATTTCTAATATAAAATCTAATAATGAGATAGGAAAACTTAGTGAAAGCTTCAATAAAATGATAAAAGGTATGAAAAAACTTATTGAAAGAATTAGTGAAATGTCTAAGTCAATTGATGAATCTTCTGAATTACTAGCAGAGACTACAGAAGAATCAGCAGCAGCTATTGATGAAGTAGCAAGAACAATTGCTGAAGTTGCAAATGGTGCAAATGAACAAGCAAAAGATATTGAATTAGGTGTTGATGCTGCATCAGATCTTTCGCAGGAAATAGAAAAAATGTCAGTACAAATAAAGGAAAGCAAAAAATATGCAGATCAAGTTTATCATATAAATAATAAAGGTATAGAAGCTATGAAGCTGTTAGAAGATAAGACATTTGAAAGCAATGAAGCTTCAAAACAAGTGGAAAAAGTAGTAAATGATTTAAGTGAAAAAACGAAAACAATTGATCATATTGTAGAAACTATTATGAGCATTTCAGAACAAACTAATTTATTAGCTTTAAATGCTGCTATTGAAGCAGCAAGAGCAGGAGATGCTGGACGTGGATTTGCAGTAGTAGCTGAAGAAGTTCGAAAGCTTGCTGAAGGAACAGGAGAATCTAGTAACAATGTAAGAGAAATTATTACAACAATTCAAAATGATGTAAGGTTCGCTCAAGAGGCAATGCAGACTTCTAAAATAGTGGTAGAAGAACAAAATAAGGCAATTCAGCACACACAAGAAACATTTAAACATATTGCAAAAGCAGTTGAAACAATTGTAGATAAAATAAATAGTATGGTTTATAGTGTAGAAAGTATATCTATCAGTAAAGATAAAGTGATGTCAGTTATTCAAAATGTATCTAATGTATCAGAAGAAACAGCTGCATCTTCTCAGCAGGTATCTGCTTCTACTGAGGAGCAGACTGCATCTATAGAACAGTTAAGTTCTCTTGCAGAAGAATTAGAGCAAATGGTAAAAGAACTGGATGAAACAATAAAAGTATTTAAGTTAAATGATGAACTGAAAAATAATTCTATCTTGGCCTAAGGATTTAGTCCTTAGGTTTTTATTATGGTATAATATTTTAAACGATTATAGAGAGGAAGATGTCATGTTAACAGAGGAAAGAAGAAAAGAAATTATAAAAATATTAAAAAATAATGAAGAACCTATAACAGGGACAGAGCTTGCTAAAAAATTTAAAGTAAGTAGGCAGGTAATTGTACAGGATATTGCTGTAATGCGTGCAAAAGGATATAATATTATTGCAACTTCAAATGGTTATATGATTTCTAAATTGAATGGAAAAAAGAAAAATATAAAGACTATTGTATGCAGACATGAAGGATATTCAAATATGGAAGAAGAACTAAAAATTATGGTAGATATGGGGGCACGAGTATTAGATGTAATAATAGAACATCCCATATA
Organism: Crassaminicella thermophila; assembly: GCF_008152325.1. Taxonomy (GTDB): domain Bacteria; phylum Bacillota; class Clostridia; order Peptostreptococcales; family Thermotaleaceae; genus Crassaminicella_A; species Crassaminicella_A thermophila. Next base: position 37,740 of record NZ_CP042243.1, read on the forward strand.
TGGAGATATTAGAAGTACATTGATGATAGATTCTAGAATGGATTTAGAAGACTTTATGGAAAAAGTAAAAAACAACAAAGCAGCACCATTAGCATCCTTGACAGGTGGAGAGCATATTCATACAATAGAAATTCCAAATGATAGAGCTTATAAGAAAATAATAAAAGAATTAAAAGAAAAAGGATATTTGATAAAAGGAGAATAACGATTAAAAAAATTATGGATTTATATTTATATTTACAAATCTAAGGTATTGTATAAAGATGAAAGATTTGTTATATTTTTTATAATAGGTGACAAGACAGGTGTAAAGGCATATATAGGAATAAATTTGGAAATCTATGATATATTTTATAAATTTTCATAGACTAATGGTACAAGCATTTATGAATATAGAAAGGATTGAAACTTATGAATGAAAAAGAAATGATACTTGAGATAAAAAGATTAAAAGAAGAAAAGAATGCAATTATTTTAGCACATAATTATCAAGTACCTGAAGTACAGGATATAGCTGATATTGTAGGAGATTCTTTAAAATTAAGCCAAGAGGCTGCAAAAACAGATGCAGATGTTATCGTTTTTGCAGGTGTTCATTTTATGGCAGAAAGTGCAAAAATTTTATCCCCAGACAAAAAAGTATTGTTACCTGTATATGATGCTGGATGTCCTATGGCAGATATGGTAGATGCAGAAAGTCTTCGTTTATTTAAAAAGGAAAATCCAGATATTCCTATTGTATGTTATGTAAATTCTTCAGCAGAAGTAAAGGCTGAGAGTGATATTTGCTGTACATCTTCTAATGCAATAAATATTGTAAAAAGCATAAAAGCTAATAAAATATTGTTTGTGCCTGATCAAAACCTAGGAAGTTATATTGCAAAACATGTGCCTGAAAAAGAAATAATACTTTGGGAAGGATTTTGCATTACCCATCATAGAGTGAGAAATTCAGAAGTGGAAGCTGCAAAATTAAATCATCCAGATGCTTTAGTTCTTGTTCATCCAGAGTGTAATGAAACAGTAGTTAAAAAGGCTGATTTTGTTGGAAGCACCTCTCAAATTATAGATTATGCAAATAAGTCAGCGAACAAAAAATTTATTATTGGAACAGAAATGGGAGTTCTTCATAAACTTCGTAAAGAAAATCCTGATAAAAAGTTCTATTTAATATCACCAGCATTAACCTGTTTTAATATGAAAAAAACAACACTTATTAATATTTATAATTCTTTAGCATTTGAACAGTATGAAATAACTGTTGAGGAGGAAATTAGACAAAAAGCTTTAGGATCTCTTGAGAGAATGCTTGAGTTAAGTTAAGGAGATGAAAATAATGAAACCCAGATATATAAGCGGTTTTCATGATAAGAATATCAAAAAAAAATATTGTGATGTAGTTGTTATAGGAACAGGAGTGGCGGGGCTATTTACTGCTTTAAATATTGATCATAAATACAGAGTAATTATTATTTCTAAGACTGAACTAGATGAAAATAATAGCAATTTAGCTCAGGGAGGCATTGCTGCATGTATAGATGATCAAGATGATTTTCAATCACATTATGAGGATACAATAAGGGCAGGAGCTTATTATAACAGAGAAGAGGCTACTAAAATTCTAATTGAAGAAGCACCAAAAAATATTGAAAAACTATTAGCTTATGGTACAAATCTTGATAGAGATGAAAAAGGTAGATTAAAGGCAACTAGAGAAGGGGGACACAGCAAAAGAAGAGTTTTACATGCAAAGGATGCTACTGGAAGAGAAATAATAAGGGCATTAGCAAAAGAAGTACGAGGAAGAGGAAATATTGATATTCAGGAAAATGTTTTTGCTATAGATATTATAACAAATCAAAATGCAATATGTGGTGTCTTAGCTTTAGATGAGAAGGAACAAAAGGTTATATATAGAACAAAGGCGGTTGTTTTGGCAACAGGTGGAGTAGGGCAGGTATATAAAAATACGACAAATCCATCTGTTACTACAGGAGATGGTATTGCAATGGCTTATAGAGCAGGAGCTAATATAAAAGATATGGAGTTTATACAATTTCACCCTACTGCTATGTATGATAAGGAATATGGACAAAAGTTTTTAATATCAGAAGCTGTAAGAGGAGAAGGTGCTATTTTAAGAAATGCAGATGGAGAAGCTTTTATGAAAAAATATCATAAAATGGCTGATTTAGCACCAAGAGATATTGTAGCAAGAAGTATTTTCATAGAAAAAGTAAAGACGGGGAAACCTTATGTATATCTAGATATTACCCATAAGGATGCTGAATTTATTAAAAATAGATTTCCTACAATATATAAAAAATGTCTAGAGAAAGGAATTGATATGACTAAGGAATATATTCCAGTATCCCCTGTACAGCACTATATTATGGGGGGAATATATACAGATACAAATGGAAAAACAAATATTAAAGGGCTTTATGCATGTGGAGAATGTGCTTGTACAGGAGTTCATGGGGCAAATAGGCTTGCAAGCAACTCTTTACTGGAAGGAATTGTATTTGGAAATAGAGTAGTTACAGCTTTGAATGATTATGTAGCAAAGGCAGTTATAAGAGCATTGCCTATGTTACCAATGATTAAGTATGAGAATAAATATGAAAAAATAAATCTTTATAAGGTAAAAGAAAGACTTCAAGATATAATGGATGAATATGTATCAATTGTTAGAAATGAAAAAGGATTAAAATATGCATTAAAAGAAGTAGAAAAAATGTATCAAGCTTTATTAAGAGATAAAATTTCAGTAAAATACTATGAGTGTATAAACATGTGTATAGTAGGAATGTTAATTATAAAAGCTGCTTTAAAAAGGAAAGAAAGCCTTGGAGCACATTATAGAGTAGATACGGAGGGTCAAGGTTGTATAATAAATTTTTAGTAGAAAAAATCATAAAGAATGCATTGATTGAGGATATGAATTATGGAGATACGACTACAGATCTATTAATAGATGATGAAAGTATCTCAGAAGGAATTATGATTGCAAAAGAAGATGGGATTGTGGCAGGGATTCCTGTTGCAGAGATGGTGTTTAAATTATTAGATGATGGTATTGAATTTTATGATATAAAAAATGATGGAGAAATGGCCAAAAAAGGAGATCATATTGTTAGAATTAAAGGTAGTACTAAAAATATATTAAAAGGAGAAAGACTAGCTTTAAATCTTATGCAGAGAATGTCTGGAATTGCAACAAAAGCAAGATTATATGCAGATGCAGTAAAAGAATATAATACGAGGATAGTAGATACTAGAAAAACTACACCGGGACTTAGAATACTAGAAAAATATGCAGTTCGTATAGGAGGATGTTATAATCATCGATTTAATCTATCCGATGCAGTTATGATAAAGGACAATCATATAATGGCAGTAGGAGGAATCAAAAAGGCTGTAGAAAAGGTACGTAGGAATATTTCGCATACTACAAAAATAGAAGTAGAGGTTAAAAATTTAAAAGAATTAGAAGAAGCATTAGAAGTAAATGCAGATATTATTATGCTAGATAATATGGATATAGAAACTATGAAGCAAGCTGTAGAGATTACAGATAAAAGAGCGATTCTTGAGGCTTCTGGAAATATTACAATAGAAAGATTAAAAGACATTGCGAAAATAGGTGTAGATATAATTTCTGTAGGAGCTCTTACCCATTCTGTTAAGGCAATGGATATTAGTTTTATGATTATAAGATCGTAAGCATGAGGTGACACAAATGAAAAAAGAAAACTTGGCATTTAGAGAGTATATAACAAAGGCTTTAAATGGTATGGCTTTAGGATTATTTTCTTCTCTTATTATTGGACTTATATTAAAACAAGTAGGGGATTATGCAGGATTAGAGGCGCTTGTAAAGTTTGGGAAAATGGCTCAATTTGTAATGGGACCAGCTATTGGTGCAGGAGTAGCTTTTAGTATAGGGGCTCCTCCTCTTGGAATTTTTGCTTGTATTGTTACAGGAGCAATTGGTGCTGGAACGATTGCATCTAGCGAAGGAGGCACATTTATTGTAAAAATAGGAGAACCTGTAGGGGCTTTTGTTGCTGCATTAGTTGGTGCAGAGTTTTCAAAGTTTATATCAGGTAAAACAAAGGTTGATATTGTTTTAGTTCCTGCTGCTACTATTATTATAGGAGGATTAGCAGGTATTTTTATTGGGCCGATTATGGCATCAGTTATGAAAACTTTAGGAGGAATTATTAATAGAGCTACTGAGCTTAGACCAATACCTATGGGAATTATTATTTCAGTACTAATGGGGATGATTTTGACACTTCCAATAAGTAGTGCTGCTTTATCTATATCATTAGGACTTAATGGTCTTGCTGCAGGAGCTTCTGTAGTAGGTTGTGCAACACAAATGATTGGTTTTGCTGTAGCAAGTTATAGAGAAAATGGTATTGGAGGAGCTATTGCTCAGGGATTAGGAACATCTATGCTGCAAGTTCCTAATATTATAAAAAATCCTTTTATTTGGATTCCTCCAACGCTAGCTAGTGCAATTTTAGGGCCTATTGCTACATATGTGCTAAAAATGGAGAATAACAGTATTGGAGCAGGTATGGGTACGAGTGGTTTGGTTGGACAGTTTGGTACTATTGCTGCTATGGGAGGGAGTCAATCAACAACTATTATTATAGGTAAAATTGCTTTATTACATTTTATTTTACCAGCGCTCCTTACTTTTATAATCTCTGAATATATGAGAAAAAAAGGATGGATTAAATATGGAGATATGAAATTAAATCCATAATTTGAAAAATTTATTGCTCGATAGTATAATGTACTAAAGATGATACTATCGAGTATATTTTTGAAAAAAATACTGACAACTGGGTATATTATGAAATATAAGGAATATTGTGAATAGGGGTGAAAAATTTGAGAAAAGGAAAGGTTGTTTTAGTTGGCTTAGTTATGGCCATATTTTTTGTATTAACTTCCTTTACAAGTATTATTAATTTTATAACAGATTATCAATGGTTTAAAGAAATTGGGTATAATGAAGTTTTTTTAACAAAAATTATAACCCAGTTTAAAATAGGGGTACCACTTTTTATTATATTGACTTTACTGTTGTATCTTTATTTACTATCTATTAAGAAAAATTATAATAAAAAAATACATACAGTATATATTGGTATAAGTGAAAAAAGAATTAATCAAATGGCTTTAGGAATTGCTACTTTTGTATCGTTTCTAGGGACTTTAGCAGTTTGTGGAAATCTCTGGTTTGAAATATTAAAATTCTTTAATATGACTAAATTTAATATTAAAGATCCGATATTTAATCATGATATATCATTTTATATGCTTAGGTTACCTTTATTAGAAAAAATTTATTATTTGCTTATGACCTTTATTGTGTTTTTAGTAATTATTACAGTCGTTTTTTATATGATTATGATGAGTACAAGAAGACCTACATTATTTGATGTCAATCAAGAGATGGGAGAGGCTAGAGGAAGAAGGTTTAATAGTGATAATGGAAGACAATTATTACATATTGCACTAGGGCAGCTAACTTTTTTAGGTGTAATATTTTTTATAGTCTTGGGATTAGGATATATACTAAAAACTTATGATTTACTTTATTCACCTAGGGGTGTAGCATATGGTGCGAGCTTTACAGATATACATATAACCTTGTGGGATTATCGAGTAAAGATTATTATATCTATTATTTCTGCTGTTTTGCTTGTAATAGGAGCAAAATCAAGGAAAATGAAGTTAGCTTTATCAGGACCAGTAATTATGATTTTACTAAGCATTGTAGGAAATATGATTGCTTTAGGTGTACAAAATTTTATTGTAGCACCTGATGAAATTTCAAAAGAAAGAAAGTATTTAAAATATAATATAAAATATACGAAGATGGCTTATGGACTAGATAAAATAGAAGAAAAAAATTTTCGAGCAGATCAGACTATAACAAGAGGAGATTTAGAGGAAAATAAGGAAACCATAAAAAACATACGCATTAATGATTATCGGCCTACAAAGCAGTTTTATAATCAAAGACAAGGGATTCGACTGTATTATCAATTCCATGACGTAGATATTGATCGATATAATATTGATGGTCAATTGACACAAGTATTTTTATCTGGTAGAGAGATTGATGAAAGAAAAATAAGTGAACAATGGATTAATCAGCATTTAAAATATACCCATGGATATGGTGTTGCATTATCTCCTGTAAATGCGATTACTAGTGAAGGGCAGCCAGAGTTACTTATAAAAAATATTCCACCAAAGTCACTGATAAAAGATATCACCATTGATCGTCCACAGATTTATTTTGGAGAATTAACAAATAACTATGTAATCACCAATACAAAAGAAAAAGAATTTGATTATCCAAGTGGAGATCAGAATGCAGAAACTTTCTATGAAGGAAGTGCTGGAATACATCTAGGAGGACTTAACAAGCTTTTATATGCAATAAAAGAAGGGAGTTTAAAAATATTAGTATCTGGAAACATAACTAAAGACAGCAAGATTTTAATATATAGAAATATTAAAGAGAGAGCACAAAAAATTGCACCTTTTATTTATTATGATGAAGATCCTTATCTTGTAATAGATGACGGAAAGTTATATTGGATTTTAGATGGCTATACGGTTAGTAGTAATTATCCTTATGCAAAACCCTATGCAAATGGACGTACAAATTATATTAGAAATTCTGTAAAGGTAGTGATTGATGCTTATAATGGAGATACTACTTACTATGTATCAGATGAAAAAGACCCTATTATTCAGACAATGATAAAAATTTTCCCTCAATTGTTTACGGATATGGATAAAATGCCTGAAGGAATAAAAAAGCATATAAGATACCCACAAACATTATTTGATATACAAGCAAATGTATATAAAGTGTATCATATGACAGATACAGATGTATTTTATCAAAAGGAAGATTTATGGGATATTGCTAATGAGATTTATGAAAGAGAAAAGCAAGTTATGGAATCTAATTATTTCATCATGAAATTGCCAGGTGAGAAGAAGGAGGAATTCTTACTTTCTATTCCTTATACACCAAAAAATAAGCCTAATATGACAGCACTTCTTATGGCAAGAAATGATGGAGAAAATTATGGAAAACTCATTATTTATAAGATGCCAAAGCAAAAAAATGTTTATGGTCCAATGCAGATAGAATCTAAAATAGACCAAGATACTACAATTTCAAAGGAGTTCTCATTATGGGGGCAAAAGGGATCTACCTATATTAGAGGAAATCTATTGACTATACCTATTGGAAATTCACTGCTATATATTGAACCAATTTATTTAAAAGCGGATAATGAAAATAGTTTGCCAGAAGTAAAAAGGGTTGTTGTGGCTTATGGTGATAAAATTGCTTATGAAGAAACCTTAGATAAAGCTTTATCTAAGTTGTTTGGAGAAGAGCAAAAACCAGATATTACTATTCCAAAAGAGGATACATTAAATATAAGCCAATTGATTCTAAAAGCAAATCAAGTATTTTATCAAGCACAAGAAGCACAAAGAAAAGGAAATTGGGCAGATTATGGAAAATATATTGATGAATTAAAAGTATTATTAGAAAGATTAAAAAATATAGAATAAACAAAGGGATCTCGTTTTGAGATCCCTTTTTAATCTAAAAGAAAATACTTACTAAATTATGATAAATATTTAGTATTGGAGGGCTAATGATTTTATCAATTAAATTGGTGATAATTAATAAAGGAAGTATAATTCTTCCCTTTGTGTAAATTTCATAATAAAAAGGTTTTTCCTTTAGTCCAAGTATTCCAAAGAAGATATGAGAACCATCTAATGGTGGAATAGGGAGTAAATTAAATACAAATAAAACAACATTTATCCATACAGTATAATCAAAAACATCCATAATAGTTGTATAAAGATTATTAGGAATAGGTAGGTTATAGCATATTTTCATCAATATAAGAAAAAATAAAGCAATGATTAAATTCATAACAGGACCTGCTAATGATACGAGTATATCGTCTCTTCTTGGATTTTTAAAATTGTTTTCATTAATCATAACAGGTTTTGCCCATCCAAATCCAGCCCAAAGTATAAAAAGAAAACCGAATGGATCAATATGAACATGAGGACTTAGTGAAAGTCTACCTTCAAGCTTTGGGGTATCATCCCCTAACCAAACAGCTACTTGTGCATGTGCATACTCATGAAAGGAAAATCCTATCATAATTCCAGGTATTAATAAAAGTGTTTCTCTTACGTCCATGAATTTCCTCCTTTATATTGTTAAAAAGTCTATATTTATTGTATAACAAATTATTCTATTTGGAAACAATTAACTTTTGGAATTATTTTGGTATGTTTTATATTTTTCATTTAAAAGGATATTGGATTCTTTTAACTTATTTTTAATAAAATGATTAAATTTATATGAACCTATTTCTTTTTTTAATCTTTTTTTTATAATAGAATATTTAATTTTTTCAAATAGATAGTTACGATAAGCTTCTTCTGTATCTAATTGAAAGAGTTCTTTTTCTCTTGTTTTCATAAAGGAATAAAAATATTGATAATATATATTCTCATCTATTTTTTCTTGAATATTGCATAAATATGTTTCATAAGCTTTTTCTAATTCATTTTTTGTAGGCAAAAGAGATCTAGATTTTGCTTCTTGCAATATGATTACATCTTTTAAAGCTTCTTCAAAAGCAGCTATAACATTATTTTGCTTATTCAATATTTCTTCATAGACATCAATTTCTTTTAGTAAAAAATATCTTAAAGCTTCTACATCTTTATATCCATTTAATGAAGCAATAAAGTTTCTTGCATCTTCAAGCTTTTTGTTTTTTAGTAAATTTATAACATAATCTATATGATCTTGTCTTAAATGGAGTAGTTCTAGATTTGGATATATGTTATTTTTAAAGCTATTATACATATATAAATCTTTCTCTAATTGAAAGGTTTTAAGCTTTTTTTGTATATCTTCTACTGTTATGATATGACCATTTACAACAGCAATTTGGTTTGAATCTAAAGTTCTATGTTTTACACAGGAAGGAAGAAACATAGATATTATTATGATGATATAAATACAAAAGGATCTCAATATAATCACCTCAAAATAACACTAAAATTTTCCAATATAAAGTCCTATATTTTATGTATTAACCTATACACAAAAATATTCCCAAAATACAAAAATACAAGCCTTTTTGCATTTTGGGAATAGTATGTATATCTATGGAAAAGAGAACTATCTCATTCTAAGAAGCTTCAATTCTTCTATAGACATAGTGTCTAGATTTCTAGCCATATGTGCAAATTCTCTCCTACTTATAATTCCTTTTGAAATAAGGATTTCTATGATTGCAGCAATGGCAAGAGTATTTCTATAATCAATTTCTTTTAAATCTCCTATTTGAGCATATAAATCAATATCATACATTTTTTTTACCCCCTTAATAATTTTTGTATTTTTAGTATTAGCCAAAATAAGGTTTATAATACATATTATTCAAAAAAATAGAAATGCATATTGTTAACATTTTATAAATATAATTCATAATATAAGGATAAACCCTGAATATGGGAGGAAAAACTATGGAACAAAATTATGAGCTTACTACGAGGAGATATTTTTTTGAGCTTGGAAAGCTTTTTTTAAAATCTATAGTAGCATATTGCTTAAATAGAGATGATCAGCTTGAAAAATTATATTATCGTACAATGGATATACATATAGAATACATTGAAAAATACTATGATGAAGAAGAAAAGGAAGAACGATTTAAAGAAAGAATTTATGAATTATTAGATTTAATTGCTTTAAGGGAGCAAAATAATATCTTAAAAATAAAGGATAGAATATATAAAGGAATAAAACTAAGAGAAAACATTATAGATGATATGTATATAGAGTTATGGTTAATTAATAAGGACTTATATTTATATATATTTGAAAAATGTAAAAGGGAAGAAATACTGCCTTTTTATATTGAAGATCCATATCTTATATGTCTTGATCAAGTATATTATGCATTAAGAAATAAAAGAGTAGAGGGACTTTTATCCCTTTTATATAAAAAAAGCGAATAAAAGAATAAAAATATTGAAAAGCTATATGTAATATGTTAAAATATCCTAAAAACAATAAAGGCAATGAAGGGAAATAGTAAATAATCAAATTTCTTTAGAGAGTCGGTGGTTGCTGAGAACCGATGAAATTTGTTATTGAATCCGTCCTGAAGTCGCGAGCTGAAATTCTAGTAAGCTTTGTCGGGTGCGACCGTTATATCGCAGTAAAGCGGACTGATTTTTTCAGCCAATAAGGGTGGCAACGCGGAAGCACAACCTTTCGTCCCTATTTAGGGATGGAGGGTTTTTATTTTTGAAATAAAAGAGGAGGAAACCAAATGCTAGATATTAAAAGAATAAGAGCGAATTTAGATGAAGTAAAAGAATTAATCAAAAGACGTGGACAGGGAGATTATGGTTTAGATCAGGTTGTCCAATTAGATGAAAAAAGAAGAAATATTTTGCAAGAAGTAGAACAGATGAAAAATAGACAAAATACTGTATCAAAAGAAATTCCAAAGCTTAAAAAAGAAGGAAAAGATGCATCTAGCGTATTAGCTGAGATGAAAGAGTTATCTTCAAAAATTAAAGCTCTTGATGAAGAAGTAAAGAAAGTTGAAGAAGATATAAAAAATTTGCTTTTAGGAATTCCAAATACGCCGCATAAGGATGTGCCTGTTGGTAAGAGTGATGAAGATAATATAGAAGTGAAAAAATGGGGAGAACCTACAAAATTTGATTTTGATTATAAAGCTCATTGGGATATTGGAACAGAATTAGGTATTTTAGATTTTGAAACAGCAAGCAAGATTACAGGAACAAGATTTACTGTATATAAGGGGCTTGGTGCGAGATTAGAAAGAGCAATAATTAATTTTATGCTAGATTTACACACAACAGAAAATGGTTATGTTGAAATACTTCCACCATTTATGGTGAATAGAGATAGTATGACGGGAACAGGGCAGCTTCCTAAATTTGAAGATGATATGTTCCACATTCCAAGTAAGGATTTCTTTTTAATTCCTACAGCAGAAGTTCCTGTAACGAATTTATACATGAATGATATATTAGATGGTGAAAAGCTTCCTATATATCATACTGCTTATACACCATGCTTTAGAAAGGAAGCAGGTTCTGCAGGAAGGGATACAAGAGGATTAATAAGACAACATCAGTTTAATAAAGTGGAATTAGTGAAATTTGTAAAACCTGAAGAATCTTATAAAGAATTAGAATCATTGCTTTTAGCTGCAGAAGAAGTATTAAAAAGATTAGAGATTCCTTATAGAGTTGTAAAGCTTTGTACAGGAGACTTAGGATTTAGTTCAGCTACTACTTATGATATAGAAGTATGGATGCCAAGCTATAATCGATATTTAGAAATATCTTCTTGCAGTAATTTCGAAGATTTTCAAGCGAGACGTGCCAATATTAGATTTAGACCAGAGCCAAAGGGAAAAGTAGAATATGTTCATACATTAAATGGTTCAGGATTAGCTGTAGGCAGAACGTTAGCTGCAATTTTAGAAAACTATCAACAGGAAGATGGTTCTGTTGTTATTCCAAAAGAATTAAGACCATATATGGGTGGATTAGAAAGGATTACAAAATAATGGAGAGGCTAGTGCCTCTCTATTTTTAATCTACATCATCATCATCATGATCATCTTCTAATAATGAATCAAATATAATGTCTTTTTCTTTCTCGTCTAAAGAATATGATAAAATATTTATTTTTGCTTCTCCCATAACTTCTACGCCTAATTCATAAGCTACTTGAATAGCAATTGTAGGAAGCCCAGACTTGTTTACAATCATTGCGCCTTGAGATACTGGATTTTTGTTTATCCATGCAATGATACGCTTGTTGAAATAATCTTGTTGGTAATATTTTTCTCCTTCTAAGCTTTCAACCGGTATTACCTCAGAGAATTTTGAATAGCTTTTAGATACATTTGTATCTCCATTTGCTTCATACCATACATGTACTTCAAATTCTCCATTGATTCTGATATTGATATTGTCATCTGAAAATTCTTCGAATTTACTTCCGTTTATTTCAGCATTTGTTACTGCACAGCCTAAAATACGATCAGGTTCTACATTATCTTCAGAGCTTATATATACAGTAGTTTGACATGGATGTATGGCTCTTCCACAAACTGCATTTGTAATAATTGTTCTCATGGTGCTCTTATAATTATCCTTATAACTTTTATTTTTCATGATCTCCCTCCCTTTCTTTTACGAATTTATAAGTATCTATTCTTATAATATTCTGTGGCTATAAAGATGTGCTATTATTCTCAATATTTTTTTAAAATTACTCTATTATATTAAAATCACAAATTAGGTGTATCACCTTTCTATCATATAGGAATATAATGTATTGAGTAAAAAAAAAGGAGGGAAACTTAGTGAGATATAGAGAAAAATTTGAAGGAAATAGGGAAGAAATTTATGAGCAATTAAAGGAAACTGTTACAAATTTATTTAAGGGAAATCTTAGGGTAGAAGAGGCTAGTGTAAGAATTCCAAAGGATAAACTTCTTGAGTATAAAGTAAAATATGAAGATACTCCAGCTGAAGGACAATTATCTATAAAAATAACTTGGACTTATATTGAAGAACCAGAAGAGGAAGTAGATGAAGAATTCTAGAAATTATAGTAAAAATAGGGGGAGCAATCCCCCTATTATTTTAAGGAGGAAAGATGATGGATAATTCTATCATGAAAGAGATAAAAACTGTATTAAAAGAATATGATATAACTGTTTTAAATATAAAAACAGAATCTTACAAAGGGAAAAAAGGTGTGTGGTGGATTAAAACACAAAAGGATTATAAGATTTTAAAAAAACAGGCTTATTCAGATAAGACATTAGAATTTATTATTGCAGCTATGGAACATCTTGTGAAAAATGGAATATATATACCTAAAATTATAAAAACAAAAAAAGGAGATTCATATGTTTTATTAAATGAAACTCCTTATTTACTCAGTGAAGCAATTAATGGAAAAACCTTAAATTATAATAGCTCTGAAAATATAAAAAAAATAGTTACGGAGCTTGCTAATTTTCATAGAGCATCTGTAGGATTTGTTCCACCAAAGGGGTGTAAAGTAAGAACTCATTTGGGAAGATGGATAGAAAAATATGAAAAGGAAGTAGAAAAATTAAAAAATTACTATGATATAGAATGTAAGAAAGAAATTCATTCAGCTTTTGGGGAAGAAATATTAAAAGAATTTCCATACTTTTATAAAAGAATGAAAAAAGCCATAGATGGATTTAATAAGTCAGAATATCATAAATGGGTAGAAGAGGTTAAGAAGGAAGGCTGTTTATGCCATCAAGATTTTACAGCAGGAAATCTTATTTTTACTGATAAAAATGAAATATATGTACTAGATTTAGACTCTATAACTATTGATATACCCCTTCGAGATATTAGGAAAATTTTAAATAAAATCATGAAGAGAAAGAAAAAATGGGATTTGACTTTAGTAAGAGATATTTTGAAATGGTACCATATGAAAAATCCTTTAAAAGAATACCAATGGCAGGTTCTTAAGCCTACGTTGACATATCCTCATCTATTTTCAGGGATTATGGGTAAATATTATGAAAAAAGAGAAAAAACTTGGACAGAGGAAAAATATTTAAGAAGATTAAAAGAAATGATTCAAATTGATAAATCTTTGGATAAAGTTATTGAGAATTTCAATAAAATTCTTCCATTATGATGAAGGAGGAATACTTGTGAAGAAAGGAAATAATACAGAGTTAAAAGAATTGGCAAAATCAGTACTAAAAAATTATAATATCATTCCAGATGATTTGAATATTATTCAAAATAATGGATTAAAGACATTATGGAAGGTTACACATAATCAACAAAATAAGTGCTTAAAGAGATTAAAACATGAAAAAGATAAAGCTTTGTTTACAGTAAATGCTCAAATATATATTTGGAATAAAGGAGGAAAAGTTCCAAAGGTTTATTTAAATGATAAAAAAGAACCTATTACAGAGTATAATGGACAATTATTTGTATTGTATGAATGGATAGATGGGAAAGATTTATATTTTAACAAAAGTAAAGATTTGAGTATTGCATTAGAAGGTTTAGCCAAATTTCATGTAGCTTCTAAAGGGTATAAAGCACCATTAGGTGCTAAGATTTCATCAAAGCTAGGAAGATGGCCTAGTCAATATGAATCTATGAAAAATAGAATGCTAAAATGGAAGGAGCAGGCTAAACAAAATCCTAAAAATAAAGCTTATTCGGCTTATTTAAAATCAATTGATACTATTATAGCTATTGCAGATAAAGCATTGAATGATCTAAAGAAATCTCCTTATAATACTTTAACAGATATAGCTTTAGAAGAATCTTCGTTATGCCATCAGGATTATGGAAAGGGAAATGTATTGCTTTTAGGAAATGATGCATATGTAATAGATCTAGATGGATTAACTTATGATTTGGTTATTAGGGATTTAAGAAAGATTATAGGAAAGCGTATTGAAAAGGGTGGAAAATGGGATAAAGGTGTTATAGAAACTATCATAAAATATTATGAAAAGGGAAATAAATTGACAGAAGATGAGAGAGAAATTTTAAAGATTGATTTACTATTTCCCCATTGGTTTTTTGCAAAAGTAAAAAATATTTTCAAAAAGAATAAAACACTCAATCCTTATGAAATATTAAAAATTGCACAATTAGAGAAAAGTAAAGAGATTGTTTTAAAAGATCTATTTTAAAGGGGGATTTATGTGAAGATAGCAATGATTTGTACAGAAAAGCTACCAGTTCCCCCTATTTTAGGGGGAGCTATTCAAATATATATTAATGCCTTATTACCTATTTTATCGAAGCATCATGAAATTACACTTTTTAGTCTTTATAATAGCAAATTACCTAGTAGAGAAAAGAAAGGAAATATAAGACATATTCGTGTATTGGGGAAAACAGCAGATCAATATATTAATAATATTAAAAATGAAATTTCAAAAGAGAAATTTGATTTAATTCATGTATTTAATAGACCCCTTTGGGTGCTTCGTATAATGGATGTTGCAAAAGATAGTACCATAAGTCTTAGTCTTCATAACGAAATGTTTTCTCCTAAAAAAATTAATAAAGCTAGAGCACAAAAGTGTATAGATAGAGTAAGCTTTATTAGTACAGTGAGCAAATTTATTGCTGATGATGTAGCAAGTATGTATCCTTCTGCGAAGGATAAATTATATCCAGTTTATTCTGCTGTAGATCTAAACAGAATAAAGCCTTTTTGGGATGAAAGTATAATAGAAGAAAGAAAATCATTAAGAAGACAATATGGATTAGAAAATCATAAAATAATTCTTTCAGTAGGAAGATTATCAAAGAAAAAAGGTAGTCATATTATTTTAAAAGCTATGGAGAAAGTAATGAATACTTATTCAAATACAGCACTAGTTTTTGTAGGAAGTAAGTGGTATGGAAGTAATGCAACAGATGATTATGTAAAAAAAGTACAGGAATTTTCTAAGAGGCTAAAAGGTTCCGTAATTTTCACAGGATTTTTAGTCCCTGATGAAGTGCCAAAATATTATAATATGGGAGACATATTTGTATGCGCATCTCAATGGAGGGAACCATTAGCTCGTGTTCACTATGAAGCTATGGCGGCAGGGCTTCCGATTATTACTACTGATCGTGGTGGAAATGCAGAAGTAATAGAAGAAAATATTAATGGAATAAGTATTAAAGAATATAATAATCCAGATATAATGGCACAAAAAATTATTTATCTTTTAGAAAATGAAAAAATAGCACTTAATATGGGAAAAATGGGAAGAAAGTTTGCAGAAGAAAAGTATCATTGGGAGAGAGTAGCATCTGATTTATTAAAGCTTTTTAAAACTGTATAGCTATATAAAAAATACTGCTAATTAAGCAGTATTTTTATATAGATCCTTTTCCAATTGAATAATAGTTTATGTTATATTCTTTCATTTTTTCTAAATCAAATATATTTCTGCCATCAATAATCATTGGAATTTTCATTTTTGTTTTAAGAATATTTAAGTCAATTGTTAAAAATTCATCCCAATCTGTACATATAATTGTACATATTGAATCTATTAAACTATCGTATAAATTATCACAACAGTTTATATAAGGAAATATTTTTTTTATTTCATTTGTAGCCATTGGATCATAGCATTTTATAATAGCTCCTTTTTTTATTAGTTCTTTTATAATATAAATGGAAGGAGATTCTCGAATATCATCTGTGTTGGCTTTAAAGGTAAGACCTAAGATTGATACAATTTTACCTTTTATATCCTTATATTTTTCTAGGAGTATGTGTACAGGAAGTATTCTTTGATTTTCATTTACTTTTATAGCACTTTTTACAATTTGAAAATCACATTCATATTTTTCTCCTATTTTTATGAGTGCTTTTGTATCTTTTGGGAAACAGGATCCTCCAAATCCAATGCCGGCCTTTAGAAATTTAGGAGAGATTCTATTATCTAATCCTAAAGCGTAAGCAATGGTATCGATATTTGCGCCTACTTTATTACAAAGATTTGCTAGTTCGTTTATAAAAGAAATTTTTGTTGCTAAAAAGGAATTAGAAGCATATTTTATTAGTTCAGCTGTCTCAGGCGTTGTAAAGATCATTTTTATTTTAAATGGTTCATATAATTTTTCAATCATTTTTTTAGCTTTTTCAGAATCAAAACCAATCACAATTCTATCTCCATTGAAAAAATCGTATATTGCTTTTCCTTCCCTTAAAAATTCAGGATTAGAAATAACATCAAAATTTTCTTTAGAAACACCCATTTTGAGAAGTAGTTTTTTTACATATTTTTGTGTACCAACTGGGACAGTGCTTTTATTCACAATGATCTTATAGCTTTGAATAAAGTTAGAAATTTGAGAAACTACTTCATTTATTTGGCTCATATCTACATCACCATCATCCTTAGAAGGTGTTCCTACTGCAATAAAAATGATATCTGACTGTGTAATACCTTTTTTAAGATTATTGGTAAATATAACATTTTTATTATTTAAACATTCATTAAGCAATTCTTTAAGACCTTCTTCAAATATTGGTGGAATTCCTTTGTTTAGTTTATGAATCTTTTTTATGTTTTTTTCAACGCATATAACATGATTTCCCATTTTTGCAAAAGCTAATGATGTAATTAATCCTACATAACCAGCTCCTATGACACATATATTCATATGATCACCTTCTTTTTCAATAGTTAGACTTTTTAATACATTATATGGAAAACAATTCTATCGGTGATAACTTACATTTTACGTGATGAAAAAATTTTTAAATAATTTTACCGTTTGATTTTTCTTGAATACTTTGATAAATTAATTATTAGATACTCAAATACCCAAGAGAGAGGGGTGAGCTATGTGCGTCTAGTTCCAATAGGAGTTGTAAAAGAAGGAACATATCTAGCACAAACCTTGTACAATGAAAGAGGTCAAATTTTATTGGCAAAAGGTGTAAAACTTACCAGTGGATTAGTGAAAAGAATTAGGGATCATGGATTTTATTCTATTTATATAATTGATGAATATAGTCAAGGAGAATTAGACGATATTATAAAGCCACAGATTAGGCAAAAAGCGATTGCTACTGTTAGAGCTACATTAAATACATCTGCTGAGTTGGACAGTGATGATTTAAATACTTTTGAACGGAAAAAGCTTCAGAAGCAATCAGAACAGGAGTTAGCTAATATACAGGAGCTCGCAAAGCTAATTGTTGATGATATATTTACACAAAAAGATATTATGGTAAATCTTGTTGATATTAGAAGTGTGGATGGCTATACTTATAATCATAGTGTAAACTCTGCAATTTTATCTTTGGTATTAGGAATCGGATATGGCTTAAATAAAAATGATCTTTATGATTTGACAATGGGTGTAATGCTTCATGATATTGGGAAAATGTTTATACCAGATGAAATTTTAAATAAAAAGGGAAAATTCAAAGATGATGAATATGAAATAATGAAGGAGCATACAACGAGGGGATTTAACTATTTAAGAGAAAATACGAATATGAGTACTAAAGTTAGAATTATTTCCTTGCAGCATCATGAGAAGGTAGATGGCAGTGGTTATCCTTATGGCTTAAAGGATGAACAAATTTATATTTTATCTAAAGTAGCTGCTATTGCAGAAGTTTACGATGCACTTACATCAGGTAGGCCTTATAGAGATGCTATGTCACCTAATGAAGCTGTAGAGTATATAATGGGTTCTGGAGGAAGACATTTTAATATGGAGCTTGTGAAGGCTTTTGTAAAAAAAGTAAATCCATATCCTGTAGGAACAATTGTATACTTAAGTAATAACAGTATAGCGGTTGTAGAAGAGATTAACAGTTTGTATATATTAAGACCGTTAGTTAGAGTGATAAAACAAGATGGAAAAATTGTTGAGCCTTTTTTATGTGACTTAAAGAAGGAAAACAATATAGTAATAGAAGGAATATGTTATGAAGTATAAATAATGGATAGCTAGCAACTTGATTATAAAGCTAGGCTATCCTTTTTAATATAGTAAAAACAAAACTTGACTTACTAATTGATTCATGAGACGATTGAATAAGGAAAATGATTACTTTAAATACAAATAAAGGATTATGGAGGGGAAAATGGGAGGATTATTTAAAAATACAGATAAAAAAAGACGCTTGCTTGCAGATCTTTCATTGTTTTTAGTAGCGATTATTTGGGGTGGTGGATTTACTGTTGTGAAGGATACATTAGATAATATGACACCCCTTTATATGAACGGGATTCGTTTTATTTTAGCTTTTGTTGCAATGGCTATTCTATTTTGGGAAAAATTTATAAAAATAAATAAAAAAGATTTAATTTCAGGGGGGATTGTAGGGGTATTTTTGTTTGGAGGCTTTGTATCTCAAACTATAGGGCTTCAGTATACGACAGTAAGTAAATCAGCATTTTTGACAGGCACAAATGTTGTTATTGTTCCTTTTTTAGTATGGCTTATTAATAAAAAACATCCTGATTGGTATGCAATGGCTGGAGCTTTTTTAGCTTCTGTAGGAATTGGACTGATTACATTGCAAGGAAGTTTTCACATTGGAATAGGAGATAGTCTTACCCTGCTTTGTGCATTACTTTTCGCAGCACATATAACCTCTGTTGGATATTTTGCAAAAGATATTGACCCTATTACTCTTGCTATGATACAAATTGGAACAACAGGAATTATTAGTATTATGGGTGCATTTATTTTTGAGCCTGTACCTCAACTTAAAGGGAATATAGCAGATATATGTATTTCTATTAGTTATATGGCTTTTATAGCCACAATGGGAGCTCTTCTGATACAAAATGTAGCACAAAAACATACACTTTCTACCCATGCAGCGATAATATTATCACTAGAATCCGTATTTGGAACTATATTTGGAGTAATACTTTTAGGGGATGTGTTAACTTTATCTATGATTATAGGTTGTTTACTTATATTTTGTGCTATTATAATTACAGAAACTAAGCTTAGTTTTTTACTACCAAGAAAGAAAGAAGACGTAACAAACTTATAAGCTTCTACATATTATATTATTGGACATATTTAAATAATTATATAGGAGGTTATAAGTTGCATGGATATTGTATGCGCAAAAGGGACAAAAGCTTTCCTTCATGATTATAAAGTTTCTGTTTTACCAAATAGTTCAATGATTCGATGTGAAGTAAACAATATGAATATATCTGTAAAGATGATATCAGACAAAGAGGTAAAGGTTTTTGGAGATTATGATATAGACATTTCTTATTTAATGAATTCTCGTTATGCAAGTTCTAGTAAAAAGTTTTTTATGACAGAAAAAAAATCTTTTTTAGAAATTATTAATCTTGAAGAAATAGAAGAATATCCTATAGATACAAAAAATTTGGAATTGAGATATTCTTTTGTATCAGAGCCAAAGTGCAATATCAAGACAGCAGCACAAAATGGTTTTCATGTACAAGTTTTAGGAGAGATATTGATAGAACTTGTTATGGATGATTACAAAGATTCATCAGAATCCATAAAAGAAAGTCCAAAGCAAGAGGTTGATGCAGTAAATACTTCATTCTATATGAAAGAAGACGATCATTTTATAAATACTAAAGGATCATCTCAAGGAAAGAAACAAAAACCAATAAGTAATGTTAAAAGGAATAAATCGAAATTTCAAAAGGCAGAAACATTAGAGCCTATTAAATCATGGTTATTTCAAATAAAAGAAAACCTTCCAGTTACTGAAATATTGAATATGGATATAGATACTCTTCAAAATAAACAAGATACAGTAGAAGCTGTATCAGTAGATGATGTAGCAGACAAAAAAACTTTTGATGAGCAGCCGAAACAAGAAGAAAAGGAAGTTGATAAGAAAAAAATAACTAGTCATGAAGTAAAAATAAAATCAAATCTTCCAAAACAATTGTTCATATAAAAAAGGCCCCAAGTGAGGAGCCTTTTATTTTATGATCCTGTTACAACACATTCAGTAGAGGTTTCTACGCAGATTTGTTCTGTTCTTGTTACTTTTACATCTACTCTAATAATTGATTTTTCATGAAGAGTATTGAATGTTCCATCTGTATTGAAATCTCTTTCTACATCTCTTTCACCTTCAACGAAAGCATCTTCAATCTGACATTGATCTCCTTCTAAAGCTCCAGGTACTTCTACAAAAAGTGCAAATGGAATGGTTACTGTACAGTGCACGACATCTCCACACACTCTTGTTACATTATCAAATTGTTCTTCTTCCTCTTTTGTTTTGTAGATAATATTCTTATTTAGCTCACCGTTGATGATTACTTTATTATCTACAACATAACAATCTGTTATTTCAACTTTTTTGATAATGTCTATAATTTCAAAAACAGGAATGTTAAAAGGAATGTCAACGACTGATAAATATTGTGCAGAACCAGTACCAATCACCTTAGGAACCTTAATTAATTCAGCCATAAGATCTCTCCTTTCATAATGATTTTGGATCTAAGAGGGTTGGCTAAATCCCCTTGTCCTAATACATAGTATTCAGAAAGCTTTTTTTTGACACACTTTGTCTACATTTAAAAAAGTTAATGTTGTTTATATATAAATTATGATATAGTATGATAAGGATAAAGTTTCAGAAAATTAGTTTAAAGGTTACGAAGGAGGAAGGGTAATGAAAAATTATAAAATAGCAGTTATTCCAGGAGATGGAATAGGAATAGAGGTTATGCAGGAAGGAATAAAAGTACTAAATACATTATCAAGATTAAATAATAATATTAGCTTTGATTTTACTTGGTATGATTGGGGTTGTGAATATTACTTAAAATATGGAAAAATGATGGATGAAGATGGATTAGAAAAATTGAAGGAATATGATGCTATACTTCTTGGAGCAGTAGGGTTTCCAGGAGTTGCAGATCATATTTCCCTACGTGATTTGCTTCTTAAAATAAGACAAGGGTTTAATCAATACATAAACCTAAGACCTATTAAGCTATTAGCGAGTGAGGATTGTCCTTTAAAAAATAAAGGTGTAGAGCATATAGATATGGTATTTGTCAGGGAGAATACAGAAGGAGAATATGCCGGAGTAGGAGGGATTCAAAAAGAAGGAACAAAAGAGGAAGTGGCATTACAAACCAGTGTATTTACCCGCAAAACTACAGAAAAGGTTATGGATTATGCTTTTAAATTGGCAAAAGAAAGAAACAAGTTAAATAAAGTAACTAGTGTTACAAAATCAAATGCACTAAATTATAGTATGGTTTTTTGGGATAAAGTATTTAAAGAAAAATCAGATGAATATAAAGAAATAGAAACAGAATCTTTTCATGTGGATGCTACATCTATGTATATGTTGCAGCGTCCAGAAACCTTTGATGTAGTAGTTGCATCGAATCTTTTTGGAGATATTTTAACAGATCTTGGCGCAGCGCTTCAAGGAGGTCTTGGGTTTGCAGCTGGTGCAAATATCAATCCAGAAAAAACATATCCATCAATGTTTGAACCTGTACATGGATCAGCACCTGAAATAGCAGGAAAAGGCTTAGCAAATCCTATTGCTATGATATGGTCAGTAAAAATGATGTTAGACTTTTTGGAGCATAAAGAATTAGGAAATAGGATAATGGATGCTATTGTTGAAGCTGTAAAAGATAGAGAAAAGTTAACACCAGACTTAGGAGGAAAAGCAACTACTAGTGAAGTTGGAGACAGAATTTGTAGTATAATAGAAAAGATGGGATAAAACCTATCTTTTTTTGTAAATATATTAGATAAACGAATTTCAAAATAAATATAAAAAGAACGTTCATGCCAAGATAACTTTTGAAAAAACTAAACTTCATTACATGAAAAAATACTAAACCTTCAAAACTCACATTCGTTCAAACAATGAAGGTTCTTAACGTATTTTTTCATGTAATTTCAGTAAGTTTTTTTACTCACAAAAGTTATCAAAGTTATTCTCTTATCTTTTTATATTTCTTTTTGAAAATGTTGATGTTGTTTATCTATATATAACAAACTTTCAAAATAAATATAAAAAGAACGTTAATTTCAGATAAGTTTTGAAAAAAGTAATATTTGATGAAAAATTTAAGGAGGGTTAAAAAATGAAATGGGATAGTATTGATGTGGCAAGAGCGTCTGTTGAAATAGCTATGTCTTCTTCAAGAAATGTAGAAGATAAGCTTGTAGAGGCTTTTAAAAGTAAGGGAATAAAAACAGTAGCTGTTGATATTGGAGGGAATTTAATAGCGTCTATTCCAAAGATTATTGAAAGGGCAATTGTTTCATCAAGAAGAACAGGGGTTATTAAAGAGTCTCATGTTCATGATGGTGCTGTAGCAGGAGCAGCTAGGGAAGCCATTATGCAAGTAGCGGCAAAAGCAAGCGGATTAAATGTAGGTGGAAAAATAGGAATTGCAAGATATAAAGAACATCTAAGTGTATGTATTTTTATGAGTATAGGTTTGCTTCATTTAAATGAAGTAGTCATTGGTTTAGCACATCGATCTATACCAGATATTGAATGATCTGTTGACATACATAATAGACATTGTTATAATTGATGTTAATTTAGTAGATGGTTTGTAGGTTTTGTAGAATAGGTTGGTAGTTTATTAAAATAAATAGTAGACATGTAGCATAGTAGGAGATATAGTTTATAAAATCCTTTTTTAAAAGGGTTTGTTTTGACATGGAAAAATACTCTCTTACAGAGAGTTTTTTTATTTTTAAAGATGTAAAATTTAGGGGGATGGTAGTATGGTAGGTAAAAAAAGTTTTGGAAAAAGGGTTTTTGTATTTTTTGTAAGTTTATTTTTATTTACGAGTTTGGTAGGATGTGGAGGAAAATCTGATTCTACAGGGGTAAAAAAAGATGTAATAAAAATTGGGATTACACAAATTGTAGAACATCCTGCACTGGATGCAGCAAGAGAAGGATTTATTGATGCACTAGAATCTAAGGGATTAAAAGATGGAGAAAATATTTCTATTGATTTTCAGAATGCCCAAGGGGATATGCCAACAGCTCAAACCATTGCACAAAATTTTGTGTCAAAGAAAAAAGATATTATATTGGCTATTGCTACACCGACAGCTCAAGCAGCTTTTAATGCTACAAAGGAAATTCCTATTATAATTACGGCTGTTACTGATCCTAAGGAAGCGGGGCTTGTTAAGTCTTGGGAAAAGACTGGAACAAATGTTACAGGAACGAGTGATATGGCGCCTATAAAGAAGCAGTTTGCATTATTGAAAAAATTAGTTCCGAATGCAAAAAGAGTTGGAATTTTATACAATACAAGTGAAACAAATTCTGAAATACAAATTCAGAGAGCAAAAGAAATTGCACCAGAATTTGAATTAGAAATTACAACAACAGGTGTTACAAGTGTGAATGAGGTTCCTCAAGCATTGAGTGAGTTGCTTGGCAAAATAGATGTTTTATATACGCCTACAGATAATCTTGTTGCTTCGGCTATGCCTTTGGTAGCATCAGAATGTATGAAAAAGCATATACCAATTATTGGAGCTGAAAGAGCTCATGTAGAAAATGGAGCTTTAGCTACCGAGGGAATAGATTACTACAAATTAGGATTTCAAACAGGACTTGTTGCGGTAGAAGTAATAAATGGAAAAAATCCAAAGGATATTCCTATAGCTACATTAGAAAACACAAAATTAGTTGTAAATATGGATACTGCAAAAGGATTAAAAATTGATTTACCTAAAGATGTAAAAGAGCAAGCAGAATTGCTAGGAGGCGACAAGTAATGGAATTTTGGTTAAATATTTTGGAACAAGGATTTATATTTGGTGTTATGGTTTTAGGAGTATATATTACTTATAAGATACTTGACTTTCCAGATTTATCAGTAGATGGCAGCTTCCCATTGGGGGCTGCTGTTACTGCATCATTATTAGTTAGTAGTATAAATCCATTTATTGCAACCTTTCTTGCTGTTGTAGCAGGTGTTGTTTCAGGAGCAGTTACAGGATTTCTTCATGTAAAATTAAAAATAACAAATCTTTTGTCAGGAATATTAGTTATGATTGGTTTATATTCTATTAACCTAAGAATTATGGGAAAAGCAAATATTCCTTTGTTTAATCAAAGGACAATTTTTAGTTATAATTTAAAACCAATCTTTATAATTTTATTTTTTGCTATCTTTATGAAATTTGCATTAGACATTTTTTTTAAAACAAAATTTGGATTTTTGATAAAAGCTACAGGAGATAATCCTCAACTTGTTACTTCTTTAGGTATTGATATAGGAAAGACAAAAATAGTAGCTTTAATGATTTCTAATGGGTTAGTAGCTTTATCAGGATCTTTAGTAGCACAATATCAGCGATTTTCAGATGTTGGTATGGGAACAGGAATTATTGTCATGGGGCTTGCCTCTATTATATTTGGAGAAGCTATTTTAAAAAATTTTTCATTTGTTGTTCCGACAACTATGGCACTATTTGGATCTATTTTATATAAAATGAGTACGGCTTTTGCGTTAAAACTTGGATTTCCACCTACGGACTTAAAATTGATTACTTCTATAATTGTAATTGGAGCATTAGCAATTCATCAAGGGAAAAATCCTTTTAAAGGAAAAAAGCTTTTTGCTGTAGGGGGTGATTCTATTGTTACGAATCCAAAATCTATCAAAAACCTTTCATAAGCATACAATAAATGAAAAAACTGTTTTTAATAATTTTTCAATACATGTAGAAGAAGGAGATTTTATCACAATTATTGGAAGCAACGGAGCGGGAAAATCTACTCTTTTAAATATTATATCTGGATCTATTCAAGCAGATGATGGTGTTATTTTCTTAAAGAATAAGGAAATATCGAAAGAACCAGAGTTTAAGCGTACAAGAGTTATTGGAAGAGTATTTCAAGATCCATCTATGGGAACTTCTCCGTCCATGACAATTTTAGAAAATTTATCTATGGCAATGAATAAGGGGAAGAGATTTAATTTGACTATGGGGGTTTCAAAAAAAGATATTCCTTACTTTATTGATATTTTATCTCAACTTTCTTTAGGGCTTGAAAATCAATTAAATACAAAGGTTGGGTTATTATCAGGAGGCCAGAGGCAAGCATTATCTCTTATTATGGCGACCATTTCAAACCCTCATATTCTTCTTTTAGATGAACATACAGCAGCGTTAGACCCAAAGACTTCTGAGCGAATTATTGATTTAACACAAAAAATTATTGCTAATAGAAGTATGACTACTCTTATGGTTACTCATAATTTAAATCAGGCTATAAATCTTGGAAATAGATTGATAATGATACATGGAGGAAAAATTGTACTAGATATAAAAGGAGAAGAAAAGAAAAGTTTAAATATAGAAAAGCTTCTTGCTTGTTTCGAAAAAATACAGACAAATGATTTAATTAGTGATCGTTTATTATTTTCTTAATAAAAGAGTTAACCAATACTGGTTAACTCTTTTATTTGTTTTGTTCTAACCAAGCTTTTAATTTATCTGCAATAGGATTAAACGCTTGATTATTTTTTGGATCTTGATAATTTAATCCACCCTTCTTTTGCTTAGGACGACGAGGGCGTTCTGTTTTAGGTTTCGCTTCAGGAGCTGGTAGTGTTTTACGAATAGAAAGTGAAATTTTTCCAGACTCTTCATCGATTGATAAAATTTTTACTTTTACTTCATCACCAACAGAAAGATGCTCATTAATATCTTTTACAAAGCTATGAGCAATTTGTGAAATATGCACTAAACCTTCTTTTCCCTCATCTAGTGTTACGAAAGCACCGAAGGATTTGATGGCAGATACTTTTCCTACCACAATGTTTCCTACTTCAATATTATTTGACATAAGCACAACTCCCAATATTTTTTTTCCTATTTAGTATACCACAAAATAATAAAAAAACAAAAAAAACCATTATTATAAGTATAAAATTTTTAAAAATAGTTGTATAAATAAGTATATTCTAATATAATTAAATTATAATATTCTAATATAGAAAGGAGATAAAGGAATGAATTATATGTTTTTTGAATTATCTGCAGCATTTTTAAAGGCATTATCTCATCCTACTCGTATTCAGATTCTTGAGCGATTAAAGAATGAAGAAGAGCTATGTGTATGTCATATATATGAAGATTTAGATTTAGAACAGTCTAATGTATCTCAGCATCTTAAGATTCTAAAAGATAAAGGATTACTTACAAGTAGAAAAGAAGGATTAAAGGTTATGTATAGTGTTCGATACCATGAAATATTTGATGTTTTAGATATTATAAAAAACATTTTAGCAAAACAATTAAAAGAAGCACATGATCAATTAAAAAAGGAGGGATAATAATTGTTAAAAGCATTTGCAGATTGGTTTGTAGAAAAAGTTTTAAAGCTAGATATACATTCTAGATTAGGAGATAGTATTGATTTTTTTGTCTATGATACATTAAAAATAATTTTGTTACTTAGTTTTATGATTTTTACTATTTCTTATGTAAGGAGTTATTTTCCACCAGAAAAGGTTAAAAAGATGCTTTCTAAATTTGGAGGAATTTATGCACATGTTGCAGCCTCTATATTAGGAGTATTATCTCCTTTCTGATCATGTTCAACAGTGCCTATTTTTATAGGCTTCGTGGAATCGGGGATTCCACTAGGAGTTACTTTTACTTTCTTGGTTACTTCACCTATTGTAAATGAAATCGCACTTGGTTTTTTGTTTATTAGTTTTGGGGCAAAAATTGCAATTCTTTATACAGCTGCAGGTATGATAATTGGAATTGTAGCAGGAATCATTATTGAGAAGCTAAATTTAACCCATTTAGTAGAAGAATATGTTTATCAAATTCATATGGGCGAAGCTGTAATTGAAGAAATGAATTTTAAGAAAAGAATAAGATTTGCTTTGGATGCAGTAAAGGATATTGTAAAAAGAGTTTGGATTTATGTAATATTAGGAATTGGTATAGGAGCAGCAATCCATGGCTATGCACCACAAGATTTTTTAGTAAGATATGCAGGGCCTAATAATCCATTTGCAGTTTTTGTAGCTGCTGTATTAGGAATTCCTCTTTATTCAAATGCAGTAGGTACTATTCCAATTGTAGAAGCTTTGATAAATAAAGGTGTTGGAGTTGGGACAGCATTATCTTTTATGATGAGTGTAGTGGCATTATCTTTACCTGAAATGATATTATTAAAGAAAGTAATGAAGCCAAAGCTTATTGGAATATTCGTTATAATTACAGGTATATCTATTATTTTTGTAGGTTATTTATTTAATATAATATTATAGGAGGGGTTTATATGAATATTAAAATTTTAGGTGGAGGATGTAAAAACTGTATAACGCTTTATGAAAATGCACAAGAAGCAGCAAAAGAATTAGGAATTGATGCAGAAATTGAAAAAGTAACAGAAATGAAAGATATATTATCTTTTGGAGTAATGAAAACACCAGGGCTTGTTGTAGATGGAATTGTGAAAGTTTCAGGAAGAGTACCTTCAAAAGATGAAGTAAAAAAGATATTAAGTGAGTAATGAGGATGCTTTAGCATCCTCATTTTATTGTAAGAACGGGCTTTTTATGAATTTTAAGAAAATATAATATGTTGAAAAATGATGTATAATGTTGTAAGATTTTCTTATCAAGTAAATATGTAGATAAGCAATATCAAAAATAAATATAAAAAACGTTTATTCCAGATAACTTTAAAAAAAAATAAACTTTATTACATGAAAAAATCCTAAACCTTCAAAACTTACATTTGTTCAAATATTGAAGGTTTTTAACGTATTTTTTCATGTAATTTCAGTAAGTTTTTTTAGCAAAAGTTATCAAAGTCATTCTCTTATCTTTTTATATTTATTTTATGTTATATATTTATTCAAGGGCTGCTTAAAAATAAATATAAAAATATTGCACAAACTATTTAGTAGAGCATAAGATTTGAAAGGGTGAATCTAAATGAAGAAGATTACATCTATAGGACTTCCTAAGATTTATGGGATAAAAGGAGAAATTAGGGCATTTCTTCCAAGCTTTGTTGAAAAACTTAAAAAATATAATATAGATTTATTTTTAGAAGAAGGATATGGCGTTGAGATGGGGTTTACAAAGGAGGACTATTTAAAGCATAATGACACAATAAAATTTGTATCAAGTGAAGAAGTTTATAAAAAGGATTTAGTTATTATATTAAAGGCGCCAGGTTATGACAAGCTAGAAATTATGAAAAAAGGAAGTAGTCTGATTTCTATGCTTCATTATGATTCAAGACCAAAGTTAGTTGAAAAATTAAAAGAAAAAGGTATAAATGCTTACTCTATGGACTCTATTGTAGATGATGAGAATAATCGTATGGTAGTTACTTACGAACTTACAGCATTAGGTGGTGTAAAGGTTGCTTTTTATGAGATGAAAAAGAGAAGAAAAGATTTCTTTTCAAAGGATAGAGGACCTATAAAAGTAACCATTATAGGAATGGGACAATTAGGGATGAGAGCTGGAAGAATTTGCATGAACCATGGAGACAAAGAAATATTAAATCAAATTAGAGAAAAAGAGTTAGCAGGTGTGATAGTTCAATATATAGGACGAGATATAACAAAATATAAAAATCTTTTAGAAGATATTTTTAAGGATACAGATTTATTAGTAGATGCAACAAAAAGAATAGATTTTTCAAAATATATTGTTCCAAATGAATACTTAAAGTTTTTAAAAGAGGATGCAATAATATTAGATTTAACAGCAGACCCTTATGATACATCAGTTGATCCTATGCAGGTAAAAGCCATTGAAGGATTGCCTCATGGGGACTTAGAGAAATATGTATTTGAAGTAGATGCACAAGAATATAATGATATTCCTTCAGAAGTTTGCACAAAGAATAGGAGAGTTACTATAAGCTGTAGTGGTTGGCCAGGGACACTCCCTAAAGAGTCTATGATGGTTTATGAAAAAAAATTACTTCCTTTTATAGATGTACTTTTAAGGAATGATAAAGAGATAAGTATTAAAAGCAATAATAAGTATGGACGTGCTTTATATAGAGGAAGTTTAGATTATTTTTTAAAAGAAAACAATATATAGTGGATAAAGTCAAATTCATCCACAATAAATTGTGGATGAATGTGGATAACTTACTTTTAATATAAAATTATTAACAAACAGCTTACATTTTGTAAGCTGTTTTATGTTCTATAAGAACCATTAATTTTTACATAATCATAGCTTAAATCGCAACCCCAGGCAGTAGCTTCATATTCTCCATCTTTTAAGTCAATAATAATATTTACATACTCTTGTTCTAATATGGATTTTGCTAAAGCTTCATCAAAAGAAATACCTTTACCATTCTTTGCAACTTGTATATTATCAATTTTACTTTTAAAAAATATATCTACTTTTTCAGGTTCAAAGTTTCCGTTAGAATAGCCAATGGCACATAGTATTCTTCCCCAATTTGCATCATTACCAAACAAAGCTGATTTTACAAGGCTTGAACTAATGACTGATTTTGCACATAGCTTTGCATCTTCTATTGTTTTTGCATGTAAAACGCATGTTTCTATTAGCTTTGTTGCACCTTCTCCGTCTTTTGCAATCATTTTTGCAAGTTCTTGGTTTACAAAATCAAGAGCTTCTTTAAATTTTACATAATAGCTATTCTTAGTATCAATCAGTGAATTTTTGGCTTTTCCATTAGCAATTGTAATAACCATATCATTAGTACTGGTATCTCCATCTACGGAAACCATGTTATATGTGTTTTCTACACTATCCTTTAAAGCTAATGATAATAATGATTTTGTAATGTTAATATTTGTAACAATAAAACTAAGCATTGTCCCCATATTTGGATGAATCATACCAGATCCTTTGGCAATTCCGCTAATATATACAGGTTTGTCTTCTATAGTAATTTCAACAGTTATTTTCTTTGGAAAAGTATCAGTTGTCATAATTGCTTCGCTTGCTGCATTGCCATCGCTTTTATTTAACATACTGCAAGCTGTTTGAATACCTTCTGTAATTTTATCAATTGGTAAAGGAACACCTATAATACCAGTAGAGCCTACCATTACTTCATGAGTAGATAAGCTTAGTTCTTTTGCTGTCACCTCTGCCATAGTTATTGCATTTTTAAAGCCTTCTAATCCTGTACAAGCATTAGCATTCCCACTATTTACAACAATAGCTTGTGTGTTTTCTGATTTTATATGTTCTATATTAAGTAATATAGGAGCTGCTTTTACTTTATTTTTTGTAAATGTAGCAGCTGCTACAGCAGGATATTCACTATAAATTACGCATAAATCTTTCTTTCCACTTTTTTTAAGACCACTATGAATACCGATAGCCTTAAATCCTGGAACATCTGAAATAGTCTTATTTTCTAATATTTTCAATTTAGTTAACCTCCTTTTATCAATTTATGGTGTCATTGAAATGAATTTTAAACCTTCTGTTTCTTCTATATCAAACATTATGTTCATATTTTGTATAGCTTGCCCTGCTGCACCTTTTATTAGATTATCAATAGCTGATACTATAATTACTCTATCCGTTCTCTCATCTATACATATACCAATATCACAAAGATTTGTACCTTTTACCCATTTTGTTTGGGGAATTTCTTTTCTAATTCTTATAAAATATCCATCTTTATAGAAATCTTCATAAATTTTATATAAATCCTCTTGAGATATTTTTTCTACTAGACTACCGTAGCATGTTGCAAGTATACCTCTATTCATAGGGATTAAATGGGGTGTAAATGATAAAAGAATATCTTGTCCATAAATATTTGATACTTCTTGTTCAATCTCTGGCGTATGACGATGGCAACCTACACCATATGCTTTAATAGATTCGTTGCATTCAGCAAAAAGTGTTGCAACATTTGCTTTTCTTCCTGCACCTGATACTCCAGATTTTGCATCGATTATAATAGAATTTGGATCAATTATTTTATGCTTTAATAAAGGAGCTAATGCTAATATGCTTGCTGTAGGATAACAGCCTGGATTGGCAATCAAATTAGCTTTTTTTATATCTTTTTTATTTATTTCAGGAAGACCATATACAGAAGTTGATAAAAATTCAGGGAGTTCATGGTTAAGCCCATACCATTTCTTATAAGTAGTTGTGTTTTTTAATCGAAAATCAGCACCTAGATCAATAACCTTT
The DNA here is from genome assembly GCF_008152325.1 of Crassaminicella thermophila. Taxonomy (GTDB): domain Bacteria; phylum Bacillota; class Clostridia; order Peptostreptococcales; family Thermotaleaceae; genus Crassaminicella_A; species Crassaminicella_A thermophila. The sequence continues at coordinate 69,623 of NZ_CP042243.1, forward strand.
ACACCTAAATCTAGGGCTTTTTTTGTTATAGCAAAAGATTTACCGTGAGGCAATGCAATAAACAGCAAATCAATACTGGATAATTTTTTTTCTACGGTATGGATATCTATACATAAATCTTGTATAAACTGATAATATTCAGGATAAACATTAGAAAAAGGCAAACCTGCATAATTATAAGAAGATAAAAATACGATTTTTGTTTCTCTATGCCTATGAAGTAGCCAAACCAACTGCTGTCCGGCATAACCTGTTGATCCTATTATACCCACTTTGATCATATAGAAACCTCCTAGAAACTTAATTTTAATTAATTATACAACAATATAAATAAATATACAATATAAATATTGAATAAATATTTATTTAAAGGTATAATTATTAATAATAATTTAGGAAGGAAGGGGATAGCAGTGGATCATCAGAAAATATCGATATTAATAGAGGCTTTGCCTTATATTAAAAAATTTAGAGGAAAAACTTTTGTAATTAAATATGGCGGAAGTATTATGAAAAATATTGATGCCAAAAAAGCTTTTATAGAAGATGTAGTGCTTTTAAAGCTTGTAGGGATTAACATTGTTATTGTTCATGGAGGAGGTCCGCATATTTCAAACTGGTTGAATAAATTGGATATTCAGACAGAATTTATAAAAGGGCTAAGGGTTACAGATGAAAAAATAATGGAAATAGTAGAAATGGTTCTTTCAGGAAATGTGAATAAATCAATTACTGCAGATTTATGCAAACATGGTATTCATGCAGTTGGGATCAGTGGAAGAGATAATAATCTTATTGAAGCAACGAAAAAATATTTATATGAAGAAAATGAAAAAATAGATATAGGTTATGTAGGAGAAGTTGTATCCGTAAATGGAAAAATTTTAATGGATTTGTTAGAACGATCTTATTTACCTGTAATATCACCAATTGGATGTGATAAGGAGGGGAATGTTTATAATATAAATGCAGATTATGTAGCATCTTCAGTGAGTGCTGTTTTAAAAGCAGAAAAATTAATATTATTAACAGATGTAGCAGGACTTTATAAAGATATTGATGATTCTTCAAGCTTTATTTCAAGTACAAATGCAGAAGAAATAAGAGAGTATATGCAAAAAGGGATTATCAAAGGTGGAATGATTCCTAAAATGGAATGTTGTATAGAAGCTATAGAAAATGGAACAAAAAATGTGCATCTTATTGATGGAAGAGAAGCTCATAGTTTATTATTAGAGATTTTTACAAATGACGGAATGGGAACTATGATAAAAGGAGGAAAGTATAATGGGTAAAAACAATATTATGAATACCTATGCAAGATTTGATGTGATATTTGAAAAGGGTTTCGGAAGCAAAGTATGGGATATAGAGGGAAAAGAATATATTGATTTTGTTTCTGGTGTTGCTGTTAATTGTTTAGGGCATAGTCATAAAGCTATTACAAAAGCTTTAAGTGAGCAAAGTGAAAATTTAATCCATATTTCAAATTTATATTGGAATACAAATCAATTTAAATTAGCTAAAAAATTAGTAGATCTTAGTGATCATGATCAGGTATTTTTTTGTAATAGTGGAACAGAAGCAGTAGAAACGGGATTAAAATTAGCAAGAAAGTATGGAAAAATGAAGAATAATAATAAAAATACAATCCTTTATATGAAAAATTCATTTCATGGAAGAACTCTTGGGGCTTTAGCAGTGACAGGGCAAGAAAAATATCAAAAAGATTTCTTGCCTTTGATGGAGGGGTTTGATAGTGTAAATTTTAATGATATAGAGGACTTAGAAAAAAAGATAAATGAAAATACTTGTGCTGTTATTATTGAGCCGATTCAAGGAGAGGGAGGAATAATAAAAGCAGAAAAAGCGTTTTTACAAAAAGCAAGAGAGCTTTGTAATAAATTTGATGCCCTGTTAATATTTGATGAAGTACAGTGTGGAATAGGAAGAGTTGGTACTTTATTTGCTTATCAAAGCTTTGGTGTGATTCCTGATGTGATTTGCATGGCAAAAGGATTAGGAGGAGGATTTCCAATAGGGGCAGTAATTGCAAAAAAGAAAGCTGCAATTGCTTTTGTACCAGGAGATCATGGATGTACCTTTGGAGGAAGTCCCTTAGCTTGTGCTGTATCACTGGCAGTATTAGAAGAGTTAGTAGATAAAGGAATTATCAATAAAGTGAATGAAAAGAGTAAATATTTTGTGGATAAGCTAGAAGAATTAAAATGCAAATATGATGTTATTGAAAGTATTCAAGGAATTGGACTGATGTTAGGGATTAAGGTGAAAAAAGAACCTAAAAATATTGTAAATAAATGTTTTGAAAAAGGATTATTACTTGTAGGTGCAGGAAAAGATGTGGTGAGAATTCTGCCTCCTCTTAATGTTTTGGAGGAAGAAATTGATAAAGCAGTAACCATATTAGAGGAAGTTTTAGATAACAATTAAAACAATAATCGTGAAAAAACTGGTATTTGACATACCTATAAAAAATATGGTATTATATAGTGAAAATAAAATAAGTACCTTTAAATCGGTCCAGAGAGGCTGAAAAGGATGTGATAAAGAAGATTCACATAAATTTTTATTTGTGGTGAACCGTGTTCTTTGTGTGTAAAAAACAGACCTTTTGCCTCTGGCAAAAGGTTTTTTATTATATAAATATAAAAACACAGTGTAAATATATACAATGCAAAGCATAAGTATAAATTGCTAGCATAGTATAAATATAAAATTACAAATAATGTAATTTAAAGATAAACTATAGTAAAAAGTAAGATAATAACTAATATACAGGATATAAAAAGTTAATATAAAAGTATAGATATATATTTAAAGGAAAAATTTTTTAAAATTGATTGAATAATTATATATAATTATGTATAATTATTAATAAAAACTATGAACAACTTTGTTTAATTATAAATAAAAGAAAAATATGGAGGGGTGCAAAATGAATGGAATATTATATCTAGAAGACGGAACGGTATATAAAGGAAAAGGGTTTGGGAAAGTAGGTACCTCTGTAGGAGAATTAGTGTTTAATACTTCTATTACAGGATATCAAGAAATTTTAACAGATCCATCTTATGCAGGGCAAATTATCACCATGACATATCCTTTGATAGGAAATTATGGGGTAAATAATGAGGAAAGTGAATCTTCTAAAGTATATGCCAAAGGATTTGTTACAAAATCTATCAGTAAAACCCCTTCTAATTATATGAGCGAAAAGTCACTAGAAGATATGCTTAAAGATATGGGAGTAGTAGGGGTTTGTGATGTAGATACAAGAAGCATTACAAAGAGAATTAGAAATCAAGGAGCTTTAAAATGCATTATATCTAATGAAAATCTTTCTATAAAAGAATTAGAGGATATTTTAAAAAAATCTTCATTAAAAGAAGATTGGATGAAAAGTGCTGGAACGGATAAAGTTTTTCATATACCTGGAACAGGGCCTAAAATTGCTGTAATGGATTTTGGAATAAAGAGAAATATTATAAACAATCTAAAGTATAGAGGATGTGATATTACTGTATTCCCTTACTATACAACCTATGATGAGATCATGAATTTAAACCCTGATGGGGTACTTCTTAGCAATGGACCTGGAAACCCTGAAGCAGCTATAGAAGGAATAGAAACAGTAAAGAAAATAATACAAAAGGTACCTACCTTTGGGATTTGTATGGGACATCAAGTATTAGCTTTAGCAGTAGGGGGAAGTACCTACAAGATGAAGTACGGGCACAGAGGAGGAAATCATGGGGTTTATGATATTCACAAAGACAGAGCCTATATTACTTCTCAAAACCATGGATATGCAGTGGACCGAAAGAGCGTAGAAGATAAAGGAATGGAAATTACACATATTAATCTAAATGATGATACAGTAGAGGGGATGCAACATAAGGAACTTCCAGTTTTTTCTGTACAATTCCATCCGGAAGGAGCACCAGGGCCAACGGATTCTACTTATCTATTTGATAAGTTTATAGACCAATTAAAGGAGGATAAAAAATGCCTATAGATAAAACGTTAAAAAAGGTGATGGTTATTGGTTCTGGACCAATTATTATTGGTCAGGCAGCAGAGTTTGATTATTCAGGAACACAAGCATGCAAAGCTATAAAAGAAGAAGGAATAGAAACAATTCTTGTCAATAGCAATCCTGCTACCATTATGACGGATACAAATGTAGCAGATAGGGTATATATAGAACCTTTAAATGTAGAAAGCTTAGAAAAAATTATAGAAAAAGAAAGACCTGATGGAATTTTAGCTGGTTTTGGAGGCCAGACAGGATTGAATTTGGCAATGAACCTAAAAGAAATGGGAATATTAGATAAGTACGGTGTAAGATTATTAGGTACAGATAGTGAAACTATAAAAAAGGCAGAAGATCGAGAGGCTTTCAAAGAGCTTATGCTTGAAATTGGAGAGCCCATTCCTATGAGTATTATTGCAACAAAGATAGAGGAATGTGAAGAATTCGTTGATCGTTATGGATATCCTGTAATAATAAGACCAGCTTATACACTAGGCGGAACGGGTGGAGGAATTGCAAACAATCATGAAGAGCTTCTTGAAATTTGCCAAAAAGGAATAGAAAACAGTCCTATTGGACAAATACTTTTAGAGCAAAGTGTAGCAGGATGGAAAGAAATTGAATATGAAGTGATAAGAGATAAAAAAGACAATTGTATCATTATATGTAACATGGAAAATATGGACCCTGTAGGGATCCATACAGGGGATAGTATTGTTGTTGCACCTTCACAAACACTAAGAGATAAAGAATACCAGATGCTAAGACAGGCGTCTATAAAAATTATAAGAAGTTTAAAGATTGAAGGTGGCTGTAACATTCAATTTGCACTAGATCCAAAAAGTAATAATTATATTGTTATAGAAGTAAATCCAAGGGTAAGTAGATCGAGTGCTCTAGCATCGAAGGCTGCGGGTTATCCTATAGCAAAGATCGCAGCAAAGATTGGAATAGGCTTTAGCTTAGATGAGCTTAAAAATTATGTAACTAAGAATTCTAGTGCATGCTTTGAACCAGCATTAGATTATATTGTAGTGAAATTTCCAAAGTGGCCTTTTGATAAGTTTAGTAAAGCATCAAGAACCCTTGGAACGCAGATGAAAGCAACAGGAGAAGTAATGTCAATTAGTAGAACTTTTGAAAGTGCACTTCTTAAGGCAATAACCTCTCTAGAGGGTAAGTTTACAGGATTGAGAATGTTTTCTATTATGGATATGAGTAAAGATGAATTATATGAAAAAATTAAAAAGTGTGATGATGAGAGAATATTTGCACTTGCAGATGCTTTAAGAAGGGGAATATCAGTAAAAGAGTTGCATGAAATTACTAAAATAGATCCATGGTTCTTAAATGGTGTAAAAAATATCATAGAAATGGAAAAGAGGTTGCAAAAAGAAAAAATTGATGAAAAATTACTTTATGAAGCAGAAGCAATGGGTTTTACGGATAAAGAAATTTGTGATTTAACAGGGTTTGATCGAAATGAATTAGGTGAGATTCTAAAAGATAATATTGGTCCTGTGTATAAAATGGTAGATACTTGTAGTGGGGAATTTGAAGCACAAACTCCTTATTACTACTCATGTTATGAAGAGGAAGATGAAAATATAATATCTGATAAGAAAAAGATTTTGGTTATTGGTTCTGGACCTATCAGAATTGGTCAAGGAATAGAATTTGATTACTGTTGTGTTCATGGGGTATGGGCAATCAAAGAAGCGGGATATGAGTCAATTATTATGAACAATAACCCAGAAACAGTAAGTACAGATTTTGATACAGCAGATAAGCTTTATTTTGAATCATTATATATAGATGATGTGATGAATGTAGTCAGAAACGAAAAACCAGAGGGTGTGATTCTCCAATTAGGAGGACAGACTTCTGTGAATTTAGCGCCAAAACTTTACGAAAGAGGTGTAAATATCCTAGGAACATCTTATCAATCAATGGACATAGCAGAAGATAGAGATAAATTTAGAAGCTTCCTAGAAAAATTGGAGATTCCTAGTCCTATGGGAAAAGCTGTTACAAGTATAGAAGAAGCATTAGAGACGGTAGAGGAATTAGGATATCCAGTAGTAGTTAGGCCTTCTTATGTAATAGGTGGTCGTGCAATGCAGGTGGTTTATGACCAAGCAGGGTTAGAAAGTTATTTACAAGAAGCGGTAAATCTATCTAAAAAATATCCTGTACTGATTGATAAATATGTTAAGGGTACTGAAATTGAAGTAGATGCAATAGCAGATGGAGAAGATATACTAATTCCTGGAATTATGGAACACGTAGAAAAGACAGGGGTACATTCTGGAGACAGTATTACAATATATCCATACGTAACCTTAGGGAAAGATACAGTAGAAAAATTGGTAGATTATACGAAAAAAATTGCTAAAGAGTTAAGTATCATTGGACTCGTAAACATTCAGTACGTATTTGATGGAGAAGATATATATGTAATAGAAGTAAATCCAAGGGCATCAAGAACTGTTCCGATTTTAAGTAAAGTGACAGGTGTACCAATGGTGAAATTAGCGGTAGATGCCATGTTAGGTAAAAAATTAAAAGATACTTCTTATGGAACAGGGCTAATGAAAGAGAAAAAATTATACGCTGTAAAAGTTCCTGTATTTTCAGGAGAAAAACTTACAGATGTAGATATGAATTTAGGACCAGAAATGAAGTCTACAGGAGAAGTACTAGGAATTGATACAAATTTAGATAAAGCTATATATAAAGGATTTAGAGCTTCAGGAATTAAAATTCCTACAGAAGGTGCTATATATGTTTCATTAAGGGCTGTAGACAAAGAAGAAGGACTAGAGATAATAAAAGATTATGTAGATTTGGGATTCAAACTGTATGGTTCTGTTGGTACAGCTGACTTTCTAAATAAAAACAATGTTTCTTGTGAAACTATTCCACTGTATGAAGTTGAAAAGCGTATTGCAGATGGAACTATCAATATGATGATAAATACGCCTACAAGAGGGAATAATAAATACAGTTTAGGATTTAGAATAAGAAGAAAAATGAGCGAGCATCGATTACCTATATTTACTTGTATAGATACAGCAAGAATATTTAAAATAGCTATTGATATTAAAAAGAGTAAAGAAGAGATTGATTATAAGACAATTGATCAATATTTAGCTTAAATTTTATAATTTCGAAAAATCCTAACGCACCTATTTATTTTTCAATTATAATAATTCTATTTTGTCTACAGCCTGATAATAAATAAATTTTTTATATAAAAAACATTTAAAGTGTTGACTTAATATATTATAAATAATATAATAATTACAATTATAAAAAAATTCAATTAAAAAACAAAAAGCTATGAACGGTAGTAGTAAATAATGCTTTGTTTAAAGAGAGTCGATGGCTGGTGTGAATCGATAACAAAGGTTATTGAATCCGACCGGAAGCTGTATAGGGGTAAAAAACCTATGCCGGGATTTCCCGTTATAATGAAAGAGGCTGTATATGCAGTAAAAAAAGGTGGCACCACGTGGATGTTAGATCCCCGTCCTTGATTTATTCAAGGACGGGTTTTTTGATTGTTGTCTACATGTAGATTACTCCAAATACTTTGACTTATAAAAAATATAAAATTGGAGGAGATAGTCATGGAAAATAGAAAAAAAGTGATTATTACAGAAAGAATAGATGAAGAAGGAATTAAGCTATTACAAAAACATTTAGATGTTGATGTATGTTTTAATATATCAAGAGAAGAATTATTAAAAAGAATACATGAATATGATGCTATTATTGTTAGAAGTGTAACGAAAGTAAATGAAGAGTTAATGAACCTTGCCACAAAACTGAAAGTAGTAGGAAGAGCAGGAAATGGAACGGATAATATAGATATTCCAGCAGCAACACAAAGGGGTATTATTGTGGCGAATACGCCAGATAGTAATACTATGTCTGCAGCAGAACTTTCTATAGGACTTTTAATGGCTCAATCAAGAAATATTCCTCAAGCAAATGAATATATCAAAGGAGGAAAATGGGAGAGAAATAGATTTAAAGGAGTAGAACTTTATAATAAGACTTTAGGAATTATAGGACTTGGTAGAATAGGTTCTTTAGTTGCTACAAGAATGGCTGCTTTTGGTATGAAAGTAATTGCATATGATCCATATATATCTGATGAAAGATTTAAACGTTTTAATGTTGAGAAAAAGAATACATTAAAAGAATTAATAGAGGAATCTGACTTTATTACTGTGCATACGCCAAAAACAAAAGAAACTTATGGAATGATTGGAGAAAGAGAAATTGAATGGATGAAACCAGGGGTAAGGCTTGTAAATGCTGCAAGAGGAGGAATCATTAATGAAAAAGCCTTATTAGATGGGATTAAAAGTGGGAAAATTGCAAGTGCTGGACTAGATGTACACGAAGAAGAGCCTTGCTTTAATAATCCTTTGTTTGAGTTAGATAATGTAATTGTGACACCACATATTGGGGCAAGTACACTAGAAGCACAGGTTAATGTTGGGGTTACTGTAGCAGAGCAAGTAATTAATGCATTAAAAGGAGAAATTGTCCCAAATGCAGTAAATTTACCTACAATGCATAGAGATGAATTGGCAGTTATGAAGCCATATATTGAACTAATGGAGAAATTAGGGAAGCTTTATTATCAGCTTTATCAAGATCCAATTGAGCATGTAAATGTTGATTATTGGGGAAGCATTGCAAAGCAAGATACAGAAATGAGTACCATTGCTTTTATAAAAGGATTGCTAGAACCAGTAGTAGAAGATAAGGTGAATTACATCAATGCTATGCTTTTAGCAGAACAAAGAGGGATAGGTATAGAACAAAGAAAAATGAAAGAAAACTATAATGGATATACAGATTATATTGAAATAAAGATAGTAACAAAAGAAAAAACTTTTGTTATTGCAGGAAACTTATCTTCAAAACGAGAAGGAAGACTTGTGAAGATTGAAGGATATGAAGTGGATGTAAATCCAAGCAAGTATATGTTATTTATAAAAAATATGGATGTTCCTGGTGTAATTGGACATATTGGTATGATTCTAGGAGAAGAAAATATAAATGTTGCAACTATGCAAGTAGGTAGAAATGCAAGAGGAGAACAAGCATTGATGATTCTAACAATTGATGATGAAGTATTAGAGAAGAGTTTAGAAAAGTTAATGCAGACAGAAAATGTATTATGGGCAAAAGGTGTAAAGCTATAAAAAATAAAAGCCAGTTTTGGCTTTGTGCTTATCTATCAATGAACTGAAAAATAACGCTTATAAACAAATCTTTAGAGAAAACTAAGATTCATAATTTAGAAAAATCCTAACGCATTTAATCAAGACGTCCTGTCTTGTAGGATGCTGGCTTAGCGTCCATGCTAAGCCTACGGATTTTTCTGAAATTTTTCATCAAGTTTTCTTTACTAAAGCTTTGTAATTATTCGCTTTTATTTTTTATTCATAAATTCTATTTTGTCTACAGTCTGAAAGCCAGTTTTGGCTTTTATTTTTTGTAAATAATTAGAGGTTTAGTATAATATAGTTAATTAAGAATGTTCTTAGGGGGTATAAAATGAGAAAAATTTTAAAAAAAGTAGGGATTATTTTACTGACAATATTACTAATCATGACAGGATGTAAAGGAAAAGAGATTAAAGATGAAAAATACAAAACATTGATAGTATCTGACTTTAATGGTGTAGATCCTGAAAAAATTAATCAGTACGATATAGACATTGTTTTTTCTCCAAAGGATGCGACAATTAAAGGAATTCAAAGGATAAACTATGTTAATAATGAAGAGACTCCTTTATCAGAAGTATATTTTCACCTATATCCAAACAGCTTTAGAAAAAAAGAAACAGCCCCTTTTCTTATGGATGATTTTGACCGTGCTTATCCAGATGGATTTAAGCCTGGATTTATAGATGTAAAAAAAGTGTGTATTGGCAATAAGCAAGTAAATTATACACTAAAAGGAAAAGGAAAAACTATTATGAAGATAGTATTACCCCACGCTATTAAGCCAAAAGATAAGATTTTGATAGAGATGGAGTATACAGTAAAAATCCCTCCTGCTAGGGAAAGATTTGGATATAAGGAAGATACATTTAACATAGGGAACTGGTATCCAGTTGTAGCAGTTTATGATAAAACAGGGTGGAACCTAGATCCATATTATCCTTTAGGAGATCCCTTCTATAGTGATGTAAGCAATTATAAGGTTTGTATTGAAACACCAAAAGATTATGTTGTTGCTGCTTCAGGAAATATCATAAAAGATGAAATTATAGATAATAATAGATTATGGCACATAGAAGCAAAATTAATGAGGGATTTTGCTTGGGTGGTGAGCAAAGATTTTGAAGTCATTGAAAAAAACGTAGAAGGTACTAAACTTAAAATGTATTTTATGAAAGATATGTATAGTAATAAAGAAATTATCAATAGGGCTGTAAATTCAGCAAAAAATGCTTTAAAGATTTTTAATCATGTATATGGAAAATATCCTTATGGTCAGTATTCTGTTGTGCAAACTAACTTTCCAAGTGGAATGGAATATCCAGGAATCGTATTTATTGATAAAAATGCATATAGTGATGAATGGTTAGATTATTTAGAAACAGTTATTGTACATGAAACTGCTCATCAGTGGTGGTATGGAATTGTTGGAAATGATGAGATTGACGAGGCTTGGTTGGATGAAGCTTTGACAGCATACTCAGAAGTGGTTTATTTTAAGGAATTACATGGAGATGAATGGGGAGAGAACTATCATAGATATATGAATGAGCAAGCTTACAAAAATGCAGTATCTTCTATAGAGAATGAAGTTATTTTAAAACCATTGAGTAAATTTGAAGGATGGGATGATTATGGGGCGTTGGTTTATAATAAGGGAGCTATGTTTGTAAATGCAATATATGAAAAATATGGTAAGAAAAAATTCTATGAGATTATGCAGAAGTATTATCAAAACTATAGATTCAAGAATGCTACAACAAAAGATTTCAAAAAAGTTTGCGAAGAGGTTACAGGTGAAGATTTAGATGTTTTCTTTGATGAGTGGTTGTTAGCACAATAATTATTGAAAATTAAAGAAAAAATTACTTGTGGTTTTATTACTTTATATAATATAGTCCCATCTTGACAAATGTAAAAAATAGGATTATCATATTAATGATAAACTTGCACCCGTAGCTCAGTAGGATAGAGCAGCGGTTTCCTAAACCGCGTGCCGGAGGTTCGAATCCTCTCGGGTGTACCAGAATTTAGCCTTGCTTTCCTTGGTTTTTCAAGGAAGGTGAGGTTTTTTGTTTTGTAGGGGATTTTTAGTTAGTTTCAGTTTGTTTCTAAAAAATCGTAGTTGTCGTCGTTAAGACGTCAAAAGGACGTTGTAGAGGGATTAGAGCGTGTTAGGAGTTGCAAGGAGAGAGGATTTGTGGATGGTGGCGAAATAGTATTTAATATAATTATAGATAAGAAAATATAAAAGTCGTATCAACATGTCTAATGCATATTATAATTATATTTATACTTACTGTTTAAATCCTTATAAAGATTTAAAAAAGAGTTAGATATTTTAAGGAGAGATACTTTATAGGCAGATAAATTTGGGATTAAATGATATTTAGGATAATCAGAGGTGAACCGTACCATAAGTAACGGCGTTTTTTTTATTTTGTGGTATACATTTTGTTTGTTAAAAAATTCGAAATAATTTGCAAAAAAATAGTAAAATTCTACAAAATATGATAGAATAGGACAAAAGAACTATATACAATTTAATATTCTATTTCAATAAAGGCAAACTTGTCGAAAGGCAAGGACGCAAAGCCAGGGGCCTAAGGGAGATTTACTATGGTAGCCGGTTGCTGAAAATAACTATAGACCCTTTTCTATTGGCTTTTATATTTGGAAAAGGGTTTTTATATTAAAAAAATAAAAGAGGGGAGTGAAAACGTGGCAGAAAAACAGTATGTAATTTTTAAGTTAGGCAGAGAAGAATATGGTATTGACATTATGAATGTGAGGGAGATAACAGAGTTCAAAGAAACAACTAAAATACCTAATGCACCAAATTTTATTGAGGGAGTTATAAACTTAAGAGGAAATGTTATTCCTGTCATCAATTTAAAAAAGAGATTTAAATTAGATGAAACTAATATTGCAAATAACAGCAGAATTATCATTGTAACAATGGATGCAAAACAAATAGGTTTTATAGTAGATGATGCATCTCAAGTAATGACATTAAATGAAGATGAGATAGAGAATCCTCCTGAAATCATTACTGGGATAGATAGAAAGTATATAGTGGGAATTGGTAAAATGGATGAAAAAATTATAATTCTATTAGATTTAGTAGCTGTGTTTTCAGATGAAGAAAAAAATCAAATTGTGAAGATGGATACTTAATAAGTGAAAATCTTATTATGGGGGGAAGCTGATGAAAGATAATATTATGAATAATAAAATTAGTAAAGCAAAAAGAAGTAATAACATATTTAAAAATATTAAAGTAACTACTTTATTATTTATCATATTAATTTTTACAGTAGCTTCTATAGGATATATAACCTATTCATCTTTAAACAATATGGGAATTTTAAATAATAACATGAATACACTTAATGAAAATTTGGAGACGTTAAATAAGATAGAAATACAAAGTATGGTTGACGAAGCTAATCGATTATATGGAAATGCAAGAAGCTTATTTATGACTTTATCTATAGGTATCATTGCAGTTATAGTAATATTGACTTTGATTTTAATGAAATTGTTAAAAGATTCAATGGCACAAATTAATAATGTACTAACTAAACTATCAGACTATGATTTTACAGTAGATTTAGAAGAAGACGGTAAGAACGAGTTTGCAGAGGTGAACCGTTCACTTGCAGAGGTTATTAAAAATATGAAGAGCGTATTGGCTGAGATAAAGGGAAATTCAGAGGAAGTCACAGGCCAATCCCAAAGCCTTGTTGCTGTATCAGAAGAAATGTCAGCATCTTCACAGGAACTTGCAACTACAATGCAGCAGGTAGCAGATGGAGCTACAAGTCAGGCACAGGATTTAACGGATATTGTGAATTCTCTATCTGAACTTACAAATAACATTGAAAATGTATATAAAGAACTTCAAACTGTAAAAAATGAAACAGAAAATGCAGAAAATAAAGCTAATATTGGTAAGAAAGAAATGGATATATTAGTTAAATCTATTGAAGAAATCAAACATGCTTTTGAATTAGTTGTAGGTAAAGTAGAGACATTAACAAGTTCAGTAAGAGAAATAAGCGGTATAACAGAAATAATATCGGCAATATCAGAACAAACAAATCTATTGGCACTTAATGCTGCTATAGAAGCAGCAAGAGCAGGAGAACACGGTATAGGATTTGCAGTAGTAGCCGAAGAAGTACGAAAACTAGCAGAAGAATCAAGGCAATCTACTGAAAAAATTGTACATTTAGTATCATCTATTACAAAAGATACTGATGAAGTAATAAGTACAGCTAAAGATGTTGAAAAATCAGTAAAAGAGCAGGCAGAATCTGTAGGAAATACAGTAAAATCCTTTGGAGATATATTGATATCTATTGAAAATATAGCACCTTTTATGCAAAAAACTTATGATGCTATGGATGAAATTGTAAAATCAAAAGATGCAGTTATGGAAAGGGTAGAACAGGTAAGTGCAGTAACAGAAGAAAACTCAGCAGCAACAGAAGAAGTAGCAGCATTTTCTGAAGAATTTACTGCATCTTCAGAAGAAGTTGCAGCAACAGTTCAAAGCTTAAGCGAAATAGCTATGAATATGATGAAAACAGTGAATCGTTTTAAAGTATAAGGACTAGAGGGTAGCAAATAAAAGTTTGCTGCCTAAAAAATTCTATGTGAGGGGACTAGGGAATGGATAACAAAATTACAAAAAAAGAAATATTATATGCTATTGCAGAACATTTCAATATACCTTTTTACGTAATAAAAGATGAAGAAATAACATATTGCAACGAAAAAGCCGTTAAATTATTAGGTTGCGAAAATAGAAATGAAATTGTTGGTAAAAAACCCTATAACTTATCCCCGTTATTTCAATGTGATAATGAAAAGTCTGAAGAAAAAGGAAGAAAAATGATAGAGATTGCAAGAGAGAAGAGGTTTCACATCTTTGAATGGATGCATGAAAAAAAAGATGGTACAAAATTTAAGGCTAAGGTTTTACTATATAACAAAAATGATGTACTAATAGCAATTATTATGGATTTAGAAAACAATACTGAAAAATATGTAAACGAAAAGATTATAGAAGAAACGGTAAATATTTTAACAAAAATTGATTTAAACACAGGAGTATATAATAAATATTATTTTAAGTATTTAATAAATGAAACAATTAGTAAGGCAAAGGTTAACAAAGAAGAATTTGCATTATTTTTCATAGATTTTGATAAATTTAAAGAAATAAACGATACAATAGGACATGAAATAGGTGATAGGATAATTGAAAAAACTGTAGAAAGAATTAATAAATTTCTTCAAAACAATTGTACTCTTGGACGGTATGGAGGAGATGAATTTGTAATATTAGCGTATCCTTTAGAAAACAAAAGAGAAGTTTACAATATAGGAAAAGAAATAATTGAAGCCTTTGAAATACCTTTTTTAATTGAAACTTATAAAATACATTTAACTGTTAGTATAGGCGTTGCAATATATCCTGAACATGGAGAAAATACATCACAGCTTTTTAAAAATGCTGATATAGCAATGTATTATTTAAAAGATAAAAATATACATAAAAGTAAAATAAAAATATTTAATAGAAAGATGGAAAAAAAAATCACAGAAAAATTTAAAATTCAAAATTTCATTATGAATGCAATGAAAGATGGAGAAATTGTTTTATACTATCAGCCTATTTTTAATATAAGAAATGGACAAATTGAAGGAGTAGAAGCTTTAATTAGATGGCACAATAATAAACTAGGCAAGGTATCTCCTGAAAAACTTATTGCAATAGCAGAAGAAACAGGATTAATCCATGAACTAGGCCAATATATTCTAGAACAAGCGTGTAAAGATATTGTTAATTGGAAAAATAAAGGACTACATATTGTTCCAGTCGCTATAAATATATCAGTTAAACAATTAGAAAACACAAAATTTAGTGAAATAGTAAAAAAAACAATTACAAAATATAGAATTGAAGAAAAATATATAGAGTTTGAAATAACAGAAAGTGTTTCTGCAGGAGATATACATACTATACAAAAAAATATTAAAGATATGAAAAATACAGGGATAAAAATATGTATGGATGATTTTGGAAAAGGTTATTCTTCTTTATCTATGCTCTTAAATTTACATGTTGATAAATTAAAGATAGACAAGGAATTTATCCAGCATATAGGAAAAGAACGAGATGAAAAAGTTATTATGACAGTTACTCAAATGGCAAATGCATTAGATCTTAAAGTTGTTGCTGAAGGAATAGAAACAAAAGAGCAAGTAGAATTTTTGAAAGAAATTGATTGTCAATGGGGACAAGGATATTTATGGGCTAAACCTATGATGAAAAGTGATTTTGAGAAAAAGTTAATTAGACTATAGAGTAGGAAATAGGCAATAGGGACGGTTAACTTTTGAAAAAAAAAATAGAAAATAGGGACGGTTAACTTTTCAACCAACTGATGAATAAATTTAACCAAATTACAAAAACTACTCCAAAAGTGATATGCTCCCCTTGAAGTGGACAGTTAAAATAAAAAAACTGTTTATTGAAGGAGGAGCATTTTCTTATGGGCAGAAAAGGTAAAATAGATTACGAACTAAAAATTAAAGCAGTTGAAGAATATTTAAATAATGTAGGATCACAAACATCAATTGCATCTAAATATGGTGTAACTAGAAACTCATTTAGACAATGGATTGTAAACTATCAATCAATGGGTAAAGAAGCATTAATGAATAAGTCTCATAATAATTTCTATTCAAAAAAAGAATTTAAAAATTACTGTTATTAAAAGCATATCTTGAGGGTGACAGTTCGATATATGACATTGCAAAAAAATTTTAAGATTCCCTCACATACAACTGTTCTTAAGTGGATTATAAAGTATAATGGTCATGAAGAGTTAAAATCATCAGGAATAGGAGAAGATAAAGTCATGGCCAACGGACGTAAAACTAATTTTAATGAAAGAATAGAAATTGTTAAACACTGCATTGAACATCAGAACAGCTATAGTAAAACTGCAGATAAATATAAAGTATCATATCATCAAGTCTATTCATGGACTAAAAAATATGAGGAATCTGGTGTTGAGGTATTAAAAGATAAACGTGGCAAACAGAAAAATGCAAATGAATTGTCAGAGATTGAAAAAGCTTAGAGCACTAAACAAACTTCTGGAAGCTCAAAAATAAAAAGGCAACAAATGGAGATTGATTTTTTAAAAAAGTTAGAAGAAATAGAAAGGAGGCGATTTTAAGCCAAGTAAGAAATGAAACCTACTATTTAGCAATTAAAGAATTACATGATATACAGTTATATCCAATTTTTACACTATGTGAAATAGCTGGTGTTCAAAGGTCATCTTATTATAAATGGTTGAATCGTAAAGAGAGTAAAAATGAGAACTTTAACAAAAAACTTATACCTTTAATTCAAGAAGCCTATGAAGAACGAGATGGTATTCTTGGCTATCGTCAAATGACAATTAAACTAAACAGAGAGAACAATTTTAGAGTAGATCATAAGAGAATTTATCGCTTAATGACTATTTTAGGCCTAAAGTCGGTATGTCGAAAGAAGTTGGATAAATCAGAAATGATTCAGAGCATGTCCCGAGTTGGATGATGTATTGACAACGGACCAATGGAAGCATTCTGGGGTATGCTGAAATCAGAGATGTACTATTTAAGAAAATTCTATACTTATGAAGAATTAAGATATGTTCCCTTAGACTTAGATTATATTTTCTAATGTAAAAGCTAGTTGGATATAGATGGGAAAAAACTTATTTATGTGTAATGTTAAAAAATTGAAATTTATGTTAATATTGAATATAATCAAATAAGGGTATAATTGTTGGAAAATGTGTGATAAAAGGGAGACTGCATAAATGAAAAAAACATCTTTTGGAGGATTTTTGATAACATTCTTTATTGTGAAAGCAATTAATTTAAGTACAGGTTTTTCTTATAATATCTTCCTTGAAAAGCTAAATCAATTTAATCTTTTTGTTGATTTAGCAATATGGATACTTGTATATGGTGTAGTAAGTTTAGCGTTGTCTAAATTTGTAAATAGACGAAAAGATATAAGTTAGAATTATTTCATAATAGTAAAATTAGACGACGCAACTTTTAAGTGAAGAAAGGAGAAGTTTTTTATGAGTCTTTTAGAAACAAAGAAATTATACAGAATTGAAATTACAGAAAGATGTTACTGTACAGTGATGTGTGGGATAGGGAATGCAATGCCATCATTTGAATCAGTTGAGAAAAATGGCAATTATGCTTCAATTCCTAATGGAATTAAAGGATGGGTGGTAGAGAAGTTTGGGAGGAAATATTTTAGACCTGATGAAAACCAAGAGGGAATAGATTTGTTTACACCTGCAAATCAACCAATTGTTCTAATTCCATATAATAAAGTAAAAGGACATTATAAAAGAATATAGCAACTGAATAATTTTCTTAAAATATGAATCAAGAGAATCTAAAGGAGGTTCGAATCTTCTCGGGTGTACCAAAAAATTGCCTCGTTTTCCTTAGGATTAAAGGAAAGAGAGGTTTTTTATATGAGAACATAAATGAAGCAAAGATAGTCTTTTGACCTAAAAAACGACAATTTTATGCATAGCTCTCAATTATAATGATTATAGCCTAAATTATAAGAAAATATGTATATATTCTTATAACTTAGGCTAATATATGACTAAATAATAATTTATTCAATTATTCTGTGTG
Source organism: Crassaminicella thermophila (assembly GCF_008152325.1). Classification (GTDB taxonomy): domain Bacteria; phylum Bacillota; class Clostridia; order Peptostreptococcales; family Thermotaleaceae; genus Crassaminicella_A; species Crassaminicella_A thermophila. The sequence continues at coordinate 87,668 of NZ_CP042243.1, forward strand.
TTCTGGTAAGTCTAAAGCATTTCGTTTTTCAATATAAAATTGAGATAGTATAGGGTATTTATCTTTTAATTCTTCTAGATTTTTTTGTGCTTCATCTATACTATTAAAATATCCTATTTCTACACAAAAATATCCTTTTCTATCTTTTAAAATTCGTGTGCCTTCAAGGTCCAAAAATGTTTCCTCTAATAAACCTAATTCTTCACCATTAATGTAGGATTTACTTCTTATAGAATAAATTTCATGTTTAGGAATTTCTTTTTTAGGACTTATTTTTACTACTATTTGCGCAGGTTCTTTATATTCCGTTACTTCATAATTAAAAGGCTTATTGAAAGTAAGAGCAAAGCGTATCATAGAATCATCTAAAGTTATTATAGGATATGCATCTTTTATAAATGAGCTTTGCTTTAAAAGTTTTAAGTCATTTTGTGCTGAAAAATGTCTAGCACCAGAGACGGAGAATATTAGCGTATAAGGATATTCTCTATAGTATATGTCAAAATGGCTAGCAGTATCATTTGAAAAATTTATAATAATATTTTCGTAGTCTTTGTACTTTTGCATAGAAATAAGGTTTACATCTGTACCATCTGTAATTATTCCACCATGACCTATGTTTTTTTCGAATTTTAATATTTTTACTAGCTTTCCTAGACCAGGAATATCACAAGTAGCAGCTGCAAAGCTTGGTATAGTATTGATACTGATGACGAATGCTATGAATACGGCAGCAATACTTCCGAACCATTTGATTTGTTTAGCTTTTCTTTTTTCTTTTTTTAGTTGTAGTTTTCCTTTAATGATACCATTATTTATATAAACATCTATTTCTTTTGGAATTTCAATTTCAAAATACTGATCCTTTAATTTTTTTAGTGTTTTTTTATTATTCATATATATCATCTTCCTTCAAATATATTTTTAAGTGCTTTAGTGCACGATAAAAATGAGTTTTTACTGTACTTATTGGAAAATCTAAAATTTTTGAAATATCTTTAAATGTAAGATCTTCAAAGCATTTCAATATCATGATGGTTTTGTAATGAGGTTCTAATTTATCTAAGGCTGTATGCAAGTCTATAAATTCTTCGATTTGATCTGTATTATCTTTTATAGCTTTATTTTCATTTAAATTTATAAATTGTTTAGATTTTTTTATATGATCTATGGCACAATTGATAGTTATTCTTATAAGCCATGTATCAAAGTATTGAGGCTTTTTAAGTTTTTGTATTGAGATAAAAGCCTTATATATAGTTTCCTGTACAATGTCTAGGGCATCGTGTTGATTTTTTGCGTAAGAATATGCTATTCTATAAAGCTTTTCTTTTCTTGCTTCTACTAAAGCTATAAAGCTTTTTTCATCTCCTTTGATAGCTTTTTCTATTATTTGATACGTATTCAATATTATACTTCCTTTCAGAACTTAGTTTTTGTATATAAAATAAATTATTGATCTTTATTGATATACATTTCTAGATATCCAAAATCTTCTAGAGAGTATATGAAACCATCTTTTTTCCATTCAGCATGATATGAAGAACATTCTCCAGATGCATATTCTCTCTTTTCTCCAAGATATTTTGAAAGGTGTTTGGCTAGTTCGTTTCGATTAGTTTCTTTGGGAAATTCTAAAATAATTCCACTAATTGTTTTATCATCGTCAGATATTAAATAACTAGCTTTAAGATTTTTATCTAATTCAAACCATTTTTCATCATATTGAACAAATGATAATTGTTTTTTACTATTATATTCAATATAATTTTCTTTTCCTATACCTTTTTCTTTCTTAAGAGCAGTGTAAGTTTTTCCTATAAAGTTAGGTACATTTTCTGGTAAAAAACTTTTCTCTGTAATTTGTTCAGATTTTTCTGTAATGTTACTTTTCTTATTTAAGTTACATCCAGTTAAAATCGTTGAGAATGCTATCAATAACATTATAGATAGAACAATAAATTTTTTCATTTATATCTCCTCCTTTTATTAAAATAATTTTTTATATATTAGACTAATTATGATGACAAAAAGTTTAGTTATTATTATTTTTTTGTTTTTGGAAATTGGGGAAAGGGATTTTCTACGAAGGCATCAAATAAATGGAACTTTTTTATAAGTAACTACGTCTATATAATATAGAAAAATATTTAAGCTGATGAGGGGAGTAGATTGTTTTGAAAAAATTTAATAAAGTCGTATTAATAACATCAATGATTACAGTTGGAGCAATGTCTATAATTGGGTCAGCTTCAGAAATTACTAAAAAAATTGAGGCATATATTAATCCAGGAATAAAAGTAACACTAGATGGAGAAAAGCAAGTTTTTATCGATGAAAATGGAAAGGTGTTACAACCAATAATACACGAAGGACGTACATATCTTCCTGTAAGAAATATAGCTGAATTAACAGGAATGAGTGTTGCTTGGGATAAAAATACTCAAACAATTATTTTAGAACATAAAGATTTAGACAAAATTATCGATAAAATTGAGTTACAAGAGAATCCCACAACAGGCTACACTTGGAAATATGATATTAAAGATAAAGATATAATTCAAGTAATTTCTGACAATTATGAACAAGATGAACTACCTGAAGGAGCAAAGAGTATAGTTGGAAAAGGTGGAATGCATACTTGGGTAATTAAAGGATTAAAAGAAGGCGTAACTACGATAAAATTTAGTAAGCAAAGAGAATGGGAAGGAGATAGTTCTATTGTTGAAACAAAAGAATTTATTGTAACAGTATTATCTGATTTACAAGTGAGAATAGAAGAAAATAAAAAGGTTTATGCAGGTGGAAATAAGTATTTTGATGAAAGAACAGGTCTTTATAAAATCACTGGGTCAGTAAAAAGTCTACAACAAGGGAAAAATGGTATTATTATTATGGTTGAAGGAGAAGGACAGTATAAACAAATTAAATTCAATGTAGGAGAAAAAACTAAAGTCATTAATATAGAAAGAAATCAATTATCACTTAATGACATAAAAGAAGGTACTAGACTTGAAGTATTTTATGGACCTAAAATGACAAGAAGTCTACCGCCAATTGCAACTGCTGAGAAAATAGTAATTACTAAATAAAGGATGTAATAGACGAACCCTTCTTTCCTCATAAAATGAGGGGAAGAAGGGTTTTTGTTTAAAAATGTTATTAACTGTCCTTATTTATTATTTATATTTACATTTACTTTCCAAAATTTTCACTAAGTCCTGATTAAGTGGCATTTCTTTCATAATTTTTAAAGCTTTCTCTGTTGTTAACCTTTTTCTATATGGTCTATCTGTTGTTAAAGCATTAAAAACATCCGAAACAGCTAAAATTTGTGAAAGAAATGGTACTTCTTCACCTTTCAAGCCTTTTGGATATCCTGATCCATCCATCATTTCATGATGATATCTAACAATATCTACAACTTCCTTTAAATTAGGAAATTGCGATACGATATCGTAACTATATTCTGGATGTTTTTTTATTAATGAAAATTCTTCATTAGTTAGTTTTCCTGGTTTATTTAAAATATGTTCAGATATACCTATTTTACCAATATCATGAAGAAGTGCAGCTTTATAAAGTTTTTTTATCTGTTTTCTTGGTATTTTTAATTCTTTAGCAATTTTCAAGGCAATATCTGCGACCTCTCTAGAATGTTGTGCAGTGTAGTCATCTTTTTGAGAAAGAATTTTTATAATAGCTTGTAGTCCTTCTACTTCATAATGGTTTTTTATAAAAACTTTACGTAGCAGTTGGTGAATATAAATTGATAATAGGCCAATACTTAATGCACTTATAAAATGAAAAAATTTCAATTTTGGTTTTGTATAAATAAATTTTATTTTATTTATATCTTTATCATTAGAAATAACCATATTAAAATCTTTTTCAAATCCAAGTTGATTGAGAATTTTATTTGTATCTACTGAAACATTTACGACCTTATCTTTTATATAAAATTTACCATCACTATCAAAAATCCCAAAAATAAACGATAAATCTTCATTATTTGTTGAAATCAAATATTCAAATTCTCCATTAAAGTCTTTTTCAATAATTTTGGCATCTAAAACAAAATGAAATCTTGATTTAGCATCTTTAAATTCTTTATTTAAAAACTTGTGATTATTTTCTAATATAGCTTGATACACTTTGTCCCAAACAAAATATCCTTGACTAATTCCTTGCGCTAAAGTTTCTATATAAGAAGAAAAAACTTTTTCAGCTAAAAGTTCCTTTTCTAAAGCTCTACTTTTATTCAATTCATAAAATCCTATTAAAGATGATATAAAAAACAACATAAAAAGAAAAATATGTATAAACTTTCTATTCATTAAATTTGGTTCCCCCTAGTGCTTCAATAGTTTATATTAATTATATCAAATTTTAGGGGTAAAGACGCTTAAACTTTTATCTATGGAAAAGGCAATAAAAAACTTAACCGTCCCCTTTTTAAGAGATTTATCATAATATATAAAAAAAGGATATAAGAGTTTGATAAAGACGAATTTTTAAAGTTAGACGAGCTATATTCTTATGGGATGAAAAAGGAGGAATTTTATTGAGCCTTTCAGAAAATGCAAAACATGATCTATTACTAGTAATTATTTCAATGTTATTTATTCTTTTGGTTACAGGGTGTGCGTAAAATATTTATGTAAAAAAGGAGGAGGAGTCAGTGGCTTCAAAAGACCCAATGGAATTACTTTTAAAAAAAATAATGGAACAGCTTGGAGTAAAAGAAGAATACGAAAATATAAACAAAGTAAGCAAAAATAAAGATTGTTGTAAAACAAATTTAACACCAGCGCAAATACTAGTAATTGCAGCATTACTAGGAGGAGTTTTAGAAGTGGATTCTATCAGAATAGATAAAGAACAAGAAGTAGCTATTTTTCTAACAGGGTCACTCAAAAGGCCAAAAGCAAAGACACAATTAGAACAAATTATGGATCAAATAGGGTGCTTGCCTTTTGACCAAGTAATGAAAGGTCTATTAGGAAGATATTGATAAAATTTTTAAATAAAAAACCTCCTTCTTAAAATTTTATATTTTATAATTCCTTTATAAAGAGTTTGAACTCAAATTGTGGACAAGGCTTATAAAAGAGATGTTTCTTATTGCAACGTTGCTTTTGTACCCGCTTGAGAGTATTATTTTATTGTAGGTTTATATAATGAAATTACGGAGGATTTTTATGAAGAAGCTTATAATAGTTAGCATGGGAAAAACTACAGGGGATAGTATAGGGCATCAGATCAAAAGTCTTATAGGTCGATATGTTACTATAGAGAAAGTCCCAATATACAAGGTACAAGAAGTGGATATAGCTTGTAGTCTAGTACTTTTTACTAGTGATGTAGTTGCGAGGATGTCTTTAAAATATATAAAAGAAAATATTCCTTTTTTGATTGCAAGGAGAATCATAAATCATAATAATATTGAAAAGGTAATTTCCCTCCCGGTGGGGACAGAAGTACTTCTTGTAAATGATAGTGAAAGTTCTGCTTTAGAAGCTATAACACAACTTATAGAAATAGGCCTTGATCATATAAAATACTATCCATACTATCCAGGGTGCAGTTTGTATCCCATGATTGAAACTGCAATAACACCGGGAGAGGTTCCTATTGTGCCTAATTTTGCAAACTATGTAATAGATATAGGAACAAGAATACTTGATATAAGAACCATTCACGAAATTATTGCAAAACTTGATATAAGAGAAATGTTACAGGAAAGTCTTACGACAAGCTACATTAAAGATATTGTTAAAATTTCAAGATCCATAGATGAAAGCAGAAAGATTGCTAAAGAATCTGAAAAGCTTCTTGAAGCAATTTTTAATAGTGTTGAGTTTGGAATAGCTTATGTTGATAGATTAGGAAGAATTATAAGGGCAAATTCCAAATTTGAGTTGATTATAGGAAAAAGCATAAAGGATATGATTAAGAAAAAACTTGTTGAGTTTATACATGACATAGAGAGTTTATTAGAGGATAAAAAATCTTTGATTACGGAGTTAGAAGGAAGAGAAGTTTTAGTAGATATGGAACAAGTTCGTTTTGATGAAGATTTAGGATACCTTGTAACACTAGATTATACAGATAAGATCCTAAAACGTGACTATAAGGTTAGAAGAAATTATCAAAAGAAGATAAAGAAGAAACTTTACACTTTTAAAGATTATTTATCCGTAAATAGTGAAGTAAAGGAAATGCTCAAAAGGGCAGAAATGTTTTCAAAAACGGATACCACGATACTGATTCAAGGAGAAAACGGAACAGGGAAGGAAATCATCGCACAGGCAGTCCATATGAATTCCCACAGAAGAAAAAATGCATTTATTCCTGTAAATATTGCAGCAATAGCCCCAAGTCTTCTTGAAAGTGAGCTTTTTGGATATGAGGAAGGAGCGTTTACTGGTGCACGAAAGGGAGGAAAGCCAGGGCTTTTTGAGATAGCAAATGGAGGAACTTTATTTATAGATGAAATAGGAGATGCACCTATGGATTTTCAAGTGAAGCTTTTGAGAGTTTTGCAGGAAAAAACCATAAGAAGAGTTGGAGCTCTTGATGAAATACCAATTGATGTAAGAATCATAGCAGCTACAAATAAGAATCTGCTAAAACTCATGGAGGAAGGAAAGTTTCGTGAAGATCTTTTCTTTAGACTCAATATTCTACCCATTAAGACCATCCCTCTAAGAAGGAGAAAAGAGGATATAAAACATCTTTTCATATACTTTATAAACATGTACTTTAAAAACGTGAAAATAGAGACTTTTGAAGACATATTTGAAGATGAAGTGTGGGAATTTTTTAAAAATTATAGATGGAGAGGGAATATAAGGGAGCTTATCAATGTAGTAGAATATCTATCATCTATATATGAAGGTAAGAAATTTAGATTATCTTCACTTCCTTATTATATGTTAGAGGATGGATTTGAGAGTAAAAGAGAGATTCTTGATATGCATGAGCTGTGGATCCTTCGAGAGATTGAAAATAACAGTGGGATTGGAAGAACTACTTTGGCACAGCTTGCAAATAAACAGAATATTTATCTTGGCGAGGGGAAAATCAGAGGGATAATTAAAAAATTAAAGGAAAGAAAACTTATTGATGATAAAGAAGGAAAGAGAGGATGTAGTATTACGAAAAAGGGGATAAAGGCTTTAGAAAATTATAAATAGATGGATAAAATTATCCATATAATGGACAAAAAAAGCCCAAAATGTATTTTGGGTGATTCTTTTTTTGTATTAGAATCAAAACATAACAGTAGAATTTTTCTGAAAATTTCATTAGTTAAAGTTTAAAAAAGTAATATTTTATGTTAATTCTTTCAATATGGCATGGAAATTGCATATATGTATTTTAAATTATTTAAAGGAGGAATTTAAATGGGTTTGAAGGAAAATCAAAAGAAAATGCCGACAGTCATTCAAGCAATTATTCCTATTGTTTTTATGATTGTATCATTAGCTGTGGGTTATGGGTATTTTAAGCTAAGAACGGAACCACTTCTTGTTCTTTCGGCATTTGTTGCGGGGATTATTGCCATGAGATTAGGGTATACATGGAATGAAATGCAGGAAGCAATTACTGAAAAAATTGCAAAGGCTCTTCCTGCAACGCTAATTCTATGGAGTGTTGGGTTTCTTATTGGATCATGGATGTTTTCTGGAACAGTGCCTATGATTATTTATTATGGTGTGCAAATTGTTAATCCAAAGTTTCTTTTAGTTACAGCTTTTATTATTACTGCCGTTGTGTCTACTGTTACAGGTACTTCGTGGGGATCTGCAGGAACAATTGGTGTTGCACTTATGGGTATAGCAGGAGGCCTTGGGGTTTCACTTCCAGCAACAGCTGGAGCTGTAGTTGCAGGGGCATACTTTGGAGATAAGATATCTCCTCTTTCTGATACTACAAACCTTGCGCCTATAGCTGCAGGAAGTGAACTTTATGAGCATATAAAGCATATGTTATATACTACAATACCAGCAATGATTGTATCGTTAATTGTATATTTTTTTGTTGGAGCAGGGGCTTCAGGAAATGTAAATACACCAGAAACTGTGAATGTAATGCTTGAGCAGCTGGATGCTATGTTTCATTGGAATTTTATTCTTTTATTACCTGTATTAATTATCATAATAGGATCCCTTAAGAAATGGCCTACAATACCAACAATGCTTGGAACAAGTTTGTTTGCAGTATGTCTTGGAGTTTTTGTTCAGGGATTTACTTTTAAAGATGGATTTACAGCCTTGGTAAAGGGTTTTAATGTATCTATGACAGGATATGAAGGAGAAGTTATATGGGAAGTTACAAGACTTATAAATAGAGGAGGAGTAGTTTCTGTTACGGGTACTACGGTACTTATTTTCTGTGCCATGGGATTTGCAGGAATTGTGAGCAGATCTAAAATGCTTGATGTAGTGCTTGAATTGATTATGTCTAAGGTTAAGTCAACATCAGGGATAATTATTTCAACGATTGCATCATGTTTTACAGTAGCGTTTGTAACAGGAAGCTCATATCTTTCAATATTGATTCCTGGAGAGCTTTTTAAGGATGTATATGTACAAAAGGGATTGCATCCAAAGAACCTTTCAAGAACCCTAGAAGATTCTGGAACAGTTTTGGTTCCTCTTATACCATGGTCAGCTGCAGGCGCATATATGACATCAACCCTTGGGGTTTCAACTCTAGAATATCTTCCATGGGCTGTTCTTAACTATATGGGGATAGTATTCGCTATTATACTTGCTATTACTGGTTTCGGAATAGCACGTATTGATTATAAGGAAGGAAATGAGCAAAAAATTATAAGTTAAAGGGGTAGGATGACATGATTTTGGTAAAAAATATAGAAGTTTATGGACCAGAATATTTAGGGAGAAAAGATATCCTTATAAGTGGAGAAAAAATAGCCCTTATTGAAGATAAAATAGAAATTTCAAGCAGCAGAATAAAGACGATTGATGGAAAAGATAAAAAAATGGTTCCCGGTTTTATAGATCAGCATGTACATATTACAGGAGGTGGAGGAGAAGGAAGCTTTAGAACAAGAGTGCCGGAAATAACTCTTTCAAAGCTTACAAAAGCAGGAATTACAACGGTAGTGGGGCTTTTAGGAACAGATGCTACTACAAGAAGTGTTGAAAATCTTGTAGCAAAAGCGAAGGCTCTTAAAGAAGAAGGGATATCTGTTTATGTTCATACAGGATCTTATGAATATCCAAGCAAAACGCTTACAGATTCTGTTAAAAAAGATATTGCATTTATAGAAGAAGTAATTGGAGCGAAGATAGCTATTTCAGATCATAGATCATCAAGTATTAGCAATGAGGAACTAGCAAGGCTTGCTTCTGATGTAAGAGTAGCTGGAATGATATCTGGAAAAGCAGGCATTCTTGTGGTTCATATGGGAAATGGAGAAAAGGGATTGCAACCTATAAATGAAGTTCTTAAAAATACGGATATTCCGATTAGAACTATAAGGCCTACTCATATAAATAGAAAAAAAGAACTTCTTTTAGAAGGGTTTGAATATGCTAAAAGGGGAGGAATCATCGACCTTACTTGTGGAATATATGAACATTTAAGTCCAGGAAATGTGATAAAGATGGCTGAGGAAGAAGGTGTCCCCCTTGAAAATATTACCATAAGCTCTGATGGGTATGGAAGTTGGTCAAAATATGATGCTTTAGGGAATATCACTGCAATAGGAGCTTCTGATGTGGATAGTATATACAATGAGTTTAAAACGATGGTTCAAAAGCTTGGGTTTGATCTTGAAAAGGCACTGAAGTTTTTGACATCAAATGTATCAAAAGTCTTAAATCTTTATCCTAAGAAAGGAACGATCAAGGAAGATTCAGATGCAGATGTGCTTATACTTGATGAAAGCCTACAGATTCAAACTGTTATAGCAAAGGGAAAATTGATGATTGATAAAGGAGAAATATGTGTCAAAGGAACATATGAATAAAAAATTGTGCACTCTTTTAGAATGAAAGAGTGCACAATTTTTATGGATATGAAAAGTTTCTAGGAGAAAAAATAGAAGATATATTCTTGTTGATTCAATTTTTTTATGCTATGCTCGAAGTTAGAAAATTAAGATGCAAAATAGGAGGAAAACTATGGAACAAACTTATATGAAGGAGGCCCTTATAGAAGCGCAAAAAGCAATGCAACTAGAAGAAGTGCCTATTGGGGCAGTAATTGTAAAGAATGGAGAAATAATTGCAAGGGCTCATAATTTAAGAGAAACTGAAAAAGATCCCACTGCTCATGCAGAAATTTTAGCGATTCGTAAAGCCTCTCAAGTATTAGGAGGATGGAGGTTAATGGGATGTGATTTGTATGTTACGGTAGAGCCTTGTCCTATGTGTGCAGGAGCTATTATGCTAGCAAGAATTGACAGACTTATAATAGGAACTATGGATCCAAAAGGCGGTGCTGCAGGATCAATTCTTAATATACCTGAAAATGATAAATTTAATCATAAAACAGAGGTTGTAAGGGGGATTTTACAAGAGGAATGCTCTGCTATTATGAAGGAATTTTTTAAATTGCTGAGAAGTAAGAAAAAGTCTTAAAAAAGATATATTATTCCATATTTGTAAGAATTAAAGATATTAATAGTCCGAGTGCTGCTATAAGACCAACTATAGGACCTCCTTCTTCATATGCTTCTGGCATCATGGTTGATGAAACCATTGCAACAATTCCACCTGCAGCAAATGCTTGAATAGCAGCAATGAATTCATTAGACGCATCTTGTAAAAAGACAAAACCTGCTAAAGAGCTGCATAATGAAAGAATTAAAACAGCTAACCATAAAGAAAGGATTTTATAGTTTGAGTAGCCATCTTTCTTTAGTCCAATACTGCTTGATAAACCTTCTGGTAAGTTGCTTATGAATATAGCAATAACTAAAAGCCAGCTCACGCTTTGGCTTTCAATTAGACTAATTCCAATAATCATTGATTCAGGTATGGCATCCATTAAGGTTCCAATAAAAATTGCCAATCCTGAATGTCCTTTAGGATTTTCAGATGACCGTTTTCGTTTATTTCCACCTTTGTGTGCAATCATTAAATCAAAAATTGTAAATAGTGTGGCTCCAGCAACGAAACCAATTATTATAGTAAGGATGCTTCCATCTTTAATAGATTCACTAAGAAGTTCAAAAGAAGCGGCACCCATTAATACTCCAGTACCGAAGGCCATAATAAGGCCTATAATATTTTTCTTTATATTAAAATATATTCCTATGCAGGATCCGATAAATACTGCAGATCCAGCAAGGCCTCCCCAAAATGCTGCTTTCCACATATGATGATTTTCCCCCTCCTTATTATTAAGGTTTAAAAATATGATTGATTTTTCATTTAGTATTCCACTTTATATTTTTTTAATTCTTTTGAAAGATACGACAAAATAAAATTATGAATGATATAATAAATACATTGTGAAGGAATGGAGTGAGAAAATTGAATAAAAAAGCTTTGAAAACTTATTTTTTTATTTTTGTAATGCTATTATCTTTTTTTGTATTTTTGACAGCTTGTTCAAAAAATAAAACTGTAGAAACAATGAGTAATGTTAGAAATGATTTGGAAGTTCATTTTATGGATGTAGGACAAGCAGATGCTATATTTATTAAAAAAGGACAAAATACAATGCTTATTGATGCAGGGAATAATGAAGATGCTGACTGGGTAGTAAATTATTTAAAGAATCAAGGAATTAAAAAAATAGATTATGTAATTGGAACACATCCGCATGAGGACCATATAGGAGGATTAGATGCAGTTATTAATTCTTTTGACATAGGAAAAGTATATATGCCTAAGGTTACCCATACGAGTAAAACCTTCAAAGATGTAATCCATGCAGTAAAAAATAAAGGACTTAAGATTTCTAATCCAGTGGTAGGGAGTAAAATAGCATTAGGAGATGCAAAAGGGGTAATCCTTGCGCCAAATAGCGACAAATATAAAGATTATAATAATTATTCTATTGTTTTAAAACTTACATACGGTAATACATCATTTTTATTTACTGGAGATGCAGAAGGCCTTTCAGAAAAGGAAATGATAGATAAAGGACTAAATTTATCAGCAGATGTGTTAAAAGTGGGACATCATGGAAGTAATTCTTCCACCACACTGTCATTTTTAAACAAAGTAAATCCAGAATATGCTGTGATCATGACAGGGACGGATAATGATTATGGGCATCCTCATAAAGAAACAATGGATAAATTGAAAAATAAAGGAATCATTGTATATAGAACAGATCAAAATGGAACGATTGTTGCTATTAGTGATGGAGAACATATAAAATTTAATACTAATCCAGGGAATTATCGAATCGGAAGAAAATCTAATACATATGTTGATGAATATGGAAAAGGGATGATAAAAGGGAATATAAATAGTAAAGGAGAAAGAATTTATCATATGCCTGATGGAGCTTATTATAACAAAGTGAAAGCAGAAATTTGGTTCAAAACGGAAAAAGAAGCAAAAGAAGCAGGATTTAGAAAATCAAAAAAGTAGGTGATGGTATGCGTGTAATCATAGACCGGTTTGAAGGAGACTATGCTTTGTGTGAAAAGGAAGACAAAAAAATAATTCATATTAAAAGAGAAAAAATTCCTACCTATGCAAGGGAAGGAGATGCATTGTGGATAGATAAAGATAAAGTTATCGTTGATGAATATGAAACGAAAAAAAGAAAAAGAGAAATAGAGGAAATGATTGAAGATTTGTGGGAGTAGATAAGAGGGGGGATAGGTTTGAACAAAAAGAAGATTGGTGTAGCTACCCTTTATACAAATGCTGCAGAATTTTATTGTAAACAAATAGAAAGTTTATTTTCAGATTATGTTACGGTAGAAAAATATTGTTTTGACGATAGAAGTATTGAAAAAGGAATACAATGTGATTTGGTAGTGATTCTTTCTTATACTATTTTTGATGCTGTAAAAAAGTATATTCAAAACGATAGTGAAATTATTATTATGAATCGATCACTATCGAATATAGGATTTGAAAAAATTAAATCTCTTCCGGAAGGAACAAAAGCTATGCTTGTGAATGTAAGTGCTGAAATGGCCATAGAAACCATTTCTTTAATTTATCAATTAGGCTTAAGACATATAGCACTTACTCCTGTATATCCTGAAATAAAAGAATTGCCAGATATGGATATTGCTATTACACCAGGGGAAGAAAAATATGTTCCGAATACAGTAAAAAAAGTAATTAATATAGGAGATAGAGTTTTAGATATGAGTTGTATTACGGATATTGCCGTAAAATTAGGCTTAGATCATATGCTTATAACACAAAAATTTAGGGATTATTTTAAAAGCATTGTACCCGTGAGCTTTGGCCTAGAAAAGATATTGGGAAATTCAAATCGATTGGAAAGTTATTTAGATGTTTTGTTGCAGATATTAGACGAAGGAATCATAGGGGTCAATGCAAAAGGTATGATTTATTCATATAATGAAAGCGCAGAAAATATTATGTCTTTTCGACGAGAAAAAGTTATTGGAAGTTATGCTGTGGATTTGTTTCCACAGATTCCTTTTGATACGGTTTTAAGCAGTTTTCAATCAGAGAAAGAGAAAATTATAAAAATCAATGGATATGATGTTGTTGTTACGGTTCATCCTATTGTGCATTTGAATACGTTATATGGTGCAGTTGCTATAGTGAGAAAATTTAGTGATATAGAAAAAAAGCAGCATAAATTAAGAGCACAATTGATTCATAAAGGGCATCGAGCAAAATATCAATTTAAAGATATATTAGGGAATAGCAAATCAATCCATAAGTGCAAAAATATTGCAATGAGAATGGCAAAATCAGATTCTTCTGTATTGATTATGGGTGAGAGTGGTACAGGTAAGGAACTGTTTGCACAAGCTATACATAATTATTCTAGGAGAAAAAATTATCAATTTGTAGCGATAAATTGTGCAGCTTTACCAGAAAACTTACTTGAAAGTGAATTGTTTGGATATGAAGAAGGTGCTTTTACAGGTGCTAAAAAGGGAGGAAAGATAGGTCTTTTTGAATTAGCACATATGGGAACATTATTTTTAGATGAGATTGGAGAACTTTCTATTAATTTGCAAGCACGTCTTTTGAGGGTATTGCAAGAAAGGGCAGTTATGAGAATCGGTGGAGATCGGTTAATTAATGTGGATGTAAGAATCATATCTGCAACCAATCGAGATTTAAAGAAGCTGGTAAAAGAAGGACTGTTTAGACAGGATTTATATTTTCGATTAAATGTTTTACCTCTTAGGATTCCTCCTTTGAGAGAGAGAAAAGAAGATATATTGCCACTTATTATACAAATGAAAAAGCAATTTCATGGGAACTTTGAACTTACGCCAAAAGCTGTAGAAAAATTTTTACAGCATAATTGGGAAGGAAACGTAAGAGAGTTGAGTAATTATATAGAGTATCTTGCACATCTTGGAGAAAAAGAGATTGATGATATGAAACTGCCATTTGGGGATGAAGAAGCTTTTGAGGACGTTTTTTTAGATGATGATGAAAAACAAATAATAGAAAGATTTCGAATAAAGTTTTTAAATCAGATGGATACATATATATTTGTTCTTAAAGAATTAGAAAATGGCTACAGGGATAGAAAAAGACTTGGAAGAAGAAGCATCTATCAGATTGCTAGTCAAAAAGGGTTATTTCTTAGTGAACAAGAGATTCGAAGAATTTTGATTGACTTAGAAAGTTATAATATGGTAGAGATCTTTAAAGGTAGAGGAGGAACCAAAATAACTGATTTTGGAAAACGTGTATTAAAATATTTAACAATGGGTTAAAAGGGATAAAAAGTAGACCTTTTAACCCATTGTTTTTAAAAAAATTTACAAGATTGTGATAAATGCAAAATTATAGGCAATGTATATATTGGCATATAAATTGCTTATAAAGTAATTGCACGTGCAAGAAGACAAAGGAAGGGTGACAGAAAATGAGACCAATGATTGGGATCACGACTTATTATGTAAAGAATCATGAAGGACATAAAAACAAACCAAGAGGAATGGCTGGCCAAGACATGTTGATGTCAACGATGGATTATTCAAGATGTATACAAAAGGCAGATGGAATTCCCTTAACAATTCCTGTTATTGATGCTGAATGGTATATGGATGAATTGGTAGATCGATTAGATGGATTTTTATTTACAGGGGGACCAGATATATATCCAATACATTATCATCAACCGCTAAAAACAGGGGTTGGGAGAATTGTGCCTGAGCGAGATGCTTTTGAATTGAAGTTAATGAAAAAGGTTTTAGAAAAAGATAAGCCAATTTTAGGAATATGCAGAGGATTTCAATTGATTAATGTTTATTTTGGAGGGACATTATATCAGGATCTTTATACGGAAAAAATTACAAGCATGAAACATGTTGGAGATGTACTGCCAAAATATTATCCAGCCCATAAAGTAAGGCTTAAGGAAAATAGTAAGGTTTTTGAGGCGTTTGATAAAAATGAAATATTTGTAAACAGTTTTCATCATCAGGCTGTTGAAAAAATTGGCGAAGGGCTTATAGAGACTGGGTGGTCTGAAGATGGTATTGTAGAGGGATTAGAGCATAAAAATTATTCATTTGTTGTTGGGGTGCAATGGCATCCAGAAATGATGGCTGAAATATATGATGAACAATTAAGTATATTTAAGTTATTTATAAATGCAATAAAAAACAAATAAGAAGGAGGAAATTTTGTGGAAAAGGATGTATTACATTATGGAATGATCTCAATTTTACCTGCCATAGTAGCATTAGGATTAGCGATTTGGTCAAAAAGGGTTATTGAATCATTGATAGTAGGTATTTTTAGTGGTGCTATGATCATTGATGCAAATGCAAATGGCATTGGACATGCTATTTTGTATGGAATTACAAATTTATTTAATGCTATTGCTGGGCATCCTGCTAATAGTGATTTAGGACTAAGAGGGATGGGATTAATCAGAAATCAAGGAAGAGCAGATACAATTTTAGTGGTATTGCTTTTAGGTGCATTTATTACAATTCTTGATAAATCTGGTGGTGCGTTTGCTTTTGGAGAATGGGTATCTAGTAAAGTAAAAACCAAAAAAGGTGCACAGAATGCAACGGCATTAATGGGATGTTCACTATTTACAAGTGCATATTTTAGTTCATTAGCAACAGGAACCGTATTTAGACCGATTTATGACAAGATGAAAATATCAAGAGAGAAATTAGGTTTTATCTTAGATTCTACTTCAGCACCTATTAATACATTGATTCCTATTTCTGGTTGGGTAGCGTATATGGGAGCTCTAATAGTTGATAATATTCCGGAAGTTACAGATCCTATGAGAGGATTAATAGCGACTATTCCATTTAACTTTTATTGTATTGTAATTTTAGTAG
Source organism: Crassaminicella thermophila (assembly GCF_008152325.1). Lineage (GTDB taxonomy): Bacteria > Bacillota > Clostridia > Peptostreptococcales > Thermotaleaceae > Crassaminicella_A > Crassaminicella_A thermophila. The sequence continues at coordinate 104,151 of NZ_CP042243.1, forward strand.
TTGTTTTTCTAGTTGCGAATGATAAGATTAAAGATTTTGGACCAATGAAGAAAGCAGAAGAAAGAGTGCAAAAACAAGTAAAGATAGAAAATAAAGTACAGCAGGAAATGGCTGCAACAAGTGAGATAAGGAATGGAACAGTATCGGATATGGTTTGGCCTTTAGGGGTTTCTGTTTTTATATTAGTTATATTAGGATTGTGGAATTATACAATTGCAAACTTTTTTGATGTTGGAAGAGTACCTCTTAATGGAAACAAAATGTTAATTATCAGCTTTATGTTAGGAATAATTGTAGCTTTTATAAAATATACTAGCAGCAAACTAATGACTGCAAAGGAATTTTTAGATGAAGTTATTGAAGGAACAAAATCTGCTATAATAGGTGGAATGATTATTATCTTAGCAGTTACTTTAGGGGATATGCTAAGAGCACAAGCTCCAGAAGGATTAGGTGCAGCGCAATACCTAGGAGACGTTGCAGGTAGTATTATTCCAAAAGGAATTGTTCCTTTTGCAGTATTTTTATTATCTTCCTTTATGGGATTTTCAATGGGGACTTCATGGGGAGTATGGGGAATAATGATGCCTATTGCTGTACCTCTTACTTTAGCGACAGGAGGAAATCCATATATTGCGGCAGCAGCAGTTTTGTCAGGAGGAACTTTTGGAGATCACTGTTCTCCAATATCAGATACAACCATTATGTCATCTATTGGAGCTGGATGTGAACATATGGATCATGTAAACACACAACTTCCATATGCGTTGTTAGCAGCAGGAATTGCTTCAGTTTGTTTCTTAATTGCAGGATTTATATTATAATTTTTATGAGAAAATCACCATTAATGATTTAATGGTGATTTTGTTTTTAACAAATACTAGACAATGCAAAACATATACATTAAGCTCAATAGTATAAAGAAGTAATAAGAAAGGATAAAGGAAAATGATTTATATAAGTGTGGCAATGTATTGTGAAGCGAGACCCTTTATTTCTTATTTGGGTCTAAAAAGAGATAATAGTGTGAAACTATATGAAATTTTTAAAAATGAGGAAGTTACATTAATTATAAGCGGTATAGGTCCATTTGAATCTGCGATTGCTACTACGTATTTGCTTACTCAATACAATGCGGGTATTTCTGATATATTTATGAATATAGGGATTTGTGGGAGCAAAAAAGAGGATAGGAAGATAGGAAGTATATTTTTATGCAATAAAATTATTAATAGCGATACAAAAAGGACGTATTATCCAGACGTATTGGTAAAGCATCCTTTTATAGAAGGTGCTTTAGAGACATTTTCAGCAGTTATAAATAAAGAAAAGAAAAAAATAATTGTAGGTGATTTAGTAGATATGGAAGGAGCAGGAGCATTTCAGGCAGCGTCAAGTTTCTTACCCCCTCATAATATTTACGTTATAAAAATTGTTTCGGATTTATTAGATGGCGAGTCTGTAACACCTAAGTTTGTGTCGCAAATGATAAACGAAAACATTTCCATCATTTGTAACTTCATAAAAGAAATAGATAAAATAAATACAACATCGAAAAAGGTATTGATTGAAGAAGAAGAGGAAGTACTTAATAGAATTTGCAAAAACTTAAGACTTACGAGTACTATGGAATATCAATTAAAAGATCTTAGTATTCAATACAAGATTCGAGAAGGAGGTTTATTAAATAAGCTAGAATCTTTTTTAAAGGTTTCTTGTAAAGATAAAAAAGAGAGGAAGATGCATTTTGAAAGACTTAAGGAGAAACTTATGGAATGCTGATTTTTCACATATTTATATAGAAAAGAGAGCAGTGAATCACCCGAATACACAAAAAATTTTATCTCATTTTTCAAAGGCTAATTTGATTGAAATTGATCATTATAAAGATGTATTTTGTCGTAGGCATCAAAGTTTTTCATTGCAAAAGAAAAGTATCAAAATTATTTTAGCAGTCAGGAATGATCATTTTATCTATGAAGGGGCAAAACCTTGTGAGGATTTTGGAAATGCCCACTTTTACTATACTTCTTCTATGATGAATTGTATTTATAATTGTGAATATTGTTATCTTCAGGGCATGTATCCATCTGCAAATATTGTTATTTTTGTGAATATAGAGGATACTTTTGAAGCAGTGAAAAAACTTCTAAAAAAGCATCCCGTTTATTTATGTATATCTTATGATACGGATTTGTTAGCTTTTGAAGGAATTACTTCCTTTGTTAGGGAATGGATTAAGTTTGCAAAGAATTATAAGGATTTAATAATTGAATTACGAACTAAAAGTGCAAATTTCAAAGCAATAAAAGATATTCAGCCTTTAGAAAATATAATTTTAGCGTGGACTTTATCACCAGATGAAATTATTCGTTTACATGAAGAAAAAACACCATCCCTTCAGGCAAGACTTAAAAGCATTAAAGAAGCTATGGAAAATGGCTGGAATGTAAGGATTTGTTTTGATCCTTTGTTGTATACAAAAAACTGGAAAGAACAATATGAATCATGTATAGAGCAAACGTTTGAGATTTTACCACATCATAAAATACATGATGTAAGTGTGGGAGTTTTTAGGGTTTCTAAGGATTATCTTAAAAAAATGAAAAAGGAAAGAAGTACTTCTAAGTTACTAGCTTATCCTTTTTGTTTTAATGATGGCATGGCTAGTTATTCAGAAAAACATGCAAAACAAATGATTAATTTTGTATATGAAAAAGTAAGCGAGTATATACCTAAATCTAAAATTTTTATTTGAAAGGAATATGAATATGAAAACAGCTATCGTAACAGGAGCATCTTCAGGAATTGGTTTTGAAATAAGTAAAAAATTACTTGAAATGGATTATAAAGTTTATGGCTTTGGAAGAGATTTTTCAAAGAATGATTTACAAGATACAAATTTCATAAAAGTTATTTGTGATATAACAAAGACTTATGAATTGGTTGAAAAGGTAAAGGAAATTAGAAAGAAAGAAAAAGTTATTGTTCTTGTTAATAATGCAGGGGTAGGTTATTTTGGATTGCATGAAGAGTTGAATGTAAAAAAAATAGAGCAAATGGTTGATACGAACCTTAAAGCTCCCCTTATTTTAACCCAGCTGCTACTTAGAGATTTAAAGAAACATTCTGGATTTATTATAAATATTTCTTCTATTACTGCTAAAAAGTCTAGCACCTATGGATGTGCATATGCTGCTACAAAAGCAGGACTTAGCCATTTTTCAAGAAGTCTTTTTGATGAGGCCAGAAAAACAGGCTTAAAAGTAGTTAATATTCATCCAGATATGACAAAGACATCCTTTTATGATAAAGCAAACTTTAAGGAAGGAGATATTGAGGAAAGCTATATAACGCCTCAATGTGTTGCAGAAGCAGTTCAGATGATTTTATCCCAAAGACAGGGTACTGTGGTTACTGAAATAACCCTTCAACCTCAAAAACATATGATTAAACGGAAAAAATAGGCTCTAAAAAATATGGGAATCTTTTCCTAAAGGAATTCTCCCTTATTTGTCAAATATAAAATAATGTTTATTTTGACAAAATAGGGGGGATTTTGGTTTTGAAGAAAGTTTTTAAGTATTTTTTATTGACAATCGTAATTTTGTTTTGTTTTTCTATGTTTTCAGTAAATTATGCCCAAGAGGTTGTAAAAGGAATCGTTATTGATAAAAATGCAGTTTTGTGTGAAGAACCAAAAAATTCAGCAAAGGTCTTAGCACAACTGCAATTAGGAGAAGCAGTATTCATAGAAGAAAATCATGGAAGTTGGTATAAAGTATGGACGAATGATGCTATGTTTGGGTGGGTACATAGTGAAAGTGTTTTAATTAGGGATAATGAAAACGCTTTGATAGAAAAAGGCATTGTAGATGGAGAATATGTAAATATATATAAAAATCCAGATCAAGAATCGGATATATTAGGGAAATTAGGATTTTTAACTGAGGTTACAGTCGTTAAAAAAGATTCAGATTGGTATCAATTGGCCATGGGAAATGAGATAATAGGTTGGACTCCCTCTAAATCTATTATAACGACACCGTTTTCGCCAAAGGCAAAAGTTATTGTTGAAAATGGAAAAATCTATGAAAAAGCTTTTGCAAAAGGAAAATTTCTAAAAAACTTAGGAAAGAATAATATAGTAACAATAGATGATTTTAAGAATGGATGGTTTCATGTTTCTTGGAGTGAAAGTGAAGAAGGCTGGATTGCTGCTAAGGAGGTTAAGGTTACACATAAGGACTTTATAATGACAGAAAGAAAAGAAAATCCTAGCAATGATTATGAAAATAAGGCTAAAGTTTTTGAGGATATTATAGAAACAGCTACATATCTTGGAGAAGGATATAGTGCTACAGCCTATGATTTATCCATTGCCTCATGTGGAAAGCCAGTAGGAGCTAAGTATAGAGGGTATACAAGGACAGGATTAAATCTAAACGGAAAAAGCTGGGAAGAAGCAATGGTAGTAGCAGTAGATCCTAGAGTTATTCCTTTGGGTAGTAAAATCCTTGTACTATTTAATGAATCTGATTGGCGCTCTAAATATAATGGTGTATATTTAGCAGCAGATACAGGAGGAGGAGTAAAAGGAAAAACAATTGATCTTTATTTAGGAGATATAGGGAATGCAGAAATGCCAGAAGTAAGAAGATTTGGAAGAACATACAATGTAAAGGTTTATCTATTGAATTGATAAAAGCCCAGGTTAGGGCTTTTTTTGTTCTTTAGGGAATTATAAATTTCTTAGAATGTGGATAACTAGGGGATCAAATAGTTTATAAGGAATTTGAGCAACGGAAATTTCAAAGAGGATTCTTTGAAATTTCGTTAGCGAAATGAGCATATGCGATAGCATAATGCGAATTTTTTTGTAAGAAATATGTATTGCTTAGCTATAAATGGAAAAGCTAATCTTATGGAGGTGAGTACCTTTGAATGAATCTCTTACTAATAGACAGATTGCCTTTATTATTTTTGGTGTCCTTGTAGGCTATGGTGTGATGGGGCTTCCAAAAAATGTTGCAGAAAATACAGGAACAGGGGGATGGTTTACACTCCTTATAGCAACAATTATAACAATGGTTATAACCTATATGCTTACATACCTTTCATATGTTCATAAAAATAAAACCATCTATGAGTATAGTCAACTATTAACAGGTAAGGTTGTTACCTATATATTTATGATTTTATATATTTTTTATTATTTTTTAGTTTTTAGTATGTTGGGAAGAATTTCTTGTGAGACTATTAAACTTAGTATATTGTTAAAAACTCCTGTATGGGCATTAAGTTTTGTTTTTTTTTCTATTTCTTATTATGCATTAACAAAGAGATTGCGTGTCATTGCAAGGCTTTGTGAGATCTATGGGGTTATTATTATTTTTGCTTCAGTTATGATGTATTTAGCTATATTTACCCAAGGAAAATTAGTTAATATAAAGCCTTTTTTTATTTTAGAAGATTTGCCGGTATATATGAAAGCATCTGTAAAACTGATATTTCCTTTTTTAGGGATAGAAATACTAACCATTATTCCTTTTGATAAAAAGAATGGTAAAAATGTATTTAAATATACAATTTTTATGGTAGCTTTTATAGGACTTTTTTATATATTAGTAGCAGAGTCCTGCATTTCTGTAATGGGGGTGGATGGTATAATCCACTACAATGATGCATTATTAGCTACAATAAGAAGAACAGATATTAAAAGCCTACAATTTGTAAGAAGGTTAGATGGTATTTTTTTAGTTATATGGACTATGGCTATATTTTGTACTATGATTATATGGGCTTATGGAGGAGTTTTGCTTTTGAGCAAATGGTTTAAAAAGATTCCTTTTAATTTACTTTCATTTACTGTTGTTTTTTTAGCCTATATTGTTTCTTTGATTCCATCTACCTTTGATCAAGTACAAAAAATACTCGATTATATGGGTTATTACGGATTTGTGTGTATTATTGTTATACCAAGTATATTATTTTTTATTACGAAGGTGAAAAAATATGATAAGAAAATGTAGTAAGTTATTGATCCTATGCATATTTTTATTGATTTTAACAAGTTGTTGGGATTATGAAGATATAGACAAAAAATGTATTAATGTTTCTGTTGGAGTAGATGTTGTTGATGATAAAATTGAATTTTCTGGTGAAATTGCACAGCTCACTCCTTCTGCTGAAAGTCAAGAAAAATCTCAAGTAGCAGGTGTATACACTGTATTAGCTTATGGAAAAACCTTTGAGGAAGCAAGAACAAATTATGATTCACTAAATCCTTTTTCTACATTTTTAGGAGCAACAAGAGTTGTTGTGTTTGGACAAAATTATGCAAAACAGGGAATAAAGCCTTATTTATATAGAATTAATTATATTTATGACTATAGAAAAACAATTTTGCCAGTAGTTTGCCGTGAAGGCCCTAAAGAATTATTTAAAGTAAAAATAGAAAGAGATATTGCAGTAGGATTTTTGATAGAAGATATTTTAAATCATTTAGCAAGTAGTGGAAGAGCTATATATCCAACAGTTGGAGAATTGATTTCGTATGTAGAAGCAGGAAGTGGATGTTATGTGATTCCCTATATAGGAATAGAAAAAAATGAGATAAAATATTTAGGTCTTGCAGTAATGAAAGAGTCAAAATTAATAGGGGTTATTAATCTTAAAGAAACATATGGGATATTATACATATTGGCAGAAAAACCTAGAATTATTGAAGTGATTGATTACAATAAAAATAAGATATCTTTTCGAACAGTAGTAAAAAAAAGAAAGATACAAACAAATTATAAAAATGAAAAAGTTTCTATCAAGATAGATATAGATTTAAAGGCAGAGATGCGGTATCAATATGTTCAAAAGCCAGTTACAGATAAAGATATAAAAGAATTAGAAAAGATACTATCAGAAAAGGTAAAAAATGATGTTATGAAGGCTATTCAAAAAGCCCAAAATGAATTTGAATGTGATTATTTTCAATTTGAAAAATATTTCAAAGCAAAATACCCTAAAATTTATAAAAAAATGAAATGGGAAGAGATATTTCCTAAAGCAGATATAGCTGTAATGGTTAAAACAAAAATTGTAAATAAGAGTTTAGCAGATCCAAATGCAAAAAAGAAATATTAAAGGATGGATAGAATGAAAAAGAGAAATGACTTGATGAATAAAATAAAAGAATTAAGCGATGAAAATTTTGGTGTGTTCGTAAGAAAGCTATCTATTAAGAACACAGAAGTATTTATTTTATATATCCCTGAACTTACAGATCGCGGGTTATTATCGGATCATATTATAAAACCTATCTTGCAGTATGGAAAAGAGCAAACTCTTACAATAGATAAAATACTAGATTCTGTTATTTATGTAGATGATATTTCTAGTGATGATGATGAAAACAAGATGATTGATTATCTTTTAGAAGGAAAATCTATCGTTATTCTTTCTAAGGAGAATAAATATATTGTTGCAAATACTACAAAGGTTGAGCAGAGAAAGGTTCAGTCACCAGAAGTAGAGACTACCCTAAGAGGACCTAAGGATGCTTTTACTGAAAATTTAGACACTAACTTGTCTCTTATCCGTTATAGAATCAAAGATCCTTCTCTTAGAATTGATAAAATAGTAGTTGGAAAAAGGACGAAAACAAATACAGCAGTTGTTTATATAAAAGATATAGCAAATCCAAAGTATGTAGAAGAAGTAAAAAAAAGAATCCAAAATATCAGTGTGGATGGAATCCTTGAGTCTGGATACATTCAAAAATTTATCTTAAATAATTCTTTCGATTTCTTTCCACAAACAGGGATTATAGAGCGGTCTGATACTGCATGTGCAAACCTATTAGAAGGGAAGATATGCATTGTTGTAGAAGGAAGCAATTTAGGTTTAGTAGTGCCAAAGACTTTTATTGAATTTTTAGATGTAGCAGAAAATCATTATGATAATTTATATTTATCAATGTTTGCTAAAATACTGACTGTACTAGCCTTGAGCATATCTTTGGTAGTATCTTCCTTGTATATTGCTGTTGTAGGCTTTCATACAGATATTTTGCCACCCCAATATATTTTAAGCTTGGCCATTGCCAGAAGAACAGTTCCTTTTAATGCAATAATAGAAGCTCTTGTTATGGAGTTTATTTCAGAAATATTAAGGGAAGCAAGTATAAGGCTTCCCAAACAAGTAGGACCGGCTATTGGAATAGTTGGAGCCATTGTAATTGGACAAGCTGCAGTTGCTGCAGGACTTGTTAGTCCACTTTTGGTAATCATTGTATCCTTGTCTATGATGTGTTCTTTTATAGCGGCAGACTATACTATTATTAGTCCGATTCGTATTTTAAAATTTTTATTGATTTTCATAACAGGTATATTTGGATTATTTGGATTCGTTATGGGAATTACTGTGATTGTTATTAACTTATGTGCCCAAACAAGTTTTGGTATACCTTACTTTGCTCCTGTTGCACCCTTTCATTTAAAAGATATAATCAACTATATTTTAAGTGATATTACATTAGAAAAAATGAGACCAAAATTTTTACATACAAAAGATAAAACAAGGCAATAAATAATCTGACTTTACATAATAGCTTTTGGGTATTAAAATTTGTAGCAAGGGAAGATTTTATAGCTTATATTAAGTCTATTTTGGAGCTGATAAAATTGATAGAATTGTTAAAACATTTGATTAATAATCTAGGGTATGTCATTGTTATTGCCTTTTTTATTTCAAGATTAAATACTTTTCGGCAGATGGTGCAAAAGGATAAGATAAGAAAGATAGAACTTTTTATACTTGCCTTTATATTTGGAGGAATTGGAATCATCGGAACCTATGTAGGGATTAATGTACGTGGAGCCATTGCTAATACAAGAAATATAGGGGTGATGGTAGGAGGTATACTTTGCGGCCCTTTTGTAGGAATTATTGGAGGCTTACTTGCAGGCGTACATAGAATCCTTATTGATATAGGTGGGATTACTGCTTTCCCTTGTGCTTTAGCAACAGTAATGGGTGGGTATTTATCAGGTATTATCTATAAAAAATCAAATATTAAAAATCGTTGGTTTTATGGACTCCTTGGTGGAATTCTTGTAGAAAATTTGAGCATGCTTTTTATTTTATTATTTTCAAGGCCTTTTGACTTAGCACTAAGCATTGTAAAAGATATTTATGTTCCTATGGTTTTAATCAATGGTATAGGAATTGCTATTGTTATTATGATTACAGAAAATATTTTTGAAGCAGAAGAAGAAATTGCTGCAAAGCAAGCAAAACATGCCCTGGAAATTGCAAATAAAACATTACCTTATTTTAGAGATGTGAACAAGAATTCATTAAAAAGAGTCTGTCAGATTATTAAGGATTCTGTGAAGGCAGATGCAGTTTCTATTACAGATAGAAAATATATTCTTGCCCATGTTGGGAGTGGAGAAGATCATCATACTGCTGGCAAGTCCATTTTAACAAAAGCAACTGAGAGGGTAATGAGGCAAGGATCCATTGAAATATTGAATACATCTGAAGAAATTGATTGTATAGATGAAAATTGTCCGTTAAAATCAGGAATTATTGTTCCTCTTAAGGAAAATGATCAAGTAATTGGAACACTAAAAATTTATTATAATGATGAAAACTCTATTACATTCCGAGATATAAGCTTAGCAGAAGGTTTATCCCAACTTATTTCTACTCAGCTTGAGATAAGTAAGCTTGAAAAGTTAAGAGAGATGGCAAACAAATCTGAGATTAAAGCTTTGCAAGCACAAATTAATCCACATTTTTTATTTAATGCATTAAATACAATTGTGTCTTTTATGCGGTTGGATATAGACAAAGCTAGAGAGTTGATTATAGATTTATCAACCTATTTAAGGTACAATATTGAAAAAGGAGATGAGCTTGTAAGTCTAAATAAAGAATTAGAACAGGTAAGAGCATATATAAAGATAGAACAGGCAAGATATGGAGATAAACTAAATATTATTTATGACATAAAAGATATGATAGACATAAAAATTCCAAGTCTCACTATACAACCTCTTGTTGAAAATGCAATAAAACATGGAATCTTAAAAAATAACAATAATGGGTCTATAAGAATTACGGTAAAAGAAAAAAAAGGCAAGGAAAAGGTAAAAATAATTATAGAAGATAATGGTGTGGGTATAGATGAAGAAGTAATTGAAGGAATCGAGAGAGGAAAAACAAAGGAAGGAAGTATTGGACTTTTAAATGTACATAATAGATTGAAACTGATTTATGGAAAAGGCCTTAAAATTGAGCGATTAAAAAATGGAACGAGAATTTCTTTTGAAATTTATCATAAATAGAGAGGAGGAAAGATTTTGAAATGTATTATCGTAGAAGATGAATATCCATCTAGAGAAGAACTAAAGTATTTTATTAAAGAATATAGCAGTATTGAAATTATAGAGGAATTTGAAGAAGCTTTAAGTGCGTTAAAATTTTTAGAAAAAAATAATGTAGATGTTATATTTTTAGATATTAATATGCCCCAATTAGATGGAATGACATTTAGTAAGGTTATTAGTAAGTTTAAACAAAAGCCTAAAATTGTATTTATCACAGCTTATAAAGAGTATGCAGTAGAAGCATTTGAAGTACATGCTTTTGATTATATATTAAAGCCATATTCAAAAGAAAGAATGATTCATGCTCTAAAGAAACTAGAAGATAGTGAAGAAAAATTTGATAAAACATACAAATATGATAAGATTATTTTATGTAAGAATGAAAAAATGATTGTAATAGATTGGGTAGATATTTATTACTGTGAAGCCCATGAAAGAGAAACAATTGTTTATGCAAAGGATGAAAAATATGTTGCAAAAATGAATATTTCCCAATTCTTTGAAAAATTACCTAAAGATAAATTCTTTAGAAGTCATCGTTCATATATCTTAAATCTTGATAAGATTCAGGAGATCATTCCTTGGTTTAACAATACATATAATGTGAAACTTGTTGATATAGATGCTCAAATTCCTGTTAGTAGGAAAAATATAAAAGAATTTCGAAGAATTATGGGTATATAGATATTGCAATTTACACACGAATGAAATTTCGTGTTTATTTTTTTGCATTTCGTGCTTCTAATTTTTCATTTCATTGTAAAACTCCCCTTTTTGAAATACTTTAAAAATATAATAAGTACATAGACAAATTATTTTAAAGGAGGAGAGCAGATGTTTACTTTTATTTTATCAATTGCAATTTTAATTTTAGGTTATTTTGTTTATGGTAAGTTTGTGGAAAACGTTTTCGGAATTGATGATACAAAAGTAACGCCAGCTGTATCTATGGAAGATGGTGTAGACTATATTCCTATGAGTTGGCCAAGAATATTCTTGATTCAATTCCTAAATATTGCAGGATTAGGACCTATATATGGAGCAATAGCAGGTGCATTATGGGGACCAGCTGCATTTTTATGGATTGTATTTGGATGTATCTTTGCAGGAGCTGTACATGACTATTTCTCAGGAATGCTATCTATTCGTCATAAAGGAACTAGTGTATCAGAGATTGTAGGAATTTATTTAGGTGATACGGCTAAAACAATTATGAGAGTTTTTAGTGTAGTATTATTGATATTAGTAGGTGTTGTTTTCGTAATGGGACCTGCAGGGTTGTTAGCAAATATAACAGGGCTTAGCAAAACTTTATTAATTGGTATTATCATTATCTATTATTTACTTGCAACAGTACTGCCAGTAGATAAACTAATAGGAAAGATTTATCCAATATTTGGTGCATCACTCTTAATTATGGCAGTAGGGATTGGGATAGGAATAATTACAAAAGGATATACAATTCCAGAAATTACATTAGCGAATCTACATCCAAAAGGAACTCCATTCTTTCCTTTCTTATTCATAACGATTGCATGTGGTGCAATATCAGGATTCCATGCAACACAATCACCACTTATGGCTAGGTGTGTAAGAAAAGAAAGTGAAGGAAGAAGAATTTTCTATGGATCAATGATTGCAGAAGGTATTATTGCTATTATTTGGGCTGCAGCATCTATGGCATTCTTTGGAGGTACAGAAGGATTAGCAGCAACACTTGCAAATGGTGGACCAGGAGTAGTAGTAAATGAAATATCAAAGACATTGCTTGGAACTGTAGGGGGCGTACTTGCCATGTTAGGGGTAGTAGCTTGTCCGATAACATCAGGAGATACTGCTTTTAGAAGTGCAAGATTAGTAATTGCAGATGCTATTAACTTAAAACAAGAAAAGGCAATTAATAGATTTTATATTGCGATTCCATTATTTGCAGTAGGTGTAGCTCTTACAAAAATTGACTTTGGTATTGTTTGGAGATATTTCTCATGGTCAAACCAAACTTTAGCAATGATTGTACTTTGGGCTGCAGCAACATATCTAGCAAATAAAGGGAAATTCCATTGGATTTGTAGTATACCAGCAACATTCATGACAGGTGTAACAACAGCATATATTTTACAAGCAAAAGAAGGATTTAAATTAGCTGCATCTATTTCAAATACGGTAGGAATTGTTTTAGCTGTTATGTTCTTTGCAATGTTTATGAATAAGGTAAAAAAAGAGCAAAAAAATCTAAAAGCACATGCAACTGCAAAATAATTAAAAGCAGGTGAGTAATCACCTGCTTTTTAAAATATAATAAATTGTAGAATATAGACTATTTTTAAAGGTTCGTCATATTTTTACATGTTATTTTTACATATTTTTTTTATAGGGTATGTTAAGATATGAAAAAAAAGAGTCATGGACAAGGGGGATAACACATGGAAAATCTAAAAATAGCTTGTAAATGCAGTACGTGTGTAAAAAAATGCAAACAATATATTTTGTGTGGGGATGTATTATATTGTCCAAAGTATGTAAAAAATAAGTCTTAAAGGAATAGGGTGTTATATTTTGTTAAACTAGAAAAAAGATAACTTTTTAGCAGAGTTATCTTTTTTATTCTTTAGGAAATTATAAATATCTTAAAATTGTGGATTGTTGAGTGATGATAATTTTTTTATTTATAGAAATATAGAAAAATATGAAAAATTTTATATTGACATATTATAAGAATGTTTGTATAATAAACACTAAATTGCGAAATTGAATGATTTTAAAGCGAAGACGGAGAGAAAAATACTATTTCTTTAACTACAGAGAGCTAACATTTGCTGAGAGTTAGCGTTAAAGTTAGTATATAATGATCACTCCTGAGCTGCTGATTCGAAAGGGTTGCTGAGTAGATGAGGATGGTTGCCACCAATATATGGCTAGGGTTCAAATGAATGTATATAATATGCATCTCATTTTGATCTGAAATAAGGCAATGCATTGCATTGTAAAGTAGGGTGGTACCGCGAAGATAATCTTTCGTCCCTATAAATGTTTGTTGAATATTTATAGGAATGAAAGATTTTTTATATTGAAAAGAGAATGCGCATTCTAGTAAAAGCGAGTAAAGATTTTAATAATTGTCGAAATATTTCTACTATTAATCTATGTAAAATTTAAGAAAGGAAGGAAGACAAAAGATGAAGAGAGATAGTTTTGGATCAAGATTAGGTATTTTAGCAGCCGCAGCAGGATCTGCTATAGGCTTAGGAAATATATGGAAATTCCCTTTTATAACAGGACAAAATGGGGGAGCTGCATTTATTTTAGTTTATTTATTATGTATTGCATTGATAGGGCTTCCTGTTATGCTATCTGAGTTTGTATTAGGTAGAAAAACCCAAGCAAATGCAGCGGGTGCTTTTAAGGCAATAGAGCAAGATAAGCCTTGGCATTTATCAGGATATATAGCAATAGCTACAGCGTTTATTATTTTATCTTATTATGCAATGATTGCAGGTTGGATTTTTTCATATATAGGTAGAGCAGCAACAGGAAAGTTGATGACTATAGCACCAGAACAGTTAGGAGATTATTTTGGAAGTATTATTGGAAGTAATGTAGAACCTATGGTTTGTACATTTTTAGTAGTTGCATTAACAGCTTTTATGGTTATGTCAGGGGTTAAGGATGGTATAGAAAAATATAGTAAAATATTAATGCCTGTTTTATTAGTAATATTAGTAGGACTTATGATTCGCTCTGTAACTTTAGATGATGCTTCAAAAGGATTAGAATTCTTATTTAAACCAGATTTTTCAAAGCTAACTACAAGTGGAGTACTTGAGGCCTTAGGACATGCTTTTTATTCTTTAAGCTTAGGTATGGGAATTATTTTAACTTATGGTAGTTATATTAACAAAAAGGAAAATATATTAAAATTAGCCCTTCAAGTAACTATTGCAGATACATTAATTGCTCTAATGGCAGGAATTGTTATTTTCCCAGCAGTATTTGCATATGGATTTAAGCCAGATGCAGGACCAGGACTAATATTTATTACATTGCCAGCAGTTTTTCAAGAAATGCCTTTTGGAGCTCTATTTGAAACATTATTTTTCTTGCTTGTAGGGATTGCAGCATTAACATCTACTATTTCACTTTTAGAGGTAGTTGTTGCATTTGTTACAGAACAGTTTAATATAGCAAGAAAGAAAGCAACTATTTTATTAGCTTTAGCTATTTATTTACTATCCATTCCGAGTACATTATCCTTTGGAATGTGGAGTGGTATCAAAATGTTTGGAGGAAAAACATTCTTTGATTTATTTGACTTTGTAGCATCGAATATATCTTTACCGCTAGGTGGAATATTGGTATGTATCTTTGTAGGATGGATATGGGGTACTGAAAATGCAGTTAAAGAGATTACAAGCAATGGATTATATGTATTTAAATATAATGGATTATATGATTTTATCATTAAATTTTTAGCTCCTGCTGCAATTATTGTGATTTTCCTAAATTCTACAGGATTACTAAGTACAGTTTTAGCATCTGATCAATTAGGTTCTTTTGTATTTGCAGGAGTAGGAGCACTTCTTTTTGTTGGATTAGTTTTTATAAGCAGAAGAAGTAGAATGAAAAAAGCAAATTTTTAGTATAAAAAAGCCCCTCGCTCTTTTCTAGGAGCAAGGAGCTTTTTTGTTTGAACTGTTATTAATTATATGATAAAATGACCTTAGTTGACATCGAAAGAGTCAAACTATAATTTTTTTTAAAAATGAATAAAGGAAATAACGTATTTTGCACTGATCCATTGGACAGGGACGAAAGAAGTTATTAGCGAAATTGAGCTTGAAAAAGATCAATGATTATGTTAATTTGTACTTTACACCCTTTTTGTGTCTAATTGGATACAAAAAGGGTTTTTTGATTGGGAGTGATAATTTGAAAATAGGATTTATTGGGGCAGGGAAAGTAGGAACAGCATTTGGTATATATTTAAAGAATAATGGTTTTGAAGTTTGTGGATATTATAGTAAAACATTTGCATCAGCACAACAGGCTGCAATGCTAACTAATAGTAAAGCGGTTGTTTGCGTAGATGAAATAGTAAATACTTCAGAAATATTATTTATTACTACAAGTGATGATGCAATTGAAAAGGTTTGCAATGATTTAGCGCAAAAAAATCTACTTCATAAAGGACAAATAATTGTGCATATGAGTGGAGCAGCTTCTTCAAATATTTTAAGGGAAGCAAAGAAAAAAGGCTGTTTTATTTATTCTATGCATCCACTGCAAGCTTTTGCAGATATAGAAAAAGCTGTAGAAGATTTAAAAAGTACAGTATTTAGTATTGAAGGTGATCAAGAAAAATTTGAAGTAATGGAAAATATTTTAAAAAAGCTTGGAAATACTTATTTTAAGTTAACACAAGAGCAAAAGAGTATATATCACATGACAGCCTGTGTTGTATCTAACTATCTGGTTACACTAATGGATTATGGATTATCTTTATTTTTATCTATTGGTATTGATGAAGAGGAAGGATATAAAGCTTTATATCCTCTTATAGAAGGAACAATCAAAAATATTTATAATTTAGGAACAAAAAATGCTTTAACAGGACCTATTGCAAGAGGAGATATAGGAACTGTACAAAAGCATATTGAGGCACTTAAAAATATAAAACCTGATTGCTTGGAGTTTTATAAATTTTTGGGATTAAAAACAGCTGAATTGGCTGAAAAAAAAGATATTAATAACAAAGAGAAGTTAGAAGAATTAAAAAATATTTTAAAAGAGGTGTAATTAAATGGCAAAAAAATTTACTGTAAGTTCATTTCAAAAGGCAAAAAAAGATGGAAATAAGATTTCTATGCTTACTGCATATGATTATTCTACAGCAAAGCTTTTAGACGAAGCAGGTGTAGATAGTTTATTAGTTGGAGATTCTTTAGGGATGGTAATGTTAGGATATGAAAATACTTTGCAGGTAACAATAGAAGATATGATTCATCACTGTAGAGCTGTTTCAAGAGGTGTAAAACGTGCTATGGTTATAGGTGATATGCCATTTTTATCATATCATGTAACAGTTGAGGATAGTGTCAGAAATGCAGGAAGATTGATTCAAGAGGGAGGAGCTCATGCAGTAAAGCTTGAAGGTGGAAGTGATGTTATTGATCAGGTAAGAGCTATTGTAAGGGCACAGATTCCTGTAATTGGTCATTTGGGACTTACACCTCAATCAATAAATGTGTTTGGAGGATTTAAGGTACAAGGAAAAAGTGAAGAGGCAGCAAGAAAAATTATCGAAGATGCAATGTTACTACAAGATGCAGGAGTATTTGCAATTGTTTTAGAATGTGTTCCTGAAAAACTTGCAAAACTTATTAGTGAAAAACTCGATATTCCTACAATTGGTATTGGAGCTGGAAAGTATTGTGATGGACAAGTTTTAGTAACACAAGATATGTTAGGAATGTACACAGATTTTACACCTAAGTTTGTAAAAAAATATGCTAATTTAAATGAAGAGATTATTTCTGCTACAAAAGCTTATATAAATGAAATGAAAGAATGTGCTTTTCCTAGCAAAGAGCATACCTTCCATATTGACGATGAAGTGATTGAAAAGTTATATTAGGTATTTAAAAGTCTTCCTTTTAATCTTTAAAAGGAAGACTTTTTATATGTTTAAGATATTTTGGCTCAAATATATATCCTACACTCCTGACGGATTTGATATAAGTATTATTTCCTAGTTTATCTCTTAATCTTTTTACGTATTTTGTAACTGTATTATCACCGTATAATTCACTTTCCCATACATGATTTAAAATTTGTTTTCTGGTTAAAGCAATGTATGAATTGTCAACAAAATATAGCAATAACTTAAATTCTGTTGATGATAAATTAAGTTCTTCTCCATTTTTTAACACCTTGTAAGCATCTTTATGAATTTGTATATCATCAAATTGAATAATATTTTTTTCTTTAGAAAGTTTATTATATTCACTATGACGTCTTATATTTGCCTTTACTCTAGCAACAAGTTCTATAGGATCAAAAGGTTTTGTTATGTAGTCATCTGCACCTACTCCTAAACCTAATATTTTATCAGCTTGACTAGAATTTGCACTAAGAAAAAGGATGGGAACATTACTTTTTTTTCTTATATTTTTACATGTTTCAATACCATTTAACTGAGACATATTAATATCTAATATAATTAGTTGGATAGAATCATCTAATCGAGCAAGGGCATCTTTTCCGCTAAAGGCAGGTATAACTTGAATCTGATAGATTTTCATAAATTCAGAAATCATTTTTACAATTTTTTTTTCATCATCTACAACCATGATTTTGCACATAGAAAAACCTCCCCTTTTTATCATAACATATCTAAAAAATATAATCGATAAGATCTATTTAAATAAGGAAATAAATATTTTTGAATTGTGACAAAATGGTGACAAATGAATGGGAAGATGATGAATAGTTCAAAAATTCTAAAAAAAATTGATATATTAATAATAGATAATAGCAGAAAAAGGGAGGTTATTTCATTGGAAAAGACAAAAAAACAACAAATTATAAGTGCAAGTAATATTATGAAATTTATTTTTTTCAGTGCAATTGGTATTTTTATGTTTTTTATCCCTATCAGTGTAGGCCAAAAATCTACAATCCCTATTGATCATATTGTTACAGCTATTAAGACCTATTTTTCATCAGTAGTACCTATTTATGCATTTATTGTCGTTATTTTAGGAGGAATAAGGCCATTTATCAATAAAACATGGAACAAAGATGGTGTTACAATTGCTTTTTCCATTTTAAAATTCTTAGGAATTATTGTTGGCGTAATGGCGTATTTTCAATTTGGACCTGCTTGGTTATTTGAAAAAGACATGGTACCATTTTTGTTTAATAAACTTGTAATACCTGTAGGATTAATTGTACCAATTGGTTCAGTATTCCTTTCTTTTCTTGTAGGATATGGTCTTTTAGAGTTTATCGGTGTATTAATGAGACCTGTTATGAAGCCAATATGGAAAACTCCTGGAAGATCAGCTGTTGATGCAGTAGCTTCTTTTGTGGGAAGTTACTCAATTGGTCTTTTGATTACAAACCGCGTATTTAAAGAAGGAAAATATACAATAAAAGAAGCGTGTATTATTGCAACAGGATTTTCTACAGTATCAGCTACTTTTATGATTATAGTAGCAAAAACTTTAGGACTTATGGATGTTTGGAACCTATATTTTTGGACTACATTGATTATTACTTTTATTGTGACGGCAATTACTGTAAGAATCAAGCCATTAAGAAGTAAAAGTGATACTTATATAACGGAAAAAGGAGATCCAGAACCTCAATTAGAAGGAAACCTACTGAATAATGCATTCAATGAAGGTTTAAAGGCTGCAGAACAATCTGTTTCTTTAGGAAAAAATATTATGGATAATCTTAAAGATGGATTTGCTATGGCTATGGGTATATTGCCTTCCATACTTTCAGTAGGATTATTAGGTTTAATATTAGCAAAATATACACCTGTCTTTGATATAATAGGATATATTTTCTATCCATTTACTCTTTTGTTAAGAATCCCAGAGCCTATGTTAGCAGCAAAAGCTGCTGCTGTTGAAGTAGCAGAAATGTTTTTACCTGCTTTACTTGTAACAGGTGCACCAATGGTTACAAAGTTTGTTATTGGGATTGTATCAGTATCATCTGTGTTGTTCTTTTCAGCATCTATACCATGTATTCTATCAACAGAGATTCCAATAACGATTACAGAAATATTAATAATATGGATTGAAAGGACTATTTTTACATTATTGCTGGCAGCTCCAGTTGCACTGTTTTTATTCTAAATATGGCGAAGATTCAAGAAATTTAATAGAGTGGTGTGATATAATAAAAGGTATATATCTTCAAATAAGTTTGAATATATATACCTTTTAATATTTTTGAAAAAGAGGTGGAGTATGAGCCTAAAAAAAAGAATTACCTTAACTATATGTTCTATCACTATTTTTTTGCTTATACTTTTGAGTTTTATTGTATATACTCGGTCGGCATCCATTTTAAATGATGATGCTAGAAATTATATGGTATCTCAGCTAGAAAGAGTGCAAGAAAATATTGACTTATTAATAAAAAATAATGAATTGGAAACACAAGCCCTTGCGCTCAATCAAAAAACTATTGCATTTATGGAAAATAAAGTAAGTGTTCGTTATATGAATCATTTTTTAATAGAAGAAATGAGAAAGAAAAATGAAAGGTATCATCACTATATGGATCTTTTTATTTTAAATAATGATGGAAGGATTGTAGCTACTTGTATGCCAGAAGCAATGCATTTAGATTTATCTACAAGAGCGTATTTTATAAAGGCATCTCAAATAAAAGATACTGTTGTGAGTGATATATTAAGAGCAAGATCAGATCAGTCATTAATTGTTATCACTGTAAGCCCTATAAGGAATTTAAAAGATGAAGTGCTAGGTTATGCGGGTATTGCAATAAAGGCAGGATATTTTTCAAATATTGCAAGGGACTTGAAACTGGGAAAAACAGGGTACTATGCCATTGTAGATGCAAACAATATGATTCTTTTCCATCCTAAAAAAGAATTAATCGGTAATAAATCAATTTATGAAATGACAGAAAAGATTCTTATGAATGTTAATAGAAAAGATATAAATATCGTGGAAAAAACCATATTTAAAAATAATCAATCAAAAGAACTGCAAATATATAAACTGATGAAAAGTAAAAATTGGATTTTGATTGCATCTCTTTCTGAGAAAGAAATGTATGAAAAATCAAAAGAACTTTTGATTTATGTAGCATCCGTAGGGCTTATTGTAATTTTCATTTCAATTATTATGGGTATATATATATCAAATAGAATAGCTGTTCCAATTGTAGCCATAACGAATTACATTAATAAAGCTGCAAATGGAAATTCGAGAATAGAAAAATCTATCTATCAATCGATTCAAAGTTTACGTGAAGAAGAGCTTCTGAATGTAAATAGCGAAAAAGAGCAAAATTCAAGGGATGAGATTCGTAACTTAAAAACATCATTAAAAAATATGAAAGCTTATTTAACATCTATGCTTTATAAGTTTGAATCTGAAAGCAAAGAACTTATAAAAACTTCTCAGGATCTAACAAAGAAAATAGAAGATTTATCATCAAGAACTGCCGATTTTATTTCTATACTTTCCCATGATTTAAAAACATCTATTACCCTGATTAAAGGTTATGCAAGAGGATTGCATTCTGGGATTATAGAGGATGAAATAACCAAAAGACAGTTTTTAGAAGGGATTATTGGAGGGGTTGAAGATATAGAAAAAATAACCTGTGATATTTTAGATAATGCGTATGAAGCCCAGTGTAGTAAAAAATTCAACAAGAAGAAAATTATGGTTAAAGATTTCACAAAGGAGTTATTTCAAGAAGCAAAACAGTATGTAATCAATTCAAACCGAGTATTTGAAGGAGTTTATAAGGTAGATGAAGGGTATTTTTTTATAGAAGCAATAAAAATAAAAAGAGTATGGAATAATCTATTAAACAATGCGGTGAAGTATTCGGAAGAAGGTAGCAAGATTAATGTGTGTATCTGTGAGGAAGAAAAGAAGGTTCAATTTAAAATAGCGGATGAAGGAATTGGAATTGATGAAAATGAGATGAATAATATTTTTGATATGTTCTATAGGGGAGATAATCATGTAAAAAAGGGTTATGGTCTTGGATTATTTATTTCAAAATCTATTATAGAAGCTCATAATGCAAAGCTTTATGTTAAATCACGATATAAAAAAGGTGCTACATTTTGGTTTTATTTAGATGTGGAAGATGAATAATTTATTCAAAAGGCAAGCCGTTGGTAAGTGAGCATTTGTAATAGCAGTATGCGAATTTTTGATAAGTAGAGGGAATAATATTTTGTAATCTAAACCTAAGGGCATAATATGATTAGGAGTTGAAATTTATGAATATGGTTATAGATGATGAAGCGAGAAATATTATAAAGGATGTTTTTAAACAGAAGATTTCTATAAAACCTGTAGGCAATCATTATTTAGGGCGACATAGGGTCTATCTTGTAACGGATGAAAACAATCAATCTGTTATTTTTAAACTTTATCTTAAAAAAAACAGGTGGAATAGAGAAGTGGCAACGTTAAAATTACTTTCAAATAGTAAAATCAAAGTACCAAAATTGATAGATTATGGTAGATGGAATGAAAAAGAGTGGATGATTACAGAATATATTCAAGGAAAAATTTTTTCAAAGATAGAAGATGAAGTAGAGGTAAAAAATCAATTGAAAGTATTTAGAGAAATGGGAAAAGAATTAGGGAAAATACATAACTTTAAGATCTTCGACTTTTTTGGGAATTGGGATGAAAATGGAAAAAGTCTAGATTATGGAATGGATTATAAAGAAGTTTTTAAAAGAAGATATTATTCTGTTTTAGAAAAGATTTTTGAAAAAGAACTTCCTCATAGGGAATTGCATAAAAAGGCAGCTCAATATATTGAAAAAAAATTTTGTGTTATTGAAAATGTTAAGAAAGCTGTATTATGCCATAATGATTTTGATATAAGGAATATAATTTTACGAAAAACAGACGATACTTGGATGCTTGCAGGAATTATTGATTTTGAACAGAGTTTTCCGTGGGATAAAGATTTAGATATGGCTTACTTGTATTATAGGATTGCTTCAAAAAATAGAGGATATGAGAAAGCTTTTTTAGAAGGATATAAAGAAGAATCAGTATTAGAAGAAAGCTTTTATGAAAAAATGAAATTTTATTTAATATATATAGGTCTATATATATGCAGTTGGTCGTATGATAGAGCTTTTGACCATTATATGCAAGGAGTAAATATTTTAAAAGTGTTTATGTAAAAAGGAGGGCAAAAATGCAAAATGCATTAGCAGATAGCTTATATTATAGAATTTTTAATGGATTAAAGGAATCAGATTTTTTAAAATTATTCAAGCTACAAAGAAGATTGATTTTTAATTATATAAAAGAAGATTCTTTTTTGGAAAAAGTTGATAGAATGGTGCAAAAAAAAGATTACAGTGTTCATGCTGTACTTGATATATGTGAAAACTTGATGAATGCTTTAGCAGAAGAGAATCCACCAGAGGATTGGTTAAACTATGTTTATCAGTTTGTTCTTAATAAATCTTTTCCAGAAGCAGTTGAAATTAAATTAATAGAAAGGCTAGAAAGACCTTGTGAGGTATATTTAAAGGTATTGAGGATTGTTTCTGATTTTGAAAGAGAAATTTCAAACAATATGAACAGTATTTATTTTTTAACGGAAGATGAAGAAAAAGAATTAGAAAATCCTAATGAGTATAGGCTTTTTAAGGAAGCTTTTAGAAATGATTATGTATATGAAATGATGAAACTTAATAAGGAAGTGATTGGCCATCATACGTTGGATCATGTATGTGGTGTGCATAACCTTGCTCTTTTTATTGGAAGGCAGTTTAAAAAAATAGGGCTTCCTGTAGATTTAGGTAGAGTTTCTGGTGCAGCGGCAGGACATGATATAGGAAAATTTGGATGCAGGAGAAATGAACAAAAAAGAGCACCTTACTTACACTATTATTATACAGATGAATGGTTTAAAAAACATGATATTACATATATTCGCCATATAGCTGTAAATCATTCTACTTGGGATTTGGAGTTAGAAAATTTATCATTAGAATCTCTTATTCTGATTTATTGTGATTTTCGTGTAAAAAAGAGAAGGACAAAAGATGGTGCAAAAATGCATATTTATAGCTTAGAAGAATCTTTTCATGTTATCTTACAAAAGCTAGATAATGTAGATTATGAAAAAGAGAAAAGATACCATCGTGTTTATGCTAAATTAAAAGATTTCCAAGATTATATGCTTTATTTAGGAATAAATTTAGATATAAAAGAAAATAACCAGCAGACTGCTATTCAACCAAAAGGGCCTAAGCATTATTGTTTGATGCAGGGAAAAGAAATTATAGAAAATATAAAATATCTATCTATCCATCACAATATTAAACTAATGTACAAGCTAAGGGATGAGTCATCTTTAAATGCTATTTTAGAGAGTGCAAGAAGTGAAATGGAGTTAAACCATCTTAGGGGTTATCTTCATGTATTTGAAGAATATTCTACTTATATGACACAAAAGCAAAAAATGATTACTATAAACTTTTTATATGAACAATTGATGCATCCTGAAGAAGATATTAGAAAACAATGTGGAGAGCTTATTGGACTTTTGATCGCAAATTTTGATGAAGATTATAGAAAAGAAGTTCCTGAAGATGTTCATCTAAAGCACTTTGAAATAAGCAGCTATGCGCTTTTAGATAAATATTTGCAGCTGTTAGTTTATCCAGATCCTCAAATTATTCCAATTCATCGTATTTATCTAGGCCATAGTATTCGAAATATGATTGAATCATTATTCTCAAATTGCGCAAGAAGTCAGATCAATGCATATATGGAAGTTTTATTAAGATACTATGAAAAAGATTTTAAAGAAAAAGATATTCAGTTATATTTGCTAGAAACGGCAAAATATGTCCCATTAAACAGCTGTGATAATATATGTTTAGATAAATTTATAAATTTTATAAAGAAAATGCTAGGTGAAAAAGATACTGATTTAAGACTTTGTGCTCTTGAAACTTTATATCATTTATTAAAAAGATCTTATATAAATAAGGAAATATGTACATCACTAAAAAGTATATTTTATGAGGAAATAAGTCATTCAGACTTATCTGTGGAAAATTTTTTAAGACAAAAAATTGTTAAATATCTAGGATTAGATGAAGATAAGATTATAAAATATAGTAATGATTGGAACATAGACAGAAAAAAAATATCACATATGTTTTTAAGCAATCTAAAGACATCTACTGAATCAGTAATAAAAAAAGTACAGATCGATTTTTTGTTACAATATGCAATGGAGCATTTAGATCAAATGGGGCTTTATACAGCAATTCATTATTGTAATATTTTAAAAGTTAGTTCTAGTGAAAGTGTTAGAAATCATGGAGGAAGAGCATTGCTTTCTCTTTTGCCTCATATACCCTTTGAACAAAGAAATGATGTAGTAATTGAGTTGCTTCGAGGTCTTGAAGTTGAGGGGTATCAGTTTGCAAAGTATATACCTGACTATCTAGGAAAACTAATACTTTATTTAAAGCCAATTGAGCTAGATGAAGTAATAGATGATTTGGTTGAAAAAGTAAAACAAGCAAATCCTCAGATTAATACATTACTTTTGAATACAATAGGAGTGGCTATACAAAACTACTATAAATATAAAGATTTATTTGAAGAAGATGAAAAGGAGTATAAGCTTCGTCTTGTTAAAATGCTTGGAGCTTTGCAAAATGGATTAGTACATTATAATGGACAGGTAAAACAAGCTGCATTTCGTGTTATAGGAAAAGATATTTTTGGATGCAAATATTTAAATTTAGAGCAAAAAAATGATATTTTTCAGTTAATCGCAAAAAAATTACTTACATTAATAGGAGAAGAAGAAGAAGATAAGCTTTTGACATTTTTTACGCATGCTGCAGGATTAAATCATATCTACCGATTTATATCCGATTATATATTTTATAAGGGAGATATGGATTTAAAAGTTTATGAAAAGGTTGCTTTTTTTCCAGGAACCTTTGATCCATTTTCTTTGGGACACAAGGAGATTGCAAAAGAAATTCGTTCACTTGGCTTTGAAGTATATTTATCAGTAGACGAATTTTCATGGTCTAAAAGAGCACAACCTAATTTACTGAGAAGAAACATCATCAAACTATCTATCGCAGATGAATTTGGAATTTATTTATATCCAGAGGATTTATCCACGAATATAGCAAATCATAATGATTTAAGAAAATTAAGAGAAGCTTTTCCTCATTCTGATGTTCATATTGTTGTTGGAAGTGATGTAGTACTGAATGCATCTGCTTATAAAAAAGAAGCAAATAAAAATTCTATACTTTCTTTTTCCCATATTATTTTTGAAAGAAAAAGTACATTATCTC
Organism: Crassaminicella thermophila; assembly: GCF_008152325.1. Lineage (GTDB taxonomy): Bacteria > Bacillota > Clostridia > Peptostreptococcales > Thermotaleaceae > Crassaminicella_A > Crassaminicella_A thermophila. Next base: position 129,639 of record NZ_CP042243.1, read on the forward strand.
TTGATGATGATGATCAAAGAATAGATGAGGCTATAAAAAATATAAAAAATAATGTTATTCGTTTGTCTCTTCCTCCACAATATGAAGATATTAGTTCTACTCAAATACGTAATTATATTGACCAAAACCGTGATATTTCAGAGCTAATTGATCCAATTGCACAGAAATTTATTTATGAAAAAGGATTATATAGAAGAGCACCTCAATACAAAACTTTGATACAGACAAAATCTGTATATGTGGAAATTATTAATCGTTTAACAGATGTTTTTTTAGAAAAACTATCAAATCTATCATTTCTGAAATATGAAGAAGCTTATGACAGGCTAAAAGAATTTAGAAAAAAGCTAAATCCAAGAATACTTTTATTGCGTTCTATAGAAAAAGATGGAGAAATTCTTGGGTTCTCAGCATTTCATTGGCTTCGTTCAAGTATGATATTTAAAGAATTTAAGGATGAGACTATTTCAGAGCATATAAGAAGAAACGGTATTGGAAGAATACTAGTAATAGATGGTATTTTTGTGAATAATAAAAGTGAGTTTGAAAATATTGAACAAATGATATTAACAGAAACTCTTTCTTATGCACTTCCAAAGGATTATACTTATGCAGTGTATAAAAATATGCTAAATGGATATCATTCTGAATCAATGGGTGAAATATTAAAGTGTCAAGGATTTGAACAAATAGCTTATGATGATAAATCTGTTTTTGTGGTAGATATGACACAGCCATCTACTTTATATTTAGACATAGATAGCATCATAAAAGAACCTTTTAGAAGCAATATACGTGTGATGAAAACAGTGAAACGATCAAGAAAAAGACTGCAAGAAGCGATTGCAAAGCTTTACCCTGGAAAGTTGGTTTTGTCTTTTGACAGAAATATGGTTTATGAAAATCTTATTAAGAAAATATGTGATGAAAATGGAGTTTCTACTATTCCTACTAATCCAAGAAAATTAGGCCCTGCTATGTGTGTACCCTTTGGGGCAATACTAAATGGAGCGATTATACCGAATACAGTAACAAAATCAATGCATACAGAAAAAATTTTTGATCCTGATATGAAAAAATTTCGTATAGCTGCTTATCCATACTATTTAAAACTTGAAGATCAAGTCAAAATGATTCGTTCATTTGATAGACCTGTCATATTGGTTGATGATTTATTAAATAAAGGATACCGAATAAAAGCAATCGATCCTCTTTTTAAAAAAGAAAATATCAAAGTAAAGAAAATACTTGTTGGAATCCTTTCTGGTAGAGGAAAGGAATTGATGGATATACAAAATCGAAAAGTAGATAGTGCATATTTTATACCAAAGCTTAAGGTATGGTTTAATGAAAGTTTTTTGTATCCTTTCATAGGTGGGGACACGATGTGGAGAGGAGAAGATTTAAAAACTAATATAATACCTTCTGTAAATTTAATACTCCCTTATACAGTTCCTACATTTATTCAAGGTGCATCTAAGGAATCTATTTATAATTTATCATATGTTTGCATTGAAAATGCAATGGATATACTAACCACATTGGAGGAAGAATATCAAAAAATACATGAAAGAAGTTTGACGTTAAGGCATTTAGGAGAGGTGTTTATTTCACCTAAGTATCCAGACCATGGAAAAGATATATATTATGATATGAATCTAAATCCATCGCACTACCTTAAAAATGACCTAGAGCATCTAAAACGTCTTAAAATGATTATGTTAGATAATTAAACCTTCTGGATTCAGAAGGTTTAATTTTTTCATTGGAAAGGACTATAAAAAGTTATAAAATATTATAGAATTAAAAATTTTATTTTTGGAGGGTTAATAATGGTTGAGGAAAAAAGCATAAATGCATTTCAAAATGGTGATGAAATTCAAGGCTTTTTTATTTTAAAAAGAATAGAAAGAAAATTATCAGCAAATAATAAAAATTATCTAGATATTACTTTATCTGATAAAACAGGAGAGATCAATGCAAAGCTGTGGGATTGTGAAGAAGGACAAGAAAATATGTTTCCTGCTAAGAGTTTAATAAAAGTACGTGGGAATGTAAGTGAATGGAAAGGAAAATTGCAGCTAAGAATAAACTTAATCAGGTTAGCAAATAAAGAAGATGGAAAAAATATCGAGGATTTTGTACAATCAGCTCCTTTAAGTGCTGAAGAAATGTTTGATGAGGTTTATACATTTGTTAAAAGAATTAAAAATAAAGATATAAAAAATATTGTAGATACGATTATAATGGAAGCAAAGGAAAAATTAATGTATTATCCAGCAGCAAAATCCTTGCATCATGCTATACGTTCAGGACTTTTGTATCACATATTGAGAATGTTAAGAACAGGGGAAAAAAACTAAGCATGGTTTATACAAATATTAATACAGATTTACTCTTTGCTGGTATACTTCTTCATGATATTGAAAAACTAGAAGAATTAGATGCAGATTCTTTAGGAATAGCAGAGTATAGTACTCAGGGGCAATTGCTTGGGCATATTAATCTTGCAATAAACAAAATAGGTAAAGTTGGAGAAAAATTAGGTGCAGATAAAGAGGTTATAATGCTTTTACAACATATGGTATTATCCCATCATTATGAACCTGAATTTGGAAGTCCTAAAAAACCTATGATTCCAGAAGGAGAGCTTTTGCATTATATTGATTTGATTGATGCAAGAATGTATGATATGGAGGATCATTTAAAAAATATTAAAGAAGGAGAATTTACTGAACCTATATGGTCTTTAGATAATAGGAGATTATATAAACCATTTCTTTAAGGAGTTATATTTATTTTTCATTCATAAATTTTATTTTGTCTATACTCTGAATAAACCAAACGAATAATGTTTGGTTTATTTTTTGTCTATAAAAGTAATAGTATAAGGGACAAGTACATATATATTTAAAGGATAGGGGATAGTAGGAACTTAAAAGGGGTGCTAATATTGATATTTAAAATATGCAGGGAAGCATTAAAAGAGTATAAACTAGAAAATTTATCCTTTATAGTTCTTTATATTATAACTATTTCTTTTTTTATTGGTAATATTATTTATAATTTTCCAGTTTATTCATCATTATTATATTTAATGATTATCATCATAGGAACTATGTTTATAAACAATATTTTTTCTTTAGGTGTTTATATAGGGTTAAACAGCTTTTTTACTTGTATATGTATTTTTTTAATAAAGAATACATATATTGATAAATTTAAATATTTATTATGTTTTGGTATTGTAATAAGTATTATTTTTTTAAAGTCATATAAAAGGATTAAATTAGAAAAAGAAGCTATTAGAAGAAAGATATTTGAAAAGACAAAATTCAATGAGCTTTTGGATGCTATTTTGATTTTAAAATATAATGGATTAGTTGTAATAGAGTGTAATAAAAAAGCAAATAGACTATTCAACAAAAAAAATGGAATCACAGGCAGGAATATTGAAGAATTATTATTAAGTAATATAAGCGACAAAATAGATCAGTCTACATTAAAAGAATATCTAAAAAAAGAAAACAAGGAAATAAACATATTCAACCAAAAATTAAATAATATTTGGGTGGACATAACAATAAAAAAGTTCTATGTATTAGAGGAATGTTATGTTCTTGTACGGATTTTAGATGTTAGTCCCCATAAAAAGTATGAAGAAAAGATTGAATATTTAGCATATCATGATCCACTTACAGATTTGCCAAATAGAAGATATGGAAATAAACAATTACGATTAGGCATAGAAAAAGCTTTGAAAAATGAAACTATGCTTGGGGCTATGTTTATAGATTTAGATAATTTTAAATTTGTTAATGATAATTGGGGGCATGAGGCAGGAGATGATCTTCTTAAGCAAGTTGCTATTAGACTTAAAGGGGTTGTTAGAAAAGATGATTTAGCAGCTCGAATTGGAGGGGATGAATTTATGGTTATAATAAATGATATTCACCAAATAGATGAGATTTCGCATGTAGCAAATAGAATCATGAATATATTTAAAAAACCTTTTAAAATAAAAGAAAGAGAAATATATATTACAAGCAGTATAGGTATTGCATTAGTGCCTGAGCATGGAATGAATATTGAAACACTTTTAAAGAATGCTGATAAGGCCATGTATGTAGCAAAAGAAAGTGGACGCAATACTTATAGAATATTTGATTATACATACAATGATGAATTTATCAAATAGTATTTATATTTGAGTTTCTAAATTTAGTATGTTAAAATTAAGTTGGTTGACATCGAAAGAGTCAAACCCTTATGTGTTCTTTTAAATTTTTATAATATTGAATAGACTTTGCACTGATCCTTTGGACAGGGACTAAAAAGATTTATGGATAGGAAATATGCACAAAAAATAGTTTGTGTTTTTAAATATTTATACCCTTTCTATGTCCGATAACAGGTTCGGTTTTAGAAAGGGTATTTTTATGTATGGACACAATAGGGGTGGATAAGGAGGAATAACAAATGATGCTAAATATGTTTAAAGGAAAGATTCACAGAGCTACAGTAACAGAAGCAAATCTAAATTATGTAGGAAGTATTACTATTGACAAGGCTCTGATGGATGCAGCAGGAATTTTACCAGGAGAAAGAGTTCAGATTGTCAATAATAATAATGGTGCTAGACTAGAAACCTATGTTATTGAAGGAGAAAGAGATAGTGGTATAATATGTTTAAACGGTGCTGCAGCTAGACTTGTCCAACCAGGGGATACAGTAATTATTATTGCATATTGTTGGATTGATGAAAAAGAAGTAAGAAGTTTTAAACCACGTGTTGTTTTTGTGGATGAAAATAATAAAATTGTTGAAAAATCAGATAAAGAAGTTCATGGGGATAAAAAATAGGGGACGAGATGTCCCCTATTTTTTAGTATTTTCCGACATAATCCCATCCTATCTTTATACCAGGGTCTCCTACATTCCATCCAGCGGGAGCTCCTAAACCTGTCTTCCGATTAAATTGTAGTGCCTGTATAATTCTTAATATCTCATCGATATTTCTTCCTACGGGTTGAGGATTTATTATTATAGCTTGAATAGTACCTTCTGGATCTATAATGAAAGCACCTCGATATGCAAAACCTTCTTTTTCGTTTAATATACCATATTTTTTTGAAACTTCTTGTGTTCTATCGGATAAAAGAGGATAATTTATTTTTTTTCCTGATGGAGAGGTTTGTGTAAATATCTTATGTGAATAAATACTATCAGTACTAATTGCTAAAACTTCTGTATTTATATTTTTGAACTTCTTATATCTGTCAGCAACTGCTGCAAGCTCTGTAGGTCAAACAAATGTAAAGTCTGAGCCATAAAAGAATACGACTACCCATTTTCCTCTATAATCATGAAGAGAAACTTTTTTTAATTCTTTATTTATAATACCTTCTAAGGTAAAGTCAGGAGCTGGGTCTCCTAGATCAAAATAATCGTAAGGGGTATATTTTTTTTTATAGTGATTGATTTCATTATATGGGTAGCTTCTATATTTAGGGAAAGAATTCCCATATTGATAATAAAATGGATTTTTCATAATAAGCCTCCTTTTCTATGCATTCAATATATAATATGTTTGAAAGAATGATTTTGTTATTGGCAGTATAAGAGACTAAAAATAACTTTATGACCATATGTCCATATTGAAAGGGAGTAATAAAAGTGATATAATCTAGGTAAACGTTTTAGTAAAACGTTTACCTGAGTGTTGGAGGGAAAGTATGAAAGTTACAATTAAAGATATTGCAAGGATTGCAGGAGTATCTACAGCTACAGTATCAAAAGTAATGAATCGTAAGGATGAACATATTAGTCAAGCAACAAGGGAAAAAATCTTAAAGATTATGCAGGAGTACAATTATATTCCAAATACTGCTGCTAGAAGTCTTGTAACCAAAAAGACAAAAACAATAGGGCTAGTTATTCCAGACATAAGAAATCCATTTTTTCCTGAGCTTGCAAGAGGAGCAGAAGATAAAGCTCATGAAGAAGGGTATAATATTATGTTTTGCAATACAGATGATGATGCAGAAAAAGAAGAAAAGTATGTAAGCATGTTAATTGAAAAAATGGTAGACGGAATTATCTTTACTGCATCTTCAAAAAGAAGCAGTGGATTTAATTACCTAAAAAATAATAGAGTACCTATTATTTTAGTAGATAGGGATATTGATTTAAAAGGTGTAAAGGGAAAAATAACCGTTGATAACTGTAAGGGGGCATATGACGGAGTAAAGCATTTATTACAATGTGGATATAAAAAAGTTATCTTCTTATCAGGACCACTGACCAGTCATCCTTCTATTGAACGGTTAAAGGGATATAAAAAGGCTTTAGAAGAATTTCATGTTCCTTATCAAGAAGAATATATATTTGAAGGAACTTATCAAAGAGGATGGGGATATGAAGTTATTAAAAGGTTATTAGAGAAGGAAATAGATTTTGATGCTTTGTTTTGTGGAAATGATTTGATTGCTATAGAAGCTATAAAAGCATTAAAACAAGCAGGGATAAAAGTACCACAAGAGGTTGGGATTGTTGGATTTGATGATATATATATTGCACCGCTTATAAACCCTGAACTTACAACTATAAGACAGCCAAGTTATGAGATGGGATATAAAGCTGTTGACATGTTAATAAAGCTATTAGAGAAAAAAGGGAAAAGTCAAGAAAAAGTTATTTTAAATACGGAATTGATCATTAGGAAATCTACTATGCAAAAGTAGAAGGAGGCAAGAACTATGAGGGAGATTGCTGTCATTGGAAGTTTAAATATGGATTTGGTTGGTTGTGTTTCAAATATGCCAAAAGTAGGAGAGACGATTATTGGTGATTCTTTTCAGGAAATACCAGGAGGGAAAGGAGCCAACCAAGCTGTAGCTATTGCAAGACTTAGTGCAAAAGTGAACATGATAGGAAAAGTAGGGGATGATGGATTTGGCAGAACCCTTTTGGAATCATTAAAAAAAGATGGTATAAATATTGATTCGGTTCAAATAGAAGAAAATACACCTACAGGAGTTGCAATGATTACTGTAGATAAAGAAGGAGATAATGCTATTGTTGTTATTCCTGGAGCAAATTTTAAATTAGAGAAAGAAGATATAGAAAAACATATAGAAGTCATAGAAAAATCAGAAATTGTATTGTTACAATTAGAAATACCAGTTGATACAGTAAAATATACCCTAAAAAGGGCAAAAGAATTAGGGAAATATACAATTTTAAACCCAGCTCCAGCTAAACTGCTAGATAAAGAAACTATTAAAAATGTAGATTTATTAATCCCAAATGAAACAGAGCTTGAAATATTAGCTCAAATAGAAATAAAAGAGGAAGAAGACATCTTAAAGGGAGCAAAGATCCTTATAAAAGAGGGAGTAAAATCCTTAATTGTTACAATGGGAGAAAAAGGGTCTCTTTATGTAGATGAAAATTGTGTGAAAAAATTTGATTCTCACAAAGTAAATGCAGTAGATACAACAGCAGCAGGAGATAGCTTTATTGGAGGTATTTGTGTTTCTCTTGCAGAAGGAAAAAAAATTGATGATGCGATAAAGTTTGCTTCAAAGGTGGGTGCCCTTACCGTAACCAAAAAAGGGGCTCAAAGTTCACTACCTTACCTTGAAGAAGTGATGTCGTTTAAGGAGGCATAAAATTGAAAAAGGCAGGTTTAATAAATTCAGAAATATCTTATGCAATAGCAAAAATGGGACATACAGATATGCTCACTATTGCAGATAGCGGTCTTCCAATTCCAAAGGAGACACAAAGGATTGATTTGGCTTTAAAAAAAGGAATACCTACTTTTTTAGAAACACTAGATACGATTTTTGAAGAACTTAAAGTAGAAGAAGTAGTGATTGCAAAGGAAATGAAAACAGTAAGTCCTAAATTATATGAAAATTTAATGCAAAAGCTTCAACAAGTAGAAAAAGAAGAAAATACAAAGATTCAGATTCAGGAAGTTACTCATGAAACCTTCAAAGATTTAACAAGGCAATCTGTATGTGTGGTTAGAACGGGAGAGTTTACACCTTATGCAAATATCATCCTAAAAGCAGGTGTTGTATTTTAAGGAGTGATAGGAATGAAAAAATCTATTTTTCAAATGAAGGGCATTACTAAAGAATTTCCTGGTGTGAAAGCTTTGGATAATGTAGACTTTAAGATTTATGAAGGAAGGGTAATGGCGCTTTTGGGGGAAAATGGAGCTGGAAAATCTACATTGATGAAAATATTAAGTGGTGTTTACCAAAAAGATACGGGACAGATCATTTATGAAGGGAAAAACATTCATTTTAAGGGACCAAAGGATGCACAAGAAGAGGGAATAACAATTATCCACCAGGAACTAAATTTAATTCCTCATTTGACCATTGGGGAAAACATTTTTTTAGGGAGAGAACCTGTAAATGCTTTTAAAAAAATTGATTGGAAAAAACTTTATCAGAATGCAGAAAAGTTACTTAAAAAGTTGAAAGTAGAGAAAAGCCCAGAAGAATTGGTTGCTAATTTGAGCATTGGAGAGCAGCAGATGGTTGAAATTGCTAAAGCTCTGTCTCTAAATGCAAAGATTATTATTATGGATGAGCCTACAGATGCTTTAACCAAAAAAGAAACAGAAAGTCTTTTTCAGGTAATCAATGAATTAAGAGACGAAGGAAAAAGCATAGTTTATATTTCCCACAGATTAGAAGAAATTTTTCAAATTTGTGATGATGTAACTGTTTTAAGGGACGGGAAGTTTATTGGAGAAGATGAAGTGAAAAATTTAGATGAAAATAAACTAATCGAGATGATGGTTGGAAGAAAGCTTACTGAACAATTTCCAAGAGTTGATGTAGAAAAAGGGGAGGTTTCATTAGAAGTAAAAAATTTATCAAATGAATTCATCAAAGATATAAGCTTTTTATTAAGAAAAGGTGAAATTCTTGGAATTGCAGGGCTTATGGGTTCTGGAAGAACAGAACTTGCCAAAACTATATATGGTGCTTTAAAGAAAGAATCAGGAAAAATTTATATAGAAGGAAAAGAAGTAAAAATTACATCTTCTCAGGATGCTTTAAAAGCAGGGATTGCTTATGTATCAGAGGATAGAAAAGGGCAAGGATTAATCCTTGGACTATCTATAAAGGAAAATATGAGTATATCTTCATTAAAAGATTTTGAAGGTTATTTTTTCAAAATTAATGGAACAAAAGAAAAAAAATATGTAAAAGACTATATTGATCATATGGCAATCAAAACACCTAGTGAGAATCAAATAGTTAAAAACTTAAGTGGTGGGAACCAACAGAAAGTATCTATTGCAAAGGGGCTTATGACAAATCCTAAGATTCTAATATTAGATGAACCAACAAGAGGCGTAGATGTGGGAGCAAAAAAAGAAATATATGATTTGATTAATAAATTTAAACAAGAAGGAATGAGTATTATTATTATTTCTTCAGAGATGCCAGAAATTCTAGGAATGAGTGATAGAATTTTAGTTATGCATAAAGGCAGCATTACAGGAGAATTTGATAAATTTGATGCTTCTCAAGAAAATATTATGAGATGTGCAGTTGGCATAAAGGGGGCTTAGTGTAAGGATGAATAAAAAAATGCTGATGAAATTTAAATCGATTATTGGACTTGTTATTTTTTCATTGATTATTTCCTTTTTAAGTCCTAGATTTTTAACAGTTTCTAATATATTAAATGTTTTAAGACAAACTTCTATTAATGCAATTATTGCTGCTGGAATGACTTTTGTTATATTAACAGGAGGCATAGACCTTTCAGTAGGATCTGTTTTAGCTTTCTGTGGGGCAGTATCTGCATATTTCATATCAGCAGGAGTAAATGTATTTTTAGCTGTTATGGCATCTTTAATAATTGGTGCTTTAGTAGGCCTATTTAGTGGTGTTATGATTAGCAAAGGAAAAGTACAGCCATTTATTGCAACTCTTGTTACTATGACTGTACTTAGAGGAGCAACATTGGTTTTTACTAATGGAATGCCGATTACACTAGGAAGTGATAAAGGAGCTGAGTTTTTTTCAAAGATAGGAGGAGGTTATTTTTTAGGAATACCGATTCCAGTATATTTAATGACTCTTGTATTTATAATAGCTTATTACATATTAACACAGACAAGATTAGGAAGGTATGTCTATGCTTTAGGGGGAAATGAAGAAGCTTCGAAGCTTTCTGGATTGAATGTATCAAAGATTAAATTATCTGTATACGCTATAAGTGGGATGCTTGCTGCTGCTGCAGGAATTATTATTACATCAAGACTTTCATCAGCAAATCCAAATGCAGGGGTAGGTTATGAACTAGATGCTATTGCTGCCGTTGTATTAGGAGGGACAAGCCTTGCAGGAGGCGCTGGAAGTATCCTAGGAACGATTATTGGTGCGCTTATTATAGGAATCTTAAATAATGCTTTAAATCTATTAAATGTTAGCTCTTATTATCAAATGATAGCAAAAGGGATTGTAATTGCAATTGCTGTATTATCAGATAGAAAAGATAAGTAGTTTGAATCTAATCCGAGAATTACTTTTTATCATTCTCGGTAGATTATAAAAAACATTTTAAAAAGGGGGAACCAAAATGAAAAAAGTATTATCAATTCTTATGGTAGCCATTTTACTAATGGGTGTATTGGCAGGTTGTGCAACACAAGAAAAAGCTTCAGAAGCTGAAAAAGAGGGGACAAAGAAGATAGGTCTTGTACTTTCTACATTAAATAATCCTTTCTTTGTTACATTAAAAGAAGGGGCTGAAGCAAAAGCGAAAGAATTAGGTTATGAAATGATTATTTTAGATTCACAAGATGATCCATCTAAAGAACTTTCGAATGTAGAAGATTTAATTACAAGAGGGGTTTCTGTAATACTAATTAATCCAACTGATTCCAATACAGTAGGAAATGCCATTAAGTTAGCAAATGATGCAAAAATCCCTGTACTTACTTTAGATAGAGGGGCAAATAGCGGAGAAGTAGTTTCTCATATTGCTTCAGATAACGTAGCAGGTGGAAAAATGGCAGGAGAATATATTGTACAAAAATTAGGTAAAAAAGGAAAAGTAGTTGAATTAGAAGGAATTCCAGGTGCTTCTGCTGCGGTAGATAGAGGTACAGGATTTAATAAAGCATTAGAAGGTACTAAAATAGAAGTTGTAGCAAAACAAACAGCAAACTTTAACAGAACAGAAGGACTAACAGTTATGGAAAATATTTTACAGGCACAGCCAGAAATTGATGCAGTTTTTGCTCATAATGATGAAATGGCTTTAGGTGCTTTAAAAGCTATTGAAGGAACAGGAAGAAAAATTATGGTTGTTGGTTTTGATGCTACGGATGATGCTGTAGCTGCAGTAAAGGAAGGAAAGCTTGCTGCAACAGTTGCACAACAGCCGGATAAGATTGGTTCACTTGGAGTAGAAACAGCAGATAAAGTATTAAAAGGAGAGAGTGTAGAGAAGTTTATTCCTGTTGAATTAAGATTAGTAACAGAGTAAAAGGAAAGAATTTTTCATAGTAACTTTACAAAGTTGTCATATTGGATTACAATGTAATTAATTAAATGTTTTGCTAGGGGTGCCTTTTGGCTGAGAAGGAGAAATCCTAACCCTTAAAACCTGATGCAGCTAGTACTGCCGTAGGGAAGCAAGAAACCAAAAATTATTGATTTCTAAAAGCTTACCCTAGGGTAAGCTTTTTTCAATGGAAAAATTTAATATGATATACAAGGGGAGCTCATAGGAATGGGCTGAGAAAGAGATGTTATCTCTGACCCTTATAACCTGATTTGGGTAATGCCAACGTAGGGAATATGTTTATGATTTTTATTTAAAAGTGCAAATTCTCTATGAATTTGCACTTTTTTAAATTTTGAAAACACCATATGGAAGGAGGGGGGAATTTGCTTATAAATGGTAAAGAAATGGATTTTGAAAAAATGTCCATTAGTGAAATGCTTAAAAAGCTAGGTCTGTCTGAGGAGAAAGTAGTGGTGGAAGTAAATTTTGAAATTGTTCCGAAAGAAAAATACAAAGAGCATATATTAAACAAAGAAGATCAAGTAGAAATTGTAAGTTTTGTCGGAGGCGGTTGATGTGAAAATATTTTTAAATGAAAAACCCTTAATTGTAAATGAAAAAGCTACAGCTTTTGGAGTAAGAGATTTTGTTAAAAAAGATGCAGATATTGTGGTTTTAAATGGATTTATTATTAAAGAGGATGTACCTTTAAAGGAAAATGATTGGCTTACACTGATCATAAGAGGGGAAATTCCAAATGAAGATGAGTTAGAAAGTTTACTTGTTGCAAGGCATACACCAGGAGTACATGAAAAAGTAAAAAAAGCATGTATAGGAATTGCAGGGCTTGGAGGTCTTGGCTCGAATGTAGCTGTATCCCTTGCAAGGTTAGGGATAGGAAAACTAGTATTAGTAGATTTTGATGTGGTAGAACCAAGCAATTTAAACAGGCAACAGTATTTTATAAAGCATATAGGAATGAAGAAAACAGAAGCCTTAAAGGATGTATTAAAAAATATTAATCCATTTGTAGAGGTTCAAAGTAAAGATTTGTATCTTGATGAAAATAATATAGTCGATTGCTTTAAAGATGTAGATATGATTGTAGAAGCTTTTGATGATCCAAAATGCAAAGCAACCTTAGTAAATACGGTGCTATCAAAGCTTCCAGATAAATATATAATAGCTGCTTCAGGAATGGCTGGATATTTTTCTAATAATACCATTAAAACAAAGAGAATATTAAACCGTTTGTATATGGTAGGAGATTATACTTCAGAAGCAAAGCCAGGATGTGGCTTGATGGCACCTAGGGTTGCTATTGCAGCAAATCATCAGGCAAATACAGTACTTAGAATTATTTTAAATGAATATGAAATTTAGGAGATGGTACAATGGATAAGCTGGTTATAGGAGGAGTTGAGCTAAAAAGTAGGTTGCTTATTGGGACAGGGAAGTTTTCTAGCAAAAAAATAATACCAGATGTAATCAAAAGCTGTGAAACACAAGTTGTTACTATGGCTTTAAGAAGAGTAGATCTTAAAGCTAAGGAAGAAAATCTTCTTGAGTATATTCCAAAGGATATTATACTCCTTCCAAACACTTCTGGTGCAAGAAATGCAGAAGAAGCTGTTAGAATTGCAAGACTTGCAAGAGCTATGGGCTGTGGGAACTGGATTAAAATTGAAGTAATATCCGATAATAAATACCTACTTCCGGATAATCAAGAAACTATCAAAGCAACAGAGATTCTAGCAAAGGAAGGATTTGTTGTACTTCCTTATATGAGTCCCGATTTAATGGCTGCCAAAAGACTTGTAGAGGCAGGAGCTGCTGCAGTGATGCCTTTAGGTGCACCTATAGGAACAAATAGAGGAATCAAAACAAAAGAACTTGTACAAATACTTATTGATGAAATTGATCTACCTATTATTGTTGATGCAGGAATTGGCAGACCTTCTGAAGCAGCAGAAGCCATGGAAATGGGAGCTGAAGCAGTTTTAGTAAATACTGCTATTGCTACTGCAAATGATCCTGTTAATATGGCAAAAGCTTTTTCATTTGCAGTAAAAGCTGGAAGGATTGCTTATCTTTCAAAATTAGGACCTACAAAACAATATGCCCAAGCATCTTCTCCCCTTACAGGATTTTTGAATGAAGGTGAATTATAATGAGTTTTTACAATTGTTATGAAAAATTTAAAAACTTTGATTATGATAGTTTTTTTGAAAAAGTTACTGAATCAGATATACTAAGGATTCTTAATAAAAACAAAATAGATCAATATGAATTTTTAGCATTATTATCACCAGTAGCAGAAAATTTTTTGGAAGAGATGGCACAAAGAGCTAATATCTTATCTTTACAGCATTTTGGAAAAGCTATTTTATTATTTACACCTATGTATTTGGCAAATCATTGTATTAATCAATGTGCTTATTGTGGTTATAACATAAACAATAATATAAAAAGAAAAAAGTTGACATTAGAAGAAATAGAAAAGGAAGCAATTGCTATAGCATCTACTGGACTTAGGCACATACTTATTTTAACAGGAGAATCTCCAAAGGATACGCCTCTATCTTATATTATAGAAGCAGTAAAAATATTAAAGAAATATTTTGATTCTATTGGGATAGAATTGTATCCAATGACAGAGGATGAATACAAAAAGATAATAGAGGCGGGAGTAGATAGTCTTACGATTTATCAAGAAGTGTATGATGAAGAAATTTATGATCGTGTGCATATTTCTGGACCTAAAAAAGATTACCATTTTCGATTAGATACCCCAGAGCGTGGATGTATGGCAAAGATGAGAAATGTAAATATTGGAGCCCTCCTAGGATTGAATGAATGGAGAAGAGAAGCTTTTTTAACAGGACTTCATGCAGACTATTTGCAAAATAAATATCCAGATGTGGCTATAAGCATATCCCCACCACGCATTCGACCCCATGCAGGGTGTTTTGAAGATGTATATCCTGTAACAGACAAAAATTTGGTTCAATACATGCTTGCTTTAAGAATTTTCTTACCATATTTAGGGATTACAATATCAACAAGAGAAAGTGCAGGACTTAGAGATAATTTAATACCTCTAGGGGTAACAAAGATGTCTGCAGGAGTAAGCACAGAAGTAGGTGGACATAGCACAGATGATAAAGGTGAAGGGCAGTTTGAAATATCAGATATAAGAAGTGTAGAGGAAGTAAAAGAGGCTATTTTATCTAAAGGATATCAACCTATTTTTAAGGATTGGATGCATATATAAAAGGAGATGAAGTGATGATGTATACAACTCAAATGGATGCTGCTAAACGTGGTATTATTACAAAAGAAATGGAGATTGTAGCAAAGAAGGAAAATATGGATGTGGAAGTTTTAAGAGGTCTTATTGCACAGGGAAAGGTAGTAATCCCTGCAAATAAGAATCATAAAGCATTAGATCCAGAAGGAATTGGAGAAGGATTAAGGACAAAAATCAACGTAAATCTAGGGATTTCAAAAGACTGCTATAATATTGATAAAGAGATGGAAAAAGTAAAAACAGCTCTCGATATGAAGGTTGAAGCTATTATGGATTTAAGCTCCTATGGAAAAACAGAAGAGTTTAGAAGAAGATTAGTAGAAATGTCCCCTGCAATGATTGGTACAGTTCCTATGTATGATGCAGTAGGATTTTATGATAAGGAATTAAAAGATATTACAGCAGAAGAATTCTTAAAGGTAGTACAAAAGCATGCAGAAGATGGCGTAGATTTTGTTACAATTCATGCAGGAATTAATAGACAAACAGCAGAGGTTTTCAAGAGAAACAAAAGACTTACAAATATTGTTTCAAGGGGAGGCTCTTTGCTTTATGCTTGGATGGAATTAAACAATGAAGAAAATCCATTCTTTAAGTATTATGATGAATTATTAGATATCTGTGAGAAATATGATTTAACATTAAGTCTTGGAGATGCTTGTAGACCAGGAAGCATTCATGATGCTACAGATACTAGCCAAATTCAAGAATTACTTGTACTAGGGGAGTTAACTTTAAGAGCATGGGAGAGAAATGTACAAGTTATAATAGAAGGTCCAGGGCATATGCCAATAAATGAAATTGCTGCTAATGTACTTATTGAGAAAAAACTTTGTCATGGAGCGCCTTTTTATGTATTAGGGCCAATTGTTACAGATATAGCACCAGGATATGATCATATAACAAGTGCTATTGGTGGAGCATTAGCTGCAAGCCATGGAGTAGATTTCTTATGCTATGTTACACCAGCAGAACACTTAAGATTGCCAAACTTAGAAGATATGAAGGAAGGAATTATTGCAGCTAAAATTGCTGCTCATGCTGGAGATTTAGGGAAAAACATTAAAGGAGCAAAAGATAGGGATTATGCTATGAGCAAAGCAAGACAAGAGCTAAATTGGGAAAAAATGTTTGAACTTGCTATTGATCCTGAAAAGGCCATAAGATATAGAAAAGAATCACAGCCTCAACATGAAGACAGCTGCACAATGTGTGGAAAAATGTGTTCCATGAGAAATATGAATAAAGTAATGGAAGGGAAAAATATTAATATACTAAGAGAGGATGACTAGATGCTTTTTTTGATTACCAATCGGAAAATTCTAAGAAAAGGTACGTTAGATGAAGTGATTGAAAAAGCAGTATCTGCAAAGGTAGATGCTATCATCTTAAGAGAAAAGGATTTATGTTATGAAAAGCTTCTTTTAGTAGCAAAAAAAATACAAAAAAAGATACAAGGAAAAAATATTTTATTTATAATTAATAGCAATTTAGAGGTAGCAAAAGCTATTAATGCTGATGGGTATCACGTAGGGTTTAACGATTTTATAAAAAGAAATTTTAATTGGCAAGGACTTTTAGGTGTTTCTGTTCATAGCCTAGAAGAAGCTGTTTTTGCACAAAAACAAGGAGCAAGTTATTTACTTGCTAGCCATATATTTGAAACCGATTGTAAGAAGGGATTAGAACCTAAGGGAATTGATTTTATTAAAGAGATGAAAAAAAATATAAGCATACCTATTATTGCTTTGGGTGGAATTAAGCCAGAAAATGTGAAACAAGTCCTTTCAGCAGGGGCGAAAGGTGTTGCTGTTATGTCTTATATTATGGCTTCTATCGACCCATATACATCTGCAAAGAAATTAAAAGATATGATGAGAAAAAGCTGAGATTAGCTTTTTCTTTTTTTTAGAAAAATAGACATTTTGAAATATAAGGAAATTTGTAAGAATTTGCTATAAATCTTGGCAGGAAGTTAGAATGTTTTGTAGAATAGGGTAATGTGCATAGAGTTTTAAACTATTACTTTAATTAGCAAGGAGTGAAAGTTATAGGAGTACAAGAAAATCTAGATAAGATTATACAGAAACCTAAAAGATTGAATGATACTTTAAAAGAAATATTTTTTTCAAAAAAAAGTATATGGCTAATGATTGCAGTTATTGTTTTAGTAGGAGTTGAATTTTTTTTCAATATGATGGATATGGTTGGTGTTTCTATGACATCTATTCCTTTTAATACGAAATTCTATTTGGTAAATAATTTATTGTTAATAGGTGCTGTTTTTTTAATAGGAAATATGATGAAGCGACTTAAAGAATCTAATGAAAAATTACGAAAGAATCATATGACAAATGATATAAAACAAAAACGCATAGAGGAAGCATTAACAGAAAGTGAGAAAAGATTACGTCAAATAACAGATAATATGTTAGACCTTATTCATCAGATAAATCATCAGGGAATTATTGAGTATATTAGCCCATCCTGTATAAAAATTTTAGGATATGAACCAAAGGATATGATTGGAAAGTACATATTTGATTTTATACATCCAGATGATTTAGATAAAGTAATGGATATATGCGATTATGCAATAAAAACGGGTATGGGAGATATAGCAGAATATCGTTATAGGCATATTAATGGGAACTATGTATGGATAGAAAGCGTTGGAAAGCCAGTGTTTAATGAGGATGATGAATTTATTGGTGCTACAATAGCAGGAAGAGATATTACACAACGAAAAAATGCTGAAAAGGAACTAAGAGAAAGCAAAGAACAATATAAAAGATTAGTAGAACATTCACCGGATGCTATTGCAATATATAAAAATGGAAAATTTTTATTTGCCAATAAAGCAGCAGCAAAGCTTGTAGGATTAAAAGATCCTAAGGAACTGATTGGTAAAAGTATATTTGATTATCTGCATCCTGACTTTCATGAAAAAACATTAGAACGATTAAGACGTGTTGAAGAAAAGAATATACCTACATATTTTGTAGAAGAAAAAATTATAAGAAATGATAATAAAGTTGTGGATATAGAAAAAGTAGCTATTCCCTTTCCTCATAAAGGAGGGATAGCAGTACAAATTATTGCACGTGATATTACCGACCGTAAAAGAGCTGAAGAAAATGAAAGGTTATTAAGAGAAGCAAAAAAATATGATGAATTACGGAATGAATTTTTTGCAAATATTTCTCATGAATTAAGAACACCACTAAATGTAATTTTAGGTACATTACAATTGTTAGATATACACTTAAAAGATACTTGCAATAATCATCTAAATAAGTACAAAGATATTATGAAACAAAATTGTAATCGATTATTAAGACTAGTAAACAACTTGATAGATATTACAAAAATAGATACAGGTTTTTTTGAGATAAAGCTAAAAAATGTAAATATTGTAAGCTTGATTGAAGATATTACTTTATCTGTAGCTGATTATATAGAAAATAAAGGAATAGTTCTTCAATTTGATACAGAAATGGAAGAAAAGCTGATGGCTTGTGATCCAGATAAAATAGAAAGGATTATTTTAAATCTTCTTTCAAATGCAGTAAAATTTACAGATGTGGGAGGAAATATTAAAGTTACTATATATGATAGAGACGAGTATATATGCATTAGTGTGAAAGATACAGGAATAGGTATTCCAAAAGAGCAGATTGGTGCAGTTTTTGAAAGATTTAGGCAGGTCGATAAATCTCTTGCTAGAAATCATGAAGGAAGTGGTATAGGATTATCTTTAGTAAAGTCTTTTGTAGAAATGCATAATGGAAAAATATATTTAGAGAGTGAATATGGCGAGGGAAGTGAATTTATAATAGAACTACCTGTTAGAGTATTGCAACAAGAGAACAATGAATTTGAAAATACTCATTCTGTTCAATGGGGATATATTGAACGAATACAAGTTGAGTTTTCAGATATTTATTCGAAAAAATAATTTTTAATAGGAGGTATTTATGAATTACAAAGATATATTAGAAAATGCAAGGAAGATACCTGATTTTAAATGTAGAGTTTGCCTAGAATGTAATGGAAAGGTATGTAAAGGCGAAATACCTGGAGTAGGAGGAAAAGGATCGGGATCAGCATTTATACGGAATGTTGAGAAGTTGAAAGAAATAAAATTAAATATGGATACCATTTATTATCCATCTAAAGTAGATACTTCAATAGAACTGTTTGGAAGGAAATTTAAGTATCCAGTTTTTGCAGCACCGATTGGTGGTTTGATTCCTTGTTATGGGGAAAGACTTACAGACTATGCTTATGCAAAAGCAATTATAGAAGGATGTAAAAAAGCAGGTACTATTGGATTTACGGGTGATGGTGTAAAAGATGAATATTTTATGGATCCATTACGTGCCATTGAAGAAAATGAAAGTCTAGGAATTCCTACTATAAAGCCTTGGACAAAAGAAGAAATACTTCAAAGATTAAGAGCTGCAGAAAGCAAAAATGTTGTAGCAGTAGCCATGGATATAGATGCAGCAGGTCTTGCCATATTAGCTAAAGCAGGAAAACCTGTTAGCCCAAAGCCAGTAGAAGACTTAAAGGAGATTATTGGTGCTACAAAGCTACCATTTATCATAAAAGGAGTTATGACTGTAAAGGGTGCTTTAAAAGCTATGGAAGCAGGTGCTTATGGAATTGTTGTTTCGAATCATGGAGGCAGAGTGCTAGATCATACACCTGCTACAGTGGAAGTGCTTCCTAAAATTGTAGAAGTTGTAAAAGGCAGAATGAAAATATTTATTGATGGAGGTATAAGAAGTGGCCTAGATGTTTTAAAGGTACTTGCTTTAGGTGCTGATGCTGTTCTCATAGGAAGACCTTATGCAGTTGCTGCTTATGGAGGAGGAGCAGAGGGAGTAGCCCTGTATACACAAAAAATAGGAGATGAACTAGTAGAGGCCATGATTATGACTGGATGTAATAACCTACAGGAAATTAATAAAGAAATTATTTTTTAAAATAAAAACCGCCTTTTTAGGCGGTTTTTATTATTAAATTATATCTTTTAGGTAATAACTAAAAAGAGAATAAGAAAGGAGATTTTAAAAATATGTCGAATACTTAAATAGTTATAAAGGGAAATATAATACAATTATAATTAATAAATATTAATTTTATAATTATAAGGAGATTAAAAATGAAAAAAAAATTTATTATCTGTTTATTTTTTGCAATGCTTTTTTCAAATATTTCCTTAGGGGTGATAATGAAAAGCCTTGCTCAGAATAAGATAGATTATATTTTAACCAATAAAGAAAGTGGTATATTAGTTTTTTCACTGGGCATCTCCTTTTTCGTAACAGTATTTACGGGTATGATGACATTTAAACTTTTTAATAAGTATGTGATGAATAAAATTTCTATTATTAATAATTATTTAAAAAGGATACAAGAAGGAAATTATGAGGATACTATTGGTCTAAATTCATCTGATGAATTAGGACATATTGCTAAAAATATAAACAAAATAAAAGAAAAAATAAAAAGCAAAGAAGAGGAACTGATTATAAAGCAAGAACAAATTCATTATTTATCATATTATGATACGCTAACAGGATTGCCAAACAGAATGTTATTTGAAAAAAATTTATCTAAGATGTTGGAAGAAGCAAGAAAAAATAATGAAAAATTAGCTTTATTATATTTAGATTTAGATAATTTTAAGAAAGTAAATGATACAATTGGCCATACATTTGGGGACTTGCTACTTAGAAATGTAGGTATATTACTAAAAAAATGTATATGTAAAGAAGGAATAATCACCCGTATGGGAGGAGATGAATTTGTTGCTATTTTACCAAAAGCAGATAAAAAAAGCGATATAATGAATTGTGTAGAAAAAATTTCAAAATCATTTCAAAATCCTTGGCTATTAGATGACCGTGAATTTTATATTACTGTTAGTATGGGAATTGCAATTTATCCAGACCATGGAGAAAATGTACATATGCTTTTAAAAAATGCTGATACAGCAATGTATGCAGCTAAGAAACAGTGTAAAAAAAGCTATCATTTTTATACATCAGATATGAACATAGAAATGTTAGAAAAATTAGAAATTGAAAATAGTTTAAGGCATGCAGTGGAGCGTAATGAGTTTTTGATTTATTATCAGCCTAAAATTAATATAAATAATGAAAATATTTCAGGAGTAGAAGCACTCATTCGCTGGAAACATCCTAATAAGGGGTTTATCCCTCCAAATGTTTTTATTCCTATAGCAGAAGAAACAGGGCTGATTATTCCTATTGGAGAATGGGTACTAAAAACTGCATGTAGACAGATTAGAGTATGGCAGGAATTAGGATATACTCCTGTGTATATATCTGTGAATGTTTCTGTAATTCAAATAAAACAACCAAATTTTGTAGATATGGTTAAGGGGATTATTAAGGAAACAGGAATTAAACCTTATCTTCTTGAATTAGAAATTACTGAAAATGCAATCATGGAGGACTTTGAACTTACCAATAAAATATTAGATGATTTAAGAAAACTAGGTATAGTAATATCATTAGATGATTTTGGGAAAGGATATTCTTCTTTGAATTATTTGAAACAATTAGAAATAAATGTTTTAAAAATTGATAAATCTTTTGTTGATGATATTACTGAAAATAATACGCAACAGGCAATTGTGAAAGCTGTTATTGAGATGGCTCATAGTATGGATATGTCAGTTGTAGCAGAGGGCGTTGAAACGTGGGAGCAATTTAAATATCTAAAAGACTTACAATGTGATAAAGTACAAGGATATCTTTTTAGTAGACCTTTACCGTTAATTGAAATGGAAGATATGATGAGAAAAAAGAAAAAAGTGGGGTGAAAAAGTCAGACATACATCCTAAATTTAGGATATATGTCTGATTTATTTTTATGAATTGTAATGATTATAGAATTTTTTAAGAACTTTGTTTTTTATTTTTAGTTCTTTTACTCGCCCTATTTCACAATTTGTCTGAAGATCAACAGAAGGGGATTTATTAATCACAAGGATTTGACTCGGATATACGCTCTTGTGGCCAACCATGAAGTAACTAATTACACAAGGAATAGAAGCATAGGAAGCAACTTCAATTCCAAATAGCTCCATTGCTATCAGAATTCCTGAAATAGGTGTATTTGTACATGCTGCTACGAAAGCAACCATGCCAATAGCAGAGAATAAAGCCATATTTGCATTCATAATTTGTCCCCAAGCATTTCCTGCTGTTGCACCGATATAAAATATAGGGGTTAAAATTCCACCACTTCCTCCAGACCCTAGTGTGACAGAAGTAGTAAACATTTTAATGAGAAAGGCAACTCCACTTACTGAACTTCCTGAAATACTTTCATTGATTACTTGTGTACCTAAGCCTATATAATCCTTGCTTTCTGTTAAATAAACAATCAGTACAAGAATAAGTCCGCCTAAAATTCCTTTGTAAGGCTTATAAATATTTATTTTATGAATAGATTCTTCAATGATATTTAAAAGACGAATAAACAACATCGCCAAAGAGCCCATAAAAATACCAAATACAATCATATTCAAAAACATTTTTATCTCATTAGAAGGTGTAAATGATATGGCATATTGTAAGTGTGATATGCCTAAAGCTTTATTCACAATACAGCTTACATAAGATGCTATTAAGGAAGGTAAAAGAACAATATAAGAAAATTTTCCTACATATAAAACTTCTGCTGCAAAAACTGCTCCTGCAATAGGAGTACCAAAAACTCCAGCAAATCCAGCGCTTATGCCGCATATAACAAATCTTTTTCTGTCTAGGGTATTGTTAATTTTAAATACATTAGCAAAGAAAGATGCAATACCTGCACCAATTTGAGCACAAGGCCCTTCTTTACCAGCTGATCCTCCAGAAATAAGCGTAATAAGGGTTGCAAGTAATTTTACAGGAATTACTTTTATATCAATTTTACCATCTTTTTGATGAACAGCTTCTATTACCTTTTCAGTTCCGTGTCCTTCTGCTTCAGGTGCTAACTTTACAACCAATAGGCTACTTAAAAAGAAAGCAATAGGCATCAGTAAATAATAGCGATTCCATTTCATCATATGATGTTCTCCAAAATGAAGAAGTTTTAGAAAAAGTCCAGTGACTGAGCCTACAACAAGTCCAGCAAATATGGCTAGTATAATCCATTTGATAGCACTGCTTAACATGACAGTCTGTTCAACAAAGTCCATTTTAATTTTTCTTTTCATAGGATCACCCCCGAATAAGTTAATAAAAGTTATAAAAAAGCCTTTATAAGTATATTGTATACAGAGATACAAAAAACATGTTAATAAGTACTATAATAGTATTTATATGAATGAAATTATAAAATTTCCTATTATATATTAATATTTATTGATAGTAATGTAAAGAGTAATATGTGTGCAAATTTCAAAAACAATAAAATATTCAAAAAATAAATAATTATCGAACAAAACATATGGTTGGATTTTAGGAAAAATGAAAAAAAGAGAAGCTGTTCTATCATAACATGTAAAACAATGGTAAAATAAGAATAAAAAGTAATATAGAAAAGAGATGGTGATATGATTACTCCTATTCATTATTTTAGTACCTTTGCAACACTTTTGTTTGTATCTTATTTAGGCTACCATACGACAAAGAAGATAAGCTCATCTCAGGATTTTGCTGTAGGAGGCAGGAAGCTAAATGGGACTTATGTAGCTGGCAGTATTGTTGCTACTATTGTTGGAGGAGCTTCAACAATAGGTACAGCACAATTGGCTTTTCAAAAGGGATTAAACGCTATGTGGTTTACGCTTGGTTCAAGTATAGCCTGTTTATTTTTAGGATTATTTATGGCAGGACCTTTAAGAAGAGCAGAAGTAGATACGGTTTCTCAATTTTTAGCTAGAACTTATGGTGTATATGCAGGGGTTGCTGCAAGTATTATTACTTCTATTGCTATATTTATGCATATTACAGGGCAAGTACTTTCAGCAGTAGCCATACTAACTTCTATATTTCATGTAGGAATTATATTGGCAGTGTTTATAACTATCGGGTTAATTATATCTTATATATTCTTTGGAGGATTTTTAGGTACGAGTATGGTGGGGATTGTAAAATCAGCTTTGTTATATTTTACATTAATCATTAGTGGGATTATCACATATAAATATTTCCATGGAGTAAGCGGACTTACAAAAGCGTTTCCAAAAGAACCATGGTTTAATTTATTTAGTGATGGGATCTATGCAGGAATTGCACAGGGATTTTCTATGGTTGTTGGGATTACATCGACTCAAACCTATTTACAAGCCATGTTTTCAGGAAAAAATGAAAAAGAATCAAGAAAAGGTGCTTATATTTCTGCATTATTGATTCCACCTGTAGGATTTATATGCACCTTGATTGGTTTATATATGCGAGCAGCACATCCAGAAATTATGCCAAAAGAAGCTCTTCCTACTTTCATTCTTACATATCTTAATCCCTGGATTGGCGGAATTACCATTGCAACATTGATTATATCTGTTATTGGTACGGGAGCAGGCTTAACTTTAGGAATCAGTACTATGATGAATCGGGATATTTATGTAAAATGTATTAATCCAAAAGCAGGGGATAAAAGGCAATTGTTGGTTTTAAGAATTTCTGTATGCATCATATCTATGTTGACCATGCTTATGGTATTTAGTAATTTAGATTCTATTATATTAGAGTGGGGATTCTTATCAATGGCTCTAAGGGGAACAACTATATTTATTCCTTTATTAGGGGCACTATATTTTAAAGAAAAAGTAAGTAAACGTGCAGGTTTTTTAACTATTATAGTTGCACCTATTATTTCAGTATTATGGGGAGTATTTCATATAACCAATATGAACTCTCTATACATTGGTCTAGGGAGTAGTGTTATACTATTAGTAGGAGGGTCTGTTTTCTTTAAGAAAGAAAGTGAGGTATATCATTAAGGAGGCGAAAAGATGAAGGAATACAAATTATATATTAATGGAGAATGGATAGAGGCAGATCAAGAAGAAAAGATTGAAGTAATAAATCCAGCAACAGGTGAGATTGTAGGAACTGTACCTAATGCTAAGGAAGCAGAAACAAAAAAAGCTATTGATGCAGCCTATAAAGCTTTTGAAGAATGGTCAATATTACCTGCTAATAAACGAGCAAGATATTTAAATAAATTATTTCAACTTATGTTAGAAAACCAAAAGGATATTGCGGAAACTTTGACAAAGGAGCAGGGTAAACCACTAAAAGAAGCAATTGGAGAAGTAAGATATGCTGCAAGCTATGTAGAGTGGTATGCAGAAGAGGCAAAGAGAAATTATGGAGAAACCATTCCTGCATTTAGAAAGAATACAAAGATTTTGGTGTTAAGACAACCTGTTGGTGTAGTGGCAGCTATAACTCCTTGGAATTTTCCAGCTGCTATGATTACAAGAAAGATTGCACCTGCTCTTGCTGCTGGTTGTACTGTAGTGCTAAAGCCTGCAGAACAGACACCGCTTACTGCTATGAAAATAATAGAACTTATAGAAAAAGCAGGGTTTCCAAAGGGTGTTGTTAATATTGTTACAGGAGATCCTGTAATAATTGGAAAAACAATTATGGAGGATAATAGAGTAAGAAAAATTGCGTTTACAGGTTCTACAGAGGTAGGAAAAATACTCATGAAACAATCAGCAGATACAATAAAGCGTGTATCTTTAGAATTAGGAGGACATGCACCATTTATTGTGTTTGATGATGCAGATTTAGATAAGGCAGTGAAAGGAGTTTTCGCATCAAAATTATTGAACTGTGGACAAATCTGTATGGCATCGAATCGATTTTATGTACATGAAGATGTTGTAGGGGCCTTTGTTGAAAAATTAAAAGACAAATTAAAAAGATGCAAAATTGGAAATGGTTTAGAGGAGGATGTAACCATAGGACCTCTTATAGATAAAAATAGCTTTGAAAAGGTATCACGCCATGTTCAAGATGCAGTAGAAAAAGGAGCTACAATTGAAGCAGGAGGAGAAGGATTCCATCAAGGAAATAATGAGGATGCGGGATATTTTTATGCTCCTACGATTTTATCGAATGTAGGAGAAAATATGTGCGTTATGTATGAGGAGACTTTTGGTCCAGTGATTCCAATTATAACATTTAAAACGGAAGAAGAAGTTATTAAAGCTTCAAATAATACTAACTATGGACTTGCTGCATATGTATTTACAGAGTCATTATCTCGAGGACTTCGTGTTTCAGAAAAATTAGAATATGGGATTGTGGGACTAAATGATGGTTCACCATCTGAAGTACAAGCACCTTTTGGAGGATGGAAAGAAAGCGGTATTGGTCGTGAGGGTGGCCATCATGGAATGGATGCTTTCTTAGAAACAAAATATTTATCCATAGGGCTATAAATTTAACTTCAAAATGAAATATAAAGACACGTTTATTCCAAGACAACTTTTGAAAAAACTAAACTTCATTACATGAAAAAATACTAAACCTTCAAAACTCACGTTCGTTCAAACAATGAAGGTTTTTAACGTATTTTTTCATGTAATTTCAGTAAGTTTTTTTAGCAAAAGTTATCAAAGTCATTCACGTGTCTTTATATTTCCTTTCTCAAATGTTGATTATTTATACGTGATAAGTCTAAGCGAAAGGAAGATTTTTTATATGGATAATATACAGAAACTACTAGAAAGTATTACTAATGAACAATCACTTATCTATTTTGTTTTAAGTAATATTCGAAAAAAAGACAAAGATAGCTTTCATAAAGTGACCATTCGCCCTATATTATTAAAAGGAGAGCTTGTCTATCAGTTTACATATACATATGAGAAAAAAGTGACTCATGAAAATTTAAATACTAATGATATGATTAAAAAAGTAATGATATTATTTGAAAAATTTAAACAGGGACAAGCTTATACGAGTGAAGCAGACTATCAGATTCTAATTAGTAAAAAATTTAAAGTAAAGATATTAAAAAAACAACCTACAAAGAAAAAAGAAAATTTAGCACATAATAGAAAGAAGAACTATATAATACCTGAAAATGAGCCCAATCCATTTTTGATCAAATTAGGAGTTATGAATGAAAAAGGAAAGGTGTTGGCTACAAAGTTTGATAAGTTTCGTCAAATAAATCGTTTTTTGGAAATGGTTGCTGATGTAGTACCTAATTTAAAGAAAAAGGGTATTATAAATATTATTGATTTCGGATGTGGAAAATCTTATTTAACTTTTGCTCTTTATCATTATCTTGTGAATATATTAAAGCTTAAAGTGAAAATTATAGGGTTGGATTTAAAAAAAGATGTTATAAATCACTGTAATAAGGTTGCAAAAGATTTAGGATATGATGATTTAACCTTTATGCTAGGAGATATTGAACATTTTAAAGGGGTAGATAAGGTGGATATGGTAGTAACCCTTCATGCTTGTGATACAGCAACAGATGCTGCATTGATAAAAGCAATAGAGTGGAATTCAGATGTTATTTTGTCTGTTCCTTGCTGTCAGCATGAGTTATTAAAACAGATACATAATGAAATTATGATACCACTCGAGAAACATGGCATTATTAAAGAAAGAATGTCTGCATTAATTACAGATAGCATAAGAGCAAATATATTAGAAATTATGGGTTACTCTACACAGATTTTAGAGTTTATTGATCTTGAGCATACACCTAAAAATTTATTAATTAGAGCAATAAGAACAAATAAGATATCTAAAAATGCTATTGAGGAATATAAAAGATTTAAAGCATTTTGGGGAGTTTCTCCTTATTTTGAAAAGGGGTTAGGAGAAAAATTAGCCAAAAAGCTTAATAATTATTGTTGATAAATTGAATTAATATATAAATTTATCAACAGTATATACATAAAAATAAAAGCTATCCACAAGGTTGGATAGCTTTTTATCTATACTAATCTTACCTGATGATATACCTTTTTACCTCTTTTTATCATTAAAGTACCATCTTTAAAATCTGATTCTTTAATTATAAGCTGAATATCACTTACCTTCTCACCATCGATTGATATACCGCCTTGTTGAATCAAACGACGTCCCTCACTTCGAGATGGGATTAAGTTTGTTTTTGAAAGTAATGTCATAATGTTCATTCCTTCTGCAAATTCAGAATGTGGAATTTCTGTAAAAGGCACATTTTCACTTGCAGGTCCTTTTCCAAATAGTGCTCTTGCAGCTTCTTGTGCTTTTTTTGCTTCTTCTTCACCATGAACTAATTTGGTTACTTCAAAGGCTAAAATTTCTTTTGCTTTATTGATTTCTGCGCCTTCTAAGCTTCCAAGTCTTCTTACTTCATCCATTGGTAGGAATGTAAGAAGAGATAAGCATCTTTCAACGTCTGCATCATTAACATTTCTCCAGTATTGATAAAAGTCATATGGAGATGTTTTTTCAGGATCAAGCCAAATAGCTCCTGATTCTGTTTTGCCCATTTTTTTACCTTCACTTGTGGTAAGAAGTGTGAAAGTCATACCATAAGCGGGTTTGCTTTCTACTCTTCGAATAAGGTCAACACCGCCAAGAATATTAGACCATTGGTCATCTCCACCTAATTGCATCTTACATCCATATTTTCTGTGTAATTCTAAAAAGTCATAAGACTGCATAATCATATAGTTAAATTCAAGGAATGATAAACCTTTTTCCATACGGCTTTTAAAACATTCTGCTGTAAGCATTCTATTTACAGAGAAGTGCTTTCCAATTTCTCTTAAGAAAGGAATATATTCTAAGTTCATTAACCAATCTGCATTATTTACCATAATTGCTTTTCCTTCTGAGAAATCTAGGAATTTTGAAAGTTGCTTTTTAAAGCACTCTGCATTGTGATTGATGGTTTCTGGGGTCATCATTTTTCGCATATCTGTCTTGCCTGTAGGATCTCCAACCATTGCTGTACCACCACCGATTAATACAATAGGTCTATGTCCAGCTTTTTGCATGTGCATCATAGTAATCGCTTGAAGAAAGTGTCCTACATGTAAACTATCAGCAGTAGGGTCAAAACCAATATAGAATGTAACAGATTCTTTTCCAAGAAGCTCTCGAATTTCATCTTCATGGGTAGTCTGTTGGATAAAACCACGTTCTTTTAGTACATCAAAAACATTGCTCACTTTAAAACCTCCTTTATTTTTATAAAAAATAAAGGGCTTATCTCATCATAAGGACGAGAAAGCCCGTGGTACCACCTTAATTCGCATAAAGCCTCAATCCACGATAACGAGTGGGAACCGTCGAAGTTTTTGGCTTCGAAACTCCAGAGTGTAATTCATCTTGCCATGTACTGTAGACTTTTCACCAGCCAGTCTACTCTCTTTTTTGTAACCATGGGGACTACTAGGCTCTTTCAACGTCTTTCTATATAACTATTTTATCCTATATTAACATAAATATGAGGGTTATTACAAGGTGATGAAAAATTTTTTATGCAAGGAAATTTAATGGAATTAAACCAATTGACACACCGACTACATAAAGAATAAACAATCCATAAACAATAGCCATTATTGATGCATCTTTTTTGCTTACGCCATCTTTTTTAAGAAGTAAACCTGCTGTAGTAAGCATTGATAGTAATAAGAAACCAAAGATTATAATATTTTCACCAAAGCTTACTGGAATTTCTTTTCCTGCTATAATCATAGGAAATCCTAAGCATATACAAATGTCAAATATATTTGATCCTACTGCATTAGATACTGCACCATCTGCATCTCCCAGTCTTGCAGATTTTACAGATAAAAGTGTATCTGGAATAGAAGTACAAGCAGCTAGTATGATTACTGAAACAAGTACGGTTGGTATATTGAAAGTATTAGAGATTACTATTGCTGATTGTACAATTGCATCACAGCTAATCCAAAGCAGTCCAATAGAGATTGCAATTACAGTAAATATTTTTGAATAAGGCATATCGATAAAATCTTCATCTTCACCTTCTTCTTCAAGTTCGTGCTTTAATTCTGCTGTTGCAGCAATTTGCTCGCCTAATGTAAGATTTTTTCTATATTTTTTTGTTTGAAGATAGAGAGTTATAATATACCCTGCATAGATACAGATTAAGATAATCCCTGAAATAGGTGTAAACTTTCCTAAATATGTTGTAGCGACTAATGTCAAAATACTAATAGTGTAAAAACACATATCTCGGTAAACCCCTGAACGATCAGCTTTTAACTTATCAGTTCCTTGATAAGCAAATATTGATAACATAGGGATAAGCAAGATGTTAAATATTCCTGAACCAGCAATCGTAGGAACACCTACATCAGCAAATTCTTTATACACTATTACAGCAATCATAGCTGTTGAAAACTCTGGAAAGGATGAGGCAATCGCATCGAAGGTTGCACCTCTTACAGAGTTTGGTATATTCAGTTTTAATCCCAATACATGTAAAACATCACCTAACTTATCTGATGCTTGATTGATTACCCAGGCCATAACAAATAACATGACAAGAGCAATCCAAATATTACTAATCCAACTAAACAAACAATATCCCTCCTCGATAATATTGAGTTTGCATAAAATGATTGTCATACATTACATTTTATCAGTTTGTATCCGGTTTCACAACTACATATTTCTTTTTTCAAATGTTGATGTTGTTTGTCTGAGGTATATTTTTTGTAAATTTGAAAAAAACTTTATAAATAGGAGGAATTTAGACGTAAAAAAAGAATTATTGAAAAATAGACAAGAATATAATTAGGGAGGTATTATGATGGCAATTAGTTTACAAAAGGGTCAAAAAGTTGATTTGACAAAAACAAACCCTGGTCTTACAAAAGTATTGGTAGGATTAGGCTGGGATACAAACAAATATGATGGAGGACATGATTTTGATTTAGATGCGGCTGTTTTTATGCTAGGAGAGAATGGAAAAGTTACAAGCGAAAAAGATTTCATCTTTTATAATAATTTAAAGGATGCAGCAGAATCTGTAGTTCATCTTGGAGACAACTTAACAGGTGAAGGAGAAGGAGATGACGAGCAAGTTAAGATTGATTTAGCAAAAGTACCTAGCAATATACATAAGCTTGCTTTTACTGTAACTATTCATCAAGCTGCTGAAAGAAATCAAAATTTTGGACAAGTTTCGAATGCTTTTATTCGTATCCTAAATGAAGCAACTGGTGAAGAATTAATTCGATATGATCTTGGAGAAGATTTTAGTATTGAAACAGCTGTTGTTGTAGGAGAATTGTATCGTCATAATGGAGAATGGAAGTTTAATGCAGTTGGTAGTGGTTTCCAAGGAGGATTAGCTGCCCTTTGTACAAGCTTTGGAATAAATATTTAATAAAATCAAATCTAGAAAGGGAGAGCTATTTTAGGCTCTGCCTTTTTTATAGGAGTGATAAGCTTGAATTATCAAATACTTTATAAAGAGGCTTTTCCATTAGTTGAGATAAAATTGCAAAAAGGAGAAATGATAAAGGCAGAATCAGGAGCCATGGTATCCATGTCTAGTACAATAGATGTAGAAGGACGTGTAGAGGGAGGTTTTATGAAAGGGTTAGGGAGGATGTTTGCAGGAGAAAAATTTTTCTTTCAAACCCTTATAGCAAGTCGTGGAGCAGGAGAGGTTTTATTAGCACCATCTGCTCTTGGTGGAGTTGTAGATATAGAACTGGATGGTTCTTATGGTTTATGTGTACAAAAAGATGGTTTCTTGGCAGCTACACAAAACATTGAAGTATCAACTCAGATGCAAAATTTAACAAAAGGTTTATTTTCAGGGGAAGGCTTTTTCATTGTCAGAATAAGTGGAAGAGGTACTGTTTTTGTAAATTCTCTTGGAGCGATCCATGCAATAAATATTCCTGATCAAGAAGAAGTAATTATTGATAATAGTCATTTAGTAGCATGGCCGGAATATATGCAGTATAGTATTGAGAAAGCATCAAAGGGATGGATCTCAAGCTTTACTTCTGGAGAAGGGTTGGTTTGCAGATTTAGAGGGCCTGGAACAGTGCTTATTCAAAGTAGAAATCCTAGTGGATTTGGTTCATGGGTTCGGCAATTTATTCCTTCTTCCAAATAAATAAAGGTTTTAGCAGGATTTTTAAAAAAAAGTTAGAATTAGTAATATTATGTAGAAAATTTCCTGTTTTCAATTTGATAATAAGGGAACTTTGTTATTGAGGGAGGAAAAATCATGGCAATCAATTTACAAAAGGGGCAAAGGATTGATTTAACAAAGGGAAATGCTGGACTATCGAGAATTATGGTTGGACTTGGATGGGATCCTGTTGAGAAAAGTAGTGGAGGAGGTTTCCTATCAAGCTTCTTTGGTGGAGGCAGCAATAATGCAGATATTGACTGTGATGCATCAGTGCTTATGTTAGATGGTAATGGAAAATTAGCTAAAAAACAAGATCTTATCTATTTTGGGAATTTAAGAAGTGCTTGTGGTAGTGTTGTGCATACAGGAGACAATCTTACAGGCGAGGGAGAAGGAGATGACGAGCAAATTATTGTAGAGCTTGGGCTTGTTCCTTCAAATATTCACAAGTTAGTATTTGTGGTAAATATTTATGACTGTATAAGACGCAAGCAGGATTTTGGATTGATCCAAAATGCATATATTCGTATTGTAAATAGTGCAAATATGCAAGAGTTGATTCGATACAATTTATCAGACAATTATGCAGGCAAAACAACTTTGATTGTAGGAGAGATTTATCGTTATAATGGAGAATGGAAGTTTGCTGCTATTGGTGAAGGAACTCAAGATGCTTCACTGAGCGAGATCGTAAAAAAATATACATAAATAATATAAGGAAATAGCAGAGGGGGAAGTATATATGGCTATTAACTTAACTAAAGGACAAAGAATTGATTTAACAAAAACTAACCCAAATCTTAAAAAAATTATTGTAGGACTTGGTTGGGATACAAATAAATATGCAGGTGGATATGATTTTGACTTAGATGCTTCAGCATTTTTAGCTGGAGAAGATGGAAAAGTAAAATATGACCAAGACTTTGTTTTCTATAACAACCTAGAAGGTGGAAATGGTTCAGTTATTCATACAGGAGACAATAGAACAGGTGAAGGAGATGGGGATGATGAGCAAATAAAAATCGAATTTGACAAAGTCCCATCTCACGTACATACAATTGGTATTGCGGTTACAATTCATGATGCAGTACAAAGAAACCAAAACTTTGGACAAGTATCTAATGCATATGTTCGTGTTATAAACGAAGAAACAAACGAAGAAATACTTCGTTATGACTTAGGAGAAGAATTCTCTGTTGAAACAGCCCTTGTTGTTTGTGAGATTTATCGCCACAATGGAGAATGGAAATTTAAAGCAATTGGTAGCGGATTCCAGGGAGGACTGGCTGCGCTTTGTAGAAATTATGGACTTCAAGTAGACTAGGAAAAATAAACCCAAAGCGTTTATAAAGCGTTTTGGGTTTATTTTTATTTTGTAAATACTTTTTTAAAATTTTTATTTTGTTTTATAAGTTTTCTTGATAAAATTTTAATAAGCATAAATTGGAATGAATCTTTCAAAAAGATAAAGGAGATATACGATGAGGTATTTTAATTATTTAACTCCTGAAGAAATAGAATCTATTTTTTATTCTCCTCCCCAGAACTTTAGTAGAGATAGCTCAAAGGATTTGCTTGCTTATACATTGGGTGCAACTTTATATATGCCTGCTACAAAGGAAAATATTGCAGAAGATATTATAACTAAGAAGAATGCAGGAATAATGTCTATGGTTATCTGTTTAGAAGATGCTATTGGAGATTACGCAATTATAGAGGCAGAAAAATATGTATGTAGGCATTTTAACAAATTATCTTTGGCAATAAAAAATGGGGAGATAGATGATCAAAATATTCCCCTTATTTTTTTAAGAGTAAGGAATAAAGAGCAGATGTTAAGCATGGCTGACCAAATAGGAGAAGATATAAAATTACTAACAGGATTTGTGTTTCCAAAGTTCTCTTATGAAAATGGAGCAGGTTTTTTCGAAGCCTTAAAGAAGATAAATACTATATTAGGAAAAAAGCTATATGGTATGCCTATTTTTGAAACAGCGGATATAATCTATAAGGAAACAAGAATGCAGTCATTAGGTAAAATAAGGAATGTATTAGATGACTATAATGAATTGGTACTCAATATACGAGTGGGAGCAACGGATTTTTCTAGTCTGTTTGGAATTAGGCGAGGTTATGATATGACTATTTATAATATAGCTGTTATTCGGGATTGCATTGCAGATATATTAAATTGTTTTGCAAGAGAAGGTAGTCAGTATGTTATATCAGCTCCAGTTTGGGAATATTTTTCAAGTGGGGATAGAGTATTAAAGCCTCAATTACGCAGGAGTCCATTTGAAGATATTTATGGTTCAGAAGGAATTGAAATTAGGAAGGAGCTTTTAGATGCTTATTTAGATGGTCTTATTCAAGAAGTACTTTTAGATAAAGCAAATGGATTTATTGGAAAGACTATTATTCATCCAAGCCACATCACACCTGTACAGTCTCTATATGTAGTAAGCCATGAAGAATATATGGATGCATCTAGTATTATAGAAAATAACGATGGCAGTATTGGTGTTATGAAAAGCCAGTATAAAAATAAAATGAATGAAATAAAACCACATTTAAATTGGGCAAAAAAAATTATGATAAAATCAAAAATATATGGGGTGTATCATGAAAGACAAAACTTTACCAGTTTACTTACCAAAAAAGTATACGTATAATATATTAAAAGATTTATGTGTAACAGTAAATATTACAAAAAATCATTACAATATTCCAATAGAAAGCTTGTTTTTAATGGCTGCAAGAAAAAATAAAAAAAGAGGATTTTTATTTGTAAGTAAATTACTTGGAAAACATATTCCTGTTTTTCCTCATGCTTCACTTTTAACTGGAGTGGCTTTAGCAAGAGAATATATGAAAGAGGTTTATGGAGAAAATACTTTTCTTACAAAAGATATAATAGATGGGTTGATTAATCAAGAAGATAGCAAATACATTTATGAAAGAATTAAAGAACAATATATAGAGTTGCCAGAACAAACTATATTTATTGGCTTTGCAGAAACAGCTACTGCATTAGGGCATTCTGTGTATGATGCTTTTTCTAAAAATGCAACATATATACATACTACGAGGGAAAATATAATAAACCTTGATTCCGTTATTAATTTTGAAGAAGAACATTCTCATGCAACGACGCATAGACTTTACCTGCTAGATAAAGAGTTATTATCATCGAAAGCTCCTGTTGTATTGGTAGATGATGAGATTACGACAGGAAAAACAGCAATCAATATTATAAAAGCAATTCATAAAGCTTATCCAAGAAAGGAATATGCTATTGTATCTATACTTGATTGGCGTACTGATGAGGATAAAAAAAGATATGAAGAATTAGAAAAAAGTTTAGGAATAAAAGTGCACACTGTTTCACTTATTTCAGGTTCTATTGAAGTAGAAGGAAAACCGATTACAGATATAGAAGCTAATGATAAAAAAACAGTAAAAAATAATATAAATCCAGTAATAAATATTTATAAATTACAAGAAAAAGAAGTATTTTTTAAAAGTATATTATTTTCTTCTAAAAATACATTAGGACAGATAAATGCAAGCCCTTATTTGAAAGAAACAGCTAGATTTGGGATTACAAGCAAAGATCGTGATTATATAGATAGAGAATGTAAAAGAATAGGAAATATTTTAGCTAATATGAGAAAAGGAAAAAATACGCTCTGTCTTGGAACCGGAGAGTTTATGTATATACCTATGAAAATTGCTGCATATATGGGAGAAGGAGTAAAATATCATTCTTCTACTCGAAGTCCTATTCATCCATATGATAAAGCTTTGTATGGAGTAAAAAATGCATTTTCGTTTGAGAGCTTTGATGATCCTTCTGTAATGAATTATCTTTACAATATTCCTTATGGATATTATGATGATCTTTTTTTATTTTTAGAAAGAGAAGTAGAAAAAGAGAGATTAAATCCTTTAATAAAAGTGCTTAATCAGTTAGGAATTTATAATATAACTATTATTATATGTTCACATTATAACATTTCTAATCCTTCAATAATGGGAAGCTATGACAAAGAAGATGTGACTTTTCTTTTAAAGGATATTAGCAATGTAATGGAAGAGAGAGGAACGAAAGAGCGTGAAGAAGCAATACAAAAGGGAGTACACTATTCAGAAATGCTTCCTATAGAATATAAGCCTTCTTCAGAATATATAGATTTATTCTATACATCATTAAAGGAATCGGCAAAAAAATTAGCAACAGCAGTAGGTGTTGTAGCTGAAAAGATACTAAGGAATAGAGGATATGACATTGTTATTGCATCACTAGCTAGAGCAGGTACGCCTATAGGTATATTGATCAAGCGCTATATAGCTTATAAATACAATATTAATGTTTTTCATTATAGTATTTCTATAATAAGAGGAAAAGGAATAGATGAAAACGCTATAAAATATATTCTAAAAAATCATCCAAACAAGGAAATTCAATTTGTAGATGGTTGGACAGGAAAAGGAGCTATTACAAAAGTACTTCATAAAGCTTGTAAAGATTTTCAAGAAAAATACGGTATTTATTTAAATGATGATTTGGCAGTACTTGCAGATCCAGGCTGTTGTGTATCTACTTTTGGCACAAGAGAGGATTTTTTAATTGCTAGTGCATGTTTAAATGCTACAGTTTCAGGGTTAGTTAGCCGAACAGTACATCGAAAAGATTTGATAGGGCCTAATGATTTTCATGGTGCAAAATATTATAAAGAATTAGAAGAAGAAGATGTATCAAAATTTTTTATAGATACAATTACAAATGAATTTCAAAATGTAGAAGAAGACATAAATAAACAAGTTAAAATATCTTCTGATCCTACATGGGCAGGACTGAAGGATATTGAAAAAATTCAAAAGGAATTTAAAATAGAAGATATAAACTTGATAAAACCTGGTATTGGAGAAACTACAAGAGTGTTACTTAGAAGAGTTCCATGGAAGATTCTTGTAAAGAAGAAAGAAAATCCAAACTTAAAACACATTTTGCTTTTAGCAAAAGAAAAATGTGTTCCTGTTGAAATATATTCAAGTATGACTTATGAATGTTGTGGATTAATAAAACCTTTAAAGGGGAAATAGATAATGATATTTGCAAGCGACTTAGATCGAACGTTGATATATTCAAAAAAATTTGTTTCAAATGATGAAGGGATAAAATTAATAGAAACAAAGGGAAAAGAAGAAATATCCTTTATGACTAAAAAAGCAATAAAAAGACTTAAAAAGCTTTCTGAAGAAATATTATTTATACCTGTTACAACCCGTACTATAGAACAATATAGAAGAATCTCTCTCTTTCAAGAAGAGATTCGCCCAAAGTATGCAATTGTCAGCAATGGTGGAAATATACTCATTAATGGGGAAATAGATTATGAGTGGAACAATATTATACAGAAAAAAATAAAAGAAGAATGTATATCTTTTAAAGAGGTAGAATCAAAGTTTGAAGAGATTGAATCAAATCAATGGGTAATCAATAGAAAAGTTGCGGATAATTTGTTTAGTTATTGCATAATACATCCAGAGTATGTACCGGAAGTATTATATTCTTTTATAGATTGGATGGAAGATAATAATTGGAAAGTATCTTTACAAGGAAGAAAACTATACTTTGTTCCCTGTTGTGTATGCAAATGGGAGGCTACTCAATATATAAAGATGCGTGAAAATATAGATTTTGTAGCTTCAGCAGGAGATTCACTTTTAGATTTACCAATGTTAAAGATGGCTGACTATGCAGTAGTGCCTCCCCATGGAGAAATATATAAAAAATATGAGCGAACCTATGAAACAATACAAAATATAACATTTACAGAAAAAGAAGGGATTTTTGCAGCAGAAGAAATATTAGAAAAAATATATGGATTAATAAAACAACCAGTATAAATATACAGGAAAATAAATGAAAAAACAAAAAAGTATAAACTGCTTTTTTGTTTTTTTTCTGAAAATTATAGTTGCTTTTACAATTGTTAGCATTTAAAATGGTAAATAGACAGAAAAGATTTTGGAAAATATAGATAAAAATGCAAAAAATTAATTTTTAACAAGGAATTTATAAAATTTTGTTGAATGTATATAAGTGCTTTATGCGTTTAGGATAACGTTTAACCTGTATAATGAAACCGGTTTACATGATTAGAGGCTATTGTATGCAAAAAAAGGAGATGAAGTAAAATGGAGAAAAAAACCAAAAATCGAAAAGGGATACGTTTTAGATTAACAGTAATATTTACTCTACTTATTGCTTTATCATTATTTACATTAGGGGCAACTTCTTTTTTCAAATCAGTAAATGTAACGGAAAGTAAATTAAAGGATTCATCTCTTCAATTAGTTAAGGAGCTTAATGTATCAATTACAAACTATTTAGATGGTATTGAAAAATTTGTTTGTGTGCTAGCAAATTCACAGGTTAAGAAAATTCGTTCAAATCCAGAAGCAATCGATGAAATAATGAATGAGTTTGAAACTTTTAAAAATTCCCATAAGGATATAAAGTACATATATATAGGAACAAAAGACAAAAAGATATATCCTAAGCCTAGTAAGAGTTATGATCCTACCCAAAGACCTTGGTACAAGAAGGCTATTCAAGCAAAAAAATTGATATGGACTAAGCCGTATAAAGACATAAGCACTGGAGAATATGTGATTTCAGCAGCTATTCCTGTTTATGATAAAAATAATGAGCTCATAGGTGTATTAGCAGCAGATATAGCTTTAAAAACCTTAGAAGAGATGATTGATGGAACGAAAATAGGAAAAAAAGGATATCCATTTGTGCTAGATGAAAATGGAAAGGTTATCTTTCATAAAAATAAGGAACTAATAGGAAAGGTATTACCTGTTGAAAAAATTATTAAATCAATAGAAACAAAGAAAGAAGATATTGTTAATTATAAATGGGAAGAAGATGGAGAGGTTTATGAAAAGTTTGTTGTATATAGTACTTTGGAAAAACTAAACTGGAAAGTAATGGGCAATATGTATGTAAATGAAATAGAGGAAGAAACTTCAGGAATTTTAAAAAATACTTTAACTGTAGGAGCCGTATCTTTACTTATTGTTGTTTTAATTACATATTTATTTGCTACATCCTTAACCAATCCGATTAAGGAGCTTGTTTATGATATGGAAAGGGTGAAAGAAGGAGATCTTTCTGTAAGATGTAATGTAAAAAATAAAGATGAAATAGGCCAACTTAGTGAAAATTTTAATATTATGGTAGAAGAATTAGGAAAGCTTGTAGGAAAAATGAAAGATGTATCGATAGAAGTTACTTCATCTGCACAAAATTTAGCAGCTACTACGGAAGTAAGCAGTGCATCAGCTGAAGAGGTAGCAGCAGCAGTTGAAGCAATAGCCAAAGGAGCAGCAGATCAGGCAGTTGATGCAGAAAAGGGAGCAAACCTTACTTTGAAGTTATCAAGCAAATTTGACCAATTAGAGGGAGACTTTGATCACATAAGAAAGTCTGCTGAAGATGTGATGGCAACTAGTGAAGCAAGTGTTGATGTTGTAAATGAATTAAAAGAAAAGACAGAATTAAACAATGAAGGAACAGAAAAAATTGAAGAAGCAATTATTGACTTAGATCATCGCATACAAGATATAGGAAATATATTAGAAACAATTGATGCTATTGCCGATCAAACAAACTTGTTAGCGCTTAATGCTTCTATTGAGGCAGCAAGAGCAGGAGAAGCAGGAAGAGGATTTACAGTAGTTGCAGAACAGATCAGAAAACTTTCTGAAGAATCGAGAATTTCATCTGATGAAATAAAACAAATTATTACAAATGTACAAAAAGAAAGTGAACATACGGTAGAGATAATGAAAGAATTAAAAGAAAGATCCCTTGGTCAATCTGAATCTGTTGAAAAAGTACATGGATCTTTTGAACAAATTGAAACAGCAGTACACAGTATCACAGAAAAGATTGAATCTATTAGTAAATTTGTCAACCAAATTAATAATGAGAAGGAGTTAATAGTTAAAGCAATAGAAAATATTTCTGCTGTATCCGAAGAGACAGCCTCTTCATCAGAAGAAGTAAATGCTTCAATGCAGCAGCAGGCAATGATAGTAGAAGAAATTGCAACAGCAGCAGATAAGCTAGATGATTTAGCAGTAAAACTTAATAGTGAGATTAGTAGATTTAAAGTATAAAAATGTATGAAAACGAGATAAGGCTTAGGCTTTGTCTCGTTTTTTGCTTCTTTTAAAATATATAAAAGTTGGAAATGAATAAAGGAGAAAAAGGAATATGTGGAGAATATAGGAAATTGATTTTACTAATCTATATATAGTTGCTATTTGCATTATATACATATTTCATGAATGAAAAAAGCGTAAGGGGTGTATATAAATCAAATGAGTAAAGTAGGGAATGAACTGAAGATGTTGATGATCCTTCAAAGTAGAGGAAAGATGAAAGCAAAAGACTTAGCAAGAGAAATAGAAGTCAGCGAAAGAGAAATAAGAAGGTATAAAGATGATCTAATACAGGCAGGTATATATATCGAATCAGATGCAGGGAAATATGGAGGATACTCTATTGGAAATGATAGTTATCTTTTATGTCTAAATTTTACGGATCAAGAATATATGGCATTGCTTATGATAAATGAAGAACTTAAAAAATCAAATCATTTGGTATTAAAGGATTACAATACAGCTATAGATAAGATAAATATAGTACACAAAAAGAAAATGCATAATTTATCTAACAGTTATAACTATATGCTTAAAGGAGCTATAGCCAATATAAATTTTCAAAAGGAAAGAAAAAAACTTATCGATATCCATGCAGCTATACTTACAAAGAATAAAGTAAATATAAAATATACTTCTTTAACTTCAGGACAAACAGAAAGAGTTGTATGGCCATATGCTACATTTCAGTATAAAGGAGATATGTATTTTACAGGATATTGTGAAAGAAGAAAAGCAACTATATATTTTAAATTATGTAGAGTAAATAAATATAGTGTTTTAGAAGAAAAGTTTGAAATGGACAAGCCATTTGATTTAGAAGAATATATGAAAAACTGCTTTGGGATTTTTAAAGATCAAGCAATACAAGTAAAATTAAAAATTCATTATCCAATGTCACAAATAGTAAAAGAAAAAATTTGGGTTGAAAATCAAAAGATTATTGAAAATGAAGAAGATAAATCCATAATATTTGAAGCAATGATGGAAGGATTAGAGGAAATAAAAAGTTGGATATTAAGTATGGGAGGAAGTGTAGAGGTTATTGAGCCAAAGATGTTAATAGAAGAAATAAAAAAAGAAATAGAAAAGATGAAAAGTATTTATTAAAAATTTTATTACTACCAATATATGTCCATGTTTGAAATTATAATAAAAAATGGAGGTGAGATTGTGCGATTAAAATGTGAGTATAAAACTAAAGAGATACCAGTTGGATACAATATGTTATTAGTAAGTCTGATCAAAGAAGCATTAAAAAAATCTGATGAAAATTATTTCAATAAATTATATAAATACGATGAAAATATAGCAAATAAACGGAGTAAAAATTTTACTTTTGCAGCTTATATTAAAAATTATGAGAGAGCAGAAGAAATATTCAAAGTAAATGATCGAGTAATACTTAATATAAGTTCTCCAGATTTAGAATTTATGATTAATTTGTATAATGGATTATTGAAATTATCTAAATTTCAATATAAAACATTTGAATTATACAAGTTAAAAATTGATTTAATCAAAGAAAAGAAACTAGCAACTAATGAAGTGATTTTCAAAACTCTATCACCTATATGCATAAAAAATAAAAACAATTATTTTATGAAAATAGAAGATGATAAATATATTGATGAACTGAATTACATAGCAAATTTAGTACTTAAAAACTATAGAGGTGAAGGATTAAGAGAGAATCTAATGTTTATGCCATTAGACATGAAGAAGGTAGTAGTAAAAGAAGAAATAAGAGGTTTTAAAAGTAAAACAAATAGGAAATATCTATATGTAAATTCCTATAGTGGAACTTTTAAAATGAAAGGGAATGTAAAAGATTTGGAAGATTTGTATGCCTTAGGGGTTGGATTTAAGAGGAATCAGGGGTTTGGAATGATTGAAGTTATAGGGTAGGGGGTGAAGACGATTAATAAAATTAGATTAGAACTTGCGGATTGGTTATATAATGCTGGAATTGTAGGAGTTGCAAACATACTAGATGCTAATGATGTTGCATATAAAAGAGGAATCAATTATATAGAATTTGAAGAAACAGCATTAGAAAATTTCGAGGAGAAGTATTTTAAGTATTTTATTGATAAATACAAGAAATTTACTTCATGGTATAACATAGTGAAATATGAGGATGTAATATTGAATTTTAAAGAAGAAAATGTAGACGAAGAATATTTAGAAAATATAAATAAGCAAATAGATTATGTCAAAGAAAAGCTAAAAAGCGCTAGTTATAAAAGTGCATATGTAATTATTCAAAATAAAGAAAAGGATTTATTAAAAGAAGAAAAGCAACTGAACAAAATAAAGAAAAATAAAAAACAAAAAGTTGAGGATGTATTACCTAATATTAAAGAGCAATTAAATAGAATGCAACAAATTATTGA
This sequence comes from Crassaminicella thermophila, assembly GCF_008152325.1. Taxonomy (GTDB): domain Bacteria; phylum Bacillota; class Clostridia; order Peptostreptococcales; family Thermotaleaceae; genus Crassaminicella_A; species Crassaminicella_A thermophila. The sequence continues at coordinate 172,278 of NZ_CP042243.1, forward strand.
GTATTTGAAAACAGATGAGGTTGCAAAGATTATACTTGCTAAAAATATTATTTATGATATAATAGCAAAATTTTGGTCAGATGTTAGTTTTTTAAATAAAAATAATAATAAAAAAAATATGTATGAAGAATACAGGATATATTTTGTTGATGGGACATTACAATATATAGAAAAGATAATAGAGAAAGCTAAGTATAAGTGTTTTGTGTGTGATAGGAAAATATCCAAGTTATCAAAGCCAGTATCGTACGATTTAACATGGATTAATAAAATGGGTGTAGATATGTCTAGAAAAACTTCTCATTTTTGGGACTTAAGTGGAGATACTTTTATATGCCCAATATGTAATTTTGTATATTCTTGTATTCCAGCAGGATTTACAGTAATTAAAGGGCAGGGATTATTTATTAATCAGAATTCAAGTATAAATAATTTGATTGCAGTTAATAAACATGCATTAGAACGTAATACTACGTTTGAAGAGTTAGAAGATGCAAGTTATTTTAGTATAGTTGAAAATATTAATCAGAATAAGGTTGAGCAATTGGATAAAGAAATTGAGAATATACAGATCATTAAATTGGATTCTACTAATGTAGTTAGACCCTATACTTTTAATATTTTATCTAAAGACAAGTTAAAGGTAATGAATGGAAATAAAAAGATGTTACAATCAATGATTAAAGTCAAAGTTAAAGTAGGTACTAAAGAGTATTTAAACTTATACAAAGAAGTGGTTACAAGATTATATGAAGGTAAGAATCAATTTGATTTAATTAATCAACTATTTCATCTTAGATTAGATAAAAAATTTAATAAGCTACATTTTATTGATATGATTATAAAAATCAACAACAATTTTATAGGAGGGAGAGAGAAGAAAAAAATGGTACATCATAAAGTTATTAATGATTGTAAAGGATTTGGACTAGATTTGAGAATATCTTATGTTAACAAAAAAGCAGAAAATAAGTTAAATGGGATTAGCTATAGATTATTAAATGCCTTAAAGACAAAAAATACATCAAAATTTATGGATACTTTATTAAATGCATATATGTATCTAAATAAGCAAGTTCCAACTATCTTTATTGAGGGTTTAAAAGATACTGATAAATTTCAGACACTTGGATATGCTTTCTTATTAGGATTACAGGGAGAAGAAATGAAAGAAAATAAAAAAGATGATATTAAGGAGGATATGATAAATGGATAAAAAAGGGTTAACTGCAAGTTTTATTTTTGAAGCTGAGAGTGGAAACTATGGGGAAGGTATAGGAAATGTAACATCATTGAAGAAAGTATCAAGAGGAACGGGAGAGAGTTATACGTATATATCAAGACAGGCATTGAGGTTTAATATTATTGAGCAAATGGGCGAAAACAATACACCTCTTGATGTAGATGGGAGTGTAATCCAATTTGCACCTGATGCAACTATAAAAGATTATGCAGAAATTGACTTGTTTGGTTATATGAAAACAAAAAAGCCAACTAAGACTCGTGCAGCTGTGGTAAGGTTATCTAATGCAGTTTCATTAGAAAGTTTTAATGCAGATCTTGATTTTTTAACCAACAAAGGACTATTCGATCGATATAATGCTCAAGGAAATGAAATAAAAGATGGAGGAAATATAGCACAAAGTGAAATTCACAAATCTTATTATGCATATACAATTACTATTGATTTAGATAAAGTAGGGATAGATGAAAATTATCAAGATGAAAGTGGAAATCCTTTAGAAATAAAGTCAGAAGAAAAGGCGAAAAGAGTGAGAAGTTTACTAGATACAATTAAATTTTTATATAGGGATATAAAGGGAAGAAGAGAGAATCTATCACCAATATTTGCAATAGGAGGAGTATATGACATTAAAAACCCTTTCTTTGAAAACAAGTTAAAGGTCAAAAATAATAAGTTAGTCATTGATGCAATCAAAGATGTGTATGGATTAGATAAAGCTATTAAAGAATCAACTCATGTTGGATTAATAAAAGGTATATTTAGTAATGATGTTAAAATAATTGAAGAATTAAATGCAAAAGGAATGGGAGAATTTTTCAATAGTTTAAAAGGTGAAGTTGAAAAGTATTATTCAGAAAATGAGTAGGTGAGCAGATGAAGGCAATAAGATTAAGAATATATCAAAATTTAGTTAATTATAGAAAACCTACAAGTTTTCAATTGAAAGAAACATATCCTCTTCCACCATATTCAACAGTAAGTGGTATGATTCATTTTGTTTGTGGTTTTGAAGAATATAAAGAAATGGATATTAGTGTTCAAGGTAAATATTATTCAAAAGTAAATGATTTATATACTAGATATGAATTTGCTGGGACTTCATATGAAAACGGTAGACATAATATAAAAATCAAATCTAGAGAAATCAACAAAAAAACAGGAGAAGAAATAGATAAATATTATGGAATTATAAGAGGGGTAGCAACTTGTGAACTTCTAGTAGATGTAGAACTTTTAATACATATAAAACCAAAAGATGAGGAATTAGTTGAAGTTATTTATGAAACCCTAAAAAACCCAAAAGAATATCTATCTCTTGGAAGAAGGGAAGATATTGCAAGAATTGATGAGGTGAAAATTGTAAATGTAGATGAAGTAGAAATAGAGGAAGATACAACATTAGAATATGATGCATATATTCCAATTAAAATGTTTGGAATAGATGACTTTAACTCTAATGCAACTGTATACAATTTAAATAAGAAATATGAAAAAGTTGAAGTAAAAAAAGGCACATTTATAAGACAATGGGAAAAAGTAAAAGTAATACATGGTGTAATGAATAGAAATGAGCTTGCACAAGAGGCTGTTGTATATAAAGATGAAGATGAAAATTTAGTTTTTTTTGCTTAAAGATAGGTAAATTCCTATCTTTAAGTTTTCAATGAGGAAGGTGAAATATATGAAGAATCCTTTTTTAGCAAAAACAGAAAATAAGGAAACTATCATTGAACACACAGAAAAACTGTTAGAAAGAATGGAAGCATTAAAACATATTTATTCGAATATTAAAAACTTAGATTGGAATATATTAGAGTTAGCTTGTTTATATCATGATTTAGGAAAAATGAATACAAAATTTCAAAATAAATTAATAAGAAAATTAAGAAGGGTTAAGGAATATACGGATGAATTTCCTGAGGATTTACAAGATGAATTTACGAATATGGAAGAGATTCCTCATGGTTATTTAAGTCCTGCATTTTTACCCAAAGATGAGTTAAAGAAAAAATTTAGTGATGATGAGCTGAGAATACTATATCAAAGTATATATTTTCATCATTCAAGAAAAAAATTAGAGAATCATAATGAACTAAAGAGAATAGTAAATGAAGATTTAAATAAATATATTCAGGATTTTAAGTTTGATAGAATTAAAAGTATAGAAAAATTAAATGAATCATTTATTAGATATATAAAAAGAAGAATACCAGACCAATATGATACCCCTGAAACTATTCGTCAATACATTATGACAAAAGGGCTTTTAAACAAAATAGATTATGCAGCTAGTGGTGGAATCCCTATTGAAGTTAAGAATGAGAATTTATTCGAGAAAACAAATACATATTTAAGTAGTGGAGGATTTAAACCTAATGAATTGCAAGAATATATGATAGAAAATCAAGATAAAAATAATGTAATTATTGCTTCTACAGGAATTGGAAAAACAGAAGCATCTTTGTTTTGGATTGGTAATAATAAAGGATTTTTTACACTTCCTTTAAAAGTATCTATAAATGCAATATATGATAGAGTAGTTGATAAAATAAAATTTGGTAAAGAAAATACTGGATTATTGCACTCAGAGACTTCATCAGAATACTTAAAGAGAAATAATAATGAGCTAGATATTGAGTATTATGATCAGACAAAACAGCTATCGTTACCGTTAACAATCTGCACATTAGATCAATTAGTAGATTTTATATTTAAATACGAAGGATATGAATTGAAGCTTGCTACTCTTAGTTATTCAAAATTGATTATAGATGAAATACAGATGTATTCACCAGAATTAGTAGCGTTTTTAATAGTAGCATTAAAGTATATTACTGAATTAGGTGGTAAATTTAGTATTGTAACAGCTACATTACCTCCAATTTTTTTAGATTTTATGAAAGAGCAAAATATTGTATTTAATCAGCCATTACCTTTTTATAAAAAGATTGATGGAAAAGTACAATTACGACATAAATTAAAAGTGTTTGAGGAAGATATAAATACGGATCATATAAAGAAAAATTATAAAAATAAAAAAGTATTAATTATTGTAAATACAGTAAAAAAGGCTCAAGAAATTTATAAAAAGCTAAAGTTAGATTTAGATAATGAAACAGAAATAAAGCTTTTCCATAGTAGATTTATTAAAAAGGATAGAAGTAAAAAAGAAAATATGATTTTAGATATGGGAAAATTGGAAATTAAAAGAACTGGTATATGGATTACAACACAAGTTGTTGAAGCAAGTTTGGATATAGATTTTGATGTATTATATACAGAACTTTCGGATATAGCAGGATTATTGCAAAGAATGGGTAGAGTGTATAGAAACAGAGATTTAAAAGAGGGACTTGTGAATATATATGTCTATGTAGGAAAGGATAAATTTCCTTCAGGAATAGGTAGTGGAGATCAATCAATCATAGATAAAGATATTTTTGAGCTGTCAAAACAAGCAATATTAACATATGTAGGAGATGAGATGAATGGAAAAGAAATAGATGAAAAAGTAAAAATGGAATTGGTAAAACAAGTTTATTCAAAAGAAAGACTTGTAGAGAGTAACTATTACAAAAAAATAAAGGAAACTATTAAGCATGTGATGGATATTAAAGCTTATGAGTTTATGAAAAAAGAAGTTAATTTAAGAAACATTGAAAATCAAATAGTAATACCTAAGAATATTTATGAAGAAAATAAGGAGTTTATACAAAATAACCTGCATACTATTCAAGAAACATCAGATTACAATAAAAAATTAATAGCCAAGAATGAAATTAAAGAATTTACAATGAGTATACCAAAGTACCAATATGATGAAGCAAAAAGAAACGGTTATATACAAGGAGATTTTATAGAATTAGATAAATATAATAAAATACCTATTATCTCATATCCATATAGTTTTGAAAAAGGGTTGACTAGGCCACAAAAAAAGTTAGATGAATTTGATGAAGATTTACAATTTATTTAAAAGTTAAGGTGATACAATGAACTTTGAATTCGAAAAATTTAAAACACAAGGGGTAAAGGTTAACTACTATTATGTATGCAAACGAAAACTATGGTTATTTTCAAAAGGAATAACCATGGAAGATAATAGTGATCGTGTTTTGAGTGGAAAGCTTGTACATGAAAACTCCTATCCAAGACAGAAGAATAAAGAAATACTGATAGATAATATTTTTAAAATTGATATCTTTGATAAAGAATATGTAAGAGAAGTAAAAATTAGCAGTAAAATGTCTTTATCAGACAAGATGCAGCTTATGTATTATCTATATTACCTGAACCAACTGGGGATACAGAAAAAGGGAGTTATCAACTATGTAAAAGAAAAGAAGCAAGAGATTATAGAATTAACAGAAGATATGAAAAAAGAAATTGAAAAAGTACTTGTAGATATAAAAGATATTATAGAAAATAAAACTCCTCTTAAAGCAATTAACCTACCTTATTGTAAAAAGTGTGCTTACTATGAGTTTTGTTATGTAAAGGAGGAGGAAGAATAATGGGAAGAGATTATTATATTTTTAGCAATGGGAGATTAAAAAGAAAAGATAATACTTTATATTTTATTGATAGTGGGGAAGTGAAAAGATCACTGCCCGTTGAACAAATAGATAGATTACATTTATATGGTGAAATTGATTTAAATTCGAAACTTTTGAATTACCTAGCAAAATATGGATTATTGTTAAACTTCTATAACTATTATGGATATTATTCAGGAACCTATTATCCAAGAACTAAAAAAGTATCGGGATTTTTAATTGTAAAGCAAGCAGAGCACTACAGTGATCATACAAAAAGAATGTATTTGGCAAAATGTTTTGTAGATAGTGCAGCTCATCATATATTAAGAAATTTGAGAAGATATAAGGAGAGTTTATTAATGCGATAGAAAACGAAAGAAAAAACATAAATCCAGCACAAAGAATAGATGAATTAATGGGCGTGGAAGGAAGAATTAGAAATATATATTACCAAGCATTCAATAATATTTTGAGAGATGATTTTAAGATAGAGAGAAGAGAAAAAAGACCTCCTACTGATCCGATAAATGCGCTAATTTCTTTTGGAAATAGTCTTATGTATACAACGGTTATAGGGGAAATTTATCAAACCCAATTAGATCCTACAATCAGCTATTTGCATGAACCATCTACAAAAAGATTTTCTCTAAGCTTAGATATATCAGAAATTTTTAAGCCTTTGATTATTGATTCTATTATATTTAATATGATTAATAATAGAATGATAAAATTAGAGGATTTTGATATTCAAGAAGGAATATGTTTTCTAAATGAACAAGGTAAGAAAAAATTTATCAAAGAATATGAAAGAAAATTAGCTACTACAATAAAACATAGGAAGTTAAATAGAAAGGTTTCTTATAAAGGTTTGATTAAACTGGAATGTTATAAAATGATAAAGTATTTTATAGAAGATGAAATATATTTTCCTTTAAGGGCATGGTGGTAGACATGTTTGTTATTGTAACTTATGATATAGTAGAACCAAGGGTAATTAATAAAGTAAGAAAGATTCTTAAAAAATATCTTATATGGACACAAAATTCTGTTTTTGAAGGAAAGATTACACAAGGAAAATTGCATCAATGTCTTTCAGAAATAGGAAAAGTAGTTGACAAAAGTGAAGATTCCATATATGTATATAGAGTAGGAAATCACAGAAATGTGACTAAAGATGTTATTGGGCAAGAAAAAAGTTTTGACGAGTTATTTTTGTAATTGCAGTGAACCTATTTTTAAATCAATCTTATCTCAGGTATTGATAATACTTGTCTAGAAGTATATTGAAAAACAATATCATTTGCACGACTGAAGGTTTACTGCAAGAAGGTATATTTACAAGATTTCAATACTTGCTTTAATTATAGTAAAAGCAAGGGATATAAGCATGCATTAAAAGTGGATTTATCTTAACTATGTGGTATGTAAATATAGGTTCGGTAAAAATTTTAAATGCAAATGAAAGATTTATCTTAACTATGTGGTATGTAAATTTAAAAAACTCAATGATTTCATCAAGGCTCTCTGACTCATTTATCTTAACTATGTGGTATGTAAATTTAAGCTTGGTAAAGGAGCTAGTATTCTCTTATCAGTATTTATCTTAACTATGTGGTATGTAAATTAAACTTTAAATTTTTCAGCAAAACTGTTCCTACCTATTTATCTTAACTATGTGGTATGTAAATAATAGCTCCCTCAATTCTTTAAGTGTCAATTTATCCATTTATCTTAACTATGTGGTATGTAAATTTTTATCAGCTACTTTTGTAACTGCTTCATTAGCAGATTTATCTTAACTATGTGGTATGTAAATGGTAATTATGAAGTTATTTTAAAACCTGTGAGTACTATTTATCTTAACTATGTGGTATGTAAATTTAAGGAAAATATACAAGATTTAAAAACTGCAAATGATTTATCTTAACTATGTGGTATGTAAATAAAAAATCACCAAGCAGACTATCATCTGTACCGCTGATTTATCTTAACTATGTGGTATGTAAATATTTTAGGTTCAAATTCAATTGTAAATGGAAAATATATTTATCTTAACTATGTGGTATGTAAATTGAAATATAAACGCTATACCTACAAGAAATCCGAATATTTATCTTAACTATGTGGTATGTAAATACTTTTCGAAATGAAAAATTGATTCAACTATTGCATGGGATTTATCTTAACTATGTGGTATGTAAATAGACAAACATTTCTTAGAGAAGCAGCATCCATCCCCGATTTATCTTAACTATGTGGTATGTAAATAATAGAAAATATCTAATCCTATACCACTAAAAATAAGATTTATCTTAACTATGTGGTATGTAAATGCATAGAGCTTAAGCGTATCTTCTAAATTCATGTTAGATTTATCTTAACTATGTGGTATGTAAATTGTGATAGTGTTGAACAATTAAATCATACTTTCTTGATTTATCTTAACTATGTGGTATGTAAATTATTTTCCAGCTTCATATTGACCTAGTTTAACTCTTTCGATTTATCTTAACTATGTGGGAGTTTAAATATAGAACTACCAATGCTATACTATTATTATGATGTAGGATCATCTAAAAAACTAGAAAGGAAATAAAATGGATAAAATAAAAGTTTTAAAAAATTATATAAACACAAAAAATATTGATTTTATGCAGGAAATATCCCCTAAAGAATTGCTTGTATCACAAAAGGTAAGAGATGCTTGTATCAAAAATAAATGTGGTCAGTATAATAATAATTTTATGTGTCCACCTTATGTAGGGGAGATAGAAGATTTTTTAAAAAAATTGGAGGGATATACAAAAGGTTTTCTTATATTTGTAAAGGACAAGATAGATGACCCATCAGATTTAAACCAGTTTTATAAATCTGCTACAATCCTTCATGAGATTATGTTAGATATTGAAAAGAAAGGAAAAGAACTAGGATTTCATAAAGCATTTGCCTTGATAGGAGGGAATTGTAGACTATGTGATGTATGTAATGCTAAATTAGGAAAAGATAACTGCATAAATCCAAAAATGGCAAGACCTTCTTTAGAAGCAGTTGGTATTGATGTGATTCATACTTGTAGTCAAAAGGGGATTACTATAGAATTTAGAAAAGACGAAGTTATTTGGGTTGGACTTTTGTTAGTATAAAAGGGACAGTATATCTGTCCCTAGTTTATTTCTTCAAAAAGTTCTTTATATTGTTCTATCGTTAAAGATTGATGTCCATCACTCAAAGCTTTTTCTGGATTTGGATGGACTTCGATCATAAGGCCATCAGCACCACAGGCTAGGGCTGCTTTAGACATTGGCTTTATCAGCTCTCGAATGCCTGTTCCATGGCTTGGATCTACTATGACAGGAAGGCCTGTTTCATTTTTCATTATTGGAACTACACTTAAATCTAAGGTATTTCTCGTATAGGTTTCAAAGGTTCGTATACCTCTTTCACAGAGTATTATATTGGTATTTCCATAGGCTGCAATATATTCTGCTGCCATCATCCATTCTCTTACAGTAGCACTCATACCTCTTTTTAAGAGAATAGGCTTGTCTATATTTCCTAAAGTTTTTAGGAGAGAATAATTGTACATGTTTCTAGAACCGATTTGGATAATATCAGCATATTCAAGGACTATATCCAAATTTTTTTCATCCATAAGCTCTGTGATGATAGGGATTTCTGCTTGATTTCCTGCTTCTTTTAAATATTTTAAACCTTCTATTTCAAGTCCTTGAAAATCATAAGGACTCGTTCTTGGTTTGAATACGCCTCCACGTAAAATATGAACCCCTATTTTCTTTAATGCAAGGGCTGTTTCTAAAATTTGTTCTCTTGATTCTACAGAACATGGTCCAGCAATAAATATAGGGGGATTGTTTCCACCTATTTTTAGATTTCCAACAGAAACTACTATTTCTTTTCCTGTTAATATTTGTTTATTCATTTTTAATCTTCCTAACTTCTTCTCCTTTAAGATTTTTGATAATATCTTCAATTTTTTTATTATTGATCACAAGATCTTTTGCAATTTCATAAAGGGGGACCATAACAAATGCTCGTTCACACATTCTAGGATGAGGCACAGTTAATTTTTCATCATCAGAAGTAAAACCTTCATATAAAAGTATATCTACATCTATAGTTCTTGGACCCCATCGGATTAGTCTTTCTCTTTTTAGTTTTTGCTCAATATCATTACAATATGCTAACAATGCATAAGGATCTAGAGATGTATTAATCTCAACTACAATGTTTAAAAACCAATCTTGATCTGTATATCCTACAGGAGCTGTTTCATAGTAGGAGGATATAGCGGACACATGGATTTGAGGATGATTTTTTAGGAGTTTAATTGTATTTTGAATATTTTCTTTTTTATTTCCCATATTGCCGCCTATACCAAGATATGCTCTACTCATTTTGCTTTCTCCTTATCTCTACACCAAAATAATCAAATATGCCCTTCACAGGGGCTTCAGGTTTTCGGATGGTGATATGGATTTCTTTTACTAATGAAAATTGTTCCAAAATTTCCTTTGCAATGTTTTCAGCTAAAGCTTCTATGAGATTGAATTTTTTGTTTTCTACAATATTTTTTACAACTTCATAGGCTTCTCCATAGTGAACTGTGTGGGCAACGCAATCAGTATTTCCTGCTTTTTTTAGATCTAAATACAGATCTATATCAACAAAGAATTTTTGACCAATTATATTTTCTTCGGGCATGGCTCCATGATAACCATAGAAGCTTAAGTTTTTCATTATTATTTTATCCATGGTTTTGTTCCTCTTACGATGGCATCTGCTACCATAATAGCTCTTAGGTTTTCTGTGATGTCATGAACTCTTAAAATATCCATGCCCTGCATAATGCCGATTACAGATGTAGCAATGGTTCCTTCAATCCTTTCATTTGGAGGCAAATCAAGGATTTTTCCGATCATAGATTTTCTTGATGTACCTAAAAGAATAGGAAAGCCCATATCATTGAATTCATCAAGTCTTGACATAACATGGATGTTTTGTTCTGGTGTTTTTCCAAAGCCAATACCTGGGTCTAGTATGATGTTTTCTTTCTTAATACCACTAGATAATGCAATTTCAATAGATTTTTTTAGGAATTCTTTTATGCTTTGAATAATATCTTTTTTATATTCTGTTGTATTTTGATTGTGCATAATACAAACAGGAACATTATATTTTGCAACAACCTTTGCCATATTCATATCTTTCTGAAGTCCCCACACGTCATTGATCATATGAGCACCTGCATTTAAGACTGCTTCAGCAACTGCTGCCTTTGATGTGTCTACAGAGATTGGAACATTTAATTCTTTTACGAGTCTTTCTACTACTGGTAATACTCTTTTTATTTCTTCTTCAACAGAAATTTCTTGATGTCCTGGTCTTGTAGATTCTCCACCTATGTCTATGATATCTGCTCCTTGTGCAGCCATTTCCTTTGCATGAAGAATCGCTTTATCTAAATGGATAAATTTTCCTCCGTCTGAAAATGAATCAGGTGTTACATTTAAAATTCCCATGATATAAGTTTTACTTCCTAGGTTTAATGTATATTCACCGCATTTTATGGTTACTTTTCGTGAAAAATCATATTTTGTATTTTTCATAATAATTTCCCCCTGAAAATTACTAGAATTTAATGAGTGCCATTGCTTCTGATCTTGCTTTTGCATCTCTTTCAAATAATCCTCGTACAGCAGAGGTGATAGTCTTTGAACCTGGTTTTTTTACACCTCTCATCGTCATGCACATATGTTCTGCTTCTACTACGACTATGACACCATAAGGATCAAGTTTTTCAACTAATGCTTCTGCAATAGATGAAGTAAGTCTTTCTTGAAGCTGAGGTCTTTTGGCAACAGTTTCTACTACTCTTGCTAGTTTGCTTAGCCCTGTAAGTCTTCCATTTTTAGGAAGATACCCTACATGAGCTTTTCCAAAGAATGGAACAAAATGGTGTTCGCACATTGAGTAAAAAGGAATGTCTTTAACTAAAACTAATTCTTCGTGTTTTTCTTCTTGGAAAAATATTTCTAAGTGTTTTTTTGGATCTTCATTGAGTCCTGAAAAAATTTCTTCATACATTTTTGCAATTCTTTTAGGAGTATCTTTTAAGCCTTCACGGTTTGGATCTTCACCAATGGCTTCTAATATTTCTCTTATGGCTTTTTCTATTCTTGCTTTGTCCATTTGGATTCCTCTTTTCTTTTGAATTTTATTGATGATAGTATAAATTATAAAAACTTTTTTGCAATAATTTTGTCACATAGTTTTTACTTAAATCAAATACTTTATTCTCAAGTTGTGATACAGGCATAATATCCATTAAAGAATTTGTTAAAAAGATTTCATCTGCATTAAAAAGATCTGCCTTATTAAATGTACCAATCTTTAGGTTTAAATTCAGCTTATATATTAGATCAATGATCTTATTTCTCATAATTCCTGGCAAAATACCACACTCAGTAGCAGGTGTATATAGTATATTGTTTTTTATAAAGAATATATTGGTATAGGTGCCTTCACTGATTTTATTTAATACATTTAGAAAAATTGCTTCATCATATCCATTTTCTTTGGCTTTTTGCTTTTCAAGTATATTTTCTAGATAATTGTTTGATTTTATATAAGTTAACTTTGAATAAGGATTTTTTTTTGTATCTGCAAAGCATATATGAAAGCCTTTTTTATATTTTTCTTCTGTATATATATTTTCTCTAGTAAAGAGTAATAAATTATATTGATCTTTGTTTTTTGCATAAAGAATTTTCAATGCACCAAATACCATACTATTGGAATTTATTAAGTTATAGCAATATTTTTGTATTTTCTTTAAATCATAGTCTAGCTTAATGTTTAGTTCTTTGCAACCTTTTTTCAATCTTTCTAAATGTTCATCTATAAAAAAAATTTTACCACAATGAATTTTTAAGGTTTCAAATATTCCATATCCATATAAAAATGCTTCACTTTCTGGGGAAATACAAGTTTCTTTTGATTTTATTAACGTTCCATTAAATGAAATACACATAGAATCACTTCCATTTATTAGCTTTCTAATGCTTTTATGAGTGCTTTTGCTTTGTGAAGGGTTTCTTCATATTCTAGCTCTGCATCTGAGTCCCAAACAATACCCCCACCTACTTGGAAGTAGGCTTTTTGATTTTTACACAAAATGGTGCGAATGACAATGTTTAAATCTGTATCTCCATTAAAGCCTATATAGCCGATAGAACCAGTATAGATGTTTCTTTGGGTTGGTTCTAGTTCATCAATTATTTCCATAGATCGTATTTTAGGAGCTCCAGTGATTGATCCGCCTGGGAAGGTTGCTTTGATGCAGTCTATTACATCGCAATCATCCTTCATTTTTCCTATAATTGTAGAAACCAGATGGTATACGGTTGCATATTCTTCTAAATGGAATAGTTCTGTAACTTCTACTGTACCAGTTTTTGAAACCTTGCCTAGATCGTTTCTTTCTAAGTCTACAATCATTAAAAGCTCTGCTTTATCCTTTTCACTTGAAAGTAGTTCTTCTCTATTTTTTATATCCTCTGTAGGTGTTTTTCCTCTAGGGCGAGTTCCTTTAATAGGTCTTGTTTCAATTATTCTATTTTTTATTTGAATAAATCTTTCTGGAGAACTGCTTACAATTTGTCCTTCTCCAAAATCAATATAGCTTGCAAAGGGTGCAGGATTTATTTCCCTAAGCTTTGCATAAAGCTCAAATGGTGTAATCTGAAGATCGCACTCAAATCGTTGAGTCATATTTGCTTGATAGATATCTCCTGCTTTTATATAGCTTTTTATTTTATTGATTGCTTTTATATAATCTTCTTTTTTAAAATTTGATTTTAAGTTTATAGGTTTATTGTTTTTTGGAATTTTAATATTTACACCTTTTTCTTCTCCAGCTTTAATAGTATTTATTATTTTTTGGATAGTTTCTTCTTCTGGAGATTTTATGCCTAAGGCGGAAGCAAATACTTCTTCTTTTTGGTGATCAATGATTATGATACCGTCATAGAGGCCGATATAACAATCAGGTATATTTACATCATCTACTGCATGTCTAGGTAATTTTTCTATATGATGGCATAAATCATAGCCTAAGTATCCAACAGCACCACCGATGAAAGGAAGGTCTGTTTTATAATCCATCTTGTAGGAAGATAATATTTCCCTTAATTTTTCTAAGGGATCTCCATTAAGAACTGTGGTTTTACCATTTTCACAAATATCTATTTTATTATTTTTGCTTTTGAATATTAAAAAAGGATTAGATCCTATAAAGGAATATTTTCCAAGTTTATTCGGGTCCATGCCGCTGTCTAAAAAGAAGCTATAAGGTTCATTTTTAAAAAGTGTATATAACTCAAAGCTATTTAGAGATGTATTTATCTTTTTAATCAACATTTTTACACCTACTTGTCCATTTTTTTGCTTCAATTAAGAAGTTTTCTAAAATTTCCATTCCTTTTTCTGTTAATATTGCTTCTGGATGGAATTGAACCCCTTCTATTAGGTATTCTTTATGCTTAATGCCCATGATTTCTCCTTGAAAAGTTTTTGCTGTTATTTCAAAACAATCAGGTAAAGATTCTTTTTCTACGACAAGAGAGTGATACCTTGTTACTTTTAAAGGATTTGGAAGATCTTTAAAAACTCCTTTATTTTCATGTTTTATAGGATGTACTTTTCCATGAACTGGTTCTTTTGCTTTTATTATGTTTCCGCCAAATACTTGTCCAATGGTCTGATGTCCAAGGCATATTCCAAGAATAGGAATTTTTCCTTTAAAAGTGGTTACTACATCTTTGCAGATCCCTGCTTCATTAGGAGTACAAGGCCCAGGAGATAAAACAATCATATAAGGATTTAACTTTTCTATTTTTTCTAAAGTTATGCAGTCATTTCTATATACCAATACATCTTCACTTAAACATTCTAGATATTGTACTAGATTGTAAGTAAAGGAGTCATAATTATCGATCATTAAAATCAAAAAAAACACTCCTTCCTGTGCCAGATCGTTTATTTAATAATCAATCTTAGGATTACCTCCATTTAAAAAGCGTTTACATTGATTTATTACAAGACACTCACTACAAGGACGAGAAATCTTATCGCTTTTATAAAGTATTTTGTCTAAAGGAGGATTTTGCTTGTTATATTTGCGGTGATTTCTTATGGCACTATATATAAGATCTTTTTCTTCTTTAATATACCCACTTTCTTTTAGTATTTCAGATGCAAGGTCTGCACTTGCACTAGCATGATCTATTCCTTGAAGATATTCTTTCCACCTGCCTATATCATGAAGAAGGGCAGCTGCATAAATGACTTCTTTTTTTATAGAAAGATTTTCTTCTAATGCTAGTATATATGAAACTCTAGCAACATCAATTGCATGACGAAGATCATGGTGGCAGAATATACGATTTTTTTCTGCTTGTGCATTTCGGTTTAAGTAATCAATATACTTGGGATTATGAAGTATTTTATTTACTCTTTCCATCAAAATTCTCCCTTTATTTTATATAAAAATAAATATAAAGATAAACAATTCTATAATGAAATCCGAGATTTCCGTTGCTAAAAAAAACTTAGTTTGAACGAATGTGAGTTTTGAAGGTTTAGTATTCTTTCATGTAATGAAGTTTAGTTTTTTCAAAAGTTATCTGGAATGAACGTTTTTTTATTTTTCTTCTTAAAATTGTTTATCTATATTAAAATTATAAATACTTATCGTCTTTTTTTCGTCAACGATTTATTTATTTTATTATATAGGCTGCATGTGATTCTATCAACATAGGAAATACTGTATAAGGAAAGAGAGATTGATAAAAAATATGAGAAAAGAATTTGATTTATTTGAATAATTTAAGAGGTGTTAGGTCGGAATGTAAGAATTTTGATTAGTTTATTTTTTTTCTTTTTGTATTTTATAGTATTCATTGAGAAGAATATCAAGCATTTGGCTGATTTTTATTATCTCAGGATTTAAATTATCATTTTTTTCATCAATCAATTTGTGAAGTTTTTTTCTTAATCTTTGTATTTTTAGGTTTATTTCATGTATGTTATCCATACGATGATCCCCCCTTTACGGTGCCTAAAAGATGGCAAGACTAAAAATTAAGAATAGTAAGAAATGTTATACACTAATATATACCCAGAAAATGTTTTTGTAAACTAATATAAAAAGAACAAGGGCAGTATGAATATTTTTGTTTATGTTATAATAAGACCAGTCGAAAACAGAAAGATAAGTATAGGAGAGATATTATGGGAAAAATTCAGTTGATAGCAACAGCTACTTTTGGATTAGAAGAAATGGTGAAGCTGGAAGTAAAAAAACTTGGATATGAACAGATGGTAGTTGAAAACGGAAAAGTTACTTTTACAGCAAATGAAAGTGATATTCCTAAGGCTAATTTATGGCTTAGAACTGCTGATAGAGTATTACTAAAAATGGGAGAATTTAAGGCCTTAACCTTTGAAGAATTGTTTCAGCAAACGAAGGCTTTGCCATGGGAGGAGTGGATTCCTGAGAATGGAAAGTTCCCTGTTACAGGAAAGTCTGTAAAATCACAATTATTTAGTGTTTCTGATTGTCAAGCAATTGTAAAAAAGGCAATAGTGGAAAGATTAAAGGAAACTTATGGAATAGAATGGTTTAAAGAAGATGGAGCAGAATATCCAGTAGAAGTGGCACTTCTTAAGGATATAGTTACACTTACAATAGATACGAGTGGTGCAGGATTGCATAAAAGAGGGTATCGTGCAAAAGCAAACGAGGCTCCGCTTAAGGAAACATTGGCAGCAGCAATGGTTTTACTTAGCAGATGGAAAGAAGATAGAGTATTGATTGATCCATTTTGCGGTTCAGGAACTATAGCAATAGAAGCAGCTATGATTGGGAAAAATATTGCACCAGGATTGCAGAGAGAATTCGTTTCAGAAAAATGGGATGCAATCCCTAAAGAGGCATGGAAAAATGCTAGAGTAGAAGCCTTAAAAGCCATTAGACAAGATGTAGACATAAAAATATTTGCTTCTGATATAGATGAAAGGGCTGTCAAGATTGCTGAGGATAATGCTTATGAAGCAGGAGTAGACGATTGTATTACTTTTTCTGTACAGGATATGGGATTTATAGAATCTGATGCAGAATATGGATATATCATATGCAATCCTCCATATGGAGAAAGATTAGGAGAGAAAAGAGAAGTTCAAAAGTTGTATAAAAGAATGGGGCAGGTGTTTGGGAAGTTTGATACTTGGTCTAAATACATTATTACTTCAGATGAAGAATTTGAAAAATTTTATGGAAAAAAAGCAAGTAAAAAAAGAAAGCTATTTAATGGAAGGATTAAAGTAGATTATTATCAATTCTTTGGTCCAAAACCACCTAAAGATATGCTGGGAGGTTACAGAAAATAAAAAAAACAGATTATCTGCTGTTTTTGCAGATGATCTGTTTTTTTATAAAGGAAAATGACAGAAAATATAGAATATAAAAAGTATACAAGTATTGTTGTAGACATTATAGGGGGGATATCTAATGATAAATTTTATTAAGAAGAACTTGAAAATGAATTTTCTTTTGATAGGAGGATTTATTGGATTTTTTCTTACATTGTTTTCTAATTTTGTGGTAGGCTATATTATTGGAGGGGCTATTGGTTATGCTATTGGAAATGAGATAGAGAAAAGATATATGTAGAGGAAGGAGTGGTAAATTTTAATATGAGAAATATTAAGCTTACCATAGAGTATGACGGAAGTAAGTATAATGGATGGCAGAGGCTAGGAAATACAGAGAATACGATTCAGTTTAAAATAGAAAGCGTACTTTCTCGTATGACAGGTGAAAATATAGAGGTTATTGCTTCAGGAAGAACAGATGCAGGTGTCCATGCATTAAATCAAGTTGTAAATTTTAAAACAAATAAAATATTGAGTAGCGAATATATAAGGGATTATTGCAATAAGTATCTACCTAAAGATATTGTAATAAAAGATGCAGAAGAAGTAGATGATAGATTTCATGCTAGATATAATGCAAAGAGCAAAAAATATTTATACCGAATATGGACAGGAGAGATTCCAACGGCTTTTCATAGAAAATATACTTATTATATTCCACATTACTTAGACATAGAAGCTATGAAAAAGGCAAGTTCTTATTTTATAGGGAAACATGATTTTAAAGCTTTTTCTTCTGTGAAATCAAAGAAAAAATCAACTATAAGGGAAATATACGAAATTAATATAAAAGAAGAAGGAAAAGAAATACAAATGATGTTTCATGGAAACGGCTTTTTATATAATATGGTTCGTATTATGGTTGGAACGCTTATTGAGGTTGGAGAAGGAAAGAGACGTCCTGAAGAGATAGAAGAAATTATAAATACGAAGGTTCGACAAAACGCAGGCCCTACTGCACCAGCTCAAGGATTATTTTTATATCAAGTATATTACGAAGGTTTGCAGGTTTAAAACTGCAAATGTATGTGGTGATAAAATTGAGAAAAATTGCCTTTATACTTATTGTTTTTATGATTATTACTTATCTTTTTGGGTGTGGAATAGGGAAGGAAAGATATTATAACAAACTCAATGTGTATAACTGGGGTGAATATATAGATCCTAGTGTATTGGATGATTTTGAAAAAGAATATGGGATAAAAATCAATTATGAAACCTTTGCTACTAATGAGGAAATGCTTGCGAAGATACAAGCAGGAGGAACTGATTATGATGTTATTTTTCCGTCTGAATATATGGTAGAGGTTATGATAAAAGAAGGATTGCTACAGGAATTAGACTTTGATAACCTATCTAATTTTAAAAATATAGGAGAAGAATTCAAAGACTTTCCTTATGATCCTGGTAACAAATATTCTGTTCCTTATTTTTGGGGAACTATGGGTATTGTATATAATACAAAGAAGGTTCATGAAGAAGTTGATAGTTGGGATGCTCTTTGGGATGAAAATTACAAAGGGGATATTGTAATGCTTGATAGTGTGAGAGATACAGTAGGTGTTGCCTTGAAAAGATTAGGATACTCCTTAAACACAAAAAATATTAATGAATTAGAAGAAGCAAAAGAATCTTTAATTGAGCAGAAACCTTTAGTAAAGGCATATGAAGCAGATGCTTATAAGGATATGATGGCTTCAGGAGAAGCAGCAATGTCTTTAGCTTGGTCAGGAGATGCTATGATGCTTGTTAATGAAAATCCTGATTTAAAGTATGTCATTCCAAAGGAAGGAACAAACCTTTGGTTTGATACAATGGCAGTTCCTATTACAAGTAAACATAAAAGAGAAGCTGAATTGTTTATAAATTATATGATGCGGCCTGAAGTTGCTGCAAAATGTACAGAATTTGTAATGTATGCTACATCAAATGTGGAAGCAATGAAGTTATTGCCAAAGGAATTTATAGAAAATGAATTGGCTTATCCAAAGGGAAATATAATTGAAAAAGGAGAAGTATTTGTAGATTTAGGAGAATTTACAAAAGAATATAATCGTGTTTGGGCTGAAATAAAAGCTTATTAAGAGGAAATACCCTAGAAGTAGGGTATTTTTTTATATGTTAACCAAATGTTAACATAAAAGATTGATAAGGTTGACAAAAGATATACCCTAATATATTATAATTGTAAAAATAAATAAAAGGAGAGAAAAAAATGAAATTTAAAACAAGGGATATGATATTAGTTGCAATGTTTGCAGCCCTTACGGCTATTGGTGCTTTTATAAAAATACCAACACCGATTGTACCAGTTACGTTGCAATATTTATTCTGTGCTTTTTCAGGAGTGCTTTTAGGAGCTCGATTAGGACTTTGTTCTCAACTTTTATATGTAGGAATTGGACTTAGTGGTATTCCTATTTTTACAAAGGGTGGAGGAATTTCATATGTGTATCAGCCAACCTTTGGATACTTAATCGGATTTATAATTTGTGCTTATGTGATAGGAAAATTTACTGAAAAATTAAAAGAAGTAAATTTTAAAAGTGTATTTTTTCCTGTGATTTTAGGGCTTATATCTGTATATAGTGTAGGTGTTCCTTATTTATATATGGTAATTCGCTACCATATTGGAAAGCCAATTACTTTTATGACAGCCTTAAAGCTTGGATTTTTTCCATTTATTATACAGGATATTCTTTGGAGTGTTTTAATTTCATATATAGCAATTAAAGTAGTTCCATCTCTTCGAAAAGCAGGGTATAATCAGTAAAAGAATTTTAGGAGATGAAAAAATGAAAAAACTTATAGAAGAAGTTAAAAAAAGGATTATCGATGGTGGAGAAATAACTTATGAAGAAGCATTAAAATTTATGGGTATTTCTGAAAAAGATGAAGAAATGCTGAAATTTCTTTTTGATGCGGCAAATATTATTAGAGAAAAGTTTGTAGGAAACAAAGCTGATTTATGTACTATAATGAATGCAAAGAGTGGAAGGTGTTCAGAGAATTGTAAGTATTGTGCCCAATCTGCCCATCATAAAACTGGTGTTGAGGAATATGACTTATTAGATTATGATAAAATTTTAAAAAGAGCTTTAGAGATGGAAAGAGATGGCGCTCACCGTTTTTCTCTTGTTACTAGTGGAAGAGGAATAGATGAGCAGGACTTTGAAAAATTACTTAATATTTATAAAAGATTAAGTATGGATACAAATTTAAAAATATGTGCTTCTCATGGAATAATATCCTACGAACAAGCTGTAAGATTAAAAGAAGCAGGGGTTTGCATGTATCATCATAATGTAGAAACTAGTGAGAGGTTTTATGAAAGCATATGTAGTACGCATAATTATCAAGACCGAATTGATACTATAAAAAATGTAAAAAAAGCAGGACTTGATTTATGCTGTGGAGGAATCATAGGATTAGGAGAAAATATAGAAGATCGTGTAAAGATGGCATTTGAAATTAAAGGTTTAGGAATAAAATCTATACCTATAAATATTTTAAATCCTATAAAGGGAACACCCCTAGAAAATCAGGAGAAAGTATCTGCATTAGAAGCATTAAAGACTATGGCTGTATATCGACTGATTATACCAGATGGCTATATTCGTTATGCTGGAGGAAGAATTGCCCTAGGAGAAATGCAGAATATTGGCTTTAAAGCAGGTGTGAATGCAGCTTTAGTAGGAAATTATTTAACTACTATAGGGAATAAAATAGTAGAAGATGTAAAAATGATAAAAGGGGAAGGCTTTGAAGTATAAAAAGCACTACGCTTAACTTAGCGTAGTGCTTTTTAGCATAACTTTGCTAAAAGTATAGCAAAGTTTTAAGATTGTTGAAGGAAAAATGATTGGATTGTTGAATAATAAACTATGTAAAAATTTTTTTATGTATTAGAAAAATGAAAAAAGGAGCCGTATATGGACTATTTGATACATTTTTTTTCTGCATGGATAAGCTTTATAGGGCCTATGAGTGTTTTAAATATAAAAACAACCTATAAGCAGCAGTTTTTATATACATTTATTTTAGGAAGTGTAGCAATTATTTCAAGAAGTTTGTATCAATGGATACAGATGCCTTTTGGAGTACATACCATTATATACATAGTGACAGCTGTTTTTCTAATGAAAAAAATTATAAAATCATTAAGTTTGGTCAAAACTATTTTGATTGTTTGGGTAAGTATTTTAATTATTATTATAACGGAAATCATTGTGACCTTTCCTCTACAGGTTTATTTTGGAATATCATTAACTAATGCTGAATCAAATCCTGTACTTGTTTTTTTACTTGGGGGAATAGGATCAAATATAGGATTAATCTTTATGTGGCTCATTGGTAAATATGTAAGGAAAAATAAAAAAGTAATTTCCTAAGTAAAAGGAAGTGAAACATATGCCAAAAAAATTTTATGATAGAATGTTTAAAGAGAAAAGAGAAATTTTTACTATTTTTTTCTTAGTTCAAGTGACTATATTAATAGGAATTACTGTTTATTGGATTGGGAATAAATACGGGATATTGGATAAATATTATGCATCTTATGTGTTTGAAAACATACTTTTAGTGGTATTGTTTTTAAATGGTATCTTAGGAATTGTAACATTATACATGTTAAAGGAATTTTTGTTGTTGACTGAAAAGGAAAAGGAGCTTGAAATACAAAAATTTAAACTAGAACAAATGGAAGATACTAATCTTTTGTTGCATGGGCAGAGGCATGATTTTTTAAACAATATTCAAGTTATTGCAGGTATGCTTTATCTAGGAAATATAGAAAAGGCTAAAGAATATATTAAGGGTTTCACTAAGGGGATGGTCGTAGATAACAAAGACCTTAATATTCTTGAAGAAGTAAAATGTCCTCATCTTCATACCTTATTCTTAAATAAATTATACAAATGCAAAGAATTAGGTATTGAAATTCATTATGACTTAGAAAAAGAGATCAATTTAGAGAACTACGATGCAATAGATTTAGTGAGAATATTAGGAAATCTTTTAGATAATGCTATTTATGCAGTTAAGTCTCTTGATAAAGAACGAAGAAAAATAAATGTGTCTATATTTGAAGATATGGGAGAATTAGTATTTGAAGTATATCAAATGGCACCGATTATTCCAAAAGAAATAAAAGAAAAGATTTTTAAGAGAGGATTTACAACAAAGAAAAATGAAGGAACAGGAATGGGGTTATACAATGTAAAAAATATTGTACAGAAATATGAAGGAGATATAACCTTAATAAGTGAAGAAGGTTTTGGGACAAGTTTTACTGTAAAGCTGCCTATTCCTACAGGAGTAAAATAAGATATATAAAAAAGTTTTAGGGAGTGTTTTTTAATTTTAAAATATAAGCTTTAGAGAGTAATTGTATATCACATAGATCAACTGTTTTTTGGTCTTTGGCCATTATATATAAAAAGAAGGTTCCTTTAAAAGCATCTATGTATTTTACATAGATACGACCTTTTAAAGAGATGAGAGGGTATTCATACCCTTTATAAAAATTTTTATGGGGTTTACCGTACTGTATATAACCTGTGTTTTTAATAGAACTTTTTTTATGAATAGGGGCATTACTTTTTATTATTGCATCTATTTTTGTCCATCCATTCATTCCAATATATGTTTGATTATATGCTATCTTTTGTACTGTTGTTTCGAAGAAAACCTTATCTTTTGGACAGCCGACAGAAGGAAGTACTAGGTGGGTTTGATCAAACATGGGTACTTTTTTTATTTCTTCTATATTTATATTTCCTTTCTTATCAAAGCCGTATGGTCTATCTGAGTCATTGCAAAAAACTGCATATCCACCATAAAAGGAAGCATAATAGGGAGAAGCATGATTATAGAAATTAGAACTTCCCTTAAAAAAATCGAATGCTCCAAAGGAATATAAGATGTATAAGGATACGTCTTTTTTTATGTATTGAGAAAAATATTTGCTGGCATCATAATGAAGCATAAGGGGATACCAATCTTTTTTTCTTGTTTTAAGACCACCAGGAATATAAAAGTTTATCCCTTTTTTATGAAGTGTGTTTTGAGTTTTATCATATAGATACATGAATGCATAACTTTTTAGACTATCCCAAAAGGTAAAATCTAGTACATTACATAGGATGATAAATGACAAAAAACATATAAATATTATTTTTTTCATAAGCAACTCCTAAGTTATCTGGAATGAACGTGTCTTTATATTTCGTTTTTAAGTTGGTTATTTATAGAATATGCTATAAAAATATAAATATTTAATTTTTTACTAAAGATATAGTAAAAATTTCATAAAAATAAGTTCTATAAGTTTTTTGTCATATCATGGTATAATAGAGGAAAATAAAAGAGTGAGGTGTCTAAATGAACAGAAATAAGTTTTTTTTAGTCGTGGCAATTGTTGCATTAATTATGATGCTTAGCGGGTGTGGGGCACCCACGTCAAAGGCAGATGGCACAACTACTGATGAAGTTTACAAAGATGAAAATAAGGACATAAGTGAAGAGGAAACTGCATCAAAAGAAGATACTATTGAAGAAAAGAATATTGTCTATATTAGTGCCAGTAAATTAAATGTTCGAAAAGAAGCTCAAAAAGATGCTCAAATTTTAGAGAGCTTTATGAAGGGGACTGCTGTTGAAGTAGTTGAAGAAAAAACTAATGAACAAAATGAGCTTTGGTATAAAATTAATTTTGATACAATTGATGGAAAAAAGACAGGATGGATTTTATCTACTTATACGGTAAAAGATCGTATAGAATTGTTGAGTGAAGACTTAAGGGTTTTAGATTTTTCTCCACAAAAAAAGATAAAAGAATATCCTAATAATAAAAGAGTAAAAGTAAAAGGTGTATATGTTACAGAACATTCTTTTATAGGAGAAGGATTTGAGAGACTTTTAAATCTTGCTAAAGAGAGTGAAATAAATGCATTTGTTATAGATGTAAAAGATGATGATGGAATTTTATTATTTCCAAGTGAAGCTGCTGAGAAGTATTCTAAAGAAGCAAATGAAAGAGCAAGATGCAGCATAGAAAAGTTCAATGAAAGAATGAAAATATTAAAAGAAAATGGAATATATACAATAGCAAGAATCGTTACATTTAAAGATCCTATGTACACAAAAGCACACCCAGATAGAGCAATACTTGATAGAAGAACAGGAAAAACATTTGTAAGTAGAGATAAGTTAAGATGGGCTTCTCCCCACGATCGAGAACTTTGGGAGTATGATATAGCAGTTGCCAAAGAAGCTGCAAAACTAGGCT
Organism: Crassaminicella thermophila; assembly: GCF_008152325.1. Taxonomy (GTDB): domain Bacteria; phylum Bacillota; class Clostridia; order Peptostreptococcales; family Thermotaleaceae; genus Crassaminicella_A; species Crassaminicella_A thermophila. The sequence goes on from NZ_CP042243.1 coordinate 196,864, forward strand.
TTAATGAAATACAATTTGATTATGTACGTTTCCCTGCTTCAAATGGGAATAAGCTTGATAAGGTTTTAGATTATAGAAATAACTATGGTGATTTAAGTAAGGCGCAAACAATTCAGAATTTCTTAAAACAAGCTTATAGGGAACTTTCTAAAGAAGAAGTTTATATTAGTGCGGATATATTTGGATTAGTAGGATCTGTTGCAGATGATATGGGGCTAGGCCAGTATTGGGAAGCTATAAGTAATGTGGTAGATTATGTTTGTCCTATGATGTATCCAAGTCATTATGCAAATGGAACTTATGGTATTTCTATACCAGATGCATATCCTTATGAAACGATATATTATGGAGTCAAAGATGCATTGGCTAGAAATAAAAATATACAAACGCCTGCTATAATCCGTCCATGGATTCAAGATTTTACTGCTAGTTGGGTAAAAGGACATATTAGATATGGATCAAAACAAGTAAAGGATCAAATCAAAGCATTAAAGGAAAATGGAATTGAAGAGTTTTTATTATGGAATGCAGGAAATAAATACTCACAAGAGGCACTTATGAAATAATAGACAGTATATCAGATTGACAATAAAAAAGTAGCATGATAAGATTAATAAGATAAATACCTTTAAAAGAAGTCCAGTGAGGCTAACAAGGGAGGAATAAAAATGAATATGAGTCAAGAAATTGCTAAAAAGCTTTTAGAAATTGGTGCAGTAGATATAAGAAGTATGAATGATTTATTTACTTGGGCATCAGGAATTAAATCTCCAATATATTGTGATAATCGTCTTACAATGAGTTATCCAGAGATTAGAGACATGATTGCACAAGGATTTGAAAGCATCATTAGAGAAAATTTTTCTGAAGCAGAAGTTTTAGTAGGAACAGCTACAGCTGGGATTCCTCATGCTGCATGGGTATCTCAGAAAATGAATTTGCCTATGGCGTATGTAAGAAGTTCAGCAAAGGGTCATGGAAAAGGAAATCAAATTGAGGGGCTTATAAGAAAAGGGCAAAAGGTTGTAGTTATTGAAGATTTATTATCCACAGGTGGAAGTTCTATGAAGGCAGTAGACGCCCTTAAAGAAGCAGGTGCAGATGTTTTAGGGGTTGTAGCAATATTTACCTATGGATTTGATCAAGTAGATCAACTTTTTGATGAAAAAGGTATTCCTTATAAGACATTAACAAATTATGGAGTTCTTCTTCCTATTGCCGTTAAAATGGGATATATAAAAGCGGAAGATAAGTCGATTTTGGAAAAATGGAGTAAAGACCCTTATATATTTACGAAAAAGTAGCAGGATATGCAAATGCATATCCTTTTATGTTTTGGGAAATAATGGATAAATATCAATAGAAATATAAAACTAAGAACTTAAGAGCATAATAGAGAATTTATGCTAAAAGAGAGCAAAATTTGTAAGAATTAGTCCCATAGGATTATTGTCATAAGAGAGGACAATGATGCATAATATACAATATGTAGTGCTCGAAGGAAAAAGAAACACAATAGGAGGGGTAGGATGTCAGTCACAAAGGTTCAAAAGAGAAACGGAGAAATTGTCGATTTTGACAGTAGTAAAATTAAACTAGCTATCTTTGCTGCAGCAAAATCTGTAGGTGGAAAAGATGAAATGGTTGCTGCTAGACTTGCAAAGATTGTAGTTGAAATTATAAATGAAACATATGGAGCTAGTATACCGTCTGTAGAGGATGTTCAAGATATAGTAGAAAAAGTATTAATTGAAGAAGGACATGCTAAAACAGCAAAGGCATACATTCTTTATAGAAAAAGACATGAAGAAATAAGAGAAGTGAAAAACTTATTTATGGATGCAGAAAGAATGATTGAAGAATATGTCAATCTAGAGGATTGGCGTGTAAATGAAAATGCTAACATGGGATTTTCGTTACAAGGATTAAACAATCATATTGTTGAAAGTATTACAAAAAAATACTGGTTAAATAAAATCTATAGAAAAGAATTAAGAGAAGCACATATTCGAGGAGATTTACATATTCACGATTTAGGACTATTAGCACCTTATTGTTGTGGATGGGATTTAGAAGCTTTTTTAAGATATGGATTTAAAGGAGCAAAAGGAAAAATTGAATCTAAGCCTCCAAGGCATTTAGAATCTGCTTTAGGTCAACTTGTAAACTTACTTTATACACTACAAGGGGAATCAGCAGGGGCACAAGCTGTATCTAGTATTGATACATATTTAGCACCTTTTATCTATTATGATAATTTATCTTATGAGCAAGTAAAAAAAGCTATTCAAAGATTTGTATTCAACTTAAATGTGCCTACAAGAGTAGGTTTTCAAACACCTTTTACCAATGTTACTTTAGATATTACACCGCATCCATTACTTAAAAATCAGCCTGTAATAATAGGCGGTGAAAGAATGGATAAAACCTATAAAGAATTCCAAAAGGAAATGGATGTGTTTAATAAAGCTTTTTGTGAGGTAATGATGGAAGGGGATGGAGCAGGTAGAGCATTTAGCTTTCCAATTCCTACAGTAAACATTACACCAGATTTTCCTTGGGATTCTGAGCCTGTAAATGCTATTATGGAAATGACGAGAAAATTTGGAACACCTTATTTTGCAAATTTCTTAAATTCAGATTTATCACCTGAAGATGTTCGATCTATGTGCTGTCGTTTGAGACTTGATAATAGAGAGTTAAGAAGAAGAGGTGGAGGATTATTTGGTGCAAATCCATTGACTGGGTCTATTAATGTTGTTACATTGAATATGGCAAGAATAGGTTATTTATCAAAATCTATAGAAGAGTTCAAAAAAAGAGTAAGAGAATTGATGGAAATTGCAAAGGAAATTTGTGAAAATAAAAGAGATGTACTTGAAAAGTATATGGATGCAGGATTATATCCTTACTCTAGATTCTATCTTCAAGGGGTTAAGGATAGTACTGGGGAATATTTTAAAAATCATTTTTCAACCATTGGTTTAAATGGTATGAATGAAGCTTGTATAAATCTATTAGGTGTAGATATTACAACAGAAGAAGGAAATGAATTTGCAGTTGAAATTATGGAATTTATGAATCGTGTTATACAGATATTCCAAGAAGAAACAGGAAGCTTATGGAATTTAGAGGCATCTCCTGCAGAAGGAGCAAGTTATAGATTTGCAAGACTTGATAAAAAAATGTATCCAAATATTTTTACACAGGGAAAAGATGAACCTTATTATACAAATTCTACACAACTTCCAGTAGGCTATACAAATGATATATTTGAAGCTGTCGAACTGCAAGAAAAATTACAGTCTTTATATACAGGAGGAACAGTTTTACACGGATTTATAGGAGAAGAAATTGATAGTATTGAAACTTGTAAAATCCTTCTGAAAAGAGTAATGGAAAACAGTAGTATACCTTATATTACTATTACCCCAACTTTTTCAATTTGTGGAGAGCATGGATATTTATCTGGTGAACATTTTGAATGTCCACATTGTGGAAAGGAAGCAGAAGTTTGGACACGAGTAGTAGGATTCCACAGACCTGTTCAGGCATGGAATAAAGGAAAACGCGAAGAATTTAAGGACAGAAAAGAATTTTCTCATATAGAAAGCCTAAAGCATAAACAATCTATTACAAATATAAAAATCGGCTAAAGGGTATGTAATACAATGATAGGCAAGGTTTCAACCTTGCCTAAATTAATTAGGGAGTGTTGTAAATGAATATCATAGGCCATCAGAAAAGTTCTTTTATAGATTATCCAGAAAAAATCTGTACAGTATATTTTGTAGCAGGGTGTAATTTTAGATGTCCTTATTGTCACAATAGTCATATTGTAAAAGAAGCAGGAAAATTTATAAGTGAAGAAGAAATTTTTTCGTTTTTAAACAAAAGGAAGAAGTTTATAGATGCTGTATGTATTTCTGGTGGAGAACCTACTCTTTATGAAGAGCTATATGGTTTTATAAAAAAAATAAAAATGGAAGGTTTTTTGGTTAAACTAGATACGAATGGAACAAACCCTAAAATTTTGGAGAAATTACTTAAAGAAGGGTTAATAGATTATGTTGCGATGGATATAAAAGCACCATTTCATAAATATGAATTTGTGACAAAAGCAAAGATTGATATAGAAAATATAAAGATGAGTATTCATATTATTAAAAATGCAAATATAGATTATGAATTTAGAACAACGGTGTGTAAAGAATTATTGACGAAAGAAGATTTAATAGAAATAGCAACTTACTTAAAGGGTAGTAAAAGATACTCTATACAAAACTTTAGAGATGGAGAGACAGTTTTAGCAGGAAAAAATCAATTGCATTCATATGATTTGGAAACACTAGAAGAAATTAAAAAAGAAATAGAAGGGTATTTTGAGATTTTTAAAGTTAGAAAATAATAGAATAAAGATATGAAAATAAGCCTTGTATCGGTAACGAAATAGCGATATAAGGCTTATTTTATACATTATTAAAAAATACTGGTTGTATTTTAAATTCTATAAAAACAGTGAAAGCTTAACAACAAATTGACATATTTACATATATAAATATGTATAATATAATACAATAATAAAACATACATATAGGAGGTGATTATGTGAATGTATCGGCAGAAATATTTAAAGCTTTATCTGATGAAAATAGAATAACTATTCTTAAACTATTAACATGTGGAGAATTATGTGTTTGTGATATTTTAGAGAATTTGGATTTATCTCAGCCTACAGTATCCCATCATTTGAAAGTACTTCATCAAGCAGGCTTGATTCATGTTGATAAAAGAGGCAAATGGAAGTACTATTCAATAAACGATGAACAAATTATAGAAATTAAAGAATTCTTTCAATGGATTTTAAACAAAGATTTAGATATTGAAATAAAGTATAGTGATTCAGATTGTGATCAAACAAGAAAAAAAGTAAAGGAGTGTGGAGAATGAAAAATAAAGTAAACACAAAACAAGCACTAGGTTTCTTTGGAAATTATTTAACTATTTGGGTTGCTCTTTGTATTGTGGTAGGGATAATCATCGGTCAAGTATTCCCACAATTTCCAAAAACACTAAGCAAGTTTGAATATGCACAAGTTTCAATACCTGTTGCTATCCTTATATGGCTGATGATTTATCCAATGATGTTAAAGATTGATTTTTCAAGTATTGTTGAAGCTACAAAAAAACCAAAAGGTTTAACGGTTACTTGTGTTACAAATTGGTTGATAAAGCCTTTTACAATGTATTTTTTTGCATGGCTTTTTCTTAAAGTAATCTTCAAATCTTTTATACCTGCTGAGTTAAGTTCACAATATTTAGCTGGAGCAGTTTTGTTAGGGGCAGCTCCATGTACGGCAATGGTATTTGTTTGGAGCCATTTAACAGAAGGAGATCCAGCTTATACACTTGTACAGGTTGCTGTGAATGATTTAATATTATTAATAGGTTTTACGCCAATTGTTGCTATTTTATTAGGAGTAAGTGATGTAGTGGTTCCTTATGATACATTGTTTTTATCTGTTGTATTATTTGTTGTAATACCTTTATTAGGAGGATATATATCAAGAAAGTATATTATAAAGAATAAAGGAAAAGAATATTTTGAGAATATATTTTTAAAAAAATTTAATGGTATTACAGAAGTAGGACTTTTGCTTACATTAATTATTATATTCTCTTTCCAAGGAGAAGTGATTCTAAATAATCCTATACACATTGCTTTAATAGCGATTCCACTAATAATACAAACTTTCTTTATATTTATTTTAGCTTATGGGTGGGCAAAAGCATGGAAGCTTCCACATAATATAGCAGCACCAGGATCAATGATTGGAGCAAGTAATTTCTTTGAATTAGCAGTTGCTGTTGCAATATCACTATTTGGATTAAAATCAGGAGCAGCTTTAGCAACAGTAGTAGGTGTTTTGGTAGAAGTTCCTGTAATGCTAACCCTTGTTAAAATAGCAAATAATACAAGACATTGGTTTTTGGAAAAAGAAAAATAAATTAAGAAAAAATTTTGATGATAAGGAGATTAAATTATGAAAATAGCTATAATTACGGATATCCATTCTAATATATTTGCACTAGAAGCAGTTCTTAAAGATATAGAAAATAAAGGGATAGAGAATATATATTGCTTAGGGGATTTAGTAGGATACGGACCATTTCCAAATGAAGTAATAAACTTGATAAAAGATAAGAATATTCCTACTGTACAGGGAAACTATGATCAGAGTGTAGGAGAAGAATTATTTGCTTGTGGTTGTGACTATAAAGATAATAAAGCAATGGAATTAGGAGCAAAATCTTTGTATTGGTCACAAGAAAATACGATAGAAGAAAACAAGAGGTGGCTTAGAGAATTACCTAAAAAAATAGAGCTTGAAGTTGAAGGGCAAAAGGTATTGTTAGTGCATGGAAGCCCTAGAAAAAATAATGAATATCTCTATGAAAACTCAAAAGAATTAGAAGAAATTGCAGATATAATCCATGCAGATATTATGATTTGTGGGCATACGCATAAACCATTTCACAAGAAGGTAAAAGGTATTCACATGATTAATGCAGGAAGTGCAGGCAAACCAAAGCATGGAAATCCAAATGCTACTTATATGATAATAGATATAGATTCTAATGGTGTAAGAACGCAAATTGTTGAAGTAGCATATGATTATGAAAAAATGGCGAAAGCTATAGAAAATAGTGAAATTCCAAGTGAATTTGCTGAGAAAATAAGAAAGGGAATATCATAAAGGTAAAAGGTGAGGAAATTTTATTCTTCACCTTTTACTATTTTATTTATCAATTCCTTCTCGACTTAAGACACCTTGTGTATAGTAATGTTTTATTTCTTTCATTTCTGTAACTAAATGGGCTTTGTCGATAATTTCTTGAGGACAATATCTTCCTGTAATAATTAATTCTACATGGTCAGGTTTATCTTCTAATAATGATAATACATCTTGGGTGGAGAGAAGATTATAAAATATAGCTATGGTAATTTCATCTAGGATTACTATATCATATTTGTTACTTACTAAAATATTTCTTACCTTCTTTAGTGCTTCTTGTGCTGCTAAGATATCTTTTTTATCTGGATTTTTTGTTATAAAGCAGCCATGACCATATAATTTAATATCAATGGAATCTTTTAAAGATTTTAGTGCTTTTATTTCGCTATACTCCATAGACTTTACAAATTGAGCAATGAAGATTTTTTTTCCTGCACCAGCAGCTCTTAAAGCTAATCCTAGTGCTGCTGTTGTTTTTCCTTTTCCATTACCAGTATAGACATGAATATATCCTTTATCCATATGCTTCACCCCTTTAAATTGATTTTATAAATATGAAATTATATTATTGTTTATCTATATTATTATTTTATGATAGAATGATAGAAAAACATAGGAGGAAATAATATAATGCATCAATATAAAAAGGGCTTATATAAAAGAGATTTTGATTATGAAGAAGATGACTATGACCGATTAAGGAATATGGAAAAAGAAAATATATTTACGAACAAGGCAAAAATGAAAAAATTTGAATTTGATTATGAAGAAGATCCTTATGAACCAACGATAATGAAAGATTAGTTTTGTTCCTTTTAATAAAGTGGCAGGGGATATAGGAATGAAATAATGATAAACTATATGGAATAATTTACAACAAATAGTTTGGTTGACGGTACTTAGAATATGTGTTATATTATCTAATGTTCTCAAAAAAAGAGAGGAAGTTCAAAACTTTTTTGATTTCTTTATGAAAAACATATTGACAATACACATGAGATGTGATATAGTGTATTTTGTCACGCACGAAAAGTAAAAAATAAAAAGTGCTTGACAAAAACGACTAAAGATGATATACTGATTAAGTCGCTAAACGGCGATAAGGTGTTTGATCTTTGAAAACTATACAGTGTAAGAAATTAAGCCAGCAATAATTTTTAACCTCGAAAGTTTTATTTGAGAGTTTGATCCTGGCTCAGGATGAACGCTGGCGGCGTGCCTAACACATGCAAGTCGAGCGAAGCGAATACGACAGATTCTTCGGATGAAGTTGTACAAGCTTAGCGGCGGACGGGTGAGTAACGCGTAGGCAACCTGCCCTATACAGAGGGATAGCCTCGGGAAACCGGGATTAATACCTCATAAAACTCTAGTATCGCATGATACATGAGTCAAAGATTTATCGGTATAGGATGGGCCTGCGTCTGATTAGCTAGTTGGTGAGGTAAAGGCTCACCAAGGCGACGATCAGTAGCCGACCTGAGAGGGTGATCGGCCACACTGGAACTGAGACACGGTCCAGACTCCTACGGGAGGCAGCAGTGGGGGAATATTGCACAATGGGCGAAAAGCCTGATGCAGCAACGCCGCGTGAGCGATGAAGGCCTTCGGGTCGTAAAGCTCTGTCCTAAGGGAAGAAAACTGACGGTACCTTAGGAGGAAGCCCCGGCTAACTACGTGCCAGCAGCCGCGGTAATACGTAGGGGGCGAGCGTTATCCGGAATCACTGGGCGTAAAGGGTGCGTAGGCGGCCGATAAAGTCTGGGGTGAAAGGCTACGGCTCAACCGTAGTAAGCCTTGGAAACTTATTGGCTTGAGTGCAGGAGAGGAGAGTGGAATTCCTAGTGTAGCGGTGAAATGCGTAGATATTAGGGAGGAACACCAGTGGCGAAGGCGACTCTCTGGACTGTAACTGACGCTGAGGCACGAAAGCGTGGGGGAGCGAACAGGATTAGATACCCTGGTAGTCCACGCCGTAAACGATGAGTGCTAGGTGTCGGGGGTACCACCCTCGGTGCCGCAGCTAACGCATTAAGCACTCCGCCTGGGGAGTACGGTCGCAAGACTGAAACTCAAAAGGAATTGACGGGGACCCGCACAAGCAGCGGAGCATGTGGTTTAATTCGAAGCAACGCGAAGAACCTTACCAGGACTTGACATCCTCTGCATTACCAGTAACGTGGGAAATCCCTTCGGGGACAGAGAGACAGGTGGTGCATGGTTGTCGTCAGCTCGTGTCGTGAGATGTTGGGTTAAGTCCCGCAACGAGCGCAACCCTTGTCTTTAGTTGCCAGCATTTCGGATGGGCACTCTAGAGAGACTGCCGGGGACAACTCGGAGGAAGGTGGGGATGACGTCAAATCATCATGCCCCTTATGTTCTGGGCTACACACGTGCTACAATGGCTGGTACAACGGGAAGCGAAGGAGTAATCCGGAGCAAATCCTAAAAGCCAGTCTCAGTTCGGATTGTGGGCTGCAACTCGCCCACATGAAGCTGGAGTTGCTAGTAATCGTGGATCAGAATGCCGCGGTGAATGCGTTCCCGGGTCTTGTACACACCGCCCGTCACACCATGGGAGTTGGGGGCGCCCGAAGTCAGCTATCTAACCATTTGGAGGAAGCTGCCGAAGGTGAAACCAATGACTGGGGTGAAGTCGTAACAAGGTAGCCGTATCGGAAGGTGCGGCTGGATCACCTCCTTTCTAAGGAGAAAAGGCTTAACTTACACTGTTTAGTTTTTGAAGGATTAAGCTTGGGGGACGTAGCTCAGCTGGGAGAGCACCTGCCTTGCACGCAGGGGGTCAGGGGTTCGATCCCCCTCGTCTCCACCATTTAAATCTTTCATGTACCTTGAGAACTGAACAATGCATAAAATACAATTTCTGGTCAAGTTATAAAGAGCATAGGGTGAATGCCTTGGCACCAGGAGCCGAAGAAGGACGTGGTAAGCTGCGATAAGCCTCGGGGAACTGCAAGCAAGTTTTGATCCGGGGATTTCCGAATGGGGAAACCCACCTAGGGTAATACTTAGGTACCCACTACTGAATCCATAGGTAGTGAGGAGGCATACCAGGGGAACTGAAACATCTAAGTACCCTGAGGAAAAGAAAGAAAACTCGATTCCCTAAGTAGCGGCGAGCGAAAGGGGATTAGCCCAAACCTAGAAAATTTTTTCTAGGGGTTGCGGATATACTCATAAGAGCGAAGAATTTGTAGCCGAAGAGGTCTGGAAAGGCCCACCATAGGAGGTAATAGTCCTGTAGGCGAAACAAAGTCTAGCTTGAGTATACTCCAGAGTACCACGAGACACGTGAAACCTTGTGGGAAGCAGGGGGGACCACCCCCCAAGGCTAAATACTACCTGGTGACCGATAGCGCATAGTACCGTGAGGGAAAGGTGAAAAAAGAACCCCCGGGAGGGAGTGAAATAGAACCTGAAACCCTATGTTTACAAGCAGTGGAAGTTCTTTTTATGAACGACCGCGTACTTTTTGTAGAACGGGCCAACGAGTTACGGTATGCAGCAAGGTTAAGTAGTTAAGCTACGGAGCCGCAGCGAAAGCGAGTCTGAATAGGGCGATTTAGTTGTATGCCGTAGACCCGAAACCGGGTGACCTATCCATGAGCAGGTTGAAGCGGAAGTAAAAATTTCGTGGAGGACCGAACCCATGTCTGTTGAAAAAAAGGCTGGGATGACTTGTGGATAGCGGAGAAATTCCAATCGAACTCGGAGATAGCTGGTTCTCCCCAGAAATAGCTTTTTAGGGCTAGCCTCAAAGTTAGTGATACGGAGGTAGAGCACTGAATGTCCTAGGGGCCCTCACCGGTTACCGAAGACTATCAAACTCCGAATGCCGTAATCATATCTTTGGGGAGTCAGACTATGTGTGATAAGATTCATAGTCGAGAGGGAAACAGCCCAGACCGTCAGCTAAGGTCCCTAAGTACAGGTTAAGTGGAAAAAGGATGTGGGATTGCATAGACAACTAGGATGTTGGCTTAGAAGCAGCCACTCATTTAAAGAGTGCGTAATAGCTCACTAGTCGAGTGATCCTGCGCCGAAAATTACCGGGGCTCAAACCTGTCACCGAAGCTACGGCTTACTGATAGTATTTATATTATTGGTAGGGGTAGGGGAGCATTCTATACGGGCTGAAGTCATACCGAAAGGAATGGTGGACTGTATAGAAGAGAGAATGTTGGCATGAGTAGCGAGAGGTAGGTGAGAATCCTACCCGCCGAAAACCTAAGGTTTCCTGAGGAAGGTTCGTCCGCTCAGGGTTAGTCGGGACCTAAGCCGAGGACGAAAGTCGTAGGCGATGGACAACAGGTTGAAATTCCTGTACCACCGAAAAATCGTTTGAGCAATGGGGGTGACACAGGAGGATAGGCTAAGCGCACCGTTGGTTGTGTGCGTCTAAACCCGTAGGGAGTCTATGTAGGCAAATCCGCGTAGGCAATCCTGAAAGGTGATGGGGGAGCGAAATATAGTAGCGAACTTGCTGATTCCACACTGTCGAGAAAAAAGCCTCTAGCGAGATCTAGGTGCCCGTACCGCAAACCGACACAGGTAGGTGAGGAGAGAATCCTAAGGCGAGCGAGAGAACTATTGTTAAGGAACTCGGCAAAATGACCCCGTAACTTAGGGAGAAGGGGTGCCACGGTAGGGTGTTAAAAGCCTGAGGTGGCCGCAGAGAATAGGCCCAAGCGACTGTTTAGCAAAAAAACACAGGTCTCTGCTAAGTCGAAAGACGATGTATAGGGGCTGACGCCTGCCCGGTGCTGGAAGGTTAAGGGGACGTGTTAACGTAAGTGAAGCACTGAACTTAAGCCCCAGTAAACGGCGGCCGTAACTATAACGGTCCTAAGGTAGCGAAATTCCTTGTCGGGTAAGTTCCGACCCGCACGAAAAGGCGTAACGATTTGGGCACTGTCTCAACAATAGACTCGGTGAAATTGTAGTACCGGTGAAGATGCCGGTTACCCGCAGCAGGACGGAAAGACCCCGTGGAGCTTTTTACTGTAGCCTGACACTGGATTTTGGTATTACATGTACAGCATAGGTGGGAGACTTAGAAGCATGTACGCTAGTATGTGTGGAGTCGCCGTTGGGATACCACTCTTGTAATACTGAAGTTCTAACCAGAAGCTGTGAATCCAGCTTTGGGACACTGTCAGGTGGGCAGTTTGACTGGGGGCGGTCGCCTCCTAAAAAGGTAACGGAGGCGCCCAAAGGTTCCCTCAGCGCGGTCGGAAATCGCGCGTAGAGTGTAAAAGGCAGAAGGGAGCTTGATTGCGAGACTTACAAGTCGAGCAAGGACGAAAAGTCGGGCTTAGTGATCCGGTGGTTCCGAGTGGAAGGGCCATCGCTCAACGGATAAAAAGCTACCCCGGGGATAACAGGCTTATCTCCCCAAGAGTCCACATCGACGGGGAGGTTTGGCACCTCGATGTCGGCTCGTCTCATCCTGGGGCTGAAGTAGGTCCCAAGGGGTTGGGCTGTTCGCCCATTAAAGAGGCACGCGAGCTGGGTTCAGAACGTCGTGAGACAGTTCGGTCCCTATCCGCTGTGGGCGCAGGAAATTTGAGAGGAGCTGTCCTTAGTACGAGAGGACCGGGATGGACGTACCTCTGGTGTATCAGTTGTCGCGCCAGCGGCATGGCTGAGTAGCTATGTACGGACGGGATAAGCGCTGAAGGCATCTAAGCGCGAAGCCCCCCTCAAGATTAGATTTCCCATGACGTAAGTCAGTAAGACCCCAGAAAGACCATCTGGTTGATAGGCCTAAGGTGTAAGGGCAGTAATGTCTTAAGCTGATAGGTACTAATAGGTCGAGGACTTGACCAAATATATGCATTGTTTAGTTTTGAGGGTACAACCTCTAATCCAGTGACAATAGCGAAGGGGTCACACCTGTTCCCATACCGAACACAGAAGTTAAGCCCTTCAGCGCTGATGGTACTTAGGCGGAGACGCCTTGGGAGAGTAGGTCGTCGCTGGTTTGATTCGGGCGCATAGCTCAGCTGGGAGAGCACCTGCCTTACAAGCAGGGGGTCATAGGTTCGATCCCTATTGCGCCCACCAAAATCAAATAATATGCGGGTGTGGCGGAATTGGCAGACGCACTAGACTTAGGATCTAGCGCCTTGTGCGTGGGGGTTCAAGTCCCTCCACCCGCACCATTTATGGAGAAGTACTCAAGTAGGCTGAAGAGGACGGTTTGCTAAACCGTTAGGCCGGGTAACCGGTGCGCGGGTTCGAATCCCGCCTTCTCCGCCAATGATGAAAAGATATCTATCATTTAAGATAGATATCTTTTTTATTATTGTCTTTTTATGTTTGTTTATGTTAAAATGATATGTTACTAATTTATTTGAAAGGAAGTATAGGATGATTCGAGAAAATATTAGAAATATTGCAATTATTGCTCATGTTGACCATGGAAAGACTACTTTGGTAGACGAAATGTTAAAACAAAGTGGAACTTTCAGAAGCAATGAGTATATAGAAGAAAGAGTAATGGATTCAAATGATTTAGAAAAGGAAAGAGGCATTACAATCCTCTCTAAAAATACATCTATTACTTATAATGGAGTAAAAATTAATGTAGTAGATACGCCAGGGCATGCGGACTTTGGAGGAGAAGTAGAACGAATCATGCAAATGGTTGATGGGGTATTATTATTAGTGGATGCTTTTGAAGGGCCTATGCCTCAGACAAGATTTGTATTAAAAAAGGCTTTAGCATCAGGATTGAAGCCTGTTGTTGTAATCAATAAAATTGATAGACCTGAAGCAAGAATTGAAGAGGTTTTAGATGAAGTATTGGATCTGTTTATTGATTTAGATGCAGATGAGGAACAGTTAGAATTTCCTGTAATTTATGCTTCTGCTAAACAAGGAATTGCAAAGTATGAAGTTACAGATACAAATGAAGATATGATTCCACTGCTTGATACAATATTAGAAGAAGTTCCAGCACCAGAAGGTATATTAGAAGATGGATTGCAGTTGAGGATTTCTTCTATTGACTACGATAAATATGTTGGAAGAATTGCTATTGGAAAAATAAGCAGAGGAAGTATTAAAAAAAATCAAGAAGTGGTTTTATGCAGTGGGGATGGAAGTCTAAAGAACTTTAGAGTGAGTAAATTATATACATTTAAAGGTTTGAAAAAAGAAGAGGTAAATGATGCAGCGTTTGGAGAAATTGTTGCTTTATCTGGAAATGATGATATGAATATAGGGGAGACTATTTGTTCAACAGATAAAATTGATCCTCTACCTTTTATAAAAATTGATGAGCCAACCCTTGCTATGAATTTTATCGTAAATGATAGTCCTTTTGCTGGAAGAGAAGGAAACTTTGTAACGAGTAGACAATTAAAAGAAAGACTTGAAAAAGAACTTTTATCAAATGTTGCATTAAGGGTTGAAGAAACAGATTCTTCTGATGTTTTTAAAGTTTCTGGTAGAGGGGAATTGCATCTTTCTATTTTAATTGAAAACATGAGAAGGGAAGGATATGAGCTATCTGTATCCAGACCAGAGGTAATACTAAAAAAGATAGATGGAAGTTTATGTGAGCCTATGGAGCAGGTAATAATAGAGGTGCCAGAAGAGTATATGGGTATAGTGATTGAAACCTTAGGACAAAGAAAAGGTGAAATGACGAATATGACCCATAACATTAATGGTACAGTGAAGCTAGAGTTTATGATTCCAGCAAGAGGCCTTATTGGCTATCGTTCTCAATTTATGACAGACACAAGAGGCAATGGAATCCTAAATCATATATTTGCTGGATATGAACCATTTAAAGGAGAAATTCCATCAAGAACAAAAGGTTCTTTAGTAGCTTTTGAAACAGGTACAGCTGTAACTTATGGATTATACAATGCACAAGACAGAGGGAAGCTGTTTATAGGAGCTGGAACAGAAGTTTATGAAGGTATGATTGTTGGGGAAAATGCAAGAAGTGGAGATATTGTTGTAAATGTATGTAAGCGTAAGCAGCTTACGAATATAAGGGCTTCAGGTTCTGATGATGCTATGAAGCTTACGCCGCCAATTCAAATGTCTTTAGAGCAAGCTTTAGAATTTATTGCTGAGGATGAGTTAGTAGAAGTAACTCCTAAAAGTATTCGACTAAGAAAAAAAATATTAAATAAGGAAATGCGTGCAAAAGCAAACAAAAGATAATATAAAAAACCCATTTGAAAAATTTTCAAATGGGTTTTTATAATAATGGTGATAATAATCTAGCTGTTGATTCTTTTACTTTATTGATTAAAGGTCTTTTTAAAAATTCTTCAAATTTTATTTCTTGACTATCTTCTATATCAATTAAGAAATTTTTCTCCATTTTTGATACAATATCTTGATCATAAATAAAAGCATTTACTTCAAAGTTTATTTCTAAGCTTCTAATATCTAGGTTTGCTGTGCCTACTGATGCGACTATGCCATCCACAAGTACTATTTTTGCATGAATAAAGCCCTTTTTATATTGATATATCTTAACACCTGCTTCAAGGAGTTCTTCAACATTAGACATGGATGCCCAAAATACTGTTTTGTGATCAGGTTTACTTGGAAGGATAATTCTTACATCTACACCACTCAAAGCAGCCGTTTTTAGAGCCATCATAATACTTTCACCTGGAACAAGGTAAGGGGTATTAATAAATATTCTGTCCTCTGCAGAAGAAATAATAGAAAAATAAGCTTGCATAATAGATTCCCAATCAGAGTCGGGGCCGCTTGCAGTAATTTGGATTAATTGTTCACCATAATGAGAAAGTTTTGGGAAATATATAGGACTAAAGGTTATTTCTTGATTTGTCACAAATAGCCAATCCATCAAGAAAATATTTTGAAGGCCATAGACTGCTTCTCCTTCAACTTTTAAATGGCTATCTCTCCAAAAGCCTAAATGGGGATTTCTCCCTAAATATTCATCCCCTATATTGAGCCCTCCTAAAAATCCTATTTTTCCATCTATTACGATAATTTTTCTGTGATTTCTATAATTAAGCTTTCTACTTAACAATGGAAAAGCTACAGGAGAAAAAGCATGAATTTCTACGCCTGCATTTCTCATTTCTTGTAAATAACGTTCACTGAGTCTCCAGCTGCCTACACTGTCATAAATAACTCTTACCTTTATTCCTTTTTTTGCTTTATCCATAAGAATATGCTTAATGATTCCGCCGATATAATCATCCTTTATAATGAAATATTCAAGATGGATATGATGTTGTGCTCCTTTTAATGCTTCGATAATAGAGGAAAAAGTTTCATCTCCATTTGTTAATACCTTTAAGTGATTATTAATTGTAAAAGGAGATTTAGAGTTATTTAATATTAAACTGATGAGCCTTTTTTTTACGAAGCTTTCATTAGCTTCAAATAATTCTTTATCTCTTACAGCTTCCCTTTGAATATTTGCTACTTGTTCAAAAAAAGGGAAGTCTCTTTTTCTTTTCTTTTTAAATATCTTTTTCTTTCGAACATTTTGCCCCATAAATAAATAGAAAATAAAACCTATAACAGGAAATAATACTAAAACTAAAAGCCATGAGATGGTTTTTGAAGGATTTTTGTTTTCCATGAAAATGATGATGGCGATAAATATTGTGTATATGGTAAATACAGTTCCTATATAGCCTTTAATTTTTTGTAAGTAAATAGGAAAATTTTCACTTAAAACTGAATTTTGTATCTCATCTATTTTTACAATCCTTAGAGGATTAGGAGATGGTTCATGAATGTGGATAGCATCTCCTTGTAGGGTGAAAAGGATTATAATAAAAATAGCATAGAGATATATTTTGTTTTTTTTAATTAGATTCAAATTATTCACCATCCTTTCCACGAAAAAGGAGATATAATATTATTATACTCAAATATAATGCTTTTGTTTAATATGAAAGAATTTATGATATAATTCTTTTGCTAACAAATCTAAGAAAGAGAGTGACAATCATTGAAAAATAATAAATTAAAGGGAACCTTATTGATTATACTATCTACATTTGCTTATGGAATAATACCGATTATATCTCAGCTAGCTTTCAAAGAAGGCTTAAATGTTTCTAGTATACTCTTTTTTCGATTTTTTATTGCAACTATTATTACTTGGAGCTACATTTTTTTTAGAAAGATTTATTATAAAACTACAAAAGCACATTTTTTCTATTTGGTCATATTAGGTGTATTCGGATTTTTAGGAACTTCTTCGTTTATATATATGGCATATACCTATATTTCAGGGTCTTTGGCAACTATTATATTGTTTACCCATCCTGCAATGATTGCATGCTATGAAATCTTTTTTCTCAAAAAAGAAAAAGATATACGAAAGATATTAGCACTTTTATTTGCTTTTATGGGCATAATTTTCGTAGTTGGAAGTAAGGATATTCATTTGAATATGACTGGAGTAGTTTTTAGCTTATTTGCAGCTGTTTGTTATTCTTTTTATGCTTTAGGATTAGCTGAAAAAAGAACAAAGAAAATGAATTCTATTGTTATTTCGGGGTATATAGCATTTTCTTGTTGTCTTACTTATTTTATACAAGGGATAATTCGCCATAATATTTTTTTGCCTACAACTTTAAGCGGATGGGGATACATTATTATATTAGCTATATTTTCTACTGTATTTGCTACCATAGCTTTTTGTAAAGGGGTTCAGCTAATAGGACCTAGTACTTCCGTAATTATTAGTACATTTGAGCCAGTTGTTGCTTGTATAGCAGGATTTTTTGTTTTAGGAGAAACATTAACGATTCCAATTATAATAGGTGGAGTTCTTATTTTATCAGCAATCTTTATTTTACAGATGCCTGAAAAGATAAGCAATATATTTTATATAAAAAGAAAACAAGTTCCTTAAAAATAAACCAGCATAATGCTGGTTCATTTTAATGTTTTAATTCTATTTCAATACGTATTCCCCTGCCAATAATCTTAATATCTTTTAAATCTTTTATAATTGTTTTTGTTTCATCTAAAGAAGTTATAAGCTTAACTTTATTTCCTTCAGCTCTCTTGATTTTTCTTAGTTTTTTCTTTCCTTCATACTCAACTAAAGCTAATGAATTATGGACAAACTCTTTATTTAAATAAATTAACACTTTATCTCCCTTATGAATTCTTAGTGGGTTTAACTTTTCATCAGGTACTTCTATATATACTAATTTATCAGGATTAAAACCTTCTACTTTTCTATTTATAATAGGAAAACTTTTATATCCTTTTATTTGTTTCATGTCTATATCGAATATAGGAACTTTTTTGATAATATTTGACAATGCTTCTTCCCATTGGTTTAAAGGGACTACTGCTGGTCTTTTTTGTGGAGATGGTTGTACTTTTTTAGGTTTTGTTTCCTCTTTTTCTTTTGTAGGCTCTAAGGTGACATCTTCTTCTAGGTTTTTTCCTAATATCTTTGATAATTGTTTGAGTTGTTGTTCGCTGATGATTTTTTTTCCAGTTTCAACATCTATAATAAAGGACTCTGCTACACCACATTTTCTTGCTAATTGCTTTGGGGAAAGACCTTTTTTTATTCTTTCTTCCTTGATTTTATCTCCAATTCTACTCATTTTCATCACCTCATTGTATGATTATATTAAATATTAACATAAATACATTGCAACATAGTATATTAAAAATGTCAATGAAAAAAAGGAGCTATTTTGCTCCTTTTTAATAATTTCTTAATCCTTCCATTAGTTCATCAATTATTTCTTTAACAGATGTTATTTTATTAATTTTATAAACCTTTGCACCTGCAAAAGCAAAGCCTCTTTCAAGGTTGCCACGCTGTGCTTGAATAAGTGCATCTGCTATGCAGTAAAGGGTTTCTTTTGGATTACATGGTTTTAAGCAGTTTACACATTTGATATCTTTTGGTTTTCCATTTTTATAAACGCTTTCAATAAAACTGTTTTTGATAGCTCTACCTGGCATACCGACAGGGCTTTTTATAATTATGATATCTTCTTCCTTTGCATCAATATAAGCTTGCTTAAAGGCTTCAGAAGCGTCACACTCATAAGTAGGAACAAATCGTGTAGCCATTTGCACCCCAGAAGCGCCTGCCTTTAATATTTCCCCAATATCTTTTGCATCATAAAGTCCGCCTCCTGCGATAATAGGGATTTTTTTATTATACTTTTCTTCAAACGGTTTGATTGCTTCTAATACTTCTTGTACAAGGCTTTTAAGAGAAAAATTTTCTTTATCTTCAAGCGCATCAACAGAAAAACCTAAATGACCTCCTGCTTCTGGCCCCTCAACTACGATAGCATCAGGTAAATAGTTGTGTTTTCTGTCCCATTGTTTACAGATTAATTTCGCTACTTTTCCAGATGAAACAATAGGGGCTATTTTTGTAATAGAGTCTTTTACAAGCTCAGGAAGTTTCATAGGCATACCAGCACCAGAAAAAATAATATCTACTTTTTCTTTTACAGCTACTTTTACCATTTCTTCGAAATTTGTTAAAGCAGTCATGATATTTACGCCTATGATTCCTTTAGGAGCAAGCTTTTTTGCTCTTCGAATGTGGTAGGTTAAACCATCTATATTGGCTTGGAATTTATCTTTATGATAATTTTCTAAATCGAAGCCTGGTTCAACACCAGAGATTACGCCAATAGCACCACAGTTTGCTACAGCAGCAGCTAAGTTTGATAGGGAAACACCAACTCCCATGCCTCCTTGTACAATAGGGACCTTAGCGATTAAGTTGCCTATTTTTAGTTCAGGGATATTCATCTTAACACTCCATTTCTGTAAAATCAATACTTAGAATTATTATATAACAAAAATGCCCCTTTATACAAATAATTTATTCATAATGGGTATAGTGGAAATTTTTATCAGAATCTAGGTGCTTAGGACAAATGTGAAAGATTAAGAAAAAATAATTGATTATGAATTTTTTAACTATAATTATAGCGTTATATGAATTTTTGTATTAAAATTATATTAATTTAAAAAGTATTTTTATCATTATAAAAAAGGAGCGATACTATGTTTTCAGAAAAGGTAGTAAATAATTTAAGCAAGTCTTCTTGGATTAGGGCAATGTTTGAGGAAGGTGCGAAGCTTGCTCAAAAGTATGGAGCAGAGAATGTTTATGATTTTAGTCTTGGAAATCCTTATGCAGAGCCACCAGAAGAAGTTATAGAATCATTGAAAAAGCATGTATTAAGTGATGAAAAAGGGCTTCACAGGTATATGAATAATGCAGGATATCAAGAGGTTAGAGAAAGAATTGCAAAATCTTTACAAAATGAAAGTGGGATCGAGCTTTCAGCTGCTAATATTGTAATGACAGTTGGAGCTGCAGGAGGATTAAATGTTACTTTAAAAGCTCTTCTTAATCCTGAAGATGAGGTAATAGTTTTTGCACCATATTTTGTTGAATACAATTTTTATGCAGATAATCATGGTGGGAAAACAGTAGTTCTACCTCCAGATACATCAACTTTTGAACCAGATTTAAGTGCTCTTGAAGAGCGTATTACAAAAAAGACAAAAGTTTTGATTATAAATACACCGAATAATCCAACAGGGGTTATATATACTGAAAAAACATTAAAAGAGATTGCAAAAATAATAGAAAGAAAAGAAAAAGAATATGATACTACTATATTTGTTATTTCTGATCAGCCATACAGTGAAATTCGTTATGATGAAGTAAAGCTACCTAGTATACTTTCTATATTTAATAATGCAATAGTTGTGAATTCGTTTAGTAAATCTTTAGGACTAGCAGGGGAAAGAATAGGATACATTGCTGCAAGCAGTAGAATTAAAAATATAGATGTACTTATGAATGCTTTAAGTTTTTGTAATCGTACTCTTGGATTTGTAAATGCTCCAGGATTATTTCAAAAGGTTGTTGGTGATGCACTAACAGCTAAGGTGGATGTTGAAGCATATAAAAAGAGAAGAGACTTTTTATATGAAAATCTTACAAGAATAGGATTTGAATGTGTAAAACCACAAGGAGCTTTTTATCTTTTTCCAAAGGCATTGATAGATGATGATGTAGAATTTGTAAAAAGAGCAATGAAATATAATTTACTTCTTGTACCAGGAAGTGGATTTGGATGTCCAGGATATTTTAGAATTTCTTACTGTGTAAAATTTGATAGGATTAAAAATTCTATTCCTGCATTTGAAAAATTAGCAAAAGAGTTTAAGTAAAGCCAGCAAATGCTGGCTTTTTTAGACGAAAAATAAATATTTTAAAATATAGTGATGCATGTCACAGAAAAGTTAATCTTATAGATGTATAATAAAATCAAAGATAAAATAAGGAGGAATGGAAAATGGCAAAAAGAAAAATCGTTCATATAGATGAAGAAAAATGTAATGGATGTGGATTATGTGTTCCTTCATGTGCGGAAGGAGCAATCAAAATTATTAATGGAAAGGCAAAGCTTGTTGCAGATAATTTATGTGATGGTTTAGGAGCATGTTTAGGAGATTGTCCTCAAGGAGCAATTGAGATTATCGAAAGGGAAGCAGATGAATTTGATGAGGAAGCAGTAAAAATTCATCTAGAAGGGGAAGAATCACAAGGATGCCCAGGTAGTCGAATAAGAATGTTTAAAGATGAAGGAACGATTGCTGCTAGTATAAATAGTGAAGATATAGAGATAAAAATTAAATCTCAGCTTAGACAATGGCCTGTACAGCTTATGTTAATTCCACCAACAGCCCCATATTTTCAAGGAGCAGACCTATTGATTACTGCAGATTGTGTACCTTTTGCTTATCCGAATTATCATTTAGACTTGTTAAAGGGCAAAAAAGTAGTAGTTGGATGTCCAAAATTAGACGACATAGAGGTGTATTTTGAAAAGCTTACACAAATAATAAAATACAATGACTTAAAAAGCATAACGGTAGCATTTATGGAAGTGCCTTGTTGTATGGGGATTGTAAAAGCTGTAGAAAAAGCCATAGCTCTTTCTAGAAAGGATATAGTATTGCATAAGGTGAGAATAGGAATAGAAGGAGATTTAATAAGACTATAAAATAGTGGGATTTTCCCACTATTTTTTTATCTAAACAAGTAATTCTATCGGATAGTGTTGTTTTTTGCTTATGGTAAAATTATAAGATATAATAAAGAAAAAACCAAAGTGGTGGGTGTGAGAGAGGGATTATGATGAAAAAAGGAATAAAAGTAAAAATATTGATATTTTTATTACTTATATCTATGATACCCTTAAGTGTAGTAGGCTATTCTCGATATATGGATACAAAATGGTTAATTCTTGAAAGAGAACAGAATAAAATCAAGGAATTTCATAAAAATATTGAAGGAAAAATTGTGAAGTTTTTTGGAGGAGCTCAAAAGGATATTTTGTTTCTAAAAGAATTAGCAAAAGAAGAACTTGAATTTTCTGAGAACGAACAACATTCAAAGGACCATTTGGATATATTGCAAAGTGCTTTTTATCACTTTGCAAGAGTCAATATTCAATATGATAAAATTCGGTTAATAAATAAAGAAGGATATGAGATTATAAGAATCAATAATGAAGAAGGCGTAGCAAAGATTGTACCAAGAGAGCAATTACAGTATAAAGGAGATAGATATTATATTCAAGAAGCTTATGATTTAGAAGAAGGAGAAATGTATGTATCATTTTTAGATCTAAATAGAAAAAACGGGAAAATTGAAACACCGGCAAATCCTATGATTCGGTATGTTATGCCTATATATGATCATAAAGATGATCTAAAAGGATTTATTATGTTAAGTCTTAAAGTAAAATACATACTAAAAGATATTGAACGGGTGAAAGATAGAAGCAAATATAAAAATCTCATGATTTTTGATGAAAATGGTTATTATATTATGCATCCTGACAAAAGAAAAGAATGGGGTGGATATACAAATTATAATACAGGAGAAAGCTTTAAGAAAGATTATCCTCAAAAATATAAGGAGATTTTATCTTCTAATTCCTTAAAAATTATAAAAACAAATGAGGATCTATTATCTTTTAGTCCAATAAAAATTTTAAAGGATATGGATAAAAAAATATTTGTAGTACTTTATCTAGATAAAAAAGAATACCTGATGCCATTAACTAAGTTTATTAAAAAATTGATTCTAGAAATGTTTGTGATTTTAGTATTGGTAATTGTTGCAGGTTTATATATTTCTGAACACCTATCAAAACCTATTTTAGAAATAATCAAAGCAGTGGAAGAAATAGGAAAGGGGAATTTTGATATAAATTTTAATATTCAAACTAGCGATGAAATAGCGTGTTTAGGTTATGAAATAAAGAAAATGAGTTATGAACTAAAAAATATGTATCATAATATGGAAAGATTGGTGAAAGAACGGACTGAAAAATTAGAACTTGCCCACTTAGAAATGAAAGAGATGGCAAATACAGATTCCTTAACTGGATTATATAATCGACATTATTTCAATCAATTTATTCAAGAGGAAGAAAAAAGGATAGCAGCAAAAAAAGGAAATTTAACCATATGCATCATTGATGTTGATAAATTTAAATATATTAATGATTTCTATGGACATAATATTGGGGATGAAGTATTAAAGGCCGTTGCAAAAATATTAAAAGATTCTGCTAAGAAAACTGATGTGGTGGTACGATATGGAGGAGATGAATTTTTAATTGTTTTGCCAAATAGTGATCAAAAAAGTACTAATAATTTCATAGACAGACTATATGATAAATTAAAAGAATGGAATCAAAATACAGATCTTTTAAACCATGAACTCTCTTTAAGTATTGGTTTTGAAGAATATAATGGAGAAGGGAGTATTTTAGATACAATAAAAATAGCTGATGAAAGAATGTATGAAAATAAAAAGCAAAAAAGGCAAATACAATAAAAAGCGGTCAAGGCCGCTTTTTATTGTATTTTAAAACTCATAGATTTCATTAGGATTTAAAATTATAACTTCTGTATTATGTACTTTTTCTTTAAAGGTGTTAGAATCTGCTTTGATAACAGGGAATGTATCATAATGCATAGGAATTACTTTTTTAGGTTGTATAAATCCTACTGCGCGAGCCGCATCTTCCATGTCCATAGTGAAATTTCCACCAATCGGCAATAATGCCAAATCAATATTTTCAACCTCTAAAAGTTTCATATCCATGGTTAAACCTGTATCTCCTGCATGATAAACTTTCTTTCCATTTACTTCAATAACAAAGCCGCAAGGATTTCCACCATATACTAAACCATTTTCTGTTTCAATGCCAGAACCATGAAGAGCAGGAGTCATTTTGATAGTTCCAAAATCAAATTTTGTTCGGCCACCAATATGCATAGGATGAGCAGTTACCCCTTCTTTTTCTAAATATAAAGCGATTTCATAGTTGGTAACTACAGTAGCATTGTTATTTTTAGCAATTTCTACTGTATCGCCTAAATGATCTCCATGACCATGAGTTACAAAAATATGGGTTAGATCATTAAAATCAGAAGGTTTAGCACTAGATTGTGGATTGTTAGTTAGAAATGGATCGATTAATGCTTTGAAATTTCCCTCTTCAATATAAAAGCAAGAATGACCTAAAAATTGAATTTTCATCTTATCAGCTCCTCATACAATAGATATTTATCATTAATAGTATACTATAAATTGTAATATTTTATAGTTCTTTTTCAAATGTTGATATTATACATGAATACAATTAAAAACTATTTGAAAAATTCTAAAAATTAATGTATAATATATACATACAAAAATGTAGAAAATAGTCGAAATATAGGGATGTCATTATAAATACAGATGGTTGGGAAGGAGGAAGGAGTTTATGGAATATTTAAAAAGATTAAGGGAAAAAAGAGACAACTTAATGGATAAATATATTATGTTTGTTCAAAGACCTAATTTAACAAAACAAGAAATCGAAGACAAGAAAAGAATCAATCGAGAGATTATTAACTTAGATTTTGAAATTGAGAGAATAAAAATGAAATTGCAAACCAACTAAAAAACCTGAGTTTTACTCAGGTTTTTCTTCTTCTACAGAGTCAGCATGGTTTTTTTCTATATCTTCTTTTTTAAGAGTTTCTTGTATTTCTATTTTGCTTCCACAATTAGAACAGAATTTTGCACCTTCACTAACTTCATATCCACATTGTTTGCACTTCATAATACCCTTTAGAGATTCAATTTTTGCTTCATATTCTTTTATTCTTTCTAAGGTAGCTTTAATTTCTAGCAGTGCAGAGGATACTTCTTCTGTCAATTCAATATTAGGATTTTCTTCATAGGATGTATACATTTTTTTACCTAAATCATAATAAAGTTCATCAATTCTAGACATATCTTTCGATAGGGCAATTTTTACTTTTGTTAATTCTGTTACATCAGAAGAAATTTCTTTGATAGCTTTTGTACTATCGAGCATTCCTTGCTTTACTTTGTTAAATAAATTCATATTTTGTTCCCTCCTAAAATCTATTTACTAATTATTATTTTTGATAAGAAATATTATTCCTATAAAAAAGAAATCTAAATAAAAAATACCTTCACTAGCAGGAGTGAAGGTATTTAAAGAAGGTATTAAGCGATTTTTTCTCCTTCTTTTTCCTGTGGAAGTTTTTCCATTGTTATACCAGTAAAACCATAGAATATGGATACTAGTGGATTTATTAGATTTAAAAATGCAAAAGGTAAATATGCAAAAGGATGCATACCTAGGGCAGTAGTCATAAAAGCTCCACAAGTGTTCCAAGGAACAAGAGGGGAAGTGATTGTGCCGAAGTCTTCAAGACATCTAGATAGATTTTTTGGATGTAGCCCTTTTTCTCTATAAACATCTTTATACATTCTTCCAGGTATTACTAATGATAAATATTGATCACCTGTTGCAAGGTTACAGAAGATACATGTAATAAATGTAGCAAGGACAAGAGAACCTGTGCTATTTGCAAGTTTAAGAATTTTTTCTGCAATTACTTGAAGCATACCTGTTCTTTCCATTATTCCACCAAAAGATAAGGCAATAAGAATCAAGGATACAGTCCACATCATACTGTCTAATCCACCACGAGATAATAAGCTATCAACAGCTTCTATTCCTGTTTCAGAAGTATATCCATAGTGAGCAGCATCGATAATGGCACTCATACCAGCTCCTTGGAATACTGCTGCAAATATACCTCCAAGTATAGTTCCACCAAGGAGTCCTGGAAGAGCAGGCACTTTAAATACTACCATTAGTATAACTAAAACTGGTGGAAGTAATAATAAAGGATTAATGTTAAATTGTCCATTAAGGGCATCTAGTAAAGTGTTAATGGTAGCAGTATCAAGTTCTTTTCCAGCATATTTTAATCCAAGGATTCCAAATATGATACAAGAGATTAATAAACTTGGGCCTGTAGTAAAGCACATGTGTTTTATATGGTCAAATAGTTTTGCACCAGCCATAGCAGGAGCGAGATTTGTAGTATCAGAAAGAGGGGACATTTTATCACCGAAATAAGCACCAGAGATAATTGCTCCTGCAACCATAGGAGCAGGAATCCCAAGACCTCCACCTACACCAAGTAGTGCGATACCAACTGTACCAGCAGTAGTCCATGAGCTTCCTGTTGCAAGAGAAACGATAGAACATATAAGACAAGTTGCAACTAAGAATATTCCAGGAGATATGAGCTTTAAGCCATAGTAAATCATTGTAGGAACAACACCTGATAAGATCCAAGTACCAATTATACAACCAATAACCATAAGAATAAGTACAGATTGCATAGCCATTTTAATTGTTTCAGTAACACCTTCTTCAATAAATTGCCATTTGTAGCCAGCTCTAATTGCGATCAAGGATGCAAAGATAGCTGAAGCTAAGAGCGGCATGTGAGGGTCTCCTCCGAACTTCATCAGAGTACTCATCAATGAAGCAATCAAAAATACAATAACAAGCATTGCTTCCCCAAAAGTAATTTTTCTTGGGAGTTTGGTTTCCATAAACAAATCCTCCTTTTGATGAATAAATTTTTAGAAAATTAAGTAAATTCTTTATTAGTATATCACAAAGAAGGACTAAAATCAATAATAAAATTCACAATAGTAAGAATTTAAAGATAAATGAATCTATAATTTAAAATTTATTCTTAATAAATAAACAACGATTTTTTAAAAATGTTACTGATAAAAATATTTCCTCATTGGATAATATAAGAAAAATCTTTATTTTCAAAGTATATTGACATATATATAAACATATGCTAAAATACGAAGAAATGAATATGCTTTAGTTGTGTCTTAGAGGTTGCGATGTATCAAGAGTACTATGGTGGAAGTATAGGGAACTGGTAATACCATAGGAAAGGGGTCATCGCCGAAATATATAGGTTTCCCTAAGCCTATATGTTGGGCCTATGTTGAATAAATATAGGACTGTCACTGTTAAATTACCCAGTTTATCAGTGAGGCGCTATTTCACACGGGGTGAAAGCTGTATTCTGCTGAAAATAATAACAGCCAGGAGTACCTTTTACTCTTTGGCTGTTTTTGTTTTATAAAAATTCTTAATAGAATAAAGGATATAGTAGTACACAGACTAGGGAATTAGGAGGGGAATATATGGCGGTAGTAGTACAAAAATATGGAGGTACATCTGTAGGAAGTATTGATAAGATTAAAGCTGTAGCAAAAAGAGTAGTAGATAGAAAGAATAAAGGAGAAGATGTAGTAGTTGTTGTATCAGCTATGGGAAAGACAACAGATAAGTTAGTAAGTATGGCAAGAGAAATATCTACGAAACCTATAAGAAGAGAACTAGATATGTTAATGTCTACAGGAGAACAAGTATCTATATCGCTTTTAGCTATTGCTTTAAATGAAATGGGGTATGAATCTATATCTCTTACTGGGTTTCAAGCTGGTATAGAAACAGAAGGATATCATACAAAGGCAAGAATTCAGGATATTGATATAGAAAGAGTAAAAAAATATTTAGATGAAGGAAAAATTGTAGTAGTTGCAGGATTTCAAGGAATAAATGAAAATGGAGATATTACAACACTAGGTAGAGGAGGGTCTGATACAACGGCTGTAGCTCTAGCAGCAAAGTTAGGGTGTACATGTGAAATATATACGGATGTAGATGGTATTTATACAGTTGATCCAAGATTGTTTCCTACTGCCAGAAAATTAGATAGTATAAGCTATGAAGAAATGCTAGAAATGGCAAGTTTAGGGGCAGGGATTATGGAAACAAGAGCAGTAGAAATAGGGCAAAAATTTAATGTGCCTATATATGTGGCATTAAGTAGTGAAGAATGGCCAGGAACTTATATAAAGGAGTTTGATGTTAATATGGAAAGTAAAGCAATTACAGGGTTATCTGCAAGTGATAAAGATTTAATGGTAACGGTAAATCATGTGCCTTATGATAGCAAAAATATTTCTATGATTTTTCAAGAATTAGCCAAAATGGATATTAATATTGATATGATTAGTCAAACAGCGCCTTCACATGGAGTGGTCAATGTATCGTTTACAGCACCAAAAACAGATGAGGATATTATATTAAATATTATGGAAAAACTAAAAAAGGAATTTAGTGATATAGAGATAGATATAGAAAAGAATATAACAAAGTTTTCTGTTGTAGGAATAGGAATGCGAAGCCAATCAGGAGTTGCAGCAAAAATTTTTGAAATATTTGCTAATAACAATATAGGATTTAAGCAAGTCACAACTTCTGAGATTAGAATATCTTATACAATTTCTACACAAGATACACAAAGAGCTATTGAAGCAGTAGCAAGAGAATTCAATTTATAAAAATTAAAATAAATAACTACTTGTCAAATTTGATAAGTAGTTATTTATTTTTGTTATTATGGTAGAATATCTATATATTAAAAAATAAGGAGTTAAATAATGAGGATTTTAAAATTTTTAGAAAAGCATATATTAAAAGGACTTTTGTATGCAGCTGTTTTTGCTGTTTTAGGAGTTTTATTTTCTTTTATAAAAGGATGGACTCTGTTAAAAGGGGCTTATATTTTTGTATTAGGAGCAGGTGTTTTAACAATGGTTGTTTCTTTAATGTTACTTATAGGAACGCCACAGATGAGAAAATCTATTTTTATGGGTTCTAAGAAATGGGATAAAAATAGAGGTAGTGAGGGAATAGGACCAGCTTTAATGGGGATCGTAATTACTATCATAGGATTTTGGCTAGAAGCTATGACCCATTGATTTCATGCAAAAAAGGAATTTATTCTCAAATCGTTAAGGATTTGACATATAAGGGGTTTTTATTTTTGTGCTAAAGGTGTATAATTTGATTTAGAGATTAATTTTTAAATATATTGGAACAAGGAGTATATAAGCATATAGCTTATAATGAATAAAGGGGGTTAAGTTATGCCTTATGAATTTATTAAAATTGACAAATCAGAAAGGGTTGCTATTTTAAAGCTAAATAGACCTAAAGCATTAAATGCACTAAACACTCAAGTTTTAAAAGAATTGGACCTTGCAATAGATCAATTAGATAAAGATGAAAGTGTAGATGTTATCATTATTACAGGAGAAGGAAAAGCTTTTGTTGCTGGAGCAGATATTACAGAAATGAAGGATTTAAATGCAGAAGAGGGAAGAAGATTTGGAAACTTTGGACAAAAAGTATTCAGAAAAATTGAAAAAATGGAAAAACCAGTAATTGCCGCAGTAAATGGTTTTGCATTAGGTGGTGGATGCGAATTAGCAATGTGTTGTGATATGCGTATTGCTAGTGAGAAAGCAAAATTTGGGCAACCAGAGGTAGGACTAGGAATTGTTCCAGGGTTTTCTGGTACTCAAAGATTACCAAGACTTGTTGGGATAGGAAAAGCAAAGGAATTAATATTTACGGGAGATATTATTAAAGCAGAGGAAGCTGAGAAAATAGGACTTGTAAATAAGGTAGTAGCACATGAAGAGCTAATGAATGAAGCCATGGATTTAGCTAAAAGAATTGTTAAAAATGCTCAAAAGGCTGTAAGATATGCAAATATTGCTATTAATAGAGGTATTGAGACAGACATTGAAACAGGGATTGAAATTGAAGCAGATTTATTTGGATTGTGTTTTGCTACAAAGGATCAAAAAGAAGGTATGACTGCTTTTGTAGAAAAGAGAAAAGCAGAATTTAAAGGAGAATAAAGTTTGTCATAAATAATTTACATAGGGGGTATTTCTATGAAGAAAATTGGTGTATTAGGTACAGGAACAATGGGTTCTGGAATCATTCAAGTATTTGCACAAAATGGATATGAAGTTTATGTAAGAGCAAGAAGACAAGAATCTATTGATAGAGGAATTGCTACAGTTACTAAAAACTTAGATAGAAGTGTGAAAAAAGGAAGAATGACAGAAGAAGAAAAGAGTGCTGTTTTAGAAAGAATTCATGGATCTACAGATCTTGAGATTATAAAAGATTGTGATTTAATTATAGAAGCTGCTACAGAGAATATGGAAGCAAAGAAAAAGTTGTTTGCTGAAATTGATAAGCTTTGCAGACCAGAAGTTATTTTTGCTACAAATACTTCTTCTCTTTCAATTACAGAAATTGCAGCAGCAACCAATAGACCAGATAAAGTAATTGGTATGCACTTTTTTAATCCAGTGCCAGTAATGAAACTTGTTGAAATTATTAAAGGACTTGCAACTTCAGAAGAAACAAAAGCTGCTATTGTAGCTCTTACAAAAGAAATTGGAAAAACTCCAGTAGAGGTGGAGGAAGCTCCAGGTTTTGTTGTAAATAGAATTTTAATCCCTATGATTAACGAAGCAATTGGAATTTTAGCTGATGGTGTAGCAAAGGCTGAAGATATTGATGAAGCAATGAAGCTAGGTGCAAACCATCCAATTGGGCCTTTAGCATTAGCTGATCTTATTGGTAATGATGTATGTTTAGCAATTATGGAAGTATTATATAATGAATTTGGTGATTCAAAATATAGGCCACATCCACTACTTAGAAAAATGGTTAGAGGCAATTTATTAGGAAGAAAAACAGGTAAAGGATTTTATGATTATCAATAGAAAAATTTATAGAAATAGATAAATGATAGGGCTATATTGTTTTAAATATAATTTATGCAATATAGCCCTTTTATATTTTTGAGTTATATTATAAAAGGAAAATACAAATAAAAACAGAATAAATATTGTGAATAATAAAACTATTAAAAAATAAATTGAAATAGTCTTGTACATCGATCACATAAGAAGGCAGTATACTTAAGATTAGTATATATGGCAAGGAGGATATATATGGAAATAAAAAGAGTGGGAGAATTGCTAATGGAGCATGTTCCAGGGATTATAATTCTTAACAAGAGAGAAGAGATCATATGGATAAGCGAAATGATTAAGAAAATATATAGTCAAAAAAAAGTTTTAAATAATCGTTTTTGTAATTTATTTCCATTTACAATAGACATACTGCTATATACTAGTAAAATTTTCAAAACTCCTTATGGTAAAAAGTATAATATGAAAGCACGAAAGGTCGTAGATGAAGAAAAAGAATATATTTTTGTGTTTATGCAAGATATAGAAGATTTTACAAATGATAAAATAAGACTTTATTGTTTAGAAAAAATCATATCTTCTATTAATGATGGAATTATTATGAGTAATGCTGAAGGAAGGATTATTCTATACAATAAAGCACAGGAAAAATTAGAAGAATTATCAGGTAAAGATATTATTGGGAAGTACCTATGGGAAGCTTACGATTATAAGGCTATAGAAATGTCTGAACATCAAAAGGTCTATAAAACAGGAATACCTATTGTTAATAAATATAAAGCACATGCATATAAAGATGGAGTTCCTAAATATGTATTCTATAGTACATATCCAATTGAAAAAGATGGAGAAATCATTGGTGCATATTCTATTAGTAAAAATGAAACCATGTTAAAGTCATTGTTATCTGAGACAATTGAATTAAAACGTAGGTTGCGCAGTAAAAAAATATCAAAAAAAGATAAATATAAGGATAATGGTACAGTCTATTCGTTTACGGATATCATAGGAGATAGTGAACAAATAAAGAATCTAATTAAAGAAGCAGAGACCATGGCTTTATTAGAAAATAATTTATTAATTATTGGAGAAACTGGGACAGGGAAGGAAGTTTTTGCTCAAAGCATACATAATCTTGGAAAAAATAACAAGGAACCATTTGTGGCAATAAATTGTGCAGCAATTCCTGAGAACCTTCTTGAAAGTATCCTGTTTGGAACGGTAAAAGGGTCCTATACGGGTGCAGTGGATCAAGCTGGATTATTTGAGGAGGCTAGAGGAGGAACTTTATTTTTAGATGAGTTGAATTCTATGCCTATTGCTATGCAAACCAAATTACTTAGGGTATTACAAGAAAGAAAGGTAAGAAGAGTGGGGGGACTAAAAACAACATCTATTGATTGCAGAGTGATTAGTGCAATTAATGAAGATCCACAAAAAATTATCAAAGAAGGAAGATTAAGACAAGATCTCTTCTATCGCATTGCAAGTCTTTGCTTATACATTCCTCCTCTTAGAGAAAGACCTCAAGATATATTAAGCATGGGAAGTTTTTTTATTGGAAAATATAATAATATGCTTAATAAAAGTGTAAAATCTTTTTCACCTGAATTAAGAGAAATTATGTTATCTTACCATTGGCCAGGAAATATAAGAGAGTTAGAGCATATAATTGAAAACTTAATGATTAGAGTAAGGGAAAATGAAAAAGAGTTAAGAATTGAACATTTGCCTAAATATATTCAGACTAGGATTATAGGAGAGAATGCAGTTGGTAAAATACGAAAAAAACAGATTTCATTATCTGAGATCCTTCGAGATATAGAAAAAAGAATTATTGTTGAAAGTTTAAATAAAAATGAATGGAATATAAGCAAAACTTCGAAAGATTTAGGAATTATTAGACAAAGCTTAATATATCGTATGAAAAAGCTTGGGATAAAATCAAAAGAGAAAGAGATTGTATAAAATTTAGTCACATAGGTAATTTGTTCTATTCGATAAATACAGATTTTTAAATACTGTGTAGGAATGTGTGATCTTATAGCAATTAAAGCAAACTATCCAATGGTAGAAGCAGTAGAATAAAAATAGAGAGATTATATCCACCCTTTTAGAGGGTGGATTGCTATTTTGTAAGTTATTTTTATAAGGAGAAATGAAAATAAAAAGAAGTATTGAAAATATGTCAAAATTGTAGAAAATGACTAAAAATTGTACAGGGATAAGAAAATCTAACTGTTTAAAATGCTAAGTTTTGTAGCAGAAGATGTATAAAACTTATACAAGAGAGAAAAAGAAGGGTAGCCTACGTGTAACAATATTGAATTATATCACTGTTTTTAAACAGATGGCATGACAATTGCTTAATATATCCACAAATATTTCTGAAAATTGAAAAAATAGAATCGACATTTCGAAATACATTATTAAAGGGTGGCCGCCTATTTAATAAAAATTACTAAAGCTAAGTATTGGCAATTAAGAGAAACAAAAGACGAAGGGAGGGAGTTTGTGTAATAATTCTCTGAAATTTTCATTCAGAGACAAAAAATATAAGGAGGATTATTTATGTTAACAAATCCTGTTGTATTATCTGTTATTGTAATGACAATATTGTGTTTGTTAAAGCTAAATGTTATTCTTTCATTAGTTGTAGCAGCAATTATAGGAGGATTCGTAGCTGGTATGTCTCTTGGAGATACTATGGGAGTACTTGTAGGTGGAATGGGAGGTAATGCTGAGACTGCTTTGAGTTATATACTATTAGGGGCATTGGCTACAGCTATTGCAAAAACTGGTGCTGCTGATATATTAGCATTAAAAATTGCAAAATTAATCAAAGGAAAAGGCATTGTATTATTACTTGTTATTGCTTTTGTAGCATGTTTATCAGGAACAGTTATACCTGTACATATAGCTTTTATTCCAATCCTTATACCTCCATTGTTAGCGATTATGAATAAAATGAAGATGGATCGAAGAGCTGCTGCTTGTGCATTGGCTTTTGGTTTAAAAGCTCCATATATTACATTACCTGTTGGATATGGATTGATTTATCACAATATTATTAGAGATCAAATGGGACTTAGTGGAATGGAAATAAGTACTGGAATGGTTTGGAGAGCTAACTGGGTAGCTGGCCTTGCAATGCTTACAGGATTAGTGATTGCTTTGATTGTATATAGCAAACCTAGAGAGTACAATATGCTAGATAAGGCCATTGATGAGACAGCGGCTTCATTGGATAATCAAGAAGAAATAAAAGTGACAGGAAAACACTATGCAACATTAGTAGCTGGAGTAGCTGCATTAGTTATTCAATTAAAATGGGGATCTATGCCTCTTGGTGCAATGGGTGGTCTTTTGGTTATGTTAATTTCACGTGCTATTAAGTGGAACGATATTGAGGAAATGATGCATGGTGGAATTAAACTTATGGGGCTTATTGCATTTGTAATGTTAGTTGCATCAGGATATGCTGCTGTTATGAGAGAAACTGGAGGTGTAGAAGCACTTGTAGAAGCAGCAACGAGCATGATGGCAGGAAGTAAATTTATTGCTGCTACTATCATGATTTTACTAGGGCTTGTCATAACAATGGGAATTGGGACCTCTTTTGGAACAGTACCTATTATTGCGGCTATTTATTGTCCATT
Source organism: Crassaminicella thermophila (assembly GCF_008152325.1). GTDB lineage: Bacteria > Bacillota > Clostridia > Peptostreptococcales > Thermotaleaceae > Crassaminicella_A > Crassaminicella_A thermophila. Next base: position 231,399 of record NZ_CP042243.1, read on the forward strand.
AGCATCTGCTTTAGGATTCAGCGTAAAAGCAACTATTCTTTTAATAGCAGTTGCTGCAGCTTTAGGAGATGCTGGATCTCCAGCTTCAGATACCACATTAGGGCCTACAGCAGGTTTAAATGCAGACGGACAGCATGATCATATTTGGGATACATGTGTACCTACTTTCTTATGCTATAATGTACCCCTTGTTATATTTGGAATTATAGGGGCGGTAATCTTCTAAGAACATTATAAACAATAAAAAGGAATTCTTATTTAAAGAGTTCCTTTTTATTGTTTATAATTTATAAGAAACTTTAAAACTGGAGTTTTGAAATTTCCCTTAAGACATAAAAATATGTATAAAAATTATACAGGATATATTTTTTCTACAATAGAGAAATGCTACTTCAGTGGACAGGTGTAGTATAAATTTTATACATTATGTAGAGAAGAAATAATATTAATTTCTAAGCATTCAAAATAAAATGAAGATTCATACAAATTTTAAGAAAATAAAAGCAAAAGAAATAAAGTTGGCATACACTTTGCTTATATATATGGCATAAGATGGAACTTTAAATAATAAAGGGGGAAACTATTATGTCAAAACCAGAGATATTGTATGAGGTAAAAGCACAAAGAGGTCCAACATTAAGATGTAAAGGTTGGAGGCAAGAAACAATCTTAAGAATGCTTGAGAATAATATGGAAAATGCAGAAAAACCAGAAGAACTTGTAATTTATGGTGGGATAGGAAAGTGTGCGAGAAACTGGGAGTCGTATCATGCTATCGTAAAGTCATTAAAAGAATTAGAAGATGACGAGACATTAGTAGTACAATCTGGAATGCCAGTTGCAATCTTTAAAACCCATAAATTAGCACCAACAGTAGTTATGGCAACCACAAATATTATGAAAGCAGATTGGGAGACATTCTATGATTTACAAGATAAAAATCTTACGATGTTTGCACAATATACAGCAGCTCCTTGGGAATATATAGGAACGCAAGGTGTTATACAAGGAACATTTGAAACCTTATCAGCTATAGCAATTAAGAAGTTTAATAATGATTTAACAGGAAAAATTTATCTAACTGCTGGAGCAGGAGGAATGGGAGGAAACCAAAGTTGGGCAATGAAAATGCATGGTGGAGTTGCAATTGTTGTAGATGCAGATGAAAAAATCATCAAAAGACGTATGCAAAAGAATTATATGGATAAAATCGTATACTCATTAGATGAAGCTATTGCAATGGCGAAAGAAGCATCTGCTAAGAAAGAACCATTAGCAATAGGAGTAGTAGGAAATGCTGCAGATTTATTTGAAGAAGCATACAAAAAAGGGTTTATGCCAGATATTATCAGTGAGATGTGCCCATGTCATGATCCAATTTCGTATATTCCATCAGGTTATACAGCAGAAGAAGCAGAAGAGTTTAGAAAAAGAGATCGGAAAGGATATTTAGAAGCAGCACGTGAAACAATGAAAAGACAATTAAGAGCAATGAATGCATACTTCCATAAGGGAGTAGAAGTATTTGAATATGGAACAAGTATTCGTAAGGAATGTAGAGATGCAGGGATGCCAGAAGAAGAAGCAATGACAATTCCAGGATTTGTAGCAGAATATATTAGGCCATTATTTTGTGAAGGAAGAGGACCATTTAGGTGGACTTGTATATCAGGAGATCCTGAAGACCTTAGAAAGACAGATGATTTAGCATTAGAAATTTGTAAAGGAGACCCACTAGTAGAAAGATGGATCAAATTAGCACGTAAACACTTACCAATAGAAGCACTTCCAGCAAGAATTTGCTATATGGGATTTGGGCAAAGAAAGAGATTTGCATTAGCAGTAAACGAATTAATTAAGAAGGGTGAACTATCAGGGCCGGTAGCATTCTCAAGAGATAACTTAGATTCTGGATCAATAGTAAATCCAACATTTGAATCAGAAAATATGAAAGATGGAGGAGATTTAATTTCTGATTGGCCATATTTAAATGCATTATTAAACTGCGCAGGAATGTGTGATCTTATAGCAATTCAAGCAAATTATTCAATGGGAGAAGCAGTACATACAGGAGTAACAATGATTGCAGATGGAACAGACGAAGCAACCTTCAGATTAGAAGCATGTATGACAACTGACTCAGGAATTGGAGTGGTAAGACATGCACAAGCAGGATATGAAATAGCAAGAGATGTTGCAAATGGAAAAGGAAAATTAACAAATGAAAGTATTAAGATTCCACTATGGTGGGAGCCTGCAGATAAAGTAACTTTTGGGCCCGATGATTTGAAATTTGCTGAAAGTACATGTGAATAAACATATATAATAATTGATACTATGCTTGTACCTTTCAATCATCTTAGGAGTGGATAATTGGAAGGTACAACTTAGTTTATTGTACATAGAAAAATATTAAATCTTCAAAAGGAAGCTTGTATTCATAAGGGAGTGATTAAAATTGGATGGGAACAAAGTAAGAGCAGATTTAGTAATATCCAATTGTAAACAGATTTTAACCTGCAAAGAAGAAGCAAAGGATTTAATTGGAAAAATTGATTATGGATGGATTGCCATAGCAGGGGAAAAAATTGTAGCTGTCGGGACAAAGGAAGAGGTTGAAAGTGTTGTAGAATATGATGAAGATTGTGTGATTGATGGAAGCGAAAAAATTGTTTTACCAGGTTTTATAGATTGTCATACCCATCTTGTTTTTGGAGGGTCTCGTGTAAAAGAATATGCTGCTCGTATGACTACCAATGATCTAGAGGTTTTAAAGAAGAGGGGAATTAAGACAGGGATTATGGCTACAGTTGATATGACAAGAGATATGACAGAACAAGCGTTATTTGATGCTGCTCAAGAAAGATTAAAATATATGCTTTGTGCAGGAACGACTACTGTAGAAAGTAAGAGTGGATATGGGCTTACTACATCGTCTGAAATAAAAATGTTAAAAATTAATCAAAAGTTAAATGATAGTTTTCCAATAGATATTGTATCGACTTTTCTAGGAGCGCACGGATGGCCTGAGGATATTCCAAAAGATAAATATATTCATATGCTAATATGGGAAATGATTCCTTGGGTAGCAGAGTTAGGATTAGCACAGTTTTGTGATGTTTGGTGTGATGATGGTCATTATACAATAGAAGAGTCTAGAAAAATTTTACAGGCAGCAAGGGAAGCGGGGCTAGAGCCTAAGATTCATACGGATGCATACTCCTATATAGGAGGATCGGATCTAGCAGCGGAAATGAAAATGATATCCGCTGATCATTTGAATTATACACCAAGATCAGTAATGGCAAAATTAGCTGAATCAAAGATTCCAGGAGTATTGCTTCCAGCAATAGATTTTGCAGTAAGACATCCAAAACCTTTTAATCCTAGGCCAATGATCGAAGAAGGCATGACATTGGCATTAGCTACCAATTGTTGTCCAGGATGCTTTAATATATCTCTACAATTTGTAATGATGCTTGCATGCCGTCAACATGGAATGAGTCCAGAAGAAGCACTTAGGGCTGCTACAATTGGAGGTGCAATGGCTTTAAATCTGCAAGAGGATAGAGGTTCATTAGAAGTAGGGAAACTGGCAGATATTCAGATTTGGCATGCATCTACTTATGAGGATGTTATCTATCGGCTTGGAGTAAATCTTGTAGAGAAAGTAATAAAACGAGGAAAAATCGTTGTAGAGAATAACATAGATCAATCTTTTGTACAATTGGAGAAGGAGGGAGTATAGTTGTGTCTGGAGTAAAAATTCTAGAAAAGGTAATGGACTCTGATAATTTTACAGTTGGAGGGGGAGCAGCATCAGCACTGGCGGGTGCAATGGCAGCGGGAATGATAGCAATGGTTGCAAAATTATCTACAAAGAAAGATTATGGACTTACTGTAGATAAGTATCATGAGATTTCTAAAGAAGCAGATCAGTTAGCGAAAAAATTAATTTTTGGAGCTGAGGAAGATGAGAAAGCATTTTGTAAGATAAAAGATGCGTATGCTCTTCCAAAATCAACGGAAGAAGAAAAAAAGAAACGTTTAGCTGCCATTCAAAATGGAGGGATTGCAGCTGCAACCGTTCCCAAAAACAATGGGTTTATGTGTAAACATGTATACCAATTAGGAATGGCGTTAAAAGACAACTCTAATCCTAATGCTGCATCAGATTTAGCTGAAGCAATTATGTTGGCTGATGCAGGTGTTAGGGGTTGTATTTTAAATATTAAAGCTAATCTTTTGCTAATTAAAGATCAAAAGATAAAGTCTGAATTTGAAAATTATATACAAGAATTGAAAGATTTTAAAGGAAGGAATGAAGGTTATGAAGAGTTTATTGGCTGAAGTAAATATTAGTGAGGGTAGAAATTTAGATGTAGTTGAAAAAGTGAAACTAGCTCTTTTAGAAAAAGAAGATATAAGGCTTATTGATTTAGATTCTGATAAGGATCATAATAGAACTGTTTTTACTTACATAGGTGAGCCAGATGCTATACTTGAAGCAACAAAAAGACTTGCTGCTAAGGCAATTGAATTAATTGATATGACAAAGCATGAAGGTAGCCATCCTAGAATGGGGGCAGTAGATGTTGTTCCTTTTATTCCTGTTAAGAACATAACTACAGAAGAGGCTGTTAAAATTGCTAGAGAATTTGGTAAGTTTCTAGGAGGCCTAGGAGTGCCTGTATACTATTATGAAGATGCGGCTACAAAACCAGAGAGAATGAGTTTAGTAAAAATAAGAAAAGGACAATATGAAGCTCTACCAGAAAAAATGAAGAATCCAGAATGGGAACCAGATGAAGGACCACATGAGTTTGTTCCTAAAAGTGGTGCTACCGTTACAGGAGTTCGGTTCCCTTTAGTTGCTTTTAATGTGAACCTAAAAACGGAGAATATAGAAATAGGGAAAAAAATTGTGAAAGCAGTTAGAGGGGCTACAGGGGGATACAAATATGTTAGAGCAATTGCCCTTAGTTTAGAAGATAAGAAAATGGTTCAGGTATCTATGAATCTAGTTAATTACGAAAAGACACCTATTCCTAGAGTTATGGAAACAATTCGATCTGAAGCTACCCGCTATGGAGTTTTAATAGATGGAGCTGAGCTAGTTGGGCCTGTTCCTCTTATGGCGTTAGAGGAAGTACTTAAGCATTATCTCCAGGTACATGATTTTTCTATGGAACAAATTTATTATTAACTAGGGGGAAGATGTGAATGAAAGTAATTTGTGTTAATGGGAATAGTTTAACATTAGAGGATCTTGTAAAAGTTTCTAGAGAAAATTATAAAGTTGAGCTTGCGAAAGAAGCAATAGAAAGAGTGAGTAAATCTAGAGAAGCAGTTGATGAATTTGTTGAAGAGGGAAAGGTGATCTATGGAATTACTACAGGATTTGGAAAGTTTAGTGATGTACTTATATCAAAAGATCAAACTAAAGAGCTGCAAAGGAATTTGATTGTCAGTGATTGTTGTGGTGTTGGGAAACCTTATTCTGAAGAAATTGTAAGAGCTGCAATGCTACTTAGAGTAAATGCATTAGCAAAGGGATTTTCAGGTATAAGATTAAGTACGTTAAATGTATTGATTAAAATGTTAAATAAAGGTGTTCATCCGGTTGTTCCTGAAAAAGGATCTGTTGGAGCAAGTGGAGATTTGTGTCCATTGGCACATATTGTTTTAGTAATGTTAGGAGAGGGAGAAGCCTTCTATCAAGGTAAGCGTATGAAAGGCTTCGAGGCTATGAAGGATGCCGGGATTGAGACTGTTGAGTTAATAGCTAAAGAAGGATTAGCTTTAATTAATGGTACATGTGTATTAACAGCTGTAGGTGCATTAGCTGCATATGATGCTAAAATGGTTGCTAAGCTTTCTGATATTAGTGCTGCAATGACAGTAGAAGCTCTTAACGGAATTGTAGATGCTTATGATAAGAGAGTACATGAAGTAAGACCTCATGAAGGACAAATAAATTGTGCACAAAATATGCTAAATTTATTAGCAGGAAGTAAATCAACAACTAGACAAGGGGAAATTAGAGTACAGGATGCTTATACATTAAGATGTATACCTCAAATTCATGGTGCAAGCAGAGATGCTATTGACTATGTGATTAAAAAAGTAACTATAGAGTTGAATTCTGCTACAGATAATCCATTGATTTTTTCAGAGGATAAGGAAGTAATTTCAGGAGGGAATTTCCATGGACAGCCAATGGCATTAGTATTTGACTTTTTAAGCATTGCTATTGCAGAATTAGCAAATGTAGCGGAAAGAAGAATTGAAAGACTTGTTAATCCAGCATTGAGTAGGTTACCTGCATTTTTGGTGAAAAATGGAGGGCTCAATGATGGGCTTATGATTCCTCAATATGTTGCAGCTGCACTTGTATCTGAAAATAAAGTATTAGCACATCCAGCTTGTGTAGATTCTATCCCAACATGTGCAAATCAAGAAGATCATGTAAGTATGGGATCTATTTCAGCAAGGCAATCAAGAGAAATACTGAATAATGTTATGCATGTATTAGGAATAGAATTAATGACAGCTGCACAAGCTATTGAATTTGGAGCAAAAGAAAAGCTAGGTAAAGGTACAAAAGTAGCTTATGCTAAGGTAAGAGAGTATGTAGAGCCAGTTGAAAATGATAGAGTATTCCACATAGATATGCATGAATGTTATAAACTCGTTGCTAGCCATGAACTTGTAAAAGCAGTAGAAGAAGAGATTGGAGAACTAAAATAGTGTAAAACTATAATTAGGATTATCCTTTTGATTTACCCAATTAACCAATACAGCAAGTGAAAATTTTAAAAGTAATAACGAAATAATAAAAGTATATTTAGGTGCAAGTTAGAATAAAATTAACATATAAAAATATCCTAAAACTATTATAGGTTTTAGGATGTTTTTATTAGTGGGGCATAAGGAAATATTTACAAAATAATTAAAGCCTATTCCATATATATAGATTTTGTAATATAATTTTAAATTGTAAAGTAAAATGATTATGATACAATGGTTTCAGAAGAACCTCTGAAAGGAGAATATCATGAAAACTTTTTTAAAAATATTTGCAATTGCTTTTGCATGTTTTATAGTAGCAATGGGGGCAGGGTTATGGGCTTTTTCTAAATTTTATCATCCTGCTACGGATGTGATTGTAAGTGATAAACCAAAGAAGGAACCTATAGAAATTGTGGATAGTAATAAAGAACCAGTAGAAGAAAAGAGCGAATTAGAAAAGCTTATTGATGAAAGCAAGAGGATTAATATTTTGTTATTAGGTATGGAGGGACCAAGAACAGATACGATAGTATTTGCTAGTTTTGATCCTGAAAGTAAAAATTTAGATTTAGTATCTATACCAAGAGATACCTATTATGCACGAAAAGGATATAGTGCTGCTGATGAGAAAAAAATAAACGCTGTTTATGGAGATGAAGGAATAGAAGGGACTATGCGTGCTGTAAGCAAAGTATTAGGTGGAGTACCTATTGATCATTATGTGAAGGTAACTTATTCAGGAGTAGAAAGAATTGTAAACTCATTAGGAGGGGTTCAGGTAAATATTCCTATGAATATGGATTATGATGATCCTTATGCAAATCCTCCTTTGCATATACATTTAAAAAAAGGAACACAAGTTCTTGATGGAAAACATGCAATACAGTTTTTAAGATTTAGAAAGGGCAATAATGGAGGAGGATACCCAGATGGGGATTTAGGGCGTATAAAAGCACAACAGCAGTTTATTAATGCGGCAATAGGAAAAGCATTAAGCTTTAGGCTTCCAGTTGTTGCTAATACAGTTATGAAGTATGTAAAAACAGATATTTCTATACCTGATATGGCAATTATGGCAAAAAATGCTGTAGGTATGACAAGAGATAATTTAAAAGCTTATTCTCTTCCAGGAAGACCAATTAATCAAAATCACTTATCCTATTTCTTACATGATCAGGATGAAGTAGAAAATTTAATTAAGGAAATATATAGCAGAGGAAAAGAGTAGCATTTAGGATGCTGCTCTTTTGATGTTTATGCATATAGATAAAATGCTATAAATTGGAAATAATAAAACTATATTGCTTTAGAAGGGTTTTTTCTATAGAATGTAGAATAATATTTTAGACACAATGTTTAGGAGTGAAGATAAATGCAAAAAAGAAATATGGGAGTTCTTTTTGGAGCTTTTATTCTTCTTGCTTTAGTAAGTGGAATGGTTACTTTTTTTATTTTTTTTCAACCACAAAGAGAAGATGAAAAAGTCGTAGAACAATTGACAGATAAAGTTACAAAAGAGAATATACAAGAGAAGCCACTAATGAGTATAAAAGAGATATTAGATGATGCAGATGAAGTATATTTAGAATCTTCTTTAGGGTCAAATGATATTGTAGAGATTAATGATAAGGATATAGATAAAATTTTTTCATACTTAAAAAGTTTAGATTTAAAGCTAGTAATGGAATCTATTGAAACAACCCAAGATACAAGTCAATATAGTAATTATTTATATGCTGTTCATATAAAAAATAAAAAGGTTAAGATAAAAGTAAATGAAAAATATGTAATAATTGATGATATGCAAGGCAAAATGCAAGTTTTTGAAACAGATAAAGAGAAGTTAGCATCCTTTACTAAAGAAATAGAGTCTGTTTTTATGAATCAATATAATGCTTGCGAATTATTTGAAAATCCTCAAATAATATGGATTGAGGCTAAGGATGAAGAAAAACAGTGGATATTAAATGAAAGTGGAATAAAGAATTTATTAGAAAAATTATATTTATTATCTCCTGTTGATAAAAATGAAGTGATAGGGGTTCCTAGCAGTTATCCAGATTATGATATCCATATACAAAAGGATAATAAAGTTTATAAAATACATCTTATTAATAAAGAAGTACTGCTTTTAGATTCTTCAGATAGTTATGCATATTATCGATATGATGTAAAGCTATGGGACTATATTCATAAAAAATATTCTGTAAAGTTTAATGAAAAAACTAGCGAATTTAAGCGTTTATTAAAGGCAACAAATATTTTAGTGGATGATATGGAAAATATATATGATTTTGAAGATGATGCTTACTACAATATAGAAATTGCAAGATGGATTATTCAGGCAGAAAAGAAAGAAACTAAAGAAGTTAAGGATCTTGGACCTTTGCTATATGATATAAAATTTACAGTTAATGGGGATATTATAGAAGTAAAAGTATTTGAGGATTATATTAAGTATAATGGAAAAAATTATTATAGTAAAAGAATTGGTGAAACAATAAAAAGTGGATTAGGTGTATAAAAGGTTAAGGGATCTCCTTAACCTTTTATTTTATCTTTTTCTAATAACATTTTTCCAACTTTGTATATATCTCCTGCACCCATTGTTAATACAAGATCATTAGGTTGTGCATATTTTCTTATGTAAGCTGTTATTTTTTCAAAAGTATCCATATATGAAACATCTTTATGGTAAGCTTGTATGGCTTTTACTAGATCCTTTGAATGAATTTGGCCAGTATCTTTTTCTCTTGCAGCATAAATATCTGTAATAATAATTTTATCAGCAAGATCGAAAGAAGAAGCAAAATCATTAAGGAGTGCTTTTGTACGAGTATAAGTATGAGGTTGGAATATACACCATAATCTATTGTGAGGAAGTTTAGATGCTGCATCTAAGGTAGCTTTTATCTCCGTAGGATGATGGGCATAATCATCTATAATGGTTATATCATCTATTTTACCTAGTACGTCAAATCTTCTGTGTGTTCCTTTAAAAGCTTTTAGGTTTTTGATTATTTTTTCAACAGGGACATTTAAGTTATGACAGCAAGCAATAGAAGCTAGAGCATTATATATATTGTGCTTACCAGGGATACTCAATTCAAACTTACCTAAAAATTTATTATTAAAGAATACATTAAAGTTTGGATGTCCTCTATCATTAAATTGAATGTTATCTGCCCAATAATTACAAGAATTATTTAAGCCATAAGTAAGGATATGACAGTTAAGCTTTGGCAATATCTTTTGAACATTTTTATCATCTTTACATGCAATCAAGAAGCCGTTTTTTGGAATTAACGAAGCGAATTTTGTGAATGTATCTATGATATGATCTAAGTCTTTAAAATAATCTAGATGATCTGCGTCTATATTTAAGATTATGCCAATGTGTGGGAAGAATTTCAAAAAGCTTCCTACATATTCACAAGCTTCTGTAACAAAATAGTCACGACTGCCAACTTTAACATTTCCTCCAATTTGGTCTAATTCTCCACCAACAAGGATTGTAGGATTAAAATCACTATATTCTAAAATAAGAGAAATCATAGATGTTGTTGTTGTTTTTCCATGAGTTCCTGAAACAGCAATGCTACTTTTAAATTTTTTCATAAGGAGTCCTAACATTTCAGCTCTTGATATAACGGGTATATTTAGTTTATTTGCTTTTTGTAATTCAGGATTATCTTCTTTTACTGCAGCTGTATAAACAACTAAGTCACAAGAATGTAAATTGTCTTCATGATGACCGATAAAGATTTTTGCTCCTTTTTTTAAGAGCTTTTCAGTAATTTTAGAAGATTTCATATCAGAACCAGATACATTATAGCCAAAGGTAAGGAGTACTTCAGCAATAGCACTCATGCTTATACCACCAATACCAATGAAATGTATATGGTTGATATCATGTTTGTCTAAATCAAAATGAATCATAAGAAATTCTCCTCCAGTTTTTTAAATACATTTAAGATTTTGTTCTATTCTTATCATATTCATACATTATTATATATTTTCCAAAAAACAAAAGTATTCAATATAAAATATAGTCAAATTATATCATAAAATAATTTCTGAAAAAGAGAAAAAGAAAAAATACCCGTTGAATAATTGTTATAAACCGAATAAAATTAATATAAATAACAAAAAAGATTCGGAATGGAGCGTAAAGAAGATGAAAATAAAGAGAAATGGAAGAATTGGAGCTTTGATTAAAATTCTTTGTGATAATCCTAATAAGATTTTTACTTTAAGTTATTTTACAAATAAATTTAATGCTGCAAAATCAAGTATTAGTGAAGATATTGTTGTAGCCAAAAGGCTTATGGAGGATTTAGAGTTAGGAAGAATAGAGACGATTCCTGGTGCAGCAGGCGGGGTAAAATATATTCCTTTAGTAAGTAGAAGAGAAAACAAAGAAATACTAGAAGATATATGCGAAAAACTTTCAAAACCAGATAGAATTATTCCAGGGGCTTTTATATATATGGCAGATATTATTTACGATCCTACTATTGTTAGAAAATTGGGAGAAATATTTGCTACTCAGTTTAAGGATCAAGAAGTAGACTATGTTATAACTGTTGAAACAAAAGGAATCCCTATAGCAATTATGACAGCTAATGCACTTAATGTGCCATTAGTAATTCTAAGAAGAGATAGCAAAGTTACAGAAGGATCTACAGTAAGTATCAACTATATATCTGGTTCAACAGGAAAGATTCAGACTATGTCTATATCAAAAAGAGCAATAAAAAATGGTGCTAATGTGATTATTATTGATGATTTTATGAAAGCTGGAGGTACAGCTAAAGGAATGATGGATATGATGAATGAATTTGATGCAAATGTAGTAGGGGTTGGTGTAATGATTGCAACAAAAGAACCAAAAGAAAAAATAGTAAAAGATTATGTTCCATTGCTTATATTAGATAAAGTTGATGAAAAAAGCAAAACGATTCATGTATATCCAAATGAATATTTAATATAAAAAGATTCTAAATTTTTACAAAACAGAAGGAGGAAATTTTGAAAAATTGGAGAATATGATAATAAGCTCGTAAGTTGAGACTGGGAAGGTGGTGAGGAATATGGAGGTTACTGATGTACGTGTACGAAAGATTAGTGACGAAGGAAAGATGAAAGCTATTGTATCAGTAACTTTTGATAACGAATTTGTCGTACATGACATAAAAATTATCGAAGGACAAAACGGATTATTCATAGCTATGCCTAGTAGAAAAATAGGAGAAGGAGATTTTAGAGATATTGCACATCCTATTAATTCAGAAACTAGAGCGAAGTTACAAGAAAAGATATTTACTGAATATGAAAAAGTAAAAAATGAGCAGGAATAAAGCATAAAAATTTAATATATGAAGGTTAAAAACCTCTTTGAAGAAATGGCATTTATAGCTATTTAGTTCAAAGAGGTTTTGTTTTTGTGGAATCCTTTTAGTCTACTAAAAAAAATGATATACTAAATGACGGATATGGTATGAAAAGAAGAATATATAAAAGTAAGTTTATCATAATAAGCAGAAAAAGCAAAAATTTTGTCACCAATTAATTATAAAAATAATGTATAATAGGGAGTGATGTAGATGGATAATATAACTGCTGTTATATTAGCTGCAGGAGCAGGTACGAGAATGAAGTCAAAGCTTCCAAAGGTTTTACATACAGTTTGTGGAAAACCAATGGTAGAGCATGTAATTGATGTAGCAGAAGAAGTAAATGCAAATAAGAAAATCGTAGTTATAGGCCATGAGGCAGAACAAGTAAAAAAAGCAATAGAACATAGAGATGTTGAATTTGCTCTTCAAAATGAACAATTAGGTACTGGTCATGCAGTGATGCAAGCAGAAAATCTTATTCAAGATAAAGGATACGTATTGTTGTTATATGGAGATACTCCATTAATAAAGGGAGATACAGTTAAAAAGCTAATAAACTTTCATATAGAAGGGAATTTTCAAGCAACTGTTTTAACTGCAGAATTTGAAAATCCTACAGGGTATGGAAGAATTATTAGGGATGAGAATGGTAATGTATTAAAGATTGTAGAAGAAAAAGATGCAAGTGAAGAGGAAAAAAATATTAAAGAAATTAATTCAGGGATTTACTGTTATGATGCAGAATTATTAAAAAAAGCATTAAAGCAATTAACAAATGAAAATAAGCAAAAAGAGTATTATATTACAGATGTTATTGAGATATTAAACAGAGAAGGCTATAAAGTAGGAGCTTATAAGCTTAGAGATAATACAGATATAATGGGAGTCAATTCAAGGGTCCAGCTTGCTGAAGCAGAGAAAGTGATGCAAGAAAGGATTTTATTAAAGCTTATGGAAGATGGAGTAACAATAATTGATCCGAAGAATACCTATGTAGAAAAAAATGTAAAAATAGGCAAAGATACAGTTCTTTATCCAGGAGTTATCTTAAGAGGAGATACTGAGATTGGGGAAGATTGTATTATAGGGCATAATTGTCGTATTGAAAATAGCATTATCAAAGAAGGAGTACAAATTCAAAGTTCAACAATTGTAGACAGCTTTGTAGATGAGCAATGCAGCATAGGTCCATATGCTTATTTAAGACCAAATAGTAAATTGGGAAAGAAAGTAAAAATTGGAGATTTTGTTGAAGTGAAAAACTCCACAATAGATGATGAATCAAAAGCATCTCATTTAGCTTATATTGGAGATGCAGAAGTTGGAAAGAATGTAAATATAGGTTGTGGTGTAGTATTTGTTAATTATGATGGAAAAAATAAACATAAAACCATTGTAGAAGATAATGCTTTTGTAGGTAGTAATGTAAATTTAGTAGCTCCTGTTGTAGTAAGGAAAAGAGGATATATAGCAACAGGATCTACAATTACAAAGGAAGTTCCAGAAGGGGCATTATCTGTAGCAAGAGGAAAACAAAAAAACATAGCTGGATGGGTAGACAGAAAAGGTTTATTGAAAAAAGATTAATTTAGGGAGGATTACAAATGAATATTAATGGTCAAGAGATTAAGGTTTTTGCTGGAAACGCTAGTAGAAATTTAGCACTTAGAGTATGTGAAGAGTTAGGAGTAACTTTAGGAGATGCAGAAGTAGGATCCTTTAGTGATGGAGAGATTTCTGTTAATATCAATGAAACAGTAAGAGGTGCTGATGTTTTTGTTGTACAGTCTACTTGTGCGCCAGTAAATAGACATTTGATGGAACTATTGATCATGATTGATGCACTAAAAAGAGCTTCAGCTGGTAGAATTACAGCTGTTGTGCCATACTATGGATATGCAAGACAAGACAGAAAAGCAAAGGCAAGAGATCCGATTACTGCAAAGCTTGTGGCAGATCTTATTACTTCTGCAGGAGCAGATCGTGTACTTACAATGGATTTACATGCTGCACAAATACAAGGGTATTTTAATATACCAGTAGATCATCTTTTAGGGGTACCTATTTTAGTAGAACATTTTAGAAAGCTTCAGTTAGAAGATTTAGTTATTGTATCACCAGATCTTGGAAGTGTTACAAGAGCTAGAAATTTTGCTAATATTTTAGATGCACCTATTGCTATTATAGATAAAAGAAGACCAAAAGCAAATGTTTCAGAAGTAATGAATATCATTGGAGATATAGAAGGAAAAAATGTTATTTTAGTAGACGATATGATTGATACAGCAGGAACTATTACACAAGGGGCAAAAGCACTAAAGGATTTTGGAGCAAAAGAAGTATATGCATGTTGTACCCATCCAGTTTTATCAGGACCAGCTATAGAACGTATTAAAGATTCAGTGATAAAAGAACTTGTTATATTAGATACGATTCAGCTGCCAGAGGAGAAAAAATTAGACAACATTAAAACTTTATCTGTAGCACCTATTTTTGCAGAAGCAATTAGAAGAATATATGAAAATGTTTCTGTAAGTAAACTCTTTGATTAATAAAAAGTGGAGAATCTCTCCACTTTTTATCATATTTAGAAAATATGGTATAATAAGCTAGAAACAGTATAAAAAAGAAAGGATGCGAAAAATGCTTGTAGTTGTTGGTCTAGGAAATCCAGGAAAACAATATGAAGGGACAAGGCATAATGTTGGATTTGATACAATAGATTATTTAGCTTATAGAAATAATATAAGCATAAATAAGGTAAAGCACAAAGCAGTAGTAGGAGACGGGTTTATTAACAATAAGAAAGTTATGCTTGTAAAACCTCAAACTTACATGAATTTAAGTGGACGCAGCTTGTTAGAAATTGTAAATTTTTACAAGATAGATATGGATGAATTAATCGTTATATATGATGATATTGATACAGATGTAGGAAAGATAAGGATTAGAAGAAAAGGAAGTGCGGGGACACATAATGGTATGAAATCTATTATTTATGAAATCCAATCTGATCAATTTCCACGCATACGAATTGGGATAGGTAAGCCTACTTATGGAAATTTAGCAGACTTTGTATTGGGAAAATTTTCAAAAGAAGAAAAAGAAGAAATTGCTTTGTCTATAAAAAGAGCAGCAGAGGCTGTAGAAACTTTTATAAAAGATGGAATAGATATAGCAATGAATAGATATAATGGTTAATAAGAAAATTTATTATATTTAAGAAGTAGCCCAGATTATAATCTGGGCTTATGGTGTTGCGACCAATAAAAGGATGTGAGAATTTTGCAGCAAAATGTATTTATACAAGGATTAACAGGGCTAGAGGAATATGAGCAGTTGCAGCATAGCTTAGATAAGAATTTAAGTCCTACTATGGTACATGGATTAATAGATTCACAGATTCCACATATTGTGTATGCTTTAAATAGGTCTTATGATAGACAATGTTTGATTATAACGCATAATACGTATAGAGCAAAAAAAATTTATGAAGATTTGAAATTCTTTACAGAAAATAGAAGTTATAATTATCCTGCAAAAGAACTTGTATTTTACAATTATGATGCTCATAGTCACCAAAACTTTGAAGAAAGATTAAATATAATTATTAAAATAGCTAGTAAGGAAAAATGTATAGTTGTGGCTTCTATAGAAAGTTTACTCCATAAACTAATGCCAAAGGAAGAATTTGTAAAAAGCTTTGATAAGCTAAGCTATGGACAAAAAATTGAATTAGAAAAAATCATATCTACTTTTGTTTTTTTAGGATATGAAAGAGTAGATATGGTAGAAGCAAAAGGACAATTTAGTATCAGAGGTGGAATTATAGATTTTTTTCCAGTCACTTCTGAAAATCCTTACAGAATAGAGCTTTTTGATGATGAAATAGATTCTATCCGAAGTTTTGATATTAATTCACAATTGTCTATAGAAAAGCTAAAAGAAGTGTTTTTATATCCAGCTCAAGAAATATTATTAAATGATTCTTTAAAGAAAAATGCTATTGAAAAAATAAAAGCTGATTTTGAAAAACATTCAAAAAAAACAAAAGGAGAAGCATACGATCGATTAAAAGAAAAAATAAATCACTTAATAGAGGCGTTAGAGATTCAAAATTATCCCCAAGGATTTGAAAATTATTTAAATTATTACTATCCTGATAATCAATTTTTGATAGATTATTTTGAAGAGAATGCTTTAATTTTCATCGATGAACCATCTAGGATAAAAGAAAGAGCAGATACTGCATATAAAGAACTTCAAGAATCTTTTAAAGGATTGCTAGAAAAGGGGCAAGTACTACCAGAGCAAGCTTTCCTTATGGCTCCTTATGAAGATTTTTTGTTTGAATTGAAGAAAAAACACAGTTTTGTTTTAAGTAGCCTGCCAAAGAACAATCCTATGTTTGTCCCTGAGTATATTGTGAATTTTACTTCTAGAATGGCACAATCTTTTCATGGGAAAATGGACATGTTTTCAAATGAGATAAAGAATTGGAAATTAAGAGGATATAAAACGATTTTATTATGCGGGACAGAGGAAAGAGCAAAAAGATTAGAAGAAAGTTTAAAAGAAAGAGGGATTGAAACTATTTATTTTAAAGAAGTGAATCACATTATTCAACCAGGTCAAGTTTTTATCCTTCAAGGGAATTTAACAAAAGGATTTGAATATTATAGCAATAAATTCTTGGTTATTACAGAAGATGAAATTTTTGGCACAGCAAAAAAGAAAAGAGTTTCTAAGAAAAGAAAAGATGCTCGTCCAATCAAATCATTTATGGACTTAAAAATAGGGGATTATGTTGTTCATGAAAATCATGGAGTAGGAAAATATGTAGGTGTAGAACAATTAAAAGTACAAGGAGCCAAAAAGGATTATCTAAAATTAAAGTATTCTGGTGAAGATCTATTATATGTTCCTATTGAACAAATGGATATGGTTCAAAAATATATTGGTGCTGATGGAGCTGTACCGAAATTAAATAAATTAGGTGGTACAGAATGGAAGAAAACAAAGGCAAAAGCTAAAGGCGCTATTATAGATATGGCAAAAGATTTGTTAAAATTAAATGCAATCCGTCAAACAACAAAAGGACATGCTTTTTCACCAGATACGCCTTGGCAGAAGCAGTTTGAAGATAGTTTTCCCTATCAAGAAACGCCGGATCAGCTTAGATGTATAAAAGAAGTAAAAATGGATATGGAAAAGCGTGTTCCAATGGATCGCCTACTTTGTGGGGATGTTGGATATGGGAAAACAGAAGTGGCAGTAAGAGGTGCTTTTAAATGTGTTATGGATGGAAAGCAGGTAGCATTTTTAGTACCTACAACAATACTTGCACAACAGCATTATAATACATTTGTCCAAAGGTTTAGTCAATTTCCAATTACAATAGAAATGTTAAGCCGATTTAGAACAGATAAGCAGCAAAGTGAAATCATCAATAAAGTACGTGCAGGGGTTGTGGATATTATTATAGGTACACACCGTATGTTATCGAAAGATGTTGTTTTTAAAGACTTGGGATTGTTAATTATTGATGAAGAGCAAAGATTTGGAGTGCAGCATAAAGAAGCATTGAAGAAGCTTAGAAAAAATGTAGATGTATTAACTCTAACTGCTACACCTATTCCAAGAACTTTGCATATGTCGTTAATCGGGCTTAGAGATATGAGTGTTATTGAAGATCCTCCTGAGGAAAGATATCCAGTACAAACTTATGTCTTAGAGTACAATGAGGAGATTATAAGAGATGCAATTTTAAGAGAATTAGGAAGAGGAGGACAGGTTTTCTTTGTATTTAATCGAGTAAAAGGAATTCAGCAAATGGCTGCTAAAATAAGAAATTTAGTTCCAGAGGCAAGGGTTGCTGTTGGACATGGACAGATGAGTGAAAGACAATTAGAAAATATTATGCTTGATTTTATGAATGGAGAATATGATGTTTTAGTTTGTACTACAATTATTGAGACAGGCTTAGATATATCTAATGTAAATACTATAGTTATTTATGATGCAGATAAAATGGGTCTCTCACAATTATACCAGTTAAGAGGCAGGGTTGGAAGATCTAATAGATTAGCTTATGCTTATCTTACTTATCAAAAAGATAAGATACTGACGGAAGTTGCAGAAAAAAGATTAAAAGCAATTAAAGAATTTACTGAGTTTGGGTCAGGATTTAAGATAGCTATGAGAGATCTTGAGATAAGAGGAGCAGGAAATCTGTTAGGAAGTGAACAACATGGGCATATGGCGGCTATTGGATATGACCTATATTGTAAACTATTAGAAGATACAGTGAGAGAAATGAAGGGAGAACAAATAGAGGAAATAACAGAGGCAAATATAGAAATTAATGTAAATGCATTTATACCTGAAAAATATATTATGAATGAAAGTCATAAGCTAGAGATTTATAAAAAAATTGCTTCTATTCGAGATAAACAGGATGCTTATGATTTAGAAGAAGAAATAGAAGATAGATTTGGAAATATACCACAGCCTGTGATGAACTTAATTTCTATTGCATACATTAAAGCAATGGCACAAAAACTTGGTATTGTGCACATATCAGAAACAGATACCCATGTAAAATTGGAATTTGATAAAGGAAGTCGAATGAATCCTATGCTCATTAGTGAAATGATAGGACTTTATGGAAATAGAATCCATATAAATGCTAGTGCAAATCCCTATATAAGATTTACGTATTATTTTTATAATAATAGATTAAAAGAGATAAAAGATTTCCTAGAAAAAATTAGTGGTTTTAATAAGACTGAATTTCAGATATAATGAAGTTTAGGAAGAAATATGTATATACGAGGGAGAGGATCTTGTGAATTCTATAAAAACAAAAGCAAAAACCTTTTTTGTGATTATCTTAGCAGTTACAATGCTTTTTGCGGCAGGGTGTGAAAGTAGTAAGATAAGTAGTAATTCAAATGATGCAGTTGCAAAAATAGGAAATAAAGTAATAAGTAAAGATTTATATAATAAAAAATTAACTTTAATTAAAAAAACCATTGAAGATCAATATGGAGATCAAATTTGGAGTTTAGATATGGGTGGTAAAACTTATCTACAAGCGGTTCAAGAAAAAGTTCTAGATCAAATGATCGATGAAGAAGCTGTTGTAAAATATATGAAAGATCAAAATATAAATATAGATGATAAAGAAATCCAAAAGCAGTATGAAGCATATATGGAAGGAATGAAAAATAAAAAAGAAGCGAAAGAATTTTTGGAACAAAATGGCATAGATGAAGCTTTTATAAAGAATCAAATGAAAATGGATTTGTATATGAATAAGTTTCATCAAAAAATTATAGAGGAATTAGCTTTAACAGATAAAAAACTTGAAGAGTATTATGAAAAGCATAAAGAAAAATATACTAAAGATCGAGCAAAAGCAAGCCATATCTTGGTAGAGAAAGAAGAAGAGGCAAAGGATATATTGAAAAAAATTAAGGCAGGAGAAGACTTTGAAGAGCTTGCAAAAAAATATTCAAAGGATCCAGGATCTGCTGCACAAGGTGGGAATTTAGGTGTATTCCCAAAAGGAATGATGGTTCCAGAATTTGAAAAAGTTGCTTTTTCTTTAAAAGATGGAGAAGTTAGCGAACCTGTAAAGACACAGTTTGGATATCATATTATTAAAGGAATGGCAATAACATTTGAAGATGTGAAAGAAGAAATAAGAATGGATATGATTCAAAATGCAATTGTTGACAAATTGAAACAAATAAAAGAAGATTTAAAAATTGAAAGATTTGAAGAAAACATAAAATAATCTGTGCGCAGCACAGATTATTTTTTTATATGTTCAGAAATTTTCCATGCATGTATAAAAAAAGAATAATAGTAAAATAATAAGTTTACATTAGTAATTTTTCAATAGAATTGTTGCAACAAGCAGACTAGGAGGGAATAAAAATTGAAAGCTACAGGAATAGTTAGAAGAATTGATGATTTAGGTAGAGTTGTAATTCCTAAAGAGATAAGAAGAACATTAAGAATAAGAGAAGGAGATCCATTAGAAATATTTACAGATAGAGATGGAGAAGTAATACTAAAGAAATATTCTCCAATTGGAGAGTTAACGGAATTTGCAACTGAGTATGCTGAATCATTAAATGATGCTTTAGGGCAAGTTGCAATTATAGCTGATAGGGATATAATAATAGCTGTAGCAGGAGCCTCTAAAAAAGAATTTTTAGAAAAAAGAGTAAGCAAGGCTTTTGAAAAAGCAATGGAAGGTAAGAAATCTTTAGTAATTACTGAAAAAGAAAAAGTTTATCCATTAACAAGTGATGGGGCAGATGAACAAAAGTATACTTCTCAAGTAATTGCACCGATTGTTTCACAAGGAGATTCAATTGGAGCTGTTGTTATTTTATCCAAAGAAGAGGATGTTCCATTAGGAGAGTTAGAATTAAAAGTAGCAGAAACAGCTGCAAATTTCTTAGGAAAACAGATGGAACAATAAAATAGGAATAATACATAGGATATTTTGTAGTAGCCAATGGCTACTACTTTTGTGTTTTACTAGATATGAAAGAAATAAAACACTACAAATAATACATATTTCTGATATAATAGATTTGTTCATCATTCATAAATTATTGGTATTGGAGGAGGGGAAATGAGCAGTAAGTCATTTTTGAAAGGAGCTGCTATTCTTGGAATAGCAGGAATTATTGTAAAGATAATGGGGGCTTTTTTTAGAATTCCCCTTGGAAATATGATTGGAGAAGAAGGAATGGGATATTATCAGGCATCATATCCTATATATGTTGCATTATTAACCATATCAACAGCAGGAATTCCAACAGCTATTTCTAAACTTGTTTCAGAGAAAAATGCAATTGGAGATAGATTTGGTGCCCATAGAGTATTTAAGATTTCTTTTATATTATTATTTATTATTGGTATTATTACATCCTCTATTTTATTTTTTGGAGCAAAAACTATTGTAAAGCTTATAGGAAGTGAAGGAGCTTATTATTCTATGATGGCAATTGCACCAGCATTACTATTTGTTCCTATTATGGCAGCATATCGTGGATATTTTCAAGGACTTCAGGATATGGTACCTACTGCTATATCACAAATTATAGAACAATTTGGAAGAACTGTTGTAGGAATACTTTTAGCAATATTTCTTTTAAAAAAAGGAACAAAAATGGCAGCAGCAGGTGCTTCTTTTGGGGCAGCAGCAGGTGCTATTACAGGTGCTATAATGATAATTATTATCTATTATAAAAGAAGAAAAAAAATTCTGTATGAAATTAAGTCAAGCCCTATTAAGGAGCAAGAATCAGCTAGTAAGATTATTCAAAGAATTTTTTCTATTGCAATACCTATAACAATTGGTGCTGCAATTTTGCCTATCATGAACATGGTTGATGTTGCCATTGTTATGAGAAGGCTTCAAGAAATAGGATTTTCTCCTGATGAAGCAACAGGATTATATGGCCAGTTAACAGGGATGGCTGCACCACTTATTAATTTACCTCAAATTATTACGGTGGGATTGGCTGTCAGCTTAGTACCTGCAATCTCTGATGCAACTAAGAGAAGAGATGTATCTTCTGTAAGAAGTACAATTCAAATGGGAACGAGAGTAGCTCTACTTATAGGACTTCCTGCAGCAATTGGGCTTGTGACATTATCAAAACCTATTATGCTACTACTTTACCCATTACAGCAAGAAAGTGCTGTAAGTGCTGCATCTTCTTTGTCTATATTGGGTTTTGGTATTATCTTTTTAACATTAGTTCAAACTTTTACAGGTATTTTGCAGGGATTAGGAAGACAAACGATTCCTGTAATAAATTTGTTTATTGGAACAATATTTAAAGTATTGGCTACATATTTTTTGACAGGAATACACAGTTTAAATGTTAAAGGGGCTGCTATTGGTACTGTTACTGCTTATGCTGTTGCTGCATTACTTAACTTTTTTGCAGTAAAAAGATTAACACATACAAAATTTAGTATGGTTAATTTTATAATAAAACCAGTTATTTCTGTTATGGCTATGAGTATATCTGTAATTTTTGTATATGGACGATTGATAGATGTATTAGGAAATAAGCTTGCAACATTAGCAGCTATAGGTGTTGGTGCTGTTATTTATGGTTTGATGCTATTTGCAACGGGAGGAATTACAAAGACTGATTTTGAAATGATTCCAGGAGGAAGGAAGTTGGCTAAAATATTGAGTATGATAGGGCTGCTACGGAAATAATACAAAGGGGAGGTGAAAATATGCTTAATACACTTACTGTTATAGGATTAGGACCAGGGAGTAAAGAATATTTAACAATTGGCGCTATGGAAAAAATGAAAAAAACGAAAAAGATTTTTCTAAGAACTAAAAAGCATCCCGTAGTTTCATATTTAAAGGAACAAGGAATTTGTTTTGAAAGCTTTGATTATGTTTATGAGGAGAAAGAAAGCTTTGATCAAGTTTATGAAACTATTGTAGATAATCTTGTTTCTATGTTAAAAGATAAAGAGGTCGTTTATGCTGTACCTGGAAGTCCATTTGTAGCAGAAAGAACTATACAGCTTTTAATTGAAAAATCAGGAAACGAAGGCTTTTCCTTAGAATTTATTTCATCTGTTAGCTTTATAGAAGCAATGCTTCATACCTTGAAGAAAGATCCAATAAAAGGATTGCAGATAATAGATGGATTACAATTAGATCAGCAAGTACCAGATATAAAAACAGACGTAATTGTTACTCAAGTTTATAATAAGTTTGTTGCATCTGAAATGAAATTAAGATTAATGGAATATTATCCTGACGAACATACTATTGTGGTTGTAAGAGGGGCTGGTATTCCTGATGAAGAGAAGGTAGAAAATATTAAGTTATATGAATTAGATCATGTAGAATGGTTAGACTATTTAACAAGTATATATATTCCAAGAATTGACGATAATACAGTAAAATTCTATAATATGAATGATTTGATGGAAATTATGAAAAAATTAAGAGGGAAAGATGGATGCCCATGGGATATAAAACAAACCCATAAAAGCTTAAGACCTTATTTAATAGAAGAAGCCTATGAAGTTTTAGAGGCTATTGACAACGAAGATATGGATTTATTTGAAGAAGAGCTAGGAGACTTACTTTTGCAAATAGTCTTTCACGCAGTAATTGCTTCTGAAAATGGTCAATTTGACATGAGAGATGTAATTACAGGAATATGTAAAAAATTAATATACAGGCATCCTCATGTGTTTAAAGAGGAAAAAGTAGATTCAGCATCAAAAGCAGTCATGAGTTGGGAGAAAATGAAAAGAAAAGAGAAAAAGGAAGATACTTATACAGATGGATTAAGAAGAATTCCAAAACACTTACCTGCTCTTATGAAAAGCTATAAGGTACAAGGTAAGGCTGCTGATGTTGGATTTGATTGGGATTGTGTAGAAGATGCAATAGAAAAGATAAAAGAAGAGCTAGATGAGCTGCTAGAGGTATACAATACAAAAGATCAGGATAAAATAACAGAAGAATTAGGAGATTTAATTTTTGCGGTTGTAAATGTAGCAAGGTTTTTAAATGTAGAACCAGAAATAGCATTAAATAAGACTGTGGATAAGTTTATTAATAGGTTTGAATTTATAGAAAAAACTGCAAATAAAAATGGAAAGAAATTGGAAAAAATGTCTTTGGAAGAGATGGATGCTTTGTGGAATATGGCAAAAATACATAAAAATTAAAAAAAAGATAAAAAATATCACTAAAAAGAAGGATTTTTCAATAAAAGATAGAATATGCTATACGTATTCTAAATATGAAGGAGGTAATCATTGTGAATAAAGCTGAATTAGTCGCTAGTATGGCAGAGAAATCAGGACTTACAAAAAAGGATGCTGAAGCAGCACTAAATGCATTTATGAAAAGTGTAGAGGAAGCTCTTGTAAGAGAAGATAAAGTTCAGTTAGTTGGATTTGGTACTTTTGATGTAAGAGAAAGAAAAGCAAGACAAGGTAGAAATCCAAGAAATCCTGAGCAAGTAATTGAAATTCCTGCATCTAAAGCACCAGTATTTAAAGCAGGAAAAGCACTTAAAGATATGGTAAATGCTTAATTAAGAATAAAAAAAGCAGCTAGCCTGCTTTTTTCATTTTTCAGGAGATGATTTATTAGATTATGAGATTAGATAAATTTTTAAAAAATGCTAGACTCATAAAAAGAAGAACTGTAGCGAAGGAAGCTTGCGATCAAAGCAGGGTCAGTGTAAATGGCAAGATTGCTAAGGCTTCTACGGAGGTAAAAGTAGGAGATATAGTAGCAATTACATTTGGAACAAGAACAACAAAAGTAGAAATAACGGCATTAGCAGAGCACGTTACAAAGGACTTTGCAAAAGAAATGTATCGTGTAATAGAATAGTACCTGATAAGGGTACTATTTTTATTGCAAAATGAATTGAAAAATAACGCTCATAAACAAATCTTTAGAGAAAACTAAGATTCATAATTTAAAAAAATCCTAACGCACCCAATCAAGACATCCTGTCTTGTAGGCTGCTGGCTTAGCGTCCATGCTAAGCCTACGGATTTTTCTGAAATTCTTCATCAAGTTTTCTTTACTAAAGCTTTGCAATTATTCGCTTTTATTTTTCATTCATAAATTTTATTTTGCCTATAGTCTAGAATAGTACCTGATAAGGGTACTATTTTTTATTATCAAAAAATAGTAATAAAGAAATATATACAAGCATATCTTTAAAGTAAGAATATTACGGAAAAAGAAGGTGAGTATATATGGAAGAGAGAAGAACGGTAAAGAGTAGAGCACAAAATATTATACTTGAAAGTAGAGAAAAGCTTAGTGTATCAGGCGTAGAACATGTAACTAGCTTTGATGAAAATACAATAGTTTTGGAAACTACTAAAGGTATTTTAACTATAAAAGGGAATTCTTTAGATATAAATAAACTAAATTTAGATGATGGAAATGTTGTTGTAGAAGGAACAGTAGATGCGATTATATATAGTGATCGGGATAGCATTGGAAATAAGGGAATAGGTTTTTTAGGGAAAATGTTCAAATAACCGCAAAGCGGTTATTTTTTTATGAAATAGACAAGTAGTGAAGGTGGTGATTGTATGATAACTTATGTATCAGAACAAATGTATGTGTTTTTAGCTACCTTATATGGTGGGATTATTATTGGTTTTATTTATGATTTATATAGAATTTTTAGATGTATATTTAAACCTAAAAAGCTTGCAACAATTATTGAAGATCTAATTTTTTGGATTGTTATTTCTATTACAGCTGTAAGTGTATTGTTATTTAGCAATGAAGGACAATTAAGATTTTATACCTTTTTAGGCTTCTTTGCAGGAGTACTTCTTTATAATAGAATATTAAGCAATTTTATAATAAAAATTATAATTGTATTTCTTCGTGCTTTGAAAAAGGTTTTACTTAAAATATTAAAAGGAGTCATATATCCAATAAAGCTATTAATAAATTTTTTATCAGGGCCATGGTATTGGGTGAAGAGGAAACTATCTCCAGTATATTACAGATTCAAGAGAATTTGCTTATTACCAAAGATTTTAATAAAAGAGATGAAAAAATATATAAAACTTATACAAAAGAAAAAATAGAAGGAATTTATATTTTTATCTAGAACTATGTTAAGGTAAACTTCTGATGAGAGGGATGATTGATGAGTAAAAAAAAGAAGGCTTCTAAAAAGAAAAATAAAATTTTTTATATTATAGTACTCCTAATAGGGTTATATGTATCCTGGATTCTTATAAACCAGCAAATCGAGCTAAGAGAGTTAAAAAGACAAGAAGAAGCATTAAATATAAAAATATCAGAACTCAAGAAAGAAGAGGCTCATTTAGAAGAAGAAAAAAAACTAGGAAATGATCCTAAATTTATTGAGAAAGTAGCAAGAGAGCGGTTAAAAATGGTGAAACCAAATGAAATTATTTATATTGATATAAACAAACCAAAATATAATCAAGAAAAATGGTAAAGATAAATAGGAGCATATTGACAGGCTTATAAATATAATTTATAATGAGTGCAAATATATTTGTAATAATTAAAAGGAGGAAGATTAGATTTATGCCCGTTGAAATAGGAAAAGTTGTAGAGGGCACTATAACTGGAATTACAAATTTTGGTGCTTTTGTTCAACTGCCAGAGGGAAAAACAGGTTTATGTCACATATCAGAAGTAGCAGATGATTATGTAAAAGACATTAGCACGTATCTTAAGGAACAGCAAAAGGTAAAAGTGAAGGTCATTGCTATTGATCCTAAAGGAAAAATCAGTCTTTCTATTAGGAAGGCGCAAACAAAACCTCCTAAAAAGAGTAGTCAGCCTATACAGATTGATTGGGAGAGAAAAAATAGGGATGCTAATTTAAATTTTGAAGACAAATTGTCAAAGTTTCTTAAGGATAGTGAAGAAAAACATCAACAGATGAAAAAGAATGCAAGAGCTACTAGAAGAGGTAATGGATTTAATAGAAAAGGAATTGCTAGATAATACAACCGAGACTATGTCTCGGTTTTATATATGTAGGAGGAATGAAAAATGAAAATGGGTGCTATTGATATAGGTACAAATTCAATGCGTATTTTCATTGCTAAAATAGAAAATGGATGTATTGTTGAAGGGTTTAAAGATTTAAGAACTACAAGAATGGGTGAAAATGTAGACGAAACAGGCAGATTGTCAATGGATGCAATTAATAGGAATATAGATGCTTTAAAGGAATTTATAAAAATTGCTAAAAAAGAAGGAATAAAATATATGCCTATTATTGCTACGAGTGCAGTGAGAGATGCTAAAAACAAGGAAACATTCATAAAAAGAGCTAAAGAAGAAGTAGGGGCAAAGATTGAAGTGATTACTGGAGAAAGAGAAGCAGCTCTAGGTTTTTTTGGGGTTTTAAGAGGCTTAAAGGAAAAAAATAAAAATATTTTAGTTATTGATATTGGAGGAGGAAGTACAGAATTTATATTTGGAAATGAATCTGGTATAAAGCATCTTGTTAGTATAAATGTTGGAGCTGTAAGGATGACAGAGAAATTTATAACGACAGATCCAATTTGCAAAAAAGATACGGATAATATGATAAAAGCAATTGATAATATGTTAGAAAAAACAATCTATCAGCTTGGAAAATTTAAAATAGATAAAGTAATAGGCATTGGAGGGACAGTAACTACTATTGCAGCTGTAGCACAAAAGCTAGAAGTTTATGATAGAGAAAAAATTCATAATTATGAGCTAAGGAAAGATGAAGTAAAAATGATTCTTAATCAATTTCTATCAAAAAATCTTAAAGAAAGAAAACAAATAGTTGGATTGCAGCCTAAAAGAGCGGATATCATTCCAGCAGGAACGATTATTTTAGATAGAATATTAACAGGACTCAATATAGATGATATAAAAATTAGTGAGTATGATAATTTAGAAGGGTTAGTTTTTGAGGAACTAGATAAGATGAAAGACAGACTTGACAAGTAGTAATGCATAGTGTACTATATAACTCATAGAAAATAAATGGCGGCGTAGCTTAGCTGGCTAGAGCGTCCGGTTCATACCCGGAAGGTCGGTGGTTCAAGTCCACTCGCCGCTACCATAGAGTAAATAATAAAGCTAAGAACTTATTCTAATGAGAATAGGTTCTTTTTTATTCTATAGGAAATTATAAATTTTTTGAACTGTTGATAACTTTGGTAACTGAATAATATATTCATTCTATTATATATATGAAAAAAATATGCTAATTTTTTATCGATAAACTTTCTGTCTTATCGGCAAAGTTTAACAGCAAAAGGTATAAGTACTTTGACAGATTGATAAAATGGTTGGAGGTTTTTCTGTAAATTGTAAAAAATCATCATGCTATGTCTGAAATTTCTTCTGTATTGGGCAGGTAACTTGACAAATCTTTTATTAACTCATTGATATAATTTTTTTAAGAATAATCAATGGGTGGTGTTAAGATGGTAGATAAAACAGATTTGATGCCTTATAAAAGAGAATATGGTGGACAAGCTAAGAAAGTTTTAAAAGAAAAGAGAATAGGGGATATTTATTTATCTAAAAATGGGATAGTACTTATTTTTATATCTATCTTATTAGGAAAAGCAAATATTTTAGGAGGGCTAGCTCCATTTGGAATTGCTTTTTTTATATCTCTTTTAACAAAGGAAAAAAAATATGGATATTTAGGTTTTTTTGTACTATTAGGTGTTTGTACAGGAAATGTAGGTGTAAGCTGGACGAAATATTGTATTGCTTTAGCATTATCTTTTATAATATTTAGCTATATAAGAGAAAAAATAAGATTTAAGACTTTTATGATTGCTTTTGTAGGAAGTATGACTATGTTTGCATCAGGAGTTATATATATTTTAGCTACAAATTTTTATTTATATGATTTATTTATGATAGGATTTGAATCTGTAGTTGTTTTTGTATTTATTTATATACTATCTTATGCTATACCGATTCTTGTCCAAAAAACGAATAGAAAAATATTATCAAATGAAGAACTAATATGCGTAGCAATTTTGGTGGCAATTACTATATCAGGACTTTCTGATATGGCAGTGGCAGGATATTCTATAAAAAATATATTTGGAATTCTTTTGACATTAATATTTGCTTATAATGGAGGAGCGAGTGTAGGGGCTAGTGTAGGAATAACCATTGGTATTATTACGAGCATGTCAACAATGGGGACACCTATAGTAATAGGGATATATGGATTTTCAGGATTGCTTGCTGGTATATTTAAGGATTTAGGAAAAATAGGATCAGCAATAGGAATAGTTTTAGGTAATGCTATATTAACTTTTTATATTAATGGATCGACAGAAGTTATAATACAACTTGAAGAAATTATGATCGCATTTACTACTTTTTTGTTTATACCAAAAGCAATGATGGAATATATGGAGAAATTTGTTAATACCAATTCATTTCAACTAGATAAAACATATAGTGAAAGAATGAACAAAATTATATATCATAGGTTAAGAGAATATGCTAAGGCTTTTTCGGAATTGGCTATTACTTATGGAAATATAGCAGAAAAAAATAAAATTATTGAGCAAGAGGATATAGCCAATATGGTTAATGAGGTAGTAAATAAAGTTTGTCAAAACTGTGGCATGTGTAGAAGTTGTTGGCAAAATAACTTTTATAGCACATATAATGATGTAGTTGATGTAATTACATATATAGAGGCTTATGGAAGAATAAAATCAAATAAAATTCCTGATGTTTTAAAAAGAAGATGCATTAGACTAGATTCTTTAATTGAAAGAATAAATGATCGGTTTGAAATTTATAAAATACATTATGAATGGCAAAAAAAATTATTTGAAAGCAGACAATTAGTAGCAGAACAATTTAAAGGGGTATCAGATATTATTGATGATCTTTCTAAAGAAATAAATATGAAAGTAAATTTTAGAACAGAAGTAGAAGATGCTTTGTATGTGGCATTTGATAAAGAAGGAATATCCATTGATAAAGTGACTGTATTAGAAAAGGAAAATGGAAAATTTGAAATAGAAATTGAAAAAAGATCTTGTTTTGATAGAAAACAGTGTGATGAAAAAATTGCACCTATTGTTTCTAAGGTTATTGGAAGAAATGTTGTAAGAAAGAAACAGCATTGTACAACAGAAGAAAATAGAGAAAATTGCTCTTTTACATTGGTAGAATCAGAAAAATATAGAGTTACAACAGGTATAGCTAGGATATCAAAAGATGATAGAGGTATTTGTGGTGATAGCTATTCTTTTATGGATTTACCTGATAATAAGTATATGATGGCTATAAGTGATGGGATGGGATCAGGTGAAAAAGCAGCAAAAGAAAGTCAAACTACGGTTTCAGTACTAGAGCAGTTAATGGAGGCTGGATTTGAAAAGGATATTGCTATAAAAACTATTAACTCTATACTTGTTTTAAAATCTAGTGATGAAACCTTTTCAACAATGGATTTGTCAATGATAGATCTATATACAGGGAAGGTAGAATTTGTGAAAATAGGGGCAGCTTCTAGCTTTATAAAAAGGGTTAATGGAGATATAGAAGTAATAAAGTCAACATCTCTTCCTATAGGCATACTGAATAATATAGATATAGAAAGTTTTGGACAAAGATTAAATGATGGAGATTTTGTTATTATGATGTCTGATGGTGTATTAGATGCAGATCAAGATATAGAAGAAAAGGAAAAATGGATTATAGATGCCCTTAAGAAATTAAACAGTAGAAATCCTAAAGCCATTGCGGATGAACTTTTGGATATGGCTATAAAAAAATATGGTAATAAGATAGAGGATGATATGACTGTGATGGTTTCAAAGGTATGGGAAGCGAAATAAGAGCCGTAAGGCTCTTTTTTGGTATATTCCATCTGTATGACGTATATAATGTATTGGACAAGATTTAAAAAAGGTATAGGAGTAGTTTTATTAGACAATAATCTAGATAAACAAATGGATAGGGGGATAGATATGAAAGAAATAGAGATAAGACAAATTATTGTGGTTACGGATGGAAAATCAAATATAGGAGGGAATCCTATAACAGCAGCAAGTGAGGCTTATAAACAAAATATAATTGTAAGTGCTATTGGGATTATGGATGAGAAAGCAAGTGATGACGATTCTCTTTTTGAAGTAGAGAAAATAGCTAAAGTTGGTGGTGGGGTTTGGGAAAATACAATGATAAAAAACCTAGGATATACAATGCATGTAGTTACCCAAAAAACAATGAATAAAACTATTGAAACGGTTGTTGGAAAACAATTAAAAGAGATAATGGGTGCTGAGCTTGATGATATCCCTCCTAAGAAAAGAAGTAAAGTTATAGATTATATGGACCAGTTAAGTGAAGAAGTAAGTATTAAGTGTTGTATTGCAATGGATTGTAGCAAAAGTATGAAAAATAAAATGAGTACTGCAAAGCAAAGTATTATAGAACTGATGCATTCACTTCAAGGAAGAAGAGGAAAAAGTCAAGTAGCAGTTATTGCATATCCTGGTAAGAATGGAGAGTTTACAGCATTAATCAGTGATTTTACAGAGGATATTCAAAGGCTTAAAGACAAGATATTTGGGTTAAAGGCTGGAGGGACAACACCTACTGCTGCGGCGATTAATAGAGCAGTAGCCTTGATCAATGGAGAAAATGAGCAGGAATTAGAAGAAATCATAATAAATAGTGAACCATTGTTAAATGAGGGCATGGTGTAAAAACGGCTAGGAATAGTCGTTTTTTCATATGGGATAAATATTTTAGGAGGATAAATAAATGGTTCGAATAAATTTATGTTCAGGTTATAGATTGCAGGGGAAGTGGAGCAAAAATAGCTATAAAATAATGCATCTATTAGGAGAAGGAGGAATAGGAAAGGTTTATAAAGCAGTAGATATAAAAACACATAAAATATGGGCATTAAAAATTAGTAATGATTTACAAAGTATTACTAAAGAGTATGAAATGCTAAAGCGATTTCGCCATATTGGTTTAGTGCCTAAGGTAAAAGAGTTAGATGATTTTTATTATAACAATTGCAAACTGTACTATATTGTTATGGAATATATAGAGGGTAAGAATATAAAAGAATATATAAAAGATCAGCCTATTAATGAAAAAGCTTCTATTGGTTTAGCAATTCTTATAGGAAAAATTTTTTGCATACTTCATAAGCATAATTTTGTTTTTGGGGATTTAAAACTTGAAAATCTAATGATTGATCAGAAAAATAATGTAATAAAAATAATTGATTTAGGAGGAGTTACACCTATTGGCTCTGGAATTAAAGAATTTACCCCTTTATATGATAGAGCAAGCTGGGATATGGGATTAAGAAGAGCAGATGAAGGGTATGATTTATTCAGTTTGAGCATGTTGACTATCGTGTTACTTCTAAAAGGAGAGTGTATATCTAAAGATATGATTGTTGATAAGTTACTAAAAAAGCTAAAAGATATACACATGTCTTCAAAATTAATTAACTTAATCCACAAAGGACTTTTGCAAAGATCGATTACTTTTGAAGAATTTTTGATGCAGTTGGAGGATATACATAAGAGAGGGTTGTATAAAGAGACTAGAATGTTTAGAGTTGATAAACAAAATATGGTTATTAATATTATATTTACTAGTAGTATATTATTATTTATAGGAATGATGTATAAGTACGTAGGAAAAAGTAATTGGTTTTAGCAGGGTTTTATGGGTAAAATATAGAAATATAACTAAGAGACAAAAAAGATAGGAGTAAAAGAATGCTTGAGAAATTTTTGGAGACTGTAAAAAAACACAATATGATTAAAAAAGGTGAAGGGATTGTAGTAGGTGTATCAGGAGGACCTGATTCTATTTCTCTTCTACATCTTTTGTGGAGGATAAAAGAGGAATACAATTTAAGTTTATATGCAGTTCATCTGAATCATCAGTTTAGAGGAAAGGAAGCTGATGAGGATGCAGATTATGTAGAGAAGTTTTGTGAAAATTTAGGGATAAAATCATTTATATTTTCTGAAAATGTAGCAGAATATAGTAAAAAGAAGGGGGTTACTTTTGAAGAAGCAGGAAGAGAAATTCGATATAGATTATTTGAAAGTGTAATGAAAAAAATGAAAGCACATAAAATTGCAGTTGCACAGAATATGGATGATCAAGCAGAGACAGTACTTATGAGATTAATAAGAGGTACGGGTATTGAGGGTTTAAGTGCAATTGATTATGTTAGAGACAATAAAATTATAAGACCACTGTTGGATATAAAGAGATATGAGATAGAAGATTATTGTGAAAAAAACAATCTAATGCCGAGAATTGATAAGACTAATTTAGAAGCTTTGTATACTAGAAATCGTATAAGGCTTGAGTTGATTCCATATATAGAGAAGCATTTTAATGTAAATATTAAACAAACCCTTTCTAGAACAGCAAATATTATAAGAGAAGATAAGGAGTTTATAAATATTTCTGTACAGAAAGTCTATAAAAAAATTGTAAAAAAAACTGAATCTGAAATAAAAATTTATAAAGAAGAGTTTGAAAAAAGCCATATTGCTATAAAAAAAAGAATATTACGTGAAGCTATTCGTGAGCTTTCAGGTGATTTAAAAAATATACAAAATAAACATATACAAAACCTTATAGATTTGATAAAGGATGGACAGGTTGGAGGAGAAGCTTATTTACCAAAAGGTTTATGTGCCATATTAGATTATGATGTTATTATAATAAGAAAAGGAAAAAGAGAAATAGAAAAATATGATTTTGAATACAATATAAACATTGGTGAAACATTAAATATTAAAGAATTAGATGCTTGTTTTATATCAAATATAATTAATGTAAAAGATTTACAAAAAATAAATAAAGAAAGTTATAAGACTTATTTTGACTTGGACAAACTTAAAAAAGGTATGATTCTTAGAACTAGAAGAGAAGGAGATCGATTTACACCTTTTGGAATGAAAGGAAGCAAAAAACTTAAAGATTTTTTTATAGATGCAAAAATACCGAGAGAAGAAAGAGACAAAATCCCTCTTGTATGTGATGGGGAGGAAATTATGTGGATTATAGGGCATAGAATAAGTGAAAAATATAAAGTGGATCAGAATACAAAGAATGTTTTAGTATTAACTTATAAGAAAAATCAATAATGATTTTTTCAAATATTTAAGAATTGAAGGTTTGCTGAATTTATTGTTTTATTCAAAAAAATATGGTAAAATTAAAAAATGTTAAATTCAAGCGATAAATGCATTGAGGGGAGGGCTTTTGTTGAAGAAATTTTTTAGGGGAGCTAGTTTCTATATACTAATATTCATTATTATTATTTCTATTGTACATTTCTATGGGCAGCCGACCCAAGAAAGAGTACCATTAGGAATATCGGAACTTGTTATTGAGTTGCAAAAGCAAAACGTAGAAGAAATTTACATTGTTGAAAATACGATAAGAGGTAAATTGAGAAGTAATGGTCAGACCTTTGAAACATATATACCACCTGTTATACGTTCAGAAGTATTAACAGAGAAATATATACTTCCTCAAATGGAAAGCGGTATTTTAAAAGTTTCAGGAGAACCTCCAGCAAAAACACCTTGGTTCTTTGAAATTCTACCTTCCATATTTATGGTTTTAATATTTGTGGTATTTTGGTTTGTATTTATGCAGCAATCACAAGGTGGAGGAAGCCGAGTTATGTCTTTTGGAAAGAGTAAAGCAAAGCTGCATAAGGAAGATGAAAGGAAAAAAAGGTTACTTTTGATGATGTTGCAGGATTAAAGGAAGAAAAAGAAGAATTACAGGAAGTTGTTGATTTCTTAAAAAATCCGAAGAAATATATGGAATTAGGGGCAAGAATACCAAAAGGAATTTTAATGGTTGGACCTCCAGGAACAGGAAAGACTTATTTATCTCGTGCTACAGCAGGAGAAGCTGGAGTTCCATTTTTTAGCATAAGTGGTTCTGATTTTGTTGAAATGTTCGTTGGTGTAGGGGCATCTAGAGTTCGTGATCTTTTCGAACAAGCAAAGAAAAATTCTCCATGTATTGTATTTATAGATGAAATTGATGCAGTTGGGAGAAAAAGAGGAGCAGGTCTTGGTGGAGGACATGATGAAAGAGAGCAGACATTAAACCAGTTGCTTGTTGAAATGGATGGGTTTGGTGTAAATGAGGGAATTATCATAATAGCCGCAACCAATAGACCAGATATACTAGACCCTGCATTACTTCGTCCAGGTAGATTTGACAGGCAAGTAATGGTTGGTGTTCCAGATATCAAAGGTAGAGAAGAAATATTAAAAGTACATTCAAGAAATAAACCTTTAGCAGAGGATGTAGATTTAAAAGTTTTAGCAAGAAGAACACCAGGTTTTACACCAGCAGATATTGAAAATCTAATGAATGAAGCAGCACTTTTATCTGCTAGAAGAAACGATAAAAAAATTAGTATGCATACAATAGAAGAAGCAATTACAAAGGTAATTGCAGGACCAGAAAAGAGAAGTAGAGTTGTTAGCGAGAAAGATAGAAAACTTACGGCTTATCACGAAGCAGGTCATGCAGTAGTAGCAAGGATGCTTCCAAATACTGATCCAGTACATCAAGTTAGCATTATTCCTAGAGGTAGAGCTGGTGGATTTACTATGATTCTGCCAAAGGAAGAAAAAAATTATGCTACAAAAACAGAAATGGAAGAGCAAATAGTACATCTATTAGGTGGTAGGGTTGCTGAAAAATTAGTGCTAAATGATATTAGTACTGGTGCAAGCAATGATTTAGAAAGAGCAACGAACATTGCAAGAGCAATGGTTACAAAATATGGAATGAGTGAAAAATTAGGTCCAATTAATTATAGCTCTGAAGATGAAGTATTCTTAGGAAGAGATTTTTCAACAAAGAGAAATTATTCTGAAGAAGTTGCTTCTAAGATTGATAAAGAAATAAGAGATATTGTTGAAAAAGGTTATGAAGAAGCAGAAAGAATTTTAACAAAGAATATGGATAAATTACACCTTGTAGCAAATAAATTACTAGAAGTTGAAACATTAAGTGCAGATGAGTTTGAAAAACTATTTACGAGTGAAAACAATGGTGTGGACCTAGAAAAGATAGATGACCAAATAGATTTAGACAAAGAATAATTAATAACCCCTTTGACTGTTAGCAAAGGGGTTTATGATTATTAATGTAAGAATAAAATAAGGAGGAAATGTTATGGAATTTAAATTAGAAGTAGGTATGAAAGCAATGGTTCATGAGGTTGTTACAGAAAATGATACAGCAAAAAGCTTTGGGAGTGGAGAGGTATATGTATATGCTACACCTAAGATGATTGGAATTATGGAAAATGCAGCATTAAAAGCAGTAGATCCAAAATTACCAGAAGGCTTTGCAACAGTAGGAATTCATTTAGATGTAAAGCATATGGCAGCAACCCCGGTAGGAATGAAGGTTAGAGCTGAAGCAGAGTTAGTAGAAGTGAAGGGGAAAAAATTAAAGTTTAAAATTGAAGCTTATGATG
Source organism: Crassaminicella thermophila (assembly GCF_008152325.1). Classification (GTDB taxonomy): domain Bacteria; phylum Bacillota; class Clostridia; order Peptostreptococcales; family Thermotaleaceae; genus Crassaminicella_A; species Crassaminicella_A thermophila. Next base: position 267,685 of record NZ_CP042243.1, read on the forward strand.
AAAAAGATAAGATTGGAGAAGGATTTCATTCTAGATATATTATTAATGTAGAAGATTTTATAAAAGCTGCTGAAGAAAAAGGAAAAAATGAATAGAAAAAAATACATAAAAGGCTGTAGAAATTTGAAAAATAAAAAATAATTTCCCAGGAAATAAACAAAAAGAACCGAAAAAGGTTCTTTTTTGTTTAGATAAATATTTTTGTTCAATATAAATTTAGGGTATAATGAATAATAAACAAAGATTATAAAAATTTTTAAAAATAAAAAGAAAGAAGTGGGAAATTATGCGAAGGTTGGATGTAAAGAGGGTTGAAGATGCAGTAAGAGAAATGAGCATAAAAGCTAATTTGTTTTTAGGAGAAGATGTGAAAAAAGCTTTTGAAATAGCAAAAGAAAGAGAAAGCTCTCCTGTTGGAAAAGAAATTATTAAAAACTTAATAAAAAATGCAGAAATTGCGAGAAATGAAGAAATGCCAATTTGCCAGGATACTGGGATGGCAGTAATTTTTGTTGAAATAGGACAAGAAGTACAATTCTTTGGAGGAAATATTACAAAAGCTATTAATGAAGGGGTTAGAAGAGGGTACAAAGATGGTTATTTAAGAAAATCAGTAGTAAAAGATCCTTTAATTAGAGAAAACACAAAAGATAATACTCCTGCTATTATTTATTATGATATTGTAGAAGGAGATAAGGTAAAAATAACCCTTGCACCTAAAGGATTTGGAAGTGAAAATATGAGTAAAACAAAGATGCTTAAGCCTTCTGATGGGGTAGAAGGTGTGATAGATTTTGTTCTTCAAACTGTTGAAGAAGCGGGACCGAATCCATGTCCCCCTATTGTTGTAGGTGTTGGTATAGGAGGAACAATTGATAAAGCAGCTGTCCTTGCTAAAAAGGCATTAACTAGATCAATAGGAACATATAATCAGAAAGAACACTTAAGAGAATTAGAGGAAACCCTTCTTAAAAAAATTAACAATTTAGGTATAGGGCCTCAAGGTTTAGGTGGAAATACAACAGCTTTAGCTGTGCATGTGGAAGATTTTGCTACCCATATAGCAGGATTGCCTGTAGCAGTAAATATAAACTGTCATGCTGCAAGACATGAAGAAGTTATTCTATAAGTGAGGTGAGAATATGATTATAAAGAAAATATCTACTCCTTTAACAAAGGAAAAGGTAAAAGAGCTAAAAGCAGGAGATACTGTTTATATATCAGGAACCATATATACAGGAAGAGATGCTGCTCATCAAAGATTAATAAAAACCCTTCAAAACGGAGAAAAACTTCCTTTCCCTGTAAAGGATGCAGTTATATACTATGTTGGACCGTCTCCAGCAAAACCTGGAAAACCTATAGGTTCTGCTGGGCCTACTACAAGCTATCGAATGGATGATTTAACAGTTCCTTTATTAGAACAGGGCTTAACAGGAATGATTGGAAAAGGATTAAGAAGCCAAAAGGTAATAGATGGAATGAAAAAAAATGAAGCTGTATATTTTGCTGCAATTGGAGGGGCTGCAGCATTGATTGCTAATGCCATCAAAAAAGCAGAAGTTATTGCTTATGAAGATTTAGGAACAGAGGCCATTAGAAAATTAGAAGTAGAAGATTTTCCGGCAATTGTTGTAATTGATAGTCAAGGAAACAATCTTTATGAAACAGAGAGAAAAAAATATGAAGTAACAGAGGAGGAAAAGTAAATGCCTGATTATAATGAACTAGCTTTAACCTTACATAAGGAAAATAAGGGAAAAATTTCAGTAGAAAGTAAAGTAGCTTTAGAAAATAAGGATGATTTATCTACTGCGTATACCCCTGGAGTTGCAGAGCCTTGCAGAGTTATTAATAAAAATAGAGAAGCTGTGTATGATTATACTGCAAAAGGAAATATGGTAGCGGTAGTGAGTGATGGAACAGCAGTATTAGGGCTTGGTGATATTGGAGCTTATGCAGCAATTCCTGTAATGGAAGGAAAAGCTGTACTATTTAAGAGTTTTGCAAATGTGGATGCTTTTCCTATATGTTTAAATACAAAAGATACAGAAGAAATTATAAAAACCATAAAATTAATGGAGCCTATGTTTGGGGGAATTAATTTAGAAGATATTGCTGCACCTAGATGTTTTGAGATAGAAGAAAGATTGAAAAAAGAATTAGATATTCCTGTATTTCATGATGATCAACATGGAACAGCCATTGTAGTATTAGCTGGTTTAATTAATGCATTAAAGTTAGCAAACAAAAAAATAGAAGATATTGAAGTGGTAATCAATGGACCAGGGTCAGCAGGTATTGCCATTGCAAAAATTTTATTAAGAGTGGGTGTAAAAGACATTGTTCTTTGTAATAAAGAAGGTGCTATTTATGATGGAGCAAAGGGCTTAAATTGGGCTCAAGAAGAAATTGCAAAAGTAACGAATAAGAAAAAACAAAAGGGAAGTTTAGGGGAAATTATGAAAAATAAAGATGTATTTATAGGGGTATCAGCACCAAACATTGTAACAAAAGAAATGGTAGCATCTATGAAAGAAAAAGCAATTGTATTTGCCATGGCAAATCCTGTTCCTGAAATAATGCCTGAAGAAGCAAAGGAGGCAGGTGCATTTATTGTAGGAACAGGGAGATCAGATTATCCAAATCAAATTAACAATGTATTGGCATTTCCAGGAGTATTTAGAGGTGCACTAGATGTAAGAGCTAGACAGATTACAGAAGATATGAAAATTAGTGCTGCTTATGCTATTGCAAATGCTTTAAAAGAAGATACATTAAGTGTAGATAATATTATTCCAAACCCTTTAGATAAAGAAGTTGCTAAAGCAGTAGCGCAAGCTGTTATGAAAACGGCTAGAGAAAATGGGGTAGCGAGAATTTAAAATGATGTACATAAATCAAAAAAGAACCAATGAAGGTTCTTTTTTTTGATGGAAAATTTTTTGAATCTTTTATAAAATAGATATAATAGAAAGTCTAAAGGGGGAGATTATGAAGAGCTTAAAAGTCAAAATACCTATATTGATCATTAGCTTAGCAGTGTTTACTGTTTTAAGCAGTACGTATGTAACATATAGGATATTTAGCAAACAAATCATAGAAGATATTATTCATAAAAATAATATGATTGCTAATATGCTTTCAGATCAGGTTAATCAATATTTGATAGATGCACAAAATACAGTTGAATATGTAGCCAAAAATGCGGATTTAGAAGATATGGAAAAAATAAAAAAGGAAATTAATAAGGTTTATACAAGTTATAGATGGCTAGATGTAATGTTTTATATGACACCGAATGGAAGAATTACTTATAGCATTCCATATAGTGATATTATTAGAAAGAGAGATTATGTAGAAAGAGAATATTATAAATATATTATAGAAAATAAAAAAACTTATACTAGCAAAGTTTTTATAAGCAGTATATTAAATCAACCCCATATTATGATTGTTTCGCCTATTTTAGACTATTTTACTGGAGAAGTAAAGGGAATTATAGGAGGGGGCGTCCCCTTAATGGCTATAAGTAAACTTGTTGATAAAACACAGCAATCTTATGATGGAAAAATATATGTAGTTGATGAGGATGGAAAAATATTAGTCAGTCCAGATCATAAGGGAATACTGAAAGAAACTACATTAAAAAGAAATATTCAAATACAAGATAGGGTTATGGGAATAGAAGAAATTTCAAAAAAATATGACAAAGGAATAGGACAATATGAAGATGGCTTTCGCAGGGTCTATGTGTCTTTTAGTAAAATTGAAAATTATAAAGGAATGATTATTGTTGAAAAAGATGAAGAATATATTGGAAAAGAAATCAAGGAAATACAAAGAGAGTTAATCCCTTTAATTGTGGTCATTATGGCTGTTTCTTTCTTGCTTAGTATTTCTTTAGCTTATACTATAACAGATCCTATTGAGAAGTTAGTGACTTATGTAAGAAAACTAACGAATGATATTCATCAAGGAATGAAAGGATTTAGAGTAACAAAAAATAATGAAATTGGAGAGTTAGAGCTTGCCTTTTGCAGTATGAGCAAAGAATTGAGTGCAAAAATGAATGATTTAAAAGAACTTCATAAAAAAGAAAGAGATACGAGCAAATATTTAAACAATATATTAATAAGTGCTGGAAGTGGAATTATTGTGATTGATGATGAAAATAAGATTGTAATTTTTAATAAAGCGGCAGAAAAAATTACTGGAATTAAAAGTGAAAAAATAGTTGGAAAGGATTCACATGAATTAATAGAAGTTCTAAATCTACCTAAGAATATTTTTGATGAATATAAAAAAGAAAGAAGTATGACTGAAAAAGAATATAAGATTCAAAAGAGCAAAGGACCAGCAGTTCCTGTTAGTATGCTTGTCTCTCCTATATATGATGATCAATCAAAAAATATTGGATTGGTTTGCTTAATGAAAGATTTAACACAGATTAAAATGTTAGAACAACAGCTAAGAAGAGAAGATAGACTAAAAACAATTGGAGAATTATCTTCATCTATTATACATGAGATAGGAAATCCTTTGGCTGGTATGACAAATTTGATTGAAGTGTTAAAGGATAATATAGAAGAAGAGGAATTAAGGAATGAATTAATTGCTACATTAAGAGAAGAAGTGAATGATTTGAACAATCTTGTAATCAATTTTTTAGAATTTACAAGGATGAATAGAGATAAAAAAGTTTCTGTAAATATACTGCATATTATAAATAGTGCATTAAATATTTTAAACCCTGAAGTGAAGTATAAACATATTCGTGTAATTACCCAGTTTCCAAGTGAAATACCATTTATAAAAGTAAATCCATCTGCTGTTAGACAAGCTTTTGTAAACATTTTAAAGAATAGCGTACAAGCTGTAGATACATTTGGAATTATTAAGATTAACGTTAAAGTATGTGAGGAGGATAAAAAATCTATTGTTGTTTCTATAAGAGATAATGGAGAAGGGGTTAAAGAAGAATTTATAGAGAAAATGTTTGATCCATTTTTTACGACAAAAGAAGATGGGACAGGATTAGGCTTAGCAATTGTTTATAAGATTATAACAGATAATCAAGGAACCATTTCAGTAAAAAGTGAAATTAATAAATATACGGAATTTACATTATGCTTCAAGGGAGAGATAGTAGATGAAAGTACTAATTATTGATGATGAAAAAAGTATTCGACTATCATTGCGTGTTGCTTTAGGTAAGTTAGGAGTAAAAATCTTTGCAGTAGCTTCAGGAGAAGAAGGAATAGAAATTTTTAGAAGGGAAAAACCTGATATTTCAATTATTGATGTAAATTTACCAGGGATAAACGGAATAGAAGTTTTAAAGGAAATAAGAAAAAAAGATAAAAACTGCATTGTGATTATGATTACCTATATTAGTGAGGTAAGATTAGCTGTTGAGGCAATGAAATTAGGTGCGAATGATTATTTTACAAAACCTTTTAATATGGAAGAAATGAAAGAAAGCATAGAGGATCATTTAAAATATATAAAAAAATCACAAGAGCTGTCTGATCAAGGAGAGGAAAATAAAACAGAGATTATTGGGAAAAGTAAATCTATACAAAATGTAAAGGAGATTGCAAAAAAAGTAGGAAATATGCTTTATGATACATTCATATTAATTCAAGGGGAAAGTGGAACAGGTAAAGAAATTATTGCAAAAGCAATACATTTTAATGGGATAAGAAGAAATAAACCTTATATTGCTCTAAATTGTGCTGCAATTCCTAAAAATTTACAAGAAAGTGAATTGTTCGGATATGAAAAAGGAGCTTTTTCAGATGCAAAACAGCAAAAAAAAGGATTAATAGAAGAATCTAATGGAGGGACATTATTTTTAGATGAGATTGGTGATATGGATATAATGCTTCAGGCAAAACTTTTAAGAGTTCTTCAAGAAAAAAAGTTTCGCCGTATTGGAGGAATAAAGGAGATTGCTTTTCAGGCTAATGTAATTGCTGCAACCAATAAAAGTTTGTTAAAGGAAATAGAAAATGGAAATTTTCGAGAAGATTTGTATTATCGATTAAATGTAGTTCCTATATATACAACACCATTGAGAGAAAGAAGAGAGGATATAGAATTATTAATTAACTATTTTATTAGTCAATATAATAAAAGTTTAAATAAAAGTGTAAAGGGAATAACAAAGGAAGCTCTTGAAATCTGTGAAAACTATGAATGGAGAGGAAATGTTAGAGAATTAAAAAATTTTGTAGAAAGAGTTATGATTTTTCAAGAAGATGAATGGATTGATGTAGAGAATCTGCCTCAAAATATTATTAGCTATGAGAGTACAAAAGATAGTAATGCCTTTATAGGTAGCAATTTAGAATCAGTAGAAATGGAAATGATTCATAAAACACTGCAAAAAAACAATTGGAATATTTCAAAAACGGCACGAGATTTAGGGATTTCACGAGTAACTTTAAGGCGAAAAATTGAAAAGTACAGTATTCATAAGTAAGTGGAAACATTTGAAACAAAAGTGGTAAATTTTTTACCACTTTTGTTTTTGTTTATGCGAGCTTAAGTGAGCGAGGAAAACATTTTCAATATATATATAATTGGAACAGTATTTGCAATATAAAATATAAGGGGGTGAATTGGGAAAAGAGATAGAAAATTTTTATTTGGGCATTATAAAGTATAAAAGATATTAAAGGAGGAGAAAAATGATGAAATTTGATTTGGTAGCTTGGATTACAAATCCATTTGTATTGATGTTTATATCTGTATTTACAGGTTTGTTATTTGGTAAAATTAAATTTGGAAAATTTAATTTTGGAGTATCTGGCACATTGTTTACAGGTCTTGTAATAGGTTGGTGGGTACTTAAGTTTGCAAAGGGGTTCAAAGAAACAGATGCAGGATATAAAGCAGCTCAAAAGTTAATTGCTTCAAGCGTTGTTAGTAAAAATTTCTTTATTTTATTTTTAGTTTTATTCGTTGCTGCAGTAGGGTTATTAGCAGCAAAGGATATGGGAATGGTTCTTAAAAAATATGGAGCGAAATTTGTTGTTTTAGGGTTTATCATTACATTCTTAGGGGCTGCAGCTACCTATGGAATGACGATTATAAGTAGTGATGCGAATCCATATGAAGTATCAGGGGTATATACTGGTGCACTAACAAGTTCTCCTGGTCTTGCAGCAGCGATTGAAACTGCAAGGGGACATTCTACTGATTGGGTTGAAAAATATGAATCATTAGATACTAATGAGAAAGAAAGATTTTTAAAACTACTTGATCCTTCAGGAAAACTTACTCCAGAAAATACACCTACATTAACAGATGAACAAAAAGCACAGTTTGTAAAAAATGCTGAAGCTGGTATTGGAGTAGGGCATGCTATTGGATATCCATTTGGTGTAATTATTGTAATTATTGCAGTAAACTTTTTCCCTAAAATATTTGGAATTGATGCAAAAAAAGAGCTTGAGGATTTAAGAAAAGAAATGAATAAAGTGAGAGCAGAAGCAGCAGTTACTTCAGATATAGAAGAAACATCATTTGATTTGATTGCCTTTTCTGTTGCTTGCTTTGTAGGATATACCATAGGTAAAATAAAAATATTCTTAGGACCGTTAGGATATTTTAGTCTTGGTTCTACAGGAGGGGTTTTAATAGGAGCTTTAATCCTTGGATATATAGGAAAAATTGGATTTATGAATTTTAGGATGAACAATAAAATTTTAGGTGTTATAAGACAACTTGCATTGGCTTTTTTCTTAGCAATAGTGGGACTAAGATATGGATTTAAAGTATTTGATGCTCTTTTAGGAACAGGAGGATATTTAGCTATTGTATCTCTTGTTGTAGGAGTTGTTGCTATGCTTTTAGGATTCTTCATTGGAAGATATGTATTTAAGATTAACTGGATTATGTTATCTGGAGCAATATGTGGGGGAATGACTTCAACACCAGGACTAGGAGCTGCTATTGAGGCAGCAGGTTGTGATGACCCGGCAGCAGGATATGGAGCAACTTATCCATTTGCATTACTAGGAATGGTAATTTTCACAATACTCCTTCATAATATGCCAATGTAGGGAATGATTAACATAAGTTTTATTATCAATGTAAGGAGGAAATAATATGTTAGAAGGAAGACTTAGAAGAGAAGATTTAAAATGCAAAATAATGTCAGCTAAAGAAGCTGCAAATATGATTTTAGATGGAATGATTGTAGCAACTAGTGGATTTACTCCTTCAGGATATCCAAAGGCAGTACCTCTAGCTTTGAGTAAAAGGATAGAAAATGGTGAAAATGTAGGAATAACGCTTATAACAGGTGCTTCTGTTGGGGACGAGTTAGATGGAAGTCTTTCAAGAGCAGGTATAATCAAAAGAAGATTTCCATATCAAACTCACAAAGACATGAGAAATGGAATAAATAGTGGAAGTATTATGTATCAGGATATGCATCTTAGTCATCTTCCACAGTATATGAGTTATGGGTTCCTTGGAAAAATAGATGTTGCAATAGTGGAGGCTGTAGCTATTACAGAAGAAGGAGGAATTATTCCTTCTACTTCTGTAGGGATTTCTCCAACAGCTGTTAAGCTAGCAGATAAAGTGATTGTAGAGATAAATACTAGTCAACCAATGGCTTTAGAAGGAATGCATGATATTTACTTACCTGAAAATCCACCAAATAGAAAACCTATTCCTATTGAACATGCAGCAGATCGTATAGGAACTACTTATATACCATGTGATCCTGAAAAAATTGCTGCAATAGTTGTGACGGATATAACGGACAAAGTTAGACCTTTAGGGGCAATAGATGAAAATGCTAGAGCAATTTCAGGTTATATTATGGAATTTTTACAGCATGAAGTAAAAATGGGAAGACTTCCTAAGGATTTATTACCATTACAATCTGGAGTAGGCTCTGTTGCAAATGCTGTATTGGGAGGACTTATTGATTCACCTTTTAGTAATCTAACCTGCTATACAGAGGTTCTTCAGGATTCTATGCTAGATTTAATAGATGCTGGAAAAGCTAGTGTGATTTCTACTACAGCTATTACACCTTCAGAAGAGGGATTGGTAAGATTTCATAAAAATATAGATAAATATAAAAAACATATTATTTTAAGACCACAAGAAATTAGTAATAGTCCAGAGGTTGCTAGAAGATTAGGTGTAATTGCTATGAATACAGCTATTGAGGTAGATATATATGGGCATGTTAATTCAACAAATATTATGGGATCACGCATGATGAATGGTATAGGAGGATCAGGAGACTTTATTAGAAATGCATATTTATCTATATTTACAACTGTTTCAACAGCTAAAGATGGAGATATCTCTTCCATAGTGCCTATGGTTTCACATGTAGACCATACAGAACATGATGTAATGGTAGTTGTTACAGAACAGGGGTTAGCAGACTTAAGAGGTACTTCGCCAAGAGAAAGGGCAAGAAAAATCATTCAAAATTGTGCACATCCTGATTATAAAGATAGATTAATGGATTATCTAGAAAGAGCAGAAAATGGAAAGTTAAAGCATGAACCTCATTTAATCGGAGAAGCTTTATCTTGGCATGAAAAATTTTTAAAAACAGGAACAATGAAATAAGGTTTTGGTTTAATTTGGATTATATTTATGCACATGCATGTTATATAACAGAAAGTATACATTTATACTTATAAAAACTCAGTACAAAATATTCTAATTTATGGTATGCTAAAAATATATATAGATATACATTTTCTTTAAAAGAGGAGGAGAAAAATGTTTCAAAAAGAAAAACTAGACAAAATTAAAGAAAGCTTTAAAGCTTATGATGAAAAGGTAGCAGAAACAATTAAAAAAAGACCTGAAAGAAAAGAAGTATTTGAAAGTGGTTCAGGAGCAGTTGTAAATAGACTTTATACACCTGCTGATATTGAAGATTTTGATTATGAAACTGATTTAGGTATGCCAGGTAGCTATCCTTATACTAGAGGGGTTCAACCTACTATGTACAGAGGTAGATTTTGGACAATGCGTATGTATGCAGGATTTGCTACGGCTGAAGAATCCAATAAACGTTATAAGTACTTAATTGAACAAGGATCAATGGGGCTTTCCGTTGCATTTGATCTTCCAACACAAATAGGTTATGACTCCGATCATCCACTAGCAGAAGGAGAAGTTGGAAAGGTTGGAGTTGCTATTGATTCATTAGCAGATATGGAGATTTTATTTGATGGTATTCCACTAGATAAAGTTTCTACTTCTATGACAATTAACGCACCAGCGTCAGTACTTCTTGCTATGTATATTGCAGTGGCAGAAAAACAAGGCGTAACACCTGATAAACTAAGAGGTACAATTCAGAATGATATTTTAAAAGAGTATATTGCTCGTGGAACATATATATTCCCTACAGAAGCATCTATGCGATTGATTACAAATATATTTGAATACTGCTCAAAAGAAGTTCCTCAATGGAATACAATCAGTATCTCAGGGTACCATATTAGAGAAGCAGGTTCAACGGCTGCACAAGAAGTTGGATTTACATTAGCTGATGGTATTGCATATGTTGAAGCAGCAATTAAAGCAGGACTTGATGTGGATACATTTGCACCAAGACTCTCATTCTTCTTTAATGCACATAATGACATTTTAGAAGAAGTTGCAAAATATAGAGCTGCGAGAAGATTATGGGCAAGAATTATGAAGGAAAGATTTGGAGCGAAAAAACCTAAGTCAATGGCACTTAAGTTCCATACACAAACAGGTGGTTCAACACTTACTGCACAGCAGCCAGAAAATAATATTGTTCGTGTTGCTATCCAAACGCTTGCAGCAGTGCTTGGTGGAACGCAATCTTTACACACAAACTCAAAAGATGAAGCATTAGCACTTCCTACAGAAGATTCTGTTAGAGTAGCATTAAGAACGCAACAAATTGTAGCATATGAGAGTGGTGTTGCAGATACAGTGGATCCATTAGCAGGTTCATACTATATTGAAGCAAAAACAAAAGAAATTGAAGAAGAAGCTATGAAATACATCAAAAAAATTGATGAATTAGGTGGAGCACCAAAAGCTATTGATATGGGATATATCCAACAAGAAATTATGGATGCTGCATATAATTATCAAAGAGATATTGAGACAGGAAAGAGAATCATTGTTGGTATGAATAAATTCAAAATCGAAGAAGAACCACCTAAGGGATTATTAAAGGTTGATCCTTCTGTTGGAGAATTACAAAAGAAAAAGATTCAAGAATTAAAAGCAAAAAGAGATAATGAACAAGTAAAAGAAAAACTAGAAGCTTTAAGAGGTGCTTGCCAAGGAGATGAAAATTTAATGCCATATATCCTAGATGCAGTAAGAGCATATGCTACTTTAGGAGAAATATGCGGTGTAATGAGAGAAGTATTTGGTGAGTATCAACAAAGTGTACAACTATAATAAAAAAATAAAAAAAGTTTCGGGAAGATTAAATGGAGGAGGAAAAATCAATGGATAGACCTATTAGAGTATTAGTTGCAAAGCCAGGCCTTGATGGACATGATAGAGGAGCAAAAGTAATTGCAAGAGCTTTAAGAGATGCAGGGATGGAGGTTATATATACTGGTCTTAGACAAACACCAGAGCAAATTGTAAGTGCAGCTATTCAAGAAGACGTAGACTGTGTTGCTATGAGTATTTTATCAGGAGCGCACAATACATTGCTTCCAAAAGTTGTTGAACTTCTTAAAGCTGAAAATGCAGAAGATATTTTGGTAATCGGTGGAGGGGTTATTCCAGATGATGATATTCCTTTCTTGAAAGAAAAAGGGATTGCAGAAGTATTTACACCTGGAACGCCGACTTCAGTAACAATAGATTTTATAAAAGCAAATGTTAAGAGAAAATAATAAAAATAAACTGTAAGCAGACCCAGACTTTTGTCTGTGGTCTGTAATTAATAGGCGGTGGGGCAAATGAATTTAGCTGAAAGATTATTGAAAGGGGAAAAAAGAGCGGTTGCAAGATTGATTTCGATGGTTGAGAACCATGATTCGGAAGCGGTTGAAATACTAAAAAAACTTTATCATAAAACAGGAAATGCGCATGTTATTGGGATTACAGGACCTCCAGGTGCAGGAAAAAGTACATTGACAGATAAACTTGTAAAAGCTTTAAGAAAAGAAGGAAAAACAGTAGGTATTATTGCTGTTGATCCTACAAGTCCTTTTACAGGTGGATCTATTTTAGGTGATCGAGTAAGAATGAGTGAATTAAGCACTGATCCAGGTGTTTTTATAAGAAGCATGGGAACAAGAGGCCATCTAGGAGGGCTTTCTAAGGCAACGCAAGGAGCTGTAAAGATTTTGGATATATATGGTGTTGACTATATATTTATTGAGACAGTAGGGGTTGGCCAGTCAGAGGTTGATATTGCTAAGAATGCAGATACAACCCTTATGGTAATGGTACCAGGGCTTGGTGATGATATTCAAGCTATAAAAGCAGGGATCATGGAAATTGGAGATGTATTTGCAGTAAATAAGGCAGATAGAGATGGAGCTAAAAGAACAGCAACGGAAATTGAAATGATGCTTGACTTTAATCAATCTGATTGGAGACCGCCTGTACAACAGGTGATAGCAATTAATAATAAAGGAATAGAGGAATTGCTAGATCATATAAAGAGTCATATGAACTATTTAAAAGAAACAGGAAAGCTTCAAAGGCGAAGATCAGAAAATAGTAAGCTTGAAATTATTGATTTAACTCAGCAAAAATTAATTAATATGATATTAGACAAATCTAAAAAAGAAGAAATGGTGAATCAATTGGCAGAGGAAGTGGCTTCAAGAAAAATGGATCCTTATTCTGCTGCAGAATCTATTCTAAAGAACATTAAGTAGCAAATATTTTTAAAAATTCAAACAAATGAAATATTGCAAGTATTGTTGCAAAATACAAAATTTTATTGTATCATGGGGTAAGGGTAATTGAGGTATAATTACCCTAATGATGCCCATAAAAAATAATGCCCATAAACAATGATGCCCGTAAAATACATAAGGAGGATAAAAATGAAAGTATTAAAAGTTGACCACATTGGAGTTGCTGTAAAAAATCTTGATGAAACATTAAAATTTTACCAAGATATTCTTGGACTAGAATTACAAGGAACTGAAGTTGTGGAAGAACAAAAAGTAAAGGTAGCATTTTTACCTGTAGGAGATACTGAAGTTGAACTTTTAGAGTCAACAGACCCAGATGGACCTATTGCTAAGTTTATTGAAAAAAAAGGTGAAGGCATTCAGCACATTGCATTTAGAGTGCCAAATATTGAAGAAGCAATTCAAGAATTAAAAGAAAAAGGCGTTAGAATGATAGACGAAAAACCAAGATATGGTGCTGGTGGTGCAAAAATAGCTTTTTGTCATCCAAAAAGTACAAATGGTGTCCTAGTAGAATTAAGCGAAAGAGAGTAATTTAAATCTGCAATGTATTTGTAGATCCATAGGTGATAGGAGGTTAGACAAATGGCAAATAACAAAATAGAAGATTTGCGCAAACGAAAAGAAAAAATCATGCTTGGTGGTGGCCAAAAAAGAATAGAAAAACAACATGCATCAGGAAAATTAACAGCAAGAGAAAGAATAAACTTATTATTTGATGAAGGTACTTTTGTCGAATTGGATGCTTTTGTAAAGCATAGATGTACAAATTTTGGAATGGAGAAGCAAGAATCTCCAGGTGAAGGTGTTGTTACAGGATATGGTATGGTAGATGGAAGATTAGTTTATGCATATGCTCAAGATTTCACAGTAATTGGTGGTTCTTTAGGAGAAATGCATGCGGCAAAGATTTGTAAAGTATTAGATAATGCTCTAAAGGTGGGAGCGCCTGTTGTTGGAATTAACGATTCAGGTGGAGCAAGAATTCAAGAAGGTGTAGATGCACTTTCAGGTTATGGAAAAATATTTTTCAGGAATACGATTGCTTCAGGAGTAATTCCTCAAATATCAGCAATAATGGGACCTTCTGCAGGTGGAGCAGTATATTCTCCTGGAATAACAGATTTTATATACATGGTAGATAAAACTAGTAAGATGTTTATTACGGGACCGCAAGTTATTAAAACTGTTACAGGAGAAGATGTTTCAGCAGAAGCTTTAGGTGGAGCTATGACTCATAATACAACAAGTGGGGTTGCTCATTTTGTTGCTTCAAATGATGAAGATTGTATAATGCAGATTAGAAGATTATTAAGCTTCTTACCATCAAACAATATGGAGACTGCTCCTGTTTATGAAACACAGGATGATATAAACAGAATTTCACCAGAATTAGACGATTTATTACCAGATAATCCTAATAAACCATATGATATGTTTGATGTAATCACTAGGATTGTTGATGATGGTGATTATTATGAAGTGCAGCCATACTTTGCTAAAAATATTATTACTTGCTTTGCTAGAATAAATGGAAGTACTGTTGGAATTATTGCAAACCAACCTAAATTTTTAGCAGGATGTTTAGATATTAATGCATCTGATAAATCAGCTAGATTTATAAGATTTTGTGACGCTTTTAATATTCCACTATTAAACATTGTAGACGTACCAGGTTTCTTACCAGGAACAAATCAAGAGTATGGTGGAATTATAAGACATGGAGCAAAAATGCTTTATGCATATAGTGAAGCAACTGTACCAAAAGTTACTTTAATTACGAGAAAAGCATACGGTGGATCATATATTGCTATGTGTAATAAAGAATTAGGTGCTGATATAGTGCTTGCATGGCCAAGTGCAGAAGTTGCAGTTATGGGACCACAAGGGGCTGCAAATATTATTTTTAGAAATGATATCAAAAACGCAGAAAATCCGGCAGAAGAAAGAGCGAAGAAAATTGAAGAATATACAGCTGAATTTGCTACGCCTTATAAAGCGGCAGAAAGAGGATATGTGGATGATATTATAGAACCGAGTGCATCAAGACCAAGACTTGTAGATGCATTCAATATGCTTGCATCAAAGAGAGAAGTAAGACCTGCTAAAAAACATGGAAATATTCCTCTATAATAGCAGTTATACTCCGAAGAGAGAGGTGAAAATATGGATAATTTATCGCTGCTAGAAAAATTTGCAAATCCTGATTTAATGCAAAAGCTATCTATTGGAGAAAAAATGTTAGCTTCTTTATATGTAATGGTACTAGGAATGGCAGTAACATTCGTAGCACTGTGTATTTTATGGGGATTAATTGTTTTAATGTCAAAAATGATTAACTCAACGAAAAAAGAAGCTACAAAAGTTGTACAAGCTCCAGAGAAAACTATTGCACCAGCAGTAGAGGTAGAAAAAGAAGAAAAAGAAAATGAAGAAGAACTAGTTGCAGTTATTACTGCAGCTATTGCTGCAAGCTTGCAGACTTCTACTCATAATATTGTTGTTAGAAATATTACTAGAGTGAAAGATATAACGCCAGCGTGGGGAAGAATGGGTAGAATTGAGCAAATGAATAGTAGATTTTAAAATAGGATATTCTGTAAATTAGGTGAAATTTATAAGATAGAGGAGGATTATAAAAATGAAAAAGTTTAATATAACTGTTAATGGAAATACTTATGAAGTTGAAGTAGAAGAAATAGGAGGAGTATCACCAGCACCAGTTGCAAGACCAGCAGCACCAGCACCGGCACCAAAAGCAGCACCAGCGCCAGCACCAAAACCAGCTGCACCAGCACCAGCACCAAAACCAGCTGCACCAGCACCAGCAGGAGGAAATAGTGTTACAGCGCCGATGCCAGGAACAATTTTAGATATTAAAGTGAATGAAGGAGATACTGTTGAAAGTGGACAAGTATTGTTAATCCTAGAAGCTATGAAGATGGAAAATGAAATCATGGCACCTGCAAGCGGTAAGGTAGTATCTATCAATACAACTAAGGGTGCTTCTGTAAATGCAGGAGATGTATTGGTAGTAATCGGATAGTTTCGGCTACCTATAACTTTAATAGAAAGGAGATGTAGCAATGGTACAAACTATCATAAAATTTTTGAAAAGTACCGGATTTGCAGGATTTGGAGAACATCCTTTAAATATCGTCATGATTGGCGTTTCGTTTGTTCTTTTATATTTAGCCATTAAAAAAGGCTTTGAGCCATTATTACTTGTACCAATTGCATTTGGTATGTTCTTAACAAATTTACCATATGCAAATATGATGTTACCACATGGGGGTCATGGAGAACCAGGTGGGCTTTTATGGTATTTCTTTCAAGGAGATGAATTAGGAATTTTCCCACCAATTATTTTCATGGGTGTAGGAGCAATGACAGATTTTGGTCCATTGATTGCCAACCCAAGAGCACTTTTATTAGGTGCAGCAGCTCAGTTCGGGATTTTTACAACTTTTATAGGAGCAATTTTTTTAGGATTTACAGGGCAACAAGCAGCTTCTATCGGAATTATTGGAGGAGCAGATGGTCCTACTGCAATTTTCTTAGCTTCTAGATTGGCACCTGAATTATTAGGAGCAATTGCTGTTGCTGCTTATTCATACATGGCTTTAGTTCCAATTATTCAGCCTCCAATTATGAAAGCTTTAACAACAAAAGAAGAGCGTATGATTAAAATGGATCAGTTAAGACCTGTTTCTAAAACAGAAAAAATATTATTCCCAATTATGGTTACTTTGATTGTTTCTTTAATGTTACCACCGGCAGCTACTTTAATCGGAATGCTCATGCTTGGAAACTTATTTAAAGAAAGTGGTCTTACAGGAAGACTTGCAGATACTGCACAAAATGCGTTAATTAATATCGTAACAATATTATTGGGTCTTTCAGTAGGTGCTACTGCAACAGCAGAAGCATTTTTGACATCACAAACATTAAAGATTATTTTCTTAGGAGTATTAGCTTTTGGAGTAGGTACAGCAGCAGGTGTACTTCTTGCAAAAGTTATGAATAAGATTTCAGGTGGTAGAATTAATCCACTTATTGGTTCGGCAGGAGTTTCTGCAGTTCCAATGGCGGCGAGAGTTTCTCAAGTTGTTGGACAAAAAGAAAATCCTTCAAATTTCTTACTTATGCATGCTATGGGTCCAAATGTTGCAGGGGTTATTGGTTCAGCCGTTGCAGCAGGGGTTATGCTTTCATTGTTTGGTTAAAATATAAAACAGGCGGCCAAGGGGTTGCCTGTTTTTTTTGCAAAGGTGTGTCTGTTACAAACATGATAAGGATTAATGGGGTGTTGATTGATGAAAAGAAAGGTTTTAGAGGCACTTAAGAAAAATAAAGATATTTTTATCTCTGGAGAGGAATTAAGTCGCAAAATTGGTGTAACAAGAACGGCTGTGTGGAAACATATAAAACAGTTAAAAGAAGAAGGATATGAGATAGAATCTATTTCAAGGAAAGGATATCGTCTTTTGAAAGAACCTGATACATTAGACCCAAATGCTCTGATAATAGAGATCGGAAGTAATTTTATTGGAAAGCATATATATCACTTTGATTCTGTTGATTCTACCAATACGATAGCGAAAAAGATGGCAGCAGAGGGTGCTTTTGATGGGACAGTGATTATTGCTGAAGAACAGATAGGAGGAAGAGGGAGACTAGGAAGAAGTTGGATATCTCCTAAGGGTACAGGGATTTGGATGTCTATTGTATTAAGACCTAATATTGAGCCAACAGAAGCTGCTAAAATTACTCAGATTACAGCAGCTGCTGTTGCTAATGCTATTAGAAAAGCGACTGGGTGTGAAGTGGGGATAAAATGGCCAAATGATATTATTATTCACAACAAAAAAGTATGTGGCATACTTACAGAAATGGGTGCCGAATTAAATTCAGTAAATTACATTATTGTAGGAATCGGAATTAATGTAAATGTAGATATAAAAGAATTTCCAGAAGAAGTAAAAAAGATTGCAACATCTATTAGAGCTTGTGTTGGGAAAGAGATTTCAAGAAAGGATATTGTTAAGGAAATACTTCTTGAATTTCAAAAACTATATTTAGACTTTATAGAAAATAAAAATATTAAAAAAAGCATTGATATTTGTAAAAAATATTCTGTGACTTTAGGAAAACAGGTAAAAATTAAAAACAGAGATAAAGAAATAATTGCTGAGGCTATAGATTTAACAGAAGATGGACAATTACTAATAAAAAATGAATCTGGAGAGATGCAAACAGTAATATCTGGAGAGGTATCTGTCAGAGGGATTACAGATTATGTATAATAGTGCCTTTACTTTTGTATTGCAAAATAAATAAGCAAATGATAACATATAGAAGGAAAATCACTATGGAAAGGTTGAGCGAAGAAATGTTATTAGCATTTGATGTCGGGAATACAAATATTGTTTTAGGAGCATATGAAGGGGAAGAGTTATTAACTTATTGGAGATTTGCAACAGATAAAGCTAAAAGTTCAGACGAATATGGTATGTTGATTAATCAATTGTTCCAGTATGAAGGGTTAAGTCTTAATGATGTAGATGATGTTATTATTTCATCTGTTGTGCCACCGATTATGTATACACTTCAGCATACAGCGTTAAAATATTGTAATAAAGAAGCTATTGTAATAGGTCCTGGCATCAAAACAGGAATGAATATAAAATATGATAATCCAAAACAAGTGGGAGCAGATAGAATTGTAAATGCAGTTGCAGGGTATGAAAAGTATGGGGGACCATTGATAATTGTTGATTTTGGAACAGCAACAACTTTTTGTGCCATTTCAGAAAAAGGAGATTATTTAGGGGGTACAATTTCACCAGGAATTAAAATATCTAGTGAAGCACTTTTTCAACACGCTGCGAAGCTACCAAGAGTAGAACTTGTAAAGCCTGGAAAGGTTATATGTAAAAATACAATAAGCAGTATGCAATCTGGTATGGTTTATGGGTATGTAGGGCTTGTAGATTATATTGTGCGTAGAATGAAAAAAGAATTAAAAGATCCCAATACAAAGGTAATTGCTACAGGTGGGCTTGCAAGTCTTATTACAAGTGAATCTGAAACAATAGATGAGATTGATAAATTACTTACTCTTGAGGGATTAAGAATAATATATGAAAGAAATAGAAAGTAATATTATGATAATTTATTTTTGTTTTAGGGTCATTTTTTAGAATAGTATCTAAAAATGGCCCTAAAACTATTATAGAGAAATTAGGTAGGTGGTGAAGATATGATAATCGGAAATGTAAATTTAGAGAATAATGTGTTTTTAGGGCCAATGGCAGGAGTGACGGATTTAACATTTCGTCTTTTGTGTAAAGAGCAAGGAGTAGGCTTAGTTTATACAGAAATGGTTAGTGCAAAAGGATTATACTATAACGATAAAAAAACAGAATTATTACTTCAGATAGATGAAAGAGAGAAACCAGTAGCCTTACAAATATTTGGTTCTGAACCTGATGTTATGGCAAGGGCTGCTGAAAAACTAAATAATCATGAAAATGCAATACTGGATATAAATATGGGGTGTCCTACGCCTAAAATTGTTAAAAATGGAGATGGCTCAGCCCTTATGAAAGATCCAGAATTAGCAGGTAAAATTGTAAAAGCAGTGGTAAATGCAACTGATAAGCCAGTGACAGTAAAAATCAGAAAAGGATGGGATGATGACCATATTAATGCAGTAGAAATGGCAAAAATTTTAGAAGAAAATGGTGCACAAGCTATTGCAGTACATGGTAGAACGAGAGAACAATTCTATACAGGTAAAGCTGATTGGAATATTATTAAAGAGGTTAAGAAGGCTGTAGGTATTCCTGTTATTGGAAATGGTGATATTTTTACTGTAGAAGATGCAATAAAGATGAAAGAATTAACCAATTGTGATGCTGTTATGATTGCAAGGGGGGCTCAAGGAAATCCTTGGATATTTAAAAAAGTATCTCATTATATGAAAACTGGAGAAGTACTTGCGGATCCTACGGTAGAAGAAAAAATACAAATGGCTTTAAGACATTTATGTATATTAATTGAAAAAAAAGGAGAATATATTGCGATTCGAGAGATTAGAAAACATATGGGTTGGTATTTAAAGGGGATTAGAAATTCAGCAGCAATTCGAGGCAAAATGAATACTATAGAAAGTAAAGAGGAAATGGAAAAAATGTTATATGATTTTCTAAGGAATTTATAAAGAAAAAGTAATAGGAAATATTGGGTTGATTGCTTGACAATAGATACTATGTAGATTATAATATTTCGCATACAGTAATGAATAAAATAAAAAATTTTGAAAATTTCCTATGTGTTACCAAAAAGCACTGTTATAACAGTGCTTATTGTAGTACAATAGAAATGTTTTCCAGTGTTTTTTTAGAATAAATTTATTCATGGGACATATAATTATTAACAAATCTTTTAAATTACGGAAAAGGAGAGGAAATAAATGAGCGAGAAGGAGATTATATTAACTCGTGAAGGGTTAAACAAAATAGAAAATGAATTAGAGTATTTAAAAACTGTTAGAAGAAAGGAAGTAGCTGAGAGAATAAAAGAAGCAATTGCTTTTGGAGATATAAGCGAAAATTCAGAATATGATGAAGCAAAAAATGAACAAGCTCAAGTAGAAGAAAGAATCGCAAAGCTTGAGATGACATTAAGAAAAGCAAAAGTAATTGATGAAACTGAAATATCATTAGATGTTGTGAGTATTGGAACAACTGTAAAAGTAAAAGATTTAGACTTTGATGAAATTGTAGAATATACCATTGTAGGTTCTGCAGAAGCAGATCCTTATGAATTAAAAATATCTAATGAATCTCCTGTAGGAAGAAGTTTATTAGGAGGAAAAGTTGGAGATATTGTAGATGTGCAAGTACCAGATGGAATAGCAAAATTAGAAATTTTAGAAATAAAAAGATAACTTGGGGGTGTACAAAAGATGAGTGAAGAAATGAATCTTAGTGAAGTATTGCAGGTGAGAAGAGACAAGCTTAAAAAACTTAGAGAAATGGGCAGAGATCCATATAAGATAGAAAAATATGACCAAACCCATTTTAGTCAAGATATAAAAGATACTTTTGAAACAATGGAAGGAAATGAAGTATCTATTGCTGGTAGAATAATGGCAAAACGTACAATGGGAAAAGCTGCTTTTATCGATATACAAGACAAGCAAGGAAGAATTCAATCTTATGTTCGCAAAGATGCTATTGGTGAAGAAGAATATGATGTATTTGTTACATATGATATAGGAGATATTGTAGGGGTTAAAGGAACCGTCTTTAAAACAAAGCAAGGAGAAATATCTGTAAGAGCAACAGATGTAAAATTACTTTCAAAATCACTAAAGCCACTACCTGAAAAATGGCATGGATTAAAGGATAAAGAATTAAGATATAGACAAAGATATGTAGACTTAATTGTGAATCCAGATGTAAAGAAAACTTTTATAGCTAGAACAAAGGCTATCAAAGCATTAAGAAAATATTTAGATGATCGTGATTTTCTAGAAGTAGAAACGCCAATCCTTGATTCAGTAGCATCCGGTGCTAATGCAAGACCATTTATTACGCACCATAATACATTAGATATTGATATGTATATGAGAATTGCTACAGAACTACATTTAAAAAGATTGGTTGTAGGTGGTCTTGATCGTGTATATGAAATTGGAAGATTGTTTAGAAATGAAGGAATGTCTCCAAAGCACAATCCAGAATTTACTACAATCGAATGGTATATGGCTTATGCAGATTATGAAGTGATGATGAAAATGTGTGAAGAAGTAGTTGCAGAAATGGCAATGGCAGCAGCAGGAACGACAAAAATTACATTCCAAGGAAAAGAAATTGATTTTACACCTCCATGGAGACGTGTAAGAATGGTAGATATGGTTACTGAAGAAACAGGCATTAATTTTGAAGAAGTAGAAACAGATGAAGAAGCAAGAAAAATTGCAAAAGAAAAAGGAATCGAAGTAACAAAGGAAACAAGCAAAGGAGAGATTATAAGTTTATTCTTTGAGGAATTCTGTGAAGAAAAATTAATACAACCTACATTTGTTACGCATCATCCAGTTGAAATTTCACCATTTGCTAAGAGAGATCCAGAAAATCCAGCGTATACACATAGATTTGAGGCATTTGCAAATACTTGGGAAATTGCAAATGCATTCTCTGAATTAAACGATCCACTAGATCAAAGAGAAAGATTTGAAGATCAATTAAGAAAGAAAGAATTAGGAGATGATGAAACTGCTATGATGGATGAAGATTTCTTAAATGCTCTTGAAGTAGGTCTTCCTCCGACAGGTGGTATTGGAATTGGTATTGATAGACTTGTAATGCTTCTTACAAATTCTCCAACTATTAGAGACGTAATTTTCTTCCCAACGATGAAACCACTTGATAAATAAAAGCATAGGATTTCCTATGCTTTTATTTTTAGAGATAAGAAATTTTAAGAAGAAAAATAAAAAGAATGTTGAGTTTGCTGGCAAAGTTATATTTATCAATGAATTGAAAAATAACGCTCATAAACAAAAGTCTGAAAAAAATGTTTTTGTTTAGAAAATTATAACATGAGAATTTTTTTTACAAAAAAACAAAAGAAAATATGAATATTTTCTAAGAAAGTACATATAATGGTTAATGTGAGTTTTAAAACATACTTGAATTATAAAACGATTTATGTTATAGTAAGTAACGTTGTTGGTCATGTATGTATATTAGAAAATTTATTAATACAACAACTGGAAAAACATACCTAAAACAACCAGTTGACATGAACTTTTAAATATGATATATTATTATATGTCACTTGTTGAAAATAATTTTGATCTTTGAAAACTACACAGTGTAAGAAATTAAGCCAGCAATAATTTTTAACCTCGAAGATTTTAAGCAACGGAAATTGTGAACAATGGTGAGCAATTTCGTTGGCGTCATGAGTTATTGCGAAGCAATAAACGAATTTTTTGAGAGAGTTTGATCCTGGCTCAGGATGAACGCTGGCGGCGTGCCTAACACATGCAAGTCGAGCGAAGCGAATACGACAGATTCTTTGGATGAAGTTGTACAAGCTTAGCGGCGGACGGGTGAGTAACGCGTAGGCAACCTGCCCTATACAGAGGGATAGCCTCGGGAAACCGGGATTAATACCTCATAAAACTCTAGTATCGCATGATACATGAGTCAAAGATTTATCGGTATAGGATGGGCCTGCGTCTGATTAGCTAGTTGGTGAGGTAAAGGCTCACCAAGGCGACGATCAGTAGCCGACCTGAGAGGGTGATCGGCCACACTGGAACTGAGACACGGTCCAGACTCCTACGGGAGGCAGCAGTGGGGAATATTGCACAATGGGCGAAAGCCTGATGCAGCAACGCCGCGTGAGCGATGAAGGCCTTCGGGTCGTAAAAGCTCTGTCCTAAGGGAAGAAAAACTGACGGTACCTTAGGAGGAAGCCCCGGCTAACTACGTGCCAGCAGCCGCGGTAATACGTAGGGGGCGAGCGTTATCCGGAATCACTGGGCGTAAAAGGGTGCGTAGGCGGCCGATAAAGTCTGGGGTGAAAGGCTACGGCTCAACCGTAGTAAGCCTTGGAAACTTATTGGCTTGAGTGCAGGAGAGGAGAGTGGAATTCCTAGTGTAGCGGTGAAATGCGTAGATATTAGGAGGAACACCAGTGGCGAAGGCGACTCTCTGGACTGTAACTGACGCTGAGGCACGAAAGCGTGGGGGAGCGAACAGGATTAGATACCCTGGTAGTCCACGCCGTAAACGATGAGTGCTAGGTGTCTGAGGGTAACCCCTTAGGTGCCGCAGCTAACGCATTAAGCACTCCGCCTGGGGGAGTACGGTCGCAAGACTGAAACTCAAAAGGAATTGACGGGGACCCGCACAAGCAGCGGAGCATGTGGTTTAATTCGAAGCAACGCGAAGAACCTTACCAGGACTTGACATCCTCTGCATTAACCTTAACCGGTGAAATCCCTTCGGGGACAGAGAGACAGGTGGTGCATGGTTGTCGTCAGCTCGTGTCGTGAGATGTTGGGTTAAGTCCCGCAACGAGCGCAACCCTTGTCTTTAGTTGCCAGCATTTCGGATGGGCACTCTAGAGAGACTGCCGGGGACAACTCGGAGGAAGGTGGGGATGACGTCAAATCATCATGCCCCTTATGTTCTGGGCTACACACGTGCTACAATGGCTGGTACAACGGGAAGCGAAGGAGTAATCCGGAGCAAATCCTAAAAGCCAGTCTCAGTTCGGATTGTGGGCTGCAACTCGCCCACATGAAGCTGGAGTTGCTAGTAATCGTGGATCAGAATGCCGCGGTGAATGCGTTCCCGGGTCTTGTACACACCGCCCGTCACACCATGGGAGTTGGGGGCGCCCGAAGTCAGCTATCTAACCATTTTGGAGGAAGCTGCCGAAGGTGAAACCAATGACTGGGGTGAAGTCGTAACAAGGTAGCCGTATCGGAAGGTGCGGCTGGATCACCTCCTTTCTAAGGAGAAAGGCTTAACTTACACTGTTTAGTTTTGAAAGATCAAATGATCTTTCAAATCGTAGGATGTACTTTAAGCAACAGAAATCATGAGTGTAACGAATGATTTTTGTTATGCCGTACATTTTACGAAGTAAAAATGTACTTTTGAAAAACTGAACAATGCATAAAATACAATTTCTGGTCAAGTTATAAAGAGCATAGGGTGAATGCCTTGGCACCAGGAGCCGAAGAAGGACGTGGTAAGCTGCGATAAGCCTCGGGGAACTGCAAGCAAGTTTTGATCCGGGGATTTCCGAATGGGGAAACCCACCTAGGGTAATACTTAGGTACCCACTACTGAATCCATAGGTAGTGAGGAGGCATACCAGGGGAACTGAAACATCTAAGTACCCTGAGGAAAAGAAAGAAAACTCGATTCCCTAAGTAGCGGCGAGCGAAAGGGGATTAGCCCAAACCTAGAAAATTTTTTCTAGGGGTTGCGGATATACTCATAAGAGCGAAGAATTTGTAGCCGAAGAGGTCTGGAAAGGCCCACCATAGGAGGTAATAGTCCTGTAGGCGAAACAAAGTCTAGCTTGAGTATACTCCAGAGTACCACGAGACACGTGAAACCTTGTGGGAAGCAGGGGGGACCACCCCCCAAGGCTAAATACTACCTGGTGACCGATAGCGCATAGTACCGTGAGGGAAAGGTGAAAAGAACCCCGGGAGGGGAGTGAAATAGAACCTGAAACCCTATGTTTACAAGCAGTGGAAGTTCTTTATATGAACGACCGCGTACTTTTTGTAGAACGGGCCAACGAGTTACGGTATGCAGCAAGGTTAAGTAGTTAAGCTACGGAGCCGCAGCGAAAGCGAGTCTGAATAGGGCGATTTAGTTGTATGCCGTAGACCCGAAACCGGGTGACCTATCCATGAGCAGGTTGAAGCGGAAGTAAAATTTCGTGGAGGACCGAACCCATGTCTGTTGAAAAAGGCTGGGATGACTTGTGGATAGCGGAGAAATTCCAATCGAACTCGGAGATAGCTGGTTCTCCCCGAAATAGCTTTAGGGCTAGCCTCAAAGTTAGTGATACGGAGGTAGAGCACTGAATGTCCTAGGGGCCCTCACCGGTTACCGAAGACTATCAAACTCCGAATGCCGTAATCATATCTTTGGGAGTCAGACTATGTGTGATAAGATTCATAGTCGAGAGGGAAACAGCCCAGACCGTCAGCTAAGGTCCCTAAGTACAGGTTAAGTGGAAAAGGATGTGGGATTGCATAGACAACTAGGATGTTGGCTTAGAAGCAGCCACTCATTTAAAGAGTGCGTAATAGCTCACTAGTCGAGTGATCCTGCGCCGAAAATTACCGGGGCTCAAACCTGTCACCGAAGCTACGGCATCCCTTTGGGATGGGTAGGGGAGCATTGTATACGGGTTGAAGCTGTACCGTAAGGAGCAGTGGACTGTATACAAGAGAGAATGTTGGCATGAGTAGCGAGAGGCAGGTGAGAATCCTGCCCGCCGAAAACCTAAGGTTTCCTGAGGAAGGTTCGTCCACTCAGGGTTAGTCGGGACCTAAGCCGAGGACGAAAGTCGTAGGCGATGGACAACAGGTTGAAATTCCTGTACCACCGAAAATCGTTTGAGCAATGGGGTGACACAGGAGGATAGGTTAAGCGCACCGTTGGTTGTGTGCGTCTAAGCCCGTAGGGAGTCTATGTAGGCAAATCCGCGTAGGCAATCCTGAAAGGTGATGGGGAGCGAAATATAGTAGCGAACTTGCTGATTCCACACTGTCGAGAAAAGCCTCTAGCGAGATCTAGGTGCCCGTACCGCAAACCGACACAGGTAGGTGAGGAGAGAATCCTAAGGCGAGCGAGAGAACTATTGTTAAGGAACTCGGCAAAATGACCCCGTAACTTAGGGAGAAGGGGTGCCACGGTAGGGTGTTAAAGCCCGAGGTGGCCGCAGAGAATAGGCCCAAGCGACTGTTTAGCAAAAACACAGGTCTCTGCTAAGTCGAAAGACGATGTATAGGGGCTGACGCCTGCCCGGTGCTGGAAGGTTAAGGGGACGTGTTAACGTAAGTGAAGCACTGAACTTAAGCCCCAGTAAACGGCGGCCGTAACTATAACGGTCCTAAGGTAGCGAAATTCCTTGTCGGGTAAGTTCCGACCCGCACGAAAGGCGTAACGATTTGGGCACTGTCTCAACAATAGACTCGGTGAAATTGTAGTACCGGTGAAGATGCCGGTTACCCGCAGCAGGACGGAAAGACCCCGTGGAGCTTTACTGTAGCCTGACACTGGATTTTGGTATTACATGTACAGCATAGGTGGGAGACTTAGAAGCATGTACGCCAGTATGTGTGGAGTCGCCGTTGGGATACCACTCTTGTAATACTGAAGTTCTAACCAGAAGCTGTGAATCCAGCTTTGGGACACTGTCAGGTGGGCAGTTTGACTGGGGCGGTCGCCTCCTAAAAGGTAACGGAGGCGCCCAAAGGTTCCCTCAGCGCGGTCGGAAATCGCGCGTAGAGTGTAAAGGCAGAAGGGAGCTTGATTGCGAGACTTACAAGTCGAGCAAGGACGAAAGTCGGGCTTAGTGATCCGGTGGTTCCGAGTGGAAGGGCCATCGCTCAACGGATAAAAGCTACCCCGGGGATAACAGGCTTATCTCCCCAAGAGTCCACATCGACGGGGAGGTTTGGCACCTCGATGTCGGCTCGTCTCATCCTGGGGCTGAAGTAGGTCCCAAGGGGTTGGGCTGTTCGCCCATTAAAAGAGGCACGCGAGCTGGGTTCAGAACGTCGTGAGACAGTTCGGTCCCTATCCGCTGTGGGCGCAGGAAATTTGAGAGGAGCTGTCCTTAGTACGAGAGGACCGGGATGGACGTACCTCTGGTGTATCAGTTGTCGCGCCAGCGGCATGGCTGAGTAGCTATGTATGGACGGGATAAGCGCTGAAGGCATCTAAGCGCGAAGCCCCCCTCAAGATTAGATTTCCCATGACGTAAGTCAGTAAGACCCCAGAAAGACTATCTGGTTGATAGGCCTAAGGTGTAAGGGCAGTAATGTCTTAAGCTGATAGGTACTAATAGGTCGAGGACTTGACCAAATATGCATTGTTCAGTTTTGAGGGTATATAATTACTTTTAGTAGAAACTCCTAAAAGAAATATAGTTTTAATAATGGTGAGAAAAATTATCTAGTGACAATAGCGAAGGAGTTACACCTGTTCCCATACCGAACACAGAAGTTAAGCCCTTCAGCGCTGATGGTACTGAGGCGGAGACGCCTTGGGAGAGTAGGTCGTCGCTAGATAATTTTTTTGTTTTAAAAAATATTATGGCAATTAAGAAATTTGCTGCAAGTATAAAGTTATATAATATATCATATATTATAAATGGAACATGAAATTTAGTTTTTTCAAAAGTTATCTTGAATGAACGTTCTTTTGATGTTGGTTATTATATTTATTAAAAGATTATTTTCATAGAATAGATGGATATTGTTTGTGAATGAAAATAAGGGGGAATTTGATGAATATTCAAGCGCTTTTTAAAAAAGGACTTTCTTTTATGGATTTTGTAAATAAAGATAAAGATACTTATAAAGAAAAAACACTAGAGGTATACAATAATATTGTGGTGGATGAAGCTTTAGAAAAAGAGATTAAGAAAGTCAACCAATTAACAAATGTTCTTGTATTTGCAGAAATATGGTGCCCGGATTGTATGATCAATGTACCAGCACTTCAAAAGATAGCAGATATAAATCCTAATTTTATAATTTCTATTGTTTCCAGAGAAGGTAATGAAATTTTTATGGATAACTATAAGGTGAATGGGAAACCTAAAATACCAACATTTGTGATTATGGATAAGGACTTTTATACATTAGGCGCTTTTATAGAACAACCCCAAGTTTTAAAAGAGATTGAAGCGAAAGGAAAACAAGTAGAGATTATCGTAGCAAAAAGAAAATATAGAAAAGGTGAGTATGCGATAGAAACAATAAAAGAAGTGTTGAATATAGTAAAAAAATAGATGGCAAAGTGCCATCTATTTTTTTGACAATGAAACTTTCAGATGCTACAATATATAGTGCATGACCCTATAAGAATATACTAAATAATGTTATAATAGGATAGATTATACAATCATTAAATAAAGCATTGAAGAAAGTTGAAAGGGGAATTTTATGATTGAAGTAAGGAAACGAAATGAAAAAACTGTAGATTTTGATGATATGAAAATAAAGAAAGATTTAGCAAAAGCGTATATAATCTATAGAAACGAGCAAAACAAAAAAAGAAAAATGCTAAAAAGGGTTGAGAATAGATTGTTATCAGATGAATTTATTAGTAAATATAAGCATAAGCCTTCTCCTATGAAACAATTAGGGAATTTTGTTTATTATAGAACTTATTCTAGATGGCTTCCTGAAGAAAAAAGAAGAGAGTATTGGTGGGAGACAGTAAGACGTGCAGTGGAATATAATTGTAGTTTGGTTCCTACAACGAGAGAAGAAGCTGAAAAGTTGTATGATAATATTTACAATTTAAGACAATTTTTATCAGGAAGAACATTCTGGGTAGGAAATACTCCTGTAGCGAAACACTATCCCATGTCAAATTATAATTGTGCATTTTTAATTATCAATAGTTTTGAAAGCTTTAAAGATTTATTTTACTTATTGATGGTTGGCTCAGGGGTAGGATTAAGAATATTAAAAGATGATATTTCAAGCTTACCGAAAGTGAGAACTGATTACGAAATCATACATAAAGATTATACGCCTATACAGAAGAACGAAAGAGAAGATTGTACAAGTTTAGAATTCTTCTATAATAATACAGTGAAAATAACAGTCGGAGATAGCAAGGAAGGTTGGACACAAGGATTAGATTTCTTCTTTAAATTGATCTATAGCAATGAATATAGAAATGTAAAAACAATCATTGTAGACTATGATAATGTAAGACCAAAGGGAGAAAAACTAAAAACTTTTGGAGGTACAGCGAGTGGACATTCAAGTTTAAAAACCATGTTTGTAAAGATTGATAAAGTCATTAAAAGAAATGCAACAATAGATAATGCAAAGAGAGTAAAATTAAAACCAATTGATTGCTTGGATATAGCAAATATTATTGGGGAGAATGTTGTTGTAGGAGGAGTAAGACGTACTGCAGAGATGGTATTGCTTGACCCAGAGGATAAAGAATCTATTGAAGCAAAATCAAACCTTTATAAGCAAATTGATGGGCAATGGATTGTAGATAAGGATATTCTTCATAGGCAAATGAGTAATAACTCAATTTATTATACAAAGAAACCAAGCAGAGAGAAACTTCATTGGCAAATAGAAAGAATGAGATATTCAGGAGAGCCGGGATGGATAAATGCTGAAGCTGCTTTAAAACGAAGACCAAATATGAATGGTGTAAACCCATGTGGAGAAATTTTACTTGATTCAAAAGGACTTTGCAATTTAACAACAGTGAATGTATATGCATTTGTAAAAGAAGATAATACCCTTGATTTAGAAGGATTGATAGAAGCACAACGATTATCTGTAAGAGCAGGTTATAGAATGACATGTGTTGAGCTAGAACTGCCATTATGGGATATAGTACAGCAAAGAGATAAATTGGTAGGATGCTCTTTAACAGGATGGCAAGATATGGTTAATGCTACAGGCATGACAAGAGAAGAACAAGCAAAACTTTTAAGAGTATTGAGAGAAGTGGCTCATGAAGAAGCAAAAAACTATGCATCTGAAATTGGTGAAAATGAACCATTGCTTGTAACAACTGTAAAACCTGAAGGAACACTAAGTCAATTGCCTACTGTATCTAGTGGGGTGCATTATTCTCATTCTCCTTATTATATAAGAAGAATTCGCATAAGCTCTGATGACCCACTAGTAAAGGTATGTGAAGAGTTAGAATATCCTGTATTCCCAGAGGTAGGGCAAGAATGGGAGACTTGCGTGACAAAAGTAGTAGAATTTCCTGTAAAAGCTCCAAATGGGAAAACAAAATATGATGTTTCTGCAATAGAGCAGCTTGAAAATTATAAAATGTTTATGAAAAATTATGTAGACCACAATTGTTCTATTACTGTTCATGTAAGAGAGCATGAATGGGAAGAAGTAGAACAGTGGGTTTGGGATAATTGGGATGATGTAGTTGCTTTATCATTCTTAGCATTAGATGACAATTTTTATAAATTGCTTCCCTATGAAGCAATAACAGAAGAAGAATACAATAAACGAGTTGAGGAAATGAAACCTTTTATGGCTTCTTTAATTGGAAAATATGAAAAGGAAGAAGTTGATTTAGATATAGGAAATGATAGCTGTGAAAATGGAATATGTCCAATAAGATAGGAGTGTTTTTATTAAACACTTCTTTTTGTTTACTGATACTTTTGAAAAATGATATAATTTATTTATAGCTTAATAGTAGGACTTTATAAAAATCATATATATAATGAAAAAGGGGAGAACAAAATGAGTTTTCAATTATCAACATATGAACATTTAACAGGAGCAACAAAACAAACACCAGCTTATTCATGTGTAGCACAAGGAAATGGATTTTTCTTTGCTAAAAAGGGAGCAATGGTTGCAGATCAAGGAAATTTTAAATATGAAAAAATACTATTAGATCCTAATGCAGGTGCTGGATTGGCTAGAGGAATTATGAATAGTGTTACTAGAAGGCTTACAGGTGAAAATATGGAAATTATGAAGGTAACAGGTAGTGGTATGTGTATATTAGCTTTTGCAGGAAAGAATGTAACTATTATACCATTACAACCTGGTGAGCAGGTAGGGGTAGAATCAGAAAATATATTGGCTTTTACAGGGAATTTAAAATATGGTGTTAGATTTATAGGAGCAGGCGTATTATCTCAAAAAGGTTTATTTACTACAAATTTTCAAAACAATTCAGGAGAAGTAGGCTACATAGCAGTAATTACAGATGGAAATGCTATTGTACTGCAAACACCTTGTAGAGTAGATCCTGATGCTATAATATGCTGGACGGGTCCAGATCCAACATTAAAAGCAGATGTAAATTGGAAAACATTTATTGGACAAACCTCAGGAGAATCTTATATGTTTGAATTTAAACAATCAGGCCAGACGGTTGTACTTCAGCCTTCGGAGAGAAAAGCAGGGCTTGATATAGGGATTGATAGAGGAGAGGCAGTAGGGACTCAATCAAGTGCTTTTGGAAATTCTATGGATAATGTAGAAGATACGATAGGGCAAGTAACAAATACATTAGGAAGATTTTTTAATAACCGATAAGGAGGGTTACAAATGGGACTTAGTGGTCTTGGTGGATTAGGTGGTAATAATGTACAAAATCAACAACAAGCAGGTGGAATTGATAGCTTAGGTGGTCTTGGTGCAAATATGAATAAAAAAATTGTATCCTTGAAAAAGGGCCAAAAGGTATCATTGAAAAAAGCAGCAGCGGATATTGGATTAGATATAAACACATTATCAAAAATTCATGTAGGACTTGGATGGGATGTAAATAAATTTGATGGAAAAGATTTTGATTTAGATGTATTCACTTTTGCTGTAAAAGCCGATGGAAAAGTAAGAAATGAAAAAGATTTTGTATTCTTTGGAAATAAAAATCCTGCTGGATTAGGTATAGAATTAAGTGGCGATAATCGAACAGGGCAAGGATCAGGTGATGATGAGATAGTATTTATTGACTTAAATCTTGTACCTGATGATATTCAAAAGATTATATTTGCTATTACAATTTATGAAGGAAAAGAAAGAGGTCAAAACTTTGGGATGGTAGAAAATGCTTTTGTACGATTAATAGATCAAAATACTAATAGAGAATTTTTAAGATATGACCTCTCAGAAGATTATAGTATGGAGACAGCTGTAGTTGTTGGAGAACTTTACAGATACAATGGAGAATGGAAGTTTAATGCCATTGGCTCAGGATTTAATGATGGACTTCCTGCTCTTTGTGCATGTTATGGAGTAGATGCAGAATAATGATGTAAATGAAAGGAGCGTTTTTAGAACGCTCCTTTCATTTATATAAAAAGAAAAGCATACAAATGAACAGATGAAAAAGAAGGAAAATGGAATAAGTTGTCGAATTTATTTAAATTATAGAAAAAATAAATAGAAGGAGGCCATGAAGTGAAAAGTCTAAAATACAAAATCACAATCCCTGTACTAATATTTTTAATTATAGGAATTTTAGCTTTATCAGGAGCTACATTTTTACAAGCAAAGAAAATAATAATAAATGATGTGGAACAGCTTGCGCAAAGTAAGACAGATAAATTAGTAGCGCTAGCGGATGATAAGATTCATGAGTGGAGGAGTATGATTACATTACTTTCTTTAACGGATGTAGTAAAAAATATGGATTTAAATGCACTTAAAAAATTTGTTTCTGATAATAAAGAAGCATTTAAGGATTTTGAAACCATAATTATTTCAGATAAATATGGAAAATATTTAAGTAGTAATGGACAAGGAGGAAATATTATTGATAGGGCATACTTTCCTAAGGTTATGGCTGGACAGACAGTCATATCAAAGCCAATAATATCAAAAAGCACAGGAAACCCTATTGTAGTAGTTGCAGCGCCTATAAAAAATGATTCTGGAAATGTTATAGGTCTTATTGGAGGAACAGTAAATTTATCTGTTATAACTGACATTGTTAATGCTGAAAAATTAGGGGATACTGGGTATGCATACATGATTGATCAGGAAGGAATAGTAATGGCTCACCCTAAAAAGGAAATGATTCTTAAGTATAATGCTTTGCAAAAGGGAAGTACCTCTCAAAAAGAACTTACGAAAAAAATGATAAAATCAAAAACAGGTGTAGAATACTATGAATTTGAAGGAAAGAGAAAAATAGCAGTTTATGCACCACTACATTCTGTTGGATGGTCTATTGCTATGACTACATATGAAAGTGAAATAACAAATAGTGTAGGAAAGCTTAGAAACATTATTGTTATAATTGGACTTATTATGATTACTGTAATTGGAATATTAATATATTTTCTGATTGGTAGATCTATTAAACCAATATTACAAATGGCTAATATAACAAAGGATGTAGCTTCAGGAAATCTTCAGGTGAGAGTAGATGTAAAAAGTAATGATGAGATTGGTGTACTTGCAGATAACTTTAACCATATGATTGAAAATATGAGAGGGTTATTAAAAGAAATGAACGATATGGGAATGACAGTAGCTGCTACATCACAGCAAATGATGGCTTCAACAAGTGAGGCTAGTAAAGTGGCAGAGCAAGTATCAGAAACTATATCAGAATTAGCAAGAGGAGCTATGGAGCAGGCAGATTCTACTCAAAGAGGAAGCAATATGGTAAATCAACTGATAATAGGTATTAAGCAAATAGCAGAGTCATCTAATCGTGCAGAAAAAGTTACTGTTATAGCTAAGGAAACCATTGATGCAGGAATGCAAATTATAGATTACCAAAAGAGCAAAATGGAAGAAAACAAACAGGCAACAAAAAAGGTTGGAGAAGAAATTTCTGCATTATCAGATAAATCACAAGAAATAGGACAAATTGTAGAGGTAATAGGCAGTATTGCAGAACAGACAAATTTATTAGCATTAAATGCAGCTATTGAAGCAGCTAGAGCAGGAGAAGCTGGAAGGGGATTTGCAGTTGTTGCTGAAGAGGTAAGAAAGCTTGCAGAAGAATCAAGTAAAGCAACACAAAGTATAAGTGACATTATAAACGAAATACAAATAGGGGTAGAGAGTGCTGTAAAAGAGATGGATCAAACAAGAGTAGTAGTAAATGATCAAGAAAATGCTGTAGAACAAACAGTCAATGTCTTTAATGATACGCTAAAAGCAGTTTCAGATATTACTAATGCTGTCAAATTAGCTACTCAAGAATGTGAAAAATTAAATGAACATTCAAAAGTAGTAGGAGAAAATATTGAAAATATTGCAAGTATTACACAGCAGAATGCTGCTGGAACGGAAGAGGTAGCAGCTTCTACAGAAGAACAAACGGCTGCTTTAGAACAGCTATCAGCTTCAGCAGAGCAATTAGCAACAATTTCTAATAAGCTTCAAGAATCTATACAGAAGTTTAAAATAGAATAAATAATAAAAAATTGTATAGTAAAATTACTATACAATTTTTTTGTAAGTATTATTTGAGTTTTCATGAATCTCCATACCGAGGATACATATGTCATCTTCAAGATTTTTAATTTCTTTAATACGAATTACTTCTTCGTATAGCTTATTAATACACTCTTTTATTGGTTTATGAGAATGCTTCATTATAATATGATAAAAGCTTTGATTATCATCTAAAGAGTCTGTAAGACCATCTGTATAAAAGATTAACTTGTCTCCTTCTTGAAGAGAAATGGTTTTGCTTTCAAAATTTATGTTTTCAAAAACACCTAAAATGGTACTTCCTCCTTCTTTAATTTCTATATATTCTTCATTTCGAATCAATATGGGATAAGGATGACCGCATCTCATATAGGTAAGTTTCTTTGTTTTTCGATTATATAGTCCATAGAATGCAGTTAGATACATATCTTCTGATATATTTATTAATTTTCTATTCAAATAACTTATAAAAGCAGCTGGATGCTTAAAAAGATGTTTACTTGTTTCCATAATGGCTTTTACCATAGTTGTAATCATAGCAGCAGGAACACCATGTCCAGAAATATCACTTAAAAAAATTCCAAAAGTATCTTCATCTAATTTAATAAAATCATATAAGTCTCCGCCAACTTCTTCTAGAGGTTTATAAATGGCAGATAATGATATTCCTTCTATATGAGGAAGATTTCTGGGGATAAGATTTTGTTGAACATTTTTAGCAAGAGCTAATTCATCACGAATTCTACGATTATACTTTTCGATTATTTCATTTCTCTTCTTTAATTCTAATTTACTTTTTTCAATTTCTGTAATATCATCTAAAATAATTAAAGCCATATCTTCATTATTATAGTTTAGGTACTTTGTGGTAAATTGAAAATATTTTTCTATAGATTTTCCATTTATATAGAAATTTCTATTTATGGTTTCTTTAAAAGTAGGTTGTTTTTCATTAAATGCTTTTAAGACAGCTTTCCTAATTATACATGTTTCACAATTGCTTGTACGTCCACAAAGTTTATCTTCTTCTACAGTATACTTACATTCAATAACATTTCCGCAAAGCTTTCCAATAATTTGATCTTCTTCTTTATTAAATAGGACTTTAAAGGGTTCATTAAATTGTTGTATTTTCATGTTTCTATTTATCAAAAAAACTGCTGATGTTATATTTTCAAATATAATATTTAAAAAGCGATTAGAATCCTTTAATTGTTTTAAAGATAGCTGCATGAAATCACCTCTAAAAAGTGGATTTAACTAATTTTAACATATAATTAAAAAAGAATGTTAAATTTTTATATGGTGAGTAAGACAAAAATAGATAAAAAAGGAATATTTTTTTAATATATCTAAAATTTTAGGGTAAAATAATGGGGAAAAGCTTTGACATATTATTTTCTAAATATTATAATATCAATGATACAAGTAAATAAATAAAGAACGAAGACGAGAAGAGTAAATATAGGAGGTAGTTAAAAGCGAGTCGATGATGGTGGGAGATCGATACGAAGCCTATATTGAAGAACATCTCTGAGTTTCTAACCGAAATCATATGAGAGTAGGCTTAGACGGCTAAGACCGTTATCCTTTAGAGATGGCCATATTATGGCAAGCAGGGTGGCACCGCGGAATAAAAGCCTTTCGTCCCTTTTAAGAGACGGAAGGCTTTTTTGATTAAGGAGGAGGTAAAATGATGAAAACAATATTAATTAAAGATCTTTATAGAAATAAAGAAAAATATGCAGATCAAACGGTTACTATTGCAGGTTGGGTTAGAACGCTTAGAGCTTCTAAATCTTTTGGTTTTATTGAAGTAAATGATGGAAGCTTTTTTAAAAATCTTCAAGTGGTTTTTGAAGAAAACTTAGAGAATTTTCAAGAAATCTCAAAGCTTACTATAAGTTCATCGATTATAGTAGAAGGAAAATTAGTATTAACACCAGAAGCAAAGCAACCATTTGAAATTAAAGCTACAAAGGTTAATATTGAGGGTACTTCTGATAGAGATTATCCACTTCAGAAGAAAAGACATACGTTTGAATTTTTAAGAACTATTGCACACTTAAGGCCAAGAAGTAATACTTTTTCAGCAGTATTTAGAGTTCGTTCCATTGCAGCTTATGCAATCCATAAATTTTTCCAAGAAAGAGGATTTGTATATGCTCATACGCCAATTATAACAGGGAGCGACTGTGAAGGTGCTGGAGAGATGTTTAGAGTATCTACACTAGATTTTAACAATATTCCAAAGACAGAAGATGGAAAAATAAATTTCAAAGAAGATTTCTTTGGAAAAGAAACAAATCTAACAGTAAGTGGGCAGCTTGAAGCTGAATGTTTTGCATTAGCTTTTAGAAATGTATATACCTTTGGACCTACGTTTAGGGCAGAAAACT
This sequence comes from Crassaminicella thermophila, assembly GCF_008152325.1. Classification (GTDB taxonomy): domain Bacteria; phylum Bacillota; class Clostridia; order Peptostreptococcales; family Thermotaleaceae; genus Crassaminicella_A; species Crassaminicella_A thermophila. The sequence continues at coordinate 304,728 of NZ_CP042243.1, forward strand.
CAAATACAGCAAGACATGCTGCAGAGTTTTGGATGATTGAACCTGAAATTGCTTTTGCAGATCTTGAGGATGATATGGAATTGGCTGAAGATATGATTAAATATGTGATTCAGTATGTACTTGAGCATGCACCAGAAGAAATGGAATTTTTCAATAAATTTATTGATAAAGGGTTATTAGAAAGATTAGATAATATTGTTAACTCTGATTTTGGAAGAGTTACTTATACAGATGCAATTGAAATATTAAAAAAATCTGGTGAAGCATTTGAATATCCAGTAGAGTGGGGATGTGACTTACAAACAGAACATGAAAGATACTTAACAGAAAAAGTATTTAAAAAACCTGTATTTGTAACAGATTATCCAAAAGATATTAAAGCATTTTATATGAGATTAAATGATGATGGAAAAACAGTTGCAGCAACAGATCTTTTGGTACCAGGTGTAGGAGAAATTATTGGAGGAAGCCAAAGAGAAGAAAGATTGGATATATTAGAAAAGAGAATTGAAGAAATGGGTCTTAACAAAGAAGACTATTGGTGGTATTTAGAACTTAGAAAATATGGTGGAACTAAGCATGCTGGATTTGGATTAGGATTTGAAAGATTAATTATGTATATGACAGGTATGTCGAATATAAGAGATGTAATTGCTTTTCCAAGAACAGCAAAGTCAGCAGAATTCTAAAAACATAAATAAAAAAGGGGAGGAAAGTATGATGCTGGATTCTATAAAAAAGGGGTTTAAAAATGGAATAGCAACTACTTGGATGCTTGGAAAAGTGATTATTCCTGTATATGTTTTTGTAACTTTCTTAAAGTATACTCCTGTACTTGATTGGATTGCTTATGCATTTAAACCTCTTATGGGAGTGTTTAATCTTCCTGGAGAAGCAGCTATTGTATTAGTTTTAGGAAATGCCCTTAATTTATATGCAGCAATTGGGGCAATCAAAGCCATAACACTTACACCTATGCAAATAACTACATTAGGCATTATGCTTTCCTTTTCCCATTCTTTGTTTGTTGAAACGGCAGTAATAAAGAAATTAAATGTAAGCATTGGAAAATTCATAGCCCTTAGGGTTGGATTAGCATTGGTTGTAGGTGCTATTGTAGGACAGGTAGGTGCATTGCTATGATAGAAATTTTAAAAGAAGGATTCGTAGGAAGTTTAAAGTCTGTGTATTCAATAGCAATGATTGTGATTCCACTGATGATTATTTTGCAAGTGGCAAAGGATTATAATGTTTTAAGCAAAATAGCGGAATATTTTAAATTTTTCACAAGACTATTTAGTATCTCTAAAGAATCTATTTTTCCATTATTAGTAGGGATTATATTTGGAATATCTTATGGAGCTGGAGTAATCATTCAAAGTTCTAAGGAAGGAAATTTAACAAAGAAAGATTTACTTTTATTAGTAGCTTTTTTAGTTACGTGTCATGCAGTTTTTGAAGATACCTTGATATTTGTTGTTGTTGGTGCTAATGGTTATATTTTATTAGGATTAAGATTTATGATGGCTATAGGTATAACCTATTATCTATCAAAAAGAATCAATTTAAAAGATTTATCTGTATTAGGGAATGGAAATATAAAAGAATAAGAATTTGAAACGCATATAAAAAACAAAGGAAATTCTTTTTATGAAAGAGTTTCCTTTGTTTTTTATATAAAGAAAGATTGAATTGATAGAATTTCTTATAATAAGAAAAATTCTTATTATAAGAAATAAAAGAAACTCATCTATAAACAATCAATTATCAAAATGATAAAAATATTTGATATTTTAAAATGATAATGCTCATTTCGTGTATTTTACTAAGAAAATAAATCAAATTTATTGGAATAGTTCTTGCTAATTATAAAACGAAAACAATTAACAGAATTTTCAAATAAAAATAGAAAGACCAACTATAAAAAGTCAATAGTAAAAAAGAAAAAATTTTAATTAAATTGGTGAATAAAAATGCATGACAAAAAGACCTGCGTGAGGCAAGTATAAGTAAAAATATGGGAAATAATATCAATTACTCGTTATTAGGTAGTCTCACCTCATAAGGACAATTATTTTTTAAAATAGCATGAATTGTGTAGCAAAGTTTACGAGCGACAGCTCCAATAGCCGTTAGGTGATGTTTTCCTTCTGAACGTTTCTTCTGGTAAAAAGCTTTAAAAACAGGGTCACAGTTAGAGGTAACTAAAGCAGCACTAAAGAGAGCCTTTCTAAGATAGGGCGATCCACGTTTACTCATTTTGTTATTTGTACTTTGATATTCACCAGATTGTGAAACAGAAGCATCAATTCCAGCATAAGCAACAAGCTTTGAAGGGTTTGAAAATCTTGAGATATCACCTATTTCGCCAAGTATAGTTGCAGCTGTTACGTTGCCAATACCAGGTATTGTAGTAATAGGAGAATTGATTTTATCAAGTAAAGTGTTTATTTGCTTTTCTATATCTTTGACCTGACTTTCAATAAAGTTAATCTGCTCAATTAATAGTTTTAATTGAAGAGCAAAGCTATCTAAACAAAAGCTTATACCAAAAGAATTTTTAGCTACACGAGAAAGTTGTTTGATTTTATTAGTAGCAAATTTTTTCATAGTGATTTCAGATAAAACTTTGTCTAACTTTTCAGATGAAATATTTTCGAAATCACTTGGAGAGCTGAAATGAAGCAAAATTTCCTTTGATGTTTGTCCAAAAAAATATCAGAAAAAGATAGATTGATATTCAGGAAAAACTTGGTCTAAGACACAAATGGTTTTTACGTTTAAGGTCACCTATAGAACTGATGAGATAGTTTCTAAAGCGAGAAAGGTTGCGAAGTGATATGGTATTTTCATCGGCTAAGGAAGTTTCCAGAAAAATCACCATAACGAATAAGATCTGCAATTAAAACAGAATCAATGATATCTGTTTTACGCTTTCTGATTTCAATACCTTTACGCCAACCATCAGTTTGGATAGGGTTTACAACATGAATGACAAAACCTTTTTCCACAAGAAATGAGTAAATGGATAACCAATAGTGACCAGTAGCTTCCATACCTATTTCAACATCATTAACAGATCTAATGAAATTGTTTAACTTAGTAATTAAGCTTTCACCACCATTTGTAGTATTTGAAAAGGAAAAAGCCTTAAAAATAATTTTTCCTTTTTCATTTATTAGCGAAGCTACATGATTGTTTTTTCCAATATCAATACCTAAATAAAACATTTCCATCACCACTATAAATTTATTTTAGATAGTTCCTCTAATCTGATAAACGTTACCGCCTTGTTGCATATTCGAAGTACTAAACTTATTAGTCAACATCCAACTTATTCGTAATCTGTTTATCAGACAGAGGTGTCAGTCTTTCAAGTACGAGGTCTTACCTCAAGGAGACTACGACATCACTCTATCTAATATTTTGATTATACTCTTTTTTGTATAATCTTTCAGCTAATAAAGGATTATAGGTTGCCTTTATTAACCTAAATATAGTATACAAGGAGATGATGGTGTGATTTTTTTAAAAGTAGGACTTTTATAGTAAGTTCTAAGCATGAAATGTTGTATAAAGTTATGTGAAAGGATGATGTGAATGGCACCAGTCGAAATGGAATTAAAATCAGAAAAGAAAAAATTAAAGAAGAAAAGATTTAAAATGCCAACGACGGCATCATTATTAATGTTGATGATTTTATTTTCATCAATACTAACTTATATTGTACCAGCAGGCGAGTTTGAGAGAGTATTTGATGAAGCAACAAAAAGGACATTAGTTGTAGCAGGAACATTTACACAGGTAGATCAATCACCTATAGGATTTTGGAAAATTCTTTCATCTATATTTGAAGGAATTGTGCATGCATCAGAGATTATTGCTTTTGTTTTTGTTGTAGGCGGTGTCTTTGGTGTTGTTATTAAAAGTGGTGCTATTAATGCAGCATTAGGAAAGTTAATTAAAAAATTATCTGGAAGAGAAAACATTTTAATTATTCTTGTCATGTCAGCTTTTGCAGCGGGCGGAGCAAGCTTTGGTATGGCAGAGGAAACATTGCCTTTTGTAGCACTTTTAGTTGCTACATGTTTAGCACTAGGATATGACAGAATTGTTGCTGTTTCTTTAGTTTGTATAGGTGTTTATGCAGGATATTCAGCAGGTCCTATTAATCCATTTAATGTGGGGATAGCACATGGCATTTCGGAGCTGCCTTTATTCTCAGGAATTGGATTAAGAACAGTTCTTATGTTTGGAGGACTGATTATTGCCATACATCATACTTTAAGGTATGCCAAAAAAGTAAAAGATAATCCACAAAAAAGTCTTGTTGCTAATATAAAATATGATAAAGTTAGAGAGGAATTTAATGTAGACTATGAACTTACTAGAAAACATAAAGTGATTTTAATAGTGATTTTACTTACTTTAATAGGATTAGTTTTTGGCGTACTTAAATATGGATGGTATTTATCAGAAATATCTGCTTTGTTTATGTTAATGGGAATTGTAGTGGGATTGATTCATTTTGATGCTGATTTTAATGAATTTACAGAAGAATTTTTAAAGGGTGCAAGGGAAATGACAACAGCAGCTTTATTAATTGGTTTTTCTAGAGCTATTTTGGTAGTTTTAGAAAATGGAAAAATAATGGATACGATTGTATATGCCCTTTCATTACCTCTACAAAGCTTAAATAGTATTTTAGCAGCTTGGGGAATGTATTTTACACAGGGGATTATTAATTTTATTTTACCTTCTTCAACAGGGCAGGCAGTTGTTGTAATGCCTATAATGGCATCATTAAGTGATATTATTGGTGTTACACGACAAGTAGCAGTGCAGGCTTATCAAGCAGGAGATGGCTATTGGAATATGATTACTCCAACCCATCCTGTTTTAATGGCTTCATTAGGAATAGCAGGCATTCCGTTTAGTAAATGGTTTAAATTTGCAGTTCCATTGGTATTAAAGTGGACTATATGGGTTATGGTTATTTTGGCTATAGGGGTTATAACAAACTGGGGACCTTTTTAATAGATTTTTAAATCTTTTATACTATCAAAAGGGGGAAATGTCTGTGAATAACAAAAACTTAAAATGGACTATTATTGGAGGAGGAAATGGAGGACAATCAGTTGCTGGTCATTTAGGCCTTATGGGGTTTTCTGTAAAACTATATGATATTATCCCAGAAACAGTCGAAAAAATTAATGAACAGGGAGGAATTTTTTTAGAAGGAATTGTTAATGGGTTTGGAAAAGTAGAACTTGCAACCAATAATATAGAAGAAGCTCTTAAAGATACGGATATTATTATGATTATTGTTCCATCTTTAGCACACAAGGAGATAGCAAAGATGTGTGCACCACATTTAGTAGATGGACAAATCGTTTTTCTTCATCCAGGGGCAACTTTTGGAGCATTAGCTTTTCACAAAATTATTGAAGATGAAGATTGCAATGCAAATGTAATTATTGCTGAAAGCAATACGCTTATTTATGCATGTAGATTGATTGAACCAGGAAGGGCAAGGATTTTAGGGGTGAAAGATAGAATATTGGTTGCTGCCTTACCAGCAAATGAAACGGATAGAGTTGTAAAAATATTAAATGCAGCTTATAAAGAAGTAGAAGCAGCTGAAAATGTCATGGTGACAAGTTTTGACAATACGAACCCGATTGTGCATCCCACAACAACACTGCTATGTACGGGATTGGTAGAATCTAATAGAGACTGGTTATTTTACTGGGATGGATTTACACCATCAATAGGAAGCTTTTTAGAAGAGTTAGATCAAGAAAGAATAGCTGTTGGAAATGCACTAGGCCTTAATTTAATTACTTGTAAAAAACAGTACGAACTCGAGTATGGTGTATGTGAAGATACTTTAGAACAAGCAGTAAAAAATACACAGGCATATGCAGAAATTAAGGGGCAACATAGTCTTAATACCCGTTATATTTTAGAGGATATTCCTATGGGATTGCTTCCTTTAGCTTCTATGGGTAAATTATTAGGAGTACCAGTAGAGAGAATGGAAACGGTGATAAGATTTTGTGAATATTTCCTTCATAAAGATTTTTCATCTAATGGACGAACGGTTGAAAATCTCGGATTAGAAAATATGACTGCCGATGAAATTATGGAATTTGTGAAAACGGGAAAAAAGTTAAAGTGTAACAATCAATAAAATGATAAGGATGCAAAAAGAAGAACACACTTTATAGCATTTTTAATAAAGTGTGTTTTTCTTTACTCTTTATCCTAAAAGGACATATATTTGAAAGGAAGATGAATCGATTTTTAAATTGAATAAAATTTCTAACAAATCATTTATTTTTTGTAGGAAAGTGACTATAATGGAAGAAAATATTTTTCATCATTTTAAAAAACATCATAATGAGAAAAGAATTAAAATCTTATGGAGGGAATATAAATGCTTAGGTTAGCCGACATTGAAGAGACAGTAAAGAAAATTTCAGATGTAATAGCTAGTGTGATGAATATGGAAATCATTATATGTGATAATCATCTTAGAAAAATTGGAGATAGCAATAAAAATTGGGAGTCGGAATGTCTGAATATTACAAAACATTCCATATTGACAAAAATAATAAATGCAGGAAAACATTTAGTTATAAAGACAAGAAATGAAAATAAAGGATGTATGATATGTCTACATAAGAATAAATGCAATCTTAAAGCATTGATAGGGACTCCTATTCAGTATAATGATACTATTTTAGGAAGTATTGGGATTCTTGCTGATACAGAGGAGAATAAAAAAATATTATTAGAAAAAGAAAAATATATTCTTGATTTTATCAATAAAATGGCAGATTTAATTATTAGCAAATTACTAGAAAAAGAAGCGACAGATAAATTAAAAATTATGAAGAAGCGGTTATTATCTATAATGGATTCTATTGATGATGGCATTATTGCTTTAGATGAAAAGGGATATATTATCTATATGAATTCACATATTAAAGAATTTATTGACTTATTTTCTATGGATCTTAGAAAGCAAAACATTATGGATTTAATTCCTAAAGTATATATAAAAGAAATGATTCAAGATGGGAGATCCTTTAGAAACAGAGAATTGAATATACGTAAAGAAGAGATGGATTTGCAAATGATTGTTTCTGGAAAAATTATAAAACATAAAGATAGAAGCATTGGTTCTATTTTAACATTTAAAAAAATGTCTGATATATATAATGTTGTGATGATGTATCGTTAAATAGTTCTTATACAACTTTTGATGATATTATTGGTGAGAGTGTACTAATGGATCAAGTAAAGGATAAGGCTAAAAGAGTAGCAAATAGCAAATCTACAGTTTTAATACAGGGAGAAAGTGGCACAGGCAAAGAGCTATTAGCGAGAGCAATACATAATTATAGCGATAGAAAAAATAAACCGTTTATTGCCATTAATTGTGCGGCTATACCAGATACTTTACTTGAAAGTGAATTGTTTGGTTATGAGGAGGGAGCATTTACTGGAGCTAGACGTGGAGGGAAATTAGGAAAATTTCAACTTGCTAATGAAGGAACCATTTTTTTAGATGAAATCGGAGAAATGCCAATTCATCTACAAACAAAATTATTAAGAGTTCTACAGGAAAAAAGTATCGAAAAAATAGGAGGACATAAAAGTATACCTATAGATGTAAGAGTGATCGCAGCAACTAATAAAAACTTAGAAAGTATGGTAGAGAATGAAGAATTTAGAGAAGATTTATTTTATCGTTTGAATGTGATTCCCATATTTATTCCTCCTTTAAGAGAAAGAAAAGGAGATGTAAAGATTTTACTTGAATATTTTTTAAAAGTATATAATGCGAAACTTTCTAAAAATATTTACGGATTTTCAACGGAAGTAGAAAGTGTTCTGCTGAATTATAACTGGAAAGGAAATGTAAGAGAATTACAAAATGTTGTTGAGTATGCTGTAAATATGGAAAATAGCATATACATCAGAATGGATAGTATTCCTCTTAAAATAAAGAAATTAACAGAAGAGGCTTCTAAAGATTTTCAGATTACAACAATCCGAAATATGGAAAGGAAACTTATAGAAAATTCACTAAAATTTTATGGAAAAAGTGTTGCAGATAAAAAAATGGCTGCACAAGCTCTTGGTATAAGCATAGCAACATTATATAGAAAAATGAAGGAATATAATATTCAATTAGATTAAATTTAAGTATAAGTAAAGATGCTGTATTTATTACAGCATCTTTACTTAATTTACTCAGCAGGTGGTGTAAATGTTCTTTGGGCTAGTTCTGTATCTAACATATAAAGGGCATTGCTGTTATCACGGATTCTTTGAAGTTTTTTAATGATACTATTAAAGGTTGATTCTTCTTCTACTTGTTCATCAATAAACCATCTTAAGAAACTAATGGTTGCGTGTTCTCTTTCTTCCATAGCAAGGTCTGTCAGCTTATAAATTCTTTGTGTTACTAATTTTTCATGCTCTAAACCTTTTTGAAATACATCTAAAATAGATGTATATTCATTTTGGGGTTCATCAAGGGCAGAAATTGTTACTCTTCCATCCATCTCAACCACATAATCAAAAAACTTCATTGCATGAAATCTTTCTTCTTCTGCTTGTACTTTAAAAAAGTTTGCAAATCCATCTAAGTCTTCTGAAGCACAATAAGCGGCCATAGCTAAATATAGATTTGCAGAAAAGAATTCAAATTTAATTTGTTCATTTAATTCTTTCATTAATTTTTCACTAATCATAAAAATCCTCCTTTGTTTATTATCATAACTATTTATTACCACAAAACCATATTTTTTAAACAAAAAAAGTAAAAGAGCAGCAATTTTTTGCTGCTCTTTAAGTTTAATTTTTTAATTATGGTGTATTGATTAGTATAAAAGCTATTCTTGAGAATTAAGTTCATCAATTAATGTGCTTATCTCTTGTTTTAAGCCTCTTACTTCTCTTTTTAAGCTGTATATAGTTTTATAAAGACTATTCATATCGCTCTTGCTAGGAAATGGTAGAAACTGTAGTTGTTCTTCGAGAACTTTATCAAAATTTTTCTTAAAAAGAACGCTAGCATCTGTAAGCTGACTTAGTAGCTTTGAAAAATCATCTGTACTAAATAGTGCTTTATAAGCTTCTTCATTTTGTTTCCACCAATATTCATAAAACTCCTTAAAAGTTTTCGGTTGAGTTCCGTTCTTTATCATATTTTGATAATCATAAATAATATTTTCCATAGTGTCTGTGCCTACACGATAAATGGTTGCAGAAAATTCATTAAGAGTGTTTACATATTTTGTAAAAGAATTTAAACTTTCCATTTGTTTTTCAAAATATTCTCTGCTTATACCAATCATAGGTGCAGAGAAGAGTTTGCCAAAAGTTTTTTCATAATTTTCTTTAAGAAGTTTTGTATAGTTTAATAAAGCATCTTTATCAGCTAGAGTAGTTTTAGCAAGGAGTTCCTGAAATTCTTTTCCATTTTTAATCCATGGATACCAAAATTTTTTTACTATATCAAAATAGGTTTCATAAATATCAATAGGTTGTTTTAATAGGCTTTGTATAGAGCTAGGAAAATAAGAAATGAAATGACTTGATAAAATTTCCATATAATCTTTTTGCCACTGACTATAAAACTGCATCATTTTATTAGGATCATTTTCTGAAATATTTTTCCAAAAATCGTATACCTTATAGTAAATGTCTGTATTAAAAGGTATTTTTCTAAAAATTTCTTCTGGAATATTTATATCAAACAACTCTAGGTTTGTTTTAAAAATATCATGATTCATTTTGATTAATTGATTAAAAAATTCCATAGAGTTTAAAAAAGGATTATTGAATTCCTTTGAATTTTCTTCAACAGTTTTAGGAATAAAATTTTCTTGAAAAGTATCAAACATTTTCTTTTGGGTATCAAACCATTGTTCCATTAGATTACCAAATAAGTTTTGTGAGATCATAGAAAATTCCCCTTTCGTATTTTTTGTTTAAGACTTCATTTTTTTTACGACAGCTTCTCCTATTACGATTTCAGTATTAGATTGATTGGTAACTACTGTTTTTAATATTAAGATTTGTTTTTCATCTTTTTTATCTATTACCTGGACGGTAGCTGTTAAAGTATCTCCTATAAAGCAAGGTGCTAAGAATTTTAAACTTTGGCTTAAGTATAGTGTATTCACGCCAGGTAATTTTGTGCCTAAAACAGCAGATATAAGAGAACTTGTCAACATACCATGGGCGATTCTTTTTTTAAAGATAGTTTTAGAGGCAAACGTATCATCAATGTGTATAGGATTAAAATCTCCTGTAATGGACGCAAATTTACGAATATCATTATCTGTTATGTTTTTTGACAAACTAGCTTTCTCTCCAATTGTTATTTCTTCGTATGGTCGATCTATTATCATAATGATCCCCCTTTCGTTTTCTTGAAAGTATACAAAATAATAGTATGAATAGAATTGAGTGCATATGACTAAAAAATAAAAAAGAATGAAAAAAATAAGACAGGTTCACTTTGAAGTGAACCTGTCTTATTTTAAAGGTTTATTTATTAAATAATTTTTGTTGGATATACTCCAAGCATATAGGTTGAACAAGGGCTAAGGAAATATTTATCTTTTGGAATAGATTCATTAATAAATTCTGCAATAAAACTGCTTTCTACTTCACTACTTATCATAACTAAAGGGGATTGACCTTTATATTCTATATTGTCATGCTGTTTTGGTAATAAAACATGGCATTCTTTTTCTATATTTTCTTCTTTCAAAATATCTATTATTTCTCTAATAACTTTTGATTGAGAGTAGTCAAATAAAGCCTTATTTGTATTGACATATGTCTTACTATTTTCATTTTCTTTACTTTTTAATTTTTCAACATATGCATTATAACCAATATCAAAGGCTTCTTTATCGTTTCTCCTGAGCCATGTACCGTATTTTTTGCCTCTGCATCGACCACCATTTTCATACATATCAGCTTTTGGAACGCCCAAAGTATTTAAATATTCCTCATACATTTTTTTTGTTATTTTCATTATGAAATACCTCCATGTGAATAAACTAGATAGATCCAGTATACTTTACCTGAAATTTAAAATACATTATATAGATATTTTTTCTGTAAATGGAACAAAATTCCTGCGTAAGAATGTAAAGTTTTCAAAACTTTCGCTCGACTACATTTTTTTGCATTTTTTGTGTTTTTGTATAAATTGGCTTTCAATAAAAAATTCAGTAAGATATATTTACTAAACTTATTGAAGAAAAAATAAAACTAGAAGGAATTTTCTGAATAGTAAAGAATATATAATTTAAAGAGTTGTCTAAATATTACAATAAATATTGGGCGAGGGGGAAATTCAATGAAGAAGTATATAAGTGATAAAATAAGAAATGTAGCATTAGTAGGTCATGGTGGCTGTGGAAAGACTGTACTAACAGAAGCAATGTTATATACAACGAAAGTTACGAATAGATTAGGAAGAACAGAAGATGGAAATACGGTATCAGATTTTGACAAACAAGAAATCGATAGAAAGCTTTCTATTAGTACAAGTTTAATTCCTATTGAATGGAAAGATCAAAAATATAATATATTAGATACACCAGGATACTTCGATTTTGTTGGAGAAGTGAATAGTGCATTAAGAATTGCAGGGGGGGCTATTATTGTAGTAGATGCAAGTTCAGGCGTAGAAGTTGGAACGGAAAAAGCTTGGAAATATACAAGCATGAGAAAAATGCCTAGATTTATATTTTTAAATAAAATGGATAAGGAAAACGTTAATTATGATAAAGTTATTAATGAATTAAGAGAAAAGTTCGGAAAAGCTATTGCGCCTTTTGCTATTCCATTAGGAACAGACAATGGATTAAGAGGGCTTGTAAATGTTGTAGATATGATTGCAAGGGAATATAACGGACAAGAATGTGTAGATGCCAAAATAAAAGAAGAATGGTTAGAAAGAATTCAACCTATTCGAGATATGTTGATCGAATCTGTAGCTGAGAGTGATGAAATATTAATGGAGAAATATTTTGAAGGAGAAGAATTCACTCCGGAAGAAATTCATGAAGGACTTCGTAAAGGAGTTTTAGAAGGAGATATTGTACCAGTATTAGTGGGTTCTGCAGTGAATAATATAGGTGTTCATACTTTGTTAAATATGATCGATACATACATGCCTACACCTAGGGATATGAAAGCTTATGAAGGAATCAATCCTAAGGATGGTAGTAAGATATTTAGAAATATTAATGTAAAAGACCCATTTTCTGCATTGGTATTTAAAACAATTGTTGATCCGTATGTAGGCAAAATTTCTCTGATGAAAGTGATTTCAGGAGAATTAACTCCAGATATGGAAGTATATAATCCAGAAAAGGATGAAGTAGAAAAAATAGGGAATATGTTTTTAATGAGAGGGAAAAACCAAATTGCAGTAGATAAAGTTGTGGCTGGAGATATTGTAGCTGTTGCAAAACTTCAATATGCACAAACGGGAGATACTTTATGTGATAAGAATAATCCAATACATTATAGTAAAATTGAGTTCCCGCAGCCGACATTATTTATGGCTGTTGAGCCTAAGAGTAAAGGTGATGAAGAAAAAATCAGTTCAGGGCTTAGTAAACTAACAGAAGAAGATCCTACTTTTACTGTGATTCGTAATAAGGAGACAAAGCAAACCCTTATAGGCGGACAAGGAGATATGCATATAGATGTAATTACAAGCAAACTTAAAAATAAATTTGGTGTAGATGTAGTGTTAGTAGATCAATTAATACCATATAGAGAAACAATTAAAGGAAAATCGGATGTACAAGGAAAGCATAAGAAACAGTCAGGTGGGCATGGACAATATGGAGATGTTAAGATAAGATTTGAACCAGCTCAAGAAGAATTTATATTTGAAGAGGAAATCTTTGGTGGAGCTGTACCAAAAAATTATATACCAGCTGTTGAAAAAGGACTTAGAGAATGTTTAGAGACTGGAGTTTTGGCAGGATTTCCAGTAGTAAATGTGAAAGCAGTTTTATATGATGGGTCCTACCATGATGTAGATTCTTCTGAAATGGCATTTAAGATTGCTGCATCATTGGCATTCAAAAAAGGAATGGAAGCAGCAAATCCAGTATTGCTTGAACCTATTATGCATGTGGAGATTATTGTGCCAGAAGATTATATGGGAGATATAATGGGAGATATGAATAAACGACGAGGAAGGATTCTTGGTATGGAACCAATTGGAGATGGAAACCAAAAAGTTATTGCTGAGGCACCACAAGCAGAACTATTTAAGTATGCAATAGATCTTCGATCTATGACACAAGCAAGGGGAAGTTTTACAATGGAATTTGCAAGATATGAAGAGGTTCCAGCGCATCTTAGTCCTAAAATTATTGAAGCTGTAAAAGAAAATAAAAAATAGAAATAAAGATGGTGCTTTTATGTGCCATCTTTATTTATTAGGAGGATAAGATATTATGCAGAATGAGAATAATATTATAAACAAGACAAAAACTAATGAAGAAAGAATAAGAAGGAGGTAAAGTATGATAGATCATTATATAAATTATGATAAGGAATTAGGAATGAATGCAAATACGAAGTTAATAGATTTATTAAAGGATGTTGGTGATGATGAGGAGTTGATTATTACCATGGAAGGAAATGATGCAGCTCAGTCAGATTATTTGTTTGACATACTAAAGAAGAATGGATTTGAGGTTTTGCCAAAGGGAGGACATGATGATAATAAATATCATATCATTGCTCATAGAAAGAGGGTTTAAAGAAAGTCAGTCATTGACTTTCTTTAAATTTTATAGAATTTTTCAATAAAGAGAAAAATAAATAGAGAATAATAGAAAAATAAAGATATTTTAATATATAAATGGATAATACTTATAAATGAGAAAAAATTAAATTTGAATGGAAAGAAAATTTTCATTAAAATAAAGTTAAAGTCAAAGAAAGTCAAATAAGGAGATGGATATGCCAAGAATAAGTGACCTTATTGAAATGTTTATAAAAGAATTATTACAAGATACAAATAATACAAGTGTTGAGATACAAAGAAATGAGCTCGCAAGTTATTTTAATTGTGCACCTTCCCAAATAAACTATGTATTAACGACTCGTTTTACCATAGATAAGGGTTATCTTATTGAGAGTAAAAGAGGTGGGGGAGGACATATAAAAATTATTAAGATGAATATTGACAGGAATCAGTATGTAAAGATATTACTCGATCAAATAGGAGACTCAATAAGCAAGATGAAGGCATTATCGATTATTAATATGCTAAAGGAGAAAAAATTTATTACAGAAAGAGAAGCTGTATTAATGAAAGCGGCTATTAGTGATCGAAGCATTCATACACCTATGAATATAAAGGATGAAATAAGAGCAAATTTATTAAAGCATATGATTGTTGCAATATTTAACCATAATGGGAGGGAATAGAAATGTTATGTGAAAATTGTAATAAAAGGCCTGCCACAGTACATTTGACTAAAATTTTAAATGACAAAAAAACAGAGCTACATTTGTGTGAACAATGCGCAAAGCAAAGCGAACAAATTGATTTTGAAACGTCTTTTTCTATTAATAATTTTCTAACAAGTCTTTTAGATTCTATACAGGATTCACCTATAAAAGTAGATTATATACAGGCAACAAAATGTGATTATTGCGGAATGACATATGGTAAGTTTAAGCAATTAGGAAGATTGGGATGTTCTAAATGCTATAGTGCTTTTAGGGAAAAATTAATTACATTGATAAAACGGATACAAGGAAATGAAAGGCATATAGGAAAAATTCCAAAAAGAGCAGGAGGCTCTATAAGAATTAGAAATGAAATAGGAGAACTAAAACGGAAGTTAAATGAAGCAATAAAGACAGAAGCGTTTGAAAAAGCAGTGGTACTAAGAGATAAAATAAGGGAATTAGAAAATCATTTAAGAGAAGAAATTTAGGGGGGGTTTGTATGACAAAGTGGATAGAAGGGTCAGGACCGGATAATGATATTGTTATTAGTAGTAGAATACGACTTGCGAGAAATTTAGAAGACTTTCCTTTTCCAGTGGCTCTAACTAAATCAAGAAGTAAAGAAGTTCTTAAAACAGTTTCAAATGCATTACTTGAAGGGAATAGTGTTTTAAGAAATGATTTTGACTCTATTACATTAGAAGAAGTACCTCAATTAGAAAGACAGGTCTTAGTAGAAAAGCATTTAATAAGTCCTAATTTGGCTGCAAATTTCGAAAAAAGTGGTGTACTTTTAAATAAAGATGAGTCTATAAGCATTATGATTAATGAAGAAGACCATATAAGGATACAATGTTTGCTTCCAGGGTTTCAGTTAGATGAGGCATGGGATACGGCTGATAAGATAGACGATGTATTAGAAGAGGAATTAAAATATGCTTTTGATGAGAAATTAGGTTATTTAACGTCTTGTCCAACAAATGTAGGAACAGGGATTCGTGCATCTGTTATGATGCATCTGCCAGCTCTTCATATGACTGGATATATCAATAGAATTTTACAAGCAGCAAATCAGATTGGGTTAGCTGTAAGAGGAATTTATGGAGAAGGAACTGAATTTATGGGGAATTTGTTTCAAATTTCAAATCAACTAACATTAGGAAGAAGTGAAAAGGATATAATAGATAATCTTAAAGATATTACAAGACAAATCATTCAAAAAGAGAGAGATGCAAGAAGCACTCTATTATCAAATAATCGTGCCCAGTTAGAAGATAAGATATACAGATCTTTTGGAATTTTATGCAATGCAAGAATTTTAACTTCTCAAGAGTGTATGAAGCTTTTATCAGAGGTGAGAGTTGGAATAGATCTGGGGATTTTAAAGGATGTTTCTATTGATAATATTAATGAAATTATGATTATGACCCAGCCAGGATATCTTCAAAAAATAGCTCAAAAACAGCTAAGCAGTAATGAAAGAGATATAAGGAGAGCAACTTTAGTTAGAGAGAAGATTAGAAGCAATAATTAGGTTGCATAATAGAAATAAAATAGTTAAACCTAAAATTATTAGGAGGTGTTATAGAATGGATATGTTTGCAAGATTTACAGAAAGAGCACAAAAGGTAGTAATTTTTGCACAAGAAGAGGCTAAAAGCTTACGACATAATTATGTTGGAACCGAGCATCTTTTATTAGGGTTAGTAAAAGAAGGGGGAGGAATTGCTGCTAAAGCTTTAACCAATATGGGTGTAAGCTTAGATAAAATAAAACAAAAAATAGTAAGTATGATTGGAGTAGGAAGTGAATTAAACCCACAATTATTAGGTTTTACTCCAAGAACAAAGAGAATATTTGAATTAAGTTTTGCAGAGGCTAGAAGATTAGGACATAACTATATAGGAACAGAACATTTATTATTAGGACTGATTCGAGAAGGAGAAGGAGTTGCTGCAAAGATATTAATAGATAGTGGAGTAAATCTTACAAAAGCAAGAGAAGAAGTAATGAAGCTTTTAGGAAGTACTATGTCACCAAATGGAGGAGAAGGTGTTTCATCAGTAAATAATAAAAATACTCCTACATTGAATAAATACGGAAGAGACTTAACAGAAATGGCGAGAGAAGGAAAACTTGATCCGGTTATTGGTAGAAGCAAAGAAATTGAAAGAGTTATACAAATTCTTAGCAGAAGAACAAAAAACAATCCTTGTTTAATAGGAGAGCCTGGAGTAGGAAAAACAGCTATAGCAGAAGGATTAGCTCAAAAAATAGTTGAGGGAAATATTCCAGAAATATTAAAGGATAAAAGAGTTGTTACATTAGATTTGGCTTCTATGGTAGCAGGAGCAAAATATCGTGGAGAATTTGAAGATAGATTAAAGAAAGTTATGGATGAGTTGAGGCAGTCAAAAGATGTTATTCTCTTTATTGATGAGATGCATACAATTATTGGTGCTGGTGGTGCAGAAGGTGCAATTGATGCATCAAACATTTTAAAACCTGCCTTAGCTAGAGGGGAAATACAAGCAATTGGGGCTACAACTTTAGATGAATATAGAAAACACATTGAAAAAGATGCAGCTTTAGAGAGAAGATTTCAACCAATTCATGTAGAAGAACCAACAGTAGAAGAAACAATACAGATACTAAAAGGGCTAAGAGATAAATATGAAGCTCATCATGGAGTAAAAATTACGGATAAAGCTATAGAAGCTGCTGCAAATCTTTCCCACAGATATATTACTGATAGATTTTTACCAGATAAAGCAGTAGATTTAATTGATGAAGCTGCATCAAAAATAAGATTAAAAATTGTAACACAGCCACCTGAATTAAAAGATTTAGAAGAGAAATTAGAAGAACTTGCAAAAGAAAAAGAAGAAGCTATCAGTGCTCAAGATTTTGAAAGAGCGGCAAGTGTTAGAGATAAAGAAAAGCAAGTAAAAGAAGAATTAGATAATAGAAAAAATAATTGGAGAGTAAATCAAACAGACAAAGCAACTGTTGGAGAAGAAGAAATTGCTGAAACTGTATCAAGCTGGACTGGAATTCCTGTTAAGAAACTTGCACAAGAAGAGTCAGAGAAATTGCTTCATATGGAAGAAATCCTCCATGAGAGAGTAATAGGTCAAGAAGAATCAGTAAAAGCTATTGCAAGAGCTGTAAGAAGAGCGCGTGTAGGATTAAAAGATCCAAAACGTCCAATAGGTTCTTTTATATTTCTTGGGCCTACAGGTGTAGGAAAAACTGAATTATCAAAAGCATTAGCAGAAGCATTATTTGGAGATGAAGATGCTTTAATTCGTATAGATATGTCCGAATATATGGAAAAACACGCTGTATCCAGATTGGTTGGCTCACCTCCAGGATATGTAGGCTATGAAGAGGGAGGACAGCTTACGGAGAAGGTAAGAAGAAAACCTTATTCAGTAGTTTTATTTGATGAAATTGAAAAAGCCCATCCAGATGTATTTAACATATTATTACAGATACTAGATGATGGAAGACTTACGGATTCAAAAGGAAAGGTTGTTGACTTTAAAAATACAGTAATAATTATGACTTCAAATGTTGGAGCTCATACTATTAAAAAGCAAAAAACTTTAGGTTTTGCAGAAAATGTAGAAGATGAAAAACAGAGTGCTTATGAAAAAATGAAGGAAAATGTAATGAGTGAATTGAGAAGAAACTTTAGACCAGAGTTTTTAAACAGAATAGATGAAGTTATTGTATTCCACGCATTAGAACAAGAACACATTAATGAAATTGTAGAGCTTATGATAAAAGATTTAACAAAGAGAATGAAAGAACTAAACATAAAGATAGAAATATCAGAGGCTGCAAAAAAATTGCTGGGAGAAAAAGGATTTGATCCAGAATATGGAGCAAGACCATTAAAACGTGCTATAAGAAGAATGCTTGAAGATGCATTATCAGAAGAAATATTAAAAGGAAATATTTCAAAAAATGATGATATATTTGTAGATGTAGAGGATGGAAAGATTGTGTTTAAAAATAAGGTGAAATTAAACAAGTAATAGAGCTGCTATTATAGCAGCTCTATTATTTAAGAAAAAATATTGTGTATGCTATAAAAATATGGTAATATTATAAAGAGAGTTCGCCAATTAAAAACACATGTTCTTCACGAACAAACATAAGAGGTGAAAGTTTTGACAGATAGAAAATTTCTTATTATTGATACTACAATTTTACCAGATATTTTTGAAAAGGTACTAAAAACTAAAGAATTATTAAGAACAGGAAAGGCAAAAGGGGTAACGGAGGCAACTCAAATGACAGGAATTAGTAGAAGTACTTTTTATAAATATAAAGATTATGTTTCTGCTCCATCTGAAGGAAGTAGGGGCCAGAAGGTAACTATTACGCTCTTATTAAACCATGCACCAGGGAATTTGTCTCAAATATTAAGTGTTATGGCAGAATGTAATTTAAATATATTAACGATTAATCAAGATATACCGATTAATGGGATTGCAAATGTAAGTATTACGTTTGATATTTCTGAAGCGAATGTGAGTATAGATGAAATTTTGGAAAAATTAAATCATTTAAAAGGAACATCAAGAGTAGAGCTTATTGCTATGGAATAGAAATGGGGATGGATGAATATGTTTAAAGTAAAGGTGCCAGCAACTACGGCGAATATGGGGCCTGGCTATGATGTTATGGGTATGGCTCTTACATTATATAATGAGTTTGAAGTACAAGAAAAAGCTTATGGTATAGAGTGTATAGGGTTTGGGGATATTCCATTAGAAGAAAATTTGATATATACTAGCATGAATAGAGCATTAAATATGTATGGCTACAAAAAAGATGGATTAAGAATCATTGCAAAGGAAATAAATATTCCAATTAGCAGAGGATTAGGGAGTAGTGCAGCATGTATTATTGGAGGAATAATGATTGCTAATAAGTTAATGGATAATATTTTAAGCAAAGAAGATATAATAAGAATTGGTACAAGCATAGAAGGACATCCTGACAATATTGTACCTGCTGTTACAGGTGGAATGACAGTATCAATATATGAAGAGGATGAAGTTATTTATTCAAAGGTAAATGTTCCTAAAAACTTGAGATTTGTAGTAATGATACCTAAGTTTACTGTTTCTACTCATGAAGCAAGAAAAGTAGTTCCAGAAAGTTATAGCAAAAATGATTGTATATTTAATATATCTAGAGTAGCTATGCTTGTAGCAAGCATGAATAATGGAGAAATTGAAAAATTAAGAATAGCTACAGAGGATAAAGTGCACCAGCCTTATAGATCTAAGTTAATTCCCAATATAGACAAAATATTTAAGCATGCAAGATACTTAGGATCTAAATCAGAAGTAATAAGCGGGTCGGGGTCTACTTTAATGGTTATGATTGATAAAGAAAATATTGATTTTAAAGAAAAGATGCAAGGATTTCTGAAAAATATTCAAGGATCTTGGCAGGTAAGAGTATTAGAAGTAGATACGGAAGGTGCTAAAATATTGTAAAAAAGATTATATGGACATTTTGTTCATATAATCTTTTTTTATCTATATTAACCATCTGTTGACTATGCTAGAATGAAAGTATAAAATCACAATATATAGGATATAGTTTTTATAAGAAGATAAAACCGGATTGGAGGAAGAAATGGCAAAAAAAGAAAAAACTATTTTTGTGTGCCAAAACTGTGGATATGAAAGCCCTAAATGGATGGGGCAGTGTGTATGTGGTAAATGGAATACTATGGTAGAAGAAAAAGTAGTATCAATAAGTCAATATAAAAAGTCACCTACTATTACGAGTTCTACAAAACCATTACCTATAAAAGAAATAAAATCTGGTTCTTATGATAGATTTGACACTCATATAGAAGAATTAAACCGTGTATTAGGAGGAGGGTTGGTAAAGGGATCATTAACACTAATTTCAGGTGAGCCAGGTATTGGTAAATCTACTTTGATCCTACAAGCTAGCAGTATAATTGCTAAGGAATATGGCATAGTACTTTATGTTTCGGGAGAAGAATCAGAAGAGCAAATAAAAATGCGTGCTGAAAGGCTAAATGCAATAGAAGATAGATTAATGATTGTATCAGAAACTAATGTAGATGTGATTAAAGAATATATTAATCAATTAAATCCTGTTCTTGTGATTATAGATTCAATACAGACACTATTTAAACCAGATTTATCATCTGCTCCTGGTAGTGTTTCTCAAGTTAGAGAATGTACAAATCAGATTATGTATACAGCAAAAACGAGAGATATACCTATATTTATTGTAGCTCATGTAACAAAAACAGGAGAATTGGCAGGGCCTAGAATTCTTGAGCATCTTGTTGATACAGTACTACATTTTACTGGGGAGCGAACCCAAGAATTTAGAGTAATTAGGGCTTTGAAAAATCGTTTTGGAACTACTAGTGAAATTGGTGTTTTTGAGATGAAAGAAGAAGGTTTGGTAGAAGTTTCTAATCCATCAGAAATATTTTTAGAAGGATTAACGGATACAGAAGGAGCTATTGTTATAAGTAGTTTAGAAGGAACGAGACCTTTGCTTTTAGAAGTTCAGGCGTTGGTTGCACCAACGAATCTGGGTTTTGCAAGAAGAGCATCTATAGGTATAGATATAAATCGATTAAATTTAATATTAGCAGTCTTAGAGAAAAAAGTAGGAGTTCCTCTAATGAATCAAGATGTTTATGTAAATGTTGTAGGTGGACTTAAGCCTGAAGGAACCTCATCAGACTTAGGAGTGGCATTAGCTATATATTCAAGCATGAGAGGATTATCAATTCATACTACCACTACCATTGCTATTGGGGAAATTGGTCTAACCGGAGAATTAAGACCTGTTTCAAATATTGAAAAAATGATTAAAGAAGCAGGAAAAATGGGATTTAAAAAATGTATATTACCTAAAAAGAGTACAAAAAAAATACAACTGAATGAATCTATTCAGTTAGTAGGAGCAAATTCTCTAAAAGAGGCAATAGATTATATGTTTTTTGAAAATTAATGGAAATAGGGCTTTAATAGAAGGGGGTTAATATAATATAATATTTAAGATAGGCTAAATGATGTTGGGAGGACAATACAATTGGTAAAAGAAGATAGAATAAAAGAAGAAGGTATAATTGAATCTATTAAGATATTAGCTCCTGGAACACCATTAAGAGAGGGATTAGAGAATATATTAAGGGCAAAAACAGGTGCGTTGATTGTGATAGGAGATAATGAAGAAGTAATGGATTTAGTTGATGGAGGTTTTTATATAAATGTTGATTTATCAACTGCTTACCTATACGAATTGGCAAAAATGGATGGTGCAATCATACTAAGTTCTGATGCTAAAAAGATATTATATGCCAACACGCAATTAATTCCTGATCCTTCTATTCCCTCTTCGGAAACAGGAATAAGACATAGAACTGCTGAGAGGGTTGCAAGACAAACAGGACTCATTGTTATATCAATTTCTCAAAGAAGAAATATAATAACAATTTACAAAGGGTATTCTAAATATATTGTCCAAGATACAAACAAAATTTTAAATAAAGCAAATCAGGCTATCCAGACTTTGGAAAAATATAGAAAAGTATTAGATCAAGCAATGATCAATTTAAGTGCCTTAGAATTTGAAGATTTGGTTACAATTCAAGATGTAGCTGTAGTGTTGCAGAGAACAGAGATGGTTATGCGTATAGTTTCAGAAATAGAAAAATATATAAGTGAATTAGGAAATGAAGGACGTCTTGTAAGCATGCAGCTAGAAGAATTACTAGCTAACGTAAGAGAAGATGGTCAGTATGTTATTGAAGACTATATGATACAAGATGAAAATATAGACTATAATACAATTAGTAGACAGATAAAAAATTTATCTTCTGAGGAATTGTTAGATCTATCTAATATTGGGAAAATACTAGGTTATAATAGTGGGTTAAATGGTTTGTTAGATATGCCTATTTCACCAAGAGGATACAGAATTTTAAGTAAAATTCCAAGACTCCCTTTGACGGTTATTCAAAATGTAGTAAATCATTTTAAAGATTTTCAAAAGATATTAAAAGCATCAATAGAAAACTTAGACGATGTAGAAGGAATTGGAGAGGTTAGAGCACGAGCTATAAAAGAAGGGTTAAGAAGGGTACAAGAACAAGTATTGTTAGATAGACACATTCGTTAAGAAAAACACTAATGATTTATCATTAGTGTTTTTTAATATAGACTATATTTCCCTAAGGTGTCGATATTTTTTTGTTGTTTATTTAAAATTTCATATATATCAAGATTTAGTGAATTGCAAATGGCTACTAGATAAAATAAATGATTCCCCATCTCTTCTTCAATTTTATCTTTGCAAATATCACAAAGTTCTCCTGAAATATGATTGCTCATAAAACGTTTTAGTTCTTCGTAAGAAATATTATCGGGTATATCTTGCTTTTTTGCATTTATATGTATGCATCCACAATTTGTAGTAGATTTTATAATAGATCTATTTACTTTAGCGCAGCTTTCTTGATATTTTGATATAATATCTAGAATGCTTTTATGACGAATAAGTACATCAGAAACACTCTTTTGAAATTTATTAAGAACTGAGTCGCCCATTTTTTATATCACCTCTATAGATAAAATAAGGAGTTGGAATTTTCACAATTTAACTTTATTCTAGCATATTATAGCTAAAAATAAAAGGTCATTCAAAGAAATTAAATAGGTGTAAATAATGGAAAAAATTCTATATGATAGATTTTGAAAAAAGAAAAAAGAGGCATTTATCATGGTAAAATTTTAAAAAATACATGCCTAAATTGAGAAAAATAAAGTTGACAACAACAAGAGCATGTGATAAAATAATTATTTTCTTGACAGAACCCTACCCCTTGTTGTATACTATATATAGGCAATGTGCAATGTGGGAGGTTTTGCTCAATGTTTAATATTGGTGATAAGGTTGTTTATCCTATGCATGGTGCGGGAATTATTGAATCGATAGAAGAAAAAGAGATACTAGGAACGAAGCGGAAATATTACATTATGAGGATGCCCCTAGGAGATATGAAAGTAATGATACCTCTTGATAATGTAAATGATGTTGGATTAAGACAAATTATATCAATGACAGAAGTGGATCAAGTAGTAGCCGTTTTAAATGATGATATTTCTAAGATGCCTAAAAATTGGAATAGGCGATATAGAGCAAATATGGATAAGATAAAAAGCGGAGACATATATGAGGTTGCCATGGTAGTTAGGAATTTGACCCTTAGAGATAGAGAGAAAGGCCTATCAACAGGGGAAAGAAAAATGCTTGCTAATGCAAAACAGATTTTAATTAGTGAAATTGTATTAGCTAAAGGAATGAAAGAAAAAGATGTTGAAGACTTAATTGATACGGCTATTCAATAATTCTGAAAATGTGAGGAGCGTCATAAAGACGCTTCATTTTTGTTAGTTTCATGAGAAGAAATTACCAAAATATACAAATTGTATTGAAATAAGGAATGATTTAGTTATAAAATAAAGTTATGTGGTTATACTTAAAGATAGGAGGTGAGTGCACATATGTTTAATAAAATTGTTAGAGGGGCTTTAACGTTAGCTGGTGCTTCTGTAGGATATGCAATGGCTATGCTCTTAACAAAATTAGCTATAGTGCAAAGTTTTATACAAATACCTGAAATAACACCTATAATGGGAATTGTTATTAACGTTATTGGTGCAATTGCTGGTGGAATTATATTTTTTATTATTACTCCGTGGTTGATGGAAAAAGGTTTAAGTTCAGCAAATTGGATAGAGGGAGAACTGCAAAAAATTCCTACAACAGATATGATTATTGGTTCGGTAGGATTGATTATAGGACTTTTTATTGCATATTTAATTAGTCAATTGTTAATGGGAATATCTATTCCTTTTGTTGGAACTATTTTATCAATTTTACTGTATATATTTTTAGGATACTTAGGTGTAAGTCTTGCTACGAAGAAAAGAGATGATTTAGGGAATTTATCAAACTTACTAAAAAAAACTACATTACTTAAGGAAAAAGAAGACACAAAGACTAAAAACGATAGCATACCTAAAATATTAGATACAAGTGTTATTATTGACGGTAGGATTGCAGATATTACAAAAACTGGATTTGTGGAAGGGCCTATTGTAATTCCTGAATTTGTTCTTGAAGAACTAAGACATATTGCAGATTCTTCAGATAGTTTAAAAAGAGCAAGAGGTAGGAGAGGACTAGATATTTTAAATCGTATACAGAAGGAACTTCAAGTAGAAGTACAAATTACTGATAAAGATTTTGAAGAGGTTGCAGAAGTTGATATTAAACTTTTAAGGCTTGCTCAGTTTATGGGAGGAAAAGTTGTAACGAATGATTATAATTTGAATAAAGTAGCTGAACTGCAAGGAGTACCAGTATTAAACATTAATGAATTGGCTAATGCAGTAAAACCAGTAGTGCTACCAGGTGAAGAAATGATTGTGCAAGTAATTAAAGAAGGAAAAGAATCAGGTCAAGGAGTAGCATACTTAGATGATGGAACTATGATTGTTGTAGAAGGTGGAAGAAAACATATCGGAGAAACAATGGATGTATTGGTTACAAGTGTATTGCAAACGGCGGCAGGCAGAATGATATTTGCAAAACCAAAAGTAGTTGATAAAACAGCATAATATTTTATAATAAAATTATACCCAGCATATGCTGGGATTTATTTTGATTATTAGGAGTGAATAACTTGTATAAGGATAAATTTGTTTCTGTTATTATTGCAGCAGCAGGACAAGGAAAAAGAATGAATAGTAAAGTGAATAAACAGTATTTGAAGCTTTGTAATAAGCCTGTATTAGCTCATACTATTGATATTTTTGAAAAATGCTCATGGGTAGATGAGATTATTGTTGTAACACATTCAAATGAAATAGAATATTGCAAAGAGAATGTCATAAAGGTTTATGGATTTAAAAAAGTTATAAGAGTCATAGCTGGAGGAAGTACAAGGCAGGAATCTGTATTTAATGGATTAAAGTCAGTAGATAAAAGGTGTAGTATTGTAATGATTCATGACGGTGCAAGACCATTCATAAGAGAGGAATATATTTTAAACAGTATAGATGAAGCTGTTAAATATAAAGCTGTAGGTATTGGAGTTTATGTAAAAGATACAATAAAGGTAGTAGATGAAGATGGATATATTGTTAATACGCCTGATAGAAAATTTCTTTGGGCTATACAAACTCCTCAAACTTTTGATTATGATCTTTTAATGAAAGCTTATGAAAAAGCAATAAAAGAAGGATTCTTAGGAACAGATGATACAAGTTTAGTAGAAAGAATAAATCAAAAGGTTAAGATGATTATGGGAAGTTATGATAATATCAAAATCACTACGCCGGAAGATTTATATATAGGAGAAGCAATTTTAAAAAGTAGAGAAAATTAAGGAGGGTAATGTATGAGAGTTGGTATGGGCTATGATGTACATAAATTGGTAAAAGGAAGGAAATTAATCCTTGGTGGAGTAGAAATTTCTTATGAAAAAGGATTATTAGGACATTCTGATGCAGACGTTTTGCTTCATGCTATAAAAGATTCGCTGCTTGGGGCAGCAGCACTTGGAGATATTGGTAAGCATTTTCCAGATACGGATGAAAGGTTTAAGGGTGTTTCAAGTATAAAATTATTATTAGAAGTAAAAAATATGCTTATTAATAGAGGTTATAAGGTTAATAATGTAGATGCAACTATTATTGCTCAAAAGCCAAAGATGGCGCCTTATATTGAAGAAATGAGAAAAAATATAGCAAACGCATTAGGAGTAGAAGTGGATAGAATAAATGTAAAGGCTACAACTACGGAAGGGTTAGGATTTACTGGTACAGGTGAAGGAATTGCTGCTCAAGCAATAGCAAGTATTGAGAGATTTTCTGTTGACAAATAAGGTTGAATTGGTTAATATGTACTTAAGTTAAATATAGATAAAAGCTGTGATAGGGAATATTAGAATAGATAATCCTTTATAACGAAACTAAGAAAGTTCCATTTGGAATTAACTAGAGTGGTACCGCGGAAAAATTTAACCTTTCGTCTCTATAGAGCTGTTGAGATGGAAGGTTTTTTAATGTAAAGGAGAGAATAGTCATGAGAATGTCAAGAATGTATCTTCATACCTTAAGAGAAGTGCCTAGTGATGCAGAAATACCAAGTCATAAATTATTGCTCAGAGCAGGAATGATTAAAAAGCTTGTTTCTGGAGTTTATGGCTATATGCCTTTAGGCTATAGGGTGATAAGGAAAATTGAGCAAATTATTAGAGAAGAGATGGACAAAAAGGGTGCTCAAGAATTATTAATGTCAGCTGTTCAACCAGCAGAACTTTGGAAAGAATCAGGAAGATGGTTTGACTTTGGTCCAGAAATGTTCCGTTTAAAGGATAGGCATGATAGAGAATTTTGTTTAGGGCCTACCCATGAAGAGGTATTTACTGATATTGTAAGAAACGATGTGAAATCCTATAAGGAGCTTCCTTTAAATATCTATCAAATCCAAACAAAGTATAGAGATGAAAAAAGACCAAGATTTGGACTTATGCGATCTCGTGAATTTATAATGAAGGATGCGTATTCTTTTGATAGAGATTGGGAAGGATTAGATAAAAGTTATTGGGATATGTATGATGCTTATAGCAAAATTTTTACAAGATGTGGACTAAAATTTAGACCTGTTGAAGCAGATACAGGGGCAATGGGAGGAAGTGATTCCTATGAGTTTACAGCCTTATCTGATTTTGGTGAAGGGGTAATTGCTTATTGTGATGCGTGTGATTTTGCAGCTACAACAGAAAGAGCCGCTTGTTTAGTAGACATTCCTAAGCAGGATTTAGAGGAAAAGGAATTAAGAGAGATTCATACACCGAATGTAAAGACGATTGAAGAACTTGAAGGATTTTTAAATGTAGAAGGACATAGATTGTTAAAAACTCTTTTATTCAAAGTAAAAGGTAAATTGGTTGCAGCAGTAATAAGAGGAGATCGAGAATTAAACGAAACAAAATTAATTAATGCTTTAAAGATTCCAGAACATGAATTAGAGTTTGCAACCCCAGAAGATATTAAAGAATATACAAAAGCAGAAGTTGGATTTGCAGGACCGGTAGGACTTAAAAATGTAATGATAGTTGCAGATGAAGAGGTTCCTAAGCTTAAGAATTTGATTACAGGAGCTAATAAAACAGATTATCACATAGAAAATGTAAACTATGGAAGAGATTTCGAAGCAGATATTATAACTGATTTAAAATTAATCCAAGAAGGAGACAAATGTCCAAAATGCCAAGGGCCTGTTAAATTAGCAAGAGGTATTGAAGTTGGACAAATTTTCAAATTAGGAACAAAATATAGTGAAGTTTTTGGTGCTAAATATACAGATGAAAATGTAAAAGAACAGCCTATGGTGATGGGATGTTATGGTATAGGTGTTTCTAGAACTATGGCAGCTATTATTGAACAGCACCATGATGAAAATGGTATTATATGGCCGTTGGAAGTAGCACCTTATCACGTTATAATTTCTGTGGTAAATGTTAAAAATGAAGAACAAATGAAGCTAGGTGAAAAATTATATCAAGAGTTATTAAATGCAAATGTAGAAGTGTTGTTAGATGATCGTCCTGAAAGAGCAGGCGTTAAGTTTAAAGATGCAGATCTTATAGGAATTCCAATTAGAATTACAGTAGGAAAGAAAGCATCAGAAGGAATTGTGGAGTATAAGTTAAGAAGCGAAGAAGATAAACAAGAATTTATGTATGATAAAGCAGTTTCAAATGTATTAGAAATGTTGAAAAAAGCTGGTATAAAGTAAAATACATACCCTCTACAGAGGGTATTTGAGCTTGTTGATAAAGTTATATTTATATTGAAAAATAACGCTTATAAACAAAGCTTTATAGAAAACTAAGATTCATTCGCTTTTATTTTCCACTCATAAATTATATTTTATATACAATAAGATACCCTCTAAAGAGGGCATTTTCTTTTTAGAATATAAACAGAAGAAGAGGGTAAAATATGATACAAAATCAAATTTGTTGATAATAAAAGATTTTTTAGATATAATAAACTAATATAAAAAGTATATAAATTTAGGAGGAAGCAGTATGACGGTAAGGGTTCGATTTGCACCAAGTCCTACAGGATTTGTACATATAGGGAGTTTAAGAACGGCATTATATAATTATCTCTTTGCAAAGCAAAAAGGGGGTAAATATATACTAAGAGTAGAAGATACTGACCAAACAAGGTATGTTGAGGGTGCTATAGAAAATATGATTGAGGCTTTAAAATGGGCTGGTATTGAGCATGATGAAGGAGTTATGCTAGAAAACGGAAAACTAGTGCAAAAAGGAGAATATGGACCATATATACAGTCAGAAAGACTAGAAATATATCAAAAGTATATTAATCAATTGATTGAAAATGGACATGCTTATTATTGTTTCTGTTCGAAGGAAAGATTAGACGAAGTAAGAGAAGCCCAAAAAGAACGTGGAGAAACTGCAAGATATGATGGACATTGTAGAAATATTTCAATAGAGGAAGCAAAGAAAAGGATTGCAAATGGAGAAGAGCATGTAGTAAGATTAAAGTTGCCTGAAAATCATGATATAGCTTTTCATGATGTTATTAGAGGAAATGTAGTTGTTAATACGAATGATTTAGATGATCAAGTTTTAATAAAAACAGATGGATTCCCAACATATCATTTTGCAGTTGTAGTAGATGATCACCTAATGGGAATTACCCATGTAATTCGTGGAGAGGAATGGGTACCTTCTACTCCGAAGCATGTATATACTTATGAAGCCTTTGGTTGGGAAGCGCCGAAATTTGTACATCTTCCAAACATATTAAATAAAGATAGAAAAAAATTGAGCAAAAGACAGGGAGATGTTGCTGCAGAGGACTTTAAAAATAAAGGGTATCTTCCAGAAGGATTGATAAACTACTTAGCATTAGTAGGATGGAGCCCTGAAGACAATCAAGAGATTTTTTCTATGGAAGAATTAATAGAGAAATTTTCTTTAGAGAGAGTGTCAAAAAGTGGAGGAGTATTTGATACAGATAAATTAAATTGGATAAACAGTCATTATATAAAAGAAGCTCCTATTGATGAGATTACTGATTTAGCTATACCACATCTTGTGAAAGCAGGATATATTAAAGAAGATGAAAAGAAAGAAAAATATCAATGGTTAAAAGATATGGTAACTGTATTAAAAGATAGAATCTCTTACGTAGGAGAGATTACAGAAAAAGTAGATATTTTCTTTAAAACAGAAATAAAACCAGCAGATGAACAAGCAGAAGAAATATTAAAGTTAGACCATCTACCACATCTATTAGAAGTATTTGCAAAAAAGGTTGAAGAAGCTGAACAGATAGATGAAGAGTTTGGAAAAAAAGCATTTAAAAGTATTCAGAAAGAAACAGGGTATAAAGGGAAAAATCTTTTTATGCCAATTAGAGTAGCATTAACAGGAGAAGTACACGGACCAGATTTGCCACTTATGATGAAAGTTTTAGGGAAACAAAATATATTATCACGCATAGAATATGTAAAAAAACACTTATTAAGATAAATGCAGTGATTAGGAGAGTAGGTTTAAAAGAACTGACAGAGAAAAGCTATCGTAGGCTGAGAGTAGCTTAAGTATTTTTTAAACTGAAATGCACCTATGAGCAGTTGGCTGAAATATGAGTGAGTAGGTCAAACCGGTTAGCACCGTTACATGCAAAAAAGCTGAGGATATATCCTAAGCAGAGTGGAACCGCGGAAAACCTTCGTCTCTGTATGTGAGAAGAAGGTTTTTTTATTTGTTCAAAATTGAAAGGAGGATAGAATATGTTTAAGTTTATAAAAGAAATAAATGAAGAAATAGAAGCAATTTTAGAGAGAGATCCTGCTGCGAAAAGTAGATTAGAAGTGCTTTTGTGTTATCCGTGCATTCATAGTATTATTAGCCATAGGATTGCGCATACTTTGTATAAGAGAGGTTTTGTAGTGTTAGCTAGGTTTATATCCCAAGTAAGCAGATTTTTTACAGGGATAGAAATACATCCAGGAGCTAAAATAGGAAAGAGATTATTTATAGACCATGGGATGGGAGTAGTTATAGGAGAAACGACAGAAATAGGAGATAATGTAACTATCTATCAAGGGGCTACATTAGGAGGAACAGGAAAAGAAACAGGAAAAAGGCATCCTACAATAGGAAATAATGTGGTAATTAGTAGTGGTGCAAAGGTGTTAGGACCATTTAAAGTAGGAGATAATTCTAAGATAGGTTCAGGTTCTGTAGTATTAAAGGAAGTGCCGCCAAATTGTACTGTAGTGGGGGTACCGGGGCGCATTGTTATAAAAGATAATGTTAAGATTCAAAGTATGCATAAGCCTGAAATTGATTTAGATCAAATTCATTTACCTGATCCAATAATGCAAGAGCTTGAATGTCTAAGAAAAAGAATTGCTGATTTAGAGAAAAAAATAAAAGAGGGGGAAAAAAGGGATGAAAATATATAACACACTTACAAGGAAAAAAGAAGAATTTGTACCTATAAATCCAGATGAAGTAAAAATATATGCTTGCGGGCCAACGGTTTACAACTATTTTCATATTGGAAATGCAAGACCTTTTGTTGTATTTGATACATTAAGAAGATATTTAGAGTATAGAGGTTATAAGGTTAAATTTGTACAGAACTTTACAGATGTTGATGACAAAATTATTAATCGTGCAAATGAAGAAGGAATAACACCTAAAGAAGTTAGTGAAAAATATATAGAAGAATACTTCAAAGATGCAGGTGAAATTGGAGTAAAAAAGGCAGATGTTCATCCTAAGGTGACAGAAAATATGCAAGATATAATTAAGTTTATACAAAGGCTTATTGATAAAGGGTATGCATATGAAGCAGAGGGAGATGTATATTTTGATACCTCTAAATTTGAGGAATACGGAAAGTTATCAAAGCAAAGTATAGAAGATTTAGAAGCTGGAGCTAGAATTGAGATAAATGATATAAAAAGACATCCTATGGATTTTGCTCTTTGGAAAGCACAAAAGGTAGGAGAAATTGCATGGGATAGCCCATGGGGTAAAGGTAGACCAGGTTGGCATATTGAGTGCTCTGTTATGGCTATGAAGTATTTAGGAGAGACAATTGATATTCATGGAGGAGGGCAAGATTTGATTTTTCCTCACCATGAAAACGAAATTGCGCAGAGTGAGGCTTGTACAGGAAAACCATTTGCAAAATACTGGATGCATAATGGATATATAACTATCAATAACGAAAAAATGTCAAAGTCAAAGGGAAATTTCTTTACTGTAAGGGATATACTAAAAGATTTTGATGGTGAAGTTGTTCGCTTCTTCTTGTTATCTGCACAATATAGAAATCCAATTAACTTTAGCAGAGATCTTATGGAACAAGCGAAAAATGGATTAGAAAGATTATATAATGCAAAGAACAATCTAAAACACTTATTGGATAATGTTGCAGAAGGAAATATGAATGATGAAGAAAAAGAAAAATTTAAAGAGCTTGAAAAATACAAAGATAAGTTTATTAGTGCAATGGATGATGACCTAAATACTGCAGATGGGATTGCAGCAGTGTTTGAATTGGTAAAAACTATTAATTCTAGTGTAAATTCAAATGCTTCAAAAGAGTTTATTCAAAAAAGCTTGGATTTGTTTTTAGAGCTAACAAATGTACTAGGTCTTGTAACAAAGGAAGAAGAAGCATTGGATGAAGAAATTGAAAAGCTTGTTAAGATGAGGCAAGAAGCAAGAAAAAATAGAGATTTTGCATTAGCAGATAAAATAAGAGATGATTTAAAGGCAAGAGGGATTGTATTAGAGGATACGCCTCAAGGAACAAAATGGACTATCAAAAAATAAAGTAGTTGTCAGTCCCTAAATGAAAGGAGTTTTAGGGACGACAACCTTTTATTTTATTCATTTGAATAACTGAAAAATTTTGATATATTAACATGAATACGTTATAATTATATTCAAAATAGGGAGAAAGGTTGTGTAGCCATGGAAAATAAAACCTCATCAAATTTTATAAAAAATATTATTATAGATGACTTAAAAACTGGAAAACACAAAGAAATTATTACACGCTTTCCACCAGAGCCAAACGGTTATTTACATATCGGTCATGCAAAATCAATATGTCTAAACTTTGGTTTAGCAGATGAATTTAATGGAAAAACTAACCTGAGATTTGATGATACAAATCCATTAAAGGAAGATACAGAATACGTTGAATCTATAAAAGAAGATGTAAGATGGCTAGGTTTTGAGTGGGACGGACTTTTTTTTGCATCAGATTATTTTGAAGAAATGTATAATCGTGCAATACTACTAATAAAAAAAGGAAAAGCTTATGTATGTGACTTATCAGCAGAAGAAATAAGAGAATACCGTGGAACATTGACAGAGCCAGGGAAAGAGAGTCCTTATAGAAATAGAAGTGTAGAAGAGAATCTGGATTTATTTGAGCGAATGAAAAATGGCGAATTTAAAGATGGTGAAAAAGTATTAAGAGCAAAAATTGATATGTCATCTCCTAATTTAAATATGAGGGATCCAGTGCTTTATCGTATTGCTCATGCAAAACACCACAATACAGGGGATAAATGGTGTATATATCCTATGTATGATTTTGCACATCCAATAGAGGATGCTATTGAGGGAATTACACATTCTATTTGTACATTAGAATTTGAAGATCACCGTCCATTATATGATTGGGTAATAAAGGAATGTGAAATGGAATGTCAACCGCAGCAAATTGAATTTGCAAGACTAGATCTTACAAATACAGTTATGAGTAAAAGAAAATTAAAACAATTGGTAGATCAAAAGTATGTAGATGGATGGGATGATCCTCGTATGCCAACTATTTCAGGGTTAAGAAGAAGAGGATTTACACCAGAATCTATTAGAAATTTTGCAAGAGAAATTGGAGTTGCAAAAAATAATAGTACAGTAGATTATCAAATGCTTGAACATTTTATAAGAGAAGACTTAAAATTAAAAGCGTTAAGAACAATGGCTATTTTAAGGCCTCTTAAGGTAGTGATTACAAATTATCCAGAGGATAAAGTTGAGATGTTAAATGCAGAAAATAATCCAGAAAATCCAGAAATGGGAACAAGACAAATTTCATTCTCAAGAGAAATATATATTGAGCAGGAAGATTTTATGGAAAATCCACCTAAAAAATATTTTAGATTATTCCCTGGAAATGAAGTAAGATTAAAGCATGCATATTTTATTAAGTGTAATGAAGTTATTAAGGATGAAAATGGAAACGTAATAGAAATTCATTGTACTTATGATCCAGAAACAAAGAGTGGAACTGGTTTTACAGGAAGAAAAGTAAAAGGTACCCTACACTGGGTAGATGCAAAAAATGCTGTACCTGCAGAGTTTAGACTATATGAGCCATTGATTTTAGATAAAGACCAAGAGGAAGAAAAATCATTTTTAGATTGTATAAATCCAAATTCATTAGAAATATTACAAGGTTTTATTGAACCAAATATGAAGAGTGCAAAACCTCAAGAAAAATTCCAATTCTTTAGACATGGATATTTTAATGTAGATCCTAAATATTCTACAGAAGAAAAATTAGTGTTTAACAGAATTGTATCCTTAAAGAGTTCTTTTAAAATGAATAAATAAAAATAATTATCATCGATTTGCGGTAGAAAAAGCAGATCGATGATTTTTTTTGTCAAGGGATGAAATGTCTATTTTGCAACGATATAGAACGAAAGCACTTTTCTGTTCTAGAAAATTATAGTATGATTGAGTATAGGGCAAATTATAATATATGAAATATAAAAATAAGGTAGGGTTTTAAATGGAAAAAAACTTTGTTGAATATATGGATTTAGAAATAAAAAGTGAAGAAAATATTCGGTTTGTCTCTCCTTTGGTGCTTGCGTATATTGGAGATGCAGTTTATGAAGTATATATTCGAGAGTACATTCTCCATAAATATGGAGGGAATGTAAATAAGCTACATAAAATTGCTACTAAGTTTGTAAAAGCATCAGCCCAAGCGAAAATTGTACATATGCTTGAAAAAGAACTTAATAAAGAGGAATGGGCAATTATCAAAAAAGGAAGAAATCAAAAATCAGGCTCTGTTCCTAAAAATGCAAATCTTACGGATTACAAATATGCCACAGGATTTGAAGCACTTATTGGATATTTGTATCTATTAGGAAATAAAAAACGTATAAAAGAGATCATAAAAAAAGGAATTCAGGTTATAGAAGAGGTTGAGCAAGGAGGGGTGTAGGTGACAAAAAGAGAAAAGAATATGTTATATATTATAATACTTTTATTTATTGTACTTATAACGAAGTCTTTATTCTTAGACGAGATAGAAGTTAAAGGGGATGCATTAAAGTTTAAACAATTTGTAGAAAAATCAGTAGATGAAGAAAAAAAGTATAATGGTTTGTTAAAAAAATGGGGACTTGTTAGCTATAAGGTAGTTGATGTTAAGAAAACAAAGAAAGATGGATTTTCTACGATACTTTATTGTGGTGAAGATGGGAAAACGTGTAAAGAAATAAAAATAGCTGGAGAGTACCAAGGGAAGGTAAGAGGATATTTTTTATATTTGTTTCCTTATAAGGAATTTAAAGTAAAGAGTAATTGGAAGAAATAATGAGGAAAAAACAGGAGGAAAAAGAATGAAAGTAAAATTGATTCAATATACACCTGAGCCAGAAAAGGTGATAGCAGCTGCTGCAAAGCTCTGTTATTCAAGGGTTGGTGTAGATGAGATTATGGAAGATTTATCTGGAGAAAAAACTGAAAAGTTTTTGGATATGCTTATGAGTTTAGGACATGAGTCTCCGATTGAGCATATAAGTTTTACATTTGCAGTAGAAGGAGTAAGTAGAGTACTTACACATCAGCTTGTAAGACATCGTATTGCTAGTTATTCACAGCAATCTCAAAGATACGTAAAGCTTGATCAATTTGAATATATTATACCACCTAGCATTGAAGTTATTCCAGAAGCAAAGGATATGTTTCTAAAAGCTATGAATGAAGATCAGGAAAAATATAATGCTTTGGTAAATATTTTGCAAAAGAAGCATTATGATCGATTAATAAAAGAAGGGAAAAGTGAAAAACAAGCAAAAAGAATATCTGAAAAAATGGCAATTGAAGATAGTCGATATGTTTTTCCAAACGCTTGTGAGACAAAAATTGTTTTTACCATGAATGCAAGAACTCTTTTAAACTTTTTTAATCATCGATGCTGTCAAAGGGCTCAATGGGAAATTAGGGATATGGCTACAAAAATGCTAAAAATAGTAAAAGAAGTAGCGCCTGTCATTTTTAAAAATGCAGGACCAAAGTGTTTGGTAGGGCCATGTCCAGAAGGAGATATGACTTGTGGTAAAATGAGAGAGATAAGGGAAGCTTTCTTACAGCCTATTACCCATAAAATATAAAATATTGGGAATTATAAAGAAAAAGTGATAAAGAGGTGCAAATATGAATGTAGATAAAATTGAAGGAAGAAATCCTGTTATTGAAGCTTTAAGAGCAAATAGAGAAATAGATAAAATTATGATTGCAAAAGGGGCAGAAGGTTCTGTTAAAAAAATTATTGGTATGGCGAAAGATAAGGGTATTTCAATTCAATATGTGCAAAAACAAAAGTTAGATAATATTTCTCAGTCTCATGCACATCAAGGTGTGATTGCTTTTGTTGCAGCACATAATTATGTAGAAGTTGAAGATATTCTTAAAAAAGCAGAAGAAAAAGGAGAGGATCCTTTTATTATTATACTAGATGAAATTACGGATCCACATAACTTAGGATCTATTATGAGAACAGCAGATGCTGCTGGTGCTCACGGTATTATTATCCCTAAAAGAAGAGCTGTTGGACTTACAAGTATTGTTGCAAAAACTTCAGCTGGTGCAATAGAATATGTTCCTGTTGCTAAAGTATCTAATATTGCTCAAACAATAGATATGCTAAAATCACAAGGGGTTTGGGTAATTGGTGCAGATATGTCAGGAGAAAAAAAGCATTATGAAGAAAATATGAAGGGTAAAATTGCTTTAGTAATTGGAAGTGAAGGAAAAGGAATTGGGAGACTTATAAAAGAAAAATGTGATTTTTTAGTAAATATACCTATGAAGGGAGAGGTAAGTTCTTTAAATGCTTCTGTTGCAGCATCTATTCTTATGTATGAAGTGGTGCGGCAAAGAGAGGGAATAGAATAGGGTGATAAAATTTGAGACAGTTTTTGTTGGTAGACGGATATAATGTAATCAATGCATGGTCAGAGTTAAAAGAAATAGCAAAGATTAATTTGGAAGAAGCAAGAGATCGTTTGATTCAAGAAATGGTAGATTATAAGCATTATACAGGATATGCTGTGATTGTTGTATTTGATGCACATTATGTAAAAGGAAATGATTTGAGGAAGTTTTCTATAAAAGGAGTAGAGGTCATCTTTACAAAAGAGCATCAAACAGCAGATTCTTATATTGAAAAAATGGTAGAAGAATTAACGAAGGATAGGAGAAATTTTGTAACTGTTGCTACCTCTGATTGGGCAGAACAACAAGTTGTATTAGGAAGTGGGGGTACAAGGATTTCTGCAAGAGAGTTAAAGCTTGAATTAGAAAGAATTATGAAAAAAATTCATAAAAAAACAGAAGCATCAAAACAAATAAGATCGACTCTTAGGGATCGAATTGACAAGCAAATTGTCGAAAAGCTTGAAAAATGGCGCAGAAACCAATGAATTTCTTGACGAGATGATGTAGGTTACGTTATAATAAGTATACAATTTTGTGCTGATTACGATTGTTGACGTTTTGTACATATTTGGGGTTTGGTAAAAAGATTTGGCACAAAATCAGAAAAGTGCTGGAGGAGATTTTTGTGGGAATAAGTAGGGCACAGGAAGATATGAACGAAAATTTAGATTTGATGGTTGATGAAGATGTTGTTGAGGATGCTAGAAATGGAAATACGAAAGCACTAGAATATTTGATTAAAAAGTATAAAAATTTTGTTAAAGCAAAAGCTAGGTCTTATTTTTTAATTGGTGCTGATAGAGAAGATATAATTCAAGAAGGGATGATAGGGTTGTTTAAGGCAATTCGTGACTTTAGGTCAGACAAGCTATCGTCTTTTAGGGCTTTTGCAGAACTATGCATTACAAGACAAATAATTACTGCAATAAAAACAGCTACAAGGCAAAAACATATACCTTTAAATTCATATATATCTTTAAATAAGCCAATATATGATGAGGAATCAGACAGAACACTGCTTGATGTAATATCTGGCACAAGAATTTCAGATCCTGAAGAACTTATTATATCAAGAGAAGAGCTATCTCATATTGAATCAAAAATAGGAGAAATATTAAGTGATTTAGAATGGACTGTATTGATGTCTTATTTACAAGGAAAATCATATCAAGAGATGTCACTTGAACTTAATAGACATGTAAAGTCTATTGATAATGCATTGCAGCGTGTAAAACGAAAATTAGAAAGATATCTAGAAACAAGAGGAAACTAGAAAAAGGAAAAATATTTCAAATAAAAAACATTGACTTTTATCTAGGTGAGTAGTAGAATAGTAATGGTGAGTGCCCATGTGGCTCAGGTGGTTAGAGCGTCGCCTTGGTAAGGCGGAGATCGGCGGTTCGAATCCGCTCATGGGCTCCATTTTAGTTTTGTATACATAGACACACCCGGATAAGTTTACTTTGAAAAATAAAATATTTGATAAATTATAAGATAGGAGGAGAAAAAATGGCAAAAGCTAAATTTGAGAGAAACAAACCGCATGTTAACATCGGAACAATCGGTCACGTTGACCATGGTAAAACAACATTAACAGCAGCAATTACAGTTACATTAAACAAAAGATATGGAACTGGAGAAGCAGTAGCATTTGATAACATTGATAAAGCTCCAGAAGAAAAAGAAAGAGGAATTACAATTTCAACAGCACACGTTGAGTATGAAACACCAAACAGACACTACGCACACGTAGACTGTCCAGGACATGCTGACTACGTTAAGAACATGATTACAGGAGCAGCACAAATGGATGGAGCAATCCTAGTATGTGCAGCAACTGATGGTCCAATGCCACAAACAAGAGAGCACATCTTATTATCAAGACAAGTAGGTGTACCATACATCGTAGTATTCTTAAACAAGTGTGATATGGTAGATGACGAAGAGTTATTAGAATTAGTAGAAATGGAAATAAGAGAATTATTAAATGAATATGAATTCCCAGGAGATGATACACCAATCATCAAAGGATCAGCACTAGAAGCATTAAACGATCCAGAAGGACCATGGGGAGATAAGATTATAGAATTATTCGAAGCAATTGATGAATACATTCCAGAGCCAGAAAGAGATACAGATAAGCCATTCATCATGCCAGTAGAAGATGTATTCTCAATCACAGGAAGAGGAACAGTTGCAACAGGAAGAGTAGAAAGAGGAGTATTAAAAGTACAAGATGAAGTAGAAATCGTAGGATTAACAGATGAGCCAAGAAAAGTAGTAGTAACAGGAGTAGAAATGTTTAGAAAGCTACTTGATCAAGCACAAGCAGGAGATAACATCGGAGCACTTCTAAGAGGTGTACAAAGAGATGAAATCGAAAGAGGACAAGTATTAGCAAAGCCAGGAACAATCAACCCACATACAAAATTTAAAGCAGAAGTATACGTATTAAAGAAAGAAGAAGGTGGAAGACATACACCATTCTTTAATGGATATAGACCACAATTCTACTTCAGAACAACAGATATTACAGGATCTGTTTCACTACCAGAAGGAGTAGAAATGTGCATGCCTGGAGACAACGTAACAATGGAAATTGAATTAATCAACCCAATTGCAATCGAAGAAGGATTAAGATTTGCAATCCGTGAGGGTGGAAGAACAGTTGGAGCAGGTGTTGTTGCTAGCATTATTGAGTAATTAGAATAGGACTAGGTTTGAAACCCAAGCCTAGTCCTTTTAAATAAACATACAATAATGAAAGCAAATTATGGTTATACTATAAATAAAATTGTTTTAAAATATAAACCCAGAGGAAGAAATACTATATTTTGGTGTTTTTTTCTGTGTGTTTATAAGACGCCTTGCGTCTAATCAAAAATTGTATTGACATCAATATAAAATTATGATAGCTTTATAAAGTAATGGTGTCATAATGAGATATCTGTGTCGAATTGCAAGGTAGTTTAGATAAAAGCTGGCATTTAGGAGGTGTAACTATGAGAGTGAAAGTGACTCTAGCATGTACAGAATGCAAACAAAGAAATTATCATACTATGAAAAACAAAAAAAATAATCCAGACAGATTAGAATTAAAAAAATACTGCAAATTCTGTAAGTCTCACACAACTCATAAGGAAACAAAATAATCCTTTGTTGAAAATGTATGTTTGGTAGAATTAACATATAAGGATGTGAAATGGTATGGCAGTACAAACAAATACAAATAAGGCAGCCAAATCTAGAGACGTAGGGAAGTTCTTTAGACATGTTAAGGCAGAGTTGAAAAAAGTAATTTGGCCAAGTAAAAAGGAATTGACATCATATACTACAGTTGTACTGACAACCTGTGCAGTTGTAGCTATTGGAATCTGGCTGGTAGATACAATATTTGGAAAAGCTCTTCAACTAATTATTAAATAGTGAGGGAGGGAAGAGTAGACTAGGCTATAAAGTGTGGCTACTCTCGAATATGTCAGAAACGCCTAAATGGTATGTAGTCCATACCTACTCTGGACATGAAAACAAAGTTAAAGCAAATATTGAAAAACTTGTTGAAAACAGAGGTATGGAAGATATTATTACTGAAATTGTTGTACCCACAGAAGAAAAAATAGAAATAAAAAATGGGAAGAAAAAAGCAAAACAGAAAAAGATTTTCCCAGGTTATGTATTAATCAAGATGATCATGAATGATGAATCTTGGTATGTAGTTAGAAATACAAGAGGAGTTACAGGTTTTGTAGGTCCAGGATCTAAGCCGATTCCTTTAAGTGATGAAGAAGTGAAGAGTATGGGCATTGAAGAGCCAGTTGCAGAGATTGATATTGTTGTAGGAGATACAGTAAAAGTTACATCAGGACCATTTGAAAGCTTCATTGGAGTTATAGAAGGAATCAATTTAGAGAAACAGACCTTGAAGGCTCTTATTTCAATGTTTGGAAGAGAAACACCTGTAGAACTCGATTTTACACAAGTAGAAAAATTATAATTGCTTTTAAAAAGCTTATATGCTTTTAAATATAAAATATATGTGCAGGTTACTGCAAGATAAATGAGGAGGTGTACTAATGGCTAAAAAAGTTACAGGATATGTCAAACTACAAATCCCTGCAGGGAAAGCTACTCCAGCACCGCCAGTAGGTCCAGCACTTGGACAACAAGGTGTTAACATTATGCAGTTCTGTAAAGAATTCAATGCGAAAACTGCAGATCAAGCTGGTATGATTATACCAGTTGTTATTACAGTTTACCAAGATAGATCATTTACATTTATTACAAAAACACCACCAGCAGCTGTCTTGTTAAAGAAAGCAGCAGGAATTGAAAGTGGTTCTGGTGTACCTAATAGAGATAAGGTTGCTACAATATCTGTAGATAAAGTAAAAGAAATTGCAGAGCTTAAAATGCCTGACTTAAATGCAGGTAGTATAGAAGCTGCAATTAGCATGATAAAAGGTACTGCTAGAAGCATGGGGATTATTGTTGAAGAATAATACCCTATAGTTAGGTGGGAGGTATATAAAAACCGTTAAAACCACGAAGGAGGTAAAAAACATGCCAAAAAGAGGAAAGAAATATTTAGAAAGTGCAAAATTAGTTGATAGAACAGTTCAATATGAACCAGAAGAAGCTTTAAAATTAGTAACAGAAACTGCAAAAGCTAAGTTTGATGAAACAGTTGAAGCACACATTAAGCTTGGTGTTGATTCAAGACATGCAGATCAACAAGTAAGAGGTGCTATTGTATTACCACATGGTACAGGTAAAACAAGAAAAGTATTAGTTTTTGCAAAAGGAGAGAAAGCAAAAGAAGCTGAAAATGCTGGGGCAGATTATGTCGGAGCAGAAGAGTTAGCAGAAAAAATCCAAAAAGAAAACTGGTTTGACTTTGATGTAGTAGTAGCTACACCAGACATGATGGGTCTAGTAGGTAGACTAGGTAGAATATTAGGACCAAAAGGTTTAATGCCAAACCCTAAGTCAGGAACAGTTACTTTCGAAGTTGAAAAAGCTGTAAAAGAAATAAAAGCAGGAAAAGTTGAGTATAGATTAGACAAAACAAATATTATTCACGTGCCAATTGGAAAAGTATCTTTTGGTACTGAAAAATTAAATGAAAACTTCAGTGTATTATTAGATGCAATCATTAAAGCAAAACCAGCGGCTGCAAAAGGACAATATTTAAAAAGTGTTGTTGTAACTAGTACAATGGGCCCTGGTGTTAAGATAAATCCAACAAAAATAATGGGTTAATTATCCAAAAAATGATCATTGACATCATAAAGATGCAATGATATAATCTATGATGTTGCAAATAAAATTGAACATAAACCGTAGACAGTAGGTACCATTTAGGTTTAAAGTTGCCTACCGAGGTAATTATCTATAGATTCGAAAGAGTTTAGGAGCCTCTCTATGTCTACGGTAGAGAGGTTCTGTTATTATAATAACAGAACGGATTGAGCAATTTCAAAATTGCAGAGGAGGTGGACACCTAAATGTCAAGCAACTTAGACGTGAAAAAACAGATTGTAGAAGAGATTAAAGAAAAATTTTCCAAAGCCCAATCAGCTGTAATCGTTGATTATAGAGGGTTAACTGTTGAAGAAGTAACAGAGTTAAGAAAGCAAATGAGAGAAGCTGGTGTAGAATATAAAATATATAAAAATACTTTAATGAGATTAGCTGTAAAAGACACTGATTTTGAATCTTTAACAGCAGATTTAACAGGGCCAAATGCAGTTGCTTTTGGATATGAAGATCCTGTAACACCAGCAAGAATCTTAAATGATTTTGCAAAGGAGCACAAAGCTTTAGAATTAAAATCAGGTGTTGTTGAAGGACAATACTATGATATTGAAACAATCAAGCAAATCGCAGAAATACCTTCAAGAGAAGTATTACTTGCGAAGTTCCTTGGAAGCATTAAATCACCATTATCAAATCTTGCTTACTTACTTCAAGCAATTGCTGATAAAAATGGCGCAGAAGCGTAATAATTATTTAAAATTTTCGGAGGTGTAATAAAATGACAAAAGAGCAAATTATTGAAGCTATAAAAGGTATGACAGTACTTGAATTAAACGAATTAGTAAAAGCATGTGAAGAAGAATTTGGTGTATCAGCAGCAGCACCAGTTGCAGTTGCAGGAGCAGCAGGAGCAGCACCAGCAGCAGAAAAAACTGAATTTGATGTAGTTTTAGCTAGCGCTGGAAGCCAAAAAATTAAAGTAATCAAAGCTGTAAGAGAAATTACAGGACTTGGATTAAAAGAAGCAAAAGAAGTAGTTGATGGAGCTCCTAAAACATTAAAAGAAGGCGTATCTAAAGAAGAAGCTGAAGAAATGAAAGCTAAATTAGAAGAAGTTGGAGCAACTGTAGAAGTTAAATAATTAAATAAAAATAAAAAGGGACTCTGGAGAAATCCAGAGTACCTTTTTATTTTTTCCTTTATGCGAGTCAATTAAAAACATATGCAAAAATTATTATAACATAAAATTGAGGACTTGACAATAAATAGGGTTTATGATAGCATTATATACTGCCATAGGAGGCGAAATTTAAGACTTTCTGTATAAAAAATATTATGAATGGCAATATTATGAATTATGAGAAGAATCATATGAACATCTTTAATTTCCAACTTTTTAATGGTCTATAGGAAGTTATAAATTGGTTGCATCTATGGATAACTTTATATAGATGGATAACTTTATATAGATTTTAAAAAAGTTGTTTATATAGAACAAGAATATTTGAACGAAAGACCTCCTGTCACATGTAATAGAATAAAAAAAGTATGATAATGTGAAGTTTTGAGGTTTTTTTTATAATACATAGGAAATTATAAAATTAAAATAGTTTATAATTTCTGTTATGTATTTTAAGTAATAGAGATTTCTATGAATTTCGTTTTTGCTGTAAAATTTTAAGCAATGGAAATTTTATAGAAATTTCGTTAGTGTTATAAAACTTTAAAAAAGTCAACCTTTAAAATTTAAAAAGACTTTTTTATACTAGTACAAGGGGTGAAAAACATGCCACATCCTATTCAGGTCGGAAAAAGAACCAGAATGAGTTATGCAACTATTGAAGAAGTTGTACAGATGCCAAATCTTATTGAAATTCAACGTGAATCTTATGCGTGGTTTTTGCGTGAGGGTTTACAAGAAGTATTTGAAGATATTTCCCCTATCCAAGATTATACAGGTAATCTAATTCTTGAATTTATTGGATATTCATTAGATGGGGAGCCTAAATACGATATAGAAGAGTGCAAGGAGAGAGATGTTACATATGCTGCACCGCTTAAAGTAAAGGTAAGGCTAATAAATAAGGAAACTGGAGAAGTAAAAGAACAAGAAGTATTTATGGGAGATTTCCCACTTATGACAGATAACGGTACCTTCATTATTAATGGAGCAGAAAGAGTTATCGTAACGCAGCTTGTAAGATCTCCAGGGCCATATTATGCAGTTCAGCTTGATAGAACAGGAAAAAAACTATTTTCTACTACAGTCATACCAAATCGTGGTGCATGGCTAGAGTATGAAACGGACTCAAATGATATAATATCTGTAAGAGTAGATAGAACAAGAAAACAGCCTATGACAGTATTACTTAGGGCTTTAGGATTTGGTACTGATGCAGAAATTATAAGCTTATTAGGAGAAGATGAGCGCCTAATGCATACGTTAGATAAAGATAGTACCAAATCACAAGAGGAAGGGCTTTT
The DNA here is from genome assembly GCF_008152325.1 of Crassaminicella thermophila. Taxonomy (GTDB): domain Bacteria; phylum Bacillota; class Clostridia; order Peptostreptococcales; family Thermotaleaceae; genus Crassaminicella_A; species Crassaminicella_A thermophila. The sequence goes on from NZ_CP042243.1 coordinate 349,414, forward strand.
AGAAATATATAAAAAGCTTAGACCAGGTGAGCCACCTACAGTAGAAAGTGCAAAATCTCTTATTGATTCATTATTTTTTGATCCTAAGAGATATGATTTAGCAAAAGTAGGGCGTTATAAATATAATAAAAAGCTTGGTCTTGTAAACAGAATAACAGGTCATAAAGCAGCAGAAACAATCGTAAACCCTTATACAGGTGAAGTTTACGTGGAAGAAGGTCAAAAAATAACTTTAGATATAGCAAAAACTATAGAAAATGCAGGAATTAAAATAGTACATGTTATTGGTGAAGATGAAAAAAATGTTAAAGTTATTGGAAATCATTTTGTAGATATTAAAAAACATATAGAATTTAACATAGATGATTTAAATATAGAAGAGAGAGTACATTTCCCTGTACTAAAAGAAATATTAGATACTTATAAAGAAGAAAATGAAATACGAGAAGCGTTAAAAGAGAGAAAAAAAGATTTATCTCCAAAAAATATTATCATTGATGATATTATTGCTTCAGTAAGCTATATATTAAACCTTGCTCATGGTGTAGGAGAAGTAGATGATATTGACCACTTAGGCAATAGAAGATTACGTTCAGTAGGAGAACTTCTACAAAATCAATTTAGAATAGGTCTATCAAGAATGGAAAGAGTTGTAAAAGAAAGAATGACTATTCAAGATATTGATGTAATTACACCGCAAGCTTTAATTAATATTCGGCCAGTAGCAGCTGCTATTAAAGAGTTTTTTGGAAGCAGCCAGTTGTCACAATTTATGGATCAAACGAACCCTCTTGCAGAACTTACGCACAAGAGAAGATTATCTGCATTAGGACCAGGAGGACTTTCTCGTGAAAGAGCAGGGTTTGAGGTTCGTGACGTTCACCATTCTCACTATGGACGTATGTGTCCAATAGAAACACCAGAGGGTCCTAACATCGGATTGATTGGTTCGTTAACTACTTACGGTAGGATAAATGAATATGGATTTATTGAAGCTCCTTATAGAAAGGTAGACAAGGAAAGAGGCGTTGTAACAGAGGAGATTCATTACCTAACAGCAGATGAGGAAGATCCGTTAATTATTGCTCAAGCCAATGAGCCATTAGACGAAGAAGGAAGATTTGTTAATCGTAGGGTTACTGCTAGATGCAAAAATGGAGATATTGATGTTGTTCCAAGAGAAGAAGTAGATTATATGGACGTAACGCCAAAACAAATGGTTTCTGTTGCAACTGCAATGATTCCATTCTTAGAAAATGATGATGCAAACCGTGCACTTATGGGATCGAACATGCAACGTCAAGCTGTGCCTCTTGTAAAAACAGATGCACCAATTATCGGAACAGGTATGGAGTATATAGCTGCAAGAGATTCTGGAGTAGTAGTTTTGGCAAAAAATTCAGGAATTATTGAAAGAGTTTCAGCTGATGAAATTGTTATAAGAAGAGATTCAGACGGTGGATGTGATCGATACAAACTACTTAAATTTAAGCGTTCGAATCAAGGAACATGTATCAATCAAAGGCCAATTGTCAATAAAGGTGAACATGTAGAAAAAGGTGATGCAATAGCAGATGGACCTTCTACAGATCATGGGGAAATTGCACTAGGAAGAAACTTGCTTATAGGATTTATGACATGGGAAGGATATAATTATGAGGATGCTATTCTTCTAAATGAAAGATTGGTTATGGAAGATGCTTTATCGTCCATTCATATAGAAGAATATGAATCTGAAGCTAGAGATACAAAGCTAGGACCAGAAGAAATTACAAGAGATATTCCAAACGTAGGGGAAGAAGCCCTAAAAGATTTAGATGAGAGAGGAATCATCAGAATCGGAGCAGAAGTTAAGTCAGGAGATATATTAGTAGGAAAAGTTACTCCAAAAGGAGAAACAGAGCTTACGGCAGAAGAAAGATTGCTTCGTGCAATCTTTGGAGAAAAGGCAAGAGAGGTTAGAGATACATCATTAAGGGTTCCTCATGGAGAAAGTGGAATAATTGTAGACGTAAAAGTATTTACAAGAGAAAATGGAGATGAACTACCACCAGGAGTAAATGTACTTGTAAGATGTTATATAGCTAAAAAGAGAAAAATCATGGTGGGAGATAAAATGGCAGGACGTCATGGTAATAAAGGGGTTATATCAAGAGTATTACCTGAAGAAGATATGCCATTCTTAGAAGATGGAACACCACTACAAGTTGTCTTAAATCCTCTTGGAGTACCGTCTCGTATGAACATTGGGCAGGTGCTAGAAGTACATCTTGGTATGGCAGCAAAGAAACTAGGCTGGCATGTAGCAACTCCTGTATTTGATGGAGCTAGAGAGGAAGATATAAGAGAAGCGTTAAAACAAGCAGGATATCCAGAGGATGGAAAGCTTCAACTTTATGATGGAAGGACAGGAATGCCTTTTGATAATAGAGTTACAGTAGGATACATGTATATGTTAAAGCTTCATCACTTAGTAGATGATAAGATTCATGCACGTAGTACAGGACCATATTCATTAGTTACTCAACAGCCTTTAGGTGGTAAAGCACAGTTTGGTGGTCAAAGATTTGGAGAAATGGAAGTTTGGGCACTAGAAGCTTATGGAGCTGCACATACATTACAAGAAATATTAACTGTTAAGTCTGATGATGTTATCGGACGTGTAAAAGCTTATGAATCAATTGTAAAGGGTGAAAATATCCCAGAGCCAGGGGTACCTGAATCATTTAAAGTATTAATTAAGGAATTACAAAGTTTAGCTTTAGATGTAAAGGTGCTTACAGCAGAAGATACAGAAATTGAAATTAAAGAATCAGTAGATGATGATACTAATGAATTAGATGTTATTTTAGAAGTTGAAGGATATCAAACACCTGAAGAAAATAATGAAAATGAAGAAGAGAAAAATAATGAAGAACAAGAAAATACAGATGATTTAGATCAGATTGATGAATCAGTTTTTGATTATGAAAATGAAGAGAATTATTCTAAAATTGATGATTATAATGATTATAAATTTTAAATAAAATCTTAAGCTATATAAGCCATAATGAAGGGAGAGAAACTCCTTGTTTGAATTAAATAATTTTGAGTCAATAAAAATTGGTCTTGCTTCGCCAGAAAAAATTAGAAGCTGGTCAAAAGGAGAAGTTAAAAAACCAGAAACAATTAATTACCGTACATTAAAACCAGAAAAGGAAGGACTATTCTGTGAAAAAATATTCGGTCCTACAAAAGACTGGGAATGTCATTGTGGAAAATATAAAAGAGTAAGATACAAAGGAATTATTTGTGACAGATGTGGTGTTGAAGTTACAAAGTCAAAAGTAAGACGCGAGAGAATGGGGCATATAGAGCTTGCTGCCCCTGTATCTCATATTTGGTATTTCAAAGGAATACCAAGTAGAATGGGACTATTATTAGATATGTCTCCTCGTTCCTTAGAAAAGGTACTGTATTTTGCTTCATATATTGTAACTGATCCTGGAGAAACTTCATTAAGTTATAAACAATTATTAAATGAAAACGAATATAGGGAATACAGAGAAAAATTTGGAAAAGCCTTTAAAGCTGCTATGGGTGCAGAAGCTATTAAAGACATTTTAAGCAAAATAGATTTAGAAAAGTTAACTAAGGAATTAAGATTAAAGCTTAGAGATAGCTCTGGGCAAAAGAGAATTAGAGCTATTAGAAGACTTGAAGTAGTAGAAGCATTTAGAAAATCTGGGAATAAGCCTGAATGGATGATTCTTGATGCAGTACCTGTAATTCCTCCAGATTTAAGACCAATGGTCCAATTAGATGGAGGTAGATTTGCTACTTCTGACTTAAATGACTTATATAGAAGAGTAATCAATAGAAATAATAGATTAAAAAGATTACTAGATTTAGGGGCTCCAGACATTATCGTTAGAAATGAAAAAAGAATGCTTCAAGAAGCAGTAGATGCATTAATTGACAATGGAAGAAGAGGTAGACCTGTAACAGGACCAGGAAACAGACCATTAAAATCACTATCAGATATGTTAAAAGGAAAACAAGGTAGATTTAGACAAAACCTACTTGGAAAACGTGTTGACTATTCAGGTCGTTCTGTTATTGTAGTAGGACCAGAACTAAAATTTTACCAATGTGGTCTGCCAAAAAAAATGGCATTAGAATTATTCAAGCCATTTATCATGAAGCGTCTTGTAAACGATGGATATGCACATAACATAAAGAGTGCTAAGAGAATGGTAGAGAGAGTGAGATCAGAGGTATGGGATGTATTAGCAGAAGTAATTAAAGAGCATCCAGTACTACTAAATCGTGCTCCTACACTTCATAGATTAGGAATTCAAGCGTTTGAGCCGATTTTGGTAGAAGGAAAGGCAATTAAGCTTCATCCTCTTGTTTGTACAGCATATAATGCTGACTTTGATGGAGACCAAATGGCTGTACACGTACCTCTTTCTGTAGAAGCACAAGCTGAAGCAAGATTTTTAATGCTTTCTACTAATAATATACTAGCACCAAAAGATGGATCTCCTATTACAACACCTACTCAGGATATGGTTCTTGGAAGTTATTACTTAACTATCGATATTGAAGGAGAACCAGGTGAAGGTATGATCTTCAAAGATATTGAAGAGATGTTAATGGCATACCAAAATGGTGTAGTGGGACTACATGCAAAAGTTAAGGTTAGAAGAAAATTAAGTGAAGATGATCCTGGTAAGCTTGTTGAGAGTACTGTAGGTAGATTTATCTTCAATGAGAAAATCCCACAAAACTTAGGATTTGTTGATAGAGAAAAAGATCCGTACTCTTTAGAAATTGATTTTCTTTGTGATAAGAAAAAGCTAGGAAAAATAATTGATAAATGTTTTAGAAAGTTTGGAAATACTACTACAGCAATTATGTTAGACCATATCAAACAAATGGGATTCCATTATTCTACAATTGGAGCTATTACCATTAGTGTATCTGATATGGAAATACCAAAAGAAAAAGAAAGATTGCTTTCAGAAGCAGATGAGATTGTAGATAAATATGAGAAAGCTTATAGAAGAGGCTTGATCTCTGATGAAGAAAGGTATGAAAGAGTAATCAGAACATGGTCAGAGACTACTGAAAAAGTAACAGATGCCCTTATGGCAAACTTAGGCCGTCTAAATAATGTGTTTATAATGGCGCATTCAGGAGCGAGAGGAAGTAAAAACCAAATACGTCAGCTTGGTGGTATGAGGGGACTTATGGCCAATGCATCAGGACATACAGTAGAACTTCCTATAAAAGCGAACTTCCGTGAAGGATTATCTGTTCTTGAATATTTTATATCTACTCACGGGGCAAGAAAAGGTCTTGCAGATACAGCTCTTAGAACGGCAGACTCTGGTTACTTAACAAGAAGATTAGTTGATGTCAGTCAAGATGTAATTATAAGAGAAGAAGACTGTGGTACAGATACAGGTGTTTACGTAGAAGCCTTTAAAGATGGAAATGAATTAATAGAAACATTATACGATAGACTTGTTGGAAGATATGCCTTTGAAGATGTAGTACATCCTCAAACAGGAGAGGTTTTGGTTGAGGCAGATAGAGAAATTTCAGAAGAAGATGCAGATAGAATCGTTAAAGCAGGCATTGAGAGAGTAAAAATAAGAACAGTTCTACACTGTAAAACAAGACATGGTGTATGTGCTCGTTGCTATGGAAGAAACTTAGCAACAGGAGAAGCTGTGAATGTAGGAGAAGCTGTTGGAATTATTGCTGCTCAATCTATCGGAGAACCAGGAACACAGCTTACGATGCGTACATTCCACACTGGTGGGGTTGCAGGAAATGACATTACACAAGGTTTACCTAGGGTTGAAGAGTTGTTTGAGGCTAGAAAGCCAAAAGGGCTTGCAATAATCACAGAAATTTCAGGTATAGTATCAATAAATGAAACTAAAAAGAATAAAGAAGTAATCGTAACAGGTGATGATGGAGAGCAAAGAACATACTCAATACCTTATGGATCAAGAATAAAGGTTAAAGAAGCACAAAGAATAGAAGCTGGAGATGAGATAACAGAAGGTTCTGTAAATCCTCACGATATCTTAAAAATTAAAGGTGTCGCTGGTGTTCAAGAATATCTTGTAAAAGAAGTACAAAGGGTTTACAAATTACAAGGTGTTGATATTAATGATAAGCATATTGAAGTTATTGTAAGACAGATGGTTTCAAAAGTAAAAATAGAAGATGCTGGAGATACAGAGCTTCTTCCAGGTGGATTAGTTAATATTCACGAATTTGAAGAAGTTAATAGACAGGTGGAAGAAGAAGGATTGACGCCAGCAACAGGACGAAGAGTACTTTTAGGAATTACAAAAGCATCTCTTGCTACAGAGTCATTCTTATCAGCAGCATCTTTCCAAGAAACAACAAGAGTGCTTACAGAAGCAGCAATCAAAGGGAAAGAAGATAATTTAATAGGATTAAAAGAAAACGTAATTATCGGTAAGTTGATTCCTGCTGGAACAGGAATGAAGAGATACAAAAATATTGCGATTGCACATGCAGATAGTGAATTGTAGTAACCATAAATTATCAGTTGACAGCATATAAACTTAGTGTTAGAATGATATAGTGTGTAAATTAAGAGATAGTTGACTTTTTAAATACCAAGAAAGATTATGTGAATTCACATAATCTTTCAGGTGTTTAATAAAGGAGGATACTATATGCTTGAACAATTAAAAAATCAAAAAAAATTAGTTGTTGGTACAAAGCAAGCTTTAAGAGCAGTGAAAGAAGATAGAGTTCAAACTCTGTTTATTGCTAAGGATGCAGAAAAGTATGTAACAAGAAATGTTGAAGAGGAAGCAAAAGCAAGAAATGTTCAAATTGTTTATGCAGAATCAATGAAAAAACTTGGAAAAGCTTGTGGAATCAATATAGGTGCTGCTACAGCAGCAATATTAAAGTAATTATGTGATAGTCATAGGTTTTTATCCTATGTAAATATAATTTGCTTTAAAATTTGGAAGGAGGTGTACAGGATGCCTACAATTAATCAATTAGTGCGCAAATCAAGAGAGAAAGTTGAATACAAATCAACTGCTCCAGCACTTCAAAAAGGTTTCAACTCTTTGCACAGAAAAAGTACTAATGTTAGTTCACCTCAAAAAAGAGGAGTTTGTACATCTGTAAAGACTGTAACTCCTAAGAAACCAAACTCAGCGTTAAGAAAAGTTGCCAGAGTAAGATTGACAAATGGTATTGAAGTAACTGCTTATATACCAGGAATTGGACACAATCTTCAAGAGCACAGCGTTGTGTTAATCAGAGGTGGAAGGGTAAAAGACTTACCAGGGGTTAGATACCATATTGTAAGAGGAACCCTTGATACTGCAGGAGTTCAAAACAGAAATCAAGCAAGATCTAAGTACGGTGCAAAGAAACCTAAAGAAAAGAAATAATTGATCGTCGAGCGAAAATGCGCCCATCTGAGGGGGGCTTAATATATATTGCATTTTAGCGCACGACGGCAATCTTAGGGGTTGTCGAGTACCGATGAGAGAATTTTGTTGTTAAGGAGGGAAGGAAAGTGCCAAGAAAAGGACATGTACCTAAAAGAGATGTACTACCAGATCCAGTATATGGAAGCAAGGTTGTAACAAAGCTAATCAATAACATTATGCTTGATGGTAAAAAAGGAACTGCACAAAGAATTGTTTATAATGCGTTTGCTATGATTCAAGAAAAAACAGGTGAGGATCCACTTGAAGTATTCGAAAAAGCAATGAACAACATTATGCCAGTTCTTGAAGTAAAGGCAAGACGTGTGGGTGGTGCAAACTATCAAGTGCCAGTAGAAGTAAGACCTGAAAGAAGACAAACATTAGGTCTAAGATGGTTAACTGCTTATTCTCGCAAGAGAGGCGAAAAAACAATGGATGAAAGATTAGCAAAAGAAATTATGGATGCTGCAAACAATACAGGAGCATCTGTTAAGAAGAAAGAAGATACACATAAAATGGCAGAAGCGAATAAAGCATTTGCACATTATAGATGGTAATAATTTTTTTATTGTAATATTGTCGCCAATATTGGGGACAATATTTTCTGTAGCAATACCGACACCGGAAAGGAGGAGAAATTGTGCCTAGACAGTTTCCGTTAGAGAAAACTCGTAACATAGGGATTATGGCCCATATTGATGCGGGGAAAACAACAACGACTGAAAGAATATTATTCTACACAGGTAGAACACATAAAATAGGTGAAGTTCATGAAGGCGGTGCAACAATGGACTGGATGGAGCAGGAGCAAGAAAGAGGTATTACAATTACTTCTGCGGCTACAACTGCTCAGTGGAAAGGTCACAGAATCAATATTATTGATACACCGGGCCACGTGGACTTTACAGTTGAAGTAGAAAGATCACTTCGTGTATTAGATGGTGCAGTAGCAGTATTCTGTGCTAAAGGTGGTGTTGAACCACAATCAGAAACAGTATGGCGCCAAGCAGAAAAATATAGAGTTCCTAGAATGGCATTTGTAAACAAAATGGATATTATGGGAGCTGATTTCTATAATGTTATAGAAATGATGAAGGATCGCTTAAAAGCAAATGCAGTTCCAATTCAATTGCCAATAGGAGCTGAAGATACTTTTGTAGGACTTGTAGACCTTATTGAAATGAATGCAAGAATCTACAAAGATGATTTAGGAAAAGAAATTGAAACTACAGAAATTCCAGCTGATATGATGGATAAAGCTGAAGAATATAGAATGGCATTAGTAGAAGCAGTTGCAGAAGCTGATGAAGAATTAATGATGAAATACCTTGAAGGGGAAGAACTTACAGTAGAAGAAATTAAAGAAGGAATTAGAAAGCAAACAATTGCAAACAATATGGTTCCTGTATGCTGTGGTTCTGCATATAAAAACAAGGGAGTTCAGTTGATGTTAGATGCTGTAGTTGATTTTATGCCATCTCCACTAGATATTCCACCTATTAAGGGAGTATTACCTGACTCAGAAGAGGAAGATGAAAGAGTGGCAGATGATAATGGACCATTCTCAGCATTAGCGTTTAAAATTATGGCAGACCCATTTGTAGGAAAGCTAGCTTTCTTTAGAGTATATTCAGGTACATTAAAATCAGGATCTTATGTTTATAACTCTACAAAAGGTAAAAAAGAAAGAATAGGACGTATTCTTCAAATGCATGCCAACAGTAGAGAAGAGATTTCTGAAGTATATGCAGGAGATATTGCTGCAGCAGTAGGTTTAAAAGATACAACAACTGGAGATACTTTATGTGATCAGGATAATCCAATTATCTTAGAGTCTATGGAATTCCCAGAGCCAGTTATTGAGATCGCTATTGAGCCAAAAACAAAAGCTGGTCAAGATAAGATGGGTATGGCTTTAGCAAAACTTGCTGAAGAAGATCCAACATTTAGAACATGGACAAATGAAGAAACAGGACAGACAATCATTGCGGGAATGGGTGAGCTTCACCTTGAAATTATCGTAGATAGATTGTTAAGAGAATTTAAAGTAGAAGCAAATATTGGTAAACCACAGGTTGCTTACAAAGAAACAATTACAGTACCTACAGAAGTGGATACAAAATATGCACGTCAGTCTGGTGGACGTGGACAATACGGACACGTTAAGCTTAGAGTTACACCAAAAGAACCGGGTACTGGATATGAATTCGTTAATTCAATTGTTGGAGGAGCTATTCCAAAGGAATACATTCCACATGTTGATGCAGGGGTTCAAAGTGCAATGGAAAATGGTGTAATTGCAGGATTCCCAGTGGTTGACGTTAAAGTTGAATTATATGATGGTTCTTACCATGAGGTAGACTCATCTGAAATGGCATTTAAGATTGCTGGTTCTATGGCGTTTAAAGAAGCAATGAAAAAAGCAAAACCAGTATTACTTGAGCCTTACTTCAAAGTTGAAGTTGTTGTACCAGAGGAGTACATGGGAGATGTTATCGGAGATATCAACTCTAGACGTGGAAAAATTGAAGGTATGGAGCCAAGATCAGGAGCTCAAGTAATTAGAGGATATGTGCCATTATCTGAAATGTTTGGATATGCAACAGACTTACGTTCCAAAACACAAGGGCGTGGAACATATGTAATGCAATTTGACCACTTTGAACAAGTGCCAAATAACATAGCTGAAAAAATTATAAATGGTAAATAATATGTTGCCAGAAAAAGATCTGGCAACACAATGAATATTTGTATAAGATTGAAAAGGAGGAGAAAAAATGGCAAAAGCTAAATTTGAGAGAAACAAACCGCATGTTAACATCGGAACAATCGGTCACGTTGACCATGGTAAAACAACATTAACAGCAGCAATTACAGTTACATTAAACAAAAGATATGGAACTGGAGAAGCAGTAGCATTTGATAACATTGATAAAGCTCCAGAAGAAAAAGAAAGAGGAATTACAATTTCAACAGCACACGTTGAGTATGAAACACCAAACAGACACTACGCACACGTAGACTGTCCAGGGCATGCTGACTACGTTAAGAACATGATTACAGGAGCAGCACAAATGGATGGAGCAATCCTAGTATGTGCAGCAACTGATGGTCCAATGCCACAAACAAGAGAGCACATCTTATTATCAAGACAAGTAGGTGTACCATACATCGTAGTATTCTTAAACAAGTGTGATATGGTAGATGACGAAGAGTTATTAGAATTAGTAGAAATGGAAATAAGAGAATTATTAAATGAATATGAATTCCCAGGAGATGATACACCAATCATCAAAGGATCAGCACTAGAAGCATTAAACGATCCAGAAGGACCATGGGGAGACAAGATTATAGAATTATTCGAAGCAATTGATGAATACATTCCAGAGCCAGAAAGAGATACAGATAAACCATTCATCATGCCAGTAGAAGACGTATTCTCAATCACAGGAAGAGGAACAGTTGCAACAGGAAGAGTAGAAAGAGGAGTATTAAAAGTACAAGATGAAGTAGAAATCGTAGGATTAACAGATGAGCCAAGAAAAGTAGTAGTAACAGGAGTAGAAATGTTTAGAAAGCTACTTGATCAAGCACAAGCAGGAGATAACATCGGAGCACTTCTAAGAGGTGTACAAAGAGATGAAATCGAAAGAGGACAAGTATTAGCAAAGCCAGGAACAATCAACCCACATACAAAATTCAAAGCAGAAGTATACGTATTAAAGAAAGAAGAAGGTGGAAGACATACACCATTCTTTAATGGATATAGACCACAATTCTACTTCAGAACAACAGATATTACAGGATCTGTTTCACTACCAGAAGGAGTAGAAATGTGCATGCCTGGAGACAACGTAACAATGGAAATTGAATTAATCAACCCAATTGCAATCGAAGAAGGATTAAGATTTGCAATCCGTGAGGGTGGAAGAACAGTTGGAGCAGGTGTTGTTGCTAGCATTATTGAATAATTTAAAATATAGCCGAGGGGACTCCCTCGGCTACAAAATAAAATAAGCAAATATAAAAATAGACATACAAAGAGCCAATGGCAAATGTCAGTGGCTGTTATTTATGCAAACCTACTATTAAAGCACAAAAAAAAATAAAAGTCAAGACTTGTTTAGTAATCAATAATAAAATATACTATAATAGTGTGTTTGCGGGACTGCGATGACGTGAAAGGTTGCCAAAACAATGCTTTGGGAAATTTTCACTGAGAATGTCCGTTCAAGAATCGGGCGACAGGATGTCAGTAGACTTTCGCTATAAAAAAACAAACGGGAACACCCGGGAGAGTGTACTGAGGTTCTAGTCGTACGTAAAAAAAACAATGCGTGCGATGAAAAGGAGGGAAACACAATGGCAAACAGCAAACAAAAAATTAGAATTAGACTAAAGGCTTATGATCACAAAATTTTAGATCAATCATCTGAGAAAATAGTAGAGACTGCAAAAAGAACAGGTGCAAATGTATCAGGTCCTGTTCCACTACCAACAGAAAAACAAATCATTACTATTTTAAGAGCTGTTCATAAATATAAAGATTCTAGAGAACAGTTTGAACAAAGAACACATAAGAGATTGATTGACATCTTAAATCCAACACCAAAAACTGTTGATGCATTAATGAGATTAGATTTACCAGCAGGTGTTGATATTGAGATTAAATTATAATGCGTGTAACTACTAAGAAGTAGGTTTATATATATTCCTATACCTCTCTTAGTATGATTACCATATTAAGTGTAATCCGCTGTAAGAATATCAGGAGGTGTAAAAAATGAAAGGGATTTTAGGAAAAAAAATCGGAATGACACAAATTTTCACTGAAGAAGGTTCTGTGATTCCTGTAACAGTTGTAGAAGCTGGTCCTGTTTATGTAACTCAAGTAAAAACTGTGGATACAGATGGATACAACGCGATTCAAATCGGATATGAAGATAAAAAAGAGAACAAAACGAACAAACCACAAAAAGGACACTTTGCAAAAGCGGGAGTACCTGCTAAAAAGTTCTTAAAAGAATTCTGTGTAGAAGATACTGCTGCGTATAAAGTTGGGCAAGAAATCAAAGTTGATATTTTTGCTGAGGGAAGTAAAGTGGATGTTGTGGGAACTTCAAAAGGTAAAGGAACACAAGGTCCGATTAAAAGACATAATCAAGCAAGAGGACCTATGTCTCATGGTTCTAAATACCATAGAGGACCAGGTTCATTAGGAGCGAGTTCATTCCCAAGTAGAGTATTTAAAGGAATGAAAGCAGCTGGAAGAATGGGAAATGAACAAGTAACAATCCAAAACCTTGAAGTTGTAAAAGTGGATGTAGAGAGAAATCTTTTATTAATAAAAGGAGCAATTCCAGGGCCTAAGGGCGGCGTTATTACAATTAAAGAAAGCGTTAAGGCTAAGTAATAATCTAGCTACAGAAGGGAGGAAGTAAAATGCCAAAGGTTGATTTATATAATGTTTCAGGTCAACAAGTAGGTGAAATAGAATTAAACGAAAACATCTTCGGAGCTGAAATAAATACAAGTGTATTACATGAAGTAGTAAAAAATTACCTAGCAAACCAAAGACAAGGTACACAATCTGCAAAAACTAGAGCAGAAGTTAGAGGTGGCGGTAGAAAGCCATGGAGACAAAAAGGAACAGGTAGAGCACGTCAAGGAAGTATCAGAGCACCACATTGGGTTGGTGGTGGAGTAGTATTTGCACCAAAGCCAAGAGATTACAGATATACACTACCTAAAAAAGTTAAAAGACTTGCAATGAAGTCTGCTTTAAGTTCTAAGGTACAAGCAAATGAAATGGTTGTTTTAGATGAATTAAAAATGGATGCATATAAAACAAAAGATATGGTAAATATCTTAAACAACTTAAAAGCAGAAAAGAAAGCATTAATTGTTCTTGATGAAAAAGATGATTATATCATCAAATCTGCTAAAAATATTCCAGGAGTAACAACAACACTTGTTAATACGTTAAATGTTTATGATATTTTAAATCATGACAAGTTTATCGTTACTAAAGACGCGGTACACAAGATAGAGGAGGTGTACGCATAATGACAGCATACGATATTATTAAAAAGCCATTAATCAGTGAAAGAAGTATGGATGATATGGCTGATAAAAAATACACTTTCATTGTTGATATAAGAGCGAATAAAACAGAAATTAAAAAAGCTGTTGAAGAAATCTTCGGTGTAGAAGTAGAAAAAGTCAACACAGTACGTGTAAAAGGTAAATATAAGAGAATGGGAATGAATGTAGGTAAGAGACCAGATAGAAAAAAAGCAATTGTAAAGTTGACTCCTAACAGCAAAGAAATCGAGTTCTTTGAAGGTATGTAGTACGTTTACAGTATGAATGAAAGAAGGAGGGAAATGCCATGGGAATTAAGAAGTTTAAACCAACTTCTCCAGCGTTAAGACAAATGACTGTTTCAACGTTCGAAGAAATTACAAAAAAAGAACCAGAAAAGTCATTGCTAGTGCCACTTAACAAAAAAGCTGGTAGAAATGCACAAGGTAAGATTACAGTTCGTCATAGAGGTGGCGGTGCAAAGAGAAAATATAGATTGATTGACTTCAAAAGAAATAAAGATGGTATACCTGCTAAAGTTACTGCGATAGAATATGATCCTAATAGATCTGCAAATATTGCACTTTTGACTTACGCAGATGGAGAAAAGAGATATATCATTGCTCCTAACAAATTAAATGTTGGAGATGTGATTGTATCTGGAGAAGGTGCAGACATAAAAGTAGGAAATGCACTAAAATTAAAAGATATTCCAGTAGGTACAATTATCCACAACATTGAATTAAAACCTGGAAAAGGAGCTCAATTAGTTAGAGCAGCAGGAAATTCTGCTCAATTAATGGCTAAAGAAGGTAAATACGCTCAAGTTAGATTACCTTCCGGTGAAGTTAGATTAATAAGCATTAACTGCAAAGCAACAATTGGTCAAGTAGGAAACTTAGATCATGAAAATATTACAATAGGTAAAGCTGGACGTAAACGTCATATGGGCATTAGACCTACTGTAAGAGGTTCTGTAATGAACCCTAATGATCACCCACATGGTGGTGGAGAAGGTAGATCGCCTGTAGGAAGACCTTCACCAATGACTCCTTGGGGTAAACCAGCTATGGGATACAAAACAAGAAAGAAAAATAAAGCATCAGATAAATTCATTATTAAGAGAAGAAATCAGAAATAGTAGAGGAAACGAGGTCATGGAAAAAAATAGGACCTTGGCCTCATAGTCCTCAGGTCAAGTAGATGAAGTTACCGAAGGGAGGAAAAGTAGCTATGAGTAGATCCTTAAAAAAAGGACCTTTTGTTGAGCCAAAGCTTTTACGTAGAATAGAAGAGATGAATGAAAAAAATGAGAAAAAAGTATTAAAAACATGGTCAAGAGCATCAACAATATTTCCACAAATGATAGGACATACGATTGCTGTACATGATGGAAGAAAACATGTACCTGTTTATATAACAGAAGATATGGTTGGACATAAACTAGGTGAATTTGCACCTACAAGAACTTATAGAGGCCATGCAGATAACGAAAAATCATCTAAGGTTAAGAAATAGTGAGATAGATACGGAAGGAGGTTACTAAGATGGAAGCTAGAGCGATCGCAAAATATGTTCGTATATCTCCAAGAAAATTAAAGCCAATCACTGATATGGTTAGAGGAATGAATGTAGATGAAGCATTAGCAATATTAGAATACACACCAAGAGCTGGTGCACCAGTACTTTCAAAAGTAATTAAATCAGCAAAGGCTAATGCTGAAAACAACCATGAAATGGATGCGGATAAATTATATATCGCTGAAATATATGCAAATCAAGGTCCTACAATGAAGAGATGGAGAGCAGCTTCAATGGGACGCGGTGTGAAAATATTAAAAAGAACAAGTCATGTAGGGGTTGTATTAAAAGAAAGATAATAAGAAGGAGGGATATGTAGTGGGTCAAAAAGTAAGTCCACACGGCTTAAGAGTTGGAGTAATCAAAGATTGGGACTCCAAGTGGTATGCAGATAAAGCAAATTTTGCGGACCTTCTAATAGAAGATAACAAGATTCGTAAGTTTGTTAAAAATAAACTTTATACATCTGGAATTGCAAGAATTGTTATAGAAAGAGCTGCAAACAATAAAGTGAAGGTAAATGTGTTTACAGCAAAACCAGGTATGGTTATTGGTAAAGCAGGAGCAGGTGTTGAAGAATTAAGAAAAGAACTTGAAAAATTAACAGGAAAAAGCGTAATTGTAAATGTTAATGAAGTAAAAAGAGCGGAAATGGAAGCACAGTTAGTTGCTGAAAATGTTGCGTTTTCACTTGAACGAAGAGTGTCATTCAGAAGAGCTATGAAACAAGCTATTGGTAGAACAATGAAGGCTGGAGCTGAAGGTATCAAAGTTATGGTATCTGGAAGACTTGGTGGCGCTGAAATGGCAAGAAGTGAAAAATATAGTGAAGGAAATGTACCACTTCACACATTAAGAGCGGATATTGACTATGGTTTCGCTGAAGCAGATACTACTTACGGAAAACTTGGTGTAAAGGTATGGATAAATAAAGGAGAAGTTCTTCCTGAAACAAGCGAAGCTGTTAAAGAAATGAGAAGAGCAAATAGAACAAAACAAGAATTTAAACCTAGAAAAGCAAGAAAAGACAATCGTAGAAATGAAGGAAAGTAGTTTTTAACGGAGGGAAGGAGGAATCAGACGATGTTAATGCCTAAGAGAGTGAAGCGTCGTAGAGTGCATAGAGGCAGAATGAAAGGTACAGCACAAAGAGGCAATAAAATAACTTATGGAGAATATGGAATCATGGCTCTTGAGCCAGCGTGGATTACTTCAAACCAAATAGAAGCTGCCAGAATTGCTATGACGAGATCTATAAAAAGAGGGGGAAAAGTTTGGATTAAAATATTCCCTCATAAGCCAGTGACACAAAAACCTGCTGAAACACGTATGGGTGCTGGTAAAGGTTCTCCAGAATATTGGGTAGCAGTAGTAAAACCAGGTAGAATTATGTTTGAATTAGCAGGTGTATCTGAAGAAAAAGCTAGAGAAGCTATGAGACTTGCAATTAACAAGCTACCTATTAAATGTAAATTTGTAACACGTCAAGATACAGAAAAGGGTGGTGAAGCTAATGAAAGCTAATAAGCTTCATGATATGACTGTACAAGAGTTAAATAATAAACTTATGGAACTAAAAAATGAACTTTTCAACTTGAGATTCCAATTAGCTACAGGTCAGCTTGAGAATCCAATGAGAGTAAAAAGTGTAAGAAAAGAAATTGCGCGTACAAAAACCATCCTTAGAGAGAAAGAATTAAAGAAAAACGCATAAGTAAGGATATGGAAGGAGGGCTTTACTCGTGGAAAGAGGAAGAAGAAAGTCTAGAGTAGGACGTGTAGTTAGTGACAAAATGGATAAAACTATTGTAGTAGCAGTAGAAGATTTTGTACGTCACCCACTATACGGAAAAGCAGTAAAAAGAACTAAGAAATTTAAAGCTCACGATGAAAATAATGAGTGTAGAATCGGCGATAGAGTAAAAATTATGGAAACTAGACCATTAAGTAAAGATAAAAGATGGAGACTAGTAAACATCGTAGAAAGAGCTAAGTAATTGTATAACCGGAGGGAGGTATTACTATGATTCAACAAGAATCACGCCTAAAAGTTGCAGATAATTCAGGAGCAAAAGAATTACTATGTATCCGTGTACTAGGTGGTTCAAAGCGTAAATATGCAAATATTGGCGACATCATTGTTTGTGCAGTAAAAGATGCAACACCAGGCGGTGTTGTTAAAAAAGGACAAGTTGTTAAGGCTGTTGTAGTAAGAAGTAAACATGGTGCTAGACGTGTTGACGGAAGCTATATCAAATTTGACGAAAATGCAGCAGTTGTTATAAAAGAAGATAAAACTCCTGTAGGAACTCGTATTTTCGGACCGGTTGCAAGAGAATTAAGAGAAAGAGATTTTATGAAAATCGTTTCACTTGCACCAGAAGTATTATAGCTTAAGGAGGTGTAATGAATGCACGTTAAAAAAGGTGATACAGTAGTTGTTATTTCAGGAAAAGATAAAGGAAAAAAAGGTAAAGTAATAGAAGCTATGCCGAAAAAAAATAGAGTAATCGTTGAAGGTGTAAACATGCTTACAAAGCATCAAAAGCCAAACGCAAAGGTGCAACAAGGTGGAATTATTCACCAAGAAGGACCAATTCATGTTTCAAATGTAATGCTTTGGGATAAAAAAGCTAATGCACCAACAAGAGTAGGATATAAAGTATTAGAAAACGGTAAAAAAGTAAGAGTATCTAGAAAGACCGGAGAAGTAATTGAGTAATATTTAAGCTTGAAGGGAGGTCAAAACTGTGGCTAGATTAAAAGAACTATACAATAAAGAGATTGCAAAAGCTTTAATGGAAAAGTTCGGATATAAAAGCACAATGGAAATTCCAAAACTTGAAAAAGTAGTTGTAAATATGGGCCTAGGAGATGCAAAAGATAATGCAAAACTTCTAGAAGTAGCTGTAGAGGAATTAGCTACAATAACTGGACAAAAGCCTATTGTTACTAGAGCAAAAAAATCTGTTGCAAACTTTAAAGTTCGTGAAGGTATGCCTGTTGGAGCTAAAGTAACATTAAGAGGCGAAAAAATGTTTGAATTTGTTGATAGATTATTCAACATTTCTTTACCAAGGGTAAGAGACTTTAGAGGTGTAAATCCTAATTCATTTGATGGTAGAGGTAATTATGCATTAGGAGTTAAAGAGCAATTAATATTCCCTGAAATTGAATATGATAAAGTTGACAAAGTAAGAGGAATGGATATAATTTTCGTTACGACTGCGAAAACTGATGAGGAAGCACGCGAGTTATTAAGATTATTAGGAATGCCATTCGCTAGATAAGGAGGGAAAGTAGTGGCTAGAAAAGCTCTTGTAGTGAAACAGCAAAGAAAACAAAAATTCTCAACTAGAGAATATAATAGATGTCGAATTTGTGGAAGACCACATGCCTATTTAAGAAAATTTGGTATATGCCGTATTTGTTTTAGAGAATTAGCTTACAAAGGTGAAATACCAGGAGTTAAGAAGGCAAGCTGGTAAGGAATATAGGGAAGGAGGTAATATAACCATGATGACAGATCCAATCGCAGATATGCTTACACGTATAAGAAATGCAAATACAGTGAGACATGAGTCAGTAGACGTTCCTGCTTCAAACATGAAAAAGTCAATTGCTGAAATTCTTTTAAAAGAAGGATTTATCAAAGGATATGATGTAATTGAAGATGGAAAACAAGGTATTATTAGAATACAAATGAAGTACGGAAATAATAAAGAAAGAGTTATTAGTGGTCTTAAGAAAATTTCTAAACCAGGTTTAAGAGTTTATGCAAAGAAAGATGAAATACCAAAGGTATTAGGTGGCCTAGGAATAGCTATTCTTTCAACTTCTAACGGTATTGTTACAGATAAGGAAGCTAGAAAACTAGGTGCAGGAGGAGAAGTTATCTGCTACGTTTGGTAATAGATAATTTTAAGGTATAGGAGGTGCAGCTATGTCAAGGATAGGAAGATTGCCAATCACGATCCCAGACGGTGTAGAAATCAAGATTGATGAAAAAAATCTTGTTACAGTGAAAGGCCCAAAAGGACAATTACAAGAACAGATTCATAAAGATATGAAGATTACTATAGAAGGAACAGAATTAAAAGTAGAAAGACCTACAAACAATAAAAATCATAGATCTTTACATGGATTAAGCCGTACATTAATTAACAATATGATTGTCGGCGTAACAAAAGGCTATGAGAAAAAGCTGCAAGTGAATGGAGTAGGTTATCGTGCAGCAAAACAAGGAAATAAACTTAATTTAACTTTAGGATTTTCACATCCAGTAGAGATGGTTGATCCAGAAGGTATAACAACAGAAGTTCCAAACCCAAATGAAATTATTGTTAAGGGAATTAATAAGCAATTAGTTGGAAACTATGCTGCAAAAATTAGAGCTTGGAGAGAGCCAGAGCCATACAAAGGCAAAGGAATTAGATATGCTGATGAAGTAATCCGTCGTAAGGAAGGTAAAGCAGGTAAGTAGTAGGAAAGGAGTGAAATGAAGTGATCAAGAAAGAGAGCAAAAACTTAAGAAGACAAAAAAGACACTTAAGAATCCGCAATAAAGTGTCTGGAACTCCTGAACGTCCAAGATTAAGTATATATAGAAGTTTAAACAATATGTATGCACAAATTATTGATGATGTAAAAGGGCATACATTAGTTTCTGCTTCTACTTTAGATAAAGAAGTTAAGGAAAAAGTAAGCAAAGGAGGCAACAAAGAAGCTGCTAAATTAGTAGGTGAGATTGTTGCAAAGAGAGCATTAGAAAAAGGAATAAATGCTGTTGTATTTGATAGAGGCGGATACATTTATCATGGAAGAGTAAAAGAACTAGCAGAAGGTGCAAGAGAAGCTGGTTTGAAATTCTAGGAGAAGGAGGGAAATGAATGAAACGTCAACTAATTGATGCGAGCAAACTGGACTTAAAAGAGACAGTTATTAATATAAGCCGTGTAACAAAAGTTGTTAAAGGTGGTAGAACCTTCAGATTTAGTGCAACTGTTGTAGTTGGAGATGAAAACGGATACGTTGGAATTGGTTCAGGAAAAGCTCAGGAAATTCCTGATGCTATTAGAAAAGGAATTGAAGAAGCGAAAAAGAATCTTATATATGTTCCAAGAGTAGGAACAACAATCCCTCATAGAATAGAGGGCCATTTTGGTGCTGGACGCGTATTACTTATGCCAGCTAAAGAAGGTACAGGAGTTATTGCAGGTGGACCTGTACGTGCGGTTTTAGAGTTTGCAGGAATTAAAGATGTAAGAGCAAAATCTTTAGGAACAAATAACACAAGAAATATGGTTAATGCGACAATAGACGGCTTGAAAAAACTAAAAACTGTTGAAGAAGTTGCAAGATTAAGAGGTAAAACTGTAGAGGAATTATTAGGTTAGGAGGGGAAAGACCTTGGCTAAAATGTTAAGAATAACATTAGTAAAAAGTACCATTGGGTCCAAGCCTCAACATAGAAAAACAATCGAAGCGCTAGGACTAAAAAAAATTAGACAAGTAGTGGAAAAGCAAGACAACCCTCAAATGAGAGGAATGGTTGAAAAAGTTAAGCATTTAGTGAAAGTTGAAGAAATATAGGTTAAGGAGGTGTAACCATGAAGCTACATGAGTTAAGACCAGCTGAAGGATCAACAAAAAATGTAAAAAGACTAGGAAGAGGAACTGCTACTGGTCAAGGTAAAACTGCTGGCCGTGGACAAAAAGGACAAAAATCTCGTAGCGGTGGTGGTGTAAAGCCAGGATTCGAAGGTGGCCAAATGCCTCTATATAGAAGACTACCTAAGAGAGGTTTTACAAACATATTTAAAAAGCAATGGACAATTGTTAATTTAGATGTATTAAATAAATTTGATGAAGGTACTGTTGTAACTCCTGAATTGCTTTTAGAAACAGGCGTAATCAAAAAAGTTGTTGACGGAGTAAAAGTACTAGGAAACGGAGAACTACAAAAGAAGATAACTGTACAGGCTCATAAATTCAGCCAGTCAGCTGTAGAAAAAATTGAAGCTGCTGGAGGAAAGGCAGAGGTGATTTAACGTGCTATCTACCCTACGAAATGCTTGGAAAATTCCTGATTTAAGAAAGAGAATGCTATATACCTTGATGATGTTGGTGGTATTTAGATTAGGATCAAACATTCCTGTTCCTGGAATAAACAGAACGATCTTAGAACAGTTGTTTAAACAAGGGGAAAGTGGTCTGTTTGGTTTGTTTAATCTATTTTCAGGAGGAGCTTTTAGAAAGTTTACAATATTTGCTTTAAGTATTACACCATATATCACCTCATCTATCATTATGCAGCTTTTAACAATTGCAATTCCTAGTCTAGAAGCATTAGCTAGAGAGGGAGAAGAAGGAAGAAAAAAGATAGCACAGTACACAAGATATGGGACAGTTATACTCGCTTTGATCCAAGCTATTGGTGTAAGTGTTGGATTATTCCGTCAAGCGCTTATATCATATGATTTTTGGTCAGTAAGTATTGTAGTACTTACATTAACAGCAGGAACGGCTTTCTTAATGTGGTTAGGGGAGCAAATTACTGAAAATGGAATTGGAAATGGTATTTCATTGATTATTTTTGCAGGAATCATTTCTAGAGTTCCGTTAGGGTTTGTTCATACTTTCCAAAAACTTAGCGTAGGTGAAGTTTCTATCGTTTCTTTAATTATATTTGCAATACTTGCAGTATTCATTATTGCAGGTGTAGTAGCAATTCAGCAAGGTACAAGAAAAATTCCTGTACAATATGCAAAAAGAGTTGTTGGAAGAAAAATGTATGGAGGACATAGTACTCATATTCCATTAAAAGTTAATCAAGCGGGAGTTATACCTGTAATATTTGCAGTTTCATTACTTCAATTCCCATTAACATTAACTTATTTCTTTCAAGGCGGTGGGTTTGCAAGCTTTGTACAAAAATATTTGTCACCAGCAGGAAGTCCTGGAATTTGGATATATTCTATTTTAAATGTTGCTTTAATTATATTCTTTACTTACTTCTATACAGCAGTTACATTTAACCCTATAGAAGTTGCAGAGAATATGAAAAAGCATGGAGGTTTCATTCCAGGAATTAGACCAGGAAAACCAACTTCAGAGTATTTAAATAAAGTATTAACAAGAATTACTTTGGCAGGTGCTGTATTCCTTGCAGGAATTACTGTAATGCCTACAATTATACTGCAATTTACAAATCTTCAATTTAGATTTGGTGGAACATCCTTACTTATTGCAGTAGGGGTTGCATTAGAGACGATGAAGCAAGTAGAAGCACAAATGATGATGAGACATTACCAAGGTTTCTTAAAATAGGAGTATTCATGGGGAGAATTCCCCATGCGTTACTTCATTAGAATCTAGGAGATGGTATTGATGAGATTAATCTTATTAGGGCCTCCAGGGGCAGGTAAGGGAACACAAGCTTCAAGTATTGTTCAAAAATTTGATATACCGCATATATCAACAGGCGATATCTTTAGGAAAAATATTAAAGAAGGAACGGAATTAGGAAAAAAAGCAAAAGAATATATGGATCAAGGGCTTTTAGTTCCAGATGAACTTGTTGTAGCCATTGTTGAAGATAGATTACAACAAGAAGATTGCAAAGAAGGTTTTCTGCTTGATGGATTTCCGAGAACTGTTAATCAAGCAGAAGAATTAGATAAAGTGCTTACAAAGATGAATGTAAGCTTGGATAAAGTAATAAATGTGGAAGTAGACAAAGAGATCTTAGTTGAAAGAGCTGTTGGAAGAAGAATCTGTAAAAATTGCGGTGCTACATTCCATGTTAAATTTAACCCACCTGCAAAAGAAGGTATATGTGACAAATGTGGTGAAAAGTTGCAGCAAAGAGCAGACGATAATGAAGAAACAGTTTCTAAGAGAATAGAAGTATACTTGAATGAAACAAAACCACTAATTGATTATTATAAAAATAAAGGGATTATTGCCACAATAAACGGACAACAAGAAATAGATAAGGTATTTAAAGATATTGTTGTTGCTTTAGGAGAGTAATCAAATGATTATTTTAAAATCAAGTAATGAAATTGATTATATGAAAGAAGCGGGGAAAATTGTGGCCTATGTCCATGAAGTAGTACGTGATGCTATAAAGCCTGGTATTACTACAAAGGAATTAGACGAAATTGCTGAAAGAGAAATAATAAAACATGGAGCAATACCAGCTTTTAAAGGTTATCATGGATTTCCAGCAAGTATTTGTGCTTCAATCAATGAGGAAGTCGTTCACGGAATACCTGGATTAAAAACATTAAAAGATGGCGATATTATTAGTGTAGATATAGGAGCAGTCTATAAAGGTTATAATGGAGATGCTGCAAAAACACATCCAGTAGGAAAAGTTTCTGATGAAGCTTTAAAGCTTATTCAGGTAACAAAAGAAAGTTTCTATGAAGGACTAAAATTTTGCAGAGTTGGAAACCGACTATCGGATATATCTCATGCTGTACAAAATCATGTAGAAAACAATGGATTTTCTGTAGTAAGAGATTTTGTAGGGCATGGAATAGGAAAGGATATGCATGAAGATCCACAGATTCCTAATTTTGGACCACCTGGAAAGGGACCAAGATTAAGGGATGGAATGGTTTTAGCAATAGAGCCAATGGTGAACATGGGAACATATAAAGTAAAAGTTCTTCAGGATAACTGGACTGTTGTGACCTTAGACAATAAGTTATCAGCACATTATGAGCATACGGTTGCCATCACAAAAGACGATCCGATTATTTTAACAAGCCTTTCTTAAGGCAAAGAGGTGAAAAATGTGAATACGACTCATGAAGTTTCAATAGGTCAAATTGTTAAATCAAAAGCTGGAAGAGATAAGGATAAATTGTTTATAGTTATTGGTATTGTAGATGAGCAGTATGTTCTTATTTCGGATGGAGACCTAAGAAAAATTGATAAACCAAAGAAAAAAAAGGTGAAGCACTTAGGGAAATATAATATAATAAGTGAAGCTGTAAAAAATAAGATTGAGAATAATGAAAAAATAAGCAATTTATTTTTGAGGCGTGAACTGGAAAAACTGGGTCTTAGCTAACCTAGGAATAGGAGGTCAATTTCCTAATGGCAAAGAAAGATGTAATAGAGGTTCAAGGCACAGTTGTTGAAGCTTTGCCTAATGCCATGTTTAAAGTTAAATTGGAAAACGGACATGAGTTATTAGCACATATTTCTGGTAAACTTAGAATGAACTTTATCAGAATATTGCCTGGTGATACAGTTACAGTTGAATTGTCCCCTTATGATCTAACAAGAGGGAGAATTACTTGGCGAGGCAAAGGCAAGTGATTAAGGAGGGATAACAGTGAAAGTTAGAGCATCCGTTAAGCCTATATGCGAAAAATGTAAAATTATTAAAAGAAAAGGCAAAGTTATGGTCATCTGTGAAAATCCTAAGCATAAACAAAAACAAGGTTAAATTTGAATAGTTGAAAAATAATATTCAAATGTTATGCAATGAAAATTTTCATGGTATAAATATTAGTATATAAGTGTGCGGCTGCGTTTAATCTTAAAATTTTGATTAAACAACTTATAACTAATAATGACATATAAAGATAGTTTGTAATAGCACAGATTTAGGAGGTGTAAAGTAAAATGGCAAGAATCGCTGGTGTTGACTTACCAAGAGAAAAAAGAGTAGAAATAGGTTTGACATACATCTACGGTATAGGTAGAAAAACATCAAACATTATATTAGAAAAAGCAGGGATAAATCCTGATACAAGAGTAAGAGATCTTACTGAAGATGAAGTAGGTAATCTAAGAAAAATCATAGACAATGAATACCAAGTTGAAGGGGATCTTCGTAGAGAGATTTCTTTAAATATTAAGAGATTAAAAGAAATTGGTTGTTATAGAGGAATTCGTCATAGAAAAGGTCTTCCAGTAAGAGGACAAAAAACAAAAACAAATGCGAGAACTAGAAAAGGACCTAAAAAGACTGTTGGACGTAAGAAAAAGAAATAGTTAAAGGAGGGTAAATGACATGGTAGCCAAAAAAGCAGCGAAAACTCGTAAGAGAAGACGCGAGCGTAAAAATATAGAACGTGGGCAAGCACATATTCAATCTACTTTTAATAATACAATTGTAACCCTTACTGATTTACAAGGAAATGCTATAGCGTGGGCTAGTGCAGGAGGATTAGGTTTCAAAGGATCAAGAAAATCAACTCCTTTTGCAGCACAAATGGCAGCTGAAACTGCAGCGAAGTCTGCTATGGAGCATGGATTAAAAACAGTAGAAGTTTATGTAAAAGGACCTGGAGCAGGAAGAGAAGCTGCAATTAGAGCTTTACAAACTGCAGGATTAGAAATAAACTTAATTAAAGATGTTACTCCAATACCACACAATGGATGTAGACCACCAAAACGTAGAAGAGTCTAATTAGGATTAGGAGGTGTAAGAATAATGGCAAGATATACGGGACCATCTTGTAGACTTTGTCGTAGAGAAGGACAAAAGCTTTACTTAAAAGGTGAAAGATGTTATTCAGATAAATGTGCAATTAGCAGAAGAGGATATGCACCAGGACAACATGGGCAAGCAAGAAAAAAATTATCTAACTATGGTTTACAATTAAGAGAAAAACAAAAAGCAAAGAGATTCTATGGATTAATAGAAACACAATTTAGAACATACTTTGAAAAAGCAGAAAAAATGCCAGGAATCACTGGTGAAAACTTACTAAGAATTCTTGAAACAAGATTAGATAATGTAGTGTATAGAATGGGATTTGCTGCATCTAGAAAAGAAGCAAGACAATTAGTAACGCATGGACACTTTACAGTAAATGGAAAGAAAGTAGATATTCCATCATACCTTGTTTCTGTTGGTGATGTAATTAAAGTAAAAGAGAAAAGTGTAAGTTCACCTAAGTTTAAAGGAATAGCTGAAGAAGCTAAAACTGTACCAAACTGGGTAGAAGTAAGTGCTGAAAACTTAGAGGGAAAAGTAGTTTCACTTCCAACTAGAGAAGACATTGATATTCCAATAGCTGAGCACTTAATCGTTGAGTTATATTCAAGATAATAAGTATTAGGATCAGTTACCCTCATAATGTATAGATATAAAAGGAATAAGGAGGGTTAAAGTTATGATTGAAATAGAAAAGCCAAAAATAGAGTGTGTGGAATTAAGTCCAGATAATACCTATGGAAAATTTATTGTAGAGCCTCTAGAAAGAGGTTATGGTATTACATTAGGGAATAGTCTGCGAAGAATATTGCTTTCATCTCTACCAGGCGTTGCTGTTACATCTGTAAAAATAGATGGTGTACTTCATGAATTTTCAACGGTTCCTGGAGTAAAAGAAGATGTGACAGAAATAATACTAAATCTTAAAGAATTATCTGCAAAAATTCATTCTGATGGACCAAAGGTTGTTAGAATTGAAGCTAATGGT
Source organism: Crassaminicella thermophila (assembly GCF_008152325.1). Classification (GTDB taxonomy): domain Bacteria; phylum Bacillota; class Clostridia; order Peptostreptococcales; family Thermotaleaceae; genus Crassaminicella_A; species Crassaminicella_A thermophila. The sequence goes on from NZ_CP042243.1 coordinate 376,019, forward strand.
CCAAGAGTAGTTACTGCAGGAGATATTATTGCTGATGCAGATGTAGAAATATTAAATCCTGATCTGCATATTGCAACACTTGAAGATGATGCTAGACTAGTTATGGAAATATCCATTTCTAAGGGTAGAGGGTATGTTCCAGCAGAAAACAATAAAACACCTGGAATGCCTATAGGTGTATTACCTGTTGATTCTATATATACGCCTGTTAAAAAAGTTAGTTATCATGTTGAAAATACAAGAGTTGGGCAAGTTACTGATTATGATAAACTTACGTTAGAAATATGGACGGATGGTAGTATAAAACCAGATGAAGGTGTTTCTTTAGGTGCTAAGATTATGAATGATCATTTAAGATTATTTATTGATTTAACAGATCATGTAGAAAATGTAGAAATTATGGTAGAAAAAGAAGAAGATAAGAAAGAAAAAGTAATGGAAATGACTATTGAGGAACTTGAACTTTCTGTTAGATCATATAACTGTCTGAAGAGAGCTGGAATCAATACTGTAGAAGAACTTACCCAAAAATCAGAAGAAGATATGATGAAGGTAAGAAATCTAGGTAAAAAATCCCTTGAAGAAGTACAGCAAAAACTACACGAACTTGGTTTAGGCTTAAAACCTAGTGAAGACTAGTATAGGTTGAAGGAGGGAAAGACATGGCAGGACATCGTAAATTAGGCCGTCCAACAGCGCATAGAAACTTGATGTTAAGAAATCTTGTTACAAGCCTGTTAAGAGAAGGTCGAATTAAGACTACTGAAACAAGAGCAAAAGAAACGCGTAAACTTGCAGAAAAAATGATTACTCTAGGAAAAAGAGGAGATTTACATGCAAGACGTCAAGCATTAGCTTTTGTATTAGATGAAACAGTTGTTAAAAAGGTATTTGATGAATTAGCACCAAAATATCAAGAGAGAAACGGTGGATATACAAGAATCATGAAGTTAGGGCCTCGTAGAGGAGACGCAGCTGAAATGGTTATTATAGAGTTAGTATAGTATATTTAGGGATTAAGTGGATAACTTAGTCCCTTTTATTTTTAGGGAATTATATATAGAGATAACCAGCTTTAAAATGAAATATAAAAAGAACGTTTATTCCAGATAACTTTTGAAAAAACTAAACTTCATTACATGAAAAAATACTAAACCTTCAAAACTCACCTTTGTTCAAACAATGAAGGTTTTTAACGTATTTTTTCATTGCATTTCAGTAAGTTTTTTTATTTTACAAAAGTTATCAAAGTCATTCACTTATCTTTTTATATATATTTTTTTTTAACATTGATGTTGTTTATCTTTATATATAAGATGAATTAAATAAAAATAAAAACGAACAATCTATTGGTATTATGTGAAATAAGAGGTATAATATATAGGAATAATATATAAGGGATAAGGATTGATTGAATGGAAAACATAATTGAAATATATGATTTGGTATATGAATATAGAAAAGAAGAAGAAAAAGTACAAGCCCTAAAGAAAATTTCACTCAATGTAAAAAAAGGCGAATTTTTAGTAGTTATTGGGCATAATGGTTCAGGAAAGTCAACAATGGCCAAGCATATGAATGCATTGCTTCTTCCAAGTGGGGGAAAAGTATATGTAGATGGGCTAGATACACAAAATGAATCTAATATATGGAATATACGACAAATGGCAGGGATGGTATTTCAAAATCCAGACAATCAAATAGTAGCAACGGTTGTAGAAGAAGATGTAGCTTTTGGATTAGAAAATCTAGGTGTAGCACCTAAAGAGATTCGAAAAAGGGTAAATGATTCTTTAGAAGCTGTAGGAATGACAGAATTTAGCAAGAAAGGACCTCATTTGCTATCGGGAGGTCAAAAGCAAAGAATTGCGATTGCAGGTATAATTGCAATGAAACCTAAATGTATTATTTTAGATGAGCCTACTGCAATGCTTGATCCATCAGGAAGAAAAGAGGTTATGAACACAATTCATAAGCTCAATAAAGAAGAGGGGATTACTATTGTCCATATTACTCATTTTATGGATGAGGCAGTAAATGCTGATCGTATTATAGTTATGGAGGAAGGAAATATAGTATTAAAAGGAAAGCCTAAAGAAATTTTTTCTAAGGTAGATACGTTAAAAAGATTAGGTTTAGATGTACCTCAGGTAACTGAGTTAGCATATAAGCTTAGAAAGGATGGAATAGATATTCCAACAGAAATATTAACAGTAGATGAGATGGTGAAGTATTTATGTCAATAATTATTGAAAATTTATCACATATATATAATCCAAATACTCCTTTTGAAACAATGGCTTTAAATAATGTAAATATAACAATTGAAAAAGGCGAATTTATAGGACTTATAGGACATACTGGATCTGGGAAATCTACACTTATACAACACCTAAATGGACTTTTAAAACCTTCATCAGGAAAGATTGTAATAGATGGATTTGACATTACAAAAAAAGATGTTAAATTAAGAGAAATACGAAAAAAAGTAGGACTCGTATTTCAGTATCCAGAGCATCAACTTTTTGAAGAAACTGTATATAAAGATGTAGCATTTGGACCTATGAATCTAGATTTAGAACAAGAAGAAATAGATAAGAGAGTAAAGGAAGCAATTAAACTTGTAGGGTTACCTTATGAAGAAATAAAAGATAGATCTCCTTTTGAACTAAGTGGTGGTCAAAGAAGGAGAGTGGCTATTGCAGGGGTTTTAGCAATGAAGCCGGATGTATTAATTCTTGATGAGCCTACAGCAGGTCTTGATCCTAGAGCAAGAGATGAAATATTAAGTAAAATTAAAAACCTACATCAAAAATATAAAATAACTATTATACTTGTTTCTCATAGCATGGAGGATATTTCAAAACTGGTAGATAGGATTATTGTTATGCACAAAGGGAAGGTAGAGTTAACGGGTAAGCCAAGGGAAGTTTTTGGAAAGGCAGAACTTCTTGAAAATATTGGTCTTGGTATACCACAGATTACTTACCTTATGAAAGTACTTAAAAGTATGGGAAAAGCTGTTAGAGACGATATATTTACCGTTGAAGATGCGAAAGAAGAAATACTGAATTTAATAAGGAGAAAATAATATGTTAAGGGATATAACAATAGGACAATATTATCCAGTTGATTCGAGTATACACAAATTAGATCCAAGAGTAAAGATATTAGCAACATTATGTTATATAATATCATTGTTCCTTGTGAAACATTTAGTAGATTATGTGTATATACTATTTTTTTTAGGAGGAACAATTCTTCTATCAAAGGTACCTTTTAAGTATATGATGAAAGGTCTTAAACCATTATTTTTAATTATCATTCTTACCTTTAGTATTAACATTTTTATGACAAAAGGGGAGGTTCTTTACCAAATAGGACCATTAGACATTACAAGAGAAGGAATAAGACAGGCTGTTTTTATGGCTACAAGACTTATATTGCTTATTGTTGGAACGTCACTTTTAACCCTTACAACATCACCTATACAGCTTACAGATGGAATTGAAAAGCTTTTAAATCCATTTAGAAAAATAGGAGTACCAGCTCATGAATTAGCCATGATGATGACTATTGCTTTAAGGTTTATTCCAACTCTTTTAGAAGAAACAGATAAAATTATGAAGGCACAAATGGCAAGAGGAGCTGATTTTGAAAGTGGAAATATTTTAAAACGTGCAAAGAGCTTGGTTCCTTTATTAGTGCCTCTTTTTATTAGTGCTTTTAGAAGAGCTGATGAATTGGCTATGGCAATGGAGGCTAGATGTTATAGAGGTGGAGAAAATCGAACAAGAATGAAGGAATTATCCCTGCATAAAAGAGATTTTATTGCAGCTATAATTACTTTTGTTGTATTTATAGCCGTTCTTGTAAATCGTTTTATATAAAGGTGAGCATATGAAAAATGTAAAATTAACAATAGAATATGATGGTACAAATTTTTATGGATGGCAGAGACAAAAATATGGAAGGACAGTACAAGAAGAGATTGAAAAGGCGTTGAAGAAAATTATAAAAAAAGAAGTAAAAATTAATGGCTCAGGTAGAACAGATGCAGGGGTTCATGCATTGGGGCAAGTAGCAAATTTTGAAGAAGAATTTAGTATTCCTGTAGAGAAAATCCCTGTGGCATTGAATTCTGTATTGCCAGATGATATAGCGATAAAAAAAGCTGTAGAGGTTTCTAAAGACTTTCATGCAAGATATAGTGCTGTAGGAAAGAAGTATATTTATAAGATTTATAATGGGCCATTACGAAGCCCTCTTCTTCGAAACTATACTTATTTTGTGAAAGATTATTTAAATAAAGAAGATATGAAGAAAGCTACGAAGTTTTTTATTGGAGAACATGATTTTAAAGGTTTTATGGCTTCAGGCAGCCAAGTAAAGGATACTGTAAGAACAATATATGATTTATCAATTGAGGAACAAGATTGTATCATTAGAATAGAAGTAAAAGGAAATGGTTTTTTATACAATATGGTTCGAATAATAGCGGGAACATTGGTTGATATTGGAAAAGGAAAGATTAATATAGAAGATTTATCAGAGATAATTCAATCCTGCAAAAGAGAAAGAGCAGGGCATACAGCACCTCCTCAAGGATTATATCTTGCAGAAGTTTATTATGAAAAAACGATTATACCTTGACACACACGGCAACATGTATTATAATATTTTGGTAATGTGCATATTAAAAAATCCACTAGCCCCGGGTTTTTTAAATATAGATACGCGCTGATAATTTTGAAAAGAAGTGTTAGGAGGGAAACACATGAAATCATTTGTTGCTAAGCCACAAGAAGTTGAAAGAAAGTGGTATGTAGTAGACGCTGAGGGAAAAACATTAGGTCGCTTAGCTTCTCAAGTTGCAGCTATTTTAAGAGGAAAAAACAAACCAACATATACACCACATGTTGATACTGGAGATTTTGTAATTGTTATAAATGCAGAAAAAGTTGCAGTAACAGGAAAGAAAATGGATCAAAAAATGTATAGACATCATACAGGTTATGTAGGTCATATGAAAGAAATGACTTATAAGCAAATGCTTCAGAAAAAACCTGAGCAAATTATTGAATTAGCTGTAAAAGGAATGCTTCCAAAAAATACTTTAGGAAGAAAAATGTTTAAAAAATTAAAAGTATATAGTGGTCCTGAGCACAAGCATGAAGCTCAAAAACCAGAAGTTTTAGATATATAGAGTTTTGGGAAAGGAGGAAATATGATGGCTAAAGTACAATATTACGGAACAGGTAGAAGAAAGACTTCTGTTGCAAGAGTTAGATTAGTTCCTGGAGAAGGAAAAATTACAATCAATGGAAGAGATATAGATAATTATCTTGATTATGAAACATTAAAGAGAGATGTTAGAATGCCTCTTGTACTTACTGAAACTGAAGGAAAGTTTGATGTTATAGCAAAAGTGCATGGTGGTGGATTTACAGGACAAGCAGGAGCTTTAAGACATGGTATTTCAAGAGCATTACTTAAAGCTGATGAAGAGCTTAGACCAATTCTTAAAAAAGCAGGTTTCTTAACAAGAGATCCAAGAATGAAAGAGAGAAAGAAATACGGATTAAAGAAAGCAAGACGTGCACCACAATTCTCAAAAAGATAGTTTCTTTTATTATCAATTTATTCATACGAGTATGCAAAAAACACTACTTAGTTTCTGAATATGCCCCTGTCAAGTAGACAGTGGAAAAAATAAAAAGGAATTGCGCTAATCGTACTTTACGGTTAGCGTGATTTTTATGCAACATTACATAGGTATTGTCTGTATTCTAAAGGTGTCATACAACCAAGACGTTTTTGATATCTGTGATTATTGTAGTATTCAATGTAATTAGTTACTGCTGTTTCTAATTCTTCATAAGTATAGAATTTTCTTAAATAGTACATCTCTGATTTCAGCATACCCCAGAATGCTTCCATTGGTCCGTTGTCAATACATCGTCCAACTCGGGACATGCTCTGAATCATTTCTGATTTATCCAACTTCTTTCGAAATATTTTTGATGTATACTGAAATCCACGATCACTATGAAAAATAGGCTTTTCATCTGGATAATTCTCATGTGCAAGATCAAATGTTTTAAATACTAAAGGATTGTTATTAGATTTACCAATCACAAAAGAAACTACGCTTTTATCCGATAGATCAATTATTGCACTTAAGTATGCTTTTTGATTATTGCCATATTTAAATTCCGTAACATCTGTAACCCACTTCTGACCAAACTTATCTGCTTTAAAGTTTCTATTTAAAATGTTTTCCGCTATAACTTCAGGAGTTGACTTAATATATTTTTTTCTTCTTCTTTTCGACATACCGACTTTTAGGCCTAAAAATAGTCATTAAGCGATAAATTCTCTTATGATTTACTCTAAAATTGTTCTCTCTGTTTAGTTTAATTGTCATTTGACGATAGCCAAGAATACCATCTCGTTCTTCATAGGCTTCTTGAATTAAAGGTATAAGTTTTTTGTTAAAGTTCTCATTTTTACTCTCTTTACGATTCAACCATTTATAATAAGATGACCTTTGAACACCAGCTATTTCACATAGTGTAAAAATTGGATATAACTGTATATCATGTAATTCTTTAATTGCTAAATAGTAGGTTTCATTTCTTACTTGGCTTAAAATCGCCTCCTTTCTATTTCTTCTAACTTTTTTAAAAAATCAATCTCCATTTGTTGCCTTTTATTTTGAGCTTCCAGAAGTTTGTTTAGTGCTCTAAGCTTTTCAATCTCTGACAATTCATTTGCATTTTTCTGTTTGCCACGTTTATCTTTTAATGCCTCAACACCAGATTCCTCATATTTTTTAGTCCATGAATAGACTTGATGATATGATACTTTATATTTATCTGCAGTTTTATTATAGCTGTTCTGATGTTCAATGCAGTGTTTAACAATTTCTATTCTTTCATTAAAATTAGTTTTACGTCCGTTGGCCATGACTTTATCTTCTCCTATTCCTGATGATTTTAACTCTTCATGACCATTATACTTTATAATCCACTTAAGAACAGTTGTATGTGAGGGAATCTTAAATTTTTTTGCAATGTCATATATCGAACTGTCACCCTCAAGATATGCTTTAATAACAGTAATTTTAAATTCTTTTGAATAGAAATTATTATGAGACTTATTCATTAATGCTTCTTTACCCATTGATTGATAGTTTACAATCCATTGTCTAAATGAGTTTCTAGTTACACCATATTTAGATGCAATTGATGTTTGTGATCCTACATTATTTAAATATTCTTCAACTGCTTTAATTTTTAGTTCGTAATCTATTTTACCTTTTCTGCCCATAAGAAAATGCTCCTCCTTCAATAAACAGTTTTTTTATTTTAACTGTCCACTTCAAGGGGAGCATATCATTCATAAGTAGTGTTTTTTATTTTAAGTTGTTTATTTATATAGCCAAAATGGATAGAATTAATATATAATATACATATTAAGCAAAGTTGAGGTGATTCACATGAAACATTGGCTTTATAAAAGAAACCTAAGTCATTATATCAATACACTCATTGTTATTATTCTATCAATTATTTTTTATAAATTTATGGATAATATGAATGGTGTATATTATTCTATTTCTGTAAAGATAGCTACTATTGTAAATGTATTAAAGCCATTTCTTTTAGGTGTTATTATTGCATATATTTTAAATCCTATTATTAAATGGTTTGAGGTTGATATATTGACTAGATTTAAGACTAATAAACAAAATAAATACGAAAGAATCATTAGTACAATATTTGTATTTATTTTGTTTATATGTATTATTGCATTAACTCTTGTACTTGTTGTGCCAAGGATTGCTATGAATATTCGGGATTTACTAAGCAGTTTGCCTACATTTATTTATATAAATGAAAATAAGATTATTGATTGGATCCATGATCTATATAAAAATGATGTATATAATATTGCAGGGACTATAGAAAAAAATATTAATGATCTATTTTATAATACAAGTAGAATTTTTCAAAGAAGTTTAAATAATTTACTTTTAAGTATTATTGCTTTTACTTCAAAGACATTGAATATTCTATTAGCACTTATTGTGTCTTTCTATATTTCAATTGATAAGGATTCATTGTTAAAAGGAATAGAAAGATTACTAAGAGCATTATTTGAGGATAAATATGTAGATAGCTTTAAAAAATTTTGTAAAGAAGCAGATAATACATTTGTAAAATTTGTTATAGGAAAATCTATAGATTCTTTTATCATTGGATTGATTGCATTTATAGGGTTATCCTTTATGAAAAGTCCATATAGCTTGTTAATTAGTATGATTGTAGGGGTTACAAATATGATTCCTTATTTTGGTCCTTTGATTGGAGAAGCGATTGGATTTATTTTTGTATCATTTTATAGTCCTATAAAGGCATTAAAGGTTTTGTTATTTCTTTTTATATTGCAGCAGTTTGATAGTTTTTATTTAACACCTAAAATATTAGGAGATAAAATGGAAGTTGGTCCAATATGGATTATATTTTCAATTGTATTAGGAGGAAGTCTATTCGGTGTAATTGGCATGTTTTTAGGGGTTCCAGCTATATCTATTATTATTGTAGCAGTAAGGAAATTTATAAATAAAAGATTAGAAGAAAAGAAAAATAGAATAGAAAGTATAAAATAAAGCAGATATCTAATCATATCTGCTTTATTTTTGATCTAATATTAATTCCATAGGAGTACAGGAAGGGTTTGAAAAGCCAAATTTTTTGTAGAATTCAGCAGCATTAAAAGTAGTGAGCTTAATTTTTTTTACTTTAGGAACTTTTTCTATAAGAATATTAATAATAATACTACCAAATCCCATATGGCGAAAACCTGGATGAACAACGATATCATCTAAAAAAGCACTCATTCTATAATCTGTTAGCATTCTTCCAAATGCAACAAGTGTATCCCCCATATATATACAAACAAACTCATCTGTATTTTCTAAAATTTCCTCTACAATGCTTGTATCATCTTCAAATGTAAGCCATCCAACAGTTCTATATAATTCAAGAAGTTGAGATGAATCAGGAGGAATATTTTCTAATATCTTCACGATTTTCACCTCACCAGGATTTTTATACTATATTATATGAATCAAGCAAAGAAAGTGATTATAAAAATAGAAGCCATTAATGCTTCGATACTGATTGCATATAGGCGACAATTAAGACATCTAGCTTTTGACTGTACTCAAGAACTGCATAGTCTTGTAAGTTATAGTATTTATTTTTTAATAGAGCAGATAATTCTATATTCATTTCTTCAATTTTTTTCTTTAGTTCATTTTGTGACATTTCTTTTCCCCCTTTTCAAAAAATGACAAAAAACTCAAAAAGTCTCTTGTTTCGACAAGAGATTGCGTCACTATAAGCAATAAAATGACAAAAATGTAAAATAATGCAATAAACTAGTTACGAATATTATATAATAATGGAAAAGAAAATACAAGAAAAAAAGAAAATGTTATAAAATAAATATTTAAAATCATTTTTTATACTATGTTTTATATCTAAAAAAGTATAAAATTAATGTAAAAGATAGCATTAAGAAAGGAGATACTATATGGAGAAACATACAACCTTTAAGCAGATAAGTTTACCAAAGTTAAATAATTTAAAATTAGGATTAGAATCTACCTGTTTGAAGCTTATGGAAGAAGCAGGAGAATTGGCACAAGCCATAGGAAAATTTAGAGGAATTAACGGTGAAAAAGTAGATTTTGAAGAAAAAGAAGTAATAGAGATGATTAGCAAAGAGTTATTAGATGTAGCACAAGTTGCAGTATCTATGATGTTTGTATTAGAAGAAGAATATGGAATTAATATAAAGGAAAAGGTAGATGACCACATAGACAAATTGGAAAAGAAAGGGTATCTTAAGTTATAGTATATTAATAGTTCAATGGGGGTAAAAATGAAAAAATATTTATTCATGGCCTTGCTTATATTATTACTTTGTATAGGCTGTGTTGATAAAAGAATACATGAAGAAGTAGAGGCTTTTATTGGGAAGCAAGAACAATATGTAAACGAAAAAAATATTATAAAATATATGGATACAATATCAAAAGAAAAACCTGAATATTTAGCTGAGAAGAAAAGCTGGATACGAGATATTCAAATGAATGACATTAATGATTATAATTTAAAGATAGAAGATATAGAAATATTTAGTAAGGATGAAGTGAGATTAAAGCTTAAGCAAAGTTATTTTTATGAAGGGAAAAAATATTCTGTTAAGATTCCTTTATTGCTTAAGAAGGAGAATGGGCATTGGAAAGATAATGATTTAATATTTGATGAAATTAGTACTACACATTTTAGAATAAAATATGGTGAAGGATTAAGAAAATATGCACAAGCTGTTGCAAATGTCTGTGAGATAGCTTATCAAAATATTTGGCATAGATATGGTGAAAAAATAAAAGATACTACAATAATAAAAATATATGAAGATGAAGAAATACTAAGACAATCTGTAAAGCTGTCATTTAAATGGCAATTTGCTGGGTGGTATGAGTATCCAGAATCTATTAAAACTACAAAATTTGAAGAAGAGACTTATAGAAAAATTTTGGAACATGAACTGGTACATAAATTGACAATAAGTAAGTCGAATAATAATATGCCATATTGGTTTACAGAGGGACTGGCTGTATATTTTGCAAATTTTCCAAATGAGCCAAAAGAACATAGAAAAAAATCATATTATTTAAATAGATACAAGGATAAAAGAATGGATATTTTAAAATTAGAAAAAGCAAACCTTGAAAAAATGAAAGACCCTAAGGAAATTTCAAACTATTATGATAGCGCTGGAATGATCGTAAAATTTATGATACAAAAGTATGGACTGCAAAAGGTAAAAGATATTGTTGAAGCATTAGGGGAATTTCCTTATCAAGAAGGTACGGGTATAGAGGTGGATAAAGAATCGATAAAAAGATTTCATAAAGTATTTAAAAAAGAATTTGGAATAAGTGTTAATGATTTAAATGAAGAATGGATTAGTTATTTAAATGAGACAGAGTGAAAGCTCTGTTTTTTCTTTTTTCATATATATAATTTATCTGAATAGGATTAAATATAAGAAAAAAGAAGGAGGAGATTATAAGAATGAGAATATTGGTTATAAACAAAAAATGGATGTTTTTAATAATTTCTATCATATTTTCTATAATCTTTTCAACATTTTGTATAAATAAAGTATTAGAAGTTTCAAAACATATTGTTTTGAATAAAGTGGTTATAATCGATGCAGGTCATGGAGGAATAGATGGAGGTGCAGTTGGAAAAAGCGGGGTTTGTGAAAGCCATATAAATCTTAAAATTGCATTGAAATTAAGAAAGTTACTAGAACAGGAAGGTGCGATTGTATTACTGACAAGAGAAGATGATGTAGGATTATATTCTGATACTGGAACGGTAAGAAAGAAAAAAAATGAAGATTTAAGAAATAGGAAAAAATTAAGAGATGAAAGTCAGGCAGATTTATTTATAAGTATTCATATGAATAGTTTTGGGCAATCGAAATATTATGGAGCACAAACATTTTATCCTAAAAAGTCTGAGGAAAGCAAAAGGTTAGCAGAATTGATTCAAGAAGAATTAATTAGAGTTATTGATAATGGAAATAATAGGGTAGCAAAAGAAAAAAGTGATGTTTACTTATTAAAATCTTGCAAGATTCCAATGGTATTAGTGGAATGTGGTTTTTTATCGAATCCAATGGAAGAAAGGTTATTACAAGAGGATAAATATCAGGAGAAGATTGCATGGAGTATTTATATTGGAATATTAAGATATTTTCAAGAAGAAAATAAAGTTTGAATAAGTTATATAATTAAAAAAACTACAACTTGTGGATAAAATGTGAATAAAGTTTTCAGAATACTTTCAAAGCAAGTAAAATCAATAGAAAGGGATGTTGTTAGTTATCCACAAAATTATCCATATATTAAATAATTCAATCCTATGGATATGTGGACAAGCATATTTAAATAAAATAAACTTTGCAAATTTAGCCTATATACAGGGATAATTTATTCACAATAGCTATCCACATTTACATAAAAAAGTATTGTAATAGTAATATACTTCTTGTGCATATAATGAAATATGCAAGGAGGGGATGCTTTGAAAAAATGGGTGTTGTGGGTTATTATTTGTATATTATTTATAACTGTATTAATATGTGTAGATAAGATAATATAGAAAAAAGGAACGCTGGAAGTATGAAGGATCATACTTCCTTTTATTTCTATAAATAAAACAGATAAACGGTTGATAAAATTTTAACAGGATAGTATACTAAAAACAACAGGAATAAAAATAAACACCAAGGAGGGCTGTAGGGATGGTGACAATTCGTGTCTGTATAGGAAGTGCATGTCATTTAAAAGGGGCATATAATGTAATTCAGGGGTTACAAAAAATTGTTGAAGAAAGAAAGTTAGAAAATCAGGTAACAATAAAAGCAGATTTTTGTTTAGGGGAATGTACGAAGGCAGTTTCGGTAAAAGTTGATGATGAACCTATTGTTTCAGTAGACGAAAAAAATGTAGAAGGATTTTTTGAGGAATATGTTCTTAGGAGGTTATAAATTGGGTATTCTAAACTTCTCAAAGGCTAATTGCAAAAATTGTTATAAATGTTTAAGAGCTTGTCCTGTAAAAGCTATTAAGATAAAAAATGAACAAGCTGAAATTGTAGAAGATTTGTGTATTGGGTGTGGACAATGCTTAATTATTTGCCCTCAAAATGCTAGGCAAATTAAAAGTGATCTTAAGGATATAAAAAATGCAATGAAAGATAGAAAAAGAGTTCTTGCAAGTGTAGCTCCTTCTTATGTAGGAGCTTTTGACATGTATGATGCAGGACAAATAGTTACTGCATTAAAAGCTTTAGGATTTGATCATGTTGAGGAAACTGCTATTGGAGCAGAAGTAGTTGCAAGTTTATATAAAGAATATGTAAAAGAAGGAGAATATAAAAACCTTATTACTTCGTGCTGTCCCTCAGCCAATTATTTGGTAGAGAAGTATTTTCCGAATTTAAGCCAATACCTGATTCCTGTGGTTTCTCCAATGCTTGCTCATGGAAAAATATTAAAGCACTTATATGGGATGGACAGTTATGTAGTATTTATTGGTCCTTGTACGGCAAAAAAAATAGAATCACTAAATTTTCAGCATAAGGGAACGATTGATGCTGTGTTAACATTTGAAGAATTGACAAAGTGGTTAGAGGAAGAAAATATTATTTTAAACGATTTAAAGCCACAACCATTTGACCAAAAATCTTTCAAAAGAGGAAGCTCTTTTCCACTAGAAGGAGGTGTAATTTCTAGTTTTATAAATGATGGGGAAGAAGGTTATGAAGTATTAAAGGTAGACGGAATTGAACAGTGCATAAAGATTTTTCAGTCAATGGAAAATTCTACATTAGAAAGAGTTTGTGTAGAAGTGAACACTTGTAGGGGAGGCTGTATAGGTGGACCAGGAATGCCAAAAAGTGAAAAAGACTTTTATAAGGGGCAGAAAAAGGTAAAAGAATATACAAAGAACAAAGAAGATTTTTTAAGAGATAGAGATATTAAATCATATGATAAAATTAATTTTTCAAAGAAATTTATTGATAGAAAGATTAAGAAGCAAAAAGCAAGTGAAGAAGAAATTCAATACATTTTAAAGAAAATAGGGAAATATGAACCAGCTGATGAATTAAATTGCGGAGGCTGTGGATACAATACGTGCCGTGAGAAGGCTCAAGCTGTTTTTGAAGGAATGGCAGAATTAAATATGTGTCTTCCATTTATGAGGAGTAAAGCAGAACGTTTAACAAATGTGATCTTTGAAAATTCACCGAATATTATTATGCTTATTGATGAAGAAATGCGTATTAAGGAATTTAATCCAACGGCAGAAAAAATTTTTAAAATAAAAGCAGACGAAATAAAGGATAAACCTGTTTCTGTAATATTAGATGAAAGTTTATTTTTAAGAGTAAAGAATAGCAAGAAAAATCTTATAGGACAAAAAGCTTTTCATCCTGAATATGATGTGGTATTATTACAAAGTATTTTATACTTAGAAAAACAAAATTTGCTATTGGCCATTATGACCAATGCTACAAATGAGGAAAAACATAAAAAAGAGCTAAAAAGAGTAAAAGAAAATACTATTGAGGCAGCTCAAAAGGTAATTGAAAAACAGATGCGTGTAGCACAAGAGATAGCTAGTTTGTTAGGAGAAACCACTGCAGAGACAAAAGTGATCCTAACAAAACTAAAACAAATAGCATTGGAAGAAAATGGTGATATAGAATGAGTTGTTTTATAGATGTTGCCTTTGATAGTATTAATAAATATGGGGAAGAGCTGTGTGGAGATAATGTAGAAGTCATCCGAACAGAGGATGGGGTTATTGTTGTACTAGCAGATGGATTAGGAAGCGGTGTTAAAGCAAATATATTGGCAACCCTTACTGCAAAAATAGCAGCAACCATGTTGATGGAAGGAGCTAGCATTGATGAGACAGTAGATACAATTGTTCACACCTTACCAGTTTGCAGTGTAAGGAAGCTTGCTTATTCTACTTTTACTATCATAAAAGTTGATAATGATGGGAATGTCTATACGGTTGAATATGATAATCCACCCTTTATACTTGTTCGAAAAAATAAATATTATGATGTAAAAAGAAGAAATAGTATTAAGATAAATGATCGGGCTATAAAAGAAAGTAATTTTAAATTAAAGCAGGGAGATACATTAACTGTAGTAAGTGATGGAGCTATTCATGCGGGTGTAGGAGCTGTGCTTAACTTAGGTTGGCAGTGGGAAAATGTAAGAGATCATTTGACTCGGGTAGTTGGAAAAGAAAAGTGTTCAAAGAATATTACAAAAAATCTTATAGAAGTATGTAAAAACTTATATATGGGCAAACCAGGGGATGATACGACTGTAGTAACTATAAAAATGAGAGAACCTGAGGAAATAGATATGTTTACAGGACCTCCTAAGGATAGTAAAAATGATGCGTGGATTGTAAAAAAATTAATGGAAGGGAAAGGAAAAAAGATTGTCTGTGGAGGAACTGCTGCTAATATTGTAGCAAGGGAGTTAAAAGAAGAGTTAGTGGTAGATATGGATATTATTAGCCCTGATGTACCGCCTACAGCAAAAATAAAAGGAATTGACCTCGTTACAGAAGGAGTATTAACCCTAAGTAAAGCTGTTGAAAAAATAAAAGAATATGTAGATACTTCAATAGAAGAGAATCCAATATATAATCTAAATGCTAAAGATGGAGCATCGAAACTTGCAAAAATGTTGATTGAAGATTGTACTAAGCTTAATCTTTGGGTTGGAAAAGCAGTAAATCCTGCTCATCAAAATCCAGATTTACCTATTGATTTAAGTATAAAATTGAAGGTCGTAGATGAATTAATAGACTTAATGAAAAAATTAGGAAAACAAATAAACCTAACATATATATAGTGAGAGGTGTAAGCATGAGAAAATTTGAGAGCAATGTACAGTTAATAAAGTACGAGGTATTAAGAGAAGTAGCAAGACTGGCAATGGAAGGAACATTAATGGAAGAATATGAAAAAATACCAGAGAGTATTATTCCAGGACCAAAGCCAAGAACAAGATGCTGTATATATAAAGAAAGAGCTATTATGGTTGAGAGAGTAAAGATAGCAATGGGAGGAGACAAGAAAAATAAAAACATCATAGAAGTTTTAGAGATTGCTTGTGATGAATGTCCTATTAATCGTTTTACTATTACAGAAGCTTGTAGAGGATGTCTTGCACATAGATGTTCAGAGGCTTGTCCTGTTGATGCAATATTTCATGTAGGACAAAGAGCATATATTAATCAAGAGAAATGTATTGAATGTGGAAGATGCAAAGATGCATGTCAATATAATGCAGTTTCTGATGTATTAAGACCTTGTAGAGGTGCTTGTCCTACAAATGCTTTATCTATTGACCCAAAGAACAGAAAGGCAGTTATTGACAATGAAAAATGTATACAATGTGGTGTATGCGTGATCCAATGTCCATTTGGTGCTATTATGGATAAATCATTTATTGTAGATGTAGTAGATTTATTAAAAAAAGAAGAGAATGTGTATGCAGTCATTGCTCCAGCTATTGCCAGTCAATTTACAAATGTTAAAATTGGCCAAGTTGTAGCTGCAATAAAAAAGCTAGGGTTTCATGATGTAATTGAGGCAGCTCTTGGGGCAGATATTGTTGCATTAAGTGAAACCCATGAATTTGCACAAACAATAGAAGAGAAAAAAGTTATGACAAGTTCTTGTTGTCCAGCTTTTGTTTCGTATATTGAGAAGTGCTATCCTGAATTTTTAGAGAATGTTTCTACTTCTGTTTCTCCTATGATTGCTATATCTAGACTAATTAAGAAAATGGATGATAAAGCAAAGGTTGTATTTATTGGACCGTGTACAGCTAAAAAAGCAGAAATAAATCAAGAAGATATTAAAGGAAGTACGGATTATGTGCTTACATTTGAGGAGTTGTGTGCAATGATTGATGCTGCTGGCATTAAAATTGAGGAATGTGAAGAAGCTCCGTTAAACAATGCTTCTTTCTTTGGAAGGATATTTGCACGTTCGGGAGGATTAACAGAAGCGATTGAGCATGTATTAAAAGAAGAAAATATTCAAGTTGATTTTAAGCCGATTGTATGTGATGGAATTGCAGAATGTGACAAAGCTTTAAAAATTGCAAAGGTAGGAAGATTGCAAGGAAACTTTATTGAAGGAATGGTTTGCAAAGGAGGTTGTATTGGTGGTGCTGCATCGCTTCATCGATGGCCAAAGGATAGAAAAGCAGTAGATAAATATGGAGAATTAACTGTTGAAAAAGGAATAAAAGATTCTCTTAGAATATTTGAAATAGATGATATTGACTTGCATAGACATTATAAAAAAGATGACAGGGAATAGTTCTCTGTCATTTTTTTATGGAATAGAAAAAAGGATTGTAACAAATAATAGTAGATATCACAGAATATAGATGTTTTGGATTGAGGTGTGCTTATGTTTAGAATATTAAAAGACACAATTTTAGGTGTTAATAATAAAAAACAGCCAAATAGAACGAAAGATATAGAATTGACAAAATCTCTTGAAAAGAACATAAGTGAATTTAAAAGAATATTTAAAGGAAATGAAACGGTTATATTTCGAAATATAGAAAGTAATCAGTGGGATATAAAATGCTGCATTATTTTTATTGATGGAATGATAAATAAATCAGATTTGCACAAAAACGTAATTTATCCAATTATGAACAGCATACCTCCTCAAAAAGCAGATAAACAAAATATTTTAGAAGTATTAGAAAAGAAGATAATCAATGCTTCAGACATAAAAAATGAAAAAGATGCAAATGAAATGATTATGGCTATTTTATATGGAAATGCAGTCCTTTTATTAGATGGTTTTAGTGGGGGGTTAGTTATAGACGTAAAAGGCTGGGAACAAAGAGCTATAACAGAACCTTCTGTAGAGCAAGTTGTTCGAGGTCCGAGAGAAGGTTTTACAGAGACTATAATGACAAATTTAACACTAATTCGAAGGAAAATATTAAGTGCAGATTTAAAATTTCAATTTAAGGAAATTGGTGTAAGAACAAAAACAAAGATATGTGTATGTTATATAGAAGGATTGGCAAATGAAAAAATTATTAAAGAAGTTCATAAAAGATTAGATGATATTCAAATTGATTCAATACTTGAATCTGGTTATATAGAAGAATTAATACAGGATGCTCCATTATCTCCATTTCCTACGATTAGTCATACAGAAAGACCAGATATTGTTGCTGCAAATTTACTAGAGGGAAGAATTGCAATAGTAGTAGATGGTACACCAACTGTTTTAACTTTGCCTTGTCTGTTTGTTGAATACTTTCAAGCAAATGAGGATTATTATAATACATTCATATATGCTTCAATTAATAGGTTGATTAAATTCTTTGGTTTCTTTTTAACAACAAGCATACCTGCTATTTATGTTGCGCTTGCAACATTTCATCAAGAAATGATTCCAACCCCTCTTATATTAAGTATTTCAGCGTCGAGAGAAGGAGTGCCATTCCCTACAATAGTAGAGGCTATTATAATGCTTTTGGCATTTGAAATATTAAGAGAAGGTGGGATAAGATTACCAGCTCCTATTGGTGCAACAATCGGTTTTGTAGGTGCCATTATATTAGGACAGGCTGCTGTACAAGCAAGATTTGTCAGTGCACCAATTGTAATATTGATAGCTTTGACAGGAATTTCACAGTTTTTAGCACCTAAAATGATAGGACCAGCTATTATTGTTAGGTTTATATTCTTATTTCTTTCAGCATTTTTAGGATTGTATGGTTATATATTTGGGGTTATTGGTTTGTTTATTCATCTTATGTCATTAAGATCATTTGGAGTACCTTATATGATATCTATTGGATCTATTAAGATGCAGGATATAAAGGATACAGCTATTAGAGCTCCATGGTGGTATATGTACTATCGGCCAAAGCTTATAGGGCAAAAGAATCCTATTCGTAAGAAAGATTCTCAAATTCCTGAAAAGAGGTAAAGATATGAAGAAGATAATATTTATCTTTATAATTCTTATCCAAGTAGTCATTACTTCTGGCTGTTGGAATTATAAAGAAATCAATGATGTTTCAATAGCAGCAGGAATAGCAGTAGATTACGATAAGGAAAAAGATAAGGTTATTTCAACAACAGAAATAGTTTATCCTATGGTTACAAATGGAGAAACTAAAATTCAACCTGAAGTCATTAAAGCTGAAGGAAGAAACATTTTTGAATCAATAAGAAATATGATTCCATTAACAGGGAAAAAAGTATTCTGGGCTCATGCAAAGGTAATTATTATTAGTGAAGAAGTAGCAAAAAATGAGGATATACTTATAAGTCTTATTGATTTTGCAAAAAGAGATGCAGAGTACAGAGATGATATATGGGTAATTCTCTCAAAAGAAAAAACAGCAGGTGAGATTTTAAAAACGGATGTTATGATACAAGATATTGTTTCTTTTCAACTAGAGGATATATTAAAAAATGAGAAAGGGGTAGAAAAATATCACTCTGTTCCATTATGGAAATTTGCAGATGATTTATCTTCTGAAGGGATTGAACCAACACTTCCAACGGTTGGTATAGCTTCCTATAAAGATAAAAAAATTGCCCAAATGTATGGAACAGGTGTTTTTAAAGGAGCTAAATTAGTAGGATGGCTTAATGGAGATGAAACTAAAAGCTTTCTATTTATTATGGGTAAAATAAACGGAGGTGTGATTATTGTAAATAAAGATACCTCAAAGAGGCCTGTAAGAATAGGTTTAGAAATTTTTAAGAATAAGACAAAAATAAAATCTATATATGAAGATGGAGAAATAAAAATAAAAATAAATACCAAAACAACTGTAAATATAAATGAATTGGAAAGCCAAATAGATTTTATAAGTGAACAAGGAAGAAGTATAGTAAAAAAAGAAGCTGAGAAATTAATGGAAAATAAAATAAAAAACCTCATAAAAAAAGTACAAAAAGAATATGATAGTGATATTTTTGGATTTGGTTCTGTTATTGAGCGAGAACATCCGGAAATTTGGAAAGAAATAAAGAATGATTGGGACAAGATTTTTAGAGATTTAAAAATAGAAGTTAAATCAGAAATAAAGATTAGAGGAAGTGCATTACGATCAAAACCAATTAAGGTGGGAAGTTGATATGGTACTTTTGATTATATTGGTTTATTTAATCATTGGAGTTATTGAAATCACTCCATTAGTAAAAAGAAATCAAAAAAAAGAGCTAATTCTTTATACAATAACTTTTATGACAGCATTCATTATTAGTCTATTGCTTAGTTTAGGTGTTAAGATCCCAAGTCCTGCAAAGCCAATAGAAAAAATTGTAAAGATGGTAATAGGATAAATTTGATAGAAAAGAAGAGGTGAATATGAAGAAAAAAATATTTCTCTTTATGATATGCATAAATATATTTTTTCTTTCAGGATGCTGGAACTATAAAGATATTGATGAAATAAGATTAGTAGCAGGGATGGCAATAGACTATGATGAAAAGAAAAATGAGTATATTACTACTATTGAGATTATTAACCCAGCATCCAAAAAAGAATCTCAAATGAGTGGAGAATTGTATGTAAGCCGAGGGAAACTACCTTTTGATGGTGTAAGAGATATTATTATGAAAACAGGACGAAAATTATATTGGGCACATGCAAAAGTTATTATTGTAAGCCAAAATATTGCTAAAAAAAATATCATATCCCTTCTAGATTATGTATACAGAGATGCAGAATTTAGAGAGGATATGAGGATTATAGTTTCAAAGGAAAAAACTGCAAGAGAGATACTAGAATTACATAAAGAAGAAAAGATTCATCCTGTTATAGGGATTTATTTAGATGATGTAATAGAATCTGAAAAGAGTATATCTAAATATCATTGTGCACAAATATGGAAATTCATAAAAGATTTATATGATGAAGGAATATCTCCAACCCTACCTGTTATAAGGAATATATCAGATGGGGAAAAAGTTCAACCTTATGTAGGAGGTCTAGCTGTTTTTAAAGGAGATAAAATGGTAGGGTGGCTTGATGAATTTGAAGCACAAGCCTTTTTATGGGTGATTGATCATGTATATGGAGGCTTAGTAATTGTAGAATCGAAAATGAAAGATAAACCTACTAAAATTACATTAGAAATCCTTAATAATAAGACAAAGGTAAAGCCTATATATAAAGAAGGTGAGCTTGTTATGAAAATAGATATTGAAACTGATGTGATGATAGGAGAAATAGGAGGAACAGATGATTTTATTGGGAAAGAAGGAAGAAACATATTAAAAAAAGATGCACAAAAACAAATAAAAACACATATTGAAAAAGTTATAAAAAAAGTACAGAAAGAGTATGACAGTGATATTTTTAGGTTTAGTAAAAGTATAAAAAAAGAAATGCCTAATTTATGGAAAAAAATAAAACCCAATTGGGATGAGTTTTTTAGGGGTTTAAAGACAGAAGTGAATGTAGTTGTAAATATTAAAGGCAGTGCATTGCAATTAAAACCACTTAAAGTAGCCAAATAACCTAGGAGGATTGAATGAGTAATAAAGAAATAATTTCAGATAAGCAAGGGATTTCTCTTATTATTATGTTTATAATAGGAACAGCATCCATAATGGCAAGGGGATTAGATGCAAAACAAGATTTGTGGTTAGCCGTTATTATTGCATTGATTGGGGCATTCCCTATTGTTTTTATATATGCTTATCTTCAATATATATTCCCAGGAAAGGACTTGTTTGACATTATATACATCTGTTTTGGGAATGTTATTGGTAAGGGAATAATTATTATATATACATGGTTTCTTTTTCATACAGGGATATTGGTTTGTATGAATTTTACCAATTTTGTATGGATTGTTGCTTTATTAGAAACACCTAAAATCATACTTATGATAAGTATGATTGTGCTTTGTACTTGGATTATTAAAGAAGGAATTGAAGTAATGGGCAGATGGGCAGAATTTTTTGTATGTGTACTTGTAGGTTTCATATTTATTGCAATATTATTTTTAATTCCAAAGATGCATATAAAAAATATTCAACCTATTTTAAATAGTGGGATAAAACCATTTATTAAGGGAACTTTTTCGGTATTTACTTTTCCTTTTACTCAGATAATCCCATTTATGATTATTTTTTCGAATTTCAAGGCAAAAAAATCTCCCTATAAAATATATCTATTAGGGCTATTACTAGGGGCTATTGTAATACTAATAAATTCTTTAGGAAGTATTTTGGTTTTAGGAGTAAGTACAGCTACAGGCATATATTATCCTGCTTATGGATCTGCCTCAAGAATAGGCTTAGGAGCTATTTTGCAAAGAATAGAAATAATAATTGCTACTACATTCACATTGGGTGCTTTTATTAAAGCAGGAGTATATTTACTAGCTACTTGCAAAGGAATTAGCAAAATATTTAAATATAATGATTATCGATTTATTGTGGTACCTGTTTCTTTACTTATGATAAATTTATCTTATTTCCTTCATGATAGTGTAATGGATTATTTTGAATGGATTTTAGGGGTATGGACTTATTATGCATTTCCATTTCAAATAGTTTTTCCTATTGTTATATTGATTGTAGCAAAAATAAGGAAAAAGATTCAGGAGGTTTGAATCGTGAATAAAGAAGTTATTTCTGAGTATCAGGGAATTAGTTTATTGACGATGTTTATAATAGGAAGTTCACTAGTACTTCCAACAGCTACAGAGGCAGGAAGCGATTCGTGGTTAGCGATTATTTTAGCACTATTTTTTTCTTTACCTATTGCATGTATATATGTTAGAGTATTTTTACTTTCATCAGGAAATGATTTATTTGATGCGTTTATTTATGTTTTTGGAAAAATTTTTGGGAAGATAATCTGTTTATTATATATTTGGTTTAGTTTTCATTTGGGGTCACTGGTTATAAGAGATTTTGGTGAATTTCCAATTACTGTTTCAATGCCTGAGACTCCTCTAATTGTATTCATGGGTATGATTACTTTTTTAAGCATTTGGGCTGTAAAGGAAGGGATAGAGGCTTTGGGAAGATGGGGAAGCTTTTTTTTTATTATTTCCATCGTATTTTTCTTTATGGCTGTATTTATGTTAATTCCAGAAATGGATTTAGACAATATTCAACCTGTTTTATATAAAGGAATAAAGCCTGTTTTAAGAGGAAGCTTTTCTACTTTTTCATTTCCGTTTGCTGAAACAATTGTATTTTTATTGAGCATATTTTCATTAAAATCTAAAAAGAATTATTGTAAAGCTTATATAAAAGGATTGTTAATTGGAGGAATTGTATTAGTTATTGCGCAATTTACTCAGATTTCAGTTTTAGGGGAGCATATTTATGGGGCTACTTATTTCCCAGGGCGTGATTCTGTCAGTAAAATTGATATTGGGAATTTTATACAAAGGGTTGAGATAATTGCATTTGTTGCATTGTTTATACCTAGCTTTGTGAAATTATGTATATGCTTGTTAGCTGCAAGTAATGGAATTATAAAACTATTTAATCTGAAAGATTATCGATTTATTGTAGTACCTATTAGTTTATGTATGTTGAATTTATCTTATCTAATTAATGATAATTTAATGTCATTTGCGAAATGGACTGGTGAAATTTGGCCTTATTATGCATTTTTATTTCAAGTGATTATTCCTGTTATTACTTGGATTGCTATTGAAATAAAAACAATTAGAAAAAATAGGTTTATATGATAGAATATTATTAAAAAATTAAATTATCTAAAAAGGAGATAGGAATGAATAAAGAATTTGAAGCATTTATTGAAAAAATGATGTTTTATTATGATATACCAGGACTTGCTATTGGGATAACAAAGCAAAATGAAATAGTATATGCTAAAGGCTTTGGGGTTATGAATATAAAATCAAATGATCCTGTTACAGAAGAGACTATTTTTCATATGGCATCTATTACAAAAACTTTTGTAGCAGCAGCAGTTATGCAACTTGTAGAAAAAGGAAAAGTTGATTTAAATAAACCTGTAGTAGAGTATCTTCCATACTTTCGATTAAAGGATAATAGATATAAAGAAATAACTATTCTTCAGATGTTAAGTCACACATCAGGAATTCCAGATTGTACTGACTATTGTTGGGAAAAACCTGAATATGATGAAGATGCATTAGAAAGATACGTTCGTAGTATAGAAGATATTTCATTGCTTTATGAACCAGGGACAAAATTTTATTATAGTAATATTGCTTATGAAGTATTAGGAGATTTAGTTTCAAAGGTTTCAGGGGAAAGCTTTGAAACGTATGTTATAAACAATATTCTTATACCATTAGAAATGAAAAATAGTACATTGCTTACAATAGAAAGAGAACCTAAATTATTAGCAAGTCCACATATCAAAAATGAAGAGAAAAAAGTAGTAGTAAGTAAGGTATATCCATATAATAGAGTGCATGCACCTAGTTCAACCTTAACATCAAATATTTTAGATATATGTAAATGGTCAATAGCAAATTTAAATAGAGGAGAATTAGATGGAGTAAGAATATTAAAAGAGGATAGCTATGATGTATTGTGGAAGAAAGTAGCTAATATAAAGCCAAATGAAGAGGATATAGGAATTAGTTGGTTTATTCGTAACTATAGCAAATATAAAATGGTAGGACATGAGGGAAGAGATATTGGTTTTAGAACAAGTTTGGGACTTATACCTAAAAAGTATATTTCTGTTTGTGTATTAGCAAATATTGATTCAGCACCTACAAAGAAAATTATGATGAAAGCATTTGATAGCATGTTAGTATAAAAAAGCCATCATTAAGATGGCTGAGCTTGTTGGCAAATTTATATTTATAAATGAATTGAAAAATAACGCTCATAAACAAATTTTTAGAGAAAACTAAGCTTCATAATTTCGAAAAATCCTAACGCACCTATAAAGACATCCTATCTTGTAGGATGCTAGCTTAGCATCCATGCTAAGCTTACGGATTTTTCTGAAATTCTTCATCAAGTTTTCTTTGCTAAAACTTTGCAATTATTCACTTTTATTTTTCAATCATAAATTTTATTTTATCTACAGTCTGAAAGCCATCATTAAGATGGCTTTCTTTCTAAGAAATTGATAAACTAAAATTATGAGAATTTATTTGAATTTGTGTTCCGGTACAGTTTTCAAAAAAGCAATCAAATTGTTTAAGTTCTTTTATTGCAGCTTCTCCTGTACAATGGGAAACACCAATATGTTTAATGCTTATTTTTTTAAAATAATCTAATGTAGACTTTAATTGATTTTTATTTCCTTCAACTAAATGGGTTCCACCTATAATAGCATATATAGGCTTTTTTGTTCGTTGAATAAGTGAATCTAAAATGTTTACTACACCTGGATGGGAACATCCTAATAAAACAATAAGTCCTTTTTTGGTTTGAATTGAAAGTACAATTTCATCTTTAAAATCATCCTTAACATAAGATTTACCTTCTTTTACATAAAATCTAGGACTGATGGTTTCGAATGGGGTTTTTCTTTTAAAGTTTGTTGATAAAACAACGTTTGGGGCAATTTCTATATCATTAGTTATATAATTAAGTTTAATATTCTTTTCTTTTAAAAAAGCTTCATCAAAATTTGGTCCTAGATATTTGCAAGTATCTTCTTCTATAGAATATTTTTTGCGGAAAAAATATTTACTAATATATAGGTCAAAGGAAGCATTAGTATTAACTACAAAATCTTTAAATCCTCCTGTATGATCGTAATGACCATGGCTTAAGACTACATGAGTCGTTTTTGACAAATCTATGTTAAGTTTTTTTGCATTATCAATAAACTTATTGCTTTGACCAGTATCATACAGAATATTAAAGTTTTCTCCTTCAATAAAAAAAGAAAGACCGTGTTCATTATATAAGGTTTTATCCTTTCCTAAATTGTTTTCTATAAGTGTTGTAATTGTTATCATTTTTGTCACCTTCTTTTTATTTACAATTAAATTCCTTAGCTTAGTATATGCTAAGGAATTTAATTGATTATATACATTTACCTATATTGTATTCTAAAATATCCTCATAATCAATATCATCTATTTTACTACATTCTATGTCAATAAATCCTTCATGATAGGAGTTAGGAATAAATTTTTCGAAATTATTTGAGAATATAGCTAAAATACGATTGATAAGCTTTTCATCATCAAATACATCTCTATTGAGCAAGTTTAGTTGGCTTCTGATTTCATTTAGCCAATATTCACGCATTGCAATACCCCCTTAATTTTAAACTGAAGCTTTATATTGTTGTAGAAAAAAGAACTAGTTAAAAAATTCAGGAAATAATATCTTTGACAAAATTATAACATACTCCATTGTTAAGTGTCAATATTTTAACAAAATTATTAATATTTAAAAAACATCATAATCTATGTTGACTTTTTTATCTTAAGTAGTTAAAATAAAGCTATAAAAAAAGAATATGGTGTGGATGAAAATCATTGGAGATATCCGTTGGGATAACCGTAGGAGCAAGAAACAAATAAAGCTATGAGTTTGTTTTGAAACTTTCAGGTTTTGTACAATGATTAGACACAACCCTGGAGAGACCCTTCGATAGGGCATCGAAGAAGCAACTTACTTTGTAAGGAAACTTTCAGATTAAAGGACAGGGAGTAATTAGCATTAGTTTTTTATGCTTATTACTCCCTGTCTTTTTTATTATACATAATTTTAAAAAAGGGGGTAATAAAATGGAAATTGTACAAGGAATTGGTTTGTTAATTTTAACTTTGATTTTATTTTCAGCATTTAGTTTTAAAGCACCAAAAGGACAAAAAGCAATGTCAGGATTAGCAGATGCTGCTGTAGCTACATTTTTGGTAGAAGCAATTCATAAATATATCAATGGAGATTTTTTCAATATAACCTTCTTAGGGGATGTAGGAAGTGCTTCTGGTAGTGTATCAGGTATAGCTGCTACAATTTTAGTTGCTTTGAATATGGGAATTAACCCAATATATTCAGTAGCAGCAGGGGCTGCTGTAGCTGGATATGGTATACTTCCAGGGTTTATTTCAGGATATGTAGTAGGACTTATTGGACCTATTTTTGAGAAAAAATTACCAAAGGGAGTAGATATAATATTTGGAGTGCTACTTCTTTCGCCTATAGCAAGATTTACTTCACTAATTGTAGATCCAATTGTAAATGCAACATTAATGAATATTGGGAATACGATTGCAATTGCTGCAGAACAATCACCTTATCTTATGGGATTTTTATTAGGTGGAATTATAAAAGTTATTTGTACCTCTCCACTTAGTGCTATGGCATTAACAGCAATGCTTGGATTAAAGGGACTTGCAATGGGGATTGCATCCATTGCTTGTTTTGGAGGTGCTTTTACAGATGGATTGGTATTTAAAAGACTAAAGTTGGGAGAATCAAGTAATATTATAGGGGTTATGCTTGAGCCATTAACTCAAGCAAATATTATAACTACCAACCCAATTCCTATATTTGGATCAAATTTTCTTGGAGGAGGATTAGCAGGAATTGTAGCAGCTTATTTTAAAATAATCAATAATGCTCCTGGAACATCTTCACCAATACCAGGATTGATTGCGCCATTTGGATTTAATAATCCACAAAATGTATTTTTAGCTATTGTCTTTGCCATAATAGCTGGAATCAGTGCAGGGTATATAGGATCAACAAGCTTTATGTTCATAAAGAAATTATCATTTTCAAAATTCCGTTTATCTTAGTAATCTATCAAAAGAAGGCTTACTTGTAAATAACAAGTAGGCTTGTTTTTTTAAAAAAAGAGGATAAAGAATAAATTTTAAGACAACAATAGAAAATATGAAATAAAAGCATATGAATACAGCTTGCGTTTTTATAGAAATTTTACATATAATGTTAATATAATTTATGGTTAGAAAGGAGTATTTAAATGAAAAAAATATATAATAAATCTATTTTTTTATTATTAGTTTCTTTCATATTTTTTAGTTTTATAGGCTGTAGTAAGGATGTTACAAAAATAGATAAAAAAATAAAGGTAGCAGTTTCAATTGTTCCACAAAAAACTTTTGTAGAGGCTGTAGGAGGAGATCTTGTTGAAGTTGTTACAATGATTCCACCTGGAAATAGTCCTGAAAATTATGCACCATCTCCAAGAGAACTTCAAATACTTAGTGAATCATCTATTTATTTTACAATAGGCGTACCTGCTGAAAAAGCAAATATTCTCCCTAAAATATCTGATATTAACGAAAATATTCAAATGGTTTCTTTAGAAGAAGAAGTGTCAAAAGTATATAAAGACCGTGAATTTGCTCCTGGAAAGAGAGATCCTCATATATGGTTGTCTCCAAAGCGAGCAAAGTTAATGGTTGAGATAATAAAAAATGAGCTTTCAGAAATAGATCCTTTAAATAAAGAAGTTTATGAAAAAAATTCTAAAGCTTATATAGAAAAGCTTAATAGATTAGATAAAGAAATAAAATTGTCTATAGAGAAATTGCCAAAAAAAGCATTTATTGTGTATCATCCAGCATTTGGATATTTCGCAGATGATTATGGCTTAAAAATGATTCCTATTGAAAAAGAAGGAAAAGAAGCTACAATAGAAGATATAAAAGAAATCATTGATTTTGCAAAGAAGGAAAATATAAAGACAGTATTTTATCAAGCAGAAATAGATTCAAAGCAATCTAGAGTAATTGCTCAAGAAATAGAGGGAAAAACAAAAGAAATTGCACCATTATCTCCTAATTATATTGAAAATCTTGAGAATATGGCAAAAATATTTGCAGATGTATTAAAATAGAGGTGTTATAATGAGAAATGCACTAGAATTAGAAAGGGTCAATGTTTTTTATGAAAATGTACAAGCTCTTTCAAATATTTATTTAAAAGTAAAGGAAAATGATTTTTTAGGGATTATTGGACCAAATGGAGGTGGAAAAAGTACCCTTTTAAAAACCATCCTAGGGTTATTAAAGCCAAGCTCGGGGAAAATAAGAGTGTTTGACCAACCTATTAACAAAGAAAAAGGTGTTATTGGGTATGTACCGCAATTTACAAAATTCAACAAGAATTTCCCGATAAATGTAAAAGATGTGGTACTTATGGGGCTTATGAAGAATTATTATAAAATGTTTACAAGGGTGAAAGCTTCAGAAGAAAAAAGAGCTGAAGCAATTATGAAAAAACTTGATATTTTTCAGTTGAGGGATAGACAGATTGGACAATTATCAGGAGGGCAGTTGCAAAGAGTGTTAATTGCTAGAGCTTTAGCTATAAGACCAAAAATCCTTCTTTTAGATGAACCTACAGCAAATCTTGATTCTAATGCAAAATCTAAAATATATAATCTTTTAAAGTATTTAAATAAAAATATGACCATTATTATGGTTACCCATGATATGAGTATTATATCTTCTTATGTAAAAAGTATTGCATGCTTAAATACAGAACTTTTCTATCATGGGGAACCGAAATTAACAAAACATATTTTAAGAAAGGTTTATGGCTGGCCTATTGATATGGTTGAGCATGGAATGCCACATATAGCTTTGCATGGGGAGGAGAAAAATGTTTGAATCCATACTAGAATATAAATTTTTACAACATGCAATTGTGAGTGCAGTTTTAGCAAGCATTGCTTGTGGTATTATGGGAACCATTATTATAGAAAAAAAATTAGTTATGATGAGCGGAGGTATCGCCCATACTGCATTTGGGGGGATCGGTATGGGATATTTTCTTGGTATTGAACCTATTATAGGGGCATTGATTTTTTCTGTATTTGCTGCTTTGGGTATTGCAAAAATAAATAAAAAAATAAATACAAACCATGATATTTTAGTAGGAATGTTTTGGTCTTTTGGAATGGCAGTAGGGATTATTTTTATTGCTTTTACTCCTGGATATCCTCCTGATTTATCATCTTATCTGTTTGGAGATATTTTAACTGTATCGAAAATAGATTTAAAGATGATGATTTTTTTAGATTCTATTATTTTATTTATGATTTGTGCATATTTTAATCAATTTAGAGTCTATTTATTTGATGAAGAATTTATACAGGTTGTAGGGGGACCTGTGCGTTTTTTTGAGTATACCCTTTTTATATTGATTGCTTTAACAATTGTAATTTTAATAAGAGTTGTTGGTATTATACTTATTATTGCGCTTCTTACGGCTCCAACATCTATTGCAAAGCAGTTTACGTATGATTTAAAAAAAATTATGATACTTTCTATATGTATAGGAATTGTATTTTGTTTGATTGGATTATATCTATCCTATGTACTCCGCATTTCTTCAGGAGCAGCAATTATTATATTCTCTGTTTTTTCATATTTATTAATTTCTTTTATAAAACGTATTCATAATAATAAAAAAAGAGAGGAGATTTCTTATTAAGAAATCTCCTTTAATTATATGAAGTAGGTTTTCATTTCTTCAGACAATTGAACATTTCCATCAAATACTTCACTGGCTTCAGAGTGTATTTCTTCTAAATTATATTCTGGCCAAAAATGAGTAAGCAATAACTTTCCTACATTACTTTTCTTTGCAATTTGACCTGCATCTTTTGCGGATAAATGGGATGTCGTTGGTGTTTTATCTTTTTCAAGAACTGTACTTTCGCATAACAATAAATCTGCATCTTGAGATAATTCTAATATTTGATTGCAGTATTTTGTATCTGCTGAATAAACAAATTTCTCATTATTATTTTTTATCATGACTCCATAACAATCTATAGAGTGATTCATTTTTTTAAATGAAATTGTTAAGTTTTTATAATTTACTTTTAAATTTTCTTCAATACTTTTCAATGCAAATGCATTTTTAAACTGAAGCTTATGAAAATCTTCTTTTGGGGTAGAAGGTGCATATAATGGAATAGGATTTTCAATTTCATTATTCATTCTTTTATAGCCTATGGCATACCTTAAAACCATTACGTCAGATATATGATCGCTATGAAAATGGCTTAAAATAATCATATCTAACTCTCCTAAATTTGTAACTTTCTGTTGGAGCCTGCTCATTGTGCCATTTCCACAATCTATTAAAATTTTTATATCACCACACTCAAATAAATAGCCAGAACATGCGCCATAAGCTCTTGGATAAGGCCCGCAATTTCCTAATATTGTTATTTTCATATAGGGGAGTCCTCAGTTATTTTTTATTGATTAACTGTTTTTCAGCAATTTCAACAAGTTTTTTTGTCATATGCCCCCCTACATACCCCCCGAAAAATACATTTTGTCCAGCTGATAAAGTACCTTTGTTTTCACCAAAACCATGGGTGATTCCTAATTCATTTGCAATTTCATATTTCATTTGATTTAATGCTTTTACTGCATTTGGATCTATTGGATTTTTTGACATATTGATTCACCTCTTGTGTATATTTTTTGTAGCTTTTATTTTCTCATGCAGCACAAATTTTAACAAAAATATGTAAAATACTTTATTATTTTGCCTTATATTCATAAAACTACAATGGATTCGTGTAAAAAAAAGACATATACTAATTATGAAAGCTTAATCATTTAAAAAGGAGTTGAAATTATGGCTAGAAAAAAAGTTGTAGTTCCTGAAGCAAGAGCAGCTCTTAATCAGTTTAAGCTAGAAATTGCAAGTGAATTAGGTTTGCATGATTATGATAAAATCGATAAAGGGGAATTAACTTCTAGACAAAATGGATATGTTGGAGGATATATGGTAAAACGCATGATTGAAATAGCAGAAAAAAGTATGATTGGTAAATAATAATTAAAAATAAACCTATTTGCCAATATGGTAAGTAGGTTTACTTTATACATAAATATATTTATATAGAAGAATTTACAGAGGGTAGCTTTATAAAAATTACAAAAAATATATAATAGAAGGCTTTCCTATAAGAATGAAAGGTAAATGCTTATGAAAAAGTTTATAATCTGTATCATAATAATATTGATTATATTTCCTTTACAAAGTTTTGCAATCAATGAAAAATTAAATAATTTTATTTATATTGTTGTAAATGATGAGTTGGTTTCTTTTAAAGATACCTATCCAAAAATAAAAGACAGTACGACTTATGTTCCTATTGGTCCTTTGGCAAAATATCTAGATATTCATATGAAATGGGATGAAAAAAATAATATTGTTTTTCTTACAAAAGATGATAAAAAAATCATATTAGATCTTTCTATGAATTCGTTATACACAGATGAAGGGCATATTCTTGTAGATTGTATATTTGTAGAAAATAATCGAACTATGGCTCCTTATAAATTTATAGCGAATTACTTTGGGTATGAAGTTACTTATATTGATCTAGGACCTATTGCAAGGGCAAAAAATAAACCTTCCGTAGAGGATAAAGATTTATTTTTTATGTTGCAAAACAAGCTTCTTAAAGAAAAAGAAAGAATACTATGGGAAATTAAAAGCAAAAAAGAAAAAAGAATAAGAAAAAATTCAAAAATAGCATACGTTACCTTTGATGATGGTCCAACTATATATACACAAAAGATACTCAATATTTTAGATCAATATGATGCTAAAGCGACATTTTTTATGTTATCAAATAGGATAAAAACTTATCCAACTATTGTAAAAAAAGCTATTGCGAAAGGACATACTGTAGGACTTCATGGTGTTACCCATAATGCAAGAAAAATTTATAGATCACCTAATACGGTAGTTTCTGAAATGAATATGTGCAATAAGTCTTTGCAAAAGGCAGTAGGAATAAACAGCAAATTAATCCGAGTACCTTATGGTAGTGTTCCTTACATGAAACGAAGCTATAGAAAGGCTGTTTATACAGCAGGATATAAAATGTGGGATTGGAATGTAGATAGTGGGGATAGTTTACGAAAATATATTTCTCCTAAAATCATATTTGAAAATATAAAAAGACAAGTGATAAAACAAAAAGTTCCTGTTATTTTATTGCATGAGAAAAGCTGTACTGTTAAAGCTCTTCCTCAAATATTAAGATTTTTAAAAGAAAATGGTTATAGGATTGTACCTATTAATCCAAAAGATAAGCCTATAAATTTTTGGAATAAAAGACATTAAAAAAAGATTAAGTAAAATAGATAATATTTTACTTAATCTTTTTCATTAAATAAGAGCGTGCTTAGCAAAGTTTGAACATCTATATTATATTTTTTCATTTTATTATATAAAGTATTTCTGCTAATACCTAGTTTAAAAGCGGCTTTACTTATATTTCCTTTGCATAAAATAATACTTTTTTCAATTTCATATTTTTCCAATTCTTTTAATGTAATAATTTCTTCATTTTGATTGTTATTTATTGTATTTGTATCCTTATTTATTAAATTACCTAAATTATCTCTAGTCATACAATTACATTCATCAAAGTTGATTTCATAAGTTGTTTTACCATTTAAGTTCACAATATTTTCTACGCAATTTTCCAATTCTCTCACATTTCCTGGCCAACAATAAGAAATCATTTTTTTATACAGCTTTTCAGATATATTAGGAATTTCTTTTTTTAATTTATTACTTTTAATATTTAAAAAATAATCTATTAATATAGGAACATCTCCAAGTCTATCTTTTAAAGGTGGAACCTTTATAGGTATTACATTTAATCTATAAAATAAATCTTCCCTGAACATACCTTTTTTTATTTCTTTTTTCAAATCTTTATTTGTAGCTGCTATAATTCTTACATTAATAGGTATATGTTTTTTGCCACCAATTCTAGTTATATAACCTTCTTGTAATACTCTTAAAAGAGTTATTTGCATTGAGAGTGGCATTTCTCCTATTTCATCTAAAAAAATGGTTCCCCCATCTGCAAGTTCAAATTTACCAGCACGCCCTCCTTTTTTTGCCCCTGTAAATGAACCATCTTCGTAGCCAAATAATTCGCTTTCAATTAAATTTTTAGGAATAGCGCCGCAATTTACTGCTATAAAAGGTCCATTTTTTCTATCGCTTTCATTGTGAATTGCTTGAGCTAATAATTCTTTTCCACTTCCACTTTCACCTGTTATTAAAACAGTAGAAGGACTATTTGCTATTAGTTTACTTTGCTGGATAACATTTTTCATTTGGATACTTTCACCTATTATATGATCAAATGTATATACAGCTTCAGAAAAAGAATATTTATTTACCATATTTATGATTTTCTTTATATCTCGTATTAGAATTATGAGTCCTATGAGCTTATTGTCTTTTTCAATACTGTTTATTTCTAGATTGAGTCTGTATTTTTTTGTATCGATTAAAAGAGTTTTTTCAAAAGAGTCTTTATTCTTTTTTGCTTTTTCTATGATTTTTTGCCAATTCGGAATTATACTATTTAAGTCTATAGTGTCTAAAGAAGTATTTTCTAAGCCTAACATTTCTTTAGCTTTATGATTTATTAAACTTATTTTGCCATTCATAGTTACAGATAACACACCAAATGGCATAGAATTTACAATTGATTCCATATACATACATACTTTATTACAAGAAACCATTTAAAATCCTCCTAAAAACGCAACAATATATTCAAATTCTAAAATGATATATAAAAAATACAATATAAATAAATTATATAGTAGTTTTGTCATTTGCTCAATCTAAGAACGACAAAACCTGACAAGAAAATGCTCAAAAATAGGACAAGTGTCCTTGAATTTAACATTTTATTTTATAAAAGTGTTAAATTTAAGGACACTTTATTTTGGGTTATTGTTTTAATTTTAACAAAGATGAGGTGTTTATATGATTTTTAAGTTTGGCATGATATTTGCTTGTGTAATAATACAAAATCATCTGTGTTTAAAAATTAACAAATGAATATTGCTATGTTACAAGAATACAGAGGTTTTACAAAAAATAATAAGAAAGGAATGATGTTATGGAAATTAGCAAGAAAAGTTTTAAGAAAGGACTCATGTTTGGTATTTTAGTTGGTTTAGCCTGGGGATTAGATACTGTATTGATGGGGAAAATCGGAGGATTTGAAATATTTCTAAATTCAAAGGCAACTCCATTAGTACAAGCTTTTTTTCATGATGGATTTTGTTTTATTTGGTTAGGGCTATTATTATTGTTTAAAAAAGATTTAACAAAAGCATTTCAATTGATGAAAACTAAAAAAGGTAAAGTTACTATGATAGCTGCTCTAGTGGGTGCACCAGTTGGTATGAGTGGTTATTTAATGGGCGTCAAGTACGCATCAGCACCCTATGCATCAAGTATTTCTGTAATTTACCCAGGTGTTGGAGCGGTTATGTCATATTTTATTTTAAAAGAAAAATTATCATTAAGAGCAGTGATAGGTATTGCTATTAGTATATTAGGTTCAGCAGCATTAGGGTATTCAAAGGTTGATCTTGATGTTTATCCTCATTTTTATAAAGGTATAGCCTTTGCATTATTAGCAGTTTTAGGATGGGCATCAGAAGGTGTAATTATTGGATATGCTATGAAAAAGATTCAAACAGATAAAGAAGATGATGTTGAGGCTAAGCCTATACATTTCTTAACAATAAGATATTTAGTATCATTTTTAGCCTATGGTTTAGTAGTATTACCAATAGTCAAAGGATATGGACTAGCTGGAGAAGTTATTCGTACAGGCACTATACTATACTTAGCTGGAATTGCTACATTAGGAGCAGTTACGTATCTATCATGGTATAAGGCAGTTGATTTAATAGGAGCAGCTATGGGAACAGCTTTAAACTCAACAGCAGCATTTTGGGCTGTAATTTTTAGTGGATTAATGGGGACAAAGATTACACCATACCTAGCATTCTGGTGCTTTGTAATTGTATTAGGCGTGATGATATTTGCTGTAGATCCAAAAGAAGTATTTGGATCAAATCGTAAAAAGGCATAAGCATAGTGGGAGGAATAATTATGCTAAGGAAAGAAATTATAGATAATATGAAACACATTGTTGATAACTGTATGGGGGATTCAAACCCTGCATGTGTGGCAAGTTGTCCAATGCATACAAACGTAAAAGAATATGTAAGACTTATTGGAGAAGGTAATGGAAAAGAAGCAATTAAGGTAATAAGAGAAAAGTTATTTATTCCGAAAATTTTAGGAAGAGTCTGTGCCCATCCTTGTGAATATAATTGTAAGTGGAACGAAGGAAATAATCCAATGTCTATTGCAGGATTAAAAAGATATGCAGCAGATAATTTTGATAATCCTAAGGATTGGGATTTAAATATTAAGCCTGAAAATGGTAAAAAAGTAGCAATAATAGGTGCAGGGCCAGCTGGGGCACAGGCAGCGCTAGATTTAAGAAAAGAAGGATTCTTGGTAACGGTATTTGATAAATTAGAAGTTTATGGAGGAATGATGAGAGTAGGAATTCCTGAATATAGACTTCCAAGAAATATTATTGATTTAGAGTACTCCTATTTGGAGAAAATAGGAATAGATTTTAAAATGGGTGTTGAAGTTGGAAAAGATATAAGCCTTGAGGATATAAAAGAAGAATTTGATGCGGTTATAGTAGCTGTTGGAAAACATGCAGGAAGAGTAGATGAATCTTTAAGAAACCATGATGCAAAAGGAATATTTAGTGCAGCAGAATATTTAAAAGAAATTTCTCTGACAAGAAATGTTAAGAATATAGGTAAAAAAGTTGCTATAATTGGTGGTGGAGATGTTGCAATGGACTGTGCAAGATCTTCATTAAGAATTTCTGAAGTAGAAGAAGTTTATTCTGTGTGTTTAGAGAAAAATTTTGATGAAATGATGGCATCTATGCATGAAATAGAGGGTGCTATAAAAGAAGGCGTTAAATTTAATCATGCATTTGCAATTAAAAAAATTTTAGTAGATGAGAATAAACGAGTAACAGGAATTGAACTTAAAAAATGTTTATCTATATTTGATGAGAATGGAAATTTTGCTCCAAAATTTGATGAAAGTGAAACAAAATTAATTGAGGTTGATACAATCGTATTTGCAATAGGGCAAAGTGTAGATGCATCATTTGACGAAAAAGATTCTTTAGAGAAAAGAAGAAATGGAACCTTTGAATGTGATTTATTAACCCTTCAATCAGCTTCAGACAAAAAAATATTTATAGCAGGAGATGCTAGTGGAAATTCAGCTATCGTTGTGCAAGCTATGGCTACAGGAAGACGTGCGGCAAAATCGGTAGTTAGATTTTTAAATGGACAAGATTTAAGGATTGGCAGAAGCATGGAAGAAGAATTTTCATATGAAACAAAATTGAATGTACCAATTGATTGGGATACAATAGAAAAAGTTGAAAGAAAAGAAATGAGAGAAATTGATATAACTAAGAGAATAAAATCATTCGATGAAGTTTTATTAGGGTTTACAAAAGAAGAAGCAGAAAAAGAAGCATCAAGGTGTCTTCAGTGTGAGTGTAAGCTTTGTATGGAAGAGTGCTTAATGTTAAGAGAATTTACTGATTGTCCTAAAACATTATTAAAAGAATATCTTGAAAAAGGATATGAAAATATGGATCCATTAATTGCATATTCTTGTAACCAATGTAGCCAATGTACAATAAAATGTCCAAATGATTTTGAAATTAAGCCAATCTTTGATGAAATTAGAAAAGAATATGTTAAGAAAAATGGTGGAAACTCACCTCTTAAAGGACATAAATCATTAGATGCAGCAATTGCATTAGATTGTAGTGAAAAGCATTCAACTTACGTAAAAGCACAAAATGGAAAGAAAACAAAATATGTGCTTATACCAGGATGTACAGTGCCTGTATATAGTCCTGAATTAGTTGAGAAAACTTTAGTGCATTTAAAAGATGCATTAGATGGAGAAGTAGGCGCAGTTTTACAATGTTGTGCAATACCTACAAATATGATAGGCGAAGAAGAGAAATTCAAAAAAAGATTTGAAATGGTTCAAAATTCAATTGATGAAACAGGTGCAGATGTAATTGTAACTCTTTGTCCGTCATGCTATTTAACTTACCAAAAATATGCAAAACAAGATGTAATTGCATATTGGGATTTAATACGAAAGATTGGGCTGCCAAATGGACAAAAAGGAATAGGAAAAAATTCTGATGTAGTATTTAATATCCATGATTCATGTCCAACTAGACATGTAACATCTCATCATGAAAGTATAAGATGGATTTTAAAAGAATTAGGATATAAAGTAGAGGAAATGAATAATATAAGAGAAAATACAAGATGCTGTGGAGTAGGGGGAATGGCTGGTTGTGTAAACCCTGGATTGCAGGAAAAAGTATTGAATAGAAGAGTAAAAGATGCTACACAAGAACATATAGTTTCATATTGTGGATCATGTAGAGGATCTATGGAAACAGGTGGACTTGATTCACTTCATATTTTAGATCTAATTCATGGAAAAACATATATGAAAAAAGATGCTAAGAAGAGAAATGTAATAGGTGATGCTAGCGTAAAAAATAGACTAGAAACAAAAGCTAGATTTAATAAATACAAATAATATAAAAGCACCTTCTGACAAATTAAAGTTGGAAGGTGTTTTTGTATACATATTTAATTATTTTTTTCTTTTTTATTAATAAAAATTTAAGAATTTGTTTCTGATTTGCTAATTTTTACAATTTAAGATAGAGGTATAAGAAAATAAAGGATGGTGATCAAGATTGAACAAAGATCCTAAAAATATATTAGGAAGGATATCAGAATTTTTCATTGGAAATTTTAGAGTTGTTTACTTAATCATTATAGCTATATTTTTATTAGGTTTTCAAGCTTATATAACTTTGCCAAGAGAAGAAATGCCAGAAATTACATTGCCCTTTGCAACTATTACTACAACCTATACAGGAGCAGCACCTCAGGAAATTGAAAGCTTGATTACAGATAAAATAGAAGCCAAGTTAAAAAATGTAGATGATGTAAAATCTATCATCTCTACATCAAGCAATGGAATTTCAAGTATTACTGTTGAATTTGAAATTGGAACAGATATAAATGATAAAGTGAATGACATTCGAAATGAAATATCAGAAATTGAAAATGATTTGCCTAAAGATAGTGATATGCCAATTGTTAAAGGTTTTCGTACAAGTGATAAATCAATCATGACCCTAAACATTAGTGGAGATTATGATTTAACCATATTAAAGGATATAGCAGAAAATATTCAAGATGAGATTGAAAAGATAGAGGGAATTAGTGAAGTGACTAGAACTGGTGGGGGTGATAGAGAAATTCATATATATATAGACTCTACAAAACTAGCTACATATAATATCACTATTGATCAAATAAGAAATGCCATAGCCAATTCAAATATCACTGTTCCTGGTGGGGATATTGAATTAGATGGTGTTCAATTTAATGTTCGTATTATAGGAGAATTTACAAATATCCAAGAAATAGAAAATACAATCATTTCATTGCAAAATGGGATGCCTATTTACTTAAAAGATATTGCAAAAGTAGAGGATTCCTATGAAAAAATAACATCTTATTCAGAAAGATATGAAAAAGGAATATCAAAAGATAAAACTTTTACACGAACTATTGCATTATCAATAACAAGAGAAAATAATGCAGATATTGTAGGATTGAGTAATCAAATAAAAGAATTATTAAAAAGTAGTAAGGGTAGCTTATATCCAGAAGATATAGAAGTTGCTATTAGCGGAGATATAGCGGTAGAAGTAGAAGATAAACTAAATGATGTTATGGGCAATGCCCTATCAGGACTTTTTGTGGTTATTCTTGTTTTATTCTTATTTATAGGATTTAGAGAGTCTGTGATAGTAGCTTTTGTGATTCCTTTAACGTTGCTTACAAGCTTTGTACTTTTTAAATATAATGGTATGACCTTTAATACCCTGTCCATGCTTGCACTTATTTTGGCACTAGGGATGCTTGTGGATAATGCAATTGTTATTATGGAGAACATAGATAGAATTCGAGACGAAGGATTAGATGTAGTCAATGCTTCAAAGGTGGCTACAAATCAAGTAGCACCAGCTGTATTTGCATCAACACTTACAACTATGGCAGCCTTTTATCCTATGGCTTTAACATCAGGGATTATGGGAGAATTTTTAAAGACCATTCCCATTACTATTATGTTTGCTATAGGTACATCCTTTGTGGTATCTATTGTTGTTACACCTGTTTTATGTTCAAGATTTTTAAGTAAGCATAAGAAAAAAATAAGGGAGAATAAAGGAAAGGTTGAACTTTATAAAAAAATCATATCTATAGTATTTGTATTTGTCATTTCATTGTTTGCTTTTTTAGAAGATGGGAAAATAGGATTGATGTCATGGGTTTGTGCAACTCTTTTTTCAGGAGCTATGTATATAAAACAATTTAAAGTTTCTAATGGGGTCCATGAAACATCAAAAATTGTCCAAAAATATACAAATATGATGGATAAAATATTAAAAAGCAAAACAAAAAGAATAGGAGTTGTGATACTAGGGCTAAGTCTATTCTTTGTAAGTTTACTAAGCATTCCTTTAGGATTTTTAAAGATAGAGTTAATGCCAATAACAGACAGTAAAAGTTTTACCATAGATGTAGAACTTCCATCAGGATATTTACTTGCAGATACAGGAGAAATTGTTAGGGAAATTGAAGAAATTTTATTGAAATATCCAGAAATAGATACGATTGTGAGTAAAGTAGGAAGTGAAGGATTAAGACGTAGTAGTATAAAAGCTATTAATAAAGCCGAAATTTCTATAGATTTAGTAGATGAAAAAGAGAGAGAAAGAAGCAGCAATGAGATTGTTAATCGTTTAAGAAAAGATTTAAAGAAAATTGCGGGAGCTAAGATCACTATTAAAGAAGAGAGAAAGGGGCCTTCTTCAGGAAAGCCTATTAGTATTCAGTTAAAGGGAGAGAACCTAGAAACCTTAACAAAGGTTGCTAATGACTTTGAGAAAATTTTAAAAGAAATTGATGGAATAACTGAAATAAGTAATTCTATAGGAGATGGGCCTTTAGAACTTCAATTTTTTGTAAATAAAGAAAGAGCAAGTATTTTAGGATTAGATGTTAAAGGCATATCATCTGAAATAAGAAAAGCCATTCAAGGAATAAAAATTTCTACATTCAAGGAAAATCAAGATGAGATCGATATTGTTGTTCGAACAAATGAAAAACAAATTCAAACCATTAATGATTTACAAAAAATATACTTTACATCGAATAAGGGAGAGAAAATATCATTTTCTCAAGTAGTATCTTTGGTTCAAACAAAAGGGTTTACTGCTATTGAACATGATGATCTAAAAAGAATTATGAAAGTAGAAGCCAATATAACTAGAGGATCTAATGCAACGGAAGTGGTAAGGGAATTTCAATCAAAAATAAAGAATTATCCTATGCCAAATGATGTAGAAGTTACTTATGGGGGAGAGAAAAAAGACATACAAGAATCTTTTACGGATATGTTTATTAATATGAGCATTGCTATTTTATTAGTATTTATTATATTGGCTGTTCAGTTTAATTCATTATCTCAACCAATGGTTATCTTATTTTCAGTCCCATTAGCTACCATAGGGGCTTTAATAGGATTAATCATTACAGGAAACAATTTTGGAATGTATGCTTTTATGGGGATTGTTTCATTAGTAGGAATTGCTGTAAATGATGCTATCGTTCTTGTAGATTACACTAATTACCTAAGAAAACAGGAATATGAATTAATGAACGCTATAAAGGAAGCGGGAAGAACTAGACTTGCACCTGTTTTTGCCACATCCATCACAACCATTGGAGGAATATTACCATTAGCTTTAAAAGAGCTTGACTATGCACAATTAGGATTTGCATTGATCTTTGGGCTTATTGCATCTACTGTACTTACTCTTATATTTATTCCTATATTATATTCTCTTGTAGAAGAATTTAAAGTGAAGATAAGAAAAAAGATTCCAATTTTTGTGGATAATAGATTCTAGAAAGACCAACTATAAAAAGTCAATAGTAAAAAAGAAAAAATTTTAATTAAATTGGTGAATAAAAATGCATGACAAAAAGACCTGCGTGAGGCAAGTATAAGTAAAAATATGGGAAATAATATCAATTACTCGTTATTAGGTAGTCTCACCTCATAAGGACAATTATTTTTTAAAATAGCATGAATTGTGTAGCAAAGTTTACGAGCGACAGCTCCAATAGCCGTTAGGTGATGTTTTCCTTCTGAACGTTTCTTCTGGTAAAAAGCTTTAAAAACAGGGTCACAGTTAGAGGTAACTAAAAGCAGCACTAAAGAGAGCCTTTCTAAGATAGGGCGATCCACGTTTACTCATTTTGTTATTTGTACTTTGATATTCACCAGATTGTGAAACAGAAGCATCAATTCCAGCATAAGCAACAAGCTTTTGAAGGGTTTGAAAAATCTTGAGATATCACCTATTTCGCCAAGTATAGTTGCAGCTGTTACGTTGCCAATACCAGGTATTGTAGTAATAGGAGAATTGATTTTTATCAAGTAAAGTGTTTATTTGCTTTTTCTATATCTTTGACCTGACTTTTCAATAAAGTTAATCTGCTCAATTAATAGTTTTAATTGAAGAGCAAAAGCTATCTAAACAAAAAAGCTTATACCAAAAAGAATTTTTTTAGCTACACGAGAAAGTTGTTTGATTTTTATTAGTAGCAAATTTTTTTCATAGTGATTTCAGATAAAAACTTTGTCTAACTTTTTCAGATGAAATATTTTTCGAAATCACTTGGAGAGCTGAAATGAAGCAAAAATTTCCTTTTGATGTTTGTCCAAAAAATATCAGAAAAAGATAGATTGATATTCAGGAAAAAAACTTGGTCTAAGACACAAATGGTTTTTACGTTTAAGGTCACCTATAGAACTGATGAGATAGTTTCTA
The DNA here is from genome assembly GCF_008152325.1 of Crassaminicella thermophila. Classification (GTDB taxonomy): domain Bacteria; phylum Bacillota; class Clostridia; order Peptostreptococcales; family Thermotaleaceae; genus Crassaminicella_A; species Crassaminicella_A thermophila. Next base: position 418,568 of record NZ_CP042243.1, read on the forward strand.
AAGCGAGAAAGGTTGCGAAGTGATATGGTATTTTTCATCGGCTAAGGAAGTTTCCAGAAAAATCACCATAACGAATAAGATCTGCAATTAAAACAGAATCAATGATATCTGTTTTACGCTTTCTGATTTCAATACCTTTACGCCAACCATCAGTTTGGATAGGGTTTACAACATGAATGACAAAACCTTTTTCCACAAGAAATGAGTAAATGGATAACCAATAGTGACCAGTAGCTTCCATACCTATTTCAACATCATTAACAGATCTAATGAAATTGTTTAACTTAGTAATTAAGCTTTCACCACCATTTGTAGTATTTGAAAAGGAAAAAGCCTTAAAAATAATTTTTCCTTTTTCATTTATTAGCGAAGCTACATGATTGTTTTTTCCAATATCAATACCTAAATAAAACATTTCCATCACCACTATAAATTTATTTTAGATAGTTCCTCTAATCTGATAAACGTTACCGCCTTGTTGCATATTCGAAGTACTAAACTTATTAGTCAACATCCAACTTATTCGTAATCTGTTTATCAGACAGAGGTGTCAGTCTTTCAAGTACGAGGTCTTACCTCAAGGAGACTACGACATCACTCTATCTAATATTTTGATTATACTCTTTTTTGTATAATCTTTCAGCTAATAAAGGATTATAGGTTGCCTTTATTAACCTAAATATAGTATACAAGGAGATAAAAAATGAAAATAAAAAAAATGAGCGTAGTATGTTTTCTTTTAATGTTACTGGTATTATCTGGCTGTGATAAGTCAGAAGCAAAAGGAAAGAAAGTAGAAAAAAAACAGACAGCTGTGGAAGTGATGAAAGTGGAGGCAAAAACCATAACAGAAGATTATCATTCAGTAGGAAAAATTTATGCGAGCGAAGAAGTTAAGGTATCTAGTAAGAAAAGTGGAAAGGTAAAAAAAATCTATTTTGATGTAGGAGATGTAGTGAAGAAAGGAGATGTTTTATATACTCTAGATAATGAAGATTTAGTAATAGACGTTGAATTGAAAAAGAGTCAATATAAAAAAGCTTTAGAAAATGCTAAAATGAACTATGAAGATGCTTTGAATAATTTTAATAAAGCAAAAGCTTTATATGAATCCGGCGTTTTATCAAAAAATGCTTATGATAATGCTGAAAAATCTTATAGACAAAACAAATTAAATTATGAGCAAGCACAAAAAGATTTAGATTCAAATTCTATTACATTAGATGCTTCTATTAGTGATACAATTATAAAAAGCCCCATAGATGGAGTCATAGCAGAGAGAAATATTGAAGTGGGAGAAAATACTACAGCTTCAGATTTTGTCATAGTAAATACAGATAAAGTGATTGTAAGAACCAGTGTTTCAGAAGATATTGTTAATAAAATCTCTATAGGGGATACAGTTCAGACAAATATTCAATCAAATAATTATATGGGAAAAATAAAAACAATTAGTCCGGTGGGGATAAATAATGGGAATATCTATCCTGTTGAAATTGAAATAGAGAATAAGGATGGACTCTTAAAGCCTGGGATGTTTGCAGAGGTAAAATTTGAAATTGAAAGAAGGGAAAATCAAGTAGTAGTACCTACAAAATCCATATTATCTAGTGGAAATGAAAACTATGTTTATATTGTAGAAGAAAATAAGCCTAAAAAAGTGATCATAGAGAAAAAAATAATAAAAGACGGATACGTTCAAGTAGAAGGGGAATTAAGCGTTGGAGATTTGTTGATCGTAAAAGGGCAGGAGTATATAGATGAAAAAAGTTTAATTTATGTTGTCAATGAAGTAACCTTAAATGAATGAAATAAGGGGGATAATAGGACTTCCCCATAAGTTTTGGAGGTTTTTATGTCTATTAAACTTAGATTGTTGCTTTCTTATGTGGGTATGATTATTATTCCGGTTATAGTTATATTACTATTAAACTCCATGTTTATTATTTTTGGAGAGACTGAACAAGAAGATGTTAAAATAATCCTTAATCCTATGAGAATCGTAGGAAAATATATTGCAAAGCAGACAGAAATAAACAGAAAGTTAAATATAGAAATCCTTAATAATAAAGAAAAATTAATAGATCCTTCTTATTTAAAAAAGTATGACCAAGAATTAGAAGCATATTATTCTGGTTTAATCGTAAGGGAGGATGAGAAAATCGTATATGTTTCAAAAATCTTAGAAGATGAAGGATTATTATCTTCATTGCCAGCATTTAATGAAGTCTTCCATAGAAAAGATTTTTATAGAAATCATGGAAAAGGATATATACTGAGGCATCAAAACGATTTTTATTTGAATGATGGTTCTAAGATCTCTATGTTTATTGTTTCAGATACGAATTTAGCAAGAAGAGATTTCAATAAAATAAGGAATCGAATAACTCTTATAGTTATCAGTGTATTAATTCTAACTACCTTTACATTAACATTTTTTATTTATAAGAGTATTATTAGATCCATCAAAAATCTTGAATATGCTGCAAATGAAATAAAAAAAGGAAATTTGGATTATGAAATTAAAAAGTATTTAAATGATGAAATAGGAGATCTTAGTCTTTCTCTTGAAGAAATGAGATTAAAACTGAAAAATTCTTTGGAAGTACAGAAAAAATACGAAGAAAATAGAAAAAACTTAATTTCAAATATATCTCATGATCTTAAGACACCTATTATGTCTATAAAAGGATACATAGAAGGAATAAGAGATGGGATTGCTGATACACCAGATAAGATGGAGAAGTATATAAATACCATTTATGAAAAAGCAAGACATATGGAAGGGTTGATTGATGAGTTATTTCTTTTTTCAAAGCTTGATTTGCAGAAAGTATCCTTTGATTTTCAGACTATTGATATCATAGAATTTTTAAAATACAGTGTGGAAGATTTAAGCTTTGAGTTAGAAAAAATAGAAGGGAAAATAAGTCTAAATGATGAAAAAGAAAGTATTTTTGTAAAGGCTGACTTACAAAAGTTAAAGAGAGTAATAGTAAATATTGTAGGAAATTCAGTAAAATATAAAGGAGAAAGCCCCCTTACAATCGATATTTTTGTAAAAAAAGAGCATGAAGAAGTTATAGTGCAGATCAAAGACAATGGAAAAGGAATTTCAAAAGAAGATCTCCCTTATATTTTTGATCGATTCTATAGAGCAGATCAATCAAGAAATACTTCTGTAGGAGGAAGTGGATTAGGGCTTGCTATATCTAAACAAATTATTGAAAAACACGGTGGTAAAATGTGGGCAGAAAGTAAAATAAATATTGGAACAAGTATATTCTTTTCGTTAAAGATTTGTAAAGGGGGTAGTATTGATGAAAAAAATATTGATTATTGAGGATGATACTAGCATTGCTGAGTTAGAACGGGATTATCTTAATATTAATGGATTTTCTGTAGAAATAGAAAACACAGGACTTAAAGGTATAGAGCGAGCGCTGAAGGAAAAGTTTGATTTAATTATATTGGATTTAATGCTTCCAGAGATAGATGGGTTTCAAATCTGTAAAGAATTAAGAGAAAATTTAGATATTCCAATTCTCATGGTTTCAGCGAAAGGAGAAGGAATTGATAAAATAAGGGGATTAGGACTTGGAGCAGATGATTATATTACCAAACCTTTTAGTCCCAATGAATTAGTAGCAAGAGTCAAATCACATCTAAATAGATATGAAAGATTGACCAATAGGAGAAAAAACAAGAGGAAATAATCGAAGTCAATGGCCTTACTATAGACCCTTATTCAAGAAGAGTATATGCAAATAATAAGGAAGTAAATTTAGCTTCCAAAGAATTTGATGTCTTATTGCTTCTAGCAAGGAATCCAAATCGTGTTTTTCGAAAGGAAGAAATCTTTGAGAGAGTGTGGGGATTAGATTCTTTAGGAGATGTATCTACAGTTACAGTGCATATTAGAAGAATTCGTGAAAAAATTGAATATGATGCATCAAACCCTAAATATATTGAAACCTTATGGGGGGTTGGATATAGATTTAAAATATAGGAAAGGTCAGAGAATTTTCTCTGACCTAAGGTTTTAACCAATTCCTCCATAAATAATTCCTAGAACCAAGACAATTCCTGCTATAAGTACAAATATGTATTTTGCAAAAAATCCCCACCATTTTCCTAAAGGTCTTTTAGCTCCCTTGTTAATTTCGGTACGAGCTTTTTCTATCCCATAGATCCAAAAGAAAGTGATAGCTGCTAACAAAGCACTAAAGGGCAATAGATATATGGTAATAAAATCTGCGAACTTTCCAAATAGGTTCATGTTTATATCTAAAGGAATTCCAAATAAAAAAGCAATACATGCAGCGATTAAAACACTTTTCTTTCTGCTAAATGAAAACTTATCCATAAATGCTTCTACAGTTACTTCCATCAAAACTACTTCTGTAGAAATGGCTGCAAAGATGATGCACAAAAAAAATGCAACACCAAATAAATATCCTCTGCCCATTTCCTTAAAGATATGGGGCATAGTTATAAAAAGAAGTGATGGACCTGCAGATACACTCAACTTAAAAGAAAATGTTGCAGGGATGATGATAAATGCAGCTAAAAATGCAGCGATTGTATCAAACAAAGCAGTATGTATTGCACATGTAGGAATATCTTCATCTTTTTTTAGATAACTTCCTAATACAACCATTCCTGCACCACCTAAAGATACTGTAAAAAATGCTTGTCCCAGAGCCATAATCCAGGTAATAGGCTTTAATAAATAGGACCAATCAGGTAATAACAAATATTTTACACCCTCTATAGAACCTGTTAGAGATAAAGAACGTATCATTAATATGATGAAAAGAATAAATAATGAAGGCATCATGATTTTGTTTACTTTTTCAATTCCTTTTTTTACACCAAGAACAACAATCCCTAATGTAATAAGGATAGCCAATCCATTCCAGAAAATACTTTCAGGATGTCCTGCAAAATTTTTGAAAGTATTCGAAATAGCAATATGATAAAAAGAGCCATTTACAGCTAATGCAAAATATTTTAAAACCCATCCTACCACAACAGAATAAAATATAAATACACCTGTTTGAGCAATGACTGGAATACTTCCAATGACTGCACCGAAAGGAAGATTTTTTTGTTTAAATACTTTTTCAAAAGCACCGATAGAACCCTTTTGCTGAGATCTACCAAATGCAAATTCCCCTATAAGTCCAGTAGTTCCTAATGCAAATACAAATAAGAGATATGGAATCAAAAATGCAGCTCCTCCGAATTGACCTAATCTCCAAGGAAACATCCATATATTCCCTAAACCAATTGCAGAACCAATACAAGCTAAAATAAATCCAATTTTTCCTGTCCAAGTTTCTCTTTCTACTGTTTTGGGCATTCAATTCACCATCCTTATTGAAAAATAAAAAACTCTCCATAGGAGAGTTTTAGGCATACAAAAACAAAACCTTATAAAGGTTTATAATCATTTATTTTCTACCTAGCTACTATCCTACTTATAAAGATACTACATAAAAACCTACAAAACTACCAACTACCCTGCTAAGTTTTTAAAAAAGACTTTTTTATTATAAGTAAAAAAAATAAAGCTGTCAACAAAGTTTGTGGATAAAGTTATAAAGCAACTGAAAATATTAAAATATGTATTTGGTTAAACTATAGAATATATGCTGTTTTAAGAACTCTAGGAGGAGTAGACGATGAATAAAGAAGTGATTTCGAATCAACAAGCCATATCTATGATTATTCTGTTTATGTCTGGTACATCTACGATATTTATGGTAGCGTTGTCTGCAGAAGGGGATTTTTGGTTGGCTATTATTCTATCTGTTATATTAGCATGCATAATGGGAGCTATATTTGCTTATTTACATGCTATTTTTCCAAAAAAAAATTTATTCGATATATGTGAAGATTGTTTTGGAAAAATTATGGGGAAGGGAATATGTATTTTATTTAGCTACTTTGCGTTTGAGGAAGCAGTAGCTGTTTTTACAAATGCAAAACAATTCATTACAGAAACGACTATGCCAGAAACGCCTCAAATAATAACCATTATTCCCATTGTTATTTTGTGCATATGGGTTGTAAAAGAAGGAATTGAAGTAATCGGAAAATGTGCAAATTTTTTTATCATTATATTTATTATTTTGATTTTTACTATGGTGCTATTATTAATTCCCCAAATTGATTTAGATAATTTTGGACCTGTTTTATACAAAGGAATAAATCCAGTTTTAAAAGGAACTTTATCAGCATTTGCATTTCCTTTTGGGGAAATTGTTATGTTTACTATGGTTTTTTCAAATTTTAGAATAAAAAAATCTGCTTATAAAGTTTATATAGGGGGATTAGTTATATCAGGAATAATATCATTATTAACTTCTATTGCTACAATCTCAATTTTAGGGATAGATATTGCTACTACTTCATATTTTCCTGTTTTTAATGCTGCTTCAGGAATCGCAATTGGAGATTTTATACAAAGATTAGAAATATTTGCAGCTGTTATTGGTGTCGTAGGATCATTTTTTAAAAACAGCATATTATTATTAGCCGTATGCAAAGGAATTTCAAAGATATTTAATCTTTCTAACTATCGATTGATTATTATGCCCGTTGCATTATTAATGATTAATTTTTCTTATTTTTATTATGATAGTAGAATGGAATTTGTAGAGTATAATATGGATGTGTGGACTTATTATGCCATTATTTTTGAGGTATTCATTCCAATTATGCTTTTACTTTTTGCTATAATGAAAAAGAAATCTTTTAAAAAATAATGCTTTTAAATAGTTGTGAACATTGCTAAAAAATAGAAGGTCGAAATTTGTAGATTTAACATAAATTTAACATTATTAACAAAAAAATAATGTATTATATATTAGGAGTATATTAAAAGATTATGGGAGGGTAAAAAATGAAAATCCTTTTTGAATTGCTTGGTGGTCTTGGATTATTTCTCTATGGTATGACAATAATGGGAGATGGTCTAGAAAAATCTGCTGGGGACAAAATGAAGAGAATTATTGAGGTGCTTACTAGTAACAGAGTGATGGCTGTGCTAGTTGGTGCTTTAGTAACCATGATTATACAGAGTAGTAGTGCTACTACTGTAATGGTTGTAGGTTTTGTAAATGCAGGAATTATGAATTTAGTACAAGCTACAGGTGTAATTATGGGTGCGAATATTGGAACAACCATAACAGCTCAAATTGCATCTTTAAAGTTAACAGAGATAGCACCTATTGTAGTAGGGCTTAGTGTAGGGGTTTGGATTTTTACTAACAATAAAAAAGTGAAAAATGTTGCAGAAATCTTTATAGGATTTGGAATATTATTCATTGGTATGGATTTTATGAAGCATGCTGTAAAACCATTGCGAGAATATGAAGGCTTTAGAACAATGTTACTTAGCTTCGGGAAAGGTACATTTACGGATTCCTTAATGGCAATTTTTACTGGATTTTTCGTTACGGCTATTATACAAAGTAGTAGTGCTACTACAGGTATTCTGATTGCATTAGCAAGTGAAGGATTATTGCCAATAGAAGCTTCTTTACCGATTATTTTTGGGACAAACATTGGAACTTGTGTTACTGCAATGTTATCAAGTATTGGTGCAAATAGAACAGCAAAAAGAGCTGCTTTTATCCATTTTATGTTTAACGTATTTGGAACATTAATATTCATGCTATTATTTAAAAATATTACTATTACTATGGTAAAACATATTTCACCAGATAATGCAGCAAGACAGTTAGCAAATGCTCATACATTCTTCAATATTGCTAATACTTTACTACTATTACCGTTTGCTACTTTATTAGTAAAATTAGCTAATAAAATTATGCCAGTGAAAGATTTTGAAATAGCAGATAAAATAGGTATTAAATATCTTGATGACAGGATGCTAGAAACTCCATCTGTTGCTATTGTTCAGGTGATAAAAGAGACATTAAATATGGGTAATTTAGTTTTAGATAGCTATAAAAAAGCGATGGATGCTTTCTTTGAGAGAAATGAGAAATTAGCACATGAAACCTTTGAAATAGAAAAGACTATAAATAGTATGGAACGTGAAATTGCTGAATACTTGGTAAAACTATCTAATAAATCTCTATCTGCGAAACAGAACGAGATTGTGAATGGACTATTTAATACAATTAACGATATTGAAAGAGTAGGAGACCATGCAGATAACTTGGCAGAGCTAGCTGTGTTTAGAGTAGATAATAAATTAGATTTTAGTGAACAGGCTATAAGTGAATTAAAAGCAATGCATGATAGAGTTATGAAGTCTTATACCCAGGCAATACTTGCTTTAAGAACAGGAGATACAAATATTGCAAAAAGAATTATTGAAAGGGAAGGAGAGATTGATCATATGGAAAGATCTCTTCGAGCAAGTCATATTGAAAGATTAAATAAACAGCAGTGTATGCCAACATCAGGGGTAATATTCCTAGATATTATAAGTAATTTAGAAAGAATAGGAGATCATGCAGACAATATAGCTTTAGCTGTAATGGATGCTGCAGATAAGTAGAGGGTGATTTTTCATCCTCTTTTTTAATTTTAAAAAAATACAATAAAATTTATCATACTCGACATATTTCTACAAAAAAATATGAAATTTTCGTATAAAATAAAGATATTAAGGGAAACATGCAATGAGAGGACGAAGAATAATATGCTGCAAATACCTATACTTGTGTTTTTTATAAGATCAATTCCTGAGGGTATCCTTTTAATTTTTTCAAGCTATATGTTGTTAAATAAAAAAATTAATAAAAAAAGACTTGCTTTATCTGGGCTTTTATTAGCCATAAGTACATATATTGTAAGATTGCTTCCTATTCATTTTGGTGTGCATACAATGATTATTATCATGCTATATATTTTTTTTACAGTAAAAATAAACAACATGCATATAATGGAATCTATTCCTATATGTATCATATCTATGATTATAATTTTTATTTGTGACTGGATTATTGTACTTTTTTATGTAAATATATTACATCTTGATTTTATATATATATTTAAAGAACCCGTAAAAAGTGCTATATATAGTATTCCTTCTTTAATAATGACTTTTTTTATCGTTCTTATGATATTTTGTATCAAAAAATATAGAAATAAGAAGGTAGATTCACATGTATCTGATCGAAAGAGTATCTAATAATATTGCAGGGAAAATAGCTGCTACTTTAAAGCTAGATAAAGAGCAGGAAGCCGTATTAGCTTATGGGGCTTTTGGATTGCTTGAAACTATATTAGCAATCATTTTAGTCTTAGTTTTTGGGAAAATATTTGGGGTATTATTAGAAGCAATTATTATTTCTTTTGTATCGGCAATATTTAGAAAATATTCAGGAGGAGCCCATGCAACATCTCCTAATCGATGTGCAGCAATTGGGGTAATTGTATCAGTTGGATTAGGTATATTTGTGAATAAAATAAGTATAAATATTTTTAGTTTACTAATATTTGGACTATTAACCTTTTTTATTGTTTTATATATAACTGTTAAATATGCTCCTGTGGATACACCGAATAAACCAATAAAAAAGCTAGAAAGAAGGAAAAAATTAAAAATAAAATCATTGATTATACTCTTTTTATTCCTTATAATTACATTAATTTTAACAAGATACTACATAAAATTAGGAGATGTAAGTTTGCTTAGCATCATAGCTTCTATTTTACTAGGACTGCTTTGGCAGGCAATTACATTGACATCTTTAGGACATCTAATAATACATAAATTAGATGATTCCTTAAGAAAAATAGCAACTTTAGGGGGGAGGGGGATATGATGAAAAACAGATTATTTACAATGATGGCTGTTTTTGGTATGACAGTACTAACATTTGTTGCTCAAACAGTATCAGCTTCAGCTTGTATATGGTCAGCTTATCAGCCAGAAGAGCCAAAATTATTACGTGAAGAATAATGTAGGAGGTCATATTTGACCTCTTGCATTATTTTTAAAAGTATATGATAGGTGTGAGAGCATGCATCAGATAGAAAATAAATTCCAAAAAAAAGTTTATGAAATGTTATTTGTTTCAAAGTTATTGTCACTATTATTCTGTGGAATTATTATTTTTATACAATACAATGTACATTTTTTAAAAAATCTACATAAATATATGAGCTTTTCTATGATTACAGCGATGCTGGGTATAGGTATGTTGACATTAATCTATAAGATATGGATATTTTCTTATAAGAATAACAAGATTACTTCAAAGGTATCTGCAACAGATATAATTGAAATAATATTGTTTATTGGTATTTTTTCTATTTTGATTATTTTTTCAGGAGTACATACTAGTCATTATAAATTTATATTTTTATTTATTATTATTCCAACTACTATGCAATTTGGAATCAATTATGGGATAGGGGTTTCTAGTATATGTTCTATACTAGTTTTATTGATAGATTACATGGCTTTACCACGAAATACTATTAATATATTTTTTGAAACAGACTTAATTTTAACAGGGGTTTTTTTATTAACTGCATGGTCTTTAGGTTACTATGTAAATATTGAAAAAGAATATAGGAAAGAAATCTCTCAGTTAGCCAATATGGATGAGCTAACAGGAGTTTATAATCATAGATTTTTTCAGGAGGCTTTATCAGAGAAAATAGAAGTGTCTAAAAATAAAAAAACATCTGTAGCACTGTTGTTTATAGATATCGATTATTTTAAATATTATAATGATCTTTATGGACATCAAGCAGGAGATAAGGTATTAGAAAAAATTGGAGATATATTAAAAAATTTAATTAGAAAAGAAGATATTGTAGCAAGATATGGAGGAGAGGAATTTGCAATAATCTTGCCAAATACCAAAGAAGAGCAAGCTTTAAATATTGCTGAGAAAATACGAAGTACAATTGAGAAAATTGAATTTGAAGGAGAGGAAAATTTACCTAATAAGAAGCTTACCGTATCTGTTGGGGTTTCTGATTTTCCGAACAAAGCAAAATCTAAAGAAGAATTAATCAAGGCTTCAGATGATGCACTTTATAGAGCAAAATTTTTTAATAAAAACCGGGTAGAAACATATCATTCTGTATTAGAAGAATTAAAAAAAGATATACAACAAGAGCATATTGACTTGATTAGTTCTGTTAAAACATTAATAAGCGTAATTAATGCAAAGGATCGTTATACCTATGGACATACGGAAAGAGTGGTTATATACTGTAAAATGCTTGCAGATCGATTAGGTTTAAGAGAAGAGGACAAAAAGATTTTAAGATATGGAGCATATTTGCATGATATAGGAAAAATTGAAATTGGCAAAGATATTTTAAATAAAAAAATGCCTCTTACAGATGAGGAATGGAAACTTTTAAAGAAGCATCCTGAAAATGGTGCTGAAATCATAAGAGCTGTTGACTCTCTTAAAGATGTTATTCCTTTGATCTTTTATCATCATGAACGCTATGATGGAAATGGATATCCAAAAGGGTTAAAAGGGGAAGAGATTCCTTATTTGGCAAGAATATTAACGGTTGCAGATAGTTTTGATGCTATGACTTCTAATCGTCCATATCAATCAAGAAAAAGTTTTGAAGATGCAATAGAAGAATTAAGAAGATGCAGCAAAAGCCAATTTGATCCTAAGATTGTAGATGTTTTTATAGAAATAATTGAGAAAAACATAGATAAATTTGATCGAATGAGGTAAAGAATAAAGCAGGATGTTTTCAAATATTTGAAAGCATCCTGCTTTTTACACAAATTTTACACATTTATTCTATTTTTTCTTTATATTTCAGGTTTATGATATAGATATAAGGAAGAACAAAATAAATTTTTAAGGAGTGGTGAAAATGTTAAGAAAAAAAATAATGAAGGTTATTATGACATCCTGTTTGTGTATGGCATTACTAGTTCCATCTATGGCTTTTGCAGAAAAGGCAGATGGAATACAAGAGCAAAGAGGTTTAATCGCTAAAAGAATTGAAAAGTTCAAAGAAAACAGAGAAGAAAGAAAAGCTAAGAGAGAAGAAAGAAAAGAAAAAAGGGAAGAAAGAAAGGAAAAATTCTTAGAATTAGTAAAGGAGTATGTACCAGATACTTTAAATAATTGGAAAGAACAATTTGATGAGCACAAAGCTGTTCATGATCAAATCAGAGAAATTAAGATGCAATTAAGAAAAGAGAAAAAAGAAGAAATTAAAGAAGATCTTAAAAAGATGAGAGCTGAACTGAAGGAAAAGATTGAAGCTGGAGAAATTACAAAAGAAGAAGCTAAAAATAAGTTGAAAGAGTATATTGAATCTATTAAAGAAGAAAGAAAAGAGATAATTCAGGAGAAAAAAGAAGAACTTGCTGATGAAATAGAAGCACAAAAAGAAAGACGTGAAGAAGTAAAAGAACTTAGAAAGATTTTAAGAGGGGCTATAAAAAATAAAGATTATGAAAAAATTACAGATACATTTAATAAATTATATGAGCATTTATTAGATCATATAGAATTTGATTATAAAAAGCTTGAAGAATTAAAAAAGATAGAATTATAGAGAAAAGGCGATAATATCTCGCCTTTTTTCGTTTTTATATTTTTAAGAATACACTTTGTTTGCATGTAATATATTGTAATTATTAGTCAAATTTTAACTAAAAATATGATATTATGGATATGTATAAACAACATTCATTCCAGATAACTTTTGAAAAAATTAAATTTTATTCAATATTGTTTAGCTATAAAATTACAATTTAAACAGGGGGAGTCCGTTCATGGCGAAATATTTAGATACTACAAAAAAGGCTGAAATTAATATACGTTTGTCAGAATTTGAAATGCCACCCATGCAGGATGTATTAATTGTAGGAAAAAGGGCACCTATTGGGGCTGAAGGAGCTAGAAGAATGGTTGACATTTTATCACCTGATCAGTATGATATTATTAAAATTGAACATGATACTATAGAAGCGATTGTTGTAAGGAGAACATTACTAAAAATGCTTCCTAAAGATAAGCTAGTTAATTTAATTTTAGAAGAAGGGGGGAAAATTGCTAACGAATCTATTATTCTAAAAATGCAGATTAATATTACAATTCAAGTTAGCAGATCAATAGATATATGATTAGAAAAATTTCTGAAATCATGATTAAAAATTTTGTAGCAGTTGACACTTGCGATGGCGTGTTAAAAGCAGAAAGAATGCTTACAGAAAATAATGCAGAAGGAGCTTTGGTATTTGAAGGTACTACTTTAGTAGGTGTTGTAACTTATAAGGATTTATTAAGATCACATCCAAATAGAATTGTTGCAGATGCAATGAATACAAAAATATTCTACATATCTTTGGAAGCTTCTTTGTGGAAGGCAGAAGAGATGTTTAAAAAACATCATACAGAAATACTAATCGTAAAGGAAAATGCTACTCCTGTAGGATTTATAACAAAAGCAATCCTTTATGCAGAACTAGGAAAATACATAGATCCATTAACAGGATTAAATAGAAGTGATTATATTTATTATAAGGCAGATGAAATAATGAAAAATAAGAGGGAAATAGGAATCATTTTTATAGATGTAAATAATTTTGGATATATTGATAAGAATTATGGTCATACGATAGGTGATGTTATTTTAAAAGAAATAGGAAGTATTCTGAAAAATAATATTCCTAATGATACATATACTTGTAGATTTGGTGGTGATGAGTTTGTTGTAGTTGCTCCTTATGATTTAAATGAGTGTAAGAATCTTGCTCAAAACTTAAGGAAAACAATTGAATCATATCATTTTATAAATAATGTACCAGTAAGTATAACTACGGGCATAGCTGGATGGAAAGTTGGAAAAAATGTCAACCATAATTTTAGAAATATTATAAATATCATGAATGCAGCTAGTTTAGCATCTACAAAAGCGAAAAAGGAAGAAGATGGATTATCTGTAGCAGAGAGTTTTGAAATTATTGATATTGCATAAATATGAATAAAAAGCAACCTTTTGGTTGCTTTTTATTAAAGGAACCAAATAAGCATGTTTAAACATCAAACCAAAGCTCAAATTGATCTTTGTTTTTGATACTAGTCAATATCCTGTCTTTTGCTTTTGGTGCATGCTTATAGATATGGAGCATCAAATTCTTTGTATCCTCTCTAGCTGTTTGTTTATCAACAGGACATGGACTTTTCACAATAGGAATAGAATGTCTTTTTGATGCAGCTAGAATTTGATGTTCACTAACGTATACCAAAGGTCTAATTACTTTTATGTTTCTATCTTCTAAATAAGTTTTTGGTAAGAAAGTTTTTATACGTCCATTATAAAGCATATTCATAAATAAAGTTTCTATGGTATCTTCTTTATTATGGCCTAACGCCAGGACGTTTAATCCCCTATTTTGCATAACATTATACAAAGCGCCGCGCCGCATATTAGCACAAAGAGAGCAAGGATTCTTTTCTTTTCGTAAATCGAAGACGATTTTGCCAATATGAGTATTTTCTATGGTATATGGAACTTTTATCTTATTGCAAAAGTCTTTTAAAGGAGTAAAATTAAAATTTTCAAATCCCATAGAAATTGTAACTGCTTCAAGGTGATATTTAACGGGACTAAATTTTTGAAATAATTTTAGGGCATAAAGTAGTGTCATACTATCCTTACCACCAGACAAACCTACGGCTATTTGATCATTTTCATTGATTAAATTAAATTCTGATACTGCTTTTCTTAAATTCCCAAGTATTTTTTTCACGGATGAAAACCCTTTCTAAAAATAATGTTGTAATTATTATATTATACATAATAAAAGACAATGGCAATAATAATTTTGCTATTGTCATATATTATGTTTATAAAAAACTTTGTTTTAAAAAGGAGAATTTTGTATAATAATGGTTAAGGTGGAAATTATGGATCTTGAAGAAAGAATAAAGAATATTTTACAAACTATGGGTTGAAGTTTATTTGTCGTTTTAATTTAAGCATTTTAGGAGGTCAATATGCAATTTAACTTAAATAATTTCTTGTTTTCATTATCTTATGCTTTAGACTTTGTAGAGATGGATATTTTAGGCGTAGCATCAAACCATTCAAAAAGAGTTGCTTATATTGCATATAAATTAGGTGGAGTATTAGGGCTAAATCAAGAAGAACTTTTTGATTTAGTTTCTTTATCTATATTGCATGACAATGGAGCGAGTCAAAAAGTTTTGCATGATAAATTACAAAATAGAGGGAAAGATAAGAAGAAAGCTTTAGAAAGTATAAAGGAACATTGTATCATAGGTGAAAAAAATATTTATAAATTTCCATTTTTTACAGATGTTAAAGATGTCATTAAATATCATCATGAAACGTATGCAGGAATGGGCTTTTTTGGATTAGATGGAAAGGAAATTCCTTTAATGTCTCAGATTATTTTTTTAGGAGATACTATTGAAAATAAATTTAATGTAAAGGGTGCGTCTATTCAAGAAAGGAATGTTATCAATACGTTCATAAGGGAAAATAATAAAATTTTGTTTTCACCAAGTATTAGTGAAGCTTTTATGGAGATTAGCAAGCATTCAAGTTTTTGGTTGGATTTAAAAGATGAATTTATCAATAATGCTTTAGATGAAATGGTACCGAAATATTATAAAGAGCTTACATGGGAAGAAGTTCGAAAAATAACGAGTATTTTTTCAAATATTATTGATGCAAAATCTCAATTTACACAAAAACATTCTAAAGAGCTGGCTGAAAAAATAGCATTAATGGCAGATTACTATAAAAAAAATAATGAAGAAAAAATGAAACTAATGATTGCAGCAGATTTACATGATGTAGGAAAATTAGCAATCAGTAATGCAATTATAGATAAACCTGGGAGACTGACAAAGGAAGAGATGAATATAATTCAAGAGCATGCTTACTATACAAGAGTGAGTTTACAGCAAATAGATGAATTTGAAGATATTGCAAAATGGGCTTCAAATCATCATGAAAAATTAGATGGTTCAGGATATCCATATGGATTAAAGGGAAAAGAACTTGATTTTAATTCACGGCTTATGACATGCTTAGACATATATCAAGCATTGACGGAGAAAAGGCCTTATCGTGAAGGATTGACACATAGTGAGAGTATGAAAGTGCTAAGAAATATGGCTAAAGATGGATTGATTGATGGCAATATAGTAGAAGATATTGATAAAGTGTTTCATTAAAAGAATCCAATTTAGTAGCAAATACTGCTAAATTGGATTCTTTTGCATTTTAATAATGTTTATTTTACTTCTACAATCCATCCTTTAGGAGGATCTATATCTCCAAATTGAATTCCATAAAGGGTATCATAAAGTTTTTTGGTAACAGGGCCAACTTCTGTTTCGCTATGGAATACATGAAAATTTTCTTTATATTCAATACCGCCAATAGGTGTGATTACAGCAGCAGTACCGCAAGCACCCGCTTCTTTAAATTCATCTAATTTATCTATGAAAACATCTCTTTCTTCTACTTCCATTCCTAGGTATTCTTTTGCAATATGCATTAATGAATATTTTGTTATACTTGGAAGAATTGATGGAGATTTTGGTGTTACAAATTTATTATCTTTTGTAATACCAAAGAAGTTAGCTGCTCCAACTTCTTCGATTTTTGTATGGGTCATTGGGTCAAGATAAATACAATCTGCAAAACCTTTTTTTGCAGCTAGTTCATGAGGAAGAAGACTACCAGCATAGTTTCCTCCAACTTTTGCTGCTCCTGTTCCATAAGGGGCAGCTCTATCATACTCTGAAACAGTAAAGTTTACAGGAGTCATTCCACCTTTAAAGTAAGGGCCTACAGGAAGACAAAATACACAGAATAAGTATTCTGGTGCAGGTTTTACGCCGATATTTTCTCCAACACCAATTATGAAAGGTCTAATATAAAGGGTTGCACCAGTTCCGTATGGTGGAACATAAGCTTCATTTGCTTTCACCACTTTAATACATGCATCGATAAACTTTTCTTCAGGTATTTCAGGCATTAGGATACGCCTACAGCTATCGTTCATGCGTTTGGCATTTTTATCAGGTCTAAATAGCTGGATTTTACCATTTTTTGTACGGTAAGCTTTTAATCCTTCAAAGCATTGTTGACCATAATGGAGAGCTGTCGAAGCTTCACTGATTGTAATTTTATTATCTTCAACGAGTTTTCCTTCATCCCATTTTCCGTCTTTCCATCTTGAAATATAGCGGAAATCTGTTTTTATGTAGCTAAAGCCTAGATTACTCCAATCGATATTTACATTCTTATCCATAGGATCACCCCTCTAAATATTTGAAAAAGTTCTAATAAAAGAATTTTAGCACAATTTAGAAAAAATGTAAATGTTCCATTACTAGTATGTTTTTTTATTGTGAAATATAAGAAAAAAATTAATTATAAAAAGGAAAATTTAGATAGACATTATGAAAAAAATAAATGAAATTTATATTGACATGAGAATCATTGTCATTTATAATTTTGATAGTGATAATCAATATCAAAAACTGCATTTTCAAAAATGAAACCAGATATCATTAAAGGAGGAGTAAAAAATGAAGAAAAGATCTCTAATTATCACACTAAGTTGTATTTTGATTTTCTCACTATTAGCTCTTGCAGGGTGTTCAAGTACTCAGGAAACAGCTCAAGCAGACAATAAAGAAGCTATAAGCAAGGAAGAAGAAGTTGTAAATCTTTATACGAATAGACATTATGATACAGATGAACAACTATTACAATTATTTACTGAAGAAACAGGTATAAAAGTCAATGTAGTAAAAGGTAACTCGGATGAATTAATTGAAAGACTTGAAAGAGAAGGCAAGGATACAAAGGCAGATCTATTGATTACAGCAGATGCAGGAAGGCTACATAGAGCAAAGGAAAAAGGATTATTGCAACCTGTATCTAGTGAAGTTTTATTAAACAATATTCCTGAAAACTTAAGAGATAAGGACAAAGAATGGTTTGGACTAACTGTAAGAGGAAGAGTGATCGTTTATTCTAAAGATAGAGTGAATCCTTCAGAGTTATCAACTTATGAAGATTTAACAAACTCTAAATGGAAAGGGAAAATCCTTGTAAGATCATCATCTAATATATATAATCAATCTTTATTAGCTTCTTTTATAGCAATAAATGGTGAAGAAAAAGCAAAAGAATGGGCAAAAGGGTTAGTAGAAAATATGGCTAGAGATCCGCAAGGAAATGATAGAGCACAAGCTACAGCTGTTGTTGCAGGAGAAGGAGATTTAGCGATAATGAATACTTACTATATAGGGAAAATGTTAAATTCTTCTAATCCTGAAGAAGTGAAAGTAGCTCAAAATGTGGGTGTTTTCTTTCCAAATCAAGCTACTACAGGAACACACATCAATGTTAGTGGAATTGGACTTACAAAATATTCTAAAAATAAAGAGAATGCTATAAAGCTTATAGAGTTTTTATCAAGCGAAAAAGCACAAAAGCAATTTGCCGAAGCAAACTATGAATATCCTGCGAATCCTAAAGTTGAACCATCAGAACTTTTAAAGTCATGGGGAGAATTTAAACCTCAAAATATAAATTTATCTAAGTTAGGAGAATACAATCAAAAGGCAGTAGAAATATTCAATGAAGTTGGTTGGAAGTAAGGTCATAAAGCAGCCCTAAGTGGCTGCTTTATACTACTAATTATAGAAGTAAAGGAAGTGTAAAACATTGATTAAGATTCGTAAACTGAAATCCAATTTAAATATTTGGGCAATTTTTAGTTTTATATTGGTGCTTTTTGTTTTATTGCCAAACGTAAATATTTTTATAAATATTTTTAATAAACCTAATGAAAATTGGCATCATATAAAAGCATATCTTCTAAAAGACTATATCATAAATTCGATGATGCTAATTGGTTTTACAGGAACACTTACAAGCATTATAGGTACGAGTCTTGCGTGGATCATTTCTGCGTATGATTTTCCTTTTAAAGTATTTTTAAAGTGGGGGTTAATTTTACCTCTTGCTATACCACCCTATATAGCTGCATACACATACAATGGCTTATTAAATTATACAGGTGTTATTCAAAGTTTTTTAAGAAATACTTATAATATCTATTTAGATCAAAAATATTTCAATGTTATGTCCATGAAAGGAGCAATATTTATTTTTACCATATTTTTGTTTCCTTATGTGTATATTATAACCAAATCATTTTTGGAAAAACAGTCTGCAAGCTTGATAGAAACTGCTAGAGTTTTGGGAAGAACTCCTTTTGAAATTTTTTTGTACGTAGTGTTTCCTATATCAAGAGGGGCAATTGTTGGTGGTGTTAGTTTAGTTATTTTAGAAGTGCTGAATGATTATGGTGTTGTGAAATACTTTGGTATTCCTACCTTTAGCACTGCAATTTTTAAAACATGGTTTGCTATGGGAGATATAGATTCAGCAGTGAAACTAGCTTCTATTTTAATGGTTTTTGTTTTTGGTATATTGGTGCTAGAGAAACTATTAAGAGGGAGAAAAAAATTCAGCTATACAACTTCAAAGATCAGACCCATTAAGCCTATAAAATTAGAAGGAATTAAAGGGATATTGGCATTTGGTTATTGTTTTATTATATTTAGTTTAGGATTCTTAATACCTACTTTCCAATTAACTCATTGGACGTTTTTATCTTATAAAAAAGTCTTTAGTATGAAATTTTTAGAAATGCTGTTTAATTCTTTATGGATTGCGTTTGTTTCTGCTGGTTTTATTGTAATTATGGCAATTGTGATTGCCAATTATTGCAGAATACAAGAAGGATTTATTTCGAAAATTTATTCAAAAGTTACAGCAGTAGGATATTCTATTCCAGGAGCTGTCATTGCAGTAGGGGTAATTGTATTCTTTGTAAATTTAGACAATCGGCTATATGGATTTTATAAGATGATTGATCCAAATTCAAGCAAACTCGTATTGAGTACAAGTATTGTTATGCTTATTTTTGCTTATATTATAAGGTTTTTAGCTATAGGTTATAATTCTATAGAATCAGGCTTTGAAAAGATAGGGAAAAGATTTTTTGAAGCTTCTAGAACTCTTGGAATGAATGTAATCCAGACTTTCTTTAAAGTAGATTTGAAAATGATAAAACCTGCCATTGTAAGTGCATTTGTACTTGTTTTCGTAGATATTTTAAAAGAGTTACCGCTCACTTTAATTTTAAGACCGTTTAATTTTAATACTTTAGCTACAAAATCTTTTGAATATGCCAATGATGAAATGATTCATGAAGCTTCCATATCTTCACTAATTATCATTCTTGTTAGTGTTGTTTCAATCTATTTCTTCTATAAAGTAGGGGATAAGGAGGAAAAATAATGTACATTGAGATAAAAGGATTAACTTTTCAATATAAAAATGCAAAAGAAAAAACCATAAAAGATTTTTCTATAAATGTAAAAAAAGGAGAAATTATTTCGATTTTAGGGGAAAGTGGAAGTGGTAAAAGCACTATTTTAAGATTAATTTCAGGTTTGGAAGTGCCGAGTGGAGGAATGATTAAAATCAATCAGAAAGTTATGGTAGATGATGATACTTTTATATTACCAGAAAATAGAGGGATTGGGATGGTTTTTCAAGATTACGCCTTATTTCCCCATATGACAGTAGCTCAAAATATTCAGTTTGGTTTAAAGAATATGAGCAAAAAAGAAAAAAATAAAAGATTAGAAGAAGCTTTAGGGCTGGTAAATCTAGAAAAATTTCATGACAGATACCCCTATGAATTAAGTGGTGGACAGCAGCAAAGAGTCGCCTTAGCAAGGGCGTTAGCACCTAAACCCTCCTTATTATTATTAGATGAACCCTTTAGCAACTTAGATAAAGACTTGCAGTGTAAAATAAGAGAAGAATTAAAGAAAATCATAAAACAAACGGGGACAACATCCATTTTTGTTACCCATGATCGAGATGACACGAGAGCCATAGCAGACCGGGTAGTGGTTTTAAAAAATGGACAAATGATTAAAGTAGGTAATCCCCAAAATATAATAGACAATGTGTAAAAAATCACTGATTAATAAAGAAATGATACGATAAGTAAACAGTTTTTTCTATTTTTTTAAGCATTAAGTAAAATTGAATGAGATATTGGTTTTAGAAGATAAATAAGGTTATAATGAAATTAAGGGGATGAAAATTCATCCCCTATTAGATTTTAGAAGAATGGAAATGGTCTAGGTGGATATGGCCTAGGAGGAAATGGTCTAGGCGGATATGGCCTAGGTGGATATGGTCTATGTGGACGGGGTTTATAGGAGTGTTTAGGCCATATAGCTACTAGTATTAAAAACCATAATAGTAAACTTGTAGCAAAAGATTGACTTTCAACATTTTGATGCTGCATTGAGAAAGAATTGTTTTCAGTTAATATTCTTTTTATTCTATCTATTTTATTTTTCTGCTCCTGTGTTAGAAATCCTTCTGTTTGAGCAATTAATTCAAGGTTTCTAATGTATTTTTGTATTACATTTTCTGAAACTTGATTCTTTAATTTATCTATTTCCTCAAAAATATACTTTTCAGATTTATCTCCATATTGTTGTAAAAAAATCTCAAATTTATCCATTTGATCGCTAGGAAATAGGATTGGACTTACCATATAATGATAATACATTACAAATTCCCCCTTCATATTTTTAAGAATAGGCTTTTTTATTTCTCCTATAATATAAAGTATGCAAAGGATAGACATGTGTTAATGAAATAATACTTATTTTTAAAATGTCATGTCAGTACATTTAGATTTAGGATTACTACAGTTTAAATGTTTACAAGTCCCATATGAAGGAATTAGTAAGTCAACAATTTTTTCCGTAGAGATACGAGCATAAATACCAATAGTAAAAGTAGCATGACATTTGTTAGATAGTAGAATTGTAATGTTTGAAGGATTGCTTAAAAATCTATTTTCTTCTGTAGGTGTTATTGTAAAACTTCCTGTTGCATAGTTTAGAATATGCTTTTCAGTATTCAATACTTTAACAGAGAAAATAGCTGTTGCAGAATCTCCTGAATCTAGTGAAGAGATAGTCCATTTAACCAGTCCATCAGAAGCTTCTCCTGAATGAGTCAAATTGCCTATTGATACAAAGATTGATTGCACAAATTTTAATGCAGGTGATAAAGTGTCTTTAATTGTTATATTATAGACTGTGTTAGGTCCGGTATTTTCTATTACTAATTTATATTCAATGATATTGTTTACAGAAGCTCTAAGTGGTTCATGGGTAAAATCCTTTTCTGTAGATGTATTTTTTTGAAGTTTCTTGATTTCAATGTTGCTATTTGTTACAAAAATATCATACAAAGAATTTACAGGTTGTGCAGGTGTTGTAGGATCTAAAAACCATTTACCTAGAGCTTCATTTGTTTGAGTGTCTACGAAGGTGACAGAATCTATATTAATATATTTAATTTTAGCTTGAAATTTATAGGTGAAGTTTACATCATTATCCTTTGCTTCAGCATATGGAACAACAGGAAAAGAAATTAGCTGTCCTTCAACTGTTGGTTTAATTGGATTTCCATTCAAGCTTGCATTATTATCATATACTTGACCTATTGGTAAAGTATCTATAAATTGACCGTTGTATGCAACAGTACCCTTAGGAAGTGTGAAATTAACGGTATAAGTGATTGTATTTCCAATAACTGTATACACAATATCAGCAGTTTTGGTGATTTTAATGTTTGGATATATGTGAACTACTTTATTGCTTGCAATTGGACCAATAGTAATAGGTGTTGTTGTATTGGTATCATAAAATGAGGTAGCAATGTTTGAATCTTTTCCACCTGCAGGGATTCCACCTAGAATTTCTACTTGAAATATAATTGTTTCAACCTGCATAGGAGCTAAAGTATCTATTATCCAGTGGATACTATTATTTGTTGAATCAAAGGTAGCTGTACCAGATGAAATGGATACTATTTTTATATATTTATCAAATTGACCTAATATATCAGATATTTTAACATTATAAACAGAAGCTGCTCCAAAGTTATGAGCTGTGAGTCTAAATTCTAATATATCTCCTACTTCAACGAATAATTCATTTGTATCAAAGGCTGTTTCTTTTGTAACATTTCTTTGCTCTTTTCCTATGAAGAAAAATGGGCTTTTTACTACTACATTTTTTGAAGCAGATACAGGTATTGCAGGAGTGCCAGATTGATCAATATCCCAATTTGTTGTAACATGATTTGTCTGTATTTGTGTATATGGAAAAGATGAATTTCCTTCAAGAATTCTTGCTTTAAAGGTATAAATAATATTAGTATCTACCTGATTTTCTGTATCAAAAGTAATTTTTTGACCATCAATAGTAGGAAATACTAAAGAACCGTTCTTTGTAGCCTCTCCAACATAAATTTGTTCTTGTGGTAATAAATCTTGAACAACAACGTTGTAAGCAATTGTACCATCTGGAATGATTAGTTTTAGTGTATATGTTAGTATTTCTCCTATTTCTAGCGAATCTTTTGAAGCAGTTTTTTCTATCTCTAAAGATGGTAGTTTTATTTCTACTGTATTAGAAACTTCAGGACCATATATTATAATAGGTGGAGTTTGAACTGCTGAAAAAGTAGCATATAATTTGTTCAAAATACTGCTTTGTGCAACAACACCGGACAATACTTTTACTGCAATTATTGCACTATATTTTGTTGAAGGTGGAATACTTTCAATAATCCAATTGACTTTTCCATTTTGAGCCTCTCCTGTATGAACAATAATACCTATAGGCAATGGTTCAACTGGACCTATATAATGTAAATTATTATCTAAAATATCAAATACATTTACATTATAGATTGTATCTGTAGTACTAATATTTTCTACTGTAAGCTCATAGTGGATTATATCAGAAACAGAAGCTTGAATTGGATCTGTTGTAAAAGCAGTTGCTCCGTGTGTTGTGAAATTTCTTTGAGCTTTTGATACAGATATATTCATTTTTGTTACGTATACAGATTTGGTACTATTAATAGATTTATAAGGTTGTGAAGGATCTGTTTTCCATGTGAAAATAGCTTCATTTATTTGAATATCTTGAGGTGTTGTTACTAAAAAGTCAATTTTTGCTTGGAAAGTATAGGTTATAGTACCTTCTCCTAAATCTTGAGGTGCTTCAAATATAAAAGGAGAAATAGAGTAAGGTGTTATTGCTATACCATTTTTTCTTAAAGTATTTGGTACATAGCTTTGTCCATTAGGCAAAACATCTGTTATTTTAGCATCATAAGCAGTAGATTGTTCTGGAATTGTGACCGTTATTGTATAGGTTACAATGTCTCCTAAAAATCTAGTATCATCATCTACAGATTTAAGAAGTGTAGGATATATAAATTCAAAACCTACTTGATTAGATAAAACAGGTCCTATAGTTACGGGATGAGCAGTCGATGTATCAAATTTTGTAGAAGCTTGATTTATTACGTTAGTACCTGATACAAAACTAGATATAGTATCTACTCGAATGATTAGTGAGGTAGAACTATTAGGTGCTAAAGTAGGTACTGTCCATGTAATCGTACCATTAGGGGTTCCTGGTGGAGGATTAGGTGTTATTGTACCAATATAGCTTCCAATTGGACCTCGATAAATCAAATTGCTATCAAGTGTGTCAGTAGTTATAATGTTATAAGCTGGAGTTTCACCTGTATTTTCTAATGTTATTTTGTAATATACTGAATCGTTTGCTACCACGCCCTTTAAGAGGTCTTTTGTAAATGGACCTGTAGGGCTTTTGCTCTGTTCCTTTGTTACTACTATATTAGGATTTTTTACAGTAACGTTTGTAAAGGTAGAAACAGGTGGTGCTTGGGGACCTGATGGTGTTATGTCCCATACAACTTGAGCTTTATTTATTTGATTTTCTACTTTATTGCATAGGACTATTGTTTTAAAAGTGTATATTTTTGTGCCTGTTAGTGGAGAAGTAGGTTCGTTGTATGTGATGTTTCTTAAAGAAGGTGATACAATAGGTGTTCCTGGTGTCCAGCTTGAAGCTTTGTATTCTTGGCAAAATGGTATTTCATCTGTTATTACAACATTATAAGCATTAACTCCATTTGGAACGATAACTTTTAAGGTGTAAGTTATTTCATCACCAACTGCTGCAAGTGTCTTATCAGCAGTTTTTTCAAATTGTACTGGAGGAATATCGATTAGTACTGTATTGGACATAGTATTATAAGTTATAGGATTTACATCATTAGAATCATAAAATACTTCTACTTTATCCGGTATTTGTGCCCCTGCTCCTACACCGACCTTTACTTTTACTGCAAATTCAAGTATAAAAGTATCTCCATTATGAATATTTCCTAAGTTCCATTCTAAGGTATTTCCAGAAATACTAGGAGAAGGGCCTGATATCATTCTGTCGTATTCCAAAAAGTTATCTAGAATATCCTTTATTTTGACATTAAATGCTGTTGTTGCACCATTTGAATTAATTGTGAGACGATAATGAATTTCATCACTTGGTAATGCTGATATATTATTAGTAGTGTAATTTGGATCTAAAGCTTTTTTCTGCTCTTTAAGAACTTCTATATTTGGTGTTTTTGCTATGATATCTATATTAGAGCTTTTTTCCCTTCTAAAAGGACCTCCTGGTTGTATTGCCCATTTTACTGTAGAACTATTTTTTTGAACCTCTGTAAACGGAGGATTATGTGTTGCATCTATAATTCTTGCAACAAATTTGTATATTATTACTTTTTCGTTAGATGTTGCATCTATATCAGAACTATTAAAGGTTATTGGATTTAATGAGCTTGGTGTAACAGGTACTGGAGGATTTGGTAGTTCTTGTCTTGTAGCTGGTCCTATATATGTTTGCCCTGATGGAAGGGTATCTATTATTCTAGGTTTGTATGCAATAGTTCCAACAGGAACGGTTAGTTTAATACTATAGGTAATATCATCACCAATTTCTCCTTCTGATATAGAAGCTGTTTTCAATATAGAAACATAAGGGGCTCTAAGACGTACAGTATTCGTTTGATCAGGGCCATATTCTATACCTAAGCCATTGTTATTTGTATTATATATATACGAAGCACTGTCATATATATATCCACCTGCAGCAACTCCAGGTAGCGTTGTTACAGAGAAAATGAGTGTCGCAGTTTCACCTACGTCAAGAACAGGGATTAACCATATAATGCTTCCACCAGACTCAGTAGCTGAACCTTTTGTTGTAGAAATTGAACCTGTATTAAAGGATAATAGCGGATCTAATACATCTGTGATAACAGAATTGAAGGCTTTTTCAGCTCCATCATTAGTTACAGAAATAAGATATTCAATTACATCTCCAACATTATAATTTAATGTTCTTGTTATAAAGTGGCCACCAGTTGTGACATTTCGTTGCTGTTTTAAACCTCTTAGATGAGGTGTTCTTACTTGAAGAGGTGTAGTTGTACTAACAGGAACAGCGGGTATTCCTTCTTCAAAGTCCCATGTGATTGTTGCTTCGTTTATTTGCTCTTCTATATAAGGTGGTACATGGGTTCCTCCTGTGATTCTTACATCGAATGCATACGTAATCATTACTTCTTGTGTTGTAGCATCAACATAATCAATTTTAGGAAAAGTAACAACTCCTGAAGATACACTAGGCGTAACAGGAAAACCATCTATAGTAGCGCTTCCAAATATAAAAATTTGTGTAGAATTTGGGAAACTATCTATAAGTTGTACGTTATAGGCATTTGTACCTAATGGTACTGTTGCTTGAATAATATAAGTTACTACATCACCTATTTTTGCAAAAGCAGGATTAGTAAGCTTTAAAAGTTTAATTCCTTCAGCTTTTAAAGTTGTTGAGGCTTCAAATGGTAATCCTTGATATTGATAGGATCTATCTGGTTGTGAATAAGGTCTCTGGAGAATTGCGTTATTTTTAAATGTCTCTCCACTAGCAATTGTACTGTCTACTGTTACTTGAAAACTAAAGGTAATACTTTCATCAGGTGCAAGTTTTTTTATAGTCATAGATACATTTTGTCCTGAAAAAATAGGGTTAGTATGTGAGCCTGTACCTGTGATACTGTAATTACCGTTATAGGTAAGGCCGTTTGGAATTGTATCCGTTAAATCCATTTCAAAAGCATCAACTACTGTTCCTTCTGCATTTTGAGGATTTGAAACAGTAATAGAATAGGTATATGTTTCTCCTGATTTTATAGCATCTACATTAGGACCATTAACTGTTTTGTTAAATTCAATATTTGGTTCTCCAAATTTAACTTCCACTTGATCTCTATCACTGTATGAAAAATCTAATGTATTTTCACCAGATAATTTTGCTAAATTATTTTTTTCACCAACGAATTCGATAGCCCTTACAGGTACTTTAAAAGTAGCAACCCATGTACTATTGCCAGGAACTGTTCCTAAAGACCATCTTAGTCCATTAGGTGAAACTGTAAAAGGAGTAAATGGACCAGGAAAAGTACTGTTATAGGTAATAGGAAGACTAGCACTTAATGGTCCCATATTTAATGGTGCATACTCATCTATTTCAATGTTTCGTTGAGAGGATGAAATACCATTAGAGCTATATGTTATTCTAAACTCTACTTGGTCATTAGGGGCAGCAATATTAATTGATTTTAATGTTCCATCCTTATAGTAATAATTTAATATTTCCTTTTTGATGCTTGGATTTTTTATTGACATACTTGCACTAGAGTTGTCAGGAGTTGGAGAT
Organism: Crassaminicella thermophila; assembly: GCF_008152325.1. Lineage (GTDB taxonomy): Bacteria > Bacillota > Clostridia > Peptostreptococcales > Thermotaleaceae > Crassaminicella_A > Crassaminicella_A thermophila. The sequence goes on from NZ_CP042243.1 coordinate 446,335, forward strand.
GATATTGTTTGATTTATTCCATTGACGTTTACATTATTAGTTAGTGTATCTCCTGAAACTACTGGATTCATAGTTGAATAATTTGAGTTTACGGTTGTACTAAAAGTGATTGTACCAGTTGTTCCTGTTACTAAAGTTCCTAAATTCCAAATAAGCGTTGTTGTTCCATCTGGGTTTATTGTGATGGTACTAGGTGTAATAGATGCAGAGCCTGTATTGTAACTTTGACCATCACTAATGGTATCTGTAATTATGAAGGATTCTACATTATCATATTGATTGATTTGATAATGTAGCGTATAGGTATTGATTTGTCCTACATCGGTTATATTGTTATTAACACTTTTATTAATGGTAGCATCCATAGCATTCGTTCTAGAATGTCTTTGAACAGGACCAGAGAGACCATCAATTGTAGCTACATTATCAAGAGCTGTTCCATGGAGAATTTTTCCACCACTATTTTCAACACCATTTACTGTATAATTATCCCAAATAGCAGAATAAAAGGTTATGATATTTACTGAATTAGGAGATAAGGTAATATTTCCCCAGTCTAAGGTTACAAAATCTTGACTTCCAGAACCACTAGGAGATATAATTGTTGGAGAAGATAAGGCTGCTGCATCAGGACCATTAACATTTAATCCTCCTAAATATCGAACACCATTAGGTAGATTGTCTATTAAAGTTACATTAGATGGTTCTCTGCTGTTATTAAGAATTGTCAAATTATACTCATAGGGCCATCTAGGATTTACAGATGGAGAAATAAGACCAGCGCCTTTTGGCATTTTTTTAGGAGCAGATTTTAATAAGTTATACCTTAAAGGAATAAAGTTTTCAGATATAGTTTTTGTTATTTTTACATTTGAAGGATCATAATCACCTCTAGGTGCTGTATCTAGGCTTGCTATTATATCAACACTAGAAAGAGGTATATCAAAGGGTACTATAAGTCCAGTAGCTCTAAAAGTTTCATCAGCCTTTAGCGTAAGATGGATTGTATAGTTCACTTCATTATGTGCTAAATCTTTTATGTTTATCCATTTTATGGTAATTGTTCCAGATGGATTTTCTGTTATTGAAGTAGGGACAATAGAGCTGTTTACAAATGATACCCCATCAGGAAGGGTAACTTCAACAGCTAAGTTATACCCTTTTTCTGTAGTACTTATATTTGAAAATAATAGGTTAATAGTAGAATTCATACCTATTACAGCGCTAGGTGGATTTGGTGATAAATTTAAAATAAAATCAGAAGGGCCAATAGCCATAAGGATCACCTCATATTCTAAACTTTTATACTAATATATGTTGTTTTGTTGTTTAAGTGAATAAAAAAAGGATGGAATATCCATCCTTTTTTAAGTATTTTAATTTTGTGGTAAAAATGCTATATAAAATCATCTACTATTTCAATAAGTCTTTCGTATTGATTTTTGTTCACATAAATTTTCCCTTTTATAATGGTCAATAAATTATCTTCTTTTAATTTTTTTATAATTCTATGAACTGTTCTTAAACTAATTCCTAATTCATCAGCAATATATTGGCGTTTTTTATTAATTAACGCTGTTTTTCCTTCTTGTATATCCTTTTGAACGAATCGAATTAGAAAAGCAATAAAGGAATGTATAGATGAGTTCATAAAAACGGCTCCATTTCTATAAATGGTTGGATAAAGCTTTTTTGCTAGGAGTTTTGCAATGTTAGTAGAAAAAAATATATCCTTTTCAAACCATTCTAAAAAATCTTCTTTAGATATTCTTAATGCAACGCAATCTGTAACTGCTTCAACTGTGCATGCTGTTTTAGATTCTTCGGCTAATATCTCTAAAGCTCCAACAAAATCAGTAGAATCAATATATGCAAAACCATATATATTGCCATTAGCAAATTCGTTTATTACTCTTAAGGTACCAGAATAGATTATATAAACATATTTTACCTCTGAATCCTTTTTAAGCATTATAGTATTAGAAGGAAAATGCTTTACAACAGATCTGTTTTTTATATCTTTTGGCATATTTTTTAATAGTTTTGCTAAATATGAATCATTTTTTAAAATCGTTTCTTTAGACATATTAGATCCCTCATTTTAAATATAAATTTTATGAAATAAGGAAAGTGTTCTCGAATGATTTGAAGTATATCAGAATTTTCGACGAATTTCAATGTTTAGTAAATACTACTGATTGGTAAAAATTATATGATTAAAAGGTGACACGTGTCATTTTTTTTTATCTTTTAATTTGCTATTCTTTAAATGTAAATATCGAATAATGTAGTTTATTTATATTGTTAGTAAATTTTCGAAGTTATATGCTGAAAATAAGGAGGAAGACAATGAATATTCAACAAAAAATAAGTCAATCTGCAAAATATATTCTTGATAAAACTAAATTCCAACCTGAAATCGGTCTCATATTAGGGTCGGGATTAGGAGCAATTGGAGAGCAAATAGAAGATGCAGAGTACTATCCTTATGATGAAATTCCAAATTTTCCAGTTTCAACAGTAGAAGGACATGCAGGGCGATTGGTTATAGGAACATTAGAAGGAAAAAAAGTAATTGCTATGCAGGGCAGATTTCATTTTTATGAAGGATACCATATGCAAGAAGTTACTTTTCCTGTTCGTGTAATGAAATTATTAGGGGTAAAGACATTAATTGTTACCAATGCGGCAGGTGCAGTAAATGCATCCTATAATCCTGGAGATTTAATGCTTATTAATGATCATTTAAATATGGCTAATACTAATCCATTGATTGGAAAAAATTTAGATGAGTTCGGCACACGTTTTCCAGACATGTCTAATGCATATGACAAAGATTTAAGAGAAAAAGTAAAACAGATTGCTAAATCTTTAAATATAGAGCTTAAAGAAGGTGTATATGCTTGCATGAGTGGTCCATCATACGAAACACCTGCAGAGATAAGAATGTTAAAAACATTAGGGGCAGATGCTGTAGGAATGTCTACTGTACCAGAAGTAATAGTAGCCATTCACAGTGGGCTTAAAGTGATAGGTGTTTCTTGTATGACTAATATGGCTGCTGGTATATTAGACCAACCATTAGATCATGTTGAAGTAATGGAAACTTCAGCAAAAGCGAGAGAAAAATTTATTATGTTAATGAAGCAAGTGATAAAAAATATATAAAAGGGAGGGAAAAATATGAAATTAGAAATAATAGCTTTATTGATAGGAATTATTACAGGTGGAATATTTACATTTGCTAAGCTTCCTCTCCCTGCACCACCAACGATAGCAGGGATATCAGGAATTGTTGGGATATTTTTAGGAGCTAAAATTGTAGAATATGTAATGAAGATTTATGCATAAGCTAAGGATATTCCTTGGCTTATGTTTTTACAAAAAACAGATATATGATAAAAAATAAAGGTATAAGGTGGGATTTATTGTGATCGTAGCTGGAAGAGAAATACTAAAACATGCACATAAACATGGATATGCGGTAGGAGCATTTAATGTAAATAATATGGAGCAGGTTAAAGCAATTATAGAGGCTGCAGAGGAGACAAAATCGCCTGTGATTATTCAGGCAAGCCAAGGTGGATTAAAGTATGCAGGGGTAGAATACATAGCGGCTATGGTAAAGGAAGCAGCAAAAAATGCATCAGTTCCTGTTGCGCTTCATCTAGATCATGGTACGGATTTTAAGCAGATTATGATGTGTATAAGAAATGGTTTTACTTCTGTTATGATAGATGCGTCACATTATGAACTAGAAGAAAATATTAAAAAAACGAGAAAGATAGTAGAAATGGCTCATGCAGTAGGAGTATCTGTTGAAGCTGAGCTTGGGAAAATAGGTGGAGTAGAGGACGATATATCAGTAGATGAAAAGGATGCAACATTTACAGATCCTGATGATGCAGAAAAGTTTGTAGCTGAAACCGGAGTAGATTCTTTAGCAATAGCAGTAGGAACGGCTCATGGACCATACAAAGGAGAACCTAAATTAGATTTTGAAAGAATAAAAGTTATTAAAGAAAAACTTAACATGCCATTGGTTTTACATGGATCTTCAGGAGTTCCAGAAGAAAGTATTAAAGAAGCAGTTCGTCTAGGAATTAACAAGATTAACATAGATACAGATATTAGAATGGCATTTCATAGAGCAGTAAAAGAATTTGTGAAGAAAAATCCAGATGTTTATGACCCAAGAAAGATTTTATCACCAGCAAAGGAAGAAATGAAGAATGTAATAGCTGATAAGATGAGGATTTTTGGTTCTGCTGGTATGGCCTTAAGGTAAAAGAGAGGGGAGATATGCTTGCAAACGATAGGTGTTTTAACGAGTGGCGGAGATGCTCCAGGGATGAATGCAGCCATTCGGGCGGTTGTAAGAGCAGGGATCTATAACAATTTGAAAGTTATGGGTATAGAAAGAGGATATGCAGGATTGATAAATGGAGAAATAAAAGAAATGGATTTATCATCTGTTGGAGATATCATACACAAAGGAGGAACAATCCTTAAGACTGCAAGATGTGAAGAATTTAAGACAGATACTGGAAGGAATAAAGCATTAAATGTATTGAACGTATTTGGGATAGATGGACTTGTAGTAATTGGTGGAGATGGTTCCTTTAATGGAGCGCAAAAACTTAGTCATTTAGGGATTAAAACCATTGGAATTCCAGGAACAATTGATAATGATTTGGCATATACAGATTATACAATAGGTTTTGATACAGCAGTAAATACTGTATTGGATGCTATCGGAAAAATAAGAGATACATCAACATCTCATGAAAGGATTAGCATCATTGAGGTTATGGGAAGACATTGTGGAGATATAGCTCTTTATGCAGGGCTTGCTGGTGGAGCAGAGAGTGTTTTGTTACCGGAAGAAGCTTTTGAGATAGATGATATTTGTAAAAAACTTATACAGGGAAAAGCAAGAGGAAAGCTTCACCATATTATTATGTTAGCAGAAGGAACAGGAAATGCTTTTGAATTACAAAAGGAAATACTAGAAAAAACAGGTATAGATGCAAGAGTGACGGTTTTAGGATATATCCAAAGAGGGGGTACTCCTACAGCTTTTGACAGAATATTAGCAAGTAAAATGGGAGCTAAGGCTGTTGAATTGCTGTTAAAAGGAAAATCTAGCAGGGTTGTAGGAATTAAGAATAACCAGTTAATGGATATGGATATCTATGAAGCACTTTCTCAAAATAGAGAATTTGATAAAGAAATGTATACACTGACTAAAATATTGTCTATATAATATGAATAACTAATTTCCAAAAGAAATATAAAAAACGTTCATTCCAGATAACTTTTGAAAAAACTAAACTTCATTCCATGAAAAATACTAAACCTTCAAAACTCACCTTTGTTCAAACATTGAAGGTTCTTAACGTATTTTTCATGTAATTTCAGTAAGTTTTTTAGATTTACAAAAGTTATCAAAGTCATTCACTTATTATATATATTTCTTTTTAAAATGTTGATGCTGTTTATCTATAGATGAAATTTTAAAAATTTTCATTGACAATTTATAACTTTCAAAATATAATTCAATTGAAACATCCATGCCAGATTTTGGTGTGGATGTTTCTCGTTATAAAACTATATGATAAATGGGAGGGGTAAAATGGAATTATTAAATCAAACATTAAAGAAGATTGAAGGGTTAAATGAAGGAGCTATGCAAAAGACAAAAGAAAGAATAGATAATTTAATAAAGCCTCAAAGAAGTTTAGGAAAATTAGAAGATATAGCTATTCAATTATCTGGAATAACAGGGAAACTTTATCCAAAAGTAGATCGTAAAGCAATTATTGTAATGGCTGCAGATCATGGAGTATGCGAAGAAGGAATATCAGCAGCACCCCAGATTGTAACAAAAATGATGACTTCCTATATAGCAAAGGGGTTAAGCGGCGTATGTGCATTAGCCTCTCAGGCAAGAGCAGAGGTTATAACAGTAGATATAGGTATAGCATCACAGATAGATGATGAAAATGTAATCAATAAAAAAGTAAGATTAGGGACTAATAATATGACAAAGGGACCTGCAATGACCAAAGAAGAAGCAATAAAAGCTTTAGAGGTAGGAATAGAAATAGCAACTGATGCAATTAAAAATGGAATAAACTTACTTGGAACTGGAGAAATGGGGATAGGAAATACGACGCCAAGTACAGCAATATTAGCAGTAATGGGAGAGTTTGATGCAGAAGAAATTACAGGTATTGGTGCAAATCTGCCAAAAGAGGAATTAACAAATAAAATAAATGTAATAAAAAAAGCTATAGAAGTAAATAAACCAAATAAAAAAGATGCAATAGATGTATTAGCTAAAATAGGAGGACTTGATATAGCAGGTATGGCTGGTGTAATGATTGCTGGGGCTGCTAATAAAGTAGCTGTAGTGGTTGATGGATACATATCTACAGCAGCTGCTATTATTGCAACGGCCATTGAGCCAAAAGTAAAAGATTATCTAATCAGTTCTCATATGTCTAATGAAAAAGGAGCAAGTAAGGCATCAGAAATTTTAGGATTAAAACCTATGCTTGATATGGATATGAGACTAGGTGAAGGAAGTGGTGCAGCTCTTGCTTTTAATATTATTGAGGCAGCTACATTTATGAATGAAAAAATGATTACGTTTCAAGAAGCAGGAATAGGTGTAGTTTAAAAGAGTAGCATTTTTTGCTACTCTCTTATTTATGTATGTAACTTTACAGATATGATATAGATAAAATATTTATACTATAATAGCTTTGCTTTGTGACATTTTATTATAATATAATTAGATAGTATAATGAGAAATATTTTTTACAAAATAAATTTTTATTAAATAAAAGTTATATATTCTTTTTTGGACGCCAATTTTCATCTAATTTTCTACCAGTTAGAATATCTAAACTCCACTCGTATGTATAAGAATTAGAATTAAAATTTGTAACTATATCTGCTGTATTCCATACAATTTCGATATAGAGCATAATAAAAATATTGAATATTAGATTAGTATCATAATCAAATTCTCCTATATATTTGTCAGCTCCAAATTCCCTATAAACACTTCTATGAATGAGTCTAATTTGTTTCTCTTGGGAAAAAACAGAATACTTTTCGCCTTTTCTACCTCCACTATGATGAAATATTTCGTAGGTATTACCTAAAAAATTAGCTTTTATATGTCCTTGTTTGAAATTCACAATGGTTTTTATTTTGCCACAATACTCTTGATTAAAACTAATTACATAAGAAGGTAAATCTAAAAAATAATTCAAAATAGGGATTAGATTTAATATTTTTAGTAAAAAATTAGTTTCTTTTAAAAAACCTATATTATTTCATAATAGAAATTCCATAGTTTCTAAATATGTTTACTACTTTATATTTGAAAAAGATGTTACTTAGTTAGAAATTGTAAAGTGGTGATTAATATATCAATTTAGGATTATTTCCAATTAAAAATTTTAGATAACAATTTATATACCAATCTAAAACAAAAAACAAAAACAGGAAAAGATAAAATTATATTTCGTAAACCTATAAGTGATTCATTATATGTGTGAGAAATTAAAAAACCTTCCAAAATATTTATAAGAATTAAACTATACAAAACCAATATAACGCCTACATAAAACCAGTAAAGAAAACTAGCTAGTTTAGATTCATATTTAGGACCAAATACTTTAAATATAAATTTATTCATAAAACAAACCCCCTCATAATAACAATAATCCATATAATTTCTTTATTATATGAACTAAAATCTTGGATTTAAGTCAATAACCTGGACACAAAAAAGTTAAGTTTAAGCTGCTTTTTTGATAGATTCTTCGAAACCTTGAGGAGTCAGATATCCTATGCTACTGTGGATACGTTTTCTATTGTACCAGCCCTCAATGTACTCAAATAAAGTCTTGTTTGCATTTTCAAAGCTTTGATATCTGGCATGGTTTACTTCTTCTTTCTTGAGGATTGCATGAAATGATTCAATACAAGCATTGTCATACGGATAGCCCCTTTGGCTAAACGAGTGTATCATTCCATATTTTCTAATAGTTTCTTGACCTTTTGTAGTTTTTGCAGGTCGGCTTGAGTAACGACTTTATCATCAATTTCTCCAACAGGAGAGAATTTTTTAATCCACTTATATATGGTAACTTCAGAAACACCATATTCGCTGCTTAAGCTTCTAACTACTTCTCCAGATTTATATAGGTTAACTACCATTTTTTTTAAAATCTTCATTGTATTTTGAAGTAGCTTCTTGTCTCATGGGGACACATCCTTCCTTTTCTTTTATTTTAAAGACTTAACTAGAATGTGTCCATAGAAATATATTAACATCATCTTTTTATATATTCTTTGTAATAGTCAGTTAAGTTTTTTAATATGTGAAATATATTACTTGTGCAATGTTTTTCTTTAATATTTTTTCAGCGCCTGAAGAACTTATATATTTAGATATATTTATTATATATTCTTCTAATCTTTTAGTCTTTTTTGCCTTGAAATCTATAAAATTAAATTTTTCTGCAAAAGTTTTATATTTACACTTTGGATTATTACAAAAAAATTTTCTGTTTTTAAGAACTATAATTACTTTTTACCTAAGATAGGTAAGTCCTGGAATGTTCTAATATAGGATGAATGAATCTTATTAGAACTAGTATTGCAATATAGACAGACTAACTATATTCTTATTTGATTTAACATAGACATATATTTCATCATTTATTATTTCATATTTATTTAATTCTAAATTTTTGTCTAATAACGTTATTAATTCTTCTATGTTAGCTTTACCCCTTTATAAAATAATTGTTTGAATTTTAATATATTTTAATATTTCTCAACCTAAGTATGGAAAGAAGCGCAGTTATATTATCAATTACACCACTTTACAAGAAATAAAGCAATAGCTTATAGAGTGAAACGGTGGATTTGAATTTATTCTCTTCCACTATCTCCTTATCAAATTTGTACGTGAAGTAATGACTTCCAGATGTTTTTTCCATCAGCATTACAAGTTTTGAGCAACGTATTTTAAAACATTATCATTAAAGAAACTTACTATTTTTAAAACTCCTTTTTCTTTAGCACTTGTCTTTTGTTGTTAAACCAAAGGACTAAGCGTATTCTAATATACTTATCAACCTTTAAAAACTTTTCACATAAGATAAGCTTTAAATTTTTATATTTTGACTTGATTATATGTCGTTTCTTTCAGAATTCTAGTATTTCAATGTAACTTAAATAAACTTACATCATTTCTGAAATAAAATTTACTTGTTATTTCAGAAATTTAAGTTGATTTAAAACATATTTATCTTAGAATGGATGCCTTTTTACTAAGCCAAAAGTAGATCGTAAAGCAATTATTGTAATGGCTGCAGCTCTTGCTTTTAATATTATTGAGGCAGCTACATTTATGAATGAAAAAATGATTACGTTTCAAGAAGCAGGAATAGGTGTAGTTTAAAAGAGTAGTATTTTTTGCTACTCTTTTAATTTATGTTTACTTTTATTGATAAATTAATACAGGTAATGAATCATACAAAAAATATCTAATGTAATAATTTCCTGGGAAATAATATTGAAATAAATAGAAAAATATAAGAATTTGTCTTATACTTATTGAGAGCTTTTAAATAAAGCTTTGTAAATTTATTCTTCTTGATAAATTTTTACATATGCGATAATCTTATTTTATAGGAATAAGGTTAGAAAGGATGAGATTATGGAAAAGGATGTTGTTTTGTCACAAGAAGAAGAAAAAGTTAAAGGGCGTTCAAGGAAAGAAGAAAAGAAAAAAAATAAAATATTGATAAATGTGTTGGTTTTCTTGGTAAGTGCAAGTGTTTGGGGCTTTGTAGTGTATTATGGATATACATATTCTAAGAATTATATTGATGTAGCTATAAAAAATGTACAACAAGAAAACGCAGTAAATATTCAAGAATTAAGTGAAAAAATTGAACTATTGAGTAAAGAAATAAAAAATTTAAAGAATAGCATTGAAAATACAGATGATACAATTTCTGATTCTGCAGCTGTTCAAGAAAGAATCGATAAAAAGCTAAAAGATTTAGATGATCAATTAAAAACATTAGAAAAAAGCTTAAGAATATTACAGGAGGCACCAAATGAGCAAAATTAACATATTTATGTTTTTTCTGATTGCTCCATTCATTGGTTTCTTTTTTATTGGTTCAGATTTTAAAGCTACTAGTCAACACATAAAATTTCCTGTAGAAGTGTTAGAAGAAAAAGTAGATGAATTATATGATGAAGTTACTGATTTAGAAGAAAGTATTGTGGGTATGGGCTTTGCTTTAGAAAACCAAAAGGAAGTTTTTGCTGTTCAAGCTGAACAAATTACCGAGTTATCAAAACTTAGTGATTCACAAATAGAGCTATCTGATGATATTTATGAACAAAAAATATTAAAAATGCTAGGGTCACCAATAAAAACTCATATTAGTGATCGTACAGAGATAAAAATATTTAAATTAGCAGAGCTAGGATATAGAGGATATATTGCTAAAATAAAATTATTTGATCCTACTGCATTCAAAGTAGTATTGGCTAAAGATAAACTTGGGGCATCAGAAACCACATCACAAGCGGCAAAAAGAACAAATGCTATTCTTGCTATTAATGGTGGAGGCTTTTATAGGGAGAAAAAAAATGGCAAGGTTTATACACATTTGATAGGAAATACAGTAATAGATGGGAAATTAGTAGAACCCTTTAATCCTTATCCAGGAGACTTATTTTTCGCTGGGATCAATAAAAAAGGACAAGTTATTGGAACTGTTCCTCATAAAGAAGAAGATTTAATGGAGCTTGATCCATACCAAGGAGTAAGTTTTTTACCTGTATTATTAAAAGATGGAAAAAAGCTAGAGCTTCCACCTGAATGGAAAAAAACAAGACATCCTAGAACGATTATAGGAAAATATGCAAATGATGATTTAATTGTGATTGTAATAGATGGAAGACAAGGAAATTGGAGCATTGGAATTACTTTAGAAAGGCTACAGGACAAATTGTTAGAATTAGGTGTAAAAGAGGCGTATAACCTAGATGGAGGCGGTTCTAGTGCTATGTATTATGATGGAAAAATTTTGAATAAACCCTCAGATGGAAGGGAAAGACCTGTAGTAAACAATATTGTTATAATGCCTTAGTTAATTACCTCCGTGATCAACGACGGAGGTTTTTAAATTATATTTTTCTATTTTTATCCTCTAAACCCAAGGAATAGACATACATTCTTATAGCATATAATGAACTATGCAGGGGAGTGGTCGTGTTGAAAAGATGGGCAGTATGGATTGCAATCTGTATTTTATGTATAAGTATTTTATTTTGCTTAGATATATTTTGGAAACATATGGGTAAAAAATTAAGTGTACATGTAAAAGTACATAAAGAAGATGAATATGTAGGTTGGGAAGAAAAAAAGATTCAGGACAATCCTGATTATAAAAATCTTTGGATTTTTATAGATATCAATGAAAAAAGATTAGAGCTTATTGACTTAGATAGAAATGAAATTTTAAAAAAATATGTAATTGCTAGTGGAAAACCGAATACGCCATCTCCAATTGGAAACTGGAAAATTATTGGGAAGGGAAGATGGGGAAAAGGCTTTGGTACTAGATGGATGGCACTAAATGTACCGTGGGGAAGATATGGTATTCATGGAACAAATAAACCAAATTCTATTGGGTGGGCAGCTTCTCATGGTTGTATAAGAATGAGAAATCAAGATATAGAGGAGTTATATAAAATTGTGAAGGTAGGTACACCTGTAACCATATGGGGAGGTCCATTTGGAGCGTTTGGAAATGGATTTCGTGTATTAAAACCGGGATATAGGGGTTCGGATGTATATGAAGTACAAAGATATATGAAAAAGTTAGGGTACTATCCAGGGTGGGTAGATGGAATATATGGAGAAGGAATGAAGGTTTATGTAATTAGGTTTCGAAAAAAACATAATTTAAAAATAACACATGATATTGATCGAGAATTTTATAAGGCATTAGGAATAGAGTTGTTTGAGTGATTAGATATCAATAAGTTTTATACTAATGAGAAATTATTGGGGGATTTTATATGAATGAAATTCTTTTTTACGTTATTGTAATTTTGTTGATATTGTACATAATAATGCAGCAAGTGAAAAGATTAAAAATAAAAGATAAAGTTATTGTTAAATCATTAAATGTGAGCTACTCAAATTTATTTTTAGGAGCTATGTTTTTAGTGTTAGTAATTTTAAATTTTAAGACTGGCCTTAGCTATTTTAATGATGCATATTCTTTGCTTATACCAAAATATTTAAACAGTTGGCACTGTTTATTTAACTACACAGATTTGACTAACTTAGAAAAAAAATTTTTAGCAAATAAAATGAGAGATGAATATTGGACTGTACATATGTATATAAGATTTGTCTATTATAAAATATTTATAGTAGTTACTCAATTATTATTGGGCATTGCTCATTTATTAAAAGGAATAGAAAATGATATTATATATCAAGATGGTATTTATACGAAAAGAGGAAGATATACATGGGATAGGATTATATCCTATAGATGGGGTGAAGCACAAAGTAATAAAATAAAAAAGAGAAATATTGAATATTGTAATTTAATATTTAGTCTAAATAATACTAATGCTAATAAGTGGTTTTATTGGGAAGGAGATAGAGAAATAAGTATAGAAATAAATGTAGAAGATAGAGGAAAACTCGAAGAGTTTTTGAAACAAGCGATAAAGAATATTGACTACTAAATGAAGAGCGAAAAGTAATTTTAGAGAATATAAAAAGGGAAGTGAAACGATGAGTGATGTAATATATAATAAATCGCAAATTATAGAAAGATGCATAAAGAGAATTCATGAAGAATATGAAGGAAAAAAAGAAAACTTAAAAAATTATACAAAACAAGATTCAATCATATTAAATATTCAAAGGGCATGTGAAGCTTGTATTGATTTAGCCATGCATGTTGTATCTATTTCAAAAATGGGAATTCCGCAAAGTAGTAGAGATGCGTTTGAACTTTTAAATAAAAATGAAATCATAGATGATACGTTAACAAAGAATTTAAAGGCAATGATAGGATTTAGAAATATTGCGGTACATAATTATCAAGCAGTTAATTTGGATATCATTGAAAAAATAATAAAGTATCATTTAGATGATATGGTTAAATTTAAGGACAAAATTATATATGAATATTGTTAGTATACAATAGAATAAAGCTAGAAAATTATCAAGACATAGAGGTTTGATTTTAAATATTAAGGGGTGAGATTTTGAATATAGACAAGCAAACAGTAAAAATTATTAAAAACTTTCTAGTGAAAAATATAGACCCTATTTTTATATATATTTTTGGTTCAGCTGCTCAAGGATATTTTAGGGAAGACAGTGATATAGATATAGGATTCATTACGGATAAAAAATTCAATGCGTATGATCTTTTTATGTTAAAGGAAGAACTAGCAGATATTTTAAAAAGAGATATAGATTTAGTAGATTTGAAAGAAGCTAGTACAGTATTTAAAGCACAAGTAGTAGGAACGGGAGAGGTTATATACTTTAAAGATGAAAATAAGCTATCAGATTTTAGAATAAGGAGTTTTAAAGAATATGGATTACTAAATGAAGAGCGAAAAGTAATTTTAGAGAATATAAAAAGGGAATTAAAACAATGAGTGATGTAATATAAAGATTAAAAAAAGAAGAATAGAAATTACCTGTGATTATAAGCAATATTAAAATGACTCATGATGCGGATCGAGAATTTTATAAGGCATTAGGAATAGAGTTATTTGAATAAAAAGTTTCTGTTAAGATAAACAGGAACTTTTTATTTTGAATATAAGTTAAGATTTGGAAATATGTCATTTGTGTTTGGACCACAAAAAGGAGCAACAGAAGAAATGATAAAAATTTTAGATAAAAATCTAACACATTATGGACAAAAAATAAAGGAATATCTAGGAAAAGATATCGTAGATGTACCTGGAGCAGGAGCTGCTGGCGGATTGGGTGCAGGATTGATGGCTTTTTTAGATGGTAAATTAAAAAATGGGATTCAAATGGTAATATCCTATACGAAATTAGAAGAAAAAGTAAAAAGTGCGCATATGGTTTGGACTGGAGAAGGCAGTATAGACCAACAAACAATATATGGGAAAACGCCTTTTGGGGTAGCACAAGTAGCAAATAAGCTGAATATTCATAGAAATACTTTGAATTACCGTTTAGAAAAAATATACGAATTAACAGGAAAACATCCTAAAAAATTATTAGATTTGATGGAGTTAGTTGTAGGGATTGTGTGGAAACCATAAAAAATGATTTGTTGTCTAGCTATAATCATAAGAAGGAACTTTAGTGGAATAAGAGATTGATGATATAATAACATAATAGAGGAAATAGAGGAGGGGTTATATGTATACTTATAGGAATACTAAAATGATTATATTACAGGGGGATATTACAAAATTAAAAGTAGATGCTATAGTAAATGCAGCAAATAATCGGCTTTTAGGTGGTGGAGGTGTAGATGGTGCTATACATAAAGCAGGAGGAATAGAAATTTTAGAACAATGTAGAAAGATAGGGGGGTGCCCTACTGGAGAGGCAAGAATTACTACAGCAGGGAAAATGCAAAGTAAATATGTTATTCATACGGTAGGTCCTATTTATAGAGGTGGACATAATAATGAAAGGGAATTTTTATATAGGGCATATTATAATTCATTAAAATTAGCTGTTGATTATGATATTAAGACAATCGCTTTTCCATCTATTTCTACAGGGGCATATGGCTATCCTATAGAAGAAGCTTCTGAAATTGCAATAAAGGCTGTTATGGACTTTATTGATAAAAATGATAAAATTATTCAAATCATTTTTGTTCTATTTAAAGAAAATGATTTTAAAATTTACAAAAGGAAATTAGATGAAATTTTATGATGTGAAAGGTAAAAAGTTAATAATAGAGAGGAGATAATCCATGCACTTACTAAAACAATTTTTTATTGTAATGTTTATGCTATTTTTAGGGACAATCCTATCAGATTTTTTGCATATACCTATACCAGGAAATGTAATTGGCATGGCTTTATTATGTATTAGTTTAATTACTGGTACTGTAAAACTAAAAGATGTAGAAGAAATAGCGAATCTTTTTCTAAATAACTTAGCAATATTTTTTATATGTCCATCAGTAGGAATTATGTTATATTTTGATATTATTAAAGTAAAATTTATTGCGATTGTTATTCCAACGATTTTAAGTATTTTTATAGGATTAGGAATAACCGGTAAAATAGTAGAAATTATTGTAAATAGAAAGGGTGTAGATACAGATGGATAAGATCATTATACAAAACCCTTATTTTGGACTATGTTTGAGTCTTATTGCTTTTTTAATAGGTATTAAAATCAATAAAAAATTAAAGCACCCTGTGTTCAATCCTTTGCTTATTGGGGTAATTATTGTTATATGCTTTTTAAAAATAACAAAGATTGATTATAAAATTTATTATGAACAAAATAAGATGTTAAATTTTTTGTTGGGACCTGCAACAGTTGTATTAGCTGTACCCCTTTATAAAAATATGGAAGTATTAAAGAAAAATCTAAAAGCTGTATTGGTTGGCGTATTGGTAGGATCGATTACATCTATTTTTTCGGTATTAAGTATAGGAGTATTCTTAGGAGCTAATGATGAAGTATTGCTTTCTATGGCGCCTAAAGCTATAACGACTCCAATCGCTATGGAAGTGTCTCATGTACTAGGTGGGATTCCTCCTCTTACTGCAGGATTAGTAGCAATCACAGGGATATTTGGAGCTTGTTTTGCACCTGAGATTTTAAATTTTTTTAGAGTGAAAAATAAGGTTGCTGTTGGGATTGCTATTGGAACAACAACCCATGCCCTAGGAACAACAAGGGCTTTTCAAGAAGGAGAAGTACAAGGAGCAATGAGCAGTTTATCAATTGGTCTTGCAGGGTTGATTACTGCTTTCATAGCACCATATATTATATTCATAATGCAAAAATATCAAATCATTTAATGCAAAAAATTTGTTTATACACTTGCTATAAGCCTATTTTTTTACAAAGAAAAAAATAGGCTTATTAGGAACTTTTCTAATCTTTTTAACTTATATACACGCCTGTGCCATCTTGAATATTATCATATATCCACTTTGCATCTTCTACACTTAATCGAACGCAGCCATGTGAAAGAGATTGGCCTAGTCTTGAATCTACAATATTTTTTCCGGTAGAATCGAATAAAATTGAATGGAAATAATAATTTCCAAAGAATCTAACCTTGTATTTCGCTTTTAGTTTTCCATTATATGAAGTAAGCCATGGTGCTCTTCCATCAATTATAAAATTCCCTTTTACAGTTGGCGTTGATGCTTTTCCATCTGTACAGAGCATTGTTTTAATAAGATGCCAATTTTTATTACTTCCTTCAAAAACATAAGTAAGATTTTTATCTGTATCAATCCATATATAATGATTTGTTTTACTGCTAAAATCTTTTGCATTTATAATAGCTTCTAATTTTTCTTTTTCTGAAAGAACATTTTCATATATTATAATCTCCTCTGAATATGCACTTATGCATTTTTCAAATTTATCCTTAACATATACAATAGCTTTATATACCCCTGGCTCATTTGGCGTATAATGAATACTATTATTTGGGCTTAGTAATCCATCATATACGATATTGGAATCCCTAAATATATACCAATGATAAACTAAATCATCTCCTTCTGCTGAAACAGAAAAGGTAAGAGGCGTATTGACAAGCTGTTTACCATTTTTATCTACCCAAACAGAATGTATTTTAATAGGACGAATAATATTAATTTCTTCTGACAACTTACTTATAGTAATTCCATTTTCATCTTTAATTCTTACAACAGCCTGATATCTTCCCAATTTATTCATGGTAAAATCTAAAAAGTTTTCTTCACTATATTCTTTTTTATACACTTCATCAAAGTCTTTAAATATAGTCCATTCATAATTTAAATTTTTTCCTTCAGAAACAGCTGTAAATCTAAATACAGTTCCAATTACCTCCACATTACTTTTATCAACTGTTATAGAATATATTATTGGTGAAGTTTCATTTGTTACTTTTATATCCTCATTTGAATGATCTATTTCAACTTCTTTAGTAATAGGTAATTGTTTATTTTGTGCATGAATCTCATGAAAAGATAAAATCTGTACTTGAAGAAAAGTGAAAAGAAAAACTAGTAAAAAATAAATAAGTGTTCTAAGCTTTCTCAACATATTCACCTCTCTATATTCTGATGATTTACCTTATAAAGTAAATATATGTATTATCTATAGGTGTTATGAGGGAATAAATTTGCTATAAAAAAGGAATAAAAGGTGAAATCAGTTTAGATATTCTAAAGAAGCTATAGGATGAATAGAGGGTATTTATGGGGAAGGAATGAAGGCTTATACGATTAAATTCAGAAAGGATCACAGTCTGAAAATGAACTATGATGTGGATAGAAAATTCTATAAGGCGTTGGGAATTGAATAATTTAAAAGGGAAGGTGGAAAACTTGTAGAAATATTACAAAAGAACAAAAGTTGTTCAGGGGGATTGGGATGAATAAAAAGAATATAAAGCATTTTGCTATCCATGTACGAGAAAGAATCATGGAAAAAGCTAGCTGTATAGAGAGTAAGAAAATAGAAGATATAGCCTACCAATCTTTTTTTTACTTACTTACTTTAAGGTATATGGAAGTAAATGATTATCTGCCAAAGGATTTATGTGTTTTTTCTTGTATAGGTCAATATAAAACCAATGAAGCTTTGAAAAATAAACTATTAAAAACGTATGATGCATTAAGTGAAATGCTTCCATTTATCTTTGAGCCTACTTCAAGAGATGTACGAATATTGGCTTTTGATTTATTAAATGATTCTTTGATAAAGGATTTTTTAAGTCATGAGATAATCTTTTATGAGGATTGGAAAGAAGTTGAAAACATTGGATGGTTTTATCAATATTATATGGAAGAAAAACATAAAGAAGTGGTGAGGCTTAATAATAGTAGGATAAAAAAAGAAGATATACCTGCAGCTACTCAATTATTTACCCCAAAATGGATTGTAAAATACATGGTAGAAAATACATTAGGGAAATATTGGATAGAAGCAACAAAGGATCAATTATTAGAAAAACGATTAGCATTTTATATAAAGCAAAAAGAAATGAAAGGAGATCTTCAAAAAAAAATTGATCCCAAAAGTATAAAAGTACTAGACCCTGCTTGTGGAGCAGGACATATTTTGGTATATGCCTTTGATTTATTGTATGAGATCTATCTGAATGCAGGGTATGATAAAAAAGATATTCCAAAATGCATACTAAAAAATAATTTGTATGGATTGGATATAGATAAAAAAGCTGTCAGATTAGCTTTATTTTCACTAGTTATGAAAGGGCGAGAAAAAGATGATAAATTTCTTCATAAAATAAAAGAAGAAAATATTATACCAAGTATATGCTGTATCGAGGAAAGCAATGAACTTACAAAGCATAAGACATTATTATTTGAGGGAATAAACGAAAATGATATGGAGTATGCTAAAAATCAGATAAATAGATTGATAGAAACTTTTTATGATGGGAAAGAATATGGATCGATTATCAGCATAAAAGGTTTTGATGAAAAATTTTGGAATGAGCGATTAGCTTATTTACAACAAGAAAAAATAAAGGGGATTGTTGAAAATATTATAAGACAGGTAAAAATAATAAATCAGAAATATGAGGTTGTTATTGCAAATCCTCCTTATTTATCTAATAAGATGATGAGCTTGAAACTAAAGAAATATGTGGATCAACATTTTAAACTCTATAATGGAGACTTATTTTCTGTATTTATGAAAAGAAGCTTAGATTATACAAGTGAAAATGGCTATACAGCTTTTATGACACCCTTTGTCTGGATGTTTATCAAAAGATATGAAAATTTAAGAAAATATGTACTTCAGAAAAAAAGTATTGAAAGTCTTATACAGCTTGAATATTCTTCTTTTGAAGAAGCTATTGTACCGATTTGTACATTTGTTTTAAGAAACCAACCCAATAAAGGTTTAGGGGATTTTATAAAATTATCAGATTTTAAGGGAGCGAAAAATCAACCTATAAAGGTTTTAGAAGCCATAAAAAATGAGAAAGTTTCTTATAGATATAGACGATTAATGAAAAGCTTTGAAAAAATTCAGGGTATGCCTATTGCTTACTGGGCAAATCATGAGCTTATAAAAGTATTTCAAAGAGGTATACCTTTAAAAAACATTGCAGATACGAGAGTAGGACTTCAGACAAGTGATAACAAGAGATTTGTACGATTATGGCATGAAGTTGATATCAATAAGATTGGATTTAAATTTAAAGATAGACAAAGTGCAAAAAACAGTGGTTATAAATGGTTTCCATACAATAAGGGAGGAGAATTTAGAAAATGGTATGGCAATTTAAACCATATTGTAAACTGGCAGGATGATGGGAAAGAAATTCGTGAATATAATGCTTATTTGAATCGTTCTAGAAATTCTAATATAGGGATTGCTAATGCAGATTATTACTTTAAACAGGGAATTACCTGGTCATTTGTAAGTTCATCAAACTTTGGCGTAAGAATTATGGAGGAAGGATTTATATTTGATACAGCAGGATCATCAGCTTTTCCAAGACAAGATCTATTGTATTTTCTTATTGCTCTTTTGTGTTCAAAAATTACTTATATGAATCTAATGATTATAAATCCAACTCTAAATTTTCAGCCTGGAAACATTGCAATGCTTCCCGTCATATTTCCTGATCGTAAAGAAATAAAAGAGAATATAGATAACTTAGCAAAGGAATGTATAAAAATTTCTAAAATGGATTGGAACGATTACGAGACTTCATGGGATTTTAAAAGACATCCTTTCTTGATTTATAAAAATGGAGGGGCTACTTTAAAAGAAGCCTTTGACAATTGGAAAAGCTTTAAAGAAAAACAATTTAATAAACTAAAGGAAAAAGAGGAAAAGCTCAATAAAATGTTCATGGAAATATACAATATTGAAGAAAAAATGATTCATAGCGTAGAAGAAAATGATATTACAATAAAAAAAGCAGATTTTAAAAAAGATGTACGCTTGTTTATATCTTATGCTGTTGGGTGTATGTTTGGAAGATATTCATTAGATGAAGAAGGGTTGGTTTTTGCTGGGGGAAGTTTTAATAAAGAAAGATATAAAACTTATCCAGCAGAAGAGGATGGAATTATACCTATTGATGATATGGCTTTAAGATTCATACGATTTTTAAAGATAACATTTGGACAAAACACCTTAGATGAAAATTTAAGCTTTATTGCAGCTGCTTTATGTAAAAGAAAAAGTGAAAAGCCAATAGATTGTATTAAACGGTATTTTCAGTATGAATTTTATAAAGATCATATAAAAACATACCAAAAACGCCCAATTTACTGGTTGTTTACATCAGGAAAAAATAAGGCTTTTCAAGCACTTTTTTATGTACATCGTTATGATAAAAAAGTTGTTTATAAAATAAGGAAGAAATACTTACATAGGAAACAAAAGCTATTGCAAGATAAAATCATGAGTGTTGGAGAAAATGAAAAAATATTTATTCAAAAGCAAATACAAGAGTTGAGAAAATATGATGAAGAACTTAAGGAAGTAGAAGGTATTGATATGGATTTAGATGATGGAGTTTATTATAACTATGAAAAGTTCAAAAAAGTGTTGTCTAAGATATGAGAATAAAAAAGTAGGAAATTTATAAATTTATCATCCTACTTTTTTATTTTTTTTCATATAATCTTATGAGTAGCTTTTAAGGAGGGAGTGTTGTGTTTGTATTTATTACTATAAAGAAAAAGCAATTGTTCATCATATTAGGAGTTGTAATTATTTGCATAGTATTGATGTTTTTTTTACATTTTACTCCTATAGCTTCTACTGTTTTTATAGATAAAAAAATTTCACAAGAAATTCAAAAAATTTTTGATATAAGAAGCCAAGCAATTTTAGATAAAGATATAAAAACATTAGAAAGTTTGTATGATGTATCAAGAAAATATGGTGCATGGGCATATGAGCATGAGTTGAAAAAAATGAAGTATTTACATGGATGGTCTGATAAACAAGGAATAAAATTTACTAATATAATATCTAAGACAATGGTAAAATGGGTCAAGGAAAAGGGAGAAAAATTTACTGTCAATTTAACAGTTTGTACAGAATATAAATATGTATATGAAGATGATACTAAAAAAGTAAATTCTTTTAGAATAGGAACTTATCATTCTTTAGATCTTAAGGAATATGATGATAAATGGATCATTATGAGGGAATGGTATACTGATCCATTTGCAGATTCAATGCATCTAGACCAAATAAAAACAGAAAAAATAAAGGAGTATATTATATCTCAAAATAGTAGAGACTTATCAAATATAGGAGAAAGAAGAAAAAGTGCTTTAGAATATGCAGATAGATATTGTGGTGCAGCAGGGGACAAAGAATTTATTTATAATAAAAAATACAAAAATTATAATCCAAATGGAGGAGATTGTGCAAATTTTGCTTCGCAAATTTTATATGAAGGAGGAAAATTTAGAAAAACTTACTCATGGAACTATGATAAGGGTGGTAGTAAAGCATGGGTAAATGCCCATGCATTTAAAGGATATATGGTATATAGTGGCAGAGCTTCTGTAGTGGCTTATGGAACTTATGAAAAAGTATACAAGGCAGCTTATAAGCTAATGCCTGGGGATTTTGTTGCTTATGAAAAAAAGGGAGAAGTTACACATATATCTGTTGTGACAGGTGCAGATTCAAAGGGGTATACCCTTGTAAATTCACATAATACAGATAGGTATAGAGTACCTTGGGATCTAGGATGGAGTGATAAAGGAATAAAATTTTGGCTGATTCATGTACATTTTTAAAAATTCTTGTTATAGATAAACAATTTTAAGAAGAAAAATAAAAAAACGTTCATTCCAGATAACTTTTGAAAAAACTAAACTTCATTCCATGAAAAAATACTAAACCTTCAAAACTCACGTTCGTTCAAACAATGAAGGTTTTTAACGTATTTTTTCATGTAATTTCAGTAAGTTTTTTTAGCAACGGAAATCTCGAATGAAATAAAGAGATTTCGTTATAGATATGAGCAGTTGCAAAAGCAACATGCGAATTTAAAACAAAAGTTATCAGAGTCATTCACTTACTTTTTTATATTTCTCTTTTAATATTGATATTGTTTATATTTAAAAATAGCAGGAATTTTTAAAAATTATAAGTAAAAATATATTTTTGAGTAATACTAATAGTGAATTTCTATAAGGAGGAGTATATTATGGCAACAAAAGATTTACTAGATAAGGGTGCAGTTTTACAAAGAGATAAAGAAACTTACGCTATTGCACCGCATATACCAGGAGGTATTGTTTCAGTAGATACATTAAGAAAGATTGCAAATGTGGCAGAAAAATATAATGCACAAGCATTAAAGATCACATCTTCCCAAAGAATTGCAATTGTAGGCTTGAAAGAGGAAGATATTGATCAGGCATGGAAGGATTTGGATATGAAGCCAGGAGCAGCTATTGGATTATGTGTAAGAAGTGTCAAAATCTGTCCAGGAACTACTTTTTGCAAGAGAGGCCAGCAAGATGCAGTAGGTGTTGGAATGAAATTAGATGAGCTGTATCATGGTATGAATTTGCCTAACAAATTGAAAATTGGTGTAAGTGGATGCCCAAATTCTTGTGCAGAGAATCACTTTAGAGATATTGGAATTATGGGAACGCCAAAGGGATTCAACATACAAGTAGGAGGAAAAGGAGGCGTTAAGCCAAGGATTGCTGATACATTATTTGAAAATGTAGCTGAAGAAGAATTATTTTCAATTATTAATAAGATTGTAAAGGTTTATGCAAAAAATGGGCAAAAACATGAGAGGTTAGGAGCGTATATTGACCGAATTGGTCTTGAGGAGTTTAAAAAGCTTGTAGAAGATTAATCATTAAAAAGCACATTGTTCATATGAAATATGGGCAATGTGTTTTTTATGAAAACAATAAGGTGATATAAGTACAGATATGCTGTATAATAAAAATAAACTAAATTATCAGAGTCATTTACTTATCTTTTTATATTTCTTTTTTCAAATGTTTATAAGAAAATAAATAATAGAAAAGGGTGAGGATATATGGAAAAGAAAAAAATAGAATTTCCACAATATGCTACAGAAATGTTAGAGGTTTTAAAAGAAGGACGTGTATTATTAGTTGCAGAAGGAAAAGATAAAGTGCCAAATCCTATGACTATCGCGTGGGGAAGTATTATGTTTGCTTGGAATAAACCAATTTTTGTTGCGATGGTTAGACCTTCAAGATATACATATAAGCTAATGGAAGAAAGTGATACGTTTACTGTAAATTTCTTCAGTAAAGAATATGCTGATGCTATGAAATTTTGTGGAAGCAAATCTGGAAGAGAATATGATAAATGGAAAGAAACAAATCTTACGCCAACAAAAGCAAAAAAAGTTGAGACAAGCATAATTGAGGAAGCTTTTTTAAATATTGAGTGCAAAACAGTATATAAAGATGTAATGGACTTAGAATTTCTTGAAAAATCAATTGTTCAACAGAAGTATGATACAGATAAAGTTCCAGAGAATACGCCACATAAATTCTATTTTGGAGAAATTGTTGATATGTATGGGGATTTACCGTTATAAAGGATGATATAAATGGCAAGAAAAACAGATCCAAATAAAATAGAAAAAGTAAAAAAGGCTGCAATAGAAATGACTATTGAATATGGATATAGAGGGGCATCTATTGCAAGCATTGCTAAAAGAGCAGGGGTTTCAACAGGGTACTTATATAGGCACTATAGAAGCAAGGAAGAATTAGTAGAAGAATTAGTGGATACATATTTAAAGGAGTTAAAAGAAAATTTTATAAAAAATTTTAGCCAAGATAAAGGTCTCTATGAAATGATTATTGATATTGTATTTAACCTATTTCAGTTGGCAAAGAAAGACATACTTGGGGCTAAATTTATTATTGCTCTTGTTTTTGATATTAGTTTTGATAAAGAATCTAAAAAGAAAAGCTGTGAACAACTTGAAATAGCACAAAGAATTAGAAACTTAGGATTAAAGACAAAAGAATTAAATCCCAAAACTACAGTAGAGGAAGTATCTGTAGTGATATTTACAATTCCATTTATGTATTTAGCTGAAATCATAAAAAAAGATAATTATGAAGAACTTTTAAATGAAAAATTTGTAAGAAGAGTAGCAGAAATGTGCATTAATGCATTACAGTAGCTTCAGACATTAATAGTCTGAAGTTTTTGTTTTATTTAGAAAAGATATTATACAATATAAAAATTCTGAATAGAAAGATAAATAGCTATAATATTTTTCTATTATAACTTATTTAAGCGATATAATATAATCTAATTAAACTAATGAGTAAGGGGGATATGTTATGGCTGATTACAGAGATTTATGGAAATCATTAGATATGGATTTAGAAAAACATGATCAACTATGTGCGGTACTACCAGAGTTTTATGGAGACATTTATTTATCTCAGGAAAATCGTCCTGAAGGAATGAATTATTATAACTTTGTTGTTTCAGAAATACATGGATTAAGAATAAAAGAATTAGCAGAGCATAAAGAAAAGGGTGGAAAGGTATTTGGAAGCTTTTGTGTATTTGTACCAGATGAAATAATATTTGCTGCAGATGCTATTGGTGTCGGATTGTGCGGAGGATCTGATTTTTGGATTCCTGATGGAGAAAAGGTATTGCCAAGAAATATGTGTCCCCTTATAAAAGCATCTGTAGGAGCAAAGCTTAGTGGAACCTGCCCATATTTTCAATCTGCAGATTTATTAGTGGGAGAGACAACATGTGATGGTAAGAAGAAAGCATGGGAAATTCTTGATGAATATACTCCTATACATGTAATGGATTTACCACAAATGAAAAGAGAAAAAGATAAAATACACTGGATAGATGAAATAAAAATATTTAAAGATAAAGTAGAAGAATTAACAGGCAATAAAATTACAAAAGAAAAACTAGAAGAAGCTATTAAGCTTATTAATAAAAAGAGAGCTGTTCTTCAAAGATTATATAATACAAGAAAAGCAGAAAATTTACCTATCAGCGGAAAAGATGCACTTCTTATTACACAAATTGCTTTTTATGATGATCCAAATAGATTCATAGAAAAGACCACAGAATTATGTGAAGAATTAGAGGCGCGTATAGAAAAGGGAGAAAGTGTATTTAAAGAAGGAACAAAAAGAATCTTAGTAACAGGAACGCCTATGGCTATACCAAATTGGAAATTACATCATCTAATTGAAACAAGTGGTGGAGCTGTTGTTTGTGAAGAAACCTGTACGGGATCAAGGTATTTTGAAAATCTAGCAAATGAAGAAGCAGAAAATATTGATGAACAAATAAAAGGATTAGCAAATCGATATTTAGGAATAAATTGTGCATGCTTTACACCAAATGAAGGAAGAATCGATGATATTATAAGACTTTATAAAGAATATAAAGCAGATGGAGTAATTTACTATAGTTTACCATTCTGTCATACATATGCATTAGAATATAAAAAGGTAAAAGAGGCTTTAGACAAGGAAGGAATTCCTGTTATGATGATCGAAAGCGATTATAGTCTACAAGATGCAGGACAAATAAAAACAAGATTAGAAGCTTTCTTTGAAATGCTTGATAGTTCTAAAAATGAAAAGGAAGTAGCTGCTACAAAATAAGGTGATAAAATGAAAAGAACCTTTCAAACCTATGTATTGTTTCCATCTCATACTGATGGATTAGCACTAGAAAAAGTATTAAAGTCAAATAATATGAAATATACGATTGTTCCTACTCCAAGGGACTTGAGTAAATGTTGTGGTATATCTATTTTGATTAATCCTGATGATACAAAACAAGTTGAACAATTGCTTAAAAAACATTCTGACATTAAGACAGAAGGAATATATACGATAGAAAAAAAGAAAAGAAACTGGTTTGGATAAGGGGGAATGGGTTTGTTTTCAGTAGGCATTGATTCAGGATCTGTGGCAACTAAAGGAATTTTATTTAATGGCAAAATTGTTGAAAAAATCACCATTCCTACAGGGTGGAGTCCAAGGAAAGCATCAGAAGAAGCCTTTAAAATTTTATTGGAGAAAGCTGGAATAGAAAGAAAAGATGTAAAAAAAATAATAGGGACAGGTTATGGAAGAATTTCTATGGATTTTGTTGATAAAACCGTTACGGAAATTACTTGCCATGCTAAGGGAGTCCATTTTCTAAACAATGATATACGAACCGTTATTGACATCGGTGGTCAAGATAGCAAGGTAATCAGCTTGGACGAAAATGGAAATGTATTGGATTTTTTAATGAATGATAAATGTGCTGCAGGAACAGGTAGGTTTTTGCAGGTTATGATTAATCTGTTAGGAGAGGAAATAGAAAAGTTAGATAAATTAGCAAGCAATGCTAAACCAGAGTCAATAACTAGTATGTGTACCGTATTTGCTGAATCTGAGGTAGTAAGTTTACTTGCAAATGGTACTAGTAAAGAATCTATTGCAGCAGGAATAATTCAGTCTATTGCAAATAGAGCAACAGCACTTCTTGATAAGATTAATATTTCCAATGAAATTGCTTTTACAGGAGGGGTTGCAAAAAGCAAAGCAATAAAAAAAGCGATTGAAGAAAAAATAAAGAAGCCTATCTATATAGCTGATGACACACAGATTGTTGGTGCTTTAGGTGCTGCTGTATTAGGTTGGAATATAAAATAGATAAAAGCAGAAGGTAGATAATAATGATCTACCTTCTGCTTTATTAATGAACCTCTTGAAGTTCACTTACAGGGATAGTTTTTTCTCCAGATAAAGTTCTTACGTAAGCTGTTTGAGTATTAGGGTCTAATCGTTCAATCCAAATAGATTCTCCTTTGTGAAACACGGTAATACTTTTAGTAGAGTTAAATATTTGTTGTGCTCTTTGAAAATCCATAGTATACCTCTCCTTTATAAACATAGTGTATATCTTTTTATAGTTTTTCAATGGTATTAGGGGAATATACATTTTTAAAAGATTTTTTTGAAAATGAAATTTATATAAATGTGGTATAATATCTTTTAGTTTAAAGGAAAGGGAGAAAAAGAATGATTCGTGTGAACGAAGTAAAGCTATCACTAGATGAAGATATAAGTCTTTTAAAAGAAAAGATTGCTAAAAAAATTAAAATACACCCAAAAGAAATTATCAGTTATAAAATCTTTAGAGAGTCTATAGATGCTAGAAGAAATAATATATCTTTTGTATATTCTGTTGATGTAGAATTAAAAAATGAAGAAAAAGTATTAAGAAAAAACAAGCAAGTAAAAGAGAGTCCAAAGCTTTCATATGAAGATGTAATAGAGGGAAATGAAAAGCTTATACATAGGCCAGTAATTATTGGAACGGGGCCAGCTGGAATGTTTGCAGGTTTAATATTAGCTCAAAGAGGGTATAGGCCTATATTATTAGAACGAGGGCAAGATGTAGATACTAGAAGTAAAGATGTAGAAAACTTTTGGAAAATGGGAAAATTAAATTTAGAATCTAATGTACAGTTTGGTGAAGGTGGAGCAGGAACTTTTTCCGATGGAAAACTAACTACAAGAATAAAAGATATAAGATGTAGAAAAGTATTAAATGAGTTTGTAAATTTCGGTGCGCCGGAAGAAATTCTTTATGCACAAAAACCTCATATTGGTACTGATATTTTAAAAATTGTTGTAAAAAATATGAGAAAAGCTATAGAAGATTTGGGAGGAGAAGTTCATTTTGGAAGTAAGGTGACTGATTTTTGTATAGAAAATGGAAAGATAAAAGCATTAGAAGTGAATAAAAACACTAAAATAGAAGCTACAGAAGTTATATTGGCTATAGGCCATAGTGCGAGAGATACTTATGAAGTATTACATGAAAAAGGGATACAGATTAGACAAAAGCCTTTTTCAATTGGTGTTAGGATTGAACATCCTCAAAAAATTATTAATAAATCTCAATATAAACAATTTGCAGAGCATCCACGTTTAGGGGCAGCTGATTATAGACTAACATATCAAAGTAAGAATCAAAGGGCTATATATACTTTTTGCATGTGTCCTGGAGGAGTGGTTGTTGCGGCTGCTTCAGAAGAAAATATGGTTGTAACTAATGGTATGAGTGAGTATGCACGAAATAAGGAAAATGCTAATAGTGCTTTACTGGTACAAGTAAATACAGAGGATTTTGGGGATGATCATCCTTTAGCAGGTGTGAGATTTCAAAGAAAATGGGAAAGTCTTGCGTTTAAATTGGGAGGGAATAACTATTTTGCTCCTGCACAGCTTGTGGGAGATTTTTTAAAGGATAGACCATCAAAAGAGTTAGGAAGTGTAAAGCCATCTTATTTACCAGGTGTTAAGCTTACAAGATTAAAAGAATGTCTTCCTGATTTTGTAGTAGAGACAATGAAGGAAGGCCTTATAGAAATGGATAAAAAGCTTAAAGGATTTGCTATGAAAGATGCAGTTATGATAGGTGTAGAAACAAGAAGTTCAGCACCTATTAGAATCGAAAGGGATCAAAATACAATGGAAAGTGTGAATGTGAAAGGATTATATCCTATTGGAGAAGGAGCGGGCTATGCAGGAGGAATTATATCTGCTGCAGTAGATGGTATAAAAGCAGGAGAGAGAATTATAAAGAAATATATGCCTTTATTATAAGAATAACCAGCATTTTGCTGGTTATTTTCGTACAATTACATTTTTAAGATAAAATGGAGAAAAAATACAACATTTGCAACTTTACAATAGAAAATATATATGATATAATCAAATTGAGAAAATTGCACTTAAAATTCAATTCCATTAAATATACTCTCAAAACCATAGAAGGAAGCAATTTAAAAAAGACTCTCCTTCATACTTTTCTTAAAAGGTCTTTCTGAATATTTATTCAATATATAAGTATTGTTATATATGTATAGTCAACTTAAAAATGAAATATAAAGATTGTTCATTCCAGATAATTTTTGAAAAAACTAAACTAATCATTTTTTGTCATGCTTAAAAATTAAAAAAGCATGTTAGAAAATGCTAGTTTTTTGCGCCTTAAAAACTGTAAAAAAATCTCAAAAATGTAATAAATTAAGATGAATATAAAACGCGTGGGAGCGTTGATAACAAATGACAGTAAAACAGGACGTGAATAAAAATAGATAGGAGGGGATTGCGTGAAAGAAAAGCTGTTTAAAAAACTTAAGTTTGCTGTCATAGGTGCTGGTCACGGAGGACAAGGAATTGCAGGTTATTTAGCTTATAAGGGGTATGAGGTAAATCTTTATAATCGTAGTATTGAAAAAATTAAAAAGATAAAACAAAGAGGAACTATTGAACTAGTAGGCAGTATTGTTGGTTTTGGAAGACTTAATTTAGTTACTAATAGCATTGAACAAGCTATTAAAAATGTTGATGTTATTATGGTTGTACTTCCTGCTAGTGCACATAAATTTATTGCTAAGCATATAGCTCCTTTTGTAACACCTGAACAATATATTGTCTTAAATCCTGGAAGAACAGGAGGGGCATTAGAATTTAAAAGTATTATTGCAAGACATAATCCATTAAAGGAAGTTTGTATTGTTGAAGCTCAAACTATGTTATTTGCATGCAGAGCTTTAGAGCAAGGAAAGGTAAAGATATTTAGCAAAAAAGAAGAAGTAAAAGTGGCAGCATTGCCAGCTATACGAAATAATGAATTTATTAATATGATTCATGAAGTGTTTCCAGAATTCATGCCTGCTACAAGTGTATTGGAAACAAGTTTCAATAATGTAGGTGCATTGTTGCATCCTATTCCAACTATATTAAACTGCGGAAGAATTGAAAATACAAAAGGAAATTTTAAGTATTATATAGAGGGTGTTACACCATCAGTTGCAAAAATTATTGAACAGGTTGATTATGAAAGAATGTTGGTGGCAAAAGCTTTAGGGGTTAAAACCATGTCTTTAAAGGAATGGCTGGCATATACATATAATGCCTATGGAAATACCCTTTGTGAAGCTTTAAAAAATACGAAAGGCTATTGGGGGATTATGGCTCCAACAAATTTGGATACTAGATATATTTATGAAGATGTACCCCAAAGTCTAGTACCTATTTGGGATATGGCTATGCATTTAGGTATTCAAACTCCAACAATTGATTCGATTATTCATTTAGCATCAATCCTTCATAATGCGGATTATTATAAAAGTGGTAGAAAGGTAATAGACATGGGATTAGAAGGATTATCTGTTGAAGAAATAAGAAGATTTGTAATAAATGGTCAAGTATCAGATTCAAGAGGAGTGGTAGCTTAATGAAAAAATTTTTAGGAGCAGCTATAGGAAATTGTGTTCATGTAGGTGGTGTTGTAAATTTTTTAAGACTTGCTGAAGAAGAAGGAAACGATGTAGAATTTTTAGGAGCGGCAGTTAGTATAGAAAAATTAATTGATAATATCATTTATAAAAAACCTGATGTGGTTACTATTGGGTTTAGATTAACACCAGGATCAGTAGTACCTTTATTAAATGAATTAAAGGAATTTATTGATAAAAAGAAGTTATATCATATTGAGTGGATATTTGGAGGTACAAAACCTGTTGCAGAGATTGCAAAAGAATATAAATTCTTTTCAAAAATATTTGATGGAACAGAGGATTTAGATGATGTAATTAATTATTTAAGAGGAAAAAATTTAAAAGAAGTTGCAATAAACTATCCGCAAAATATTATTGAAAGAATCAATAGCAAGTATCCTTACCCTGTTATAAGACACCATTTTGGTCTTCCATCTCTTAAAGAAACTTATGAAGGGATAAAAAAGATTGCTCAAGCAAAAGTTCTTGATGTAATTTCTATAGGACCAGATCAAAATGCACAAGAAAATTTTTTCACACCAGAGAATATGAACCATGATTTAGATGGTGCTGGCGGTGTTCCGTTAAGAAAAGTAGAAGATTTTGAAAAATTATATGAAGCTTCTAGAAGGGGAAATTATCCACTTTTAAGATGTTATAGTGGAACAGCAGAAATTTTTAGATTTGCAGAGCTTCTAAAAAATACAATAAACAATGCATGGTGTGCAGTACCTTTGTGCTGGTATAATGTACTAGACAAAAGAGGGCCAAGAGATGTTCTTACTTCTATTACAGAAGGACAAAAACTTATGAAATGGCATGCACAAAGAAATATTCCTGTAGAAGTAAATGAAGCTCATCACTGGAGTTTAAGAGATGCCCATGATACTATTGGTGTTGTTATGGCATTTTTAGCAGCCTATAATGCAAAAAAAATGGGAGTTAAGCACTATATTGCCCAATATATGTTTAATGTACCTCCAGCTATATATCATCGAATGGATTTAGCAAAGATGCTTGCGAAAATTCAATTGATTGAATCATTAGAAGATGAAAACTTTAAAACTTACAGACAAGTAAGAGCAGGACTTGCTAGTTTGAGTGCAGATTTAGATGTTGCAAAGGGGCAACTTTCTGCTTCAACATATTTGGCAATGAGTATAAAACCGCATATAATACATGTTGTAGGGTTTAGTGAAGCAGATCATGCAGCAAAGCCTGAAGATGTAATTGAAAGCTGTAAAATTGTAAGAGGAGTCATTCGATCAACTCTGCATGGTATGGTAGATATGACACAGGATAAAGCTGTACAAGATAGAAAAAATGAATTGGTAGAGGAAGCAAAAATTCTACTAAACACAATAAAATCCCTATATCCTGAAAGCAAGGATCCATGGAGTGATCCTTCCGTACTTGCTGATATCATTAAGAGAGGAATAATTGATGCTCCTCATTTAAGAGGAAATAAGCATGCGAATGGAACTTTAGAAACGCGAATAGTAGATGGAAAATGCATGGCTTATTCAAAAAAATTAGGAAGAGTAGTTAGTGAAAGAGAAAGACTGATAGAATTATTGAATATGGAAACAGATAAAAGCTTTTCTGCATAAAAGGTAGCCAATGTGCTACCTTTTGTTTTTGAAACAATATTTTTCCTTTTACTTTTACACCATAACATGACTAACAGCATATTATGTAATGAAATAACAAAAATGACGGTACGAGCTTTTAGAAGGAGGGAGGTTAATGGAAGAAATTAATAGGGAAGAATTAAATCTTGAAACTACAGATATTGAAGTGTTAGATATAAAAGATTTAGAACAGCTAAAAGATAAGGAAAAATCTAGTCGTGCTTTATCAGATATGATTTCTAGCTTACTAAGTAATGATAAAATACTTTCGATTATATTATTTACTTTGTTAAGGAGAGAAGAAGAAAAAGCTGTTAAACCTTATTGGGGAGATAAATTAAAAGAAGTAATAGTAAAAGCAGAGAATATTTTAGATATTATGTATGCATTAAATAATTATGCAAAAAATCAAGCTGAATTTGGCAGCCAGCTAGCGGCAAAAAATAAGACAATGGAATTATTAGAGGTTATAAGACCACATGTACATGGGAGAGGAAGACAAAAAATAGATCAAGCACTTGCAGTAAATGACAGAATCAATAGACTAAAAGAAAATTCTAAAAAAAATAGAAATGTAATACAAGATTTTGAGAATATAGCAGATATTTTAGAAATACTCGAATTGAATGAAGGCTATGAAATGAAAAGATTTTTAGATAAAGCTAAGAGGATTATGGAAATTTTAAGAAAATAAGAGTTTCTGCAGGAAGCAGGAACTTTTTTCTTTTTTAAATTTCTTATTTAAGGGAAAAATATATAATAAGTAATTTAAAAGAAAATATAAAAGATAGTTCATTCCAGATAGCTTTTGGAAAAACTAAACTTCATTACATTCAGTAAGTTTTTTTACAAAAGCTATCAAAGTCATTCGCTTATCTTTTTATATTTTTATGTTACTTATTTATTAAGTTAAAATGAAATATTTTGTCGATAAAAAACTGTTGACATAGATAGAAAAATATACTAAAATATAATTACCAACCCCCTATGGGGAGGGGTACAAAAAAGGAGGTAAGAATATGCTTATAAATATTTCTCAAAAAGCTGAGGAAATGATAAAAAGTCAACTAAAAGATAAAAATAATGAGAATGCTTTCTTAAGAATCTTTATCAAAGGCTTTGGATGAGGTGGTCCAACATTTGGAATAGCCCTGGAAGGGTCTAAAGATGATGAAAAAGATTACTATGAAGAAATAAATGGATTGAAAGTAATAGTAGAAAAAGATATTCTTAATCAGTTTAAGAGTTTTAGTATTGATTATACTAATAGTTGGTTTTCTAAAGGGTTTAGAATTATACCAGGTGAGGGAGGCTCATCCTGTTAAACAAAAGAAAACATCCAAGTGCAATTTGTGCTTGGATGTTAAAATGTTATAAAGTTTTATAGGAAAGGAGAGGAGAATATGGCTGCAAAAAAGTCACATCAATCATGGTCATGGATATTAATGGTTTTGTTTTTTATATTAGCTATTGTTGATGTAAGATTTGGATTATTGGGATTTGTTTGTATGGCTGCTCCTATTTATCATGCGTTAAGAGGGAGAGGAAAAATTCACTGCTCAAAATATTGTCCTAGGGGATCAATACTAGGAAATTTTCTTAAATATGTAAGTTTAGATAAAAATTTACCAAAAGCTTTAAGAGGGAAATCAGCTAAAAATATATTGTTGACATTGATGATGATTATGTTTAGTATATCATTATATCATGCTTTTCAAGCACCAAATGTTATTAAAGCTGTAGGTTTTGCTATTTTTAGATTAATGGTAGCATCATCTATACTAGCTTTTATAATGGGAGTTATATTTAAGCCAAGAAGCTGGTGTCAAGTATGCCCTATGGGTCATACAACAGCATTAATAAAACAAAGTCAAGATAGAAAGAAAATGATTAATAAAAAAGCAGCAACAATTTGTGAATAAATTGATACCTTATTGGGTATATCATAATTATATGAAATAAAAGGAGGAATTTTATATGAGTAAAAATGTAGTAGTATATTCAAGTGATACTTGTATATATTGTAAAGATGCAAAGGAATATTTAAAATCTTTAGGTGTTGAGTACATTGAAAAAAATGTTTCAAAGGATATGGCTGCACGTAAAGAATTAATAAAAAAAGGGTTTATGGGAGTACCTGTTATTATGGTAGGAGATGAAACCATTCAAGGCTTTGATAAAGATAGGTTAGATGCATTATTAAAATAAGAAAGTCTTTTATAAAAAAACCGTGTTACGATTTTCGTAACACGGTTTTTTAAAATTCTTCTGTTTAAAATTTATATAAATTGTAAACAATGATATAGAAGATAGAGGAATTGCAAATAGAAAGGATAGGATAAGTATGAAAATTGGCATACCTAGGGGACTTTTATATTACTACTACTATCCGCTTTGGACAAAGTTTTTTGAGACGCTTGAAGCAGAGGTGGTGGTATCTGAAAAAACAAATAAACAGATTATAGATTATGGAGTTAAAAATACAGTAGATGAAGCTTGCTTGCCTGTGAAAGTATATCATGGTCATGTGATTGCTTTAAAGGATAAGGTTGATTATATTTTTGTACCAAAGATTATGAGCATTTATAAAAATGAATATATTTGTCCAAAGTTTTGTGGACTACCAGAAATGATTAAAAGTGCAGTAAAAGATTTACCGCCAATTATAGATACAACAATAGATTTTCACAAATCAAAGAAAAATTTACCAAAAACTGTTCATGAGATCGGAAAAATTATTACAACAGATAAAAAGAAAATAGATTTTGCTTTTAGAGAAGCAATAAAACAGCATGAGAGCTATAAGGCAAAAATAAAGGATGGAATATTACCGGTTGATATAGAAGGGAATAAGGTTTTTAAATATATAAATCCATATAAATATAGACAAAAAATTGTTCTTTTAGGACATCCTTATAATATTTATGATAAATATCTTAGTATGAACATTATAGAAAAATTAAGAAAGTATGGACTTGAAGTTTTAACGCAAGATAGCTTCGATCGAAATATTATTAATAAGAAGGCAGCAACTATGGATAAGAAGATGTTTTGGAGTTTTGGAAGAAAAGTACTTGGAGCTGCTTTTCATGCAATGGAGAGAGAAGATATTCAAGGGATAATTTACTTATCAAGCTTTGGCTGTGGATTAGATTCTGTTATAGCAGATATTGCAGAACGCCGTACGCGAAGGAGTTCAGAAAAGCCTTTTATTTTACTTACTTTAGATGAGCATACAGGAGAAGCAGGAATAGATACAAGGATAGAGGCCTTTGTAGACATGATTAAATGGAGGGGAAAAAATGAAAATAACTTTTCCACATATGGGGAATACATATCTACCCGTTAAAGCTATGTTTGATGACTTGGGGGTAGAAGTTGTACTTCCTCCAAAAAATAGTAAAAAAACTTTAGAAATAGGTACAAAATATTCACCAGAACTAATATGCTTACCTATGAAAATAAATTTAGGAAATTACATACAAAGCATTGAAAAAGGTGCGGATACAATTCTTGTGACAGGAAGCTGTGGCCCTTGTAGATATGGATATTTTGCAGAGGTAGAAAAGGAAATTTTAAAAGATTTAGGTTACGATGTAGAATTCGTTATATTAGAAGCACCAGATGGAGATCTGAAAGAATTTTATAATCGGGTAAGTAGAGTTGCCAATACAAAGAACATGATAAAGATTGGAAAAAGTTTAAAAAATGGGATTCAAGTATTGAGAAAATTAGATAAGTTTGAAGCAAGCGTATTAAAGCTTAGACCTTATGAAAAAAATAAAGGAGAGATTGATACTTTATATAAAGAGCTTATAAAGAACCTAGAAAAAAGTACAGGCTCTTCTCAAATGATCAAATATATCCATCAAGCACAAGAAGCAATAAAAGATATAGATCTTCAAAAAGATAGAGATGTTCTAAAAGTTGGGATTGTAGGTGAAATCTATACAATAATAGAAGATTTTGCAAATATAGACATTGGCAAAAAATTAAATGAGCTTGGAGCTGAGGTTCATAAATCGCATACTACATCAGGATGGGTACTAGAGCATTTATTTTACAATAGTATCGGTAGCACGAGAGAGAAGCAAGTAAGAAAAGCTGCAAAACCTTATATGAAGACGATGGTAGGAGGGCATGGAAGGGAAACCATAGGAAATACTATATTGTATACGAAAGAAGGGTATGATGGTGTCATACAGATAATGCCTTTTACTTGTATGCCTGAAATTGTTGCTATGAGTATATTACCAAAGCTACAGCAGGAGTATGGTATTCCTATTTTAACTCTGATTAT
This sequence comes from Crassaminicella thermophila, assembly GCF_008152325.1. Lineage (GTDB taxonomy): Bacteria > Bacillota > Clostridia > Peptostreptococcales > Thermotaleaceae > Crassaminicella_A > Crassaminicella_A thermophila. Next base: position 482,901 of record NZ_CP042243.1, read on the forward strand.
TGATGAAATGACAGGTGAAGCAGGATACGTTACTAGACTTGAAGCATATATTGATCTGCTAAGAAATAGGAGGGAAAAATATAAAAATGAGAAAATGTTATCTTGGCGTTGATATTGGCTCTGTAAGTACGAATATCATTGTGATGGATGAAGATGAAAATATACTAGATACATTGTATATAAGAACACAGGGCAAACCTATTGAGACTATTAAAAAAGGATTATCTAAAATAAAAAATAGATTAGATGAAGATGTTAAGATTCTAGGGGTAGGTACTACTGGAAGCGGTAGGCAGCTCGGAGGAATTATGATAGGGGCTGATGTTATAAAAAATGAAATAACAGCCCATGGGATTGCTGCTTTAAACTTTGTGCCAGATGTTAAAACTATTATTGAAATTGGAGGACAAGATTCTAAGATTATTCTTTTAAGAGATGGTGTTTTATATGATTTTGCAATGAATACAGTTTGTGCTGCAGGGACAGGCTCATTTTTAGATAGACAAGCTGAAAGATTGGGTATTCCTATAGAAGAATTTGGGAAATTTGCTTTGAAATCAAAATTGCCTGTACGAATTGCTGGAAGATGTGCTGTTTTTGCAGAATCAGATATGATACATAAACAGCAATTAGGTCATAATCAAGAGGATATTATTAATGGTTTATGTGAAGCTTTGGTAAGAAATTATCTAAATAATCTAGGAAAGGGAAAAGAAATAAAACCACCTATTGTATTTCAGGGAGGCGTTGCTGCAAATGTAGGGATTCGAAAAGCATTTGAAAAAATATTAGGCTGTGAAGTAATAGTTCCACCATATGCAAATGTAATGGGGGCAATAGGAGTAGCTTTATTAGCAAAAGAAGAAGTAGAAAGAGTAGGAAAAACAAATTTTAAAGGCTTTGAAGTTGCTGATAGTAGCTATACTGTAAAAAGCTTTGAATGTGAATATTGTCCAAACATGTGTGAGGTAGTAGAATTTTTTAGAGACGAAAAAATGGTTGCTAGATGGGGAGATAAGTGTGGTCGTTGGAACAACATTGTAAGCATAAAAAACGAGAAACTAGCATAAAAGCTATGGAATTTTTTCCATAGCTTAAATTTTGTATTCTGTAATTTCTTCACAAAAATCACATTGATAAGCTAATCTAGATGGAGATACTAACTCAAAGCTAGGCTTTACATAATTATCAAAATTTGTTATGCATCTTGGATTATGGCAAGGGAATATCCCCTTTACTCTTTTTGGAATTGATACTTTCTTTTTAAGAATAACTTTGCCATCTTCAATTATATTTACTGATATATTATGATCAATAAGTCCTAAAAAATCTAAATCAATATCTATGTTGTTTTCTATTTTAATAATATCTTTTTTTCCCATAGCTTTACTTGGTACGTTCATTAATAGTACTACAGGATAATCTACCTTATCCAGCATTAATTTATTAAATATTTTTAAGCCGTTTTCAACAGTTATATGGTCTAATACAATTCCTTTTTTTATACTATTAACTTCTAGCATTCGCATTCCACCCCCAATAATTTTGTAATGAGTGCCATTCGAATATACACGCCAAGCTTTGCTTGTTCAAAGTAGACTGCTCTTTTGTCATCATCTACTTCGTAGGCGATTTCATTTACTCTAGGAAGTGGATGCATAATAATCATATCTTCCTTTGCATCTTTTATTTTTTGTAAATTTAATATATAAGAATCTTTCAATCTGTTATAGTCTGCTTCATTGAAAAAAATCTTTCTTTTTGTATTCTTGTCATGTATAATATATCAATTTCTTCAATGACTTCTTCTAAATTACTAACCTCTTTTAACACAACTGAGTACTCTTCAATAAGTTTTCTTTTTAATGAATCAGGTAGGCCTAATTCTTTAGGAGATATTAATATGAATTTTTTATTGCCATATCTAGCGAGTGTACGGATTAATGAGTGTACTGTTCTACCAAATTTTAAATCTCCACAAAATGCAATGACTTGATTCTCTATAGACCCTTTATATATGTTTATTGTTAATAAATCTGTAAGGGTTTGTGTTGGATGCTGATGCCCACCATCTCCTCCATTGATTATAGGAATATCTGAGTATAGGGAAGCAAGCTTTGGAGCACCTTCTTTTGGATGTCGCATAACAGCGATATCTGCATAACCAGATATTACCCTTATAGTGTCTGCGATGCTCTCTCCCTTTGATACAGAGCTTGTGTTTGCATCACTAAAACCTAATATGTTTCCTCCTAATCTTAGCATTGCTGATTCAAAACTTAGCCTTGTTCTTGTACTAGGTTCATAAAAAAGGGTAGCTAATATTTTTCCTTTGCATACTTGGTTGTATTTTTCAGGAAAAGAATACATTTTTTTTGCAAGTTCTATTAGTTCGTTAATTTCTTTTGGTGTAAAATCTTCTAGATCAATAAGATGTCTTACACATTCATTCATTCTTTTTTCCTCCTTTTTGGTCTCACAGGACCAGTTTAAAGGTAATAAAAATGCCTTTTTGTCCAGAGGCAAAAAGGCATAAAAATACATAATATGATACATAAGTGTTTTTAGCCTTTTTAACCTCACGGGGTTAATTTAAAGGTACATTATTTATATTAGACTATCATATAAAGGGTTGAATGTCAATAAAAAGGAAAATGATGTTTAATGTAGAATATTACTTTTGATTACTCTATGTTATGAGGGGGATAGAGATGAATAGGGAAGAATTTAATCTTTTAGAAATAGAAAAACAAGTTGAAGTTTTTAATAAGATGCTAAAAAACAGTAGCATCAGAAAGGTTTGCAGTGAGTTGAAGATAAGTAAGACAACAATAAGAAATCGTTTTAAAAAAAGAGGCTATATTTTTAATAGTGAAAAAAACATATACATAAAAGAGAAAGAAATAAAAAGAAATTATGATCCTACAATAAAAGAAGAAAAAGTAAGTAATATAAATCTTACAAAAGAAATCTATTTTGATTTATTAGAGTTAATTGAAATAAAAGACGATTTGAAGGATATAGTAAATAATTGGAAAGAAAGAACTGTGGCAAGTAAACAAGGGCTATGTATCAATGCTTTTGAAGGAGAATTATGTGTAAAAAGTATTAAAGTATATAAAGAGGTTTTAGATAAATTCAATGAATTTGTTAAAAAGCATAGAGAACTGAAGCAGCAGGATATTATTAATCAAGCATTGTGGGAGTTTTTGCAAAAGTATATGTGAATGCTATAGATAACTAATTTTAAAAAAAATATAAAAAGAATGTTCATTCCAAGATAACTTTTGAAAAAACTAAACTTCATTACATGAAAAAATAATGTAAAATATATTAAAAGAGAGGAGACAAAACATTATGAAGGTACGTAAAGCGATTATACCAGCAGCAGGACTGGGTACTAGATTTTTGCCAGCAACGAAGGCACAGCCTAAAGAAATGCTTCCGATTGTTGATAAACCTACTTTACAATACATTATTGAAGAAGCTGTAGCGTCAGGGATTGAAGAAATACTTATTATTACTGGAAGGAACAAAAAGTCTATTGAAGACCATTTCGATAAGAGTATAGAGTTAGAATTAGAACTAGAAAAAAAAGGAAAAACAGATCTATTAGAAGAAGTAAGAAAGATATCTAATATGGTGAATATCCATTATATACGTCAAAAAGAGCCTAAGGGATTGGGTCATGCTATTTATTGTGCAAAGAGTTTTATTGGAAATGAACCCTTTGCTGTACTATTAGGAGATGATATTGTTGATGCAGAAAAACCCTGCTTAAAGCAGATGATTGATGTATATGATGAATACAAGACGACTGTTTTAGGTGTACAAGAGGTGCCAAGAGAAGATGTATATAAATATGGGATTGTAAAAGGAAAATATATTGAAGATCGCGTATATAAAGTAAAAGATCTCATAGAGAAACCTAAAGTAGAAGATGCACCTTCTAATATAGCAATCTTAGGAAGATATATTATTACTTCTAGAATATTTGAAATTTTAGAACATACACAACCTGGAAAAGGTGGAGAAATACAGCTTACAGATGCATTAAGAGAATTAGCAAACTTAGAAGCCATGTATGCTTATAACTTTGAAGGAAAGAGATATGATGTAGGTGATAAACTAGGTTTTTTGCAAGCTACAGTAGAATTTGCATTAAAGAGAGAAGATTTAAAGGATCAATTTATTGAGTATTTAATAAATATTATAAATAAACGATAAAGCCAAGCTATTGGCATGATAAGAGAGGAAGATAAATGTGCAGACCCTAACTCAAGTATTTATTTTATTTTTACTATTAATGACTGGATATATATCTAAAAGACTTCGTGTAATCAGTAATGATTTAAACCATGATTTAAGCAATTTAATTCTTTATGTTGCATTACCTGCTTTGGTACTATCTTCTTTAAGCAATTATGCTTTCTCAAAGCAAATGATGATAAAAAGCGGTTCATTATTAATGATTTCTTTATGTGTATATGCTTTATCAATAATAATATCTTATATAACTGTAAAGCTGTTTAAAATGAAAGGGATGACTAGAGATGTTCTTCAGTATGGTATTATATTTTCAAATGTGGGTTTTATGGGTTATCCAATGGTAAATGCTATCTTTGGAAAAGAAGGAATATTCTATGCTGCTATATATAACCTTCCTTTTAATGTATTAACTTGGACTCTTGGAATAATGATTATGAGTAGGACTCATAGAGAGAAGATAAAGCAAAGGGAACATAGTAAAGGAGGTCCTAAATTAAAGGGGTTACTGAATCCTGGAATTATTTCTGTTTTTATAGGATTTACTATGTTTCTTACTTCTACAAAATTTCCTTATCCTATTTTTAAAGCATTAAATATTATAGGAAGTACAACTACTCCTTTATCTATGATTTTTATTGGATCTATTTTAGCAGATATGAATGTAAAGAAAATATTTACAAATGGTAGTGTTTTTTTATGCAGTATTATTCGATTAATTTTTTTGCCTATGATTGTATTATGTATATTAAAATTGTTTAATTTTGATCAAATTACAAAAGGAATCCCTGTTATAATTACAGCAATGCCAGTTGCAGCCAATTGTGCAATGTTTGCTGCAAAATATGATAGTGACTATAGGCTAGCTTCGCAGCTTATATTTATTTCAACATTGTCTTCTATGTTAACAATACCTTTTATTGTTGAATTGTTGTAGGTAAATAAAGAATTTACCTACAACATTGATTATGATAAATAAGTTGCGAGTACAAAAGCATCTACTATTATTTTAGCCATTTTCATGACTAAGCTTAACCGGATATTATGCATAGAAAAACAATCATCATGATTAATTTTATCAACAATACCAACTATAGAAATATGACCAACACCAGGTAACCTTTTTCCTACTCCTTTTCCAGGAAAGATAGGACCTTTTTTTATATGAATATTTCCAATCATTTCTTCATTCCCCAAACAAGCATCTACTGCAATAAAGAACCCGTCAGGATGTTGTTTTTTTATTGTTTTTATAGATTCTTTTAAATTTACTGCATGAATAGGATCATCTAAGGTACCATAAACAGGAAATCTAAAGTTTTTGTCTTCTAGCATAGTACCTACAAGAGGACCTAAGGTATCACCAATGCAACGATCTGTACCGATACAGATTACAACAACACGATCAGAGAGGTTATCTTTAATTGCTTGTGATAATATTTCTACAGCATTTTCATTGACACAGTTTACTTGAATCCTATATGGATATTTACGATAATTTACATTCAAAGAGAAAACACCCCCTTATATGATATATATATAAGGAGGTGAAAAATATGCTAATTTTTGATCCATATATTTAGCTGATCTTTGTTCTTTAATGCTGTGATCACTCTATCTCTTGCGTTTGGAATATCTTTATTAATTTGCTTTAATAAATTTTTCATATATTGTCTTTTAGTTTTTCCATTAGCAGGACAAGGACTCTTTACAATGGGTAGGTTATGTTTAGATACAGCAGAAATAATGTCATCTTCTGATGCGTATATCAAAGGCCTGATCATAGTTAAATTTTTTCGATCTAAAAAAGTTACAGGGTCAAAAGTACTTATTCTGCTTTCATAAAACATACTTAAAAACAATGTTTCTACTGCATCGTCTGCATGATGGCCTAAGGCAAGCTTTGTAATGCCATGCTCTTTACAAAGCGTATGAAGTCTTCCTCGTCTCATCCTGGCACACATGGCACAAGGATTTTTATCCTTTCTCTCTTCAAAAACTACTTTCCCAATTTTTGTTGGCTGTATAATATAGGGAATTTCTAATTTTTCACAGAAATTTTTTAAAGGTGTAATATCAAAATTATCAAAGCCTAAAGTTAGGGTTAAAGCTTTTAATTCATATTTTACAGGCGAAAAATTTTGAAATAATTTTAAGGCATATAAAAGGGTTGTGCTGTCCTTTCCTCCTGAAACACCAACGCCTACTACATCTCCATCTTGAATCATATCAAAATCAGCAACTGCTTTTTTTATACATCCTAATACTTTTTTCATATAGAAATTCCTTTCTCTATAAATTTACAGGATACATTATATATGAATATTATATAGATATCCAATTTTAAAAGGAAATATAAAAGGTAAGTTCATTCCAGATAACTTTTGAAAAAACTAAACTTCATTACATGAAAAAATACTAAACCTTCAAAACTCACATTTGTTCAAACAATGAAGGTTCTTAACGTATTTTTTCATGTAATTTCAGTAAGTTTTGAACAAAAGTTATCAAAGTCATTCACTTATCTTTATATATTTCTTTTTTGAATATTGATATTTCATATCTCTAGTAGAAATAAATGTTAAAAACCTATTACAATTAATAAAATACTTCTTCATAAAAATGTATAATTACTATATAATGAGTTTAGGGAATAGAAATAATAAAGAATAAGGGAGAGTATGATGAATCAAATACTTGATTTTTTTTCTAAGGAAATAATGGTTTTACTAGTGGCAGCGATGCCTGTAATGGAATTAAGGGGTGCTATTCCAATAGGGGTATCCTTAGGACTTAGCCCGATTCATGCAGCAATTTTAGGATTACTGGGGAGTATGATACCAGTTCCTTTTTTATTGTTATTATTAAAGCCTGTTTTTGAAAAGCTTAGAAAAAATCCTCATTGGAGAAAATCTATTGACTGGATTACAAAGAGAACTTTAAGAAAAACAAAACAGGTGCATAAATATAAAAGCTTAGGATTATTATTGTTTGTAGCTGTACCTTTGCCAAGTACAGGCGTATGGACAGGTTCTATTGCAGCTTCGTTATTAAATATACGATTTAAACATGCATTTTTAGCTATATTTATTGGAAATTGCATTGCAGCATTTATTATTATGATGATTAGTCATGTTGCGGTAAATTTTTAAAAAGTCGTTGACTTTTATTTATGTCTATGATAAAATAATTTTCGACAAAATTCAATATAAATCTTGATGCCTTATCAAGAGTGGTAGAGGGACTAGGCCCTATGAAGCCCGGCAACCGGTATGTTTACACGGTGCTAAATCCTACAGAATGTATTTCTGAAAGATGAGGACAGAATCACAACAACCTCTTCTTGTAATGAAGAGGTTTTTTTAAGTTTATTTTGGGCAAAATACAATACAAAATATATAAATACTAAGGAGGGAAATCAATGGCAAGAAGATTATTCACTTCAGAGTCAGTTACAGAAGGTCATCCAGATAAAATATGTGATCAAATTTCAGATGCTATACTAGATGCAATTTTTGAAAAAGATCCACAGGCACGTGTTGCAGCTGAAACATCTGTTACAACAGGGTTAGTACTTGTAGCAGGAGAAATTACGACAAAATGTTATGTAGACATTCCAAAGATTGTAAGAAAAACGATAGAAGAAATTGGCTATACTAGAGCAAAATATGGTTTTGACTGTGATACATGTGCAGTACTTACTTCTATAGATGAGCAGTCACCAGATATTGCTATGGGTGTAGATGAAGCCCTAGAACATAAAAAAGGCGAAATGAAAGATGAAATAGAAGCGATTGGAGCAGGGGACCAAGGAATTATGTTTGGTTTTGCATGTAATGAAACACCAGAGCTTATGCCTATGCCTATCGCACTTGCACATAAATTAGCTAGAAGATTATCAGAAGTTAGAAAAAATGGAACATTAGAATATCTTCGTCCAGATGGAAAAACACAGGTTACAATAGAATATGTAGATGATAAACCTGTAAGAGTAGATACAATAGTTATTTCTACACAACATAGTCCAGAAGTATCACGTGAACAAATCGAAAAAGATTTAATCGAGCATGTAATTCGTGAAATTGTTCCAGCAAATCTATTAGATGAAAAAACAAAATATTACATCAATCCTACAGGAAGATTCGTTATTGGAGGACCACAAGGAGATGCTGGTTTAACAGGTAGAAAAATTATCGTAGATACTTATGGTGGTTATTCAAGACATGGCGGTGGTGCATTCTCAGGAAAAGACCCAACAAAGGTTGACCGTTCTGCAGCATATGCAGCAAGATATGTTGCTAAAAATATCGTAGCAGCAGGACTTGCTGACAAGTGTGAAATAGAGCTTGCTTATGCAATCGGTGTTGCACAACCTGTATCTGTACTTGTTGAGACCTTTGGAACAGGTAAAGTATCAGAAGAAAAATTAGAAGAACTAGTAAGAAAGCACTTTGATTTAAGACCAGCAGCAATCATTAGAGATTTAGATTTAAGAAGACCAATCTACAGACAAGTAGCAGCTTATGGTCACTTTGGAAGAACAGATATAGATCTTCCATGGGAAAAAACAGATAAAGCTGAAATTTTAAGAAAAGAAGCGTTAGGAGAATAATAAATAAAACCATTGAAGGAGTTTTGATCCTTCAATGGTTTTTTATTTTGGGAATTTAAGCAAAGTCTAAGAGGAGTAGAGAATAGTTGAATAAATCTTCTATAGATAGCTAAATTCAAAAGGAAATATAAAAAACGTTCATTCCAGATAACTTTTGAAAAAACTAAACTTCATTCCATGAAAAAATACTAAACCTTCAAAACTCACCTTTGTTCAAACAGTGAAGGTTTTTAACGTATTTTTTCATGTAATTTCAGTAAGTTTTGAACAAAAGTTATCAAAGTCATTCACTTATTTTTTTATATTTTTTTCAAATATTAATGTTGTTTGTCTATAATTCTATTTTGTCTACAGTCTAAGTCAACTAAGATATAGTTGATTTTTCTTTTTTTTGACTATAAATACTACAATAACCATAAACCATGGTTATGAGAGGACCGGTCCTCCTAAAAAGGAGGATTGAATATGGAATATAAGATGAAGGATTTAGTAAATAGGTGCAAAGATGGAGATAGATTAGCAAAAGAAGAACTACTTAAAAGCTTGATGCCTTTAATTATTACATCTATTAAGAAGTATTATTTTGGAGATGAAGAATTTTCAGATTTGATTCAAGAAGGGGGAATGAAAATTTTAAGAGAAGTAGAGATTTTTGATGAGGAGAGAGGAGTACCATTTTTAGGCTATATAAAGCTTAAGCTTAAGTTTTTATATATGGAAAAAAGAAAAAAAGTAAGAAATGAACTTTCTTTACAAAACAAAATCAATATGGATGATGATGAAATATCATTTATAGATATGCTTGTAGATGAAAGGGAAAATGTAGAAGAACATTTATTAAAAGAAGAAAGGTATCATGCTTTAGAAGAAGCTATAAAAAGATTAACGGATAAGCAAAAAATAGTGTTAAAGCTTTGCTATATGGATTTTTTGAATATGAAGCAGATTGCAGAAAGATTAGGTGTACATTATCAGACAGTTGTTAAAACAAAAGCACGAGCTTTAGATAAAATGAGAAAAGATATCATTGGCTGTTAAGAAAGGAGGTAAAAATGGAAGAGATATATACTTATATTGCAAATCTAGGATTTCCTATTGCTGTGTCTATATATTTATTAGTTAGGATTGAAGGAAAGCTAGAGAATCTTAGTATGAGTATTCAAGAGTTGGCAAAAGTGATTGCTAGACTTAAATAGGTATAAAAAATGCATCTTATTATGTTGAAAATAAGATGCATTTTGGCTTGTTTGTTTACTAGACTTTTTTTAGGACAAACTATATAATGAAAATAGAACATACGTTCCATTTTGGGTTCTTAAGGGGTGATAGAATGAGAGATATTGAAGAAATATTAGATAAAGGAATTTGTTGTATTATACCTATTTACAAAACTGGTATTGGAAATTCTACAAAATTAATTATAGATGATGGAACTGTCATTATAGATAAACGAATGGTAAAAACCATTTTAAGCATTATTGCAAAATATTATACCATTCATATTCAAGCTTGTAGAGCAAAATACGGAAAGATGCTTCATCAACGCTTATGTGTGCCTATTTTTATCCACAACAAATTATTATTAATTCCCTTTAAAATGAGAAAACCAAAATTTCCAAAGGATGGAGCACATGGATATATTAATTTTTACTCTATAGAAGAAATAAAGGAAACTAATAAGTATACTATTGTACGCTTGAAAAATGGAATAGAAGTTACATGTTTGCATAGGATGAGAACAGTATTACAGCACATAAACAAGGCAAAGCTTATAGAAAGGGAAGCATATGCTAATGGAAGGTATGATGAGCAAAAATTTCATGAATTTTATATTCAATATAATAGTCCAGCTACAAAAGGGGATATTGCAAGATTACAAAAAGAAATTTTAGAATTAAGGGAAATATTAAAAAAGATGATAAAAAAAGAGACCTAACGACAAAAGATTAACTGTGGTAATATATATGTATAAACGATTATGCCCTATGGGAGGAGATTATGTCCGTAGAAATAAAAGGAGTTTTATCAGAAATTATTTTTAAAAACGATTCAAATGGATATACCGTTGCCACTGTTGAGACGGAGGATGAAGTTGTGACGGTTGTAGGATATATGCCTATTTTAAATACAGGAGAAACCTTTGCTTTTTCAGGGAAGTGGATTGTCCATCCTACATATGGAGAACAACTAGAAGTTGCATCCTACAGACAAGTAATGCCTAATACTCTAGAAGGAATAGAAAAATATTTATCTTCAGGAATTATTAAAGGAATCGGGCCAAAGCTTGCAAAAAAGATTGTGGAAAGCTTCGGAAAAGAAACACTTGATATTATGCAGTACAGACCTCATTTATTAACCCAAGTAAATGGCATAGGAGAGTCTAAAGCAAGAAAAATTGTAGAAGCTTTTAAAGAGCAAAGAGAGCTTAGTGAAGTTATGCTTTTTTTAGGGGAATATGGAATTTCTCCAAACTATGCAATAAAAATATACAAACAGTATAAAGATAAGACTATCCAGTTTATACAAGAAAATCCATATAGATTAGCAGATGATATATTTGGTATCGGTTTTAAAATTGCAGATGCTATTGCAAAAAGAATGGGAATTGATCCAAGATCCCCTTATCGAGTTATGTGTGGTACAAAATATCTACTTACCCAATATAATCTTGAAGGGCATACCTATACGCCAAGAGAAGAGTTGATTAAACAAACAGCTAAAATATTAGATGTTGGGGAAGAACTTGTAGAAGATGCATTAGTGAAGTTAGCATTAAACAATGAAATCCATTTAGAAAATCTAGAAGGAGAAATAGTTGTATTTGCTATGCCATATTTTTATGCAGAATCATATGTGTGTAAAAAATTGATTGAAATGGCACAAGTAAGCTTAAAGCCCCTTTCAGAGGATTTAGACAAAGAAATTCAAGAGATTGAAGAAATAGAAGAAATTGTTTTAGCTAACAATCAAAGACAGGCTATTAAAGAAGCAGCAAATAATGGTGTTTTAGTCATTACAGGGGGACCTGGTACAGGAAAAACTACAACAATTAACAGTATAATCAAAATGTTTGAAAATCATAATTTAAGCATTGCATTAGCAGCACCTACAGGAAGAGCTGCAAAAAGAATGAGTGAAGCGACAGGCAAAGAAGCAAAAACTATTCATAGATTATTAGAATATGCTTATATAGAAGAAGCAGGCATGGATTTTGGGAAAAACGAGGAAGATCCATTGCCTTCAGATGTTGTTATTATTGATGAAATGTCTATGGTTGATATTCGTTTAATGAAAGGGCTTATGAAAGCATTATTACCAGGGACAAGATTGATTTTGGTAGGAGATGTTGATCAGCTTCCATCAGTAGGAGCTGGAAATGTTTTAAGAGATATTATTGATAGCAATGTTATAAAGGTTGTAAAGCTAGATAAAATTTTTAGACAAGCCCAAGAAAGCATGATTATAGTAAACGCGCACAGAATCAATAAAGGAGAGTATCCTTATATAAATAAAAAGGAAAAAGACTTTTATTTTATTAAGAAAAAAAATCAAGAGCATATTGTTCAAACAATAAAAGAATTATGCAAGGAAAGATTGCCAAACTTTAGTGATTGTGATCCTATTAAAAGTATCCAAGTACTAACACCTATAAAAAAAGGACAAGCAGGAATGTATCAATTAAATAATCATCTGCAGGCTATTTTAAATCCGCCTAGTCCTTACAAGCAAGAAAAGGAAATGAAGGACAAGATTTTCCGTGTAGGAGATAAAGTAATGCAGATGAAAAACAATTATAATTTAAAGTGGAAAACTATAGATGAAGAAGATGAAGGAGAAGGTATTTTTAATGGTGACCTTGGCTACATCTATAAAATTGATCATGAAGAAAAAGAGATGATTGTGCAATTTGATGAGGACAAATTAGTTACATATGATTTCTCACAACTTGATGAATTAGAATTAGCTTATTGCATTACAATCCATAAAAGTCAAGGAAGTGAATTTCCTATTGTAGTTATGCCAATCTTTTGGGGACCACCAATGCTTTTAACGAGAAATTTATTATATACAGCTGTAACAAGAGCAAAGGAATTAGTAGTAATGGTTGGATTAGAAGCAAGCCTAAAAAGTATGGTTGATAACCATAGGATCATTCAAAGAAATTCAGGATTAGGGATACGATTAAAAAGGTTTTTAGATGAGAACTTATTAGAGTTTTAAAAAGAGAATAAAACATACAAAAATTTTGCAGAATAAATAAATAAATTTATTCTGCAAGGTAAAACCCCTTGCTGTCTTTAGTGAGGAATTTTATAATGAAATATAAAACAGCAAGTTTATACATAGATACATTACTTGACTTTTTATATCCAAGAAATATTTACTGCATTGTATGTAAAAAAGGGATTAAAAAGACGCAAAAATACTCATTATGTAAATCTTGTTATGAAAAAATAAAGTTTATTGACTTATGTGCCTGTGAAAAATGCGGAAAACCATTAGAAAAACTATACCTTCCTACTAAATGTCCAGATTGCTTAAAAACAGAGCATATATTTACAAAAGCTTTTTCTTGTGTAGTATATGATGATAATATGAAACAACTAGTACATAGGTTAAAATATGGTAAAGAAAGGTATATAGCTTATCACATGGCAGAAATAATGGTAGATAAGCTTAAAAAAGAAGGCTTATCTGAAATCGATTTTGTTATTCCTGTGCCACTTCACAAAAGAAAAGAAAGAGAACGTGGATTTAATCAAGCTTATCTTTTAGCAAAGTATATAGGAAAAGCTATGGACTGGAATGCAGATAGGAAAAATTTAGTAAAAATAAAAGAAACTCTATCTCAAAATCAGCTATCAAAGGATGAAAGAAAGAAAAATCTAAAAAATGTTTTTTCTGTTGTTTCAAAGGATATATATAAAGGCAAAACAATATTAATGGTTGATGATGTATACACCACAGGAAATACTATTGATGCCTGTAGCAAAGAAATACTTAAAGCAAGCCCTAAAAATATTTTTGTAATTTCTTTTGCTACAGGTAAAAATACATAGATATATTTAAAGGGGGAGAAAAAATGGCAGAAATCAGAAACTGCAAAGAATGCGGGCGAATTTTTCAGTATACAGGAATAAGTAAAATATGTCCTAAATGTAGAAGAGAAGATGAAAAAAACTTTAAAATTGTAAAAGAATATATTTATGAAAATCAAGGAGCAACCCTTACAGAGGTATCTGAAGAAACTGGTGTACCTGAAGATAAGATTCTCAGATATTTAAGGGAAGGGAAACTAGAAATTGTAGGAGAGAATTCAGCCCTTTTATTATCCTGTGAACGATGTGGAAAAGGAATAAGAACAGGAAGATTTTGTGATGCTTGTGCACAGGAACTAAAAAGAGAGCTAACTAGTGGATTTAAACAACCTAATAAAACAAAGCAAACACAGAAAGAGAAAATGTATACAGCAGAAAGAAAAAAAAGAAAGTGGTAAATTTAATAAAAAGCATAAACAAATGCCCCACATTTGCCGATACTAAGTGTAGATATATCGGAAAAAGTGGGGTGTTTTTATGAAAATAAATAATAATCCTAATATACAAAAAATATTAGGAGCATATAACAAAAATATAAAAGGTTCAAATAAGCTAGAAAAACCTAAAATGCAAAAGGATAAGATTGAGATATCAGAAAGTGCAAAAGAATTTCAAATAGCACTAAATGCTTATAAAAAACTTCCAGAGGTTAGAAAGGAAAAGGTTGAAGAAATAAAAAAACAAATAGCTTCAGGAAATTATAACCCTTCTGCAGAAGAGATAGTTAATAGCATGTTTGATAAAAAGGTGTAATGAATTTATGTGAATTCTCTGAAGGGGGCTTGGAAATGTCAAAATCTGTTGACCAATTGATTCTTGCATTAAATAAAGAATATGAAATATATAAGGATTATTATACATTAGCAAAAAATAAAAATGAAATCCTTATAGAGGGAAATGTAAAAGAACTTGAGAGAATTACAAAAAAAGAGCAGGATGTGATAGCGGTTATGGGAAAGATTGATCAAATAAGAACAGCCATTATTGGAAATATCTTATTTGAGAAAAAAATCGATTGGGTTGAGAGTCTTACAGAGTTAGCTAGTCATATTGAGGCTTCAAAACGAGCAGAAATAATAGCTTTAAAGGATAAGCTTAGAATTTTATTAGAAGAAATAAAAAATTTGAATGATTTAAACGGCAAATTGATTAGGCAGTCTTTAGACTACATTGAATTTAATGTGAACTTACTAACAAATGTTGAATTAAAAGGAAATACTTATGGTAGCAGAGCTGATGAACAGGATTTAAAACATAGACCAAATCTATTTGATGCAAAAGTATAAGGTGGGATTAGGATGAGCGGAAGCTTTTTTGGGTTAAATATAGCAAGATCAGGACTATTTGCAAGTCAAAGAGCACTTCAAATTACAGGACACAACATTGCAAATGCAGGAACTCCAGGCTACAGCAGACAAAGATTAAACGTTAATCAGTCTAATCCAATATCATTGCCTGGTGGAGAAGGAATGCTCGGAACAGGAGTGGATACAGACAATATCCAGCAAATTAGAGATGAATTTTTAGATTTTAAGATTAGACAAGAATTTGTAACAAAGGGAGAATGGGAAGCAAGATCAGAATCTTTGCAGCAGATAGAAGCTATCTTTAATGAACCTTCTGATAGTGGAGTAAGAAAGGTAATGGATGAATTTTTTTCTGCATTACATGAATTAAATAAAAATCCTGACAACCTTACTGCAAGAGCACAGGTAAGAGAACGGGGAATTGCACTAACTAAAACAATAAACTATATGTATAATCAACTAGAGGACATGCAAGAAAATACAGATTTTGCAATAGAAACTACCGTCAATCAAATAAATGGCTACGCAAAAGAAATTGCAGCATTAAATGAACAAATTATAAGATATGAACTAGATGGAAGCAATGCAAATGATTTAAGAGATCAAAGAAATCTGTTAATCGACAAGCTTTCTCAATTAGTAGATATTGAGGTTCAAGAGATACCAATAAGCGGAAGTAAAGATGGAGCAAGTACATTAAAAATTATGATAAATGGAAGTACATTGGTATTTCAGGAAAAGTACAACAAATTAGAACTAAGACCAAGAGAAATAACAAAAAACTATCTGGACAGGCCAAACCTTTTAGAGGTTTCATGGGAAACAGGAACATCCTTTAGCTGTGTATCTGGAAAGTTAAAAGGACTTTTAGATATTAGAGACAATATGACAGGAAAGGAAAAAGGGATTCCTTACTATATGAACCAGCTAAATAGATTCAGTACAACCTTTGCAGCTCATTTTAATATGCAGCATGGAGCAGGATATGGTTTATCTGATTCAGGAACAGGAATTCCATTTTTTAATGGTCCTTATTTGATGAAAGTAGCTAGTGGATATACATTATCAGCTGATGAAAAAGCTAGTGGCTATAAAATTATTACAGATGCAAGTGGAAATGAATATAAAACAAAGGATTTAAATAATAGTGGAGTAGAATTTGCACTACCTACAGATGTAGTTGGATCAAAGGATGAAGAAATTATTAGAAATTTTGAAGATAAAAACAAAGGGTTTACACTTATCAAAATAGATGGAAATTGGTTTAAAACAAAAACCATAAATGCTGGAAATATGGATATTTCAAAGGAAATTCATGACAGCCTAAACAACATTGCAGCAGCATCAAATGCAGATAGCTTGGGAGAGGGGTTAGCAGGAGATGGCAACAATGCTTTAAAGCTAAATGAACTACGACATGATGTGGATATGTTTGAATGGGGAAGTCCTGATGATTTCTTCAAATCAGTGATTTCAAACCTAGGGGTTGATGGTCAGGAAGCAATCAGAATGGTAGATAATCAGCAGGTTTTGATTAATGATATAGATAATAAGCGGCAATCAATATCTGGAGTATCATTAGATGAAGAAATGTCTAATATGATAAAGTTTCAGCATGCATACAATGCTTGTGCAAGAATGATTACTACTGTTGATGAAATGTTGGATAAGATTATAAACGGAATGGGTACAGTAGGAAGATAAAGGTAAATAAGTGAGGGGAACAATATGCGAATCACAAATTCAATGATGACAAATACAATGCTTTTAAATTTAAATAATAATTTAAGAAGGTTAGATCAATGGAATAAACAAATGTCAACAGGAAAGAAGTTTTCTATGCCTTCTGATAATCCTATTGGTGTATCAAAGAGTTTAGAACTAAATACAGCAGTAGCAGAATTAGAACAACACAAAAGGAATGCACAAGATGCTCTATCGTGGCTTGAAATAACAGAATCAGCAGTAGAAGATGTAGGAAATTTATTGCAAAGGGCAAGAGAGTTAGCAGTAAGTGCAGATGGAACAGAAACAAAAGAAGATAAAGAAAAAATACAAGTAGAAATAGACCAGCTAAAAGAACAGATAATAAAGGTAGCAAATACTACATATGCTGGAAAACATATTTTTTCAGGCTATAAGACAGATAAAGATTTGTTAGATAGTGATGGAAAATACAATATTGATATTAAAAATAATGAAAAAATGAACTATGAAGTAGGTATCAGTGACAAAATAGATGTAAACACCTTAGGTAATAAGCTATTTGGGGTTATAGACCCTGCATCTTTATCCTATGATACAGACTTAGATAAAGTTAATGATATGGAAGCATCAAAAGCTCAAGAAGCACAATTAATAGCAGTTTTAAATGATTTTAGCAAGGCTTTAAAAAATGATGATCAAGACGGTATACAAAAGGCAATTGCAAGAATAGACAGTCATCTTGATAATGTACTTAGTATAAGAGGGGAAATAGGAGCAAAAACTAATAGGGTAGAAATGACTATAAAGCGTATAGATAGAGATATAATTAATTTTACAGGGCTTCTTTCTAAAAATGAAGATGCAGATATGGCAGAAGTTATTATGAAGTTTAAAAATGATGAAAATGTATACAGAGCATCTTTATCGGTAGGAGCAAAAGCTATACAGCCAAGCTTAGTTGATTTTATTAGGTAATTTACTGGAGATGATACTATGGACCTTCAGATAACTACAACCAAAGCATTAATTGGCATAAATAGAGTGCCTGGTAAAATGGAAATAAAGCAGCCTAAGGCAGATGTAACTTTAAACATAGAGCATCCAAAATTAGAAATTCATTCAGAACAGGTGAAGGTGCAGATAGATCAATATCCTTGTAGAGCAGAAGAAGGACTAAAAAACTATATTGATCTTACAAAGGACAATGCAGCCTTTGCAAAACAGAAGGCAATGGAAGGTATTGCAAGAATAGTAAGTCAAGGAAACCAACTAGCAGCCATTCAGAATGGAGGAAATCCTATAGCTGATCAAGCAGAGGAAAATGCATATAATCTATTTGATAAAGAGTTTAATTTTGACTTAATTCCAAAAAGTAGACCAAAAATTGATTTTATAGGTGGAAAAGTAGATATAAAGTTTATTGAAGGAAAGGTAAAGCCTCAAGTAAAAGTGAACAAGCCTATAATAAATTATACAGTAGGGAAATTTGAAATCTATTTGAGACAAAAAAACAGCATAAACATTGAATATGTAGGAAAAAAGTTCAACCAGCTTGGTTGAACTTTAAGATTAAAGGGGGTATTTTTGTGATTTTAAATACTAAGCATTTTGGAAAAATTGAAATCGATGAAGAAAAAATTATTACATTTGAAGAAGGCTTGCTTGGCTTTGAAGCTATAAAAAAATATACAGTTATTATGAATCCAGATAAAGAAGTTCCTTTTCATTGGTTACAAGCTGTAGAGGAACCAGATTTGGCATTTGTCATTACAAATCCATTCTTGTTTAAAAAGGATTATGATTTTTATATTCCGGAAAGAATTGTAGATGAATTAGAGATTCAAAAGGAAGAAGATGTGATGATATTTAGCATTGCAGTAGTTCCAAAGGAATTAAAGAATATGACAATAAATTTAAGAGGACCTTTGATTATTAATACAAACAATAAAAAGGGGAAACAAATTGTATTAGACACTGATAAGTATCCTTTAAAATACTACATATTTGAGGAAAATAGATAGGAGGGAGCAGCATGTTAATACTCAGCAGGAAAAAAGATGAAAGCATTATAATAGATAAAAAAATAGAAATAAAGATTATTGCTATTGAAGAAGGAAAAGTAAGATTAGGTATATCTGCTCCTAAGGATATTGAGATTCATAGAAAAGAAGTGTATTTGGAAGTACAAAGAGAGAATAAAGAGGCTGCAGGGGGAAGTCTAAATCTTGAAGCACTAGGGGATTTGTTAAAAAAATAGGGAAATATTTATCGAGGGTAATTAATTTTTAAAAGAAATATAAAAAGAACGGATATTCGCTTTATGGAGAAAAAAGAATATGAAAATGAGAAGGAATTATTTAAATTAAAAGAAAGCTTAAGATTTGCAAGATAATAACTTTTGTAGTAGAGAAAAACTCTACTATTTTTTTTACAAAAACAGAAAAAATTATAAAAAAAACTAAAGTAGAAAAAATACATGCCGATAATAATAGTACAAGCAAGTATTTATTCCTTACACAAGGGCCCAGTGTAAGATAAAAAATTAAAAACTGGACAGGATGTCCACAAAAACATTCAGGGAGGAATGAATATGAGAATTAATCACAACTTAATGGCAATGAATACTCATCGTCAATTGGGAATTGGTCAATTTAATGCAGCTAGATCAATGGAAAAATTATCATCAGGTTATAGAATTAATAGAGCTGGTGACGATGCAGCTGGTTTATCTATTAGTGAGAAAATGAGAGCACAAATAAGAGGACTTAATCAAGCTTCTAGAAATGCTCAGGATGGTATTTCTATGATCCAAACAGCAGAAGGTGCACTTCAAGAAACACATTCAATACTTCAAAGAATGAGAGAACTTGCAGTACAAGCAGCGAATGATACAAATGTAGAAATTGATAGAGAATCTATTCAGGGTGAAATTGAACAATTAAAGAGTGAAATCGATAGAATAGCAGGTTCCACAGAATTCAATAAACAAACTTTATTAAAAGGTGATGGAAAAGTTAACTTAGATAGAACAACTTTAGTTACAAATTCTAAATTATCAGGTGGAAATACTGTATATACACAAGCTAAGCAGGTAAGTACAATGTCAGGTGGAGCTTCTGGTATTGCTGCGTCAGGAGCATATGCAGAATTTACGTTAAATGGAGAAAAAATTCGTATAGATATAGCAGCTGGAAATGCAGAAGGGAAAGCATCTGGTTCAATTTATAATGTAACAGGTAATTCTGCTACAGTAAATGCAAAGGCAACTTGGGGTGGTACTAGTGGAAATAATGCTATAAAAGCTTATGCTGATGCGTTAGATCAAGTTATTGCAGCAAATGATAAATTAGCTGGAAATTATGATGCGAGAATTTCAGGAACAGCTCTTA
Organism: Crassaminicella thermophila; assembly: GCF_008152325.1. Taxonomy (GTDB): domain Bacteria; phylum Bacillota; class Clostridia; order Peptostreptococcales; family Thermotaleaceae; genus Crassaminicella_A; species Crassaminicella_A thermophila. The sequence goes on from NZ_CP042243.1 coordinate 503,281, forward strand.
TTATAGAGGCTACTGCTACTGGTGATTTTAAAGGCGATGCAGGTAATATAGCGGCTGCTGTATTTAGTGTTTCTGGTAATATTACAGAAGGTGGAGATGTATTAGGAAGTACTACAGATGTTCAAGCTATGAAAACTATTGAGCTAAGTGGAATAAGTGGATTAACTACATCTACTACGTTTTCTGACGATTTAAATGCATTAATAGGAAAAGGACTAACTATAAACGGTAAACAAATTGAATTTTACAATGCAAATGATGGTAAGTATGAAGGCGATGCTATTGGTGTAAATATAAGTGATGCTTATGCTGAGACTAACTCAACTTCAGGAGCGGCAGCTGTAGCTAAAGCAATTGCAGATCAAGTAGATATAGATGGAGTTGTATTATCAGCTAGTGGAACTAACCTTGTAGTAAAAGCAGAGGCTGGATTGGGAAAAGATGGAAACAATATTGAATTTACAGATGGTGGTGTACAAGAAGATTTCAAAGCTGAGTTCCAAATTGGAGCAAATCAATCACAGACTATGGAAATAAAAATAGGAGATATGCGTTCTGATGCACTTGGTATTAAAGATTTAGATTTGTCAACTAAAGAAGGAGCTCAAGCTGCTATTACAACCCTTGAAAGTGCAATTGCTAAAGTATCTACTCAAAGGTCAGAACTTGGTGCATTTCAAAATAGATTAGAGCATACAATCAAAAACTTAGATACATCTGCTGAAAATCTACAAGCATCTGAATCAAGAATCAGAGATGTAGACATGGCTAAAGAAATGATGGAATTCACTAAGAACAACATCCTACAACAAGCTGCTCAAGCGATGTTGGCTCAAGCTAACCAAGCACCTCAAGGAGTACTTCAATTATTGAGATAATAGTAAAAATAGCGAAGAAATTTCTTCGCTATTTTTAGGTTCAACGGCAATATAGTTAGGGTAGACATTTTTTATAGAATGTCTGCCTCTTTTATTATCTATTTATAGCTAATCATTTTTCCCTAAATAAAAACAAATTTATTGCCGATAAACATTAATAATAAATGCAAATAAGAAAAGTATAATACGAAATATGGAGGAGTCTGTATGATTGTTAAAATCTTAAATAAAGAAATAAAGTTAAGCAATAAAGTTGAGTCAGTGGAAGAAATATTTAAAATAATTAAAGAATCATTAGTAAGTACCAGTTATTTTTTTAGTCATATGAGAATTGATGGAAAAGATGTATATGAAAATCATGAAATTTATTTAAAGAAGAACATAGATAAAATTAATATGGTTGAAGTAGAAGTAAAGACGATAGAAGGATTTACTGTAGAGGTTGCACTATCTATTTATGAATATTTAGAAAGAGCTATACCTGAAATAGAGATATTAGCAAAAGAATTTTATAGTAATGATAGTCAAGGTATATGGACTAAGTTTAATCAGTTTTTAGAAGGAATGACATGGATACAGCAGGCTATAGCAAGTATTGATAACTATAAAATAAAAAAGGAAGTAGAGTTTTACAAGCAGTGGAATGAAGTTGTGGCAATTTTTCTTAAAGTCAATGAAGAACTTTTGAATATACAAGAAGGCATCAATAATGGAGATTTAATTATTATAGCTGATTTATTAAGTTATGAAATAATACCTATTCTTGAATCTATGAAATTAAAATTAAGTAATATTTTTGGTAATGGAGTGAGGACAAATGCTATTAATTGATAATATAAATATTTTGAAAACTAAGTATAAAGATGTATGGGAAATATTGAAAAGAGTAGAGGAAAATATAGAAAAAAGTACATTCAAATTAGAAAATACAAAGAAAAATATACCTACTTTAGTATTTAATAATCAAGAAAAATCTCTCTATATTCACAGCAAATATGATCCTATAAGAGAAGCAGAAGTTTTTATTGACAAATTTAAAAATATATCAGATTATAAGCATGTAGTTTTTTATGGTGTTGGATTAGGATATCATATAGATGTTTTTACAAAAAAATATCCTAATATTGCATTTTCTATATATGAACCAAAGCCTGAAATATTATATTATTATTTAGAAAATAGAAACTTAAAGGGTTTGAATGTTAAAAAACTAAATAGTATTTATGTACAAAGCAATATAAATGATACAGGTAGGTGTGTGGAAAAGTTTGTAAAGAGTATAAAAGAAGAAGTACTTTTTATAATCTTACCAAGTTATGAAAGGATATTTAAACAGGAGTATTTGACTTTTATAGATTTATTTAAAAAATATGTATCTAATAGAAGAAGTACGCTTAATGTCAATGCAGCTTATGAAAAAAGATGGATCATCAATAGCATTATTAATTTTAAAGAAACTATAAATACACCAAATATTATCCACCAGAAGAGATTATGCTTTAAAGATAAACCAGTACTCTTAGTATCAGCAGGGCCTTCTCTTGAAGATGAAATACAAAATATAAGATATATCAAAGAAAATGGATTAGCGTATATTTTTTCTGTTGGTTCTGCTATTAATGCGTTAATTGCTCATGGAATATATCCAGATGCAATGACAACTTATGACCCAACCCACTTAAACCAAAAAGTATTTGAAAAAGTTATAGAACAAGGAATAGACACAATTCCTTTAATATTTGGAAGTAGTGTTGGATTTGAAACATTGCAAAAATATAAAGGTCCGAAAATGCATATGATTACTAGCCAGGATACAGTTGCTAATTATTATCTTCGATTAAAGGAAAATAGTGGATTGGAAAAAGTCAACGATGCACCTTCTATTGCAGTGGTAACTTTTCAATTATTAAAAAAATTAGGTGTAAGTAAAGTCATATTGGTAGGGCAAAACCTTGCATACAGAAATAAGAAATTTTATGCAGAAAGTATTAAATATGATCATGGTTCTTTTGAAGTGACCGAAAATGAAATGGAGAACTTAATAAAAGTCAAAAATGTTTATGGAGATGAAGTATATACAAGTGATGCCTTAAATAGGATGAGAAAGCAGCTTGAAATGTATATAAACTTATATGATGTAGAAGTAATTAATACTACTAAAGATGGAGCTGCGATTGAAGGAACGGTATTTAAACAGCTAGATGAAGTGATAGATGAAGTGTTAAAAGAAAAAGTAGTAGAAAAAGATTGGTTTGTATGTAGCAAAGCAGAATATGATATGCAGTATTTGAAAAAGAAATATGAATTAATGGATAAAGAGTTTGAGCAAATAAAAGATATAAACAAAAAGCTTGTTAATATTTTTAGAAAATTAGACAAACTCAAAGAAAATAGAGACAGAAAAGGGATTAATAAGATATTACCTAAATTTGATAAGTTATTTAAAAGCTATCAAAATAATAAATTCTTTGAGGTATTTATTAGACCTATGAATAGAGTGCAGTATGAATTGCTTTTAAGCAAAGTACCAAACATTAGAATGCAGAAAGATGAAATAGGTAAAGCGGATATGATTATCGAGGAGTTTGGGAAATTTATATATGGCTGTCAAAAGGATATACAAATGATTTTACCTATTGTTCAAAACATACATTCTGAAATAAAGAATTTATTGGATGAGGAAGAATCAAGTGACGAAAAGGTAAAAAAAGATAGAAGCATAATAGCTATTATCCCTGCTAGGGGAGGATCTAAAGGAATTAAAAATAAAAATATCAAATACTTAATAGATAAGCCTTTAATAAGTTATACGATTGAAGCAGCAAAAAAAAGTAAGTATATAGATAGAATAGTTGTAACTACAGATGATATAGAGATAAAAAAAGTGAGTGAACAATTTGGTGTAGAAGTACCTTTTATAAGACCAAAGGAATTAGCTCAAGATGACACGCCTGGAATTGAACCAATTATTCATGCAGTAAAATGGTTGGAAGACAATGAAGGATACAGAGCAGATTATGTGATTAATCTTCAACCAACATCACCATTGAGAACGAGCGAAGATATAGACCAGGCTGTAGAAAAATTATTAAATAGTAATTCAATATCACTAGTTAGCGTATGTGAGAGTAGTGAACATCCTTACTGGATGAAAAAAATTGAAAATGGAATAATGCAGTCATTTTTAGAAGTAGATATTAAAAATAAAAACTATAGAAGACAAGATTTACCTAAAGTATATAGCTTAAATGGTGCTATATATATGTCTACGACAGAAAATCTAGTATCAAATAAATCATTCTATAGTGAAAACACGCTTCCGTATATAATGCCTAAAGAGAGATCGATCGATATAGATGATATGATAGATTTTAAATTAGCGGAATTAACCTTAAGGGGAGAAATAAATGATTAAAACATATAATAGGGTGATAGATGATGGACATAAAACATTTATTATAGCTGAAGCTGGTGTTAATCATAATGGAGATATAAATTTAGCAAAAAAGCTGATAGATGCAGCTGTAGATGCTGGAGCAGATGCAGTTAAGTTTCAAACTTTTAAAGCTGAGAAGATTGTTATTAAAAAAGCAGAAAAAGCAGAATATCAAAAGATAACAACTAATAATGATGAATCCCAATTTCATATGTTGAAAAAATTGGAATTATCCTATGAAGATCATGTTCAATTATATAATTATTGTAGGAAAAAAAATATTATGTTTTTATCGACACCATTTGATATGGATAGTGTAGATTTATTAGAAAAGATAGGAATAGAAGTTTATAAGATTAGTTCTGGCGATATTACAAATATGCCATTGCTAAAATATATAGCAAGTAAAAATAAACCCATAATATTATCAACGGGTATGTCAAATTTAGGGGAAATTGAAGAGGCTATAGAATGGATAAAAGGAGCTGGGAATGAAAAAATAATCTTATTACACTGTACGACAAACTATCCTACGGAATATAAAGATGTAAATTTAAGAGCTATGAATACAATGAAAGAAGCTTTTAAATTACCTGTAGGGTATTCTGATCATACTTTAGGAATTGAAGTACCTATTGCAGCTGTAGCTATGGGAGCATGTGTTATTGAAAAACATTTTACATTAGATAAGCAAATGAAGGGGCCGGATCACAAGGCTTCTCTTGAACCAAAAGAATTAAAAAAGATGGTAAGAACAATTAGAAATATTGAAATTTGTTTGGGTAATGGGATAAAAAAATGTATCGAAAATGAATTAGAAAATAGATTAATTGGCAGAAAAAGCATAGTTGCAGCTCATGATATAAAGAAAGGTGAAGTATTGAAACTGGAATCAATTGATTTTAAAAGACCAGGAAGTGGAATTGAACCTAAATACTACATGAACTTAATTGAAAAAAAAATAACTAGAGATATAAAAGAAGATGAAATCATTAGGTGGAATGATATATATGAGTAAGAAAATTGGAGTTGTAACAACATCAAGAGCAGATTATGGATTGTTATATCCTATAATGAAAGAAATACAAGTATCGAAGCAGCTTAGTTTAAAAATAATTGCTACAGGAATGCATTTGTTACCTCAATACGGATATACGATAAACAATATTAAAAGTGATTTTAAAGATGTTGATGAAATAGATATGTATTTAGGAAATCCAGAACAGTATAGTTTAGTAAAAAGTATAGGTGTAGGTTTTATATCTTTTGCAGAATATCTCAAGTATAAAAAAATGGACATGATTATTATTTTAGGAGATCGTAGTGAGTTAATTGTACCAGCATATAGTGCAATGTTGTGTGGAATTCCAATTGCACATATATTTGGTGGAGATAATATTGATAAATATGTTACTTATGATAATAACATAAGACACTCTATTACTAAAATTGCAAGTATTCATTTTACAGCGATAAGAGAGCATAGTGAAAGAATTAGAAAACTAGGGGAAGAAGAATGGAGAATCCATCAAATTGGTTCTCCTGCCTTAGACTATATAAAAAAGTGTAATTATATTACTAAAGAGGAATTGCAAAAAAAATTTAAACGGATAGATTTTAGTAAACCGTATTGTGTACTAACTTTTCATCCTGTACATACTGAAGTTAATGATATATCTACTCAAATAAAAAATATAATTGAAGCAATAAATACATTTAACTTACAAGTTATTGCAACATATCCTAATAATGATGTAGGGAGTAAAATTATTATTGATTATTTAAAAAAAGAATCAAATAAAAATGATAAGTTTGTATTAACTAATAGTTTATTGCAAGAAGAGTATTATTCCTTATTAAGATATAGTAGATTAATGCTAGGAAATTCATCTAGTGGTGTACTAGAATCTACTTCTTTTAGAATACCATCTATAAACATTGGAAGTAGACAAAGGGGAAGGATAAAAGGAGACAATGTTATTGATACGGATTACTCAGTAAACCAAATAGAAAATGCTATTGAAAAATCTTTGAATAATAAAAAATTTATAAAATTATGTAAAAATAGCATCAACCCTTATGGAGATGGAAATGCATCAAAAAAATTAGTAGAAGTATTGGAGAATATTGGGGATTACAATAAATTGATCTATAAAAGAATTACTTATTAAAGGAGAGAAACACTTTATGGCTTTAGTTATGGGGGAGTATAAAAAAGATGATGAGCAGTATATTTTAGAACTTTTTAAAGATGTATTTAAGAGAGAAATGACTAATGATTACTGGTCATGGAGATATGATAAAGCCCTAATTAATGAAAAATACATAAAGTTAATGTGGGAAGATAATCTATTGGTAGGTCATTATGCAGTATTTCCGATACTATTAAAAATAGGAAAAAAATACGTGAAAACAGGATTTTCAATGACGACTATGACTGCTAGACAATATAAAGGTCAAGGAATATTTAAAACACTAGCACAATCTTTGTACCTTGAAAATTATAATAATTTAAAAATTATTTGGGGATTTCCGAATGATAATTCATTATATGGATTTAAAAAATATTTAGGATGGATACATATTTCTGATATTAATATGATGGCTATTAATCTATATAATATACAAAACATTGAACCTAAAATAAATATTTGTTACACTTCTAGATTTACAGATGAATATAACAGATTATTTCAAACTATATCAGAAAAGTATGATATTATTGTTAACAGAAATAGTGAATATTTGAAATGGAGATATGTGGATAATCCGCAAAATCAGTATTATATTATGGAGTATAGGCAACAGCACAAGCTACTTGGTTACTGTATATATAAATTATTTAATAATGGTAAATTAAGTGGGGATATTGTTGATATACTTGCAATAGATAGATATGTTTTTAAAGAGTTAATAATTAATGTATTATACGAATTAAAAAATAAAGGTGCTATTAGTGCAAATATATGGATGAATGATATAGAATTTGTAGAAGAACTATTTAAGATAGGATTTATACAAACTAATGAAGTAACACATATTGGATGTAAAATAAATAGTAATAATTTAGAAGAAAACATTTTGAATTTTTCAAAATGGTATTTGACTATGGGAGATTCTGATGTTTTCTAGAAGGAGAAAAAAACAGTGAAAATATTATTTATTTCAGTTCATCCAGATGATGAAACATTAGGATGTGGTGGAACAATTTTAAAACATAGTAAAAATGGTGATGAAATTTACTGGTTGATATTAACAGATGTTAGTAAAGAATTGGGATATACAAATGAATTTATTATAAATAGACAAACTCAAATAGATGAGGTTTCCAAAGCTTATAATTTTAAAAAGGTTTATAAGTTGGGTTATCCTACTACTAAATTACACTCAATCGAATTTAATGAACTAATATCAAAGATATCATCTGTAATAAATGAGGTTAAGCCAAGTATTGTATATACAGTGAATCGTTCTGATATTCATACAGATCATCAAGTTGCTGCAAAAGCTATTATGAGTTGTACAAAGAGTTTTAGATATCCATTTATTAAAAAAATTCTCATGTATGAGTGTATATCAGAAACGGAGATAGCTTATCCTTTACAAGAGAATATTTTTATACCAAATGCATATTGCGATATTAGTGATTTTATAGAAGAAAAAATTAATATAATGAAAATATATGAATCAGAAATACAAGAGTCTCCATTGCCACGAAGTATAGAAAATATTAAGGCTTTGGCTAGATTTCGTGGTTCGACAGTAGGTGTACATTATGCTGAGGCATTTATGTTAATTAGAGATGTATTTTAAAAAGGTAGGAAATTAAAATGGATAAAGTAATCCTTGTAGGAGCAGGAGGTCATTGTAAGGTAGTTATTGATATATTAAGAAATGATTATGAGATAGTAGGTTTGACAGATATAGATAAAACAAAGCATGATAAAAAATTTTACGGAATTAATGTATTAGGTGATGATACATTATTAAAAGATTTGTATAAAAAAGGAATAAAAAAAGCATTAGTAACATTAGGAAGTGTGGGAGACAACTTATATAGAGAGAAGCTATTTAACTATGTAAGACATATTGGATTTGATTTTATAAATGCAATTAGTTCAAGGTCTATAATAGCAGATTCAGTTAAATTAGGAATAGGGAATATGATTATGGAGGGAACTATTATCAATGCAGATACAAAAATAGAAAATAATGTAATTATTAATACAGGTACTATTATAGAGCATGATTGTTATATAGAAAAACATGTTCATATATCTACAGGAGCTAGATTAGCAGGAGGTGTTAAAGTAGGAGAAGGTTCTTTCATTGGCATTGGAAGTACGGTTATTCAAGGTGTAAATATTGGAAAAAATGTTACTATCGGAGCTGGCACAGTTATTATACAAGATATACCAGATAATGTTGTAGTTGTGGGGGTACCCGGTAAAATCATTAAATACAAGGGTGATTAAATTGAGAAGAGACATTAGTAGAATATTGATTAATCCCAATACAAAAATAAAAGATATTATAGAAGTAATCGATAGAGGTGCTCTAGGGATTGCTTTGGTAGTAAATGAAGAAAATAATCTATTAGGAACAATAACTGATGGAGATATTAGACGAGCTATTATAAATGAAATATCATTTGAAGAAAAAGCTGAAAAAATTATGAATGCTAATTATATTTTTGTTCATCAAAATACTTCTTTAAAATTTATCAGCAAACTATTTGAAATGAAACAAATTAAACAAATTCCTATATTAGATGATGATGGACAAGTTGTAGATATTATTTTAATAAATGATATATTAAAGAAAAATGGTGTAGAAAATTGGGCTGTAATAATGGCTGGGGGATTGGGAACTAGGTTAAGACCATTAACTTATGAAGTGCCAAAGCCTATGATCAAAGTTGGAAATAAGCCTATTTTAGAAACTATTATTAATCAATTAAGTTATCATGGGTTTAAGAATATTTTGATATCTGTAAATTATAAAGGACAAATTATTGAGAATTATTTCAGAGATGGAAGTAATTTTGATGTAAATATAGAGTATATATATGAAAAGAAAAGATTAGGTACAGCTGGGGCTTTGAAATTGGCAAAGCATTACTTAGACAAACCATTTGTTATGATGAATGGAGACTTACTAACAAAAGTAAATTTTAAAGAATTGCTAGAATATCACAATAAGAATAGCTTGGATATCACCATTGGAACTAAAAAATACGATATAGAGATTCCGTATGGTGTTATAGAAACAGATGGTATAGAAGTAAAAAGCTTAAGAGAAAAGCCGAAGATAGATTTTTTTATAAATGGAGGAATTTATTGTATAAATCCGGCTGTAATAGAGTTTATACCAGATAATCAATATTATGATATTACAGAATTAATTAATAAGCTATTGATTGAAAAATTTGATGTAGGAAGTTTTCCTATTAGAGAATATTGGCTAGATATTGGACAAATGCCAGATTACGAGAGGGCTGTTATAGATTATTATGATATATTTGGAGGTGAGGTTTGTGCAACTAAAGAATAAAAAAGTACTTATAACAGGATCTGAAGGATTTATCGGAAGTCATTTAACGGAAAGGTTAGTAGAACTAGGCGCAAAGGTAACAGCGTTAGTACAATATAACTCATTTAATAATTGGGGATGGATTGATACATTAGATAATCGTATAAAAAAAGAAATTGAAGTTTATACAGGAGATATTCGAGAATATGATAATATGGCAAAGGTCATACAAGGAAGAGATGTAGTATTTCATCTTGCAGCACTCATTGCTATTCCTTATTCGTACCAATCACCAGCAGCCTATGTAAGAACTAATGTAGAAGGGACTTTGAATGTAATGGAAGCATGTAGAGTTTATGGAATAGAAAAGGTTATTCATACATCAACCAGTGAAGTTTATGGAACAGCTTTATATGTTCCCATTGATGAGAAGCATCCATTACAAGGACAATCCCCTTATTCTGCTAGTAAAATTGGTGCTGACAAAATGGCAGAAAGCTATTATCGATCTTTCAATCTGCCTGTAGCAACTATAAGACCCTTTAATACTTATGGACCTAGACAATCTGCAAGAGCAGTAATACCAACTATTATATCTCAAATATTAGCAGGAAAGAAAACTATTAAATTAGGGGCATTATCTCCTACAAGAGATTTTAATTATGTAAAGGATACAGTAGAAGGATTTATAAAAATGGCAGAGGTAGATGAAAGTGTAGGACAAGTTGTAAATGTTGGTACAAATAATGAAATCTCTATTGGAGACTTAGTGAAAAAGATTATTAAATTGATAGGAAAAGAAGTAACGATAGAATGTGAAGAGAATAGGTTAAGACCAGAAAAAAGTGAGGTAAATAGACTTTGGTGCGAAAATGCAAAAGCAAAAGAAATTTTAGATTGGCAACCAAAGTATACATTAGATGAAGGATTAACAGAAACCATAGAGTGGATAAAAGAAAATTTATATTGTTTTAAGACAGATATATATAATGTGTAGAAAAGAGTGATTTAAATGATCCCTTTGTGTATACCAGAGATAAAAGGAAACGAATGGAAATATATAAAAGAATGCTTGGATACCAATTGGGTATCTTCTTCTGGAAAATATGTGGATTTGTTTGAAGAGCGATTTAAAAATTATATCGAAAGTTCTCAAGCAGTTGTTACTATGAATGGAACGTCTGCAATTCATTTAGCACTAAGAGTACTTGGTATAGGAGAAGGAGATGAAGTTATTGTACCTTCTATGACTTTTATTGCATCTGTTAATCCTATTTTATATGTAGGGGCAGAGCCGGTGTTTGTTGATGTGTGTAAGGATACCTACGTAATGGATATTAGTAAGGTTGAAAGCTTAATTACAGAAAAAACAAAAGCTATTATTCCAGTTCATTTGTATGGAAATATGGTAGATATGGAACCTTTAATAGAGTTGGCAGAAAAATATAACTTATACATTATTGAAGATGCAACAGAAGGTTTAGGTTCTGAATATAAAATGAATGATGGAATTTGGAAAAAAGCTGGGACTATAGGACATATAGGGTGCTTTAGTTTTAATGGGAACAAGCTTATTACAACCGGTGGTGGAGGAATGCTTGTAACCGATAATATAGATTTAGGGAGAAAAGCTAAAAGTTTAAGTACTCAAGCAAAGGTAGTTGAAGATAATAATGCTTTTTTTCATGATGATATAGGATATAATTTTAGGATGCCTAATATTTTAGCTGCAATGGGATTAGCACAATTAGAAAATATTGAAGAATATATTTCAGCTAAAAAAGAACATGCAAGGGTTTATGATGAAATGTTAAAAAATATAGAAGGAATTAGTTTATCAAAAGAACTTAAAAATGAAAAACGTTGTTTTTGGCTCTATGCATTAGTGATTGAAGATGATTTTGGGAAGAGTCGTGATGAACTGATTTTAGAAATGAAAAAGAATTATATTGAAACAAGACCATTTTTTCAACCAATTCATAAAATGAAGCCGTACAAAGATTTTAGATGTGGTAATTTATGTGTTACAGAGGAGTTAGCTTTAAAAGGAATAAATTTACCAAGCTCAGTGGGATTGAAAAAACAAGAGATATATAAGGTTTGTCAAGTTATTCAGAATATATGATACGGGACGGGTTGTCATATTTTATTAGATATATTTATTCTATGCTAATGCGAGGGAGGTGATTTTATGGATATAGCGGCAATGTCTACAATGCTTAGTCAAGGAAAGATAATGCAGCAGGCAAATCTTTCTGTAATGAAGATGGCGATGGATTCGGCTCAAAATTCTGGTCAAATGATAAAGGATTTAGCTGATACTGCTAAGATAATGGAACAGTCAGTAAATCCTCATTTGGGAAAAAATATTGATATTCAGCTGTGACAGGGGACGGTTCTTCGTCATATTAAATAAGCCTTCTTGACAAAATGTTGAGAAGGCTTATTTGTATGGTATAATAAGAATATACCAAAGAAGATGGTGATTAGATGGAAAAAGATAAGAAGTTATATAATGAACATGATTTAGGATATAAGCATATACTTTCGCATAAAAAGAATTTCATAGATTTTTTAAGAAGTTTTGTAAAAAAAGAATGGGTAGACTTAATAGAAGAAGAAAATTTAATACTAATAGACAAAGAATTTATACAAGAAGACTTTAAAGAGGAAGAAGCGGATATAGTATATAAAGTGAATATAGATGGAAAAGACATAATATTTTATGTATTATTAGAGTTACAATCGAGAGTAGACTTTAGAATGCCAATAAGGCTTTTGATGTATATGACAGAGATATGGAGAGATGAGCTTAAAAATACAGAAGAAAAATATAAAAGAAGAGAAAAAAAGTATAGATTACCAGTAATAGTGCCTATAGTACTATATAATGGAAAAAACAGATGGACAGCAGTGAGAAGTTTTAAAGAAATATTAAATGGATATGAATTATTCGAAGAAAATGTTGTAGACTTTAAATATTTATTATTCGATGTAAATAGAATGGATAAAGAAGAATTACTTAAGATAGCAAATGTAGTAAGTAGTGTATTTTTATTAGATCAAGATGTAGAAATAGAAGAAATAATAAAAAGACTTAAGTTAATAGGGAGAATAATAAGAAGTAATGCGACAAAGGAGCAGGAAAAGTCATTTAGGAGTTGGTTATTAAATATATTTAAGAATAGATTTGAAGGAGATAAAAGAGACAATATATATAAATTACTGACAGAAGTATCAGAAATGGAGGTGGATGATATGGTGAGTAATTTAGGAAGAAAGTTAGAAGAAGAATTTAAGCATAGAGAAAAAAAGGGGATCCAGCGAGGAATCCAGCGAGGAATCCAGCAAGGAATCCAGCAAGGAATCCAGCAGGGAATCCAGCAAGGAAAGAAAGAAATGGTAAGGAATTTATTGTTATTAGGAGTAGACATAGAAAAAATCATAAAGGCATCAGAATTAAGCAAAGAAGATATAGAAAAAATAAAAAGAGAGATGAATTAATGCAGAAGTATTAAAGGGGACGATTCTTAAGCATGACAAGGAACAGTCCCCTGTCATACTTTTGACAAAATGTTGAGAGGGCTTATTTGTATGGTATAATAAGAATATACCAAAGAAGATGGTGATTAGATGGAAAAAGATAAGAAGTTATATAATGAACATGATTTAGGATATAAGCATATACTTTCGCATAAAAAGAATTTCATAGATTTTTTAAGAAGTTTTGTAAAAAAAGAATGGGTAGACTTAATAGAAGAAGAAAATTTAATACTAATAGACAAAGAATTTATACAAGAAGACTTTAAAGAGGAAGAAGCGGATATAGTATATAAAGTGAATATAGATGGAAAAGACATAATATTTTATGTATTATTAGAGTTACAATCGAGAGTAGACTTTAGAATGCCAATAAGGCTTTTGATGTATATGACAGAGATATGGAGAGATGAGCTTAAAAATACAGAAGAAAATATAAAGAAGAGAAAAAAGTATAGATTACCAGTAATAGTGCCTATAGTACTATATAATGGAAAAAACAGATGGACAGCAGTGAGAAGTTTTAAAGAAATATTAAATGGATATGAATTATTCGAAGAAAATGTTGTAGACTTTAAATATTTATTATTCGATGTAAATAGAATGGATAAAGAAGAATTACTTAAGATAGCAAATGTAGTAAGTAGTGTATTTTTATTAGATCAAGATGTAGAAATAGAAGAAATAATAAAAAGACTTAAGTTAATAGGGAGAATAATAAGAAGTAATGCGACAAAGGAGCAGGAAAAGTCATTTAGGAGTTGGTTATTAAATATATTTAAGAATAGATTTGAAGGAGATAAAAGAGACAATATATATAAATTACTGACAGAAGTATCAGAAATGGAGGTGGATGATATGGTGAGTAATTTAGGAAGAAAGTTAGAAGAAGAATTTAAGCATAGAGAAAAAAAGGGGATCCAGCGAGGAATCCAGCGAGGAATCCAGCAAGGAATCCAGCAAGGAAAGAAAGAAATGGTAAAGAATTTATTATTATTAGGAGTAGATATAGAAAAAATCATAAAGGCATCAGAATTAAGCAAAGAAGATGTAGAAAAAATAAAAAGAGAGATGAATTAATGTAGAAGTATTAAAGGGGACGATTCTTAAGCATGACAAGGAACCGTCCCCTGTCACTACATAAACATATCTAACAACATTCCTCGGATATCATCAAGTTTTTTTAATATAGAGATTCTATCAACTTCTTGCTTTAAAAAATCATGGGTTAGATCTGCAAGGGCTTTATCTACTTGTTTTACTTGTGAAAAAACACGATGGCGGCCTCGTCTATCTAAAAAATTGTCTTTTGAAAAAACATGAGAGTTTGTTACGACTACATTTAAAAATTCTTTCACTAGCTTTTTATATTCTGTTAAATCTTGTAGATATAATCTATCTCCAATTTTTTCTGACTTTTCAACAATCTTATCATACAACTTTTGTGCATGTTTTTTTACCTCATCAGATTTTATCTTATCGAATTTTTCCAAGAAAGTATTTTTTAAGGTTAATTCTTTATTTTGATTAACTATAGCAGGGGGTTTTGGTGCATTTGGTCCTTGAATGGGACGTATAGTGTTCAAAAAATTCACTTCCTTTCCTTCCACTCTTTTAAATATATCGGCAAGTTATTTAAAAATTTTTATAGGTATTATTTTAAAGAAAAATACAAAATTAGTCGATAAATACATATAAGAAAAAATAAGGTGGTAGAAGGATGCATAGTTTAATGAATTTAAACTTTTTCAAAATAAAAAATATATATGGTAGTGTTGTAAAAAAGCCTTTTCAAATAAATGGTATTTTATTAGGAAAAGAAAAAAATACTGTACGGGTGGCTATTGGTAACTGTCGAATTGTGGAAGCTGTATTGAAGGATAAGATACAAGAACGCATAGGGGATAAGGTTTCAATTGATAAATCTAAGATTATTTCTATGAGGATTTATGACCAATTAGAAAATGCAAAGCCAATAAAGCAAGATAAATATGAGGAAATGTTGAAATTTTATGGAGTTGATTTGACAGAACAATCTTTAGAAGCGGTAAAAGCACTAGAGAAATTTAATATTCCAGCAAGTAAGGAATCTATTGAATCTCTTATGGTTTCTAGGAGATATTTTGATGTTATAAAGGAACAATTAAATCATGATATGGCAATCAAGCTTATGGAAAAGAATGTAGACATAGAGCATGAATCTCTTCAAAAAGTAGCCAATGCTATAGAAGAAATCAGAGAAGAAAAGGAGAGTGCATCTCCTTGGAATTTTTTTAGTAGAAATAAGGAGATAACGACTGAAGAAGCAGAAAAAATAGCCAAAAAGGTTTATGGAAGTCCTATGGGAAAAGATATTACAGATATTATAAAAGCACTTCATAAAGAGGGAGTTAGTATTAATAAGAAAAATATTGAAAGAGTTTATGATATTTTTTATAAATTAGGCAAGCTAGATAGGATGCAAGATGAATATTTTGCAGATGTATACAAACAAGAAATAGAACCTACAATCGAAAATCTTTATAATGTGAAGTATCATGTTAAGGAAGGTATGATTCCTAGTAAGTCACAGCTTTCACGTTTGGCAACAAACATTTATGAAGATCATAGTTTGAAATCTGGGAAGGTTTCAGATAAAACTTTAGAAATGATTAAAGATAAAATAAGTGATCACTTAAAAGCTTTAGGGTTAGAAATTACTAAAGAGCATATAGAGTTAGCAAAAGTACTTATTAAAGCAGGAATTTCTTTGACAAAAGAAAATATAAATGCAGTTTTAAATATGAAAGATGCTTTGAAAGATCTAACGAAAGAATTAGATGTACAAAAAGCATGCAAAATGATTAGGGACGGATTTAATATTGAAAAGCAAGATATCAGAAGGGTTATAAAGGTTTTAAATATATTTTATAAACAAGATTCAGGAATAAATGCTATAAGAATAGAAGATATGTCTTTTTCTGAAAAAATAATGAATCTTTCTAAAAAGACTTTTGATAAAGGAATAAATCGTATTGCAAATATAAATCAAATGCTTAGTAAAGTAAAGGCACTGAACTTTCAGCAAATTACTTTTCATATGACAAAGGGAATTCCGCTAAATCTTAGGCAAATAAGCAATACTTATGATCATTTAATGAATAATAATGCATCTAATAAAATGTTTCAATTGGAAGAACAAAAAATTATAAATTATTTAAAAGCAAATGAGGAAGATTTAAGATTAAAAGAAATTCCTAAAGGAGTAGCATTAGATGCAGGAAAAGCACTTGTAAGCAGTGGTTTACAGATAAGCATTGTGAATATACAGAAGGTTTTTGAAATATATGGACGATATAGCAGGATAAGAAAAAATTTATCCCCTAAAATTATTATAGACAGTGTTAAAGAAGAAAAAGATTTAGAGAATATGGAGCTAGAAAAATTAGATGCCTATGTAAAGGAAAAGATGGCTGAGCAAGGGGAAAATGAAAGTGATTTTGATGATAATCATAAAATGAAGAATATAAAAAAAATGGTAGAGAATATATGTGAAGCAGGAAAGGAAAAAGATACTATCTTTCCTTTATTGTTGAAAAATAATATGCTATTTTCCTTAAAAGAAATAGAGGGTATTTATTTGTACCTTAAAAATCAACAGCAGTTAGGAAATAAAATTGGTGAAATGGTTCAGTTGATAGGTAAAGTAGATAATCCTAAGCTTCGTGAGGCTCTATTGAAGTTAAAGAAATTATCAAAAAAAATATCAGAAAAATTAAAAGAAGGAGAACTAACAGGGGACACGTCTTATGATGAATTACTTAAGCATATTGGAAATATGCAAAAGGATATGACATTTTCTGAGGATGAGACCTTTAAAGAACATATGAAAGAGCTACTAGATTCTTTAGAGATGCAAAGAAAGCTAAATCATAAAAACTTAACGGTACAATTTCCTGTGTTATTAGGAGAACAATTTAAAAATCTGCAAGTTTATATACAGGAAAGTAGTATTTTTAAAAAAGGAGCTTCAGAAAACTTAAGAACAGTTTTTATGAATTTAGATACAAATCATATAGGTCAAATAAATATGATGCTTGGTATAGAGAAAAATCAAGTAGATTTAACCATAGGGGTAAATGGATACGAGGAGAGAGACAAATTAATAAAAAAGCTTCCTTTTTTAGAAGAAATGCTTAAGGATATGGGATATGTGCTAAAGAAGGTATCCTTTGATTTAGAAGCAAGCAATCAACGAATTAAAGAAAAGGTTCATGAAAGTGAACAAAATTATTTTATTTTTGATTTGAAAATATAGAAGGAGAAGTATTTATGAAGAATGGACAGCTTTTAAATATGAACAAGCAATTCATAATTCGTGAAAAAGATATTCAAAAAGCATATTTTTTAGACAAAAATTTTGATAAAGAGTTAGAAGAGAAAAATAAGCAAAATGGATTAAGCAAAAATGTGCTTTCAGTAGATTTTTGCAAGGTAATAGGTAAAATATTGACTTTTGTGGAGGAAGCAGACCAATAAAAACAAAAAATAAATATTCTTATATAAAGTACAATAAACTGATTGCCGATAAAATAGGTATAAAATTGATTTAAGGATGGTGTTTACTTATGAGAATCGATGGAATTAATATTATAGGAAATCAGTATCAAGGAGCGAATAATTATGGAGGAGCAACTCAAACAGCTGAGAAAGAAGTGCAAATTAAAGACCCTAATCAGATAAGAAATGAGAACTTTCCTGGAGAGCAGCAGTTGATTGAAGCTATAGAAAAATCAAATGAAGATTTGAAGCTAGACAACACAAGATTACACTTTTCTATCCATGAAAAAACAAAACAAATCATAGTAAAGATTATTGATAATAATACTGAAGAAACGATTAGAGAGATTCCATCAGAGAAAATATTAGATATGGTGGCAACAATGATGGAGAGAACAGGATTGTTTGTTGATAAAAAAGCGTAAAGTGGTGGAAGGCTTTTAGGAAGGGGATGAGCATATGGATAGTATGCGTATTACAGGACTGGCTTCTGGTATGGATACAGAAAGTATGGTAAGGGATTTAATGAAGGCAGAGCGTGTAAGAGTAGATAAATACTATCAGCAAAAGGAAATTGATAAATGGAAACAAGAACAGTATAATGATATAAATAAGGAACTTGCTAACTTTGTATTAGATGTATCTAAAGAGTTTGGTGTGAGTAGAAGAAGCTATGGTTCTATGATTTCTGATACATCATCTCTTAATTGGGTAAAGAAGGCTTCTAGCTCTGATGATACTATATTTACTGCAAATGCTACAGCTAAAGCTGTATCAGGGACACATAAAATAAAAGTAAAGCAGCTAGCAGAAGGGGTTAGTGTAGGTAGTAAGAGTGAAGTGTTAGCAGGTACAAGCAAAGCAACTTCTTCTACAAAGTTGTCTGAATTAGGAGTTAATGATGGTCTAATAACTTTTCAAATTAATGTAGATGGTACACAAAAAGATGTAACAGTCAATTTTTTAGCTACAGATACGATTGAAGACCTTGTAGACAAAATAAATAGTGCAACAACAGCTGATGGTGATGCTTTAGGAATACAAGCTAGCTTTGATGATACATCGGGAAGACTGTTTTTATCTACAAAAGAAACAGGAAATGCTTCGCAGATAAAAATTACAAGTGACGCTGAAAATTTATTTACTGGAAACAGTAATAAGTTCAAATTACTTGACGAAAGTGATCAAGCAATTTTTACTATTGGTACAGCAGTAACTGGAAAAGATGCACAAATAGATTTTGATGGAGCAGTAGGTATTACTTATTCTTCAAACCAGTTTACAATCAATGGAATAGACATTAATCTAAATGCATTACCTACAAATACAGATACAGAATATAC
This sequence comes from Crassaminicella thermophila, assembly GCF_008152325.1. Classification (GTDB taxonomy): domain Bacteria; phylum Bacillota; class Clostridia; order Peptostreptococcales; family Thermotaleaceae; genus Crassaminicella_A; species Crassaminicella_A thermophila. Next base: position 522,549 of record NZ_CP042243.1, read on the forward strand.
TATAAAAGTAGAAACTGATGTAGATGGTGTATACAATAAAATAAAATCCTTTGTAGATAAATATAATGACCTTATTGATAAACTAAATAAGAAAGTATCTGAAAAGCGTTATAGAGATTTCATGCCTTTAACAAAAGAGCAAAAAGAAGCAATGAATGAAGATGATATTAAGCTATGGGAAGAAAAAGCAAAGAGTGGTCTTTTAAAAAATGATGATATAATTACTCGTACAATTCAAAATATGAGAAATGGATTGTATGAGACTGTATATAAAGATGGAGCAACAGAAGCATTAGGTGTATTTAGTCAATTATCTCAAATTGGTATTACTACAGGTGAATGGAAGGATAAAGGAAAATTAGTTATTAGTGATGACCCAGAAAAAGGCTTAAAAGCTGCTATAGAAAAGGATGTTGATGCTGTATTAGACCTTTTATTTAAACCATCTTCTATAACCAAAAGCGATAAAGACCTAACAGCAGAAGAAAGAGAAACAAAGCGCAAGGAATCAGGTCTTTTAAACCGTTTATTTGATGATATTGTTACAGGAATGAAAGATATTGTAAACAAGTCTGGTACAGGAGAAAATGCAGATTTATACAGGGATGTAAAAAGTAATATACTGATAGATTTTGTTACAAATATGGGTTCTATTAGTTATTTAGATAAAGATATACTAAATGTTGAAAAAAGCATTACAAGAGAAGAAGACAGATTAGAAAAGATTGAAGATAATTATTGGCGTAAGTTTACAGCTATGGAAAAAGCATTGAGTGAAATGAATTCCCAAAGTGCATGGTTAATGAGTCAAGTTGGTGGAATGTAGAAACAAAAAGAGGAGTGGATAGAGATGGCAATGCGCAATCCTTACGGTGGATTGAATCAATACAAACAAAATAATATAATGACAGCTCCACCACAGGAGCTGACTTTGATGCTTTACAATGGTGCAGTGAAGTTTGTGAATCAAGCAATACTTTTTATTGAACAAAAAAATATACAAAAATCCCATGAAGCTATCATAAGAGCAAATGATATTATTACAGAGTTGAATGCAACATTAGACATGAAATATGAAGTTTCAAAGGGATTAAGAGCAATATATGACTTTATATCTGAAAAATTGGTAGATGCAAATATAAAGAAAGATAAAGGAATCTTAGAAGAAGTATTACCATTAATTACAGAACTGAGAGATACTTGGAAACAAGCGATGGAACTAGCAAAAAAGAGATAATGAGGCGATCTTATGAATATAAAGGATACAATTGATTTATTGATAGATATATCAAAGAAAAAAGAAACAGCTTTAAAAAAAATTTTGAACTTAACTATTATGCAAGAAGGCCTTATAAAAAACAATGATTTAGAAAAATTAGGAGATTTACTTAAAAAAAAGCAGTATTTAATTGAAAAGATTAACCAGATGGATATAGATTTTTTAAGCAATTATGGACGATTAAAAAAATCTTTAGGAATTACTTCTATTGAAAATGTAAATGTAGAGGAATATCCTTCTTTAAAGGAATTAAAACTACATATTCAAAATATTATGAAAAGCCTTAGACAAATAGATGAGATTGATAAAAGAAACACAAAAAATTTACAGATAGATTTTGATAAAGTAAAAGAAGAATTAAAAAAAATAAAAGCAAAAAAACAAAGTTCAAAAATCGCTGCAAGCTACATGAAAAAATATGCTAGTGTACAAGGGGTATTTATTGATAAAAAATAAATAGTTATTAGATATTGCTAAAATACTAAAAAACCTGTATAATTCTATATGCATAGTTTAGGTCTGTGGTTGAAAGTCCATGCCAGTCGCAGGCAAAAGGACCCACGTAAGGTGGTTTTAAAAGCGAAACCACTGATCATGGTGCGGCTTAGATGTAAGACCTGCCAGAGTTATTCTGAGAGGGGCAGTAGTGATGGTAACCCCAGAGCGAAATTTCCAGCAGGCGAGTGTGGGGGCAAAAGACCAGGTCAGCTAACTATGTAATATTTACGATATCCTTGATACAAATGTATCGAGGATTTATTTTTTGCTGATATAAAAAATAAGAATATTTTTTCATAAAACTACATATAATAATAAGATGTAAAAATATTCTGTCACTTAATCAAAAAAAATGAAATGCAAAAGTATGTCGAAAACGGAATAAAATAAGTATAAATGCATGACAAATTAGTACATATATAGTCAAAAAAATACTTGTCCACTGGAAATACACAATCTTTTCCACAAAGAAAAAGGTTGAAAAATAGGTTATCAACAATGTTATCCACATTATCAACAGAAAAACATTCAACATACTCCCATACTGTGGATAAACTGTGCAAATTAATAAATTTGCATAAAATAGATTCCATGAAAACCTATTTTTTTTAGAAAAATAAGGATAAAAGATGAAATGTTGAGAAAATTCTGTGGATAAAATGGTGGATACTGTTGAAAAGTTATAAGAAAAAAATATTTTGTTCCTTGTTTGAGAAGTATGATAGTGGGTAAAATAATAAATATAATACTTGTCCTAAAACTTATAATGAATTTTTAAAAATAAAGGAAATATACAAAGGTATATCGAATAGTAATATATTAATATAAAGACATAAAAGATCATTAAGTTTTGGGTTAAGTTTTAATAACTTACTCACTATATTTGCTGGAAGGAGCTGAAGTATATGATAGTTATTGTAAGTGGAAAAAATTTAGAAGTTACAGATGCTTTAAAGGACATGGTAAAAGCAAAATTAGAGAGGTTTGGAAAATATTTCAAGGAAGATACAGAGGCTCAAGCAACTTTAACAGTAGAAAAAAATAGGCAAATTATTGAGATTACCATTCCTATTAATGGTACTATTCTCAGAGCAGAAGAAGCCACAGAAGATATGTATACATCTGTAGATAAAGCTATAGACAAATTATACAAGCAGATTAGAAAGCATAAAACAAAACTACAAAAAAGATATAAAGGTCATGATACCATTCGATTTGAAGATATACCTAATTTTAATGATGATAAGGATGAAGCAAAAATTGTAAAAACAAAGAGATTTCCAGTAAAACCTATGGATGCAGAAGAAGCAGTACTACAAATGGAGTTATTAGGACATAATTTTTACGTATTTACAAATAGTGATACAGATGATGTAAATGTGGTTTATAAAAGAAAAGATGGAAATTATGGATTGATAGAACCAACCTTCTAATAAGAATAAGGAGCAGCAAGGCTGCTCTTTTTTCTATGTCATTCTCTTATCTTTTTATATTTCTTTTTTTAGAATTTTTTAAAAAGAAAATAAAAAATAAGAGGAAAAAGGGGTATGAGAATCGAATCATAGTATAAATTGACTTCTAGGGAGTGGTGAATTTGTTAATTGAAGGAACGATAATCGGGTTGCTTTTAGGAAAAATCAGAGGGGGTAGACTAGAAAATTTAAAATTTTTGACTATAAGAGGATGGCCTTTATTTATACTGGCTTTGATTCTTCAAATAATGCTTATATTTGAAACTCCTTTTTTATCTCGATATGAAGGATATGTTTATGCTATTTCTTTGATTTTTTTGCTTATTGTTTTGGTTATAAATATAGATAAAAAAGGTTTTTGGGTATTACTAATTGGTGTGACTCTAAATCTATTGGTGATTTTTTTGAATAACGGAAAGATACCTATATCTTTTGAAAGCTTAGATTTAGCAGGAAAAATATCTTTAATAGAAGGAATAAAAAGTGGAGAAATATTAAGATATATACCGTTAGAGGATGCTAAAACATGGACAAAATTTTTAGCAAAATGCATTGTAATTCCAAAACCATATCCCTTGTCGAAGGTTATTAGTGTAGGAAATATATTTATCAGTTTGGGTATTGTTTTGTTTATACAAGGGGAAATGATACGAATACGAAGGAGATTTGGGCATAGAAGTACAAAAATGATAATATTTCAATATAAAGGGCAAAAATAAGGAAGAATGAGAATTCTTCCTTTTGTATTGTAAATATTTACCTTTGCATGTACATTTCATTATGTTACAATGAAAGTTGGAGCAGTATGCACTCATTTAGAGAGGATGATAAAAAATGAAGTTTTTAGAAAAGATATTCGGTAGTTTTAATGATAGAGAAGTGAAAAGATTATTTAAGATAGTAGACCAAATAGAGGCATTAGAAGAAAAAATCAAAAAATTAAGTGATGAAGAATTAAAAAATAAAACTAATGTATTTAAAGAAGAATTAAAAAATGGAAAAACATTAGATGACTTATTACCAGAAGCTTTTGCAGTAGTAAGAGAAGCAGCATGGAGAACTTTAGGAATGAGACACTTTCCTGTACAGCTTTTAGGAGGAATTGTGCTTCATCAAGGACGTATTGCTGAGATGAAGACAGGGGAAGGAAAAACTTTGGTTGCTACAGCTCCTGTATACTTAAATGCCCTTGAAGGAAAAGGTGTACATGTTGTAACTGTTAATGATTATTTGGCAAAACGTGATATGGAATGGATGGGTAAAATTTACAATTTCTTAGGCTTATCTGTAGGCTGTATTATTCATGGAATGAGTACAGAAGCAAGAAGAGCTGCTTATAATTCAGATATTACTTATGGAACAAATAATGAATTTGGTTTTGATTATTTAAGAGACAATATGGTCATATACAAAGAAGAAATGGTTCAAAGAGAGCTAAATTATGCTATTGTGGATGAGGTAGACAGTATTTTAATAGATGAAGCAAGAACACCTCTTATTATTTCTGGAGCAGGAGAAAAGTCAACAAAGCTATATCAAATTGTAGATCAATTTGTAAGAAATCTTAAAGAAGAAGTAGATTATGTGATAGATGAAAAAGCAAACACAATTGTCTTAACAGATGAAGATGGTGGTGGTGTTGAGAAGGCAGAAAAGTTTTTTGGAATAGAAAATCTTGCAGATCCAGAAAATATGGAGATTTCTCATCATATTAATCAAGCATTAAGGGCACATAAACTAATGAAGCGTGATAAGGATTATGTGGTAAAGGATGGAGAAATTGTTATTGTTGATGAATTTACAGGAAGACTTATGTTTGGTAGAAGGTACAGCGATGGATTACATCAAGCTATAGAAGCAAAAGAAGGCTTGAGGGTGCAAAGAGAATCAAAGACTTTGGCAACCATTACCCTTCAAAACTATTTTAGAATGTATAATAAGCTAGCTGGTATGACAGGTACAGCAAAGACAGAAGAAGATGAATTTAAGCATATTTATAATATGGATGTTGTAGTAGTTCCGACAAATAAGCCTATTCAAAGAAAGGATTTGCCTGATTCTATTTATAAAACAGAAGAAGGAAAGTTTAAAGCTGTTATAAACCAGATAATAGAAAAGCATAAAAAGGGACAGCCAGTACTTGTCGGTACTATATCTATAGAAAATTCAGAGCTTTTAAGCAAAATGTTAAAAAGATATGGAATCAAGCATGAAGTTTTAAATGCAAAGCAACATGAAAGAGAAGCAGAGATTGTATCTCAAGCAGGACGATTTGGGGCTGTAACCATTGCTACAAATATGGCAGGACGTGGTACAGATATTGTATTAGGTGGAAATGCTGAATTTATGGCGAAAAAGGAATTAAAAAAGAGAGGATATAGTGATTATGTTCTTTCTATGGTTACAAGCTTTGCACCTACAGAGGATGAAGAAGTTATAGAAGCTAGAAAGCTTTATAATGAAATTTATGAAGAAATCAAAAAGATGACAGATAAAGAGCGTGAAAAGGTTGTTGAAGCTGGTGGACTTGCGATTATCGGTACGGAAAGACATGAATCAAGAAGAATTGATAATCAGTTAAGAGGACGTTCAGGTCGTCAAGGAGACAAAGGATCATCTCAATTTTTTATTTCATTAGAAGATGATTTGATGAGATTATTTGGTAGTGAAAAAATACAAGGAATTGTAGAGAAATTAGGGATGGATGATGACCAACCTATTGAAGCAGGTATTCTTTCAAAATCAATAGAGAGCGCACAAAAGAGAGTAGAAGGAAGAAACTTCTCAATAAGAAAGCATGTTCTTCAGTATGATGATGTTATGAATAAGCAAAGAGAAGTTATGTACAAAGAAAGAAGAAGGGTTTTAGAAGGAGAAAATTTAAGAGAGCATATTATGGGAATGCTTTCAAGTATTGTAGATAGTGCTATTGAAACTTATACAGCAGATGCAAAATACCCAGAAGAGTGGGATTTAAAAGGAATGGAAGACTATCTATACACTATATTTTTACCAAAAGGAAGCTTACAATTTGATGATTTAGAAGAACTGACAAAAGAAGAGCTAAAGTCAAGAATAATGAAAATGGCAGATGATTTATATCGTCAAAAAGAAGAAGAAGTTGGAGAAGAAAGAATGAGAGAATTAGAAAGAGTAATTCTTCTTCGTATTGTAGATACAAAATGGATGGATCATATTGATGCTATGGACCAACTAAGACAAGGAATTGGACTTAGAGCTTATGGACAAGAAGATCCTGTAAGAGCTTATCAAGTTGAAGGATTTGATATGTTTGAGGCTATGATTGCTAGTATACAGGAAGATACAATAAGACACTTATTCAATGTAACTGTTCAAACAGAAACACAGAGAAAACAAGTTGTAAAAGTGACAGGAATGAGAGGTCCTGATGCACCAGAAGAAAGAAAGCCTGTTACTAAGCATAATCATGTTGGAAGAAATGAACCTTGTCCATGTGGAAGTGGTAAAAAGTACAAAAAATGTTGTGGTAGATAGAAAGGCGGGATTTAATGGTACAGTTAGAACAGCTAAAGTATGAGCTTAGCTTGTTGAAAGAGCCTATTGAAGATTTGAGGGTTTCTCTTTGACATAGATAAGCTAACATCTGAGATAAAAGAATTGGATGAAAAAGCAATGGAGCCAGCGTTTTGGGATGATCCTAAGAATGCGCAAAAGATTTTGCAAAAATCAAAGCAGTTAAAAGATAAGTTAAATAGATATGAAGCATTATCTGAAAAGTATGAGGAATTAAACCTACTGCTAGATATGGCAATAGAGGAAAAAGATTTATCAGTAGAAAAGGAAGTGCAGGCTGATATTGAAAAGATTAAGGAAGAAATAGATACAATAAGGGTAGAAACCTTACTATCAGGAGAATACGATAAGAATAATGCAATTATTTCTATCCATGCAGGAGCAGGAGGTTTAGATGCTCAGGATTGGGCAGAAATGCTTTTAAGAATGTATACAAGATGGGCTGAAAAGAAAGGATACAGAGTTAAAACCCTTGATATATTACCAGATACGGAAGCTGGAATTAAAAATGTAACATTATTGATTGAAGGGGAAAATGCTTATGGGTATTTAAAATGTGAAAGAGGTGTTCACAGAATTGTAAGAATATCTCCATTTGACCCATCTGGTAAAAGACACACTTCTTTTGCATCATTAGACGTTATGCCAGAATTAGATGAAGATATAGAGATCGATATTAATCCTAATGATTTAAGGATAGATACGTATCGTGCTAGTGGTGCAGGAGGACAGCACGTAAATAAGACAGATTCAGCAATTAGGATTACTCATATTCCAACAGGAATTGTTGTACAATGTCAAAATGAGAGGTCTCAGCATAGCAATCGTGAAACAGCAATGAAAATGTTAATATCAAAGCTTATAGAAATAAAAGAACGAGAGCATAAAGATAAAATTGAGGATTTGAAAGGTGATTATAGTCAAATTGCATGGGGAAGTCAGATAAGGTCTTATGTTTTTCATCCATATAATATGGTAAAAGACCATAGAACTAATGCAGAAGTAGGAAATGTGCAAGCTGTTATGGATGGAGAAATTGATTTGTTTATTAATGAATATTTAAAAAAAGAGCAAAAATAGCTGGGGAAATACCCGGCTATTATTATAGAATTAATTGAAAGGAGTCTTATAGATTTGATTGCCAAACAATTAGCAAAAGAATTTCAAATAAAAGAATCACAGGTAAAAGCAACAATTGAATTAATTGACCAAGGAAATACCATTCCATTCATTGCAAGATATAGAAAAGAAGTAACAGGAGAGTTAAGTGATACAGTACTTAGGGAATTGTTTGATCGTCTTACATATTTAAGAAATTTAGAGAAAAGAAAAGAAGAAGTAATAAGACTTATTCATGAGCAGGACAAGCTTACAGAAGAATTAAAGGAAAAAATTCAGAATGCAATTACCCTAACAGAGGTAGAAGACTTATACAGACCTTTTAGACCAAAGAGAAGAACAAGAGCAACAATTGCAAAAGAAAAAGGACTTGAGCCATTAGCAGAAATTCTATTTTCCCAGGAAATATTCGACGGCACCATAGAGGAAATTGCAGTAAAATTTGTCAACGAAGAAAAAGATGTCAATACAGTTGAAGAAGCTATTGAAGGAGCACAAGATATTATTGCAGAGAAGGTATCAGATAATGCAGATTATCGTAAAAAAATAAGAAATTTAACCTTTTATAAAGGAATCGTGGTAGTAGTAGCTGCAAATCCTGATGAAAAATCTGTTTATGAAATGTATTATGATTACAAAGAACCTGTAAAAAAAATACTAGATCATAGGGTTTTAGCAATAAATCGTGGGGAAAAGGAAAAAATATTAAAGGTTAAAATTGATGCTCCTGTAGAAGATATATTATATTTCTTAAAAAGTGAGATAGTAAAGAAAAGAAGAAGTATAACCTCAAGCTTTGTTGAAGAAGCTGTAGAGGATAGTTACAAGAGATTAATTGCTCCATCTATTGAAAGAGAAATTCGAAATGAACTTACAGAGCGTGCAGAGGAGAAAGCAATAAAAGTATTTGCAACAAATCTTAATAATTTATTGTTGCAACCTCCTATGAAGGATATGGTTGTAATGGGTTTTGACCCTGCTTATAGAACAGGATGTAAAATAGCAGTTGTAGATGAAACAGGAAAGCTATTAGATACAACTACTGTCTATCCAACAGAGCCACAAAATGATATAGAAAATGCTAAGAAGGTTTTAAAGGAGCTAATTGAAAAATATGGAGTAAATATTATTGCTATAGGAAATGGGACTGCTTCAAGAGAATCAGAGATGTTTGTAGCAGAAATGATTCAAGAAATAGATAGAAAAATATATTATCTTATTGTAAATGAAGCAGGGGCATCTGTGTATTCGGCTTCAAAGTTAGCAGCCGAAGAATATCCAGATATTAATGTATCTTTAAGAGGAGCTATATCTATTGCAAGGAGACTACAAGATCCATTGGCAGAATTGGTAAAAATTGAACCAAAGCATATAGGGGTTGGGCAGTATCAGCATGATGTAAATCAATCAAGACTTGATGAAGCCCTAAAGGGTGTAGTAGAGGATGCAGTAAATCGTGTAGGAGTAGATTTAAATACAGCTTCTGCTTCACTGCTTCAATATATTTCTGGTATTAGTAAATCTGTGGCGAAAAATATTGTAAAATATAGAGAAGAAAATGGAAAGTTTAAAGATAGAAAAGAATTACTAAAGGTTTCTAGACTTGGACCGAGCGCTTTTGTGCAGTGTGCAGGATTTTTAAGAATTTCAGATGGCAAAAATGTATTAGACAATACAGCAGTCCATCCAGAATCCTATGGTGTTGCTGAGAAGCTATTATCAATAATAGGATATTCATTAGATGATGTAAAAAATAAAAAGCTACAAAATATTAAAGAAGAAGTAGATGATAAAAAAATAGAAGAATGGGCAAAAGAGTTAGAGGTAGGGATTCCTACACTAAAAGATATTCTTAATGAACTTAAAAAACCAGGAAGAGACCCTCGTGATGAAATGCCTAAGCCAATTTTTCGAACAGATGTGTTAAAAATCGAGGATTTGAAACCTGATATGATTTTAACAGGTACAGTAAGAAATGTAATTGATTTCGGTGCATTTGTAGATATAGGTATAAAAAATGATGGACTTGTCCACATATCAGAAATGAGTGACAAGTTTATTAAAAATCCTATGGATGTAGTTTCTGTAGGGGATGTGGTAAAGGTAAGGGTTCTGAAGGTGGATATGGAAAGACAGAAGGTTTCTTTAAGTATGAAGATATAAAATTTTATTTACTAAAGAAGGACTTTACTTAGTCCTTCTCGTTTTTGTAAGGAAGTGTTTGGTTGATATGGGAAAAAAGAGATTGGAAAATATTTTTGCTATTTGTATGATAACTGTTTTTATGGGACAAGTCTATTTTACCCCATTTTCACAATGGTTTAGATTTTCATTAGCTGTAGTCGTATTATCTTTATTATTGATCCATTTTAAAGATGTCTCAATTATGTTTGTGTCTACTTGTATAGCAATACTTATGTTTTTATTTAGAGGGCTTGTCCATTTTATTGCATATCATGAGATGTCTTTACTAGAAACACTAGTACGTTACTTGCCTGTAACCATATTTTATTTAACTTTTGGATTGTTTTTTGAGATTTTTAATATTAGGAACAGACTAAAAAATCCTATGACATTTATTTTATATTTGTGGATTTGTGATAGTGTTGGGAATATGGCAGAGGCTTTTTTAAGAAGTTTTAGGACTAATATTTATTTTGAAAAAGAAATATTAACTATTATTCTTGTTGGATTTGTTCGATCACTCATTACTTTTTTTATTAATAAAATTATTTTGTATTATAAAAATACATATGAAAGAGGGCAAAAAGAAAACAAGTTTAGAGAATTATTATTATTTAATGCTAGGTTAAAAACAGAGCTTTTCTTTTTGAGAAAATCAATGGTTGATATTGAAGATATGATGGAAAAAAGTTATCAATTATATAAAAGATTGCAGGAGCCAGAATTAAAGAATCAGGCTTTATATATTTCTAGAAACATTCATGAAATAAAAAAGGATTATTTACGAGTGGTATTAGGTATAGAAGAGACTCTTTCAGAAGGAAGTAAGAGTATGTTTATGAGTGTAGAGGAAATTTTTAAAATAATAGAAGATAATACACAAAAATTAATAAATATTAGCAATAAAAATATCTCTCTTAAACATGTTGTGAAAGATAATTTCTATACAAATGATTTTTATCCATTAATATCTATACTTAATAATCTCATTATTAATTCTATTGATGCTATAGAGTTAATGGGTGAGATTATCATAGAGGAAGAAAGAATTGGAGAAAGCTATATTTTTAAAATAACTGATAATGGTATTGGAATTGAAGAAGATGATATAGACTTAATATTTGAACCTGGTTTTACTACAAAAATCGATACAGTAACAGGAAAAATGTCAACAGGTATAGGGTTATCTCATGTAAAATATATAGTGGAAAATCATTATGAAGGTAACATTATTGTTAAATATGGCAAAGGTGAAAATACAACATTTCAGATAACAATTCCTGCTGTAAAAATAGAAATGAGGAAGTGATGAAATGGATACGAACTTTTATATTATAGAGGATGATAAAGTAATCCAAAACCTATTAAAAAAAATAATATTAAAAAATAATTTAGGGGATATTATAGGAATATCTGATGATGGTGCACAGGCTATAGATGAGATTAAAAGACTTAAGCCAGATATTGTTTTGGTGGATTTATTGTTGCCAGAAATTGATGGTATCAGCATTGTATCTGATATAAATAGGTCTAAGTGCAAGACAACTTTTATTATGATTTCTCAAGTTACATCAAAAGAAATGATTGCAGAGGCATATAAAGAAGGAATTGAATTTTTTATCAACAAACCAATCAATGTTGTTGAAGTAGTTTCAGTAATTAAAAAAGTGAAAGAGAAAATGAATATGTTTCATGTGATTCAATCTTTTAAAAATGCTATTAAAGAGATTCAGATATATGAGGAAAATAGTTTGGATAAAGAGATTGAGACATCTAGTAATAAAGATAAGATTGAAAAAATATTAGCACAATTAGGGATTTTGGGAGAAGCAGGGAATAATGATATCATTGAAATTATTCTTTGGATTCTAGAGCAAGATAAAGATGCAGGGAAAAATCCAATAAAATATAAAATGACGGAAATCTATAATTATTTACAAAGAAGGTATGAACAGGAATACCAGATTACAACCAATGTTTTTGCTATAGAACAAAGAATTAGAAGAGCAGTTAATAGAGCATTAATAAATATTGCTCATATGGGTATTGAAGATTATGGAAATGAAATATTCATAAAATATGCCAGTATTTTGTTTGATTTCAAAGAAGTAAGAAAACAAATGAATCATATTAGAGGGAAGTTAGATTACGGTGGTAAAATTAGTGTGAAGAAATTTATTGAAGGAATTATTGTATCTATAAAAAATCCTATATAAAAATACACTTAGGTTTTTGTACCTAAGTTTGAGCTTGTTGACAAAATTATATTTATAAATGAATTGAAAAATAACGCTCATAAACAAAGCTTTAGGGAAAACTAAGATTCATAATTTCAAAAAATCCTAACGCACCTAATCAAGACATCCTATCTTGTAGGATGCTGGCTTAGCATCCATGCTAAGCCTACGGATTTTTTTGAAATTCTTCATTAAGTTTTCTTTACTAAAGCTTTGCAATCATTTGCTTTTATTTTTCAATTATAATAATTCTATTTTGTCTATACTCTGACACTTAGGTTTTAATACCTAAGTTTTTTATTTTTTAGGAGATGATAAGATTAAAAATTTGTGGATAACTTTTGATATATATTAAATGATAGATGGATTTAAGCAGGAAAAATAAAAAAGTTTTATTCTGTTTGGTTATGTCTGATTTTGTTAGGAAAAGGTTATCATTAGTTAGGATTTTTAATTTAAATAAAAAAGGGGGAATTATTTTTGAAAATGAAATTAACAACAAAAATATTTATTGGGTTGTTAGGCGGTATTATAGTAGGTCTTCTTTTACAAAGTAATCCACATATAGCTGATACATTTATTAAGCCAATTGGAACGTTATTTCTTAATTTAATTAAAATGCTTATAGTACCTTTAGTATTATCATCATTGATTGTAGGGGCTGCAAGTATAGGAGATATTAAAACTCTTGGGAGGATTGGTGGTAAAACAATAGGATATTATTTATTTACAACGGCCTTTGCAGTTACAATAGGGATTTTGTTAAGTAAAATAATGAATCCAGGATTAGGATTAAGTATGTCAGTGAATATGGACGTTGTTGCGGCTAAAGAGGCTCCTCCAATTACAGAAATTTTATTAAATGTGGTCCCTAAAAATCCAATGAAAGGTTTAGTTGAGGGAAATATGCTACAAATTATTACTTTTGCTCTTTTCTTAGGGATCGGGGCTACATCATTACCAGAAGAAAAAAGCAAACCTTTTATTAGTTTCTTTGACAGCTTAGCAGAAATTATGTATAAGATTACAGGATTAATCATGTCATTAGCTCCAATAGGGGTATTTGGTTTGATTACACCTGTAGTAGCGTCAAATGGTACAGATGTTTTACTACCATTAATTAAAGTAGTTGTAGCAGTGTATGTAGGATGTGTGATTCAAACTATATTTGTATATGCTACAACCGTAAAAGCTTTTGCAAAATATAATCCAATCAAATTTATTAAAGGAATTATGCCTGCGGCAACTACAGCTTTTAGTACAACTAGTAGTTCAGGAACATTACCTGTAAGCATACAATGTATTAAAGAAAATGTAGGTGTATCAGAAAAGATAGCAAGCTTTGTACTTCCACTTGGTGCTACTATTAATATGGGAGGAACAGCTTTATATCAGGGAGTATGTGCCTTATTTGTTGCTCAAATATATGGAATAGATTTAACTATATCTCAAATGAGTACAATCGTTCTTACATCTACATTAGGAGCAATAGGAACAGCAGGTGTACCAGGAGGGGGACTTATCATGCTTTCTGTTGTTTTAACATCTGTTGGATTACCTCTTGAAGGAATAACACTTATTGCTGGTGTGGATAGAATATTGGATATGGCAAGAACTTCAGTAAATGTTATTGGAGATTTAGCTGCAGCAACTGTTGTAGCAGCCACAGAGAATGAATTAACATATGAAGAAGCAAATAGAAGATTAGAAAAAACAATTGCTTAATAATTTATTCAAATAAATGATAGACTCACGCTAAAATTAGATTATTTAGCGTGAGTTTATTATTTTTTGACTTAAAAGCATAATTTGGTTAGAATAGTTTATATTAAAGTATAAAAAGCTTAGTAGAGAAAGGAGAAACTCGTGAGTATAAAAGCAATTTTATTTGATTTAGATGGAACATTGTTAGATACGAACGAATTGATTATTCAGTCTTTTCAACATACCTATAAAACCCATTTAAACAAGGAAGTTCCTAGGGAAAAAATTGTTCAATCCTTTGGAGAAATCTTAAAAGTTACATTAGATAGAGAATGTCCGGGGTGCAGTGAAGAAGCAATAAAAACTTATAGAGCTTTTCAAGCTTTGAATTTTGAAAAACTTATTACAGTGCATACGGGTGTTAAAGAAGCGTTAGAAATATTACACAAAAAAGGGTATAAACTAGGTGTTGTTACTTCAAGGCTTAATGAATCAGCACGAAAAGGGTTAAAACTATTTGATTTAGAGCATTATTTTGAAAGTATTATAGGTGCAAATGATACTAAAAAGCATAAACCAGACCCTACTCCTGCTTTGATGGCACTAAAGGAGCTAGATATAGAGGTTGATGAGGCTATTATGGTTGGAGATAGTCCTTTTGATGTATTATGTGGCAAAAATGCAGGGATTATATCTGTAGCAGTAGCTTGGAGTGCTTTACCTAGAGAAATATATATGCAGCATAATCCTGATTATGTAGTAGATAGTATGGAAGAATTAATAGATATTATAGAGAATTTAAATAAAAATCAAAGTCTGTAAATTTACAGACTTTGATTTTTTTTCTTTGCAAAAGCTAGAATACCTCCTAATGCAATAGATAAAAAGGATGCCATTAAAACACGATACTCTGAAGGGAGTAGGAATGTAATAGTATGGGCTGGAATCCAGAAAAAAGGAATTGTTTTTAAATATACAAAGCCAACTAAGCCTTTCCAATCAATGTGATCGATGACATCTTCTAAACAAACTTTTTTAAGATTAGATAGTTTACCATGGCAAAGTTCAATATAAGTATCTGTAATTCGGTGAAGTCCCATCATAGTTGGAGCAAAAATAAGGTTCATGGCAGCACTGGTAAAAAAAGGAGTTGCAAAAGTGTGGATTTTACTTCCTTTAAAACTTGGGATTAATCCGATTTTGATAGCTGTACGCACGCCTCCATCAAAGATTGGAAATACCAAAGCAAAACTCATACCTAAAAATCCCCAGATTACAAATCTCCAAAAAACGCCTACTGGTTTTATAAACTTTCCAGAAAGAATCCTTATAGCAAGGAATTCTCCCATAGTGGCTAGAATGGCAACTTTAAAAAAGCTCATAATATAAGGATGTACTTTTGTTAGATGAACAAATGCTTCATGTGTTGTGGGAATAACTAAAATTGCAATGACCAATCCTAGGCACAATAGCCATAAAATATCTCCTTTTTTCATAAAAAGCTCCTTTCATAAAATTATAAATAATTAAACCTTATTAAAATATTTTATTATTTAAAATTTTTTAGTATATATATTATTATAAACGAAATTGTATAGAAAGAAAATAGTGTGTATAGTTATATGAATGATATTATTCAAATTATTTGTAATAATGTTATTAATTACAGTATAATGAACATATAAATAAGCAATTAGAAATGGGGAGATCTTGATGAGCTTTGATATTATATTAGGATTGGCAAATAAATTTGGAAATTTATTTGTTTTTGCATTCATATTATCAAGATTTAAACCTTCTAGGAATCTTATTGCAAAAAAACCGGTAAAATTATCAGATAAATTGATTTTATCTTTTGTCTTTGGTGTTTTTGGCATTATAGGGACTTATTTTAGTATAGAATTTGAAGGAGCTTTAGTAAACACAAGAATTATTGGCGTTGCAACGGGAGGAATTTTAGGAGGACCATTGGTTGGATTTTTAGCAGGGATTATTGCAGCAATACATCGTGGACTCATTCATATTGGAGGATTTACAACAACTGCTTGTGCTATATCTACTGTATTTGAAGGTCTTATGGCAGGGATTATAGGAAAGTTGATTCAAAATAAAAAAAAGAAATGGATGTATGCAGCTCTTATAGGAGCTATTGCTGAGAGTATGAGAAAAATTTCTGTACTTATTTTTTCAAGACCTTTTGCTGATGCAGTTATGCTTGTTAAAGCTATCTGGATTCCTATGGTGATTATTAATTCTATTGGACTAGCACTTTTATTTATGATTATTGACAGTATCTTTAGCGAAGAAGAAAAAATGGGAGCACAGCAAGCTCAATTAACTTTAAAGATTGCAGATAGAACTTTGCCTTTTATTAAGAAAGGAATTAATTCTAAAGAAATTCAAAAGGTAGCACAAATTGTATACGATATGACAGAATATAATGCAGTTACATTTACAGATAAGGAAAAGATTGTAGCTCATGCTGGAGTTGGAACAGAGAGACATGGTGTAGGAAAACCGATTGTGACAGATATTACAAATCAAGTATTAAAAACAGGGGATCCTGTTATTTTAGGTTATTGTACAGAAGTCGGCTGTGAATATAAAAATAGGGGGTGTCCTCTTGAATCTGTGGTAATATATCCTTTAAAGGAAGATACAAAAATCATTGGTACATTTAAGCTATATAAAGGTATCCCAAATGCCATTACATCGATTGATGTGGAACTTGCGAATGGATTAGCAAAACTATTTTCTACTCAATTAACTTTAGGAAAATTAGAACATAATTCAAAACTACTAGCTACAGCAGAATTAAAAGCACTGCAAGCACAAATAAATCCGCATTTTTTATTTAATTCTTTAACCGTTATAGGTTCTCTTTGTAGAATTAATCCTGAGAAAGCAAGAAATCTAATTACCCACCTTAGTAATGTATTTCGGAAAAATTTAAATATGAACAAAGATATTGTAGATCTTGGGACTGAGTTAAATCATGTAAAATCATATGTAGAAATTGAAAAAGCAAGATTTGAAGATAAATTGGAGGTAATTTATGAAATAGAAAAAAATATAGCATGCTTACTTCCACCTTTAACATTACAACCACTTGTAGAAAATGCAATTAAGCATGGACTGCTTCCAAAGAAGGAAGGCGGACGGGTAAAAATTAGTGGAATAAAGAAAAAAAATGAAATAATAATTCAAATTGAAGATAATGGGATTGGAATAGAAGAAAAAAAGCTTTCTAAAATAATAAACGGTGATTGTGTGCATAAAGATTCTTTAGGAATCAATAATGTAAATGAAAGATTAAAGGGTATGTTTGGAGAAGAATATGGACTAAAGATTTATAGTAAGCTTGGAGAGGGAACAACTATAAGTATAAGGATTCCTATTATAAAGGATATGGCGGAGTGTGATAAAGGTGTTTAAGGTTATTATTGTAGATGATGAGAAATATATTAGAGATGAGTTAAGATACTTTCTGGAAAAAGATAAGGAGATTAATATCATTGCAGAGACAGGAGATGGAAAAGAAGTAATGGATTTAGTAGAAAAGTTAAATCCAGACATTGTGTTTTTAGATATTCAAATACAAGATGTAAACGGACTTTTGTTGGCACGGAAAATATTAGATAGAAACAATCCTCCTTATATTATTTTAGCAACGGCTTACAATGAATATGCTATTCAAGGCTTTGAAATAAATGTAGCAGATTATATATTGAAACCTTTTTCTGAAGAACGGTTAAAGATTGCTATTGATCGAATAAAAAAGCAAAATCAGAAAAAAAATAAAAACTTTGCAGAAAACGAAGAGTTTGATTTGAATAAGTTATGTGTATTTAAAAATAATAGATATATTCTTATGGATATAGATGAAATTCAATATATTGAATCTATAAAAAATGATATTGTTGTTCATGCAAGAGATGGAGAATATCATTGCAATTATTCATTAAAAGAATTAGAAGAAAGATTTAAAAAGAAAAAATTTATTCGCACCCATAAAAGCTATATTGTCAATATTGATTTTATTAATGAGATTATTCCTTGGTTTAATTACACATATAAGGTAAAAATAAAGGAGAAAGAAAACATAGAAATACCTGTTAGCAGGAATTATTTAAAAAAATTTAAAAAGTTATTAGGCATATGAAGCAGGATTACATTCTGCTTCTTGCTTTTTAATAAGCAATAAATGCAGGTTATAAGAAAATAATGCAACAAAATATGAATAAATTTTAATATTTTATGAAATGTTATATAATTCTACTAAATTAATATTTTAAGGGGGAAAACGTTTATGAAAAGAAAATTATCTATACTTTTAGCATTAATGCTAGTACTTAGTGTTTTTGCTGTAGGATGTTCTAATTCTAAAGATGGGCAGCCTGCATCTGAAGATCAAGCTTCTGCATCTAAAGAAAAAATGTTTGTTACCATTGCAACGGGAGGTAGTTCAGGACCATATTTTGCAATTGGTGGTGCAATTTCTAATCTTTTAAATGAAAAGCTTGATAATGTAAATGCATCCGTTCAATCTACAGGTGCATCTGCAGTAAATGCAACATTACTTGGTGAAAAAAAGGCAGAACTTGCTTTTGCTATGAATGACGTTATCAACTATGCTTATACGGGAACAGAAGTTTTTAAAGATAAAGGAAAGGTTGAAAACTTAAGAGGTGTTGCTGCACTTTATCCTAACTTTGTACAGGTTGTAACATTAGAGGGTAGCGGTATTAATGAAATTTCTGACTTAAAAGGAAAGAGAGTAGGCGTTGGAGCTCCAGGAAGTGGTACAGAAGTAAATGCTCGTCAAATCTTAGGTGCACATGGCATTACTTATGACGATATTGATGAAGATTTCTTATCTTATTCAGAAAGTATTGAGCAGTTAAAAAATGGTTCAGTAGATGCTGCATTCTTGACATCAGGACTTCCAAATGCAGTAATTATGGATATTTGTACAACACATGATGTAAAGATTGTGCCAATTAGAAAAGAAGTAGTAGAAAAATTAGCAAAAGAGTTTCCATTCTATTCATCAGAGAAGATTCCTGCAGGAACTTATGACAATAAAGAAGATGTAGAAACGGCAGCTGTTACAACTTTACTTGTAACAAGAGCAGAATTAAGTGAAGATGAAGTATATGAAATTACAAAGACTATTTTTGAAAACATAGATACATTACATGAAGCACACTCAGCAGCTAAAAGAATTAGCCTAGATACAGTAAGACAAGGAATGCCTATTCCACTACATCCAGGAGCAGAAAAATATTATAAAGAGCAAGGAAAATAAAAGAGGGCATTTTTAAATGCCCTTTCTTTATAAAAAATATATGAAAGGGTGATAAGATGACAGATATAAAAAATACGGAAAACGAACAAGCAGTAGGACATGAAGCCATATTAGAAAAATATGATACAGAATCTCGCTTTAGAAAATTTGATAGAAATAGTATCCCTGGAATTATTGTTTTTATTATGTGTATAGGACTATCATTGTTTCATCTTTATACAGCTTGGGCAGGACCTCTTGTTACTTTGATGCATAGAGCTGTGCACACAGCTGTAGTAATGAGTTTGGTATTTATACTATATCCTTTTAGTAAGAAATCATCGAAGAAAAAGCCAGCAATTTTGGATTGGTTTTTTGCATTATTGTCATTAGGTTTGGGAATGTATATTGTTATAAATTATAAAGCATTGGTAATGCGTGCAGGAATGCCAAGCAGTACAGATATGATTTTTGGAATTATGGCCATTTTACTAGTACTAGAAGCAGGTAGAAGAATCACTGGAAATGAGATTGCAATTTTAGCAATATTGTTTTTGGTTTATGCGTATTTAGGGCCTAAATTACCTAATATTATAGCCCATAGAGGATATGGAATAAAAGATATTGCTGAGTATATGTATTTAACGACAGAAGGTATTTTTGGTATTGCAATAGGTGTATCTTCAACTTATATTTTCTTGTTTGTATTATTTGGAGCTTTTTTATCAAAATCAGGTATGGGTCAATTTTTCAATGACTTGGCAATGGCTATTGCAGGACAAGGAAAAGGTGGTCCTGCAAAGGTAGCGGTAATTTCTAGTGGATTGCTTGGTTCCATTAATGGTAGCGCTGTTGCAAATGTTGTAACAACAGGAGCTTTTACCATTCCACTTATGAAAAAGATTGGATATGATTCTGAGTTTGCTGGGGCAGTAGAAGCAACTGCATCTTGTGGAGGACAGATTTTGCCACCTGTTATGGGAGCAGCAGCATTTATTATGGCAGAGTATTTAGGAATAAAATATATTAAAATTGCAGCTGCAGCAGCGATTCCAGCACTTCTTTATTATCTAGGTGTAATTGTAATGATTCACTTAAGAGCATCAAAAAAAGGATTAACTGGACTTCCAAAAGAACAATTGCCAAAGGTTTCAGAAGTGTTAAAACAAAGAGGGCATCTATTAATTCCTCTTGTTATTCTTCTATATTTATTAATTAAAGGATTTACACCGATTTATGCAGCGTTTTATTCTATTATTGCAACAATTATTGCAAGTTCTTTAAAAAAAGAAACAAGAATGAGCTTTAAAGATATTATTGATGCATTAGAAAGTGGTGCACGTACTGCTCTAGGAGTTGCGATGTCTTGTGCCATTGTAGGACTTATTATTGGTGTTGCTACATTAACAGGATTTGGATTAAAACTTGCAGGTGCTATTCTTTTCTTAGGAAAAGGGAATTTATTTATTACATTGGTGCTTACAATGCTTGCATGTATTGTTTTAGGAATGGGTCTTCCATCTATCCCAGCATACATTATTACTGCAACCATGGCAGCACCAGCATTAGCTAAAATGGGTATTCCACATCAAGTATCTCATATGTTTGTATTCTACTTTGGAATGCTTGCAAATTTAACACCACCTGTTGCTTTAGCAGCATTTGCAGGAGCAGGGATTGCAGGAGGGAATCCAGCAAAAACAGGTTTTCAGGCAGTAAAATTGGCATTGGCAGGATTTATAGTTCCATATATATTTGTATATTCACCAGCACTTCTTTTAATCAATACAACAGCTATTGGAATTATCATTGCAGCTATTACAGCTGTTATTGGTGTTATTGCTTTAGGAGTTGCTGCAGAAGGATATTTATTTACAAAGGTAAATGTAATCTATCGAATTGCAATGTTGGTATCAGCTATTTTATTGATGAAGCCAGGAATGACATCAGATATTATTGGTATTGTATTATTTGCATTAATCTTCTTTATTCAAAAAATGAGTAAGAAAAAAGAAGATTTGATTACAGCATAAAAATTCGCATACTGCGGTTGCAGTATGCGAATTTTTATGTAATAAGTTTTTTGTATATATATGAAATTATTGAAAGCTTATCTGTATAGATTTTAACAGGATTATCATTTGGAACCATTTCATAAAGCTTTAAAGTTATATTTTTAAAGTAGAAGGTGTGCTTTGCAAAATTAGATATACCATAAGCAAGGTTTGGCATTTCTTTGTTTATTTCTGCAAAGTAAATCCATCCATTCTTTACGAAGGTTTTCTTTCCAGCTGATTTAGGAACGCCTGCTCCAAAGGCTTTAAATCGTGTGTAATCTAATATTATTTTATAGTTATTGTCAATATAGAAGGTTTCCTCCCAAGGAGCTAATTCAACAGAGTGCATCCAGTGCATGGTAAATTGATCATTAGGAGAAATTTTATGAATAAAAATGGTTTTAGAAGCTTTTATATCTTCTAAAATGATTACTGGTACTTTTATTAAAGATAGCGGTAGAAAAGATAGAATAAGAAAAAGGATTAAAATTTTGTTGTATTTTTTCATAGAAAATCCTCCTATGTATTGTTTAGTTATATTGTTCTATAAAATATAATAATATTCCTCTAATAAATTGGAGGAATTAAGAAAAAAATGTTGAATATTGATATGTTGTAGATTTGTATACACAATTAAAATATTTTCCAGATAATATATTTTAGTGAATAAAAAATTGGGGGTATCAATATGATTTTAATTAGGGATGGATATATTTTTACAATGGAAGGAAAGAACTACCAAAAAGGAAGCGTTCTCATTGAAAATGGGAAAATAAAGGAGATAGGAGAAGATATTGTAGCTCCTTTAGATGCCACTATTATTGATGCTACTGGCAAAATTGTAATGCCTGGTATGATTGATGCCCATTGTCATTTAGGGATGTGGGAAGATGCTATCGGATTTGAAGGAGCTGACGGAAATGAGATGACAGATCCAGTAACACCTCATTTAAAGGCAATTGATGGGATTAACCCTATGGATAGGACTTTTGAGGAAGCTTACCAAGGGGGAATTACTTCTGTTGCAACAGGTCCAGGAAGTGCAAATGTATTAGGAGGGCAATTTGTAGCTATAAAGACTTATGGAAAACGAATAGATGATATGATTATAAAGGAGCCTTTGGCTATGAAGTGTGCTTTTGGAGAAAATCCAAAGCGTGTATATCATGATCGAAAACAAGCACCGAGTACACGAATGGCAACAGCAGCTATACTAAGAGAAAATTTGTTTAAAGCAAAAGAATATTTACAAAAGCTAGAAGCTGCAAAAGAAGACCCAGCAAAGAAGCCATCCTTTGATATGAAGATGGAAGCACTAGTTCCTGTTATAAAGGGAGAAATACCATTAAAGGCTCATGCACATCGAGCAGATGATATTTTCACTGCTATTCGTATTGCAAAGGAGTTTGGTGTAAAAATTACCTTAGAGCATTGTACAGAGGGACATTTGATAGCTGATTATATAAAAGAAGAAGGCTTATGTGCAGTAGTAGGGCCAAGTTTTGGAGAAAGATCCAAATTTGAATTAAAAAATCTTACTTTTGAAACAGCAGGTGTATTAAGCAAGGCAGGAGTGAAAATTGCTCTTATGACAGATCATCCTGTTATCCCTCTTCAGTATTTGCCTATGTGTGCAGGACTTGCTGTAAAGATGGGAATGGATGAAGATACAGCCCTAAAAGCTATTACTATTCATGCAGCAGAAATATTAGGAATTGAAGATCGAGTAGGAAGTATTAAAGAAGGAAAGGATGCAGATATTGTAATATGGAATGGTCATCCTTTTGAATTACAAGCAACAGTGGAATATACCTTAATTGATGGGAATGTTGTTTATAGGAAAAATAAAGCTTAAAAGGGGAAATGTGAATGGATATAATGCCTATAAAGGTAGTAATATTTGGTTCAATTCCAGAAGCAAGCTTAATATTATGGGCAGGATTATTATTAATGGGTGTAAAGCCTCAAACAAGAAAAATTGTAATAGC
Source organism: Crassaminicella thermophila (assembly GCF_008152325.1). Lineage (GTDB taxonomy): Bacteria > Bacillota > Clostridia > Peptostreptococcales > Thermotaleaceae > Crassaminicella_A > Crassaminicella_A thermophila. Next base: position 545,929 of record NZ_CP042243.1, read on the forward strand.
AGGGATATTACAAGGCATTAGTGTATACTTTATAAGGAGATATGTAGATTTTGGTATTCATACATTTGTGCAGATCATAGTTTTTATTATATATACCTATTTTATTATGGATGTTAAATTGATCGTTGCTATACTGTCTATTATTGTATCATCTGTTATTGTTACATTGATTGAAGGATCTTTGTTAATCTTTATGGATATAAACTTGGCATATTTATGGTCTGTAGATTGGATGAGGCTATTACTTTTATTACCTCATGAAATAGTACTTGGATTAATTATATACATAGGCTATAAGAAAGATATATCTCTACAGAATGAATTTGGGTGGTTAGATAAGATTGTTAGCTAGCACTTGAAAAATAAAGAAAACTACGCTATAATTTGAGTAAAATAGAATATAAGGTAGTCTTCGGGGCAGGGTGAAATTCCCGACCGGCGGTATAGTCCGCGAGCGGCGAAAGCTGCTGAACTGGTGAAATTCCAGTACCGACAGTATAGTCTGGATGAAAGAAGATGTTATAGTATACAATTTTTATAAACTGCGCCTGAAGATGATTTCTTCAGGCGTTTTTTCGTGTCATGAGGATTACCGAAAAGGGAGGAATTATCAATGATAGATAGAACATCAACTATTAAAAAAGAAGCTTTTGGTTTAACGGTGAATGGACTTGTAAAGATAGCCATATTATCTGTACTATCTTATGTAATCATGTTTATTGAAGTGCCTATATTTTTCTTTCCAGGATTTCTTAAGATAGACCTAAGTGACTTACCTGCATTAATTGGAGGATTTGCATTAGGACCAGCTGCAGGAGTTATAATTGAGCTTATTAAAAACCTTTTACATTTTTTAACGAAAACAACTACTGGTGGAGTAGGGGAATTTGCAAACTTTTTAATAGGGATTGCATTGATAATACCTGCTTGTGCTTCTTATAATAAATATAAAACCAAAAAAGGAGCAATTACAGGGATTGTAATCGGTATTATTGCAATGAGTATTGTAGGGGGATTGGCAAATTATTATATGCTTATACCTTTTTATGCAAAGATTATGCCTTTAGAACAAATCATTGCGTGGAGTGCAGCTGCAAATGGAGCTATTGTAGATGTTAAAACTTTAGTGTTATATGGTATAATACCTTTTAATTTATTAAAGGGAACTATAGTAGCTATTTTAACAAGTGTTCTTTATAAAAAGCTTTCGCCTATATTAAAGTAATGACAAGGGACGGTTCTTTGACAATGACAAAGAACCGTCCCCTGTCATTGGTCATTGTTGACAAATATAAACTTAAAGAATATAATAATAAGTGTACTAATACTAATAGTACACTTATTACATATGTAGGGAGGTGCAAAATGATTCAGATAGATTTAAAGAACAGAAAACCAATATATGAACAGCTCATAGAAAAGTTTAAACAATTAATAATAAATGATGTGTTAAAGGCAGACGAAAAAATTCCATCTGTAAGAGATTTGGCAAAACAACTTACTATAAATCCAAATACGATTCAAAAAGCATACAGGGAGTTAGAAAGACAGGGATATATATATTCTGTGAGAGGAAGAGGAAGCTTTGTATCAAAGGAAATAGAAAAGGTGGATGAAAATAAGGTGGAAAGATTAAAAAATGAAATAATAAAAAATTTATCGGAATTGATATATTTAGGTTTAGAAAAGGAAGCGTTAATGCAGTTATTAGAAGAGACCTATGATAGAGTGAAAGGGGGAGAAGATAATGATTAAAGTAAAAAGCTTAGATAAATATTTTAGTGATTTTAAAGCTTTAGATAATGTTAATTTAAATGTTCAAAAAGGTTCTATATATGGATTAGTAGGACCTAATGGATCTGGTAAAACAACATTGATAAAGCATTTGACAGGAATATATAAACAAGATAGTGGAAGTGTGGAAATATTAGGGAAGACGGTATATGAAAATATAGATATAAAATCAAAAATAGGTTATATACCTGATGACTTGTATTTTTTTCCACAATATACGATTAAGGGAATGGCATCATATTATAAAAGCATATATCCTAAATGGAATGAAGATAGATATAAAAGAATAAAAGAAGTATTTAAAATAGATGAAAATAGAAAAATAAATAAGCTTTCAAAGGGAATGCAAAAGCAAGTATCATTTTGGCTTACTTTATCTAGTATGCCGGAAATAATGATACTTGATGAACCTATAGATGGACTTGACCCATTGATGAGGAGAAAAGTATGGAATTTGGTAATAGAAGATGTAGCTGAAAGAGAAACAACTGTGCTTATTTCATCTCATAACCTAAAGGAATTGGAAAATATATGTGACCATGTAGGTATTATGCATAAAGGTAAGATGCTTATAGAAAGAAATTTAGATGATTTAAAATCAGATGTTCATAAAATTCAAATAGCATATAAAAATGATTTTCCAGTAAACATAAGTAAAGAAATAGAAATACTCCATAAGGAAAAGCGAGGAAGTGTATATCTATTAATCGTAAAAGGTGAAAGGGAAAAGATAATATCAAACTTTAATAAATACAACCCTGTTATATTAGATGTACTGCCACTTTCACTTGAAGAAATATTTATATATGAGTTAGGGGGTGCAGGATATGAAATTAACAACGTTATATTTTAATAAAAGTATTATAAGAGAAGATTTAAAGAGATTTTGGGGGATGGGAGTATTATATTTCTTGGTTTTAGTATTTACTGGTCCAATAATCTTTTTAATCAATGTTGAAGATGTAAATAAAATTAATTCTGTTATTGAAGCATATTTTAATATATATAAACATGGATTTCAGTTAATATTTGCAGTGATTTTTCCAATAATATTGGCTACCCTCATTTTTAGATATATGCAAGTTAAAAATTCAACAGGAATGATTCATTCATTTCCTTTTACAAGAAATATATTATTTAATAGTCATTTGCTTTCTAATTTAATAATATTATCTATACCAGTTTTTGTAAATTTTATAATTATGTTTTTCGTTTACAAAGGGGTATATACAGGGACCAATATAGTTATTGGTGATATATATAAATGGCTTTTTACTGTATTGCTTTTAAATTATACTGTGCTTTTTATGACTGTATTTACAGGTATGATAAGCGGTGTTTCTTTTATTCAGGCTATATTGTCTTTAATATTTTTGTTTTTACCTTTAGGTTTAACAGGTTTGGTGCTAATAGCTTTAGATAGTATACTGTTTGGATTTGTTCCAAATAATACAATTATTAAAAATTTTGCTTTAAAAGTAATACCTATAACTAATGAATTGTATAGAGAAGGAAATTCTTTATTGATAGCATGGTATATAGCGTTATTAGTTATATTATTTTTAGTTTCAAAATACTTATATAATAAAAGACATTTAGAAAGTGCTGGAGATAGTATAGCGTTTGATATATTAAAGCCTCTATTTAAATATGGTATGGCATTTTGTACAATGATTTTGGGAGGATTATACTTTTCAGTTATAGTAGCAAACAGCTCTTTTTGGTTGTATTTTGGATTTTTTATAGGTGGTCTATTTGGGTATATAATAGCAGAAATGATAATAGAAAAGTCTATATGGGTATTTAATAAATTGAGAGGATTTATTCCTTTCATTATAATTGCAGGACTATTTTTTACAGTCATTGACCTAGATTTAATAGGATATGAAAAAAGAGTACCAAATTTAAATGAAATAAAAGCTGTATATTTTGCAGAAGACTATTATATAGATGAAAATGTTATAAATAAAGATGATAAGTTGATTCATGAAAAAAGTAATATAGCAGCTGTAAGAAATTTACACAAAATGATAATAGATAATAAGTCTAAGATACAAAATACACCAAACAGAAAGAATATTGCCATAGGATATAAATTAAAAAATGGAAAAATTTTAATAAGAGAGTATGATGTACCTAAAAATATAATTAATAGTAGTCCATATATAAAAGAAATTTATGAATCACAGGAATATAAGAAAATTAAAAATGATATATTTAGAATAGATGCTAATAAAGCACATATAATAGAAATTCATACGAGAAGTAAAGATAAAGAAGAATATTTTGATAAAGAAATAGTGATTTCAGATAGAGATGAAATAAAAGAAGTTATAAATCTTATAAAAAAAGATATATTGAATGAATCCTATGAAGAAATGAGTTTTGATTTTAAGAATTTAGGTATTGATGAAAAAATATTTGCAAATATTACTATTGAATGTGAAAGAGAATCTGGAGAGGATAAAAGAAAAAGTATATATTTCTATTTGAGAGATTCATATAAGTTAACAAAAAGTTGGCTTGAAGAAAAAGGATATCTATAAAAATGGCTGAATGCATAAAAATGCATTCAGCCATTTTTTAGGACTTAGTATCTTTTGGTTCTTTCATTGATTCCTTTTAATTTTTCATCACTACTTTTTAGAAAATCAGATAACATATTTTCAAATGATTGCTTTGGCTTTTTATAAGTATTGCTTTTATGCTTTTTATCATTTGAGGAGTTTTTAGAAGCTTGCTTTATAGAAAGCTCCATTTTGTTATCGTCCTTGATGTTAAGAATTTTTACTTTTACTTCTTGACCTTCTTTTAGGTAAGTATTGATATCCTTTACATAATCATTAGATATTTCGGAAATATGACAAAGTCCCGTTTTTCCATCAGAAAGCTTTATAAAAGCCCCATATTTTGTTATTTTTGAAACTGTACCTTGAATGATTTCTCCACTTTTTAATGACATTAAATAATTTTTCCTCCTTATATTTCATAATAATACTATTATATTTTAGTTTTCTAATAATGTAAACCTAACTGTGAAAATATGTTTTAGGTGATTTCTTTTTCATATCCATTTACTATAACTTCTAATTCACCTGTTTCAGGGTCCATAATCAGTCCATGGACAAAAACATTTTTAGGCATTAAAGGATGATTCTTAATTTTTGCTACACTTTCTTTGATAGAATCTGTCACACAATCAAATCCATATAGCCAGTTTTCTAAATTGATTCCTGCATATTCAAGGGTGGATAGGGTATCTTCTGATATACCTCTTTTCTTCATTTTTTCAATTGTACTTGTTGGATCAATGCTGCTCATACCACATCCATGATGGCCGATAACAAAAACTTCTTCTGCGCTTAATTCATAAATTGCAACTAAAATACTTCTCATAATACTTCCAAAAGGATGCATAATGACTGCACCTGCATTTTTTATAATTTTTGCATCTCCATTTTTTAAATTTAAGGCTCGAGGAAGAAGTTCTGTTAATCTGGTATCCATACAAGAGAAAATTACCATCTTCTTATAGGGATATTTTGTCGTTTTATATTTTTTATAGGATTCATTTTGTACAAAGGATTTATTATATGTCATGATTTCTTCTAGTTTATTCATAAGTTTTCTCCTTTCCTTTATAGAATTATATAGTGTTAATAAAGGGGAATTTACTAAATATTTTAAAAAGTATTATATAATATTTGCATTATTTTATCAAAGGAATATTTTGGGTTATAGATATTTATCGCATATATTTTTTAGCAGAAATCTTTTTAATATGCTAAAATAAATGAAAAGAATGAAGAGTAGGAGGATAATTATGAAAATTGGATATGCAGCATCAAGTGGTGAAATTGATATATTAGATACTTTAAGATATACAAAAGATCATGGCTTTGATTGTGTTGAACTTAATATGAATATGCCTATTTTTTTTCCAGAAAATTTTACAAAGGAAGATAGAGAAAAAATAAAGGGGTATAAGGATGAAAACAATATAGAAATTACCCTTCATGCACCAGAAGACATAACCCTTTTACAGCTTCAAAAAAGCATTAGAAAAGCAACAATAGATAGATTAAAAGAGGTTATTGATTTTGGTTATGATATTGGGGCAAGTAGAATGACTATGCATATTGGAAGTGCAGTTTGTTTTACACTTACAGATAGAAAATCATATTTAGATGAATTTTATTGTGAAGAATATAAAAAAGTATTAAAAGAAAGCTTAATAGATTTAATGGATTATGCGAAAGATAAAGTGATGATTTGTGTTGAAAATTCAGGGAGATTTCCTAAAATGGTGGTTCAAGAAACACTAGAAGAGCTACTTAATGAGGGAGGACTATATTTAACTTGGGATATTGGACATTCTTATACTAATAAATACAATGAAGTAGAATTTTTCCTAAAGCATGTAGATAAAATACGAACCTGTCATTTACATGATAATAATGGAGAAAGTGATCATCAGATTATAGGTAGTGGAAATGTAGATTTTCAGTGGCATATAGATAAGATGAAAAATAGTGATGTTTGCTATATTATCGAGGTCAGGCCAAGGGAGAATGCAGTAAAGTCATTAAAAAAGTTAAAAGAAATATTAAGAAAAAAGACTCAAAGCTGAGTCTTTTGAGCTTTTTGTCAAAGTTATATTTGTAAATGAATTGAAAAATAACGCTTATAAACAAAGCTTTAGAGAAAACTAAGCTTTATAATTTCGAAAAATCCTAACGCACCTAATAAAGACATCCTATCTTTTAGGATGCTGGCTTAGCATCCGTGCTAAGCCTACGGATTTTTCTGAAATTCTTCATCAAGTTTTCTTTACTAAAGCTTTGTAATTATTCGCTTTTATTTTTCAATCATAAATTTTATTTTGTATACGACTCAAAGCTGAGTCTTTTTTCGATTTTGCAATTTAAATTATATAATTTTAACTGCATATATAATAAGCATTACAATATATACAAATGGCAGTATATATAGATAATTTTTATATAAATTTTTTATCTTTACTTCAAAATACTCTAGTGTAAGAACTTGGCACATGTGTAGTGGAGAAATATAGTAAAACATAAATGCACTTACGTATATAAACATGGAGTATAAAAGCTTTATGTGATAATTTGGTGCTAAAGGTAATATCATAGGATATAGTATAGCGATTCCTGGTTGTGTAGATGCTAATGGGAATGATATTAAGGCAGCTGCTATAAATATTAATAGCTCTAGGGGAATCCCCTTATCTAACAAATGATTTAGATAGACAAATATTTCATCCATATTGTTTACAACGTTTTTAAAAATCATAATCCCAATTATTGCGATTACCATAGAAGGTTTAATTCCTTTGTATATTGTTTTTAATATATTTTCTCCTATATCGTATTTGCTATCTTGCCGTTTATCATATAAATTTATTACAATGCTTAGCAAAATACCGCCTATAAGTGAAATATAAAAAGGTAAATTTAATAATATAACGCCGAGTAAACTTATGAGTATTGGCAGTGAATAAAATAAAAATTCTAAAATGGTTTTTAAATACTGTTTTTTGTTTATTTTTTCAATAGGTGGTTCGCTATAGTTTTTAAGATAAAAGAAATATCCAAATATATACATAGCAACTGCAACTGGAAACTGTAGTTTGACAAAATCCCAGATGTTAAAATTCCCCAACTCAGCAGCCAATATTATTGTAGGAGATAGAGGGAAAATAAAATAAAGAGCATGTCTAAAAATAAGGTTTATTGCTGCTCGTTTATCCTTTGGAATACTTAATCTTTCACCTAAAGTTTCAACAACAGGACAAGACATTAAAGCACCACCAGTAACTAATAGGGTACCGATAATTGCAGGAGCAATTAAAATTGTAGCCTTTGCACTTCTTAACATTTTTTCAAGAGCTATAATCATCCTATCTAAGATTAGGTATTTTTCCATTAGATGACCAAGGATTGAAATAAATGCGATTGTAACAGCCAATGAAATAGTTGTGGGTTCTGAGAATGTCTTTAAAAATATTTTAAAGATATAAAATATACTCCTTCCGTTTAAAAGGGCTAAAATAACGGCTCCGATCATTAAAGAATAACCAATATTTACTTTTTTACTTACCAAAAATAATATTATTCCCATCGAAATTATTAGTGTTAATATGATCATTTTCATCACCTTTTTCAATTTTATCTATTTAATAATATATTAAAAATACCCTAAAAGTCTAGAAGTTTATTTGTTATATAGAGATTAATATAGATAAACAATTTTAAGAAGAAATCTTTTTATATTTTTAAAAAAAAATATCGATATTGTTTATCTTTAGATAAATCTAAAATATTTTAAGCATATGGTTATATTTATAAGAATAATTATATAAAAAATATATTGATAGGTGATTAAGATGAATACAATTCTTGTAACGGGGGGAGCTGGATTTATTGGTTCTCATCTGATAGAAAAGTTGTTATATTGTGGGAAAAATATAATAGCAATAGATAATTTCAACGATTATTATGATCCTAAAGCAAAAGAGAAAAATTTAATGGAAATAAAATCTAATATGAAAAGACTTGGGATTGATAAGGGCAGGTTTAAGCTTTATAGACAAGATATAAGAAATAAGACAGAAATAAATAGGATTTTTAAGGAACATAAAATAGATATTATTATTCATTTAGCGGCTATGGCAGGGGTAAGATATTCTATTTTAGCACCTGATCTTTATTATGATGTAAATGTGAATGGTACATTAAATCTTTTAGAAGCTGCTAAGGAAAACAAGATTGATAAGTTTATATTTGCTTCTAGCTCTTCTGTATATGGAAACAATAAAAAAATACCTTTTAATGAAAATGATTCTGTAGATTGTCCTATTTCTCCATATGCAGCATCAAAGAAAGCTGGTGAGCTACTGTGTTATACCTATTATCATTTACACAAAATAAGTATTGCTTGTTTACGTTTTTTTACTGTTTATGGACCAAGACAGCGGCCTGATCTTGCAATACATAAGTTTGCTAAATGTATTATGGAGGGTAAAAAGATTCCTTTCTTTGGAGATGGGGATACACAAAGAGATTATACTTACATAGATGATATTATAGATGGAATCATAAAAACTATGGTCTGGATGAAAAAAAATAAAAGACAATATGAGATATTTAATCTTGGCAATTCAAGAACAATTTTTTTAAATCAAATGGTAAAAACTTTAGAAGAAGTGTTAAATAAGAAGGCCTTACTAGAGAAATTACCATCACAGCCTGGAGATATGGGTAAAACTTATGCAGATATTATAAAAGCAAAAACAATATTAGGTTATGCACCAAAAAAAGATTTTAAAGAAGGAGTAGAAGACTTTGTAAAATGGATGAAAAAATAATGAAAATGAATTGAAAAATAACGCTCATAAATAAATTTTTAGAGAAAACTACAGTCTGAGACTCAAGTAAAAATTTGAGTCTTTTTTTGTTTTAACAAATTCTACATTAATAAGTATGGTAAATTTTAAGTAATCACTGACATTTTTTGATAAGATTTGCTAACTTTTCGTAGATGGTGTATATTTATTTTAGATAGAATTGGACTAGGGGATATTAAGAGGAGGTCTAAGGATTGCTCCAAGAAAAAATATTACTATTAATTTCAATGTATGGATATATAGGTATATTTTTAGCTTTGGTATTAGGAATCATAGGATTACCTATACCTGATGAAGTGTTGTTAACCTTTGCAGGATTTTTAGTTTCGAAAGGAAAAATGGATTATTTCTTGTTGATTTTGGTTTCTTTTATAGGGAGTGTTGCAGGGGTATCTATTAGTTTTTTTATAGGTTATCATTTAGGACTACCTTTTTTACTAAAATATGGGAGGATTTTGGGAATAACAAAAAAATCTTTGAATAAAGCTGAGAAATGGTACAATAAATATGGGAAATATACCATTGTGATAGGATATTTTATACCAGGTATACGACAGTTAAATGCATATTATGCAGGAATTATAAAAAAACCTTATTGGAAGTTTGCATTTTATGCTTATATTGGTGGATTTATTTGGGTCATGATATTTGTTACTTTAGGTATATATGTAGGTGAAAGATGGATGCTTTTTTCTCATATTATTCATAAATTTGCTTTGAGTGTGCTTGTCCTTATTTGTATTTGCTTTTGCATATATTATATTGTGAAAAATGTTAAAATAAAAAAAATATAGTATATATGGAGGGATTATATGCCGCATATACGTGTAAGAGGTATGGGTCTAGAAAAGTTAAAAAATATTAGCAAAAAATTGGTAGATGATTTAGAAAATATTATAGGATGTCCAAGAGATTATTTCACATTAGAATATATTCCGAGTACTTTTATAATGGATGGAGAAGAAGATAAAGGATATCCTTTTATAGAAGTTTTATGGTTTGATAGAGGACAGGAAGTTCAGGATCAGGCTGCTAAAGCAATAACAGATAGGGTAAATAATACAAATGAATATGAGGATGTATGCGTCATATTTAGAAAATTAGAAGAAAAGTGTTATTATGAAAATGGAGAACATTTTTAAATAAAAATAACCTGTTGGATATGAAAAACCAACAGGTTATTTTTGAATAAAAAGCAAAAAATACTTTATTTTACAAATATATATCAAAAATAAGAAAAAGGATTTGAATAAAATTTCAATATGTGTTAATATATTAACAACAATATGGATATAAAAGTAAACTTAAATAAAAATTGTTTGAATTTTATAATTGTTTTTTTTGAAACTAATAGTTAATAAATTAACGACAATAATTTCCTTGCATAGCTATGAAATAGAATAGAAAAGAACAGATATGCTTTTAAAAAAATCAGTAAACAGATAATGGTGCCATAGTAAAGTTTAATAAGAATAATAATTTTTATATACTTTTTAGGTTATTTTATAAAGTGTATAAAATATTTTTTTGTAGTTAGAAGTTAAAATATTAACGATATAATAGTATACAAGGAAAAACAAACATAAAAATATACAATGATACATAAGCAAATTCAATGCTTTAGTGTTAATTAATTAACATATTTAGATTTCTTAAATTTATGTAAAAAGAGGAGGTTTTATAATGATTAAGTTTGATGTAGCAGCATGGATTATGAATCCATTTGTATTAATGTTTGTTGCAGTATTTACAGGAATGGTATTTGGAAAAGTGAAATTTGGTAAGTTTAATTTTGGGGTATCAGGTACGTTATTCTCTGGACTTTTAATAGGTTGGTGGGTACTTAAGTTTGCAAAAGGCTTTAATGAAGGGGATAAAGCATTTGGTACTGCACAAAAGCTGATAAAAATAGGAGTGATTGATAAGAGTTTCTTTATCCTATTTTTGGTTTTATTTGTTGCTGCAGTTGGGTTATTAGCGGCAAAGGATATGGGGGTAGTACTTAAAAAGTATGGTGCAAAATTTGTTGTTTTAGGCTTTATTATTACATTCTTAGGGGCTGCTGCTACATATGGAATGACGTTAATTAGTAATGAATCTAGTCCATATGAAGTATCAGGGGTATATACGGGTGCACTAACGAGTTCTCCTGGTCTTGCAGCAGCGATTGAAACTGCAAGAGGACATTCTGCGGATTGGGTTGAAAAATATGAATCATTAGATACTAATGAGAAAGAAAGATTTTTAAAACTGCTTGATCCTTCAGGGGCACTTACTCCAGAAAATACACCTACATTAACAGATGAACAAAAAGCACAGTTTGTAAAAAATGCTGAAGCTGGTATTGGAGTAGGGCATGCTATTGGATATCCATTTGGTGTAATTATTGTAATTATTGCAGTAAACTTTTTCCCTAAAATATTTGGAATTGATGCAAATAAAGAGCTTGAGGATTTAAGAAAAGAAATGAATCAAGCTAGGGAAGAAGCAGCAGCTACTTCAGATATAGAAGAAACATCATTTGATTTGATTGGATTTTCTGTTGCTTGTTTTATAGGATATACCATAGGGAAAATAAAAATATTCTTAGGACCGTTAGGATATTTTAGTCTTGGTTCTACAGGAGGGGTTTTAATAGGAGCTTTAATCCTTGGATATATAGGAAAAATTGGATTTATAAATTTTAGGATGAATAATAAAATACTAGGTGTTATAAGACAACTTGCATTGGCTTTTTTCTTAGCAATAGTAGGATTAAGATATGGATTTAAGGTGTTTGATGCACTTTTAGGAACAGGATGGTACTTAGCTATTGTATCTCTTGTTGTAGGAGTTGTTGCTATGCTTTTAGGATTCTTCATTGGAAGATATGTATTTAAGATTAACTGGATTATGCTATCTGGAGCAATATGCGGCGGAATGACTTCTACTCCAGGACTAGGAGCTGCTATTGATGCAGCAGGTTGTGATGACCCGGCAGCAGGATATGGAGCAACTTATCCATTTGCATTACTAGGTATGGTTATCTTCACAATTATTCTTCATAAAATGCCGATGTAGTAAAAATGCAAAAAACAGGGGGAAATGATATGGATTTTTCAAAATTAGATAATAGAATAAGAAACAAAGAACTCTTTAATAAAGTAATGACAGCAGAAGAAGCGTCAAAATTTATTCATGATGAAATGGTAATTGGAGTTAGTGGATTTACGCCATCAGGATATCCAAAAGCAGTGCCATTAGCTCTTGCAGAAAGGGTAAAACAAAGTGGAGAGAAAATGCATTTAGCATTGTATTCTGGTGCTTCATTAGGACCAGAAGTAGATGGTGCATGGGCAGAGGCTGGAATTATTGCAAAAAGACTTCCATACCAAACTAATAGTAAATTAAGAAATAGCATCAATGAAGGCGAAGTAGAATATTTAGACATGCATTTAAGTCATACGCCACAGTATGTAAGTTATGGAATTTTACCCAAAGTTGATGTTGCAATTGTTGAGGCAGTAGCAATAACAGAGGAAGGACATATAATTCCAACTATGGGAGTTGGAAATACACCAGTATTTGTAAAGCAAGCTGATAAGGTGATTGTAGAGATAAATACAGCAAAACCTTTAGCTCTTGAAGGTATGGCAGATATTTATATGTTAGAAAATCCACCACATAGAAAGCCAATTCCAATTACAAAGCCAGATCAAAGAATAGGAACAACTTACATTCCATGTGGTAATGATAAAATTGTTGGAATCGTTATAACAGATTTACAAGATAAGACAAGACCATTAACACCTGTTGATGATATATCAAAAAAGATATCAGCTAATATATTAAAGTTTTTAGAAAAAGAAGTAAAACTTGGACGATTACCTAAAAATTTGCTTCCAATACAGTCTGGGGTAGGAAGTGTTGCTAATGCAGTCCTTTATGGACTTTGTGATTCAGATTTTGAAGACCTTACATGCTATACAGAAGTTGTGCAGGATTCAATGCTTGAACTACTAAGATGCAAAAAGGCAAAGCTTGCTTCAACAACTTCTATAAGTCCTTCACCAGAAGGATTAGTAAAGTTTGAAGAAGAAATTGAATTTTTCAAGGATAAAATCATTTTAAGACCTCAAGAGATAAGCAATCATCCAGAAGTTGCTAGGAGACTAGGGGTTATTGCTATGAATACAGCTTTAGAAGTTGATATATATGGAAATGTTAATTCAACTCATGTAATGGGATCACGTATGATGAATGGAATTGGAGGATCTGGAGATTTTGCTAGAAATGCATATCTTACAATATTCACCACAGCATCTACTGCAAAAAATGGAAATATATCTTCTATTGTTCCAATGGTTTCACATGTTGATCATACAGAGCATGATGTTATGGTAATTGTAACAGAGCAGGGTGTTGCAGATTTAAGAGGACTTAGTCCAAAGGAAAGGGCTTTAGAGATAATTAATAATTGTGTACATCCAGATTACAAACCAATGCTATTAGATTATTATAAAAGGGCTTATGAAAGTGCTTACAAACATACCCCCCACATTTTAGAAGAAGCACTTTCATGGCACATAAAGTTTATGAAAACAGGAAGTATGAAATAAAAGATTTTGCAGATTGGTTGTAAATGGATTTATAAATAAATTTTCATATAAAAAAGGATGTCATCTATTTAAATAGATGACATCCTTTTTTAGAGAAGTATTAAACATGAAATTTATCAACAATTTCCTTTAATTTTATAGATATTTCATTAAGATTTTGAGCAGTATTTGAAATTACTTCAATGGATGTAGATTGTTCTTCAATGGATGCAGAAACTTCTTCAGTAGAAGCTGCAGATGCTTCTGATATTGCAGATATTTCTTGCATTGAAGTAACAATGTGATCTTTATTTTCATCAATATCTTTTATATTATTTGTTACATTTTCTATTTGATGTACAGTATTTTTTAATGATTTTTCTATTTCATTAAAAACTTGAGCAGTATTTTTAAGGACTTGATTCGTTTTTTTATTTATTTCTTGTGCCAGATCCATATGATTTTTAGTACCATTAATCTCTGATTGAATTTGATTTACAATAATTTCTATGTTTTTTGTAGATTTTCTTGTTTCTACTGCTAGTTTTCGAATTTCTTCGGCAACGACTGCAAATCCACGTCCAGCTTTTCCTGCTCGAGCTGCTTCTATAGCTGCATTTAATGCTAAAAGATTTGTTTGCTCTGCAATGGATTCAATTGCATTAACAATTTCATTGATTGTACTAGACTTTGTTGAAAGTTCATTTACTTTTTTACCAACTTGATGGATTATTTTATTATTTTCTTCAAATTTATTTTCTAAGTCCATAATAGCTTTCATACCTTGTTGATTAACCTTTATAGTTTCATTTGAATATTGTTCCATCAAGCTAGCGCTATTTGTCATGTCTTTTATTTTATTTGCGAAAGATGATAATTTGGATACACCCTCTTGTACTTCTTTAGCCTGTGCAGTGGATCCACTTGCAAGCTCTTCAATAGCTTTGACAACACCTTCTACAGAAGTTGAAACATCGCTTGTAGAAGTAGCTAGGTGATTTGCATATTCTGTAACACTTTTTGAATTTTCTTTTATATGGGTTGCGATTTCCCTTAGAGATTTTCGCATATCAACAATAGATTTTGCTATTTTTCCTGTTTCATCTTTGTATTTCAATACAATACTAAATCTTTCGTCATAGATTAAGTCTAAATTTTTTGTTTTATCTATCAGTTCTGTTAGTAATGTAATAGGCTTTGCAATTTTTTTTCCTATATATAAGGCAATAAACATAGATAATATAACTCCAGTTAGTGTGATGGTTATAGCTACTTTTGATAAATCTTTAATTTCTTTAAAAATTTCATCTTTACTAACAGCGATAAGTATAAACCAGCCATTTTTTAGTCTTTCATAGCTTAAAATCTTATCTACATCTGCAAAGGTAACTTCTGATATTCCCTTTGTATTTTTTTTGAGCAACTTAGCTAGATTTTTATATTTTCCATCTGCTATAGTTGTTAGATTATGTGATCTTGTTAATGTAGGATGAATGAGATAATCAAATTTTTTGTTTAATAAAAAGGCATATCCTGTATCATAAAGTTTGATTTTATGGATTTTATTCTCGAAAATTTCAAAATTAATGTTCATTCCAATGACGCCAATAAGTATGTTATCTATGTAAACGGCAGAAGTATAGGAAATCATTTCTTGCCCCATTTTATCACTAATATAAACATCACTCCATATGCCTTTTTTTGTTTTTGAAGCATTGTAATACCAAGACAAATCTTCATTATTTGGATAAAAATCATCTTTAGTATAAAGCTGATTTTCTACTCTTATGAAATTTCCATCTCCACGTTTATCTGAATAGCATATATAATATAGATCTCCTACAAGATTTGGATTAAAGAAAAAATAGGAGGATATAGTACCTTTTGAATGTTCAGCAAATTGTTTGACTGTTGGGGCTATAATATTCATATACTTTTTTATATATGCAGGATTTGTCATGTTTGATTTATCAAAACTACCTTCAATTGCTGTTTTTAAGCCTTTTACACTCATTTCCACATTTAAAAGAGTACTATTAAATTGATTAGTTGTACTTTCAGATTGTAAAGATAAATTTTCTTGAATTTTTTCATAAACTACTTGACTTGATTTTTTTATTACTATGATTGTTATAAAAGTTGATATAATAACAGTAGATAGAACAACTGCTAAAATGATTTTAGTGCTAATTCTTTTCATTGCTTTTTCCTCCGTTTATAATTCATAGCCTTAAATAAAATTCTACAGACATTACTAAAATCCTTCATATATTTTACATATATAGATATTATTTCTTTATAATACAAATAGTGTATAATAAGAAATAAAAAAACTAGACAAAATTTTTGAAAAAAGAATAACTTGGAGGTGTTAATTTGAGCATAGAAAAATTAAAGAAAATGGTTTCAGAAAGTGATAATATTGTTTTCTTTGGTGGGGCAGGTACATCTACAGAAAGTAATATACCTGATTTTAGAACAGCAGACACAGGATTATATAATATGGATGGATACAAGTATCCACCTGAAGTAATACTGAGTCATAGCTTTTTTATGAAGTATCCTGAGGAATTTTATAAATTTTATAAAAGTAAAATGATTTATAAGGATGCAAAACCTAATCTAGCCCATAAGGCATTAGCAGAACTTGAAAGAAAAAATAAATTAAAAGCAGTTATTACCCAAAACATTGACGGATTGCATCAATTGGCTAAAAGTAATAATGTTTTAGAATTACACGGGTCTATTTATAGAAATTATTGTATGAAATGTAGTGAGAGCTATTCTTTAGATTATGTGATCAATAGCGAAGGGATTGTTCCAAAATGTAATAAATGTGGAGGAATTATAAAGCCAGATGTGGTTTTATATGAAGAAGGATTGGATATAGATGTATTAAAAAAAGCTATCGAATACGTATCAAAAGCAGATATGCTTATCGTAGGGGGAACGTCTCTTGTAGTATATCCAGCGGCTAGTTTGGTAGAGTATTATAAAGGGAATAAATTGATTCTTATTAATAAAAGTGCTACGCCTTATGATCATATGGCTAACCTGGTTATTCATGATAGTATAGGGAAAGTTTTAAATGGTGTTTTATAGCAATTTGTCGAGAATTGCTATCGAAATAAAAAGGAGAATATTTTCAGGATATAGAATTTTATCATATAAGGGGGAATATTATGACAAAGAAAAGTTTATATCCTGAAAATATAGTAAGAAGAATTCTTATTTTCACCTTAACAATTTGTATGATGCTTACAACGGTGCTTATATATTTTTCCCACAATATAACAAAAGAAAGAAGTTTTAAAGTGATTAACGATATGAGCTTTAAAAATTCACAAATTTATGCAGAAACTATTGGTGATTGGATTCATGAAAGAATGAATGCTATGCAGATTTATGCAGATACGCCTATTGTAAAGAGTATGGATTGGAATAAAATAGAACCTTATTTAAAAAAAGAAATAAAAGATTCTAAAATATATAATTGTTTGTTTATAGCTGATGATTTGGGAAATTTTGTAACGACAGATGGAGATCATACAAATATTTATGATCGGAAATACTTTCAAGCTGCAATGAGTGGAAAATCATCAATATCGAATTTATTAATCTCTAAACTTACAAAGGAATTGATTTGTACTATTGCTGTTCCAATAAGAAATGATAACGGGAAAATTGTTGGAGTGATGGGAGGAATTATGAATTTAGAGCATATTCATAATTTAACAAAAAAATTCAAAGTAGACCATCCAGATTCCTATTCATATATTTTAGATAAAAATGGACTTACTATAAGCCATCCAAACAAAAACTTTGTTATGAATAAAAATATTATAAAATCCATAGAATTTGTAGATCCAAAGCCTTATAATATAGATCAGGTATTGAATAATGATATGGGATATATTGAGTATAATTTTGAAGGAACTATGGCTTATGGGTATTATTATAGTATTCCAAATACAGATGGATGGAAGCTGTTTATTAAAGTTCCAAAGGAATATATATCTAAGTCTATTCAAGAAAATACAAATAAGTTATTAAGTATTGGTATTTTAGGTACAATGATTATTGGGATTATTTCACTTGTTATTGGACAAGTTATAGCAGAACCTATGTTAAAGTTAAAGAAAGATATGAAAGAAAGTAAACGATTGCTTGAAGAGAGAATCAAATATGATCAATTAAGAACAGAATTTTTTTCAAATATTTCTCATGAATTAAAGACACCTTTAAATATTATTTTTTCAACAACCCAATTGTTAAATTTATCTATAAAAGATCCAGAAAATATCCATGTAGAGAAATTAAATAAATATGTACATACAATGAAGCAAAATTGTAATAGACTTTTAAGATTGATAAATAATTTAATTGATATTACAAAAATAGATTCAGGATTTATGCAATTAAATTTACAAAATAAAAATATTGTAGATATAATTGAAGATATTACTTTATCTACTGTAGAATATGTAAAAAGCAAAGGGCGAACCATTATATTTGATACAGAAGTTGAGGAAAAAGTTATGGCATTTGATCTAGATAAAATTGAAAGAATTATATTAAATCTTATTTCTAATGCTATTAAGTTTACAAAGCCAGGAGATAAGATAGAAGTTAGTATTTATGATAAAGAAGACAAAGTTTTTATTGTTGTAAAAGATACGGGAATTGGTATTCCAGAAGATAAACAAAATTTAATTTTTGAGAGATTTAGACAAGTAGATGGATCACTAAAGAGGAAAACAGAAGGAAGCGGAATTGGTCTATCTTTAGTAAAATCACTTGTAACAATGCATGAAGGGAATATTTCTGTAAAAAGAGAATGTGGTAAGGGAACAGAATTTGTGATTAAATTACCTGTGAAATTAGTTTCAGAAGCAGATTATATAACAAAAGATAGTAGTTTTTTAGAAAAAGATAGAGTGGAGAAAATAAACATTGAGTTTTCAGACATTTATTCTTAATTTGTTGAATATTTAATTAAAAATTTATAAAAAAATGCTTAAATTTAAAAATTAACTTAAGCATTTTTTTATCATTCCACTTAAAGACGAAAATATGTATTGATTGATTTTAATGCAGTAGATACCATGAATTCAATATCTTCTTTTTCAATAACATAAGGAGGCATAAAGTAAATTACATTTCCTAAAGGACGAAGTAATAATCCATTTTTTAATGCAATTTGATAAATTTTATAGCCTACCCTTTCTTTCCAGTCAAATCCTTCTTTTGTTTTTCGATTCTTTACTAATTCTAGTGCACCTATCATTCCTAATTGTCGAAATTCCCCTATATAAGGATGATTATTAAAAGCATTCTCGACACAATTTTTAATAATTTTAGATTTTTCTTTGTTTTTTTCTATTATATTTTCTTCTTCAAAAATCTTTAATGTTTCACAGGCTACTGCACAGGCTAGGGTATTTCCGGTATAACTGTGACTATCCATAAAGGCCTTAAGATTTGTATAATCACTATAGAATGCATCATAGATTGTATTAGTCATAAGCATAACAGATAGAGGCATATATCCTGCTGTAATTCCTTTTGATAGGCACATAATATCAGGAGATACGTTTGCATGTTCACAAGCAAACATTTTTCCTGTTCGACCAAACCCTACAGCAATTTCATCAGCAATAAAATGAACATTATATGTTGTACAAAGCTTTCTTAACTTTTTAAGATAAATTGGCGGATAAATTTTCATGCCTGCAGCTCCTTGAATTAAAGGTTCGATAATAACACCAGAAATTTCATGATGTTTTTTGATAATTAGTTTTTCCATATGCTCAAAGCATTCAGCGTTGCAGGTTTCTCGACAATTACCATAAGGACATCGATAGCAGTCTGGACCTTGGACTTTGTAAGTATTTATTAAAAGGGGCTTGTATATTTTTTTGTATAAATCGATATCTCCTACAGAAAGGGCTCCAATGGTTTCTCCGTGATAAGCATCAGAAATAGCTACAAATTTTGTTTTGCTAGGATTTCCAGTTTGTTGATGATATTGAAAGCTTAATTTTAAAGCATTTTCTACTGCTGAAGAACCATTATCAGAGAAAAATACTTTATTAAGTCCCTTTGGAGTAATTTTTACAAGTTTTTCCGCTAGTTCAATAGCAGGTTTATGAGAGAAATTTGCAAAGATAACATGCTCTAAATTATTCAATTGTTTTTGAATAGCATTATTAATTCTTGGGTTGCAGTGACCAAATAAATTAACCCACCAAGAAGAAATAGCATCTAAGTATTTATGCCCATCTACATCATATAAATAAAGTCCTTTTCCTTTTTCTATAATGATGGGTGGAAAAGTTTCATAATCTTTCATTTGAGAACAAGGATGCCAAATATATTGTAAATCTTTTTTTTGTAATGTATTCATAAGAATCCCTCCTAGCATGGTTCCATCCATTCTATTAATGTTTTTACATCCAAATTTTCTTTGATGATATTTTTTAAATTTCCCAATTGTATTTTTTCAACATTTATATCTTTTAGTTTTGGGATTGTAAGTACAGAAAGCTTTGTAAGCTCCTTTATGGTTTTTTTGTTATCAAGATGACATTTATTTGAAGAATCATATCCATTTAATATAATTCCCTTTACTTTAATTCCAACACTTTGTGCATAGCGTACTGTAAGGAGAGTATGATTGATTGTACCAAGTCCTGCACGTCCAACAACAACAATAGGTAAATGTAAATCCTTTACCAAATCATACAGCATATATTTAGCTTTTAGTGGAACAATAAGTCCTCCAGCTCCTTCTACAACCATGTATGGATATTTTTGTTTTAGGTCTTCAAATTTTTGTTTTATTATGGAAACTTGAATTGCTACATTTTCTATTTTAGCTGCTAGATGGGGTGAAACTGGCGTTTTAAAAGAATAGGGAGTCATATTTTCTAAAGACTCAGGAATATCTCCTAAAGTTTTTACAAAATTGGTGTCTCCTGGAATGAATTGTCCATTTTTAAAAGCAGCACCACTTAATACAGGCTTGAAATAACAAGCATCATAATTTTTTGAACGAAGAAGATGTATAAGTCCTGCTGTGACAACTGTTTTTCCTACATCTGTATCTGTTCCAATAATGAAGAGCCCTTTTGACATAGTTGCACCTCGAATCTTATTTAGAATACTTTTTTATAGAATACTCCTAAAGTTAAAATTTGTCAACTTAACAAATTTAAAAGTTAACAATATAAATATAATAAAATTTTCTGAAAAATAGATGAATAACAGCATAAAATTTTCAAAAATATTATACATATTTTATAAAGGAGGGGGTTATATGCAAGAAGAGAAGAGAAAACTAGATTTTTATGGAGGAGGATGGACATCATTTTTACCATTTTTTATCTTTTTGGTCATAGCGATTTATATTTCGGTTCTTAAAGCTCCAGATGTAAGAGGTATGTGGGTAGGAGCTTTAGCAGGTATTATGTTTACTTTTTTCTTAGCAAAAGATAGAATGTATTATTCAGAGATTGTTATTGAAGGGATGGCTGATAAAATTGCTATTGTGCCAGTAGCATGCTGGATTTTTGCAGGTGTATTTGCTGCTGTATTAAGATCATCACATTTAGTAGAAGGGATTATATGGGGAGCTTATCATGTGGGTGCAAGTGGAACGATATTTGTAGTGATTACATTTTTAGCATCAGCATTGTTTGCAACAGCAGCAGGGACAGGTTTTGGAACAATTGTTGCTGGAATGTCTGTATTATATCCTGCAGGAGTTTTACTAGGAGCTAATCCTTTAGTGCTTGCAGGAGCAATCGTAGGAGGCGGTGCATTTGGAGATAATCTAGCACCAGTTTCAGATACGACTATATGTTCAGCAGCAAGTCAAGGAGCTGATGTAGGTGGAGTTGTAAAATCAAGACTTAGATATTCAGTTGCAGCTGCTATTATTACACTTTTTGTTATAATCATTTTTGGAGGAGGAGGAACGGTTTCTAATGTTCCATATGAAATATTAGCTCAGTATATGAATCCAAAAGGGTTGATTATGTTAATTCCAGCTGCTATTACAATTTATATAGCCATTAAAAAAGGAGATATTATATATGCAACAACTATTGGAACGGTAATTTCTATTGTTATTGCAATTTTGTTTGGTTTAAATAGTTTTTCAAATTTAGTGTATATAAAAGATGGAGCAGTTGGAGGAGTAATTGTAAATGGTATTGCAGGTATGGTTGATATCTGTATTCTTGCTCTCTTAATCTTATCTTGTGTGCATATTATGAAAGCAGGTGGAGGAGATAAAAAACTATTAGAATTAGCGGAAAAATTTGTAAAAACTGTAAGAGGCGCAGAAGCATCTATTGCTATATTGGTAACGACAATGGCAGCGATTATGGGTTTGAATGCACCACCTATTCTTGCAGTGGGAACCTCTTATGCAAAACCATTAGGAGAGAAATATAAAATCCATCCGTATAGAAGAGCAAATATTCTTGATGCTACAGCATGTACATTAGCTTATTGCTTGCCTTGGACGCCTGCTTTATTGCTTACTCAATCATTAGCAAAGGATGCAAGTGAACAATTTGGAAACCTTGTCCCATCGTTAACACCTATACAAATGGCTCCATGGATTATATATTGCTGGACATTGCTAATTGTAATGGGTTTTGCAATTATTACAGGATGGGGAAGAAAATATATAGAATCTGATGGAGAGCCTGTAGCAATAAAAAAATGACATTTTAAAACAGATGATTTAAAAGTAGGCGGGTGAAGTATTCACTTGCCTATTTTGTATCATCAATAAAAAGGAATAAAATGATGCAATAGAAGGTTTTAAAATATTTGCAGAAATTTGTTTATTTAGATAGTGCTAGGTTATATATTATAAGAGAGATAAAAAGTTAAAGGATAAACAATAGATGTATGCTTCTCTGCATTTTATAGAATATTAATAAAAAAAGCTTTATAAAATATAATTGTATAAGAACTATTTATAAAAATTAAATATTTTGGCAGGTGAAAAAATGGTAGAGCGGAAATACTTAAATCAGATGTATTCCCAAAATCCTGATACAGGAAATTTTATTGTTGAAATTCAAATGGAGAACTATCTGTATATTTTTAATGAATGGGATAGTGCTTCTTTTAAAAGAAGAGATATTGATCCTGATTTAAGTGATTTTTTAGAGTCTTGTTCTAGTGATATTCCATTGAATATGGGTATTGAATTGCACTTTAATATTTTGAATGAAGAGAGAAGTCTAAAAAAAGAGAAAACCATTATTTCTGGGTTAAGAAATTATTATGCTCGCTGTCTCTATTTTGAGAAGCAAGCACTTAAGGAGTTATATAGAAAATTTTTATTTTATATTCTGATTGCTTTTCCATTGTTTTTTTGTAGTTATGCATTAGACTATTATATTGTAGACAATATTATTTTTACAGGATTACTTGAAGGGGTTTATGTAGGGGGATGGGTTTTTTTATGGGCAGCTATTGAAATGCTTGCATTTGATCGGGGTCCAATTATTAGAAAGATAAAAGAATGTAATCGGCTTTTGAAAGCGCCCATTTATTTTTCCTATGATGATTTGTCAAAATAAGCTTAAGAAGGAGATGGTAAATAATGCATGAAAGTTGCAATGGTTGTTATGCATTGATTGAAGATAGATGCACATTAGGATATAAAATTGAGCCTTTGTTTTTTAGTATATGTTATATAACAGAAGGCTATAAACCATTAGAAATTTGTCCAAAACCTGAAAATAAGGATAAATATTTAAAGCTATTAAAAGGAAAGAATATAGATGAAACTTAAATGAGGTGGGATTAACAGTTAATTAAAATCTATAAAAAACTATAAAAGTCTATTGAATGTTTTATGCATTTCAGATGTTGTAATACTAGAGGTGATATAAATGTATTCAATAGGGGAATCTTCAGAAAAATTAGGTGTAACAATACAAACT
Organism: Crassaminicella thermophila; assembly: GCF_008152325.1. GTDB lineage: Bacteria > Bacillota > Clostridia > Peptostreptococcales > Thermotaleaceae > Crassaminicella_A > Crassaminicella_A thermophila. The sequence goes on from NZ_CP042243.1 coordinate 569,700, forward strand.
TTAATAAATAAGGAGTTTTTTGAAGATGGGGTTCAAGAAGAATAAAGATAGTGTTATATTATGTAAAAAAGTTAAAATATATCCTACAAAAGAACAAATAGCTAATATAGAAAGAGATAGTTTTTTATGTAAAATGTTATATAACACTTATCTAACTCAAAGAAAAGAATATTATAATTGCTACAATAAAAGTATGAAAATGACAGAACAACGAAGTCAAATTAAATTACTTCGTGAACAAAATACTGAATATGCTAAAGTGTATGCAAAACATCTTCATGCTGTTTGTATGGATTTAGACGAAGATTATAAAGGATGTATTAAAAAAAGAAGTAAAGGAGAAAAAGCAAAACTCCCAAGATATAAAGATAAAAACTATTTTTACCCACTTAAAACACCTAAACAATATATAAAAATAAAGGAAGATAAAATTAAACTAGGCTTTTATGAATTAAAGGTTGATGTTAATGAAATACCAACAAATTATGGAGAAGTCTGGATTAGTAAAGTTAGAAATAAGTATATAATTTCAATAACTTATGAAGCTAACAAAAAAGAAAATAATAACAATAATGTTTTAGCAATAGATTTGGGAATTTCTAAACTTGTAACAGGTATAAATCAAAATGGAAAAGTTATTGAAATTATAAACCCAAGATATGATAAGTATTGGAATAAAAAAATAGATAAAGTAAGGGCAATGAGAGATACAAAGAAAAAAGGAAGCAAAAGATATAAAAAATTAACTAGGACTTTAAAAAGATTATATGAAAACAGAAGAAAACAGCAAGAACATTTTATTCATACTATAACAAAATATTTAGTTTTAAATAATAAAGAATTAATTCTTGGAGATTTATCACAAGAGCAAATGATTAAAAAATCAAATTTAGCAAAATTAAATAGAAGTATAAAGGAAAATTGGGCTTTAGGGAAATTTAAGACGTTTTTAACATACAAGGCAAAATTGCATGATGTTAATATAGTTTATATAAATGAAGCATATACTTCTAAAACTTGTTCAAATTGTGGAAATCAACAAGATATGAGATTATCAAAAAGAACATATACCTGTGAGTGTGGTATGACATTAGATAGAGATATTAATTCAAGCATCAACATTTTCAATAAATATAAAGAAAATTCAATGTTGAATTACAAAAATATAAATCGAGTAACTACTCTACATTTCCACTATGGAAAATTAGTTGCTTGATTTTAAGAAAGGAAGTGAACAAAAGTACCGTTGGCTTACGGTATAGCATTGTAGAGAAATGCTATTATGTACACTAATATTGTAAAAATATTGAGTGTATGAATAAAATCTATAACCTTTATATATTTATTTAGATTTTTATAGATTTTATAAAGCTGATTTTATGGATTACAAAGGAAGATATGAGGAATGGTTACATAGTAAATATATGGATGAAGAAACAAAAGAAGAACTTCTTTCTATAAAAGATAACGAAAAAGAAATTGAAGATCGTTTTTATCGGGATTTAGAATTTGGTACAGCAGGGCTTCGAGGGAAAATTGGAGTAGGGACAAATAGGATGAATAAATATATTGTAGCACGAGCTACACAAGGTCTTGCAGATTTTATTATTGAAAAAGGAAAAAAATATATGGATCGTGGCGTTGTTATTGCTTATGATTGCCGACATTTTTCAAAAGAATTTGCAAAAAAAACAGCGCTTGTTTTAGCTGGTAATGGTATTAAAGCTTATTTATTTGAGGATTTGCGTCCTACTCCTGAACTTTCTTTTGCTGTAAGAAAATTAAATACAGCTGCTGGGATTGTGATTACTGCTAGTCATAATCCAAAAGAATACAATGGCTATAAAGTATATTGGGAAGAAGGCTCTCAAATATTAGAAGATGTCGCATCAGCTATTACAACAAAGATTCAGAATATAAAAGATTTTTCTGTTATAAAAACAATGGATGAAAAAGACGCAGTAAAGAGAGGGCTTTTGAGTATATTAGGAAAAGAAATTGATGATGTATATATTGAAAATGTAAAAAGCTTAGGCTTAAGAGAAAATATTGATAAAGAAATAAAGATTGTATATACTCCTTTAAATGGAACTGGAAATATTCCAGTAAGAAGAGTTTTAAAGGAAAGAGGATTCAAAAATATAATTGTTGTTCCAGAACAAGAAAATCCTGATCCAGATTTTACAACAGTAGGATATCCAAATCCAGAAGATGTGAAAGCATTTGCTTATGCAGAAAAATTAGGGAAAAAAGTAGGAGCAGAAATACTCATAGCTACGGACCCTGACTGTGATCGTTTAGGGGTTATGGTAAAAGGAGAAAAAGAAGAGTATGTTTCATTGAATGGGAATCAAATGGGTGCCATTTTTATTCAATATATATTAGAAGCCAAAAAAGAACAGAACACTTTACAAGAAGATGCTTATATTGTAAAATCCATTGTGACAGGTGATTTAGGAAAAGCTATTGCCAAATCTTATGGAGTAAAAACCTTTGAAGCTTTAACAGGATTTAAAAATATTTGCGGGAAAGTAAATGAATTAGAAAAGCTTGGAAATAACAATTTTGTATTTGGCTATGAAGAAAGCATTGGATATGTTGCAGGAAATTTTGTAAGAGATAAAGATGGAGTTATTGCATCAGAGCTTCTTTGTGAAGCAGCAGCTTATTATAAAGGTCATGGAAAAACTTTATTAGATGTTTTAGAAGAAATATATAAAAAGTATGGTTATTATCAAGAAAAGCTTGTTTCTATTGTTTTAGAAGGAATCGAAGGGCAAAATAGAATTAAGCGAATGATGGAGAAATTTAGAACAGAATATCCTACTGATATAAAAAAGAGTAAGTTATCAAAATACATAGACTATCAAAAACAGGTATCTTTTGATTTTTTAAAAGAAAAGGAAGAGTCTATAGAAATTCCTATATCCAATGTATTAAAATTTGTGTTTGATGATCATTCTTGGTATGCTATTCGACCATCTGGAACGGAACCTAAAATTAAAGTTTATATGTATACAAAGGGAGATACATTGGAAGAAGCACAAGAAAAATTAAAAAATATAGAAGAAGTAGTTATGAAGCAATTAGAGGAAGTAGAATAGATAAGAATAATTTATTTTAGGAAGGTATACGATGAAAGAGACAAAATTAATTGTTAAAAATAAGTTTTTGAAAAAATATAAAAGTGGCTATCCTTTGATAATGAAAGATGCAATAATAAATATGAATGCTTTAAAAGAAGAAGGACAGCTTATAAGATTATTAGATGAGAAAAAAGGATTTATTGGAAAGGGCTATTATGGTATACAAAATAAAGGTTATGGATGGATTTTGACTCAAAATGAAAAGGAAAAGATCGATCATTCTTTTTTCCATAAAAAGTTGTTAGAAGCAATCAAACGAAGAAAAAAATTATATATGGATAGAAATACCACTGCTTTTCGCGTATTCAACGGAGAAGGAGATGGTATTGGTGGATTTACAGTTGATTATTTTGATGGGTTTTATTTGATAAATTGGTACAGTAAGGGGATTTATACATTCAAGGATTATATAATCAATACTTTAAAAAATCTTTCAGGCTGTAGAGGGATTTATGAAAAAAAGAGATTTGATACAGGTGGAAAGTTTATAGAAGAGGATGGGTATGTTTGGGGAGAGAGAGCTAAGTTTCCTCTTATAGTAAAGGAAAATGGAGTAAATTTTGCAATTTACTTGAATGAAGGAGCTATGGTAGGAGTATTTTTAGATCAAAGAGAAGTAAGGAAAGCTATAAGAGATAAATATGCAAAGGATAAAAATGTATTAAATACCTTTTCATATACAGGTGCATTTTCAGTTTTTGCAGCACTAGGAGGAGCAAGGAAAACGACTAGTGTTGATCTTGCAAATAGGAGTTTGCCAAAGACTATTGAGCATTTTAGTTTAAATAATATTGACTATGAAGCTCAAGATATTATTGTAGAAGATGTATTTGGATATTTTAAGTATGCACAAAAGAAAAACTTAAAATTTGATTTAATTATTCTAGATCCTCCAAGCTTTGCAAAATCAAAGAAAAATCGTTTTAGTGCGGCCAAAGACTACAAAGATTTATTAAAATCAGTGATAAATATAACAGAAGACGGTGGAGTAATAGTAGCATCCACAAATTGTGCTAGCTTCGATATGAAAAAATTTAAAGACTTTATTGATAAAGCTTTTAATGAAATGGATAAAAAATATAAAATCTTAGAAGAATACAGACTTCCAGAAGACTTTAGAACCATTAGGGAGTTTAGAGAAGGAAACTACTTAAAGGTAGTGTTTATAAAGAAATATTGAAGGTTTTCACCAAAAATATGATGACGAAATATAGATATATAATATATAATTAATATAAGAATACTTAAGGCCTCACCAGTAATGGGTGAGGTTAATTGTTTTTAAGGGGAAGGAGGAATATACTAGCATAAACTAATATTATTTCCAATAAAGCTTTTCCATCATAAAAGAAAGGCGTGATATTTTGAAGAAAAATGACTTTTATATTATATTAGGATGTCTAATGCTTTTGATCGGATTTATATTTACAAAGCATTATGCCTTAGCAGCACCTATTGAAAATAATGAGGTAATAATCAAAGATGGGGAACAAATGATTATATATGAAGATTATGATGAGATCGTAAAAATAGAGAACAATAATGTCTATATTGATTTATACACATTGTCGAAGCATTTAAATTTGTTAGTAGATTATGATGAAAATAATAAAATAGCAGTAATAGCAAGTTCGAATAAGATAATCAGATTTTATCAGAATAAAAAAGTAAAAATCAATCAAAAAATTACAATGAATATCTCTCCTATGGTTTTTGTCAATGAAAGACCATTTGTGCCAATCAATCAAATAGCAGAACATTTGAATATAAAATATAATTTTATAGAAGAAAAAAAATTACTATTATTAGAGAATCAATATGAAAAAATTATAACTGCAAAAGCAGCAAAGGATAACGTAAACGTAAGATTCAAACCAACTTCTTGGTCGCTTGAAGATGATTTGCTTAAGGAGAATGAAAAGGTAGAGATTTTAAAAAAAGAAGGGAAATGGATAAAAATTTTAACTCCTAGAGGAAAAATAGGATATGTTAAAGAATATGAACTAAAAGATGAAGAAGAAATTTTAGGAGTAGTACGAGAAAATAAACCTATATGGAAACCAGAGAAAGGAAAAATTATGCTTACATGGGAGCATGTCCATAAAAGTAATCCTGATACATCAATAATTGGAGAATTAAAAGGTTTAAATGTCATATCACCCACTTGGATTACACTTACAGATGCTTCAGGCAAAATCAATCATAAAATAAGCAAGGATTATATTGATTGGGCAAAAAATAGAGGGTATAAAATATGGCCAGTATTTACAAATAATTTTGATCCTAAACTTACAAATGAATTTTTTAAAAATCCTTCTGCAAGAGAAAAAGCAATTGATGAAGTGTTAAAATTAGTAAAAGAAAATTATCTTGATGGTATTAATATAGACTTTGAAAATGTTTATTTAAAAGATAAAGAAAAACTTGTTTTATTTGTAAGAGAATTAACTTCTGCTTTTCATGAAAATGGACTTATTGTTTCTATAGATGTAACAGTAAAGGGTGGTAGTGAAAATTGGTCTCAATGCTATGATCGGGCTGCTTTGGGAGAAGTAGTTGATTATGTAGTTTTAATGGCTTATGATGAGCATTGGGGATCAAGCCCTATAAGCGGATCAGTAGCTTCAATGGGATGGGTTGAAAAAGGAATTAATGGGCTATTAGAAGAAGTATCTCCACAAAAGCTTATATTAGGGGTTCCTTTTTATACAAGAATATGGATGGAAAAACCATCAGTTAAAAATCCTGATAAAATAGAAGTAAAGTCAAAAGCAGCAGGTATGGAAACAATCAATGAAATACTTAAAATAAATGATATTGTTAAAGTATGGGATGAAAAAAGTGGTCAGAATTATGTAGAATATAATGAAAATGATTTAGTTTATAAAATATGGATAGAAGATGGACAATCTATGAAATTAAGAGCAGATTTTGTAAACAAATATAATCTTGCAGGGATTGGGGCATGGAGAAGAGGTTTTGAAACAGAAGATATGTGGAATATAATAAATGAAACATTAAGAGAACGGCCTTAAGGTCGTTCTTAGTTTGTTAACAAAGTTATATTCATCAATGAATTAAAAAATAACGCTCATAAACAAAGCTTTAGAGAAAACTAAGATTCATAATTTAGAAAAATCCTAACGCACCTAATCAAGACATCCTGTCTTGTAGGCTGCTAGCTTAGCATCCATGCTAAGCCTACGGATTTTTCTGAAATTTTTCATCAAGTTTTCTTTACTAAAGTTTTGCAATTATTCGCTTTTATTTTTTTATTCATAATAATTCTATTTTGTTTATAGTCTGAACGGCCTTAAGGTCGTTCTTTTTGTAATAAAAGTAAAAAATGTATCATCAAGGGTATTTGAAATATTGACTTTTAAGAATTTTCAATTTATAATAGTTATATTTATTTGAATTATTAAAATTTTAGGGGGATTTATTAAGATGTGTATAAAAGTAGCAAAATTTGGAGGATCATCAGTAGCTGATGCAAAGCAATTTCAAAAAGTTCGCGATATCATTCAAGCTGATAGCAAGCGTAGATACATTGTTCCATCGGCTCCTGGAAAAAGACATGCAGAAGATTATAAAATTACTGATCTATTGTATCTTTGCCATGAACATGTACAACATTCTGTTCCATTTGATCAAATGTTTGATATGATTTGTGATAGGTATTTAGGGATTATTGATGAACTTAATTTATCTATTGATTTAGAACCTTATCTTATAGATATTAAACAAAAAATTTCTGAAGGAGCATCTGTTGATTATACAGCGAGTAGAGGAGAATATCTAAATGGTCTTATTTTAGCTCATTTATTAGATTATGATTTTGTAGATCCTAAAGATATTATTCTTTTTGATAAATATGGTTCTTTAGATGCAGAAAAAACAAAAGAACTTGTCAGCAAACGCTTAATGGAGCATGAGCGTGCTGTTATTCCAGGATTTTATGGTGCTATGCCTAATGGAGAAATAAAAACTTTTTCACGAGGAGGATCTGATATTACTGGGTCTATTATCGCACAAGCTGTAGGAGCAGAAGTTTATGAAAATTGGACAGATGTTTCTGGATTTTTAATGGCTGATCCTCGTATTGTAAAGAATCCAAAACAAATTGAAAAAATTACTTATCATGAGCTTAGAGAACTTTCATATATGGGGGCTACTGTTTTACATGAAGAATCTGTTTTTCCTGTAAGAGAAGCAGGTATTCCTATCAATGTGAGAAATACAAATGAACCTGATAATAAGGGGACAATTATTGTAAGCAATAAGGAATTTATAAATCCTGGAACAATAACAGGGGTAGCGGGTAGAAAAGATTTTACTGTGATTGCTATCCAAAAAAATCGTATGCATTCGGATATTAGTTTTATTAGAAAAATTCTTTCTATTTTAGAAGCAAACAATGTTCCTGTAGAACACCTTCCATCAGGGATTGATAATATTTCTATAGTTATTGCAGATTCTAATTTAGGAAATAAACTCAATAAGCTTTTAAAAGAGATTAATGAGCAATGTAGTCCTGATTGTATAGAAGTATATCCAAATATGGCACTCATTGCTACTGTTGGACAAGGAATGGTTTATACACGTGGGGTAGCAGCGAGGTTATTTACGGCTTTAGCAGAAGCAGGTATTAATATTCGAATGATTGATCAAGGATCAAGTGAAATCAATATCATTGTAGGTGTTGAGACAAATGATTTTGAAAAAGCTGTACAAGCTATTTATCATGGTTTTGTAGAATAATATATAAATTTCCGTATATATTTCTTTTATAAAGAATGGAGGGGAATTATGAATTTTGAAAAGAGAATTGATGAAATGAAAAATGAAATAATAAAGTCAACACAAAAGATAATTCAAATTAGAAGTGTAAAGGATACTCCAAAGGAAGGGATGCCTTTTGGAGAAGGCATAAATACTTGTTTAGAATATGCCCTAGACTTATCAGAAAAACTAGGATTTAAAACAAAAAATTTGGATGGATATGCAGGGCATGCTGAATTGGGAGAAGGAGATGAAATTGTAGGTGTTTTAGTTCACCTCGATGTTGTACCTGAAGGAGATAATTGGACATACCCTCCTTATATGGCAGAAATTCATGATGATAAAATCTATGGAAGAGGTACGATTGATGACAAGGGACCTGCAATTGCTGTTTTATATGCTATGAAAGCCATTAAAGATGCGAATATAAAGCTAAATAAAAAGATAAGAATTATATTTGGAACAGATGAAGAAAGCGGCGGGGAAGGTATAAACTATTATCTTAAGCATGAAAAAGCTCCAAATTTAGCTTTTACTCCTGATGCAGATTTTCCTGTAATCCATGGAGAAAAAGGGATTCTTATATTTGATTTAGTAAAAACTTTTAAGGAAGATTTAAAAGATGAAGGGATAAAGATAATAAAGATAAAAGGTGGAAATAGACCAAACATGGTACCGGATTATTGTGAAGCTCATCTAATTTCTAAGAATTCTTTAAAAGAAAAGTTGGATAAGTATTTAAAAGAAAATAATGTAAGATTAGAAATAGAGGAAAAGGATTATTTTACTGTAATTAAGTCTTATGGGGTATCTGCTCATGGAAGTCTTCCAGAACTTGGAAAAAATGCAATATCCCAACTTATGTTGTTTTTAAATACTCTGGATTTGTCGGATGGGGATGTAAAGGATTTTATAAAATATTATAAAGAGAAGATTGGAATTGAGTATTACGGAGAATCGATAGGATGTGGTTTTTGTGATGAAGAATCAGGAAAGCTTATTTTTAATGTAGGGGTAATTGATCTAGACAAAGAAAAGGTAGCTGTATCTATTAATATTCGCTATCCTATTACTTATACAGAAAATCAGGTATATAGTGGGATTAAAAAAGAATTAGAAGGTACAGGAATAAGTATAGATCATAAAGAGCATATAAAGCCAATTTATTTACCAAAGGATCATGAATTAATTCAAAGCCTTATGAAAGTCTATAAAGCATTTACTGGAGATAGTAAAGAGCCAATCACAATAGGTGGAGGAACTTATGCAAGATCAATGGATAATGCTGTAGCTTTTGGACCGTTATTCCCTGGACAACCAGAGCTTGCACATCAAAAGGATGAATTTATAGCTATAGAAGATTTGATTAAGATTACAAAAATCTATGCTCAAGCTTTATATGAATTAGCAAAATAGAAAATAAGCATGATATGATGAGAGTTAGGCTTAAATATTTTTTATTTAAGCCTAACTAATAAAGCAATAAGTTATAGCTGTTTTGATTTTTGAAAAAGCCAATTTTGAATATCTGTTATAATGATTGGATCTTTCGTATCTATATTTTTGATAGTATCTAAAATAGCATTCATGTCAAAGGGAAGTCCTATTAATGAAGAAGCAATTTTTTGGATTAATTTGCTATTCATAGCATCTGAATAAATTTTTGCTGAAGTGATATGACCATTTTTAAGAGAGAGTCCCATTTGTATACCACCCCAAGGGAATCTATTTTCAAATACAATATCAAATTTTGGTGCTTCTCCATATCGCCACTCCCAAGAAGCATACTTATCATATAGATCTTTAATATTGTAGTTATCTCTATCTACTTGAATTTCATTTGTAGTACCGCCATAAATATCTACAAAGCTTTGTTTCAAGCTTTGAAGCATTTGATCAATTGTAAGGTTGTTTTGCAAATCCATTAGATTGATAACTCTAGATGAAACAGAATCAATGCCCTTTGAAGCAATTTTTTCCTTTGAAACCTGCAGATAATTTGTAAGTTTCATTAAATCTGTATTAATTAGGATTGTACCATGATGGTAAGCTGAATGTTCCCTGAAATAAAATGCATTCCCTGAAAACTTTTTACCTTTAGCTGTAAGGTCATTACGACCAGAAAATTTGGCGTCAATTCCTAAACTTTTTACTGCATTTAAAATTACTTTTAATTGTTTTTCTAAATCATACAAATTTTTATCCATTATAAAGGTGAAATTTAGATTTCCTAAATCATGAAATACGGCACCCCCGCCTGATAATCTGCGGGCTAATTTGCCACCATCTTCTTCTAGTCTTTTACATCTACACTCTTTCCATGCATTTTGATTTTTTCCAATGACGACAGTATCTTTGTTTTGCCATAAATAAAATATAACTTCATTAGGTTGAATTTGATTTAATAAATGTTCTTCTAAGGCAAGATTAAACCAAGGGTCAAAAGACAATGAGCGAATGATTTTTGTATGAATATCTTGATTAAGCAAAATGTATCGCACCACCTTCAGTTGCTAAAACTGCTTCATGTATAGATTCTGCTGTAGTTGGATGGGCATGGATGGTTTCTGCAATTTGTTCTATGGTTAACTCATTTTTTATGGCTAAAGCGATTTCTGCGATTAAATCAGTTGCATGGGGACCAATGATTGTAGCGCCAATCACTTTGTTTGTTGATTTTTCTTTTATGATTTTAACGAATCCTTTGTTCTCGCCTAGAGTTAAAGCTTTTCCGTTTGCAGCAAATGGGAATTTTCCTACTTCTATTTCTATCCCTTTTTCATGAGCCATTTTTTCACCAATACCGACCATGGCAATTTCAGGATCAGTAAAAATAGCACTCGGTATGACTGTATAGTCCATTTGCAGATCTTTACCTAAAATATTTTTAACAGCAACAATTCCTTGATGAGAAGCTACATGGGCAAGTTGAATTTTATTAGTCACATCCCCAATTGCATAGATATTAGGAATATTTGTTTGTAGTTTTTCATTCACTTTTATTCCTTTTTTATTTTCAGTTAATTCAATTCCTAATTTTTCTATATCTATACCTTCAAAGACGGGTTTTCTTCCAACGGCCATAAGGACTTTATCAGCAGTAATAAATTTTAACTTATTATCTTTATGGAATGAGACAATACATTCACCATCTTCACTTTCTATAATTGATGCTAATTTAGAGCTTGTATATAATTTGATTCCCATATCCTTGGCTATTTGACTGATCTCTGTACATACATCATCATCTAGGGAGGCAAGAATATTGTCCAAAAATTCAATGACAGATACATCAACACCTAAATTTGCGTATATGAAAGCAAATTCCATACCAATAACGCCGCCTCCAACAATAGCTAACTTATCTGGTAATGTATTAAGGTCTAAAGCTTCTTTACTTGTAATAACATTTTCTAAATCTATACCTGGGATAGGAAGACTAGATGAAGTTGATCCAGTAGCAATAATAATATTTTTACTTTTAATGGTTGCTTCTATTTTTTTATTTTTTACAGAAACAGTTTCGTGGTCAAGTATCTCACCCATTCCATTTATGACTGTTACATGGTTTTTCTCTAAAAGATAGCTTATTCCTTGAACCAATTGATTTACTATGTTGTTTTTTCTTTCAACAATCTTTTTCATATTTACAGAAATATTTTCAGCAGACAATCCATAGGTATCCGCCTCTTTTAAATTTTTATAAACTTCAGCGGAGCGTACAAGGGATTTTGTAGGAATACAACCCCAATTTAGACAGGTTCCACCAAGCTTTTCTTTTTCTACTAATACGACTTTTGCACCTAATTTAGCAGCAGCAATAGCAGCCACATATCCACCGGGTCCCCCGCCAATAATGGTAATATCGCTTTCTAGCTCTTGTTTTTGAGGCTTTAATAATCCGCTGAAATAATTGAATGTAGCTTTCGAAGGATCATTTTGAGAAGCAACTCCATCAATTTTTGCTAAAAGATCTCCTATTTTTACAGTAGATCCTTCTTCAACTTCTATAGTTTCTATTTTTCCATTAGCATTAGACTTTACGGATAGATTGCCTTTATTAGATTCAATATCAAATAAAACATCTCCTAATTTTATTTCATCTCCAACATTTTTATGAATTTTTCCGATTTTTCCCTCTTTTGCGTGTCCAGATAATTTTTCTAATTTTAATTCAACAGCCATCATCATTCCTCCTCCTATATAAATAAGAGGCAGTATAAACTGCCTCAGTATGTAACTGGTACTATTTAAAATCTTTTTCAAATTCATCTAAAGAATCTTTTACAAGGGTTACACTGTAAGCCATAGAAGGGCCTCCACCAAAAGCAACTGCAACCATAGCTGCTTCTAAAATTTCTTCACGTGTTGCACCAGCTTCAAGGGCTTTATAAACATGAAATACAATGCAATATTCACAACGATTATAAGCACCAATTGCAACACTCATTAATTCTTTTGTTTTAACATCTAAAGCTTTTGGCTCATATGCTACGCCAAGTAGATTCATAAAAGCACCTACATGTGTTTCGTTTGTTTTTCCTAATTCCTCTAGACCTCCCATGAAATCATTCAATAGTTTTCTTACATCTTTCGCCATTTTAAATCCTCCTCTTTAATTTAATTGCTATGCTAATTATTAGTATAGCAATTAAACATATAAATTACAAGAGAGTGCATGAAATTTTTACAAATCATCAAATATGAAACTTATTTACTAATATTTTCTACCATTTTTTCTAAAACCTTTTTAAAAATTTTAAACTCTTCATCTGTAATATTCTGAGAAAAAATTTCACTCATTTTTTCTCCTTCTGGAAGGAGTTTGTTTCTTAAATGTATACCTTCTTGGGTAAGCTCTAAATTTGTAATTCTTCGATCTTTTTCATCCTTTACCCGCTTTACATAGCCATCTCTTTCCATTCGATCAATAAGTCTTGCAACGGTAGAAGTTTTTATATTCATTTTTTCAGCTAATTCCGATTGGCTAATCCTTTCATATTTTCCTAAAAAATATAATGCGATCCATTGCACTCTTGTAGAACCTAAAGAAACTAACCTTTCATTAAAAGCATCAGACATTTTTTTTGCTGCATTATTGGTAATAAAAGCGACACAAGCATCCAGATCAAACATTTTATCACTCCCATCCATTATTTAGATATTCCCATTATCTCAAAACTTATGAATCATGCCAACTGTATTTTTCGACAAATTTATAAATATGATCCATGGATTATTCTGATGAGGAAAAAGGGAAAAATATTTCTAAATATATTACATATTTGCATTTTTATGTAAAAGATATTAAGATAAATATATCAAAAACAATTAGAATATTAAGACAAAATAGCTGTTGCAAGGAGAAAAAATGATGAGAAGGAATAAAGAAATCCTATGCATAATCAGCATAGTATTCATGTTTATAGGGTATGGGAATCTATATGCAGAAGAAAAAGATGTCTACAAAGAAACAATCATAGTTGGTGGAGATAATTATTTTCCCCCTTTTGAGTATGTAGATAAAAATGGTGTGTATAAAGGGTTTAACGTAGACATTTTAAGGGCTATTGCCATTGAGATGGGAATCGATCTTGATATAAGGCCTATGCCTTGGTATGAAGCAATTATGGCATTAAATGAAAGAGAAATTGATGCAATACAGGGAATGAAGTATTCTATTTCAAGATCATATCTATATGATTTTTCAGATCCATATTTGGTTTCATCTCAATCTATTTTTGTTCGTTCAGATAATAGCTATATTGTAAATATAGAGGATTTAGAAAAAAAGAAAATTGCTATACAGAAAAATGATATTGCTAAAGATGTATTAAAAAATATTATGGATATTCAAATTATAGAAACTGAAAATCAGCAAATGGCTTTAAAAAAATTGATAAAAGGAGAAGTGGATGCGTATATAGGAAACCGGCTGACAGGATTATATATTATTCAAAAGGATGGATATACAAAGGATGTAAAAATTGTAGGAGAAGAAATCAATCCACTTAATTATGGTATTGTTGTAAATAAGGGAAATAAAGTATTGCTCAAAATGTTTAATGAAGGGCTTATGAGAATAAAGAAGAATGGAACCTATGATAAAATTTATAAAAAGTGGTTTGGAGAACCTATTAATCCACCTTATGCTTACATTAAAAGAACATTGTATTTTTCCATAGTTGTTTTGTTTTTTTCTTTGTTTGGGATTTTTATCTTTTATAGATGGAATTATTTATTAAAGAAGGAAGTAAACAAAAGAACACAGCAGTTAAAAAGAGAATCTCTTTTTAAGGAACAAATTATAAATAGTATATTTAGCGGTTTAATTACTTTTAATAATCAGGGCATAATTTTATCAGCCAATGAAAAGGCTGCATATTTTTTAGATATGCCAATAGAAGCTTTTGTAAAAAAACATTTTAAGGATACGGTAGTAAAGGAATATTTTTATGAAGAAGATTTTTATGAAGTATTACAAACAGGAAAAGAAAAAATGAATATAGAAAAAAATATAAATGTAGAAGGAATTAATAAAGTATTTGAATATAATATTTATCCTCTTGTTCTTCATGAAGATGATGTTTATGGAATTACCTTAACCTTTAAAGATATAACAAATGAAAAATTGATGAAAGAAAGAATGATAATGAAGGATAAATTAGAATCTTTAGGCAGATTGGTAGCAGGAATTGCTCACGAAATCAGAAATCCCCTTACTTCCATTAAGGCTTATATAGAACTTATACCATATAAATATGATAAAAAGGAATTTAGAGAGAAAATTTCAGAGGATGTTCCAAAAGAAATAGAAAGATTAAATAGTATTATTTCAAATTTACTTGAGTATGCAAAACCAAAAGTTCCGAATAAGGAAATGGTTAAGGTTCATGATGAGATTTTAGGGATTATTGTTTTTTTTAGCAATCAAATAAAAAAGAAAAATATCAAACTTATATGTAATATGAAAGAGGATTTATTTATCTATGTGGATAAACAGCAATTCAAGCAAATTATGATCAACTTTTTATTAAATGCCATAGAGGCTTTTGAAAAAACTGAAAACCCAGAAATTTGCATTACTGCTGAAAAGAATGGGGATTTTGCTGTTATTATAATTAAGGATAATGGGTGTGGTATTGCATCAGAGAATGAGAAAAAGATTTTTGAACCATTTTTTACAACAAAGGACAATGGAACAGGTCTTGGATTATCGATAAGCTATCAGTTTATTAAAGAAAATGGCGGAGACATTACGGTAAGCAGTCATTTAGAAACAGGGACAAAAATTAATATGATATTACCTTTATTTAAAGAAAAAAGGAGTACTGCTAATGTATAAGCTATTAATTATAGACGATGAAAAATCAATTTGTTCATCTTTAAAATTTGCTTTTGAAGATATGTATGAAGTTTATACGGCTAATAATATTTTTGAGGTAGAGAAGTATATTGAACAAAATGATTTTGATATAGTATTGTTAGATTTAAGATTTGGAGAAATAAGTGGTATTGATATGTTAGAAGATTTAAAAAATGCACAAAAAGATGTAGTTGTGATTATGATGACAGCTTATGGAAGTATTGATTCTTCTATTGAAGCTATGAAAAGGGGAGCTTATGATTATATTATGAAGCCTTTGGACATGCCGAAATTGAAGGTATTATTGCAAAAGGCTGTAGAGTATAAAAGGTTAAATCAAAAAATAAATTATCTAGAGAATGAAGTTTATAGCAAATATGGAAAAAATGGAATCATAGGAAAATCGAAAAAAATGAGGGAAGTATTCTATCTCATAGATAAAGTAAAAGATTTGCATATAAATGTTTTAATTCATGGAGGAAGTGGAACAGGAAAAGAACTTGTTGCAAAAGCTATTCACTATCAAGGAAAAAGAAGAAAGGAAAATTTAGAAATTATAAATTGTGGAGCGATTCCATCTAACTTAATAGAAAGCGAATTGTTTGGTTATGAAGAAGGAGCTTTTACAGGAGCAAACCATAGAAAAAAAGGGAGATTTGAACTTGCTCATAGAGGGACAATTTTTCTAGACGAAATAGGGGAGTTGGATTTAAATCTACAAGTAAAGCTATTGCGAGTATTGCAGCAAAAAGAAGTATTTCCATTAGGAGCTGAGAGAGGAAAAAAAGTAGATGTTCGTATCATTGCAGCAACGAATAAGGACCTAAAAGAAGAAGTGAAGAGGGGAAATTTTAGAGAAGATTTATTTTTTAGATTAAATGTTGTATCTATTAAATTACCGAGCTTGAAGGAACGAAGAGAGGATATCCCTTTATTAATCGAATATTTTATAAAAAAATGTGTAAAAGAAATGAATAGAAATATAGAAGGAATAACCAAAGAAGCTTTAAAAATATTAGTAAATTATGATTATCCAGGGAATGTAAGAGAATTAGAAAATATTATCGAAAGAGCAGTAGCTCTTACAGATAATGAATACATTCAAATAGAAGATCTTCCTGAAGAATTATTAGGTAATTATAAAAATTATAAACTATCTAGGAATATGCATATCATTCCTATAGAAATAGGAACAAGCTTAGGGGAGATAGAAAAAGAGGTTATATTAGAGACTCTAAAAGCTATGAATCAAAACAGAAAAAAAACTGCTAAAATTCTAGGAATTAGTGAAAGGGCTTTAAGATACAAGATAAAAGAATATATGGAGAAGTAGGAAAATTTTTCAACCCTGCAAAATTTGCAGGGTGTTTTTAGTTTTAAAGTAGCACCAATAAGTATTTTAAAAATGAATTTTTTTATTCATTCTAGTTTTTACAAAGAATAGATGGATTTGAAAAAAAATATATCGGTTTTGTTCTGAATTTTATAATCAGGTATGAAACTTGCAACTATTCAAAATGTACAGAAAAATACAAAGAGTAAATGGAGGGGAAAATATGAGATTAAGGAGAACATTAGTAATTATTTTGGCAATGATACTAGTTATGGTGTCTTTCGTTGGATGTGGACAAAAGACAGAGACAAGTTCTGATGCAAAGCCATCTAAGCAATTTGTTACAATTGTTACTGGATCAACAGGGGGTACATATTATCCTGTAGGAACAATATTCTCTACTTTATGGAATGAAAAATTAGGAGATAAAGGTGTCGTAGCATCTGTTCAATCTTCTGGAGGATCAGTAGAAAACTTAAATATGTTAAAGTCTGGAGAAGCACAGCTTGGAATTGCTATGGCAAACTTAACATTATTTGCTTATAAAGGGGAAGGGAAATTTAAAGACAATAAATTTGAAAATGTTAGATTTATAACAGCACTATGGCCGGATGTTACACAATGCATTGTAACAGAAAAATCAGGAATCAATTCAATCAGTGATTTAAAAGGAAAAAGATTTAATGTTGGCGGTGCTGGTTCAGGAACAGAGTACAGCTGTAAGCTTATTTTAGAACATGTAGGGGGACTTACATTTGATGATGTAAATACAGAGCATTTAGGATATTTTGAAGCGTCAAGCGCAATGCAGAATGGTCAATTAGATGGTATGAATGCAGAAGGTGGATTACCAACTTCAGCAGTTTCAGAAATATTTGCAAGTAAAACACCTGTAAAAATGTTAGAGTTTAGCGATGAAGATTATAAAAAGCTTCATGATGTAGCACCATATTATGGGCAGTTTACAGTACCTGCAGGATTATATTCTAAATTAGATAAAGATATAAAAACAGTAGGGATTAAATCTGCTTTAATTGCTAGTGCAGATTTAGATGAAGATTTGGTGTATGAATTAGTAAAATCAATCTATGAAAATTATGATGAAATCTCTAGTTCTCACAAAGCATTAGAGTTTGTAAAATTAGAAGAGGCTATAAAAGGATTGCCTCCAGTTCCGCTTCATCCTGGAGCTGTAAGATATTATAAAGAAAAGGGAATAGAAATTCCAGAAGAATTATTACCATAAGTAAAAAATGCCCGGCCACAATTGGTCGGGTATATAAATTAATTTGCTAAGGCGTAAAGGAGGGATTGTATGATTAAGAAGAATAAAGTAAAAGAAACAGAAGTAGTTTCAGAAAGAAAATTAGCTGGTAGAGTGGCTGCATTTGTTACGATTTTTGCCATTTTCACTTCATTGTTCCATGTATGGATGAATAGTGCCAGTCTTATGATTGCTATTAAAAAGAATGCACTTCATTTAGGATTAATGCTAGGACTTACATTTTTGATGTATCCAGCAACAAAGAAATCATCAAAGGATAAACCAACAGTACTTGACTGGATTTTATGTATTTTGGGGGTATCCGTTGGACTATATATCCTTTTTACCTATGATAGTTTAGTTGAAAGATCACTGATTCCAAATAAATTAGATTATGTATTTGCAGTTATTGCAATTATATTAACATTAGAAGCAGGAAGAAGGACTGTTGGAAATATATTGCCGATGCTTTCTATATGTTTCATTTTATATGCAAAATTTGGATATCTTTTTCCAGGGAAACTTGCGCATCAAGGTTTTTCTTGGTCAAGAATACTAACAAGAATGTATTTGACAGATGGAGGAATATTTGGTGTTACATTGATGGTATCAGCATCTTATGTATTTATGTTTATTCTGTTTGGATCTTTTCTTAATAAAACAGGAACGGCAAAGTTCTTTAATGATTTTGCATTAGCTTTTGCGGGAAGACTAAGAGGTGGTCCAGCTCAGGTTGCTGTTATGGCTAGTGGACTTATGGGAACAATAAGTGGAAGTTCTCAGGCAAATGTTGCGACTACAGGAAGCTTTACAATTCCTTTGATGAAAGAAGTAGGATATAAGCCTAGATTTGCAGGGGCTGTTGAAGCAGCAGCATCTACAGGTGGAATACTTATGCCTCCTATTATGGGCGCAGCATCTTTTATGATGGCATCATTTCTAGGTATTCCATATATTAAGGTAATGTATGCAGGTATTATACCAGCTATATTTTATTATTTTGCAATTTTTACAATGGTTGACTTTGAAGCTAGAAAAATTGGACTTAAAGGAATGGATAAAAGTAAACTACCAGATCTTAAGAAAGTAATAAAAGAAGAAGGGCATTTGATGTTACCAATTGTCATTATATTAATCTTACTAGTAAAAGGGCTAACGCCTCTATATGCAGCATTCTTTGGACTTATTGCTGTAATTATTACGAGTATGTTAAGAAAATCTACAAGAATGAATATGAAAAAGTTTATGGAGGCTTTAGAAGAAGGAGCAAAAAGTGCTGTTCCTGTTGCAACAGCATGTGGTGTTGTTGGATTTATTGTTGGTGTAGTTTCAATGACAGGACTTGGTCAGGTTGTTGCTCTTAATATTATGCAGCTTTCTTTTGGACAATTATGGTTAGCTTTAATTCTTGTTATGGTTGCATCTATATTCTTAGGAATGGGGCTTCCAGCATCTGCGTGTTATATTATTACTGCAAGTATTGCAGCCCCAGCATTAATAAAAATGGGAGTTGATCCAATTGCAGCCCATTTCTTTGCATTCTATTATGGTACCTTATCAGCTGTAGTACCGCCTGTTGCTCTTACATCTTATACTGCTGCAGGAATTGCAGGTGCAAATCCAATAGAGGTTGCTTTTAGTGGATTTAAGCTTGCTTTTGCAGGTATTATGATTCCGTTTATGTTTGTTTACTCTCCTATTTTACTTATGCAAAATGTAGTAGCATGGAAACTAATATTAGCTTTTATTACTGGCTTATTAGGAATTATAAGTCTTGCAGCAGCAGCAGAAAACTATTTTTTTGATATACTAAAGGTATATGAGAGATTTTTAGCATTCGCTGCAGCTATATTATTAGTTAAGCCTGGGATTATTTCTGATGCAATAGGAATCGGTTTACTAATCCTATTTATATCTTTTCATTCTATAAGAATTAAAAAAATAAAAGAAACGGCTACAATTACATAGAAAAAAGGATACATTCGTATGAATGTATCCTTTCTTTTATAATATGATTTTATTTTCAATAGGAGTAGAAAGAATGATAGAAGTTTGAGTATTGCCTATTTTTTTTATAGCATCAATTAAAATTTCTAGTTCTTCCATATTTTGAACCATAACCTTTAAGGTCATGCAATCACCACCAGTTATATGATGGCATTCAATGATGCTGCTTGTTTTCTCGGCAAAATCTAAGAAGCTTTTATACTTATCTCGATCTAGAGAGATATCTATAAAAGCTTGGATTTTTTTACCAAGTTTCTGTGGGTTTATTATGGCTTTATAGCCTGTAATGATGCCATTTTCTTCTAATCTTCTAACTCTTTCTGTTACGGCAGGAGAAGTTAATCCTACCAAATTTCCTAGATCTTTCATAGAGATACGACCATTTTTCTGTAATATCTCTAAAATTTTTAAATCAGTAGCATCCATTATTTTGCCCCCATTTAAAAAAATAAATAAAAAGCATATATTTAATTTTATTTTTTAAGCAATACTATTATAACACTTTTGTTAACAACTGTACACAAATTATGCAGGTTGATAAAATAATATTAAACAAAGTATTGTTTATGAAAGAAATAGGGATATAAACGTTATATATAGTAATTGGAAAGCAGAACAGGAAATGAATGATAGGAGGGAATTTTATGCATAAAGTAAAAATAACAGAAACTATTTTAAGAGATGCCCATCAATCATTAATTGCTACAAGAATGAAAACAGAAGAAATGTTACCAATACTAGAAAAATTAGATCAAGTTGGTTATCATGCATTAGAAATGTGGGGCGGAGCAACCTTTGATGCTTCTTTAAGATTTTTAAATGAAGATCCGTGGGAAAGATTAAGAACTATAAGAAAGAAAGTAAAAAATACAAAATTACAGATGCTTTTAAGAGGGCAAAATATATTAGGATATAAGCATTATGCTGATGATGTAGTGATTGAATTTGTTAAAAAAGCAGTTTATAATGGAATAGATATTATCAGAATATTTGATGCATTAAATGATGTGAGAAATCTAAAAGTTGCACTAGAAACAGCCAAAAAAGAAGGGGCTCATGCACAAGCAGCAATTTCTTATACGACAAGTCCTGTGCATACAACAGAAGTTTACGTGAAATTGGCGAAAGAAATGGAAAATATGGGTGCAGATTCTATTTGTATAAAGGATATGTCAGGATTATTAACTCCATATTATGCTTATGAGCTTATATCTGCTTTGAAAAAAGAAGTAAAGATTCCTTTAGAAATGCATTCTCATACAACGAGTGGATTGGCAAGTATGATGTATTTAAAGGCTATTGAAGCAGGTGTAGATATTATTGACACAGCTATATCGCCTTTCTCATTAGGAACAAGCCAGCCACCTACTGAATCAATGGTTGCAACGTTACAAGGGTCAGATTATGATACGGGACTTAAAATTGAATTGTTAAATGAAATTGCTGAACATTTTGCTCCTATAAGAGAAAAGAGTATTCAAAATGGACTATTAAATCCAAAAGTTTTAGGGGTAAACATTAATACATTGATTTATCAAGTACCAGGAGGCATGCTTTCAAATCTAGTTTCTCAGCTTAAGATGCAAAATGCCCTTGATAAATTTGATGAAGTATTAAAAGAAGTACCAAGAGTAAGAGAAGATTTAGGATATCCACCATTAGTTACCCCTACAAGTCAAATTGTTGGGACTCAAGCAGTATTAAATGTCATTACTGGAGAAAGATACAAATGGATTCCAAAAGAAGTGAAGGCTTATGTAAAGGGCATGTATGGAAAACCTACTGTACCAATAAAGGAAGAAATCATTAAAAAGATCATTGGAGATGAAGAGGTTATTACTTGTAGACCAGCAGATTTAATTGAGCCTCAATTAGAAAGTATAAGAAATGAAATGAAAGAATATTTAGAACAAGAAGAGGATGTATTATCATATGCCCTATTCCCACAAGTGGCTATAGATTTTTTCAAGTATAGACAGGCACAAAAGTATAAAATAGATAGTGCCTATGTTGATAAAGAACAAAAAACTTACCCAGTATAAATAAAGGAGGACATATTATGAATCATTGCCTATCAAGGAAAAATATGAAAATATCTGCATCTATAACATTAGCAATTACAGCAAAAGCAAAAAAAATGAAAGCTGATGGAATTGATGTAGTAAGCTTTGGTGCTGGAGAGCCTGATTTTAATACACCAGATCATATAAGAGCTGCAGCTATAGATGCAATGGAAAAAGGACTTACTGGATATACAGCTTCATCAGGACTTTTAGAATTAAAAGAAGCTATTTGTGATAAATTTAAAAATGATAATGATTTAGAATATAAACCGGAAAATATTGTGGTTTCTAATGGTGCAAAGCATTCACTATTTAATGCATTACAAGCAATATGTAATCCAGGAGATGAAGTGATCGTTTCTGTCCCTTACTGGGTAAGTTATCCAGAACTTGTAAAGCTTGCAGATGCAAAACCTGTTTTGGTAGAAGCTTTAGAGGAAAATGGATTTAAATACACAAAAGAAAGTTTATTAAAAGCAATTAATGAAAATACGAAAGCAATTATCTTAAATAGTCCGAACAATCCAACGGGGACTGTTTATACTGAAAATGAATTAAAAGAGATTGCAGAAATTGCAGTAGAGAAAAATCTTTATATCATATCAGATGAAATATATGAAAAATTAATTTATGATGGAAAACATGTAAGCATTGCTTCTTTAGGAGATGAAATTAAGGAAAGAACAGTTGTCATTAATGGTATGTCTAAAGCTTATGCAATGACTGGCTGGAGAATAGGATATCTAGCAGCAAGCAAAGAAATTATTAGTGTTATCAATAACATTCAAAGCCATGCTACTTCTAATCCAAATACTATTGCCCAATATGCAAGTATTGCTGCATTAAAAGGAGATCAAGGACCAATTGAAGAAATGATAAAGGCTTTTGTTGAAAGAAGAAATTATATGGTAGAAAAAATTAATACAATTGATTATTTATCTTGCAGAATGCCAGAGGGAGCATTTTATGTAATGGTGAATATATCAAAAATCATTGGAAAAACTTTTAATGGATTTACAATTAATAACTCAATGGATTTTTCTGAATATCTACTAGATTATGCAAAAGTAGCAGTAGTACCAGGCGTTGCTTTTGGAGCAGATAACTACATTAGATTATCATATGCTACTTCTCTTGAAAATATTAAAGAAGGCTTAAAAAGAATTGAAGAAGCAATTAAATAATTAAAAGCTTATGGAAGCATCCGAAAGGGTGCTTTTTTCTTTTAAAAAAATTCGACAAAATAAGTCATATTTCATTAAAGGTTTATAAATGCCTCATGTAGAATAATAGAAAAAGGATTTTGAAAAATTTGCAGTTTTATGAATAAATAAGTAATTTATGAAAAGAAAATTGTTTAAAAATGATATAGGGGGATTATTAGAAGAATGAGTTACATAAATAGAAATAGACATAAAATCATTTTTTTGGTTATTTATATTTTTGTTTTATCAGCAAATTTTTCATTTTCTCAGGATTATGAGCATAGACATGTGCTTATTTTAAATTCTTATCATAGAGGATGCGAATGGACAGAAGAAATAGAAAAAGGAATAATAGAAAATTTCAATAGAAAAGAGCAAAAGTATATATTTCATATTGAATATATGGATACAAAGAAAATTTATGATCAATTATACTTTGAAAAATTATATGAACTATATAAGTATAAATTTAAGGATAGTAAATTCGATGTTATTATTTCTAGTGACAATGATGCATTGAATTTTTTAGTAAAATACGGTGAAAAATTATTTCCAAATACACCGGTTGTTTTTTGTGGAGTAAATAATTTTAGAGATTCTATGCTTTCAGGAAATAATTTGTTTACAGGGGTAGTAGAAGAGGTAGATTTAAAAAGCAATATTGATATAGCACTAAAGCTTCATCCTAATTCAAAGCAAATGATTGTATTACTTGATCAAAGTGCTACTAGTATTGAGAATAAAAAAATGATACAGAAACTAATTCCTTGTTATCCTAATTTGAAATTTATTTTTATAGAAGAGCAGAAAATTTCTGAAGTAGAAAACACAATAAAAAATTCACCAAGAGATAGTATTATTTTTTACTGTGCAACATTTAAGGATAATAAAGGGGGATTAATTCCTGAAAAAACTTATATTCAGAATATTTCAAATAAATACAAAATACCTATCTATACTGGATGGAGCTTTTATCTAGGGAAAGGTATTGTAGGAGGTAAAATGGTAAGGGCTTATGATCAAGGAAAGATAGCTGCAAAAATGGCAAAAAGCATTTTAAAAGGAGAAAAAGTAGAAAATATTCCTATTATTAAAGAAAGCCCTAGCTATTATATGTTTGATTATAATCAAATGAAAAAATTTGGAATAGAGATTATGAACTTACCTAAAAATAGTATTTTAGTAAATAGACCTTCATCAGTTTATTCGTTACCAAAGGCGTTTGTTTATGAAATTCTTATTTTTATAATTTTTATTCTTACAAGTTGTATATTTATTCTTTTCAAAAATTTTTCTAAATGCAAACAGCTTGAAAAAGAGCTAAAAGAGCACTTGCAGTTTATGAATAAATTAATAGATACCATACCAAACCCAATATTTTGGAAGAATACAAAAGGGATATATACAGGCTGCAATAAAGGTTATGGAGATTTATTAGAAATGGATACAAATGATATTATAGGCTGTGGTGTTCATGATATTTTTAATAAAGAATATGCTGATATTTATTATGAGATGGATAAAGAACTTATGAATCGGGGTGGGATTCAAATATATGAAGAAAAGATTCATAGTAAAGATGGTAAATATCGAGATGTAATTTTTAATAAAGCAGCCTATACAAATATAAATGGAGAAGTTGAGGGCCTTATTGGTGTTATTGTAGATATAACAGAACGTAAAAAGATTGAAAAGAGAATGCGTGAAAGTGAAGAAAGGTATCGCATGCTTATTGAGAATGTACCTGATGGGATTGTTGTTTATAATGATGAAAAAATACAATTTATAAACAAGGCTGGATTAGAGATGCTTGGTGTAGAAAAACAAGAAGAAATAATAGGAAAGTCTGTGATGGATTTTCTTTATCCTTGTTATCATGATAGTTTTAAGAAAAGTATTGAGCAAGTAAAAGATAAAAAAGTTGTTCCTGTAATAGAACAAAAGATTGTCAGAAAAGATGGTACTATTATTGATGTTGAAGTAAAATCTATTTCTTTTCTTTATGATGGAGAGGTAATGGTATTTAGTGGCTTTAGAGATATAACAGAACGTAAAAAAAATGAAGCATTGCAGAAGAAGATAAAAGAAGCAATGGAACAGGATCGATTAAAAACAGAATTTTTTTCTAATTTATCACATGAGTTAAGAACTCCATTAAACATAATATTTAGTAGTATACAGTTGCTAGAATTGGATTTTAAAAATAATAAAATGATCAAAAATGAAAAAGGCTTAAACAAACGAATTAGGGTTTTAAAGCAGAATTGTTACAGACTTTTGAGACTTATAAACAATTTGATTGATATAACAAAAATGGATTCAGGTTATTTTGAATTAGAAATACAAAATCATAATATTGTAAGCATTGTTGAAGAGATTACTTTATCTGTAGCAGAGTATATAGAGCAAAAAAATATAAACCTTCAGTTTGATACAGATGTAGAGGAGAAGATTATAGCTTGTGACCCAGATAAAATTGAAAGAATTATTTTGAATTTACTTTCTAATGCTATAAAATTCACAAATCCTGGAGGAAGGATTATGGTGAATATGTTTGATAAAGGAGACAGGATTATTATTACAGTAAAGGATACAGGAATAGGCATACCGAAAGATAAATTAGAAGCAATTTTTGAACGGTTTAGACAAGTAGATAAGTCATTTAGAAGAAATCATGAAGGAAGTGGAATAGGATTATCTCTTGTAAAATCTCTTGTACAAATGCATGGAGGAAGGGTTTTTGTAAAAAGTGAATATGGCAAAGGAAGTGAATTTATAATAGAACTTCCAGTAAAAGAAGTTAGAAATGAAGGAAGAAGTTTTTCTAGTCAAAATATACCACAAACTTATGCAGAAAGAATAGAGATTGAGTTTTCAGATATATATGCATAGGTTATTGTATAAAAGTTTAATGGAGGTTATTCGTAAAAAAATATATTGATAATTTATGGAAAATAATATAAAATTTACATGTCGAAGTTTCATATATAATATTTTTATTGAGAAACTGCCGGTATTTTGCTGGCAGTTTTTCAATAAAAAAGAGGAAAATTGAAATAGCTGTTGAAATACATTATATGAGATGATAAAATTTATTACGGAAAAATGTTGCTATGTCTAGGGAAAAGGGTGTAAGGCCCTTGCTGTAGTCGCAGCTGTAACCAGTGATGAGGAGTAGAATATGCCACTGTCTAGATAGATGGGAAGGTTTACTCTAAAGATGACCTGGGAGCCAGAAGACCTGACATGGCATTCTTCAGTTAACCTCCGGCTTAGAGGGATTGAAGATATATGTGATCGTCATATATTATTTGATATGAAAGATACATATGTCTTTTGCCCTTTCCTCATTCTGGAAAGGGTTTTTATTTTAATGTTAAGAAAATGAAAACAAAGAAACTATTTTGATACAAGGGGGGATTCAAAAATAAAGATTATGAAAAGTATCAAAAAGTTTGAAGAAAAAAGAGAGAGGTGAAAAAATGAACTTATTTAATAACAAAAATAAGCTTTTGATTTCTAAAGTAATGTTAATAATCTTGTTGGTAAGTACTATTTTTTCGATTCTACCTATATTTAACGGAAACTATACAGGGAGTGCAGAAACTGTACAAAAATATGTTTATGACGAAGACATTGTTCAAGAAGATGTATATGACGAAGACACTGTTCAAGAAGATGTATATGACGAAGACACTGTTCAAGAAGATGTATATGACGAAGACACTGTTCAAGAAGCTGTTTATAGTTCAGTTTATAGTGACTTAGCAACACAGGCAGTGAGAAATCATTACAAAACATATAAAAATGGAAAAGCTGTAGACGGTAAATGGGGAAATTTTG
This sequence comes from Crassaminicella thermophila, assembly GCF_008152325.1. Taxonomy (GTDB): domain Bacteria; phylum Bacillota; class Clostridia; order Peptostreptococcales; family Thermotaleaceae; genus Crassaminicella_A; species Crassaminicella_A thermophila. The sequence goes on from NZ_CP042243.1 coordinate 596,709, forward strand.
GAGCATATGATGCATACATATTGGCAGAAGCTGGAGCAAACTTAGAGAGTTGGACATATAATGGAACTACATTCAAAGAAAAAGTAGATAGTTTGATTGATGCAACGATTGCAAACGAAGATACAGAAAATAAATCATCAGCTAAGAGAGTGGCTCAAGAATATTTAGCAGCTAAAAGTTTAAATGAAAGTGATAAGGCAACTCAATTATTTAACATCTTAAAGAATAGACAAAAAAAGAAGATGGATCATTTGATACAGGCCTTTTATAGTATGTATAGCAATGTAGCTACATATGAGCTATTGGTAAGAGCAGGAAAAATAATGGATATTGATACAGACAAAGCAATAGAATATATTTTAAAAAATCAAGATGTGAATGGTTCATGGCCTATACAAGATGTTGACACCTATATTTACAATGATTTTATGATGACAGCACAAGCTGTAAGAGTATTAAAAGCATTAGAGGCATCTGCAGGAGAAAGAATTACAGATGTAGAAAATGCAATTGAAAAAGGAAAGAAATGGCTAAAAGAAAAACAAAAATCAGATGGAAGTTTTGTGAATGGTTATGACGATATTGTTACAGATACAGCAGAGATAATTTATACATTAAAGGATTTAGGAATAGATCCAGATACATGGACTAGTGAAGATGGTAATAGCCCAGTAGATTATATGAAAGAAAAAGCATTAAAAGAAGGAAGCTTTGGTAATGTAGGTAGTACTACTTGGGCATTGGATGCATATCTAAAATTAGGTGGAGAGGTTTTAAACGATACTGTATTAGGTATAAAAATAACTCCAGAAAGTGCAAATATTACTAAAGGTAATACAAAACAATATAAAGCAGAAGCATATAAATTAGATGGAACTATAGAAGATATTAGCGATGTTGTAAATTGGTCTACTGCTAATAATGAAATTGCAACAGTAGATAATGGATTGGTAACAGGAGTTTCAGCAGGAACTACAGAGGTAAAGGCAATATATAAAGAATTTAGTGATACTTCTACAGTTATAATTCAACTTACTGTTATTGACGAATTGGCAGTTAAAGCAGTGAGAAATAATTACGAAACATATAAAAATGGAAAAGCTGTAGACGGTGGATGGGGAAATTTTGGAGCATATGATGCATACATATTGGCAGAAGCTGGAGCAAACTTAGAGAGTTGGACATATAATGGAACTACATTCAAAGAAAAAGTAGATAGTTTGATTGATGCAACGATTGCAAACGAAGATACAGAAAATAAATCATCAGCTAAGAGAGTGGCTCAAGAATATTTAGCAGCTAAAAGTTTAAATGAAAGTGATAAGGCAACTCAATTATTTAACATCTTAAAGAATAGACAAAAAGAAGATGGATCATTTGATACAGGCCTTTATAGTATGTATAGCAATGTAGCTACATATGAGCTATTGGTAAGAGCAGGAAAAATAATGGATATTGATACAGACAAAGCAATAGAATATATTTTAAAAAATCAAGATGTGAATGGTTCATGGCCTATACAAGATGTTGACACCTATATTTACAATGATTTTATGATGACAGCACAAGCTGTAAGAGTATTAAAAGCATTAGAGGCATCTGCAGGAGAAAGAATTACAGATGTAGAAAATGCAATTGAAAAAGGAAAAAAATGGCTAAAAGAAAAACAAAAATCAGATGGAAGTTTTGTGAATGGTTATGACGATATTGTTACAGATACAGCAGAGATAATTTATACATTAAAGGATTTAGGAATAGATCCAGATACATGGACTAGTGAAGATGGTAATAGCCCAGTAGATTATATGAAAGAAAAAGCATTAAAAGAAGGAAGCTTTGGTAATGTAGGTAGTACTACTTGGGCATTGGATGCATATCTAAAATTAGGTGGAGAGGTTTTAAACGATACTGTATTAGGTATAAAAATAACTCCAGAAAGTGCAAATATTACTAAAGGTAATACAAAACAATATAAAGCAGAAGCATATAAATTAGATGGAACTATAGAAGATATTAGCGATGTTGCAAATTGGTCTACTGCTAATAATAAAATTGCAACAGTAGATAATGGATTGGTAACAGGAGTTTCAGCAGGAACTACAGAGGTAAAGGCATCCTATCAAGACTGTAGTGGTATAGTGAAAGTGAATGTATCTGGTGATAATAGTGGCATAGTAGAAAAAGGTTTCACAGTAAAAGTTGCGGTAATTGGTAAATCTGGAGAATTATTATATGGACCTAGTAGTGTAACTATTTCAAAAAAATATGAATACAAAGATACTGCTTTGAGTGCTTTAGATGCAACTGGATTACGTTGGAAATTCAGTAACGATTGGCCTGGAATGGTTAATGAAATTGAAGGACAGAAAAATAAGGGTATGAATGGATGGATGTATGCTGTTAATGGCAAAGCACCATCTGTATTGCCAGGTGAAAAAACAGTTAAAAAAGAAGATAAGATTCTTTGGTGGTATAGTACGAATGCTATGTCAGAGGTGCCAAAATGGCCTGATTCATCAAATAAACCAACTATTATATCTGAATCAAAGATTGAGGAAAAAGTTAAGGAAACTTTAGATAACTACAATAAAAAGCTTGAGAAAGTGAAAGATAAAAATAGTATTTTAAATATAGATAAGAAAATGACACAAAAGGAAGCAGAAGCTTTGAAAAAGGAACTAGATAAAAATAAGGTTTCTATTAATAAAGTGGCTAATAATACAGAAACAGTGTTGGCAGATTCTAAGTTAGAAGTATCATTGTTGATCCCTAAAAAAGCATTAGATGGGGCAAAAAAAATAACCATTTCTGAATTAGAAAAAGATGAGAATCCAAAACAATTTGCTGTTAAAGTTAATTCATCTACCTATGAGTTTGGACCTAGTGGAACTAAGTTTGATAAACCAGTAACTATAAGCATTAAGCTTGCAATAACAGATGAAATGAATATAGAAAAAATATCTCCAGCTTGGTATGATGAGGAAAGTAAGAAATGGATTCCTATTCCAGGGATAATAGATGCTGAAAAGGGGTTAGTTGTATTTAATATTGATCACTTTACAAAGTTTGCAGTAATTGAATTACCAAATAAAATAAGCTTTAAAGATGTAGACGAGAAGATTTCTTGGGCTAAAGATGCTATTGAAATTTTAGCAGGTAAAGGAATCATAAAAGGTACAGGTAATGGATTTGAACCTCAAAGGTCAATTACTCGTGCTGAATTTATTAGCTTAGTGGTAACTGCTTTAAATTTAGAAAAAGAAGAATATATAGAAGAAACCTTTAGTGACGTAAATAAATTAGATTGGTTTGCTAATGCTGTAGGGTGTGCTTATAAAAGCAATATTATATCAGGAGATCCAGATGGTAAGTTTAGACCTAATGATCCAATAACAAGAAATGAAATTGCTAGCATACTTTATAGATTACAAGGATCACCAGAAAATAGTATTAAAAATAGTAAATTATCTTTTAAAGATATAAATACTTTACCTAGTTGGGCAATAAATGGAGTAAAATATGTTTATCAACAAGGATTGATGAGTGGATATGAAGATGAAACATTTAGGGGAGGCAATGCATTAACTAGAGCAGAAGCTGCAGTGGTTATCTATAATTATCTAAAATAATTTATATAATAAAAAATTAAATATATGTAGTATGCATGCACTGTCAGTTTAATATATAATTATAGTTAATGGACAGTGCATGTTTAGTTTCAATAAATGGAGGTAGTTTATGAAAAAAATACGATTAAGTTGCTTAGTATTGATCATATTTGTACTTATGATGACTGTTACTGCTTGTGGAGGTAAGGATGTCAATCCTAATAATGAAAAGAGCAATTTTGTAGAAAAAGCAAATGACATAGGAAATGTAACATTATTAGTAACAAGGGATTTTGGAAATCAGATAATACTTAATAAAGATGTTGAAATAAAAAAAGATTGGAACGTGATTGATCTTTTGGAAGCAAGTACAGAAATAACTACAAAATGGGATGGGAACTTTGTAACAGGAATTAATGGATTAAAAGTCTAATAATGGAGGTCTTTCAGGAAAAAGATTAGATTGGTTTTATTATGTTAATGGTATTTGTGCCGATGTAGGGGCTATGGGTTACGATCTACATCCTGGAGATATTGTTTGGTGGGATTATCATGAGTGGCAAAGTATGGGATCTACAAATTCTGCAGTGATTGGTTTATATCCAGAACCATTCATTCATGGTTATCATCAAAAGGTTGGATTAACTACTATTATAACTTCTGAAAACAATTTTAAATTAGCAGAAGTTTTAAAAAAATCCTTAGAATCTAAGGGCGTTTTATCTGTTACGGTTAAAAATTTAGATGAGGGTATATTGGAAAATAGAGTAGGACCTACCATTGTTATAGGGAAGTGGAATGAACTTAAAAAGATAGAGTACTTGAATGATTTAAACAAAGCATATCGAAAAGCTGGAACGAATGTACATTTTACAGATGATGAGATAGAGCTTTTAAAAAGTAGTGGAAAAGTCGGTAAAACAATTAGAAATAATGCAGGAGTAATTGTTGCTTGTGGAGAAGGATTGGGGGATGATAGTCCACTTTGGCTAATTGTTGGAAATGATAGTAAAGGATTACAACAGGCAGTAGATGTTTTGGTAAATAGTCCAGACAAAATTTCTAAAATGTATAGTGCAGCAGTAGTTTCTGGAGAAGTTATAAGACTACCATTACAATAAAGAAGGAAGCGAGAAAAATGATGCTTGTATATAGAGAAAAAGATAACTTGATTTATAAGTTGCATCCAATAACAATGATTTCTTTTATTTTTGTAGTTTTTATTTTATCACTAGTTTTTTCACATCCAGTATATTTACTTGGATTGTTTTTTGCTGTAGCAGGAGTAATTATTACTTCAGGAAATTTTTCTGAGTGGAAAATATATTTAAAATTTACTGTTGTTATGATTATTGTAATTTTAATTGTGAATGCTATTTTTGTTCATGCTGGCTCAACAGTTTTAATTTCTGGACCTAGATTACCCGTATTGGGTAAAGTACAAATAACAATGGAAGCATTAGCTTTTGGGATAGGAATGGGTATACGCTTATTAGTAATTACTAGTATATTTTGCCTTTATACATATGCAGTACACCCAGATAAAGTTATGAAAATATTTAGTCGTTGGGGGAATAAATCTATATTGATTATTACACTTGCTACCCGATTATTTCCCTTAATGGTAAGAGACTATCAGAGAATAACGGAAGTACAACGATGCCGTGGTGTAAAGTTTGATACAGGTAAATGGTGGAATCGTGCTAAAAATTTATTACCTGTAATTAGTGTACTTTTATTATCTTGTTTAGAGAGGTCATTTCAGTTAGCTGAGTCTATGTATGCTAGAGGTTATGGAAGTGGAAATAGGTCCTGTTATAGCAGAGATTTATGGCGACCTAGGGATTATATAATTCTTTTTACACTTTTTATAAGTATGGGAACAGGGATATGGGCTGCTTTAAAAGGCTGGGCAAGTTATGGTTATTATCCCAAATTAGAAAGATTTAATTTGAAAGAATTATATATGGTAGTAGTTGTTATGATATCATTAATGTTTCCAGTTATTCTGAATTGGGGGTGGAAGAGATGGCCAATATTAAGATCAAAAATTTAAACTATCAGTATCCGGAAACAAAAAATTTAGCTTTAAATAATATAAATCTAGAAATTCCACAAGGCCAGTTTGTTTTGCTGGTAGGAGGTTCTGGAAGTGGAAAGTCAACATTAATACGTTCTATTGCTGGATTGGTTCCTAACTTTTATGGGGGAAAGTATGGTGGTGAGGTTTACTTAGATGATAAAGAAATACGTCAGATTGATCGAAGAAGTTTTGTTCAGCAGGTGGGTATGGTTTTTCAGGATCCAGAGAGTCAATTGGTAATGACTAACTTAGAAGAGGAGATTGTTTTTGGATTAGAAAATTTAGAATTACCTAATAGTTTAATGAAACGAAGGGTGATGGAAGTTAGCAGTGCACTATCATTGTCTGATTATAAAAATAAATTTATACCTGAATTATCAGGAGGACAAAAGCAAAAGGTAGCTTTAGCATCTGTTCTAGCAATGCAGCCGGATATATTATTATTGGATGAACCTACATCACAACTTGATCCAATTGCTGGAGAAGAGATCCTTACAATGGTTAGACGATTAAACGAAGAAAATGGAATTACTGTAGTTTTGACAGAACAAAGATTAGAAAGATGTTTTCACTTGGCTGATAGGGTATTGGTTATGGAGAGAGGAGAAATTATTTATGATCATCATGACCCTAAAACAATCGCAGAATGGGCTGTGGATAATAAAACACCTTTTATTCCACCATTAGCAAAATTATTTGCAAATGTAGGCTATCGTGAGGTGCCTGTTACAGTAAAGCATGGAAGAGAAATTCTTAGATCTTATAGGAATAAATTAAAGCCAATTAGGATTGATTCAGAAAAAAGAGCTGAAAAATTTGAAAAAACAGAAGAAGCATGTTTGGTAGATATTAAGAATCTTTGGTTTACTTACCCGAATGGGAAAGAGGTATTAAAAAATATTAATTTAAAAATTAAGCCAGGTGATTTTATTGTTGTAATGGGAGAAAATGGGGGAGGAAAAACTACCCTTATGAAGCATATTAATGGATTACTTAAACCTAGTCGTGGTCATGTAAAGGTTTTAGGTAAGGATACAAAAAAAATGTCTATAGAAGAATTATCATCTATAATTGGTTATTTATCTCAAGATCCTAATGATTACTTATTTTTACCTACTGTAAGAGAAGAAGTAGCTTTTACGTTGGAGAAATTAGGAATTAAAGATGATAGGATACAGAATAAAATCCTACAAAAACTTCAAATTGATTCTTTAAAAGAAAGGAATCCTAGAGATCTAAGTACAGGTCAGCGGCAACGTGTAGCTTTAGCTTCTATTTTAGTAACAAAACCTAAACTATTGCTTTTAGATGAACCTACTCGAGGTTTAGATTATCAATTAAAAGAAGCACTAGGAGAAGTTCTTCTAAAACTTAAAGAAGAAGGAATGACTATTTTTATGATTGCACATGATGTAGAATTTGCTGCAGAATATGCTGATGAAATTATATTGTTAGATGGAGGAAGTATTATCGCTAGGGGAAACAAATATGAAATGCTTACTAATTCTACTTTTTATTCACCACAAATTAGTAAGTTATTCCACAATTTTGTTGAGAATGTAGTAACACTTGACCAAGGAGAAGTAATACTGAGAAATATGATAGGATCAGATCAGAAAGAAAAGTATGCTTAGGTGAATGTTATGAATAAACTAAGTATTTTAACAATAGGAATTATAGGCTTGGTACTACTAATAAGTATAATACCAGATAGTCCATTATTTGAAGCAAATTGGGCATTGATATCTACAATTATTATAATGATTACGCTGGTAGGTTTTTTCTATAATATTGAAAAAAGTAAAGTTACATCTAAAGAAATCACTTTGATTAGTACATTAGGTGCATTAGCAGCTATAGTGAGAATGCCTTTTGCATATTTAATGAGTATTCAGCCAACTACTTTCATAGCTATGATTACAGGTTATATTTTTGGACCTCAGGCTGGTTTTATGGTAGGGGCTACTGCGATTTTGGTATCTAATTTTTATGCAGGTCAAGGAATGTGGACTCCTTGGCAAATGTTTTGTATGGGAATTGCCGGAGCTTCAGCAGCAATACTAGCTAAAGAAGGGAGACAGTTTAATATAAAGCAATTTGCTTTTTGTTGTGCCCTATGGGGATATATTTATGGTTGGATTATGAACCTATGGTATTGGACATGTTTTGTGTATCCATTGAATTTTAAAACTTTTGTATCTACATATTTGGCTAGTTTAGCGTTTGATACTTTTCGAGCTTTAGGTAATATGTTTTTTACTCTTTTATTGGGAAATTCTTTCTATCGTATATTGATAAGATTTAGAAAAAAATTAAGTATTGAGTATATGAAAAGTTAAAGATATTCGTTTTTAAAATAGATATTAGAGTTTTTAGTGACTTAAATGGAGTAGAAAGGAGAAGGGAATATGAATAAAAGGAAAGTTATTATATGTATCATTCTAACAATGTCTATTCTTATGTCATCCATTGGCTTTGCTGAGCAGTATTCTTCAGATCAGAAAGTAAAAAAAAGCATAGAAAAAGCAATTTATTATCTACATAGTGTCCAAAATAAAGATGGCGGATTTCCTGCTACGGTAGGAAACCCTAGTAGCCTATCTTTAACTAGTTGGGTTATTATGGCTTTGACAGCAGCAGGAGAAAATATTACAGATGCTACTTGGACTCCTAAAGGTAAAAATCCAATAGATTATATAAAGAATTCAAAAAATATATTAGAAGAAACTACAGATTATGCACGATTACTATTAGCACTTACTGCAACTAATCAAGGAACAGTTTGGCAAGGAGAAGATTTAGCGAAGAAAATCATTTCATTTCAACAAAGTAGTGGTCAATTTTGTCAACTAGATCAGGGAGAGAAGGGAATGATAAATTCCCACATGTGGTCAATTTTAGCTCTTGCTTCATCTGGACATGAAATTCCTAACAAAGAAAAAGCAAAAAAATGGCTACTTTCAAGACAGAATGAAGATGGTGGTTTTGGATGGTTAGAGGGTGTAGAAAGTGATGCTGATGATACAGGGGTGGCTATTCAGGCACTAGTTATGTTAGGTGAGAACCCAAAAACCTCTAAGGCTATCAAAGATGCAATGAATTTCATTAAAAAATATCAGCAGGAAGATGGAGGATTTAGCTCTGGGGAATGGATGGGGAATAGCTCAAATTCAGCTTCTGATTCTTGGGTTTTACAGGGATTGATTGCTGCAGGAGAAGATCCAACAAGTAATAGATGGTCTATTAATGGAAAAAATGGAATAACCCATCTTTTGAGCTTGCAAAATAGTGATGGTTCATTTAATTGGAAAGAAGGGGTAAGTTCTTCCACAGTCACTATGACGTCATATGCTATAATGGCATTAGCACAAAGACCTTTTCCAGTAAATATTGATTATAAGAAAAAAGCAGTTGATGAAGAGTTATTTTTAGATTTATCTAGTAATCACTGGGCATATAAAGCTATTACAGATTTAGTAAAGAAAAATATTTTATCAGGATATCCAGATGGAACTTTTAGACCAGAAAAATCTGTGACAAGAGCTGAGTTTACAAATCTTATGATTTGCGGATTGAATTTACAGAAAAGCAAACATAATGTAAATATAAAATTTAAAGATGTATTTAAAAATCATTGGGCATATAACGCTATTTCCATTGCGGTAGGCAAAGGGTTTATTAAGGGACGTTCTGATAAGATTTTTGATCCTAATGGAAAAATAACAGGAGCTGAAATGGCAACGATGTTGGTGAATAGTTTACCTCCCGAGAAAAAAAGTAAAATAAAAGAAGGGCCTTATTGGTATTCGGGCTATGTAAAAATTGCAAAGGAAAATGATCTATTATATCCAAATTTTAAAGCTAAAGAGAGTGCTAGCAGAGCTCAATGTGCATATAGTATTATGAAATTAAGAAATCTCTTATTAAACAATTAAATAACATAAGGCCAAAAGATGGAAATAAATGAGGGATAAATATGAAAGTTAAATCTATTACATTTATAATAATTATGATAGCATTATTATTGGGAATTAGTATTATACCTGAAAATCCATTATTTCATGTAAACTGGGCTTTATTTTCAGCAATAATTATTGGTTTAGCTATGCTCACTTTTTTTTGGAGATTTGAGAGAAGTGGAATAAATGCTAAAGAAGTTGCTTTGATTGCTACAATGGCATCTCTGGCAGGCATAGCTAGAGTACCTTTTGCTGCAATAATGAGTTTACAACCCACTACATTTATGGTTATGATTACAGGATACGTTTTTGGAACTCAAATTGGCTTTATGGTTGGTGCTGTAGCAGCTTTGGTATCTAATTTTTTTATAGGTCAGGGGCCTTGGACTCCTTGGCAAATGTTTTGTTGGGGAATGTGTGGTGTATTAGCAGCACTATTATCAAAAAGGTGCAAAAATTTAAACTTAATTTTCTTTACTGTACTTACAGGTATATGTGGTTATCTATTTGGTTGGGTAATGAACATCTGGCATTGGGTAGGATTTGTATATCCATTAACATTGAAGACTTTTTTAGCTACATATGCGGCTAGCTTTCCTTTTGATACACTACATGCTTTAGGAAATGTTGTTTTTTCTATTTTATTTGGAAAGTCATTTTACCAAGTATTAGTTCGATTTAAAAAGAGAATTTCAGTAACGTATACTATGATAAGAGATACTAATAAAAAAACCTGCTAGTTATGAATATGCCCCTGTCAAGTAGACAGTGGAAAAAATAAAAAGGAATTGCGCTAATCGTACTTTACGGTTAGCGTGATTTTTATGCAACATTACATAGGTATTGTCTGTATTCTAAAGGTGTCATACAACCAAGACGTTTTTGATATCTGTGATTATTGTAGTATTCAATGTAATTAGTTACTGCTGTTTCTAATTCTTCATAAGTATAGAATTTTCTTAAATAGTACATCTCTGATTTCAGCATACCCCAGAATGCTTCCATTGGTCCGTTGTCAATACATCGTCCAACTCGGGACATGCTCTGAATCATTTCTGATTTATCCAACTTCTTTTCGAAATATTTTTGATGTATACTGAAATCCACGATCACTATGAAAAATAGGCTTTTCATCTGGATAATTCTCATGTGCAAGATCAAATGTTTTAAATACTAAAGGATTGTTATTAGATTTACCAATAACAAAAGAAACTACGCTTTTATCCGATAGATCAATTATTGCACTTAAGTATGCTTTTTGATTATTGCCATATTTAAATTCCGTAACATCTGTAACCCACTTCTGACCAAACTTATCTGCTTTAAAGTTTCTATTTAAAATGTTTTCCGCTATAACTTCAGGAGTTGACTTAATATATTTTTTCTTCTTCTTTCGACATACCGACTTTAGGCCTAAAATAGTCATTAAGCGATAAATTCTCTTATGATTTACTCTAAAATTGTTCTCTCTGTTTAGTTTAATTGTCATTTGACGATAGCCAAGAATACCATCTCGTTCTTCATAGGCTTCTTGAATTAAAGGTATAAGTTTTTTGTTAAAGTTCTCATTTTTACTCTCTTTACGATTCAACCATTTATAATAAGATGACCTTTGAACACCAGCTATTTCACATAGTGTAAAAATTGGATATGACTGTATATCATGTAATTCTTTAATTGCTAAATAGTAGGTTTCATTTCTTACTTGGCTTAAAATCGCCTCCTTTCTATTTCTTCTAACTTTTTTAAAAAATCAATCTCCATTTGTTGCCTTTTATTTTGAGCTTCCAGAAGTTTGTTTAGTGCTCTAAGCTTTTCAATCTCTGACAATTCATTTGCATTTTTCTGTTTGCCACGTTTATCTTTTAATGCCTCAACACCAGATTCCTCATATTTTTTAGTCCATGAATAGACTTGATGATATGATACTTTATATTTATCTGCAGTTTTACTATAGCTGTTCTGATGTTCAATGCAGTGCTTAACAATTTCTATTCTTTCATTAAAATTAGTTTTACGTCCGTTGGCCATGACTTTATCTTCTCCTATTCCTGATGATTTTAACTCTTCATGACCATTATACTTTATAATCCACTTAAGAACAGTTGTATGTGAGGGAATCTTAAATTTTTTTGCAATGTCATATATCGAACTGTCACCCTCAAGATATGCTTTAATAACAGTAATTTTAAATTCTTTTGAATAGAAATTATTATGAGACTTATTCATTAATGCTTCTTTACCCATTGATTGATAGTTTACAATCCATTGTCTAAATGAGTTTCTAGTTACACCATATTTAGATGCAATTGATGTTTGTGATCCTACATTATTTAAATATTCTTCAACTGCTTTAATTTTTAGTTCGTAATCTATTTTACCTTTTCTGCCCATAAGAAAATGCTCCTCCTTCAATAAACAGTTTTTTTATTTTAACTGTCCACTTCAAGGGGAGCATATCATTATCTAGCAGGTTTTTTATTATTAAGCTTCAACAGCTTCAGCAACAGGTACAAGTAGAGATTTTCCTGTCATTTCTTCTGGTTTTTCTATTCCCATCATTGCAAGCAATGTAGGTGCAATATCTGCAAGCTTTCCTTCTGCAATGCCATATTCTTCCGAAGCATTGATCAATATAATTGGTACAGGATTTGTTGAGTGAGCTGTAACTGTATTTCCATCTTTATCTAGCATTTCATCTGCATTACCATGATCAGCTGTAAGAAGAATTTGACCACCTTTTTGGATTGTTGCTTCTACAACTTTGCCAACACATTCATCTACAGCTTCAACTGCTTTTATTGCTGCATCTATTGATCCTGTATGTCCTACCATATCGCAATTTGCATAGTTTACAATGATTAGATCATGAATTCCTTTGTTTATTTCTTCGATTAACTTTTCTGTTACTTCATAAGCACTCATTTCAGGTTGCAAGTCATATGTTGCTACCTTTGGAGAAGGGATTAATACTCTATTTTCTCCTTCATATGCTTCTTCCACACCACCACTTAGGAAGAATGTAACGTGTGCATATTTTTCAGTTTCTGCAATACGAAGTTGCTTTAAGCCTTGTTTTGATACATATTCACCTAAAGTATTTATTAGTGTTTGTGGTGGATAAGCAACGAAAACATTTGGCATAGCTGCGTCATATTGGGTCATACAGACATAGTGAACAGGGAAGAATCCTTTCTTTCTTTCAAAACCGTCAAATGATTCATCAACAAAGCTTCTTGTAATTTCTCTTGCTCTATCAGGTCTAAAGTTGAACATAATGATAGAATCATTTTCACATACTGTTGCAATAGGAGCATTATTTTCTACTATTACTGTAGGTTTTACAAATTCATCTACAATTTCATTTGCATAAGAATTTTCTATTGCTTTTTTTGCTGAATTTGCTTTTTCTCCTTCACCTAAAGTTATTGCGTTATAAGCAAGCTCTACTCTTTCCCATCTGTTATCTCTATCCATTGCGTAGTATCTTCCGGATATTGTAGCAATTTTTCCAATTCCTATTTCTCTCATTTTTTCTTCTAATTCTTCTATATATTTGATTGCACTAGAAGGTGGAACATCACGACCATCTAAGAATGCATGAACATATACTTTTTTAAGTCCTTGTTTTTTTGCAAGCTCAAGTAGTGCATAAAGATGTGTGTTGTGGCTGTGAACACCACCATCAGATAATAACCCCCAAAGATGAAGAGATGAATCATGTTTTTTTACATTTTCAATTGCATCTAAAAAAATAGGATTTTCAAAAAAATCTCCATCTTTGATTGCTTTTGTAATTCTTGTTAATTCTTGATAGACAATTCTTCCGGCTCCAATATTTAAATGGCCTACTTCTGAGTTTCCCATTTGTCCATCTGGAAGACCTACATCTAATCCACTAGCATGTACAAGATTATTTGGATACATTTCAAAATAGCGGTCTAGGTTTGGTGTGTTTGCAAGTGATATAGCATTTCCATTATTGTTTGCATTTATACCAAAACCATCTAATATCATTAATATTGTTGGCTTTTTCAATATACTTCCTCCTTTGTTGAAAGTTAATTCAAAAATTAATATATCTTCAATTATACCAAAATACATGGCAAAATGCATCTTTTGTAAAATTGTGACTATTTTTAAAGAATAAATAGAATATTTGCAAGCAAAAGAAGGAAAATTTTGAATCTGTGTAGAAATTTTAATAAAATTCTGTTTTTAATCAATGCGTATTATCAATATAAACAAGGAGGAATTATATGAAATTAAGGACAAAAATACTCATTCCAATTATTTTCATACTTATTATTTCTGTCACCGGAGTAGGTTTATTTGGCTTCGTAAAAGCAGAAGATATTGCCAAAAAGCTTATAAATTCTCAATTAAAGGGTGCAGTCCATACCGTTGAAGCAACCATGGAAGAAAGGTTACAGATGATGCATATTACAAAAGAAGCGTTAAATAAAAAAAATATAGCAATTGCTAAGGCTATAGCAGAAATTATTGCAGCTGATGGGAATATGTTAAAGACAGAAAATATGATTCAACTAGCTGAAACCTTAGGGGTAGATGAGATTCATGTGATGGATAAAGATGGAAAAATTGCAAATGGAACGATCGAAGATTTTTTTGGTTTTGATTTTCATTCTAATGAACAGACAAAGCCTTTCTTAAAAATTCTTGAAGATAAAGACTTTGTTTTTGTTCAGGAGCCTACAAAAAGAGCAGTTGATGATAAATTATTTCAATATATAGGGGTTGCAAGGATAGATCAACCGGGAATCGTTCAAATAGGGGTTGAACCAAAAGCTGTAGCAGAAATAATGAAAAAAATAGAAATTCAGGGACTTGTAGAAGGAATGCAGTTAGGAAAGGATGGTTATGTAGCAATCTGGAATCAAGAGGGTGTTATAGTAGCCCATCCTGACAAAAAATATATAGGCTTAGATTTTAATAAATACGATTGGGCAAAAGAAATCAAGAGCAAGAAAGAAGGGGAGCTTCGTTATTCCTTAGATGGAATAGATAAACATGTATATTTTAAAAGAGTAAATGATTATATTATAATGGCGGCTATACCTACTTCAGAGTATATTGGACATATAGAGGCATTAAAAGGGAGTATTGCAACCATATTAATCGTTTCTATATTATTAGCAATCCTTGTTATATCTATTTTTATCAATAAGCAAGTAACAAAACCTTTAAATAAATTGGTACAGGCAATGGAACAAGCTGGCAATGGTGATTTAACTCTAGATATAAAAGTACAATCAAAAGATGAGGTAGGGCTTTTAAGTGATAGCTTTAATAAAATGACAAAGAACATGAAAAAACTTGTAAATCATGTGCAGGAAATTACCCTAAAATCAGAAAATACGTCACAAATGATAGCTGCTTCAGCAGAACAGATTGGTATATCCAGTATAGAGGTTTCAAAGACAATTCAAGAAATTGCTTCAGGAGCAACGATGCAAGCCAAGGAAGCAGGGGAAGGATTAAATTTAACGAATATATTATCTGAAAAAATTGTAAGTATTTCTGATAACTCAGAAATTACCATGATGAATGCGGCAAGCATGAAAGAGAAAAATGAATCTGGAATAAAAGCGGTAGCAACATTAAAGGATAAATTTAATAAAAATACACAAGCATCCATGGATGTAGCAGAAAAAATACAGGAATTATCATTAAAATCACAGTCTATAGGGAATATTATTGAAGCAATTAATACCATTTCAGAGCAGACAAATCTTTTGGCTTTAAATGCAGCAATTGAGGCAGCACGTGCAGGGGAGGCCGGAAAAGGATTCGCTGTTGTTGCAGATGAAGTTAGAAAACTAGCAGAAGAATCAAGGATTGCTACAAATGAAATACAAGGAATTATTGAAGAAATTGCACAAGTTATTGTAAATACAAGTAATACAATGGATGAAGCAAGGGAGATTATAAAGGATGCGAATCAATCTTTGGAAGATACATCAGAAGCTTTTGATGCAATAAAAACTTCTGCAGATGAAGTATTAAACAATGTTAAGCTTTTAAATAAAAACCTTGAAGAGATGAAACAATCAAAAGATGAAGTGATAATGTCTATAGAAAAAATTTCAGCAATTACACAAGAAGCTGCTGCAGGAACAGAAGAAGTAAGTGCAGCAGCAGAAGAACAAACAGCTTGTATAGAAGAGACTGTATCTGCGATACAAGAATTGGATGCGATGATTAAAACATTGGCTGAGTCTGTTAAGGTATTTAAAGTTTCATAAAAAAATCCCCCTAAAATAGGGGGATTTAGCCTATTATCTTATTTTTTATAAGCATATCGGTAAAAATATTTGTCAAGTTGTTTGTATTAACAGTTTTTCTGAATAAAGGACCATCTTTTACAATTTGTAATCTTGCTTTTTTATCTGGGAAGTTAAATCCATCTGTGTATAGAATTGGATTTTTGTTTACAGGCCAGAATACAGATTTTTCTTTTTGTTTATCAATCTTAAAATATTCAGGTATATTGACAGATATTTCATTTAATATATCATCTGGACTATTATATTCAAAATTTGTACTTAGGGCATTTGTAAGTTTTGTAATCACCTGCCAGTTTTCTAACCCGCAAAGGGGTGGGATTGCTTGATAAAGTCTTTGGATTCTTCTTTCTGAATTTGTATAGGTTCCTCTTGATTCAGCAAAGCTTACAGCAGGTAAAACCACATCTGCTTTTCTTGCTGTTTCTGTTAAATGAGTGTCTTGAACCATTAAAAATTTTAGATTACTTAAATCTATATGTGGAATATCCTCGCCGAATATAAGTAATCCTTTTACTTTTTTGTCTTTAATCATTTGAACAATTTTTCGTGGATCTTTATTGATTCCCATATCAACAAGACCTTGGCTATTGTTATTCGGTTTTAGTTGAATAATTCCGCTACGTGCTTTACCAATATGACCAGAGATTACAGCTATATTGGCAATTAATTTTGCAGCATCCGGAGTAATATTATTTTGATCAAATACAATCATTGCTTTTTTAGAGTTTCCATAAATTTGAGCGATTTCTTTTGCTGCAGTACTTACTTTTATATCTTTTAAGCTTTCTTTTAATGCTTCAAATCCTGATGTTTTATCATGATTTGGTGTAAGTCCATTATCTATTAATGATTTTGTTATTTCTTTTAAGAAATTTATATTATTTTCAGGCTTTACTTGCATATATGCCCATTCGTCAGCTTGAGATTGAAATGGATTTATTGTAATAAGTTTTGCACCATGATTTATTGCGTGCTTAATTTTAAGACCTACAATTGTATGATCTTTCATAATATCAGAACCAATAAGAAGGATTGTTTCTGTTGAAAGCAATTCATCAAAGGTATTACTTGAAGCGTCATATCCTAATACATCTTTTATTCCTTCTTGCAAGCTATTAAAAGAGCAAATATTTTCCGTTTTTAATACTTTTTTTACACCTTTCATATTTAAATATATTTCTTCATTGGTATATTTATCTGAGATAGAAACGGCTAAAGCATTACTGCCATATAGTAATGTCAAACTTTGAGATTTTTTAGCAGTATATAGAATTGCTTCATCCCAAGAAACCTCTACAAGTTTTCCTTCCTTTCGAATCAAAGGTTTTGTAAGACGATGATCTTTTGCAATATCAAAACCAAATCTACCTTTTACACAAAGAAGACCATCATCTACAGGACTTTCTTTATCAGGAAGGGAGCGAACGAGTAAATTCCCCTTTGTATTTAAGGATATATTACAGCCTACACTACAGTGCGAACAAACGGTATGAGTTGTTTTTGTTTTTACAGGAACAGATTTTTCGATGCTTAATTTTTCTCCTAGAGCACCTGTTGGACAAACACTAATGCATTGGCCACAAGAGATACAGCTTGTTTCTTTTAGAGGCTTGTCAAGGGCTGGTTTTACAATGGTATCAAAACCTCTATCTACAAGACCTAAAGCAGCAATACCCATTATTTCATCACAAACCCTTACGCACAAACCACAAAGAATACATTTATCAGGATTTCTATGAATAAATGGATGATTATCTATAAACTCACGTTTGTGTACCTCACCTGAAAGTCTCTTTGGATCTACTTGGTATTCGTTTGCATATTCTATAAGCTTACATTCAAAAAAGTCGTGGCATCCACATTCAAGACACCTTTTTGCATCTTTTTTTGCATCTTCCTCACTATATCCGCCTACTACTTCTTCAAAGTTTGTTTTTCTAACTTGAGGAGAAAGGTGAGGCATATGAGGGCGATATTCTTTTTTATAATCAATGAAATCATCTTCTGTTAAATCATCTCTTTCCACATAGAAAGGTTTTTTATAAGGGATAATTTCTCCTTCAAGATACCTACAAATAACTTCAGAAGCTTTTTTTGCATCTCCTATTGCTCGAATTGCGATACTTGCACCATCGTTTATAGCATCTCCACCTGCAAATACTCCAGGAAGATTTGTAAGGAAGGTATTTTCATCAGTAGCAATTGTACCTTTCTTTGTAAGTGTAAGATCTTCAAAACCTTTTGTATCTGTACCTTGCCCGATTGCAACAATAACAGAATCTACTTCAATAATTTCTTCTTCGCCTTCTATTGGAACAGGAGTTCTTCTACCACTAGCATCTGGATTACCTTGTTTCATTTTTTGAAGTCTTATTTTAGATACTTTTCCATTTTCTCCTATAATTTCAATTGGACTTACTAGGAATTTAAAAGTAACACCTTCTTCTTCAGCTTCTGTTACTTCTACTTCTTCAGCAGGCATTTCTACTTTTGTCCTACGATATAGAGCATATACTTCTTTTGCACCAAGGCGTATGGCTGTCCTACAAGCATCCATAGCAGTATTCCCACCGCCGATTACTGCAATTCGATTCCCAGTTCTTATTGGTTTATTCACAGCAAAACTTGTTAAGAAGTCAATTCCTCCAATGACACCTTCTAAATCTGAGCCAGGACAATTTAAACCAGGGCTCTTCCAGGCACCAATTGAAATATAGACTGCATCAAAATGATCTCTTATATAGCTTAATTCTACATCTTCTCCTACCCTTATATTGGTAATCATCTTAACGCCCATATCTTCAATTAATTTAATTTCTTTATTTAATACTTCCTTTGGAAGGCGATATTGAGGGATTCCATATCTAAGCATTCCTCCTAATTCAGGCATAGCTTCATAAATAGCAACTTTATGACCTTCCTTTGCAAGAAAATATGCAGCAGTAAGACCTCCAGGACCACCACCAATGACAGCAACTCTTTTTCCTGTAGAAGGTTTGATTTTTGGCATAAAACTATTATTATCTTTTAAATCAATATCTGCTACAAATCTTTTTAACCAAGCAATAGATATAGGTTCTTCTACAAGCTGTCTTCTGCAGGCATCTTCACATGGGTGAGGACAGATCCTGCCTATACTTGCTGGAAGGGGCAGTTGTTCTTTGATTAATTCTAAAGCTTCTTTATATTCTCCATTGGCAATAAGTCCTACATATCCTTGACAATCAGTATTTGCAGGACATGCTTGCACACAAGGAGGACGACAATCTCCAACATGATCTGAAAGAAGAAGCTCTAATGCCATCTTTCTTGAGCCTCTAACCCTTTCTGTATTTGTTTTAATAACCATACCATCATTAATTTTTGTTGCACAAGCTCTTAAAAGCTTTGGGATTCCTTCAACTTCTACAACACAAAGTCCACAGGAACCATATATTTCAACTCTTTCATCATAGCAAAGGGTAGGTATATGAATTCCATTTTCTTTTGCTACTTCTAAAATTGTCTGGTTTTTATAAGCAACGATTTCTCGTCCATCTATATTTAATCTAATCTTAGGCATAAGATTCACCCCTTAATTCATTTAGTCAACTGATATTGCATTGAAGTGACAGACTTCTTTGCATTTTCCACATTTGATGCATTTTTTTGGATCAATTGTATATCCATCTTTTCGATTACCAGTAATAGCCTCAACAGGGCAGTTTTTTGCGCAGAGACCGCAACCAACACAGGCATCCTTTAAAATAGTAAAAGTTAGTAGATTTATACATTGTTTTGCAGGACATTTTTTATCATAAATATGTTTTTTATATTCATCTTTAAAATACCTTAGGGTACTTAAAACTGGGTTTGGAGCTGTTTGACCAAGTCCGCAAAGAGAACCCTCTTTAATTTTTATAGCTAATTCTTCTAGTAGTTCTATATCACCATCTTTTCCTTCACCATCACAAATACGGTTAAGGATTTCTAACATTCTTTTTGTACCAATTCGGCAATGTATGCATTTTCCACAAGATTCCTTCCTTGTAAAATTTAAAAAGAATCGTGCCATATCTACCATACAAGTTGTTTCATCCATAACAACCATACCGCCAGACCCCATAATGGCACCTGTCTTTGTTATAGATTCATAGTCAACAGGTGTATCAATTAAGTCTTTTGGAATACATCCTCCAGAAGGGCCCCCCATTTGAACAGCTTTAAACTCTTTATTATCAATTATTCCTCCACCAATATCAAAAATGATTTCTCTAAGAGACATACCCATTGGTACTTCTACAAGACCACCTTTTTGAATTTTTCCTGTAAGGGCGAAAACCTTTTTGTTCCCTTGCTTTTTTCTGTGCCCATTGCTGCAAAAGATTTTCCGCCATTTTGCATAATCCAAGGAACATTAGCAAAGGTTTCAACATTGTTAATATTAGTAGGCTTACCCCAATAACCTTTTTGTGCAGGAAATGGAGGTTTTAGTCTTGGCATTCCTCGCTCACCTTCTAATGAGGCAATAAGAGCTGTTTCTTCACCACAAACAAAAGCACCTGCACCAGCTTTGATTCTTATATCAAAATCAAATCTATCTTTGTTAAATATATTTTGACCTAAAAAGCCTTTTGCCCTTGCCTGTTCTATAGCTTTTTTAAGACGTATGATAGCAAGAGGGTACTCGGCTCGAACATAAATAATTCCTTCGTTAGCGCCTATGGCATATCCTCCAATGATCATACCTTCAATCAAACTATGAGGATCTCCCTCTAAAATACTTCTATCCATAAATGCACCTGGATCTCCTTCATCTGCATTGCATACAATATACTTAGGAGTATCTAAAGATTGCCTTGCAGCGTTCCATTTAAACCAAGTAGGAAATCCTGCACCGCCTCTTCCTCTAAGACCTGAGCGTTTGATTTCTTTTATTACTTCATTAGGAGTCATTTCTTGAATACATTTTTTTACAGCTGTATATCCACCGACATTTATATATTCATCAATAGATTCAGGGTTAATATAGCCACAATTTCTAAGGGCAATTCTTTTTTGTTTTTCTAAAATCCTTTTATCATCTTCAGAGATTGTATAATCATCTACATTTTGTTTTTCAACAATATAATTTTTAATTATAGCACTGACAATATCAGGTGTTACATTTACAAAAGTTGTTTTATTTTCACCATCATAAACATCTACAATAGGTTCTAAATGACACATACCAATGCAGCCTGTTATTTCAAGCTCTGCATCAATATTATTTTCCTTAATTTCTTTTTTTATGGTATCATACACTTTATTAGCTCCAGCAGCTAAGCCGCAGCTTCCTTGACCTACGATGATCTTCATGCTGAGACCTCCTTGCCACTTCCATTTTTCTTAATTTCTCTTAGTATTTTTCTTACTTTTTCAGGGGTAAGCTTTGCATAAGTTTCTTCATTAATCATCATAACAGGAGATAAGCTACAGCAACCAAGGCAAGCAACATTATTAAGTGTAAATAATCCATCTTCTGTAGTTTCTCCTTCACAAATTCCTAGTTCATCACAAATGGCTTCTTCAACAGCCTTAGAACCATTTACATGGCAAGCTGTTCCTTGGCAGAGCATAATTAAATACTTGCCAATAGGCTTTAATCTAAACTGAGTATAAAAGGTCGCTACTCCATGAACTTTTGCAGGCTTTATGCCAATATTCTCTGCAATATAATCTAGCACTTCCATAGGCAGATAACCATATATTTCTTGTGCTTTTTGAAGAATGGTAATTAAGCTTCCAGATATATTTTTGTATTTTTCAAGTATAGGGTTTAATTTTTTTAGGTCAATATTAGGGTCGCTAATATTGACCATAAGGTTTTGCTTTTTTCCGCAGCATTGCATTTTTTTTACTCCTTTCAAATGATCATATAAAAACATAAAAAAATATATAAAAAAGTCTGAAAATAATAAAAATATAATACACAATTATAACACAGTAAAGCTAAACTGTAAACAAAATATTCTGAAATATGAAGGAAAATAGAGTGTCGGCTTCTTAGATTAAACAATATTCTGAAAATAAAAAATACAATAATTGTATGTGATATAATTATAAGTGTAATTTTGCTCTTATAGAAAGAAGGTAATAAAAATGAAAATATTTGATAGATGCTGCGCTATTGCAGTTATACAAAATAAAAAAATATTATTAGGGGAAAGAACAGATGGACAAGGATGGAGTATGGCTGGGGGAAAGTTAGAGGAAGGAGAGGATTATGAAACAGCTGCTAAAAGAGAATTGAATGAAGAATTTGATATTTTTGCAACAACGCTAAATTGTTTAGGGGCTGTTACATCAGAAGTATATATAAAAGGAAAGAAAAGTATTGTTCGTCCTACTGTATTTTTATGTAAAGATTATACAGGAATACCAAAACCTTATTTACCTGAAATGAAGGAATTAAGATGGATAGGGTTAAACGAATTATCTTCTGTGGAATTATTTAAACCAACAAAGGAAATTATTGATTTATATGGGGATGTTTTGTTTAAATAAGTTTTTTACAAAAGTTATAAAAGTCATTCACTTATCTTTTTATATTTCTTTTTTTAAATGTAGATATTGCTTATCTATAATTATGGTACAATAGGAAATGTTATAAACAAGGAAAGTAGGAGAGAAAAACTATGAAAGAACGGGATCATGGTATTAATCAAAGCTTAGATAAAGCATTAAGTCTTTTGAACTATTTTACTGTAGAGAATCCTGTGAGGGGGTTAAGCGAAATTTCAAGACTTTCATCTATTCCAAAGGCCACTGTATATAGATTGTTTAATACATTTGAAAAAAATGGATATCTTAGGAAAGTCGATGTAAGTGGAAAGCAAAACCAATATAAACTAGGTATGAAATTTCTTCAATTAGGAACAATTGTATCAGAAACAATAGAAATAAAAGAAATTGCCCTGCCTTATATGAAAAGGTTAAGAGATGAATTAAATGAGGATGTACAATTGGTTATGAGAGAAAACAATCATGCAATTTATGTTGAAAAATTAATATGCTCACATCCTGTAAGGTTGTTTACAAAAACAGGTAGGACAGCATCTTTAAATGCAGGAGCTTGTCCAAGAGCGATATTATCCTTTCTTGAAGATGATGAAATCAGAGAAATACTTGATACTGAAACACTGATAAAATATACAGAAAATACTATAGTAGAAAAGAAAAAAGTGTGGGAAATGATTAAAGAAAGTAGAGAAAAAGGATATACCATAAGCTTTGGAGAAATGGAGCCCCAAACAATAGGGGTAGGAGCACCTATATTTGATCATACAAAAAAAGTTGTTGCGGCTATTAGTACAGCAGGTCCAGAACAGCGATTTCATAAAGCAAGATTTCCTGAGATTATACAAAAAACGAAACAAACAGCTATGGATATTTCAAAGGCATTAGGCTATAAAAAAAAATGAAGGTCTTAGACCTTCATTTTTTTAGTGAGAAAATCAAAAAATATAAAATTGTCTAAAGTTTATAAAAATTAATGTAGAAAATTGTATCATTGTATGCTACTATAATACTATAAAGATGAACCGGTGGTTCACATATTAAAACATATCTTTTGGAACTGGAGGTGTTAAAATGTATAAAGTCGACTTGAACAGTGACTTAGGAGAAAGTTTTGGAAGTTATAAAGTGGGACTTGATGAGGAGGTAATAAAGTATGTAACTTCAGCAAATATTGCTTGCGGATGGCATGCAGGAGATCCTTTAGTAATGGAAAAAACTGTTAAAATGGCAAAAGAGCAAGATGTTGGCATTGGTGCCCATCCTGGTTTTTTTGATTTGATGGGTTTTGGAAGAAGAAATATGGCTGCTACACCAGAAGAAGTAAAAGCTTACATAAAGTATCAGTTAGGGGCGCTTATGGCATTTGCAAAATCAAAAGGGGAGAAAGTTCAGCATGTAAAGCCTCATGGTGCTATGTATAATATGGCTGCAAAGGATAAGGCGTTAGCTAAGGCAATTGCTGAAGCAGTATATGAAGTGGATGAAAATATTATACTGATGGGACTTGCGAATAGTGAAATGATAAAAGCAGGGAAAGAGATAGGTTTAAAAGTAGCAAATGAGGTGTTTGCAGATCGAGCATATAATCCAGATGGTACATTGGTATCAAGAAAATTAGAAGGTGCAGTAATTCATGATGCTGAATTAGCCATATCAAGAGTTGTAAGAATGGTAAAGACAGGTAAGGTTACTGCTATAAATGGAGAAGATATTGAGATAAGAGCAGATTCAATTTGTGTGCATGGAGACAATCCTGAGGCTGTTGCATTTGTTAAAAGAATACGTTCAAAGCTTGAAGAGGAAGGGGTTAAAGTAACAGCTATTTCTAATTTTATTAAATAGGGTTATTGAATAGGGGGAGAAAATGATGGATTCAACAAAAGTAAAAGAAAATGTAAAAAAGGAGATTCAATCTCAGAAAAAGAATTTAGGGGCTCTTTTAGGGGCAGCATTTATTATGGCAACATCAGCTATTGGACCAGGCTTTTTAACACAGACAGCAACATTTACTGCTGAATTTGCAGCAAGCTTTGCATTTGTTATACTTGTATCTATTATCCTTGATATTGGAGCACAAGTGAATGTTTGGAGGATTATTGGTGTATCAGGAATGAGGGGACAGGATATTGCAAATAAAGTTGTGCCAGGACTTGGATATATGGTTGCAATACTTGTTGCATTAGGAGGATTGGCTTTTAATATCGGAAACATTGGTGGAGCCGCATTAGGCTTAAATGTTATTTTGGGGATTAATGTAAAGGTTGCAGCTATTATTTGTGGAATTATAGGTAGTATTATTTTTTTATCAAAGGATGCAGGGCTAGTAGTAGACAAATTTACAAAAATTCTTGGAGGATTAATGATTATTATTGTTGCATATGTTGCAATTATAACAAAACCACCTATTGGAGAAGCAGTTTATAGGAGCGTAATTCCTGAAAATTTTACATCGTTAATTTTTCCAACTATTACTCTTTTAGGAGGAACAGTAGGGGGCTATATTACTTTTGCAGGTGGACATAGATTAATTGATGCAGGTATTACAGGGAAAGAGAATCTTAGAGAAATTACAAAGGGTTCTATAATGGGAATTGTTATCGCATCTATTATGCGTATATGCTTATTCTTAGCTGTATTAGGTGTAGTGGCAAAGGGATTCCAATTAGATCCATCTAACCCAGCAGCTTCTGCTTTTCAACATGGTGCGGGCATGATTGGCTATAAGTTCTTTGGTATTGTATTATTATCAGCAGGTATTACTTCTGTTGTTGGAGCTGCATATACATCTGTATCATTCTTAAAAACCTTACACCCATCTATAAAAAATAATGAAAAATATTGGATTGTAGGTTTTATTATAGCATCTACAGTGATTATGGCTGCATTAGGAAAACCAGCAAAGTTACTTATTTTAGCAGGATCATTAAATGGATTGATCTTACCAATTACTATTGGTGTTATTTTATTAGCTTCTAGAAGAAAAGATATTGTAGGAGATTATAAGCATCCTACTTGGTTATTGGTATTTGGATTATTGATTGTCATAATAGCTGGATATGCAGGAATGAATGCATTAAAAAATATGCAAATGTTAGTACACTAATTAATAGGCATCTAGGCAATTATATTGCCTAGATGCTATCAGTCTTTAAGGATGAAGTACAAGGGGGAAGGCGAGTGTATACAGAAACAAAGTACTTAATATCAGGGGATCAGGCGATTGTGATAGAGTTTGGAAATAAAATTTCTGAAGAAATAAATAGTAAAGTAAGGGCTATGATGATTGCAATTAATAAAAAAAATATAGAAGGTGTTGTAGAAATGATACCTACCTATAGATCTTTGATGGTACATTATAATCCTTTAAAAGTAGATTTTAATTCCTTATGTGAGGAATTAAAATCTATAGAGAAACAATTAGACGATATAGAAATTCCTCTGCCAGAAGTGATAGAAATACCAACTCTTTATGGCGGGGATTATGGAGCTGATATAGAAAATGTAGCAAAGCATAATGGATTAACAGTAGATGAAGTAGTAAAGATTCATACATCGAAAGAGTATTTGATTTATATGCTAGGATTTACACCAGGTTTTCCGTATTTAGGAGGTATGGATGATAGAATTTCTACACCAAGGCTTAAGACACCAAGAACAAAAATTAGTGCTGGATCAGTAGGCATTGCAGGAAGTCAAACAGGGATCTATCCAATAGATAGCCCAGGAGGATGGCAATTAATCGGAAAAACACCACTAAAGTTATATGATGCATATAGAGAAAACCCCATTTTATTGCAAGCAGGAAATTATATTAAGTTTGTTCCAATTGATGAAAAAACTTATATAAAGATTGAAGAAGAAATAAAAAATAACACCTATATATATAGGATATATCCAAAGGAAAGGAGGGATAGATAAATGGGAACAATAAATGTTATCTATCCGGGTCTTTTAACATCTGTACAAGATGAAGGTAGATATGGCTATCAACAATTTGGTGTTCCTGTTTCAGGGGTTATGGATAGTTTTTCACATCGTGTTGCAAATATTTTAGTAGGCAATGATGAAAAGGAAGCTGTTTTAGAAGTGACCATGTTAGGTCCTAAAATCGTATTTGAAAATGATAGTGTCATTGCTATTACAGGAGGAGATTTATCTCCTATGATTAATGGTAAAGCTATTTCTATGTGGGAGAGCATCTATGTAAAAAAAGGAGATCAATTATCCTTTGGAGGAATAAAAAGTGGATGTAGAAGTTATATTGCTTTTGCAGGTGGTATAGATGTAGATGTGATTATGGGAAGTAAGTCAACTTATATGAAAGGAAAAATAGGGGGATTTGAGGGAAGAGCTTTAAAGGCTGGAGATATTGTTAAAATAGGAGTTCCAAAAGAAGATTTATCTATCCTTATAGGAAGAAAAGTTTCTCAAAAATATATTCCTAAAATTACAAGTCCTTTTGAAGTACGGGTTGTTTTAGGTCCTCAGGATGAATATTTTACACAAAAGGGAATAAATACTTTCCTTTCTAATGAGTATATTGTAACGAATGAGTGTGATAGGATGGGATTTCGCCTTGATGGAGAAGCCATTGAGCATGTGGATGGTGGAGATATTATTTCAGATGGTATTGCTTTTGGAGCTATTCAAATACCAGGTCATGGAAAGCCTATTATTATGATGGCGGATCGGCAAACAACAGGGGGATATACCAAAATTGCTAATGTTATTAGTTCAGATCTTTATAAGATTGCACAAGCTAAGCCTAATGATAAAATAAGATTTAAAAAAGTAGGAATAAAAGAGGCACAAAATATATTAAGACATGTGGAAGATACAATCTCTGCTATTAAAAAAGAATGTGCTTTACTGAAAATGATTAGCATAAAGAAATATCATTTAAAAATAAATGGAAAATCTTATACGGTTCAGGTGGAAGAAGTTAGCTAAAAAGCTTTTGGAGCATAATCCAAAAGCTTTTTATAAAAGATTTAAAACTTTTTGCTGTATACATACCTGTAAAGACAGACTTCTTATTCCTAATGATTCAAAATCAATTTGTGCAATATCTCCATCTATAGATTTTATAATACCTTTTCCAAATTTTGTATGAGCTACAAAAGAACCTTCACAGAAAGGATGAGGAAATTTATTGATTTGTTTTTTAGAAAATGTTTTATATGAGTAGTTGTATTTAGATTTAGAAAAAGAATCATATTTTTTGACGGTTATATACTGATCCTTAATAGTATCTTTTATTTCTTCTACAAAAGGAGAAGGTTTTATATATTTACCATCTTGAAATGTTGGGAAAACAAGATGTAATGCTTTTTTTGCTCTTGTCATTCCTACATAAAAAAGTCTTCGTTCTTCTTCAAGATAATCAGATATTTCCTCATCACAATCGTCTATATTTGACTGAGGAGGAAATTGCCCACTTACTAAATCAATTAAATAGACACGATCAAATTCTAATCCTTTTGAAGAATGTATTGTAGACAATAATATAGATGTATTTCTTTTTTCTTTTTTTATTCTTTGAATGATCTTTTTTAAGGAATCAATTCTTTCCATAAACTCAATAATAGAATTGGTTCTTGCAGCAATCATTTTTAATTGGATAAATACAAACATAACATTTTCATAAGAATACTTTAGTCTTTGACAATTTGATTTTAAAAATTTTTTATAAGCTAAGTTTTCTTCTATAAAAGATAAAGCATCTTTAGGCTTCATATGGGCTAGAGAATAAAAATCTTTTTGTAGACGTTTTAAATTTTTCCTTTGAAAATCTTTAAGATCAGGAAAATGAATCAAATATTCAAAGACAGAAATGGATCTAGGCTGTTCTTTAATGTAGGAGATAGCTGCTTTTGAAATATAACCATTCATTTTATAATAAATTCTCTCAAAAGATTCTATATCATAAGGATTTAATGCTATATCTAAAAAAGCTAATAAATCTTTTACTATCCAATGATTGAAAAAAGACATATTAAAGCCTTGTATTGTAAAAGGGAGATTGTTTCTTTCTAATGCATCAATCAAAGTAATGGCTGATATATTATTGCGATACAATATAGCAGTATTTTTATAAAAATTAGAAGTTGCAAGCTCCTCTATCAAATAATTGGTTTGATCTGCTATATTTTGTACTTTTACCATATGAATAGGGGCATCATATTCATTTTCTGTGTACATGTTTTTTGCATATCTTTGTGTGTTTCTTTGAATAAATGTATTGCTAATTGAGACAATTTCTTTTGAAGAACGATAGTTTTGTTCTAAAAAGAAAGTGTTAGCGCCTTTATATATTCTTGAAAAATGCAACAATGCTTCAGGATAGGCACCTCTAAACCCATAGATACTCTGATCATCATCAGCAACCATAAACAAATTATTTTTCGGATAAGCAAGTAACTGAATAATTGCATGCTGCACCTTTGAGGTATCTTGTGCTTCATCTACTTGAATATATGGATATTGCTTTTTGTATTGATTTAATAGATTTTGGTTATTTTGTAGTATTTTTAGAGCAAGGCTTAACATATCATCAAAATCAATAAGGTGATTTTTCTTTTTATAGTTTTCATACTTTGTATAGATTTCGTTAAAGCGGTCTATTGAAAAGTCATAATTAGAAAAATCATCTTTCTTAATCATTGAATTTTTTACAAAACTAATGGCACTTAAAAGTTCTTCAAGTTTTTCTTCATTTAGAAAATCATGATTTATTTCTTGGTAGATTCTTTTTAATAGGGTGTTTTTATGAATAGATGGATTGTCTCCTTCTATGATTGAGTATTTAATATTATTAATTTTGGCATATCTTTGGACAATTCGAAGCGATAAGCGATGAATTGTAGAAAAATATACATTTTGATTAATATATTTTCCAAATACTTCATAAAAACGTCTTTTCATATCTTGAGCAGAAGCTCTGCTAAAGGTTACAGACAATATATTTGAAGGGTTAATTTTATGATTTAGAATTAAATTAGCTGTCCGACAAATGAGTGTTGTAGTTTTTCCGCTTCCAGGAACAGCTAATACAAGGCTTGGACCATCTTTATGCAGTACAACTCTTTTTTGTTGATGGTTTAAATCAATATTGTGTTGATTTTTTAGCATTTGAAAAAATGATTCACTCAAGCTTGATGCCTCCTAATAGTAAAATACAATAGACAGTATAGCATATATAGTAATAACTTCATAGTTTTAGAATTTCTAAAAATATTATGGGATAAAAAAATGATTTTTATTTTTTAAGGCGAATATATAATTTGTGAATATATTGATTGTTTAGAAAATCATAAGGAGGCAAAAATGAGTAGAGCAAAAAAAGATTTTCTAGAAAGTATGGAATATATAGATGGAATCACTATTATTGATAGAAATGGCACTATATTATTTTCTGTGAAATTTAACCCATGGTTTCACCCTGAGATTATTGATGGAGAAGAAGTGATTGGAAAAAAGCTTTGTAATGTATTTACGAATATTGATGAAGATACAAGTACCTTATACAAAGCCATAGAGTTAGGTAGACCTATTCATAGAAAAAGGCAAATGGTTTCGGATATAGAGGGGAATAAGATTGTTACTATGAATATATCCTTACCCATAAAAGGAGAAGATAGAATTATTGGAGCTATTGAACTTTCAAAAGATATTACAAAATACAAAGATAAGAGTACGCATATCATTCCTATGAATTCTGAATGTTTTTCTAAAATGGATACAATGAAAAAACACTTTGGCCCAGATCGAGCAAGATATTCTCTTGATGATATTATCTCAAGCAATGTAAAAATAAAAGAATTAAAATATTTTATAAAAAAAATTGCAAATGGAAGGTCATCTGTTTTTATTTATGGGGAGACAGGCACAGGAAAAGAATTGTTTGCCCATGCTATTCATAACGAAAGCAATCGTTCAAAGGGACCTTTTATTTCACAAAATTGTGCAGCTATTCCTGAAAATTTGTTAGAAAGTATTTTATTTGGAACAACAAAAGGGAGTTTTACAGGAGCCTATGACCAACCTGGATTGTTTGAACTAGCAGAAGGAGGAACCTTATTTTTAGATGAAATTAATTCTATGCCTATGCATCTGCAGGCAAAATTATTAAGAGTATTGCAGGATGGATATGTAAGAAGGTTAGGAGATCAAAAAGAACGAAAAGTAGATGTAAGAATTATTTCAGCATCGAATATGAGTCCTAAAAAGTGTATGAAAGAAGGACATCTAAGACAAGATATTTATTATCGATTAAGCGTATTATCTATGCATATTCCTTCTTTAAGAGAGCGAAAAGAAGACATTGAAATATTATTAAATTTTTTTATTAATAAATATAATAAACAACTCAATAAAAATGTAAACAAAGTATCAAAAGAAGCTTATGATCATTTATTAGCGTATAACTGGCCAGGAAACATAAGAGAATTAGAGCACATGATAGAATATGCAATGAATATTGTTGATGAATCAGATGATGAAATCGAAATAGAACATATTGAAAATATGATAAAAGAAGTAGAAGATGAGGAAATAGGAATACCCATACAACCTTTGAAAAATGTTGTATCAAAAATAGAAAAAGAACTCATTCAAAGGGCGATTCAAAAAACAAAAGGAAATGTTTCACAAGCAGCAAGGTTATTAGAAATTCCTAGGCAGACCCTTCAAAGAAAGTTAAAAATTTATAATCTTATATAATTGAATACATAAATAGGAGCAGTAATGCCAAAAAAATAACAACAACTGCCCAAAAAATAACAAAAAAGCTGTGCAAGATGTATTATTTTGCCAGTTTTTTTTCTTCCTTATTCAAAAAAATGAAGATCACTCTATAAAAAAAGAATCTTTTAGCAGAGCAATGCATTGAATTTACTAGATTTAAACAATAAAAAAATGAATACATAATGGCACGAAGATTGCAATAAATGATCTTTGTAAATGATTCATCACAAAAGGAGGAGACAAAAATGATTATTGGGGTATTAAAAGAGATCAAGCAAGGAGAATCTCGTGTTATTATGACACCAACAGAAGCAGGACAGTTGTGTACACAAGGCCATAAGGTACTTATTCAAAGTCAAGCAGGAGCGGGTGCTGGTTTTGAAGACGAAGCATATATTGCTGTTGGTGCAGAAATAAGAAATGATATGAGAGAAATCTATAGAGAAAGTGATATGGTTGTAAAGGTTAAAGAAATTGAGCCTATAGAATATGAATTGATCAAAGAAGGACAAATTATTTTTACGTGTATTCATCCAGCTGCAAATAGGCAAGAGGTAGATGCGCTTTTAAAAAGAAAAGCAATTGCATTTACAGCAGAAGATACGCATAGATTTGGGTCACCAAACTGTGAAGTAGCAGGGAAATTAGGAGCATTAATGGGTGTGTATCATCTACTTAGTATTAATGGTGGAAGGGGGCAATTAATTTGTGGAATTGGAGGAGCACCCGGGGCAAATGTATTGGTTTTAGGGGCAGGAATTGTTGGAAAAGGCGCGACGCAAATTATAGCATCATTAGGTGCTCGGGTTACAGTGATGGATATTAATATTGGTGTTTTAAGGCAGTGTGAGGAAATATTTCCAAAGAATGTACAGACCATGTTTTCTAATCAACAAAACATAAAAAAAATATTACCAGATATAGATTTGGTTATTAATTGTGTGAAGTGGCCAAAACACAGAAAAGATCATTTGATTACAAAGGAAATGCTAAAGCTTATGAAGAAAGGATCCGTTATTGTAGATGTGAGTGCAGACGTTGGAGGGGCAATTGAAACATATAAACCAACAACACATGAAAATCCTACTTATGTAATCAATGGAGTAGTTCATTATGGTGTAGACAATATACCAGGGGCTGCACCCCATACCACATCTATTGCATATGCTGCATCTGTTTTTCCACATTTGTGTTCTATAGCAAATAATGGAATTGTAGAAGCATGCAGAAAAGATGGATATTTAAGAAGAAGTTTAACTGTATATAAAGGTATTTTAACCCATGAAGAAACAAGTGTCATTCAAGATAGACCGTGGATAACACCAGAAGAAGTTTTAGGATTAGAAGGTTGCAAAGATTTAGATATAGTACCAAAGGCAACAACTACAATTAGCAAAAAAGCAAATGCGCTTAAGTAAAATACTTGTGCTTGTTAGGAATGAATTGATTAAATATGCTTATAACAAAGGCATTTACATTATAAGTCAATGCCTTTGTTATCAATAAAAATAAAAGGAGAGATGAAGAATATGCAAGCAGGAACAACAATGGGAATAATTTCATTATTGCCAGCTACAATTGCAATTATACTTGCTTTTAAAACGAGGAATACGGTATTTTCATTAGCAGTAGCAATTTTTATTGGTGTTTTGGCTGCTGGAAAAGGTCTTATGGGTTTTCCTACTATTCTTAAAACTTCATTAGGCACTACAAGTTTTTCTTGGATTTTATTACTTGAATTGTTTATTGGAATTGTTATTGCATTTTTTCAAAGAACAGGTGCTATTCAGGGATTTACAAAAATAATGGAAGATAAAAAGCTTAGTAGAGTAAAAATACAATTAACAGCTTGGATTATGGGAATGTTTGTATTTTTTAGTGATTATTTTAGTCCATTATTTGTAGGCTCTACGATGAGGAGCTTATCTGATAAGGCAAAAATATCTAGAGAAAAATTAGCATATATTGCAGATTCAACATCTGCTCCTGTAAGTGTTTTGGCACCTATTACTGGATGGGCTGTATTTATTTCAGGATTATTAATTGGTATGGGGCCAGTAGAAAATGCTGAACAAGCCATGATGGTATTTACAAAGGCAGTTCCTTTTAACTTCTATGCAATTATTGCAGTATTATTAGTAGGTTTGTTTGCATTAGGTGTTATACCTGATTTTGGACCTATGAAAAAAGCAGAAAAAAGAGCATTAGAAGAAGGAAAGGTCTTAAGAGATGGAGCAGAGCCTCTTATAGGAGAAGAATTAACAGATACGCCTCCTTATGAAGGAATTAAAACACATGTATTCTTTGATTTTATATTTCCAGTACTTATTG
The DNA here is from genome assembly GCF_008152325.1 of Crassaminicella thermophila. Taxonomy (GTDB): domain Bacteria; phylum Bacillota; class Clostridia; order Peptostreptococcales; family Thermotaleaceae; genus Crassaminicella_A; species Crassaminicella_A thermophila. The sequence continues at coordinate 630,283 of NZ_CP042243.1, forward strand.
TTATTAGTATTGCAATCGGAACCTTTATCACATTAAAATCAGCAAAAACGATGGAAGCTTTCCTTACAGCTGCAGTAGTATTAGGAATTATTATGAGAATACAAGGTGTTCCTTTTAATGATATTATGAAAACGGCTATGTCAGGAATGAAAGGTGTTATGCCTGCAATTATTATTCTAGCCCTATCTTATACGATTAATGCTTTAAGTAAAGAAATGGGAACAGCAAATTATATTATTGCCATAACAAGAAGCTGGTTAACACCAAATTTATTACCTTTTATTACTTTCTTTATTGCAGCACTTATCTCTTTTTCAACAGGAACTTCATGGGGAACATTTGCCATTGTCATGCCTATTGCAGCACCTTTAGCATTTAGTTTTAGTGGAAATGAAGTGACTGCATTGGTTCTTGCTACTGTTGCTGCAGTTGCTGGAGGGGGAGTATTTGGAGATCATTGTTCACCCCTTTCAGATACAACCATACTTGCTTCTACAGGGGCAGCTTCTGATCATATAGATCATGTAAAGACACAGATTCCTTATGCTTTATTAGCAGCAGGATTAGCAGCAGGAATCTATTTAATCATAGGATTTGTTGCAATTTAATAGAAAGATAGAAAAGTCCACTATAAGAAATATAGTGGGCTTTTCATTTGTATAGATTAAAACATACAAAATATTACATAATTTGGATAATGATGATATAATAAATACATTAAGTATATTTTCTTAAATCATTTTATAAAAAAGGATCAAAATTAAGCTTAGAAAGTAGGAAAATATATGAATGAGAGAAATGAATTGTTGCATCAACGTAATCAATTGATGGTAAAAATTTTAATTGTCTTTTATCTATTGGACAATATATTTAATATAATTATGTATAAAGAGGCTTTAGAACATTATACGAGTACAGGAATTATTTTTATTTTTATTTCCATATATTTTGTTTGGAAAAAGAAATGTCCCATCATTACGATGTATTGCATAACTACTTTTCTTTTCATTTTTATATTTTCACTCATTTCTTCTTGGCCTTGTTTAGTAAATTTTATGTTTATATGGGTTGCATTGGTATTTACTTCTCTTTATCATGATCAATATATTATTATATTATCAGGATTTTATTCTATGGTTATGTCTGTATATTTTTTTTATACATATCGTAATGAGATTTTTCTAGGTTCAGATCTAGATGATATTGTTTTTTATATTATATTTGATCTTTTTTTAACAATATTTTTGCTTTTTACTACTAAATTTACTAAAAGCTTGTGGTTAAAGGCAGAGGAAAGTGAGCAGCAGCTTAAGAATATCTTGGATTATGTAGACGTAATTACGTGGTCTTTTGATATAAATTCTCAAAAAATGAAGATTTCTTCTAGTGTTGAAAAAATTTGTGGTGTACCTGCAATACATTTTTCTAAAGATAAGGATCAATGGAGAAAAATTGTGCATCCAGATGATTTATGCAGGGTCAACAAAGAAGTACGTCAATTACTTTTGGGGAAGACATATATAATGGAATTTCGGATTCTTACACCTGATGGACAAATAAGATGGATACAAAACAGAGGAATTCCAATTAAAGATCATTGTAATAAATTGATTCGACTAGATGGCGTAGTGATCGATATTACACAGCGTAAGAAAATGGAAGAAAAAATAGAATACATGGCTTATTATGATTTTTTAACAGCACTACCAAATCGCATTTTATTAAATGAATATTTTTTAGCTTCTAAAAATGAAGCAAAGAAAAAAAGACAGCAATTAGCAATATTGTTTATTGATTTAGATGGTTTTAAATTTGTAAACGATACTTTTGGGCATGAGATGGGTGATCTGCTATTAAAAGATATAGCAAAAAGATTAAAAAGCATCCTACGTGAAAAGGACATGGTTTGTCGTATCGGTGGAGATGAATTTATTCTTTTGTTAGGAAATATTTCAAAGGAGCAAGCTGCTAGTATAGCACAAAGAATTATTCATGTTTTATCGGAAGTTTTTATTTTTCAAAACAATCAATTGATGATTAGTGCTAGTATAGGGATCAGTATCTATCCTAAAGATGGTATGAATATAGAAACATTGATAAAAAAAGCCGATGATGCCATGTATGCAGCAAAGAGAAATGGAAAAAATAGTTTCCAATTTTATGAGGAAAGTGTTTCATAATGCTTAAAAGCCCCCTATGTTTAAACATAGAGGGCTTTGATTATTTTGCATAAGCCTTATTTTGATTTTTCTTATTCAATAATATTGTAGTGATGAATCCGCCTAAAATAGAAGGGATTACCCAAGCAAATCCAGCATTTGCAAGGGGGATTTTAGAGATAATATTTCCTAAAAAGTTTATATGGATATTCATAACGGATAATCCTTCGTATAAACTTACAAATAGTGCACCTGAAACAGCTCCAATATAGGAAGTTTGAGGAATATATTCATCAAATATATTCATTAAGATTAGTACGATTGCAACAGGATATACTGTAACAAGTAAAGGAACAGCAATCTTGACAATCATTTCAACCCCTACATTTGCAAAGACTGCACTAAATATACAAGTAGCAATGACAATGAATTCATAACTTAATTTATTATTGCTTAATTTATTAAAAAAGTTTCCTACTGTTGCAGTAAGACCGATTGATGTTGTTAAACATGCAAGAGAAACTACAATTGCTAAAGTGATTTTTCCAAAGCTTCCTAGTAATGTATCTGTAATTGCCATTAATAAATCGGATTTAGGTATATCAAAAGGATAAACCGTATTTGCTGAAGATCCAAGATAGATTAGTCCTCCATAAACAAGGCCAAGACCGATAGTAGCAATGACCCCAGCTTTTATTGTTAAACTTATTTGTTCATCTACATTTTTATATCCTTTAGATACAAGGGTATTTAACATAACACTAGCAAATACTAAAGATGCTAGTGCATCCATTGTTTGATATCCTTCTTTAAATCCTTTTGATAAAGGGTTTTCATCCATTAAAGTAGTAGCTACCCCTATAGGTGAGGAAATACCTTTTATAATAATAATAAAGATTGTGAGTAAAAGTAGAGGAGTTAATATTTTTCCTACTTTGTCTACAATTTCAGATGGCTTTATTACAAAATAAAGTGTAAGTCCAAAAAATAGGATAGAAGTAAGCACAGGGCTGAAACCAGAAAATAAAGGTTTTATTCCCATTTCATATGTAGTAGCGCCTGTTCTTGGTATTGCCAAAAGTGGTCCTATTGCTAATATAATAACAGTTGCGAATATTTTACTGAAAACAGAACCTACTTTATTCCCCACATCATCAATTGTTCCTCCAGCTTTAGCGGATGCAATAATACCTAAAAGAGGAATTCCTATGGCTGTTAAGAAAAAACCAACGGCACACATTATCCAGTTTTTACCTGATATAAGCCCTAAAGATGGTGGAAATATTAAATTTCCTGCTCCAAAGAACATAGCAAATAGTGCTAGTCCTAGTACGAAAACATCTTTACTTTTTTTGTTCATGTATATCCCTCCAAGTTAAATTTTTATAAACAAAAAATCTTTCGTTCCTATGAATATATAAATCCATAGGGGCGAAAGATTACCCATAAATTGTATTATATGCATATTTTTATCTATTGTCAAGATTTCAATTAGGACCATGTTTGATTTTTAAAAAGAATTATAATAAACTTTAAAATATATAACTGTATGATTTTTCATAAAAAAAAAGAGGTGAGATAAATTAATAAAAATTTTACCTTACAAACGAGGATAACCATATTAATTACTGTATTAATTCTTATATCAGTTAGTATAATAATTATATTTATAGGAAACTGGTCATTAAATCATATTCAAAACAAAGTAGAAGCAAATATAAAGAATGTATCAAAAATATTGGCAAGTTCTCCAAATATACAGAAAGCTTTAAAAGAAAAGGATGCAGTAAAAGTTCAAACACAGGTCAAAAAAATACTAAGGAAACTTGATGGAGTAGATATTATTACTATAGCAGATATGAAAGGGATAAGATATGCTCATCCAAATTCCAATAGAATAGGAGAACGTTTTGTAGGAGGAGATGAGGAAAGGGTTATAAAAGAAGGTGTATCTTATATATCTCAAGCAGAGGGAACATTAGGAGTTTCTATTAGAGCTTTTGAACCTATATTTTATGAAGGGAAACAACTAGGTTTTGTAATGGCGGGTGTATTATATGAAGATATAAAAAAATTTCGCATGCATGCACTTATTACTATGTGTGGATTTACCTTGTTTGGAATTTTGTTAGGGGTTATAGGTGCATTAATGATTGCAAGAAAAATAAGGGCTAGTCTATTAGGATTAGAGCCTAATGAAATTGTTTATTTATATAGGGAAAATAAAGCCATGTTAGATTCTATTAGTGAAGGAATAATTGCTATTGATGCAAAAGGGAAAATAACATTAGTTAATGATTATGCAATAAAGATATTAAATATAAATAATCCATGTGTAGTAGGGGAATATGTTTTAGATGTGTTTCCAACAAGCAGATTATTAGAAGTCCTTAAAACAGGAGAAAGTGAATATAATGAGGAACAAATCATCAACGATACAGTTATTTTAACCAATAGAGTTCCTATAAAAGATGGAGAAGAAATTATAGGGGCCATGGCTTCCTTTAATGATCGAACCAAAATAAAGCGTTTGGCAGAGGAAATTACAGGGGTAAGACAAATTATTCATGCATTAAGGGCAAATACACATGAATTTATGAATAAGTTACACTTAATACTAGGGCTTATTGAATTAAATGAAATTGATGAAGTGAAAAAATATATTAAAAGTGTGGCAAGGGAACAGGAACAAATAAGATTTTTTTTGATGAAAAAAATAAAAAATCCAACTATTTCAGCAATTATACTAGGAAAGTTAAGTAGGGCAAAAGAGCTTAAAATAAATATGGAAATAGATGAAAATTCATATTTAGAAAAATACTATAAAAATATTCAGAATGAAACATTAGTAACTATTATTGGAAACCTATTAGATAATGCAATGGAAGCGATTATAAAAAAAGGAAAAGAAGGAGAAATTTTTTTAAGAATAGAGGATGTAGGAGAAACTATTGAAATAGAGGTTGTAGACAATGGCATAGGAATAAAGAAGGAAGATATAAAAAAAATATTCAAAAGGGGATTTACTACTAAAAAGGAAGAAGGCGGAATAGGGTTATACTTGGTTGAAAAAAGTATAAAGCAGTTAGCGGGTGAAGTTTTTGTAGATTCAAAATTTAAAGAAGGAACCAGTATTTTAGTTAGGATACCTAAGGAGGTATATAAATGATTAATGTACTTGTAGTAGAAGATGATCCAATGCTTGCAGAATTAAATAGAAGGTTTATAGAAAAAATAGATCCTTTTGTTGTTGTAGCTGTTGCGGGGAATGGAGAAGAAGCTATAAAAGCATTAAAAAATAAAAAAATTGATTTAATCATACTAGATATTTATATGCCAAAGATGGATGGTATGGAATTATTTAAAAGGGTTCGAAAGCAAAATAAAGAGGTAGATTTTATATTGGTTACAGCAGCTAATGATACAGATAAAATTGATGAAGCTTTAAAATTAGGAGCAGTAGATTATCTAGTAAAACCCTTTGAATTTGAAAGGCTTAAAAAGTCGCTTATAAACTATAAAATAAGAAAAAATTTATTAATAAAAAAACCTTTTGTCAGTCAAGAAGAAATTGATAAATTGTTTATTGGAGATATAGAAGGATTTGCCCAGAATGAAGAGAGAGAGCTTAAAAAAGGGTTGCATAAGTTTACATTAGATAGGGTTATAAGATTTTTAAAAGAAAATAAAGAAATTTTGTTATCTAGTGAAGTTATATCAGAAAATTTACAGATGTCTAAGGTTACAATTAGAAGGTATTTAGATTATTTAGAAGCTATAGGAAAAATTCAAAAGAAAATGGAATACGGATCAAGAGGAAGACCATCATATCTATATCGCTATATAGATAAAAATAACAAATAAAATAAATAAAACTCTTATTGACAAAGTTTTGTCGATAAGAGTTTTTTACATATATTTAAGATTTTTTTAGTTTTGAAAAAAGTTTAACAATATATTTTTTATTTACTTAATTATTAGAATAAGTTTTAAATATTTTAAAAAGAATAAAGTTTAATTATAATCGAATATAACAAAGATATGGTTGTACAACCAATTATGAAAAGACTAGAAAGGAATGAAGACAAAATGGATTATTCAAAAAAAGCTCTTGAAATGCATGAAAAATATAAAGGAAAGATCAGTGTTGTATCAAAGGTAAATGTTACCAACAAAGAAGAATTGAGTATAGCATATACACCAGGAGTAGCAGAGCCATGTAGAAAAATAGCAGAAAATAAGGAGGAGGTATATAAGTATACTGCTAAAGGAAATTTGGTTGCTGTTGTAAGTGATGGAACTGCGGTATTAGGACTTGGAGATATTGGTCCAGAAGCAGCTATGCCTGTAATGGAAGGAAAAGCAGTTCTTTTTAAAGAGTTTGCAGGTATAGATGCATTTCCAATATGTGTAGATACAAAGGATGTAGATGAAATTGTAGATCTTGTAAAAAAGTTGGCACCAACCTTTGGAGGAATTAATCTAGAAGATATTTCAGCACCAAGATGTATAGAAATAGAAAAGAGGTTAAAAGAGGAATTGGATATACCTGTATTTCATGATGATCAACATGGAACAGCTATTGTAGTTGTTGCAGGATTAATTAACGCATTAAAATTAGTAAATAAAAAATTTGAAGATATAAAGATCGTTGTCAATGGACCAGGAGCAGCAGGATCTGCAATTGTTAAGATGTTGATTAATATGAAAGCAAAAGAAATTTTAGTATGTGGTAGAACTGGAATAATTTATGAAGGAAAAGAAGATAATGATGAATTAAGAGAAGCATTAGCTAAAATAACAAATCCAAATAATGAAAGGGGAACATTAGCAGATGCAATGAAAAATGCTGATGTGTTTATAGGAGTTTCAGCTCCTAATGTAGTTAGCAAAGAAATGGTAGCTTCTATGAACAAAGATGCTATTGTATTTGCTATGGCGAACCCTATTCCGGAGATTATGCCTAAATTAGCTAAGGAAGCAGGAGCGAAAGTTGTTGGTTCTGGTAGATCGGATTTTGAAAATCAGATTAATAATGTTTTGGCATTTCCAGGAATATTTAAAGGTGCATTAGAAGTAAGAGCGTGTGATATTAATGAAGAAATGAAGGTTGCGGCAGCTTATGCTATAGCAGAAATAATAGATGAAAAAGAATTAAGTGAAACATATATTATACCAAAGCCTTTTGATAAAAGAATCGTTGAAAATGTTGCAAAGGCAGTAGCAAAAGCTGCAAAGGATACAGGTGTATCAAGAATATAACAAAGGAGGAGAAAAAATGACAGCAAACAAATTAGAGAATAAAGGATTTCAATTAATGGGAATCTCTTTGCCTATGTTTTTAATATTAACAGCTGTAGTTTTATTTGCAACCTATATGGGTGTATTGCCAAAGGGAATGATTGGAGCATTTCCACTTATGATGATTATAGGTGCAATACTAAATGAATTAGGAAATCGATTGCCAATTGTAAAAGATTTTCTAGGTGGAGGAGCAATTATTGTTATATTTGGATCAGCAGCATTAGTTACTTATGGAGTGTTGCCTGAAAGTTCAAAAGAGATTATGAAAAACTTTATGAAGGGTGAAGGATTTTTAAGCTTTTATATTGCAGCTCTAATAACAGGTAGTATTTTAGGAATGAATAGGAAATTATTAATAAGTGCTTCTGTTAGATATTTACCTGTTATTCTTGGAGGTGTTATTGTATCGTTAGGACTTACTGGACTTGTAGGTATGGTAATGGGTTATGGTGCAAAAGAAGCTATTTTCTATGTAGCTATTCCAATTATGGGAGGAGGTATGGGAGCAGGAGCAGTTCCTTTATCTCAAATATTTGGACAGGCATTAAACACAGATCCTACACAAATGATGTCTAAGATGGTTCCGGCATTAGCATTAGGTAATGCTATGGCAATTGTTGTAGCTGGATTATTAGATAGAGTAGGGAAGAAAAAAGTTTCTTTAACTGGAAACGGAAAGCTTATGAAATCACAAAATGCAATAAAAGAAGAAGAACAAAAAACAATGAAACTAGATTATAAATTGATGGGAATAGGAATATTATTATCTACTACCTTCTTTGTATGGGGAAAAATACTTGCTAAATTTATACCAATCCATGCTTATGCATTAATGATTATAAGTGTTGCTGTTGTAAAGGTATTGGGAATTATACCAGAAAAATATGAAAAAGGTGCCTTCCAGTGGTTTAGATTTGTAATGACAAACTTTACACCTGCATTACTTGTTGGAATTGGTGTAGCATATACAGATTTAAATGCAGTAATAAATTCTTTATCAGTTATTTATGTAATATTAGTATTTACAACTGTATTAGGTGCAACGATAGGATCTGGTTTTGTAGGAAACTTACTAGGATTTTATCCAATAGAAGCATCTATAACAGGTGGACTTTGTATGGCAAATATGGGTGGAACAGGAGACGTAGCTGTACTTTCTGCATGTAATAGAATGGAGCTTATGCCGTTTGCACAAATATCTTCCCGTATTGGCGGAGCATTTATGTTAATATTAGCTACTAGTTTATTATCTATATTCTTATAATAGAATAATAATTAGGAGTGTAAATAAATCTATGTTTAAGTAAAAATAATTTCTCCTTTCTGGAAAGAATTAACAATACAATTCAAACCAGGAAGGAGATTTTTTATGAGTACTTTGAGAAAATGATTAATGATGGAAATCTGAAAACAGCAGGAGATATTTATAGTCAAATTAGCTATCTAAAAAACAACCATAGATATCCATCATCTTAGTTTTTTAAGTGTTTTTAAAACTTCCTCTACCTCTAAATTCATTTTATAAAATACTTTACTTTCAGGATGATCTTCAGGAAAAGCAAAATCAGTTGGTCTACCTATAAAGTATTTAATATCGTTAACTTCAAAGTATCGCTTATCACCTATAGTATCATATGAATTTTCATTTAAATCTGCTGATTCAGTATTAATGATACTAAAAAACTCTCCACACATATCTTTCATTTGTTCCTTAGGTTTAAAGTATACAGTGATTCCCATATCATATTCTTCAACCCTATACTTACCTTCCCAACTTTTAGGGAATGTAAGTGAAAACCCTAGTTTACTGCTTTTGAATTGCAAAAGAGTTAGCTTTTTCTCTAAAGTAGTGATTTTATTAATGTTTTGCTTATCTATATTATTTAACTTCCCTTGAATATCTGTGCTATTTGGATGATACCAAGAAAATTGTGAAAAATAATCATTATACTTTTGTGTAGAAAATATATATCCATACTTTGCAAAGATTGAGTTTCTTAAAATTGATAATTCATTTGTATTTAAGTTCTTGAGTAAATTATCTTCAAAAGGTTTATTAAGATTGTATTCATAATTATTTAATAAAAGTATTATATCACCTTCTACTTTCTTTTTGCTGTCAATAGCTGTTTCACTTGTTGTGATTGTAGTTGTTACTATCTTACTACTAGAAGTATTTGTATTTTCATTACGTGAGCAACTAGAGAAAATAATACATATTAAGAATACTACAATAAGTCCATTTATTTTTAGTTTCATAATATCACCTTTTATATTTCAAAATTTTGTTGTTTTATTAAAGTATCTTAATTTTTTCTAATATCTTTGACATGGAGTTTGAACTTGTACTGAAAGTAAGAAGTTTTAATTGTATTACCTATATTAGTAAAAAATTAGTTGAATTACCATATTTTGATTATTATAATAGTATTAAACAGAAAAAAGGAGAAGTGATTTATTTATGACTGAAATTATAAGATTTTCATTACTAGCAGGATTATTAGTAGCTCTTCTATTTGCTTATATTCAAATGAAAAGGCAGAAAAAAATAACAAAGATAGTTAATGATAAATTTGTTACTAATATTGAAAATCTATTAAACAAACTTGCAGACGATAAAGAAGATGATAAAAAATTCAAAAAAGAAGTTTTAAGAGTTTTACATAAAATAGAAGAATCAATAGATGATAAAAAAACTAATAGCTAATATGTTAGCTATTGTTTTTTTTATTTTCTATATCTTTTAAAAGCTTTAAAACTTTTTGCTTAAAAATCAAATTCTTTTCATTATTTTTTTGAATTGCTTCTAACAAGGCAGTAGATTCTCTTTCTGCCGCTTCGTGAGCAAGTGGAGGGAGCAGTTCACTCTTGAGAGTTTTCTTTATCTTTGTTGAGTTTATTTAGATATCTATAAATACTAGGTTCTGAACAACGAAGTTGTTTGGCAACCTCGCTTACGGCACCTTTGAGCATGAAAATACCTTTTTGATTTAAAATATCTACAACCTTTAAGCGTTCATCTTGTGTTAAGCGTTCGATTGGGATGTTATTCTTTGATAATATTTTGTTTAATACAGTATTTGTTACCTCTGCAATGGAGTCAGGAAAACTTTCAGTCTCGTCATCTAAAATAGAATTGATTGATTCATAGGTGCTATTTTTTTCGATTAATTCATCAGGATGACATAATTTTAATATTTGATTGCTAAGATCTACATATCTTTTATCATCAAAGTTAATGCATAACATTCCTACTAGTTCTTCATTCTCATCTTTAATAAAAAGTGTTGAAGATCTTAAAAGTCTTTGATCCTTAGAAATACCGTTGTAATTAATTTTATAATCGATATCTTTATAGCTTTTATCCGAAATTACAGTTAAGCCAAGATTTGTCATTGGTGCACCAATTGTGCGACCACTGACATGACCATTGGCAATAGCTACGATAGAATTGGTATAGTCGCTTACATCATGTAGAACCACCTCGTAATCAGGACCTAGAGCCTTACCTAAAAATTCTACTAAAATACTATATTGTTTTAATATATTTTGGTTCATTTTATTCACCTACTTTTATCGATATCTTATATAGTAGATTAGCATGATAATAAAAAAAAAGCAATAGAAGAAGCGTGTATAATAAAATAAATTTTTATCACGATAAAAAAATATTTTATCAAAATTCGTCGAAATAGAAGGGGGAATATGTAAAAACATAAAGAAATTATGAGAAAAACCTTTTTTATTACCATAATATAGAAAATAACATAAAACGTTTGTGAATTTTGCAAAATTTCAATAAAATCACTTGACTACTTTTTATAATGGTGATAATATTGTGTCAAAGGAGGCGAAGCATATGAAAAAAATAATTGATACGAAAAATGCACCATCTGCCATAGGACCATATTCACAAGGAACGGCAGGTTCAGGATTGATATTTGTTTCTGGGCAGCTTCCAATAGATCCTAATACAGGAGAATTTGTAACTGGTGGTATAGAGGAACAGACGAGACAATCTCTTGAGAATTTACGCCAAATTTTGGAATCTGCAGGATCAGGTCTTGATAAAGTTTTAAAAACTACTGTTTTTCTTAGCGATATGAATAATTTTGCGCAAATGAATAAGGTATATAAAGAAATGTTTGGGGATTCAAATTATCCGGCACGTTCAGCAGTAGAAGTAGCAAGATTGCCTAAGGATGCATTAGTAGAAGTTGAGGCTATTGCCTTAGAAGGTTAATAAAAAATAAAAAGGAGGAGGGTTTATATGGCGATAAAATATATACCAGAACCGTTTAGAATCAAGATGGTAGAAACTATAAAAATGCTTACTAGAGAAGAAAGAGAACAAAAGATTGCAGAGGCAAAATATAATGTTTTTAATCTTAGAAGTGAAGATGTTTATATTGACTTATTGACAGACAGTGGAACAAATGCAATGAGTCAAGAGCAGTGGGCTGGTGTTATAAGAGGGGATGAAGCTTATGCAGGTGGATCAAGCTATTTTAAGTTAATAGAAACAGCACAAGATATTTTTGGATATAAGTATATCCAACCAGTTCATCAGGGTCGTGCAGCAGAGAAGGTTCTTTTTGGACTATTGCTAGAAGAGGGGAAATATTCTATTTCTAATATGCACTTTGATACAACAAGAGCGCATGTTGAATTAGCTGGTGGTAGAGCTATTGACTGTGTAGTTGCTGAAGCTGCAGATCCAGCAAAAAGAGCACCTTTTAAAGGAAATATGGATGTTGAAAAATTAGAATCATTAATTAATGAATATGGTGCAGAAAAAATTGGACTTGTTATTATGACAGTGACAAATAATTCTGCTGGTGGGCAGCCTGTATCTGTACAAAATGTTAGAGAAACAGCAGAAATATGTAAAAAATATGGTATTAAATTCTGTATTGATGCTGCACGTTATGCAGAAAACGCTTATTTTGTGAAACAACGTGAGTCTGGTTATGAAAATAAATCAATAAAAGATATTGTTAAAGAGATGTTTAGCTATGCAGATATGTTTACAATGAGTGCGAAGAAGGACACAATTGTAAATATGGGTGGCTTAATTGGTATTAAAGAAGATGAAGAGTTATTCCAAGCTTGTAAGGCACGTACAATTTCATTTGAAGGTTTTACTACTTATGGAGGTCTTTCAGGACGTGATCTTGAAGCTTTAGCAATTGGTCTTTACGAGGGTCTTGATGAAAGCTATTTAAGATATCGTATTGGTCAGCTAGAATATCTTGCGTCTCGTCTTGATGAAGCTGGTATTGCATACCAATCACCAGTAGGAGGACATGGATTGTTTGTAGATGCTAAAGCTATGTTCCCTCATATTCCTTATTATGAGTTCCCTGGACAAGCACTTGCTATTGAGCTTTATAAAGAAGCTGGAATCCGTGCATGTGACATTGGATCTTATATGCTAGGAAATGATCCTGATACTGGAGAACAATTAAAATCTAAGTTTGAGTTTACACGTCTAGCTATTCCACGTCGTGTTTATACTCAAGCGCATATAGATATCATGGCAGAGGCTCTTATAGCTATTAAGGAAAGAGCAAGTGAAGTAAGAGGTTATAGAATTACATGGGAGCCACCAATTCTTAGACATTTCCAAGCTAGTCTTGAGCCAATAAATAAATAATATTAAAGAGAATAACTAGGAAATATTTCCTAGTTATTTTCTTTCGCATAAAGGAATGTATTCATTTTTATGGGATACACTTTTATAAGCTGGGCGAATTATTTTTTGATCACTTACAATTTGTTCTATTCTATGGGCACACCAGCCAGCAACTCTAGCAGTAGCAAATAAAGGTGTATATAGCTCTTTTGGAATATTTAGCATTTCATAAACAAATCCTGAATAAAGGTCTACATTTGCACTTATTACTACATTTTCTCCTTTTATTTCTTTAAATAGTTCAATAGTTAATTCTTCGATGTTTTTATATAAGTTAAATTCATCTACAGCATCCTTTTCAACTGCTAATTCAAATGCTTTATCTTTAAGTAGTACAGCTCTTGGGTCTGATTTTGTGTAAACTGCATGACCCATTCCATAGATTAGTCCTTCTTTATTAAAAGCTTCTTTACGCAAAATCTTTAAAAGATAGTCTTTTAGCTTTCCTATATCATTTATGTTAGATACATTTTCTTTAATATCTAAAATCATTTCCCTAACCATTATATTTGCACCACCATGCTTATGTCCCTTTAATGAGCCAACAGCAGCAGCAATAGCAGAGTAGGTATCTGTACCAGAGGAGGAAACAACATGGGTTGCAAATGCAGAGTTATTTCCTCCTCCATGCTCAGCGTGAAGAACTAATGCTAAATCAAGTGTTTCAGCTTCTGTTTTTGTATACTGATTATTAGCTCTTGTCATATATAATATATTTTCTGCAGTTCCTATGCCAGCTTTAGGTGAGTGAATAAATAAGCTCTTATTATCAAAGTTATGAGTTTTTGCTTGATAACCGTAGGATATTATAGTTGGAAATCTTGCAATAAGTTCAATGCTTTGTCTTAATACATTTTTAACACTTATATCATCTGGATTTTCATCATGGGAGTAAAGAACTAGGATGCTTCTTTGAAGTTTGTTCATAATGTTTTTGCTTGGAATTTTTAGAATCATATTTTCTGTAAAACTATGTGGTAAGTGTCTTGATTCATCAAGCAAATTGTTAAAATCAGCTAATTCATTTTTAGTTGGTAGCTTACCAAATAAGAGAAGATATGCAACCTCTTCATATCCTGGGCGATTTTCATTTTGGAAGCCAGTAACAATGTCTTTGATGTTTATCCCTCTATAAAATAGCTGCCCATCCATTGGAATTTTCTTATTATCTTTTAATATATAACCTTCTACAGAACCAATATCAGTAAGCCCTACTAAAACTCCTGTACCGTTTTTATTTCTTAAGCCTCTTTTAACATTATACATTTCATAGAATTCTGGATTTATTAAATTGTTCTTTAAAGCCAAATCTGCTAAAAATTCAAGTATAGCATTATCTTTATGTTCATTAAACTTATTTACTTCTTTAATCATTTCATAGAATTCTGGCTTTGTAATGTTGTTTTTTTCAGCTAAAATTGCTAAGTTTCCAAGAATATTACTATTTGACCATTTACGCAACGTATTCACCCCCAAGATTAATCAACAGATAAGGATAGGAGCTTCTCTATTATTGCATTGGTCATATCATTTGTGCTAGCAGAGCCTCCTAAATCTCTTGTAACAAATTTTCCTTCATCAATTGTTTTTAAAACGGCATCAACAATAAAATTGGATTTTTCTTTTTCACCTAAATGATTTAGCATCATAGCAGCTGATAGAATAATGGCAGTAGGATTTGCAAGGTTTTTACCAGCAATATCTGGTGCACTTCCATGGACAGCTTCAAATATTGCTAAATCATTTCCTATATTTGCTCCAGGAACAAGGCCAAGCCCTCCAACAAGTCCTGCACAAAGATCAGATAGTATATCTCCATAGAGATTTGTTGTTACAATTACTTGGAATTGGGATGGATTCATTACTAATTGCATACACATATTATCTACAATCACTTCTTCAAGATCAATATTTGGATAATTTTTAGAAATTTCTCTTGCACAATCTAAGAATAACCCATCTGTAAGCTTCATAATATTTGCTTTATGAACGATTGTAACCTTTGTTTTGTTATTTTTTTCTGCATAAGAAAATGCTTCTTTTACAATGCGGATAGACGCATCTTTTGTAGTAAGCTTTATGGCTTCAGCCGAGTCTTCTGAAGATTTTTTTTCAATACCACTGTATAAGCCTTCTGTATTTTCTCTAAAAATTACAAGATCTATATTTTTAAATGGTGTATTAATACCAGGAATTGTTCTTATAGGACGAACATTTGAAAATAAATTATATTTTTTTCTTAACATGACATTAATACTTCTAAAGCCACTTCCTACAGGTGTAGTAATAGGACCTTTTAGGGCAACCTTATTTTTTTCTATACTTTTAAAAACTTTATCAGGGACAAGGACTCCAGTTTCTTCATAAACAGTTAATCCTGCATTAACAATATCCCACTTTACTTCTAAGCCAGTAGCTTCAACTACATTTTTAGCAGCATCAGCAACTTCTGGACCTATTCCATCACCAGGTATTAGTGTTATATTATACATGCTATTCACTCCTTTTTAGTAAGCATGGTTCTTTACAAAATTTAGATATCCGCCACTCTTTAATATTTCAATATCTCTTTTAGATCCTTCAAATATTAGTTGAACAGAAATATTTTTAGTTTTATTGATTAATTCTATTAGCAATTCATTCTCAAGGGAATTTATTACATCATTTACCTTTATATCATCAAATTCATCAAAATATGCATAGTCATCTTTATCTTTAAATACCAAAGGAAGGATTCCAGCATTTATTAAATTAGCTTTATGAATTCGTGCAAAAGATTTTGCAATAACAGCTTTAACTCCAAGATAAAGAGGAACTAATGCAGCATGTTCTCTGCTTGAACCTTGTCCGTAATTTTCTCCACCTATTACAAAGCCACCTTTATACTCATTTGCTCTATTGCAAAAATCGTCCACAAGAGTACCGAAACAATACTTGGATAATTCTGGAATGTTAGATCTGTATGGTAATAGCTTTGCATTTGAAGGCATAATGTCATCTGTTGTAATATTGTCACCTGTTTTTAATAATACTTTTCCATAAATGTTTTTATTTAGTGCTTCGTTTATAGGGAATGGCTTAATGTTTGGGCCCATGACTACTTCTAAATTACTTCGATCTTTAGGAGGATATATAAAATAGTTTTCGTGAACATGAAATTTTTCAGGAATTTCAACTACTGGCATATTGCCAAAGGTTGATGGATCTGTTAAATATCCTGTAATAGCTGAGACTGCTGCTGTTTCAGGGCTTACTAAATAAACTTCTGCATTTTTTGTTCCACATCTGCCTTTAAAATTTCTATTAAAGGTTCTTAAGGATATAGCGTTTGATTTTGGTGCCTGCCCCATTCCAATACATGGGCCACAAGTAGCTTCAAGAATTCTTGCACCAGCAGCTATCAAATCAGCTAAAGCTCCGTTGTCTGCCATCATTTTCAATATATTACTTGATCCAGGGGAGATTACTAAGCTTACATCTTCATGGACTTTTTTTCCTTTTAGTATTTTTGCTACTTTCATTAAATCGGTATAAGAAGAATTGGTACAGCTACCAATAGCAATCTGGTCTATTTTTATTTTGTCTAGTTGTGAAACTTTTACAACATTATCTGGACTATGAGGCATAGCTGTCATTGGAACAATATCACTTAGGTTAATTATGATTTTTTTATCGTAAATAGCATCATCATCTTTAGATAAAGGAACAAAATCTTTTTCTCTACCTTGTCTTATTAGGAAATCTTTTGTAATTTCATCACTTGGGAAAATAGATGTAGTAGCACCAAGCTCAGCTCCCATATTTGTTATTGTAGCTCGATCTGTAACAGATAAAGCTTTTACGCCTTCACCAGAATATTCCACAACATATCCTACACCGCCTTTAACGGTTAGTTCTTTCAATATATATAAGATAACATCCTTTGCAGAAACCCAAGGATTTAACTTTCCTACAAGCTCGATATTTAGTACCTTTGGAGCTTTTAGATAATAAGATCCTTTTGCCATGCCAACTGCTACATCAAGACCTCCAGCTCCTATACTAAGCATTCCTAAACCACCACATGTAGGAGTATGACTATCAGAGCCAATAAGAATATCACCAGGCTTTGCGAATCTTTCTAAATGTAATTGGTGGCATATTCCATTTCCAGGCTTTGAATAAATAATTCCGTATTTTGCTGCAGCTGATTTTATAAATTCATGATCATCTGCATTTTCAAATCCAGCTTGTAAGGTATTGTGATCAATATATGCTGCTGATAAATCTGTTTTTATATCTTTAATGCCCATAGCTTCTAATTGAAGATATACCATTGTGCCAGTTGAATCTTGCGTGAGTGTTTGATTGACTTTTACAGAAATCTCGTTTCCTGGCTTTAATGTGCCTGAAAGTAAATTTTTTTCTAAAATTTTATATGTCAAACTTTTTCCCATATGAACCCACCTTTCAAATTTTAGGAAGTAAGTACAAAAACATCCATGATTGTATTGATGTATTATTGCATACAATTATATATGTATAAGGAAACACTGTCAATAGAAAGGGCAAAAAATATTAAGAAAATTTAATAATTATTCATTTTAAAAAAAGGAATAAAAAAAACCCACGTTTTGTGGGTTTTTTAGTATCCTAAAGATTTTCCTACTAATATGACTTTTATTCTTCCTTTTATGCTTTGTCTTCTTATCAAAACATATTCATTACAAATTCTTTCAGGACTATTACAGTCTGTACAATAGCCTAGATTTGCACAAGGGGTTTTTTTATTTAATCTTTTGGTATTTGCTGGGGCAGCTATGCTTTTATTTCTTTCAATTGCTTCTTCTAGGTTTTTTACGATTTTATTAACTCCTGCAACAACTATTACCTTATCAGGACCATAAAGCATTGCAGCTACTCTATTACCAGTTCCATCTACGTTATATAATGCACCATCTTCTGTTATTGCATTACTGCTTGTAAAGTATGCATCAGCACAAAAGCTTTTTCTATAAAGTTCTTTTATATCATCTTTAGTTAAGCCTGGTTTAGAGCGATCTAGAAAATTATATTTTCCATTACGAAGAAGATCAATAACGCCAGTTTCAAAAAGAGTCATAGACCCTCCAACAGATACTGTATCTCCTTCATTAATTAATTCACAGATTTTTTTATGTAGTTCATTTTCATCTTTTACATAATAAGCTTCCATATTGTTTTTTTCTAAGTTTTCTATAGTTCTTTTAACTCTTTGTTCAATAACCCATGTTGTATTTTGATCCATAAAAGTCTCCTCCTTGTTATTTTTTTCAATAATATTATTATAAATGAATTATTTGTATGAGGTAAGGGACTATTTTAAATAAAATATTAAAAAACATATAAAGGATATAGTTTTTTTTATTATGATATAATTTACTATATGTAATTTAAGGGGTGAGAGGATGATAAGATATATCTTTGGAAGAGCTGGTACTGGAAAAACACATTTGGTTTTAGAAGAGATAAAAAAGAGATTAGAAAATACAGATCACAATAGATTGATTTTGATTGTACCAGAACAGTTTACATTACAAGCAGAAAGAGATTTAATAGAAAAACTTAATTTGCCAGGAATCATAGATGTAGAAGTTTTGAGCTTTACAAGGCTTGCACATAATGTATTAAATGAAGTAGGTGGAATTACAAGGATTCATATTAATGAACAAGGAAAAAATATGGTTCTTCGAAAGATTATTGATGAAGCAGAAAAGAACCTAACAATATATAAGAAAGCATCTCAACAGGATGGATTTGTTTCAATGTTTAATGATTTATTATGCGAACTAAAGCAGCATGATATATTTCCAATGGATTTAATTAAGGGATTAGAGGAGATTGAAGAAGAAAGTATTCTTTATCATAAAATAAAAGATATTGCTTATATTTATGAGCAATTTGAAGAATATTTGCAAGGGCGTTATGTTGATACAGAAGACTATTTGAATCTATTGATTGAAAAGATGGAGCATGCAAAGTTTTTAAAGAATGCAGAAGTATGGATTGATGGTTTCCAAAGCTTTAACCCACAGGCTTATCATATTATTGAAAAACTAATGACCATGGCAAAACAGGTAAGTATTACTTTTACAATGGAATTTTCAGGAAAAGGTAATGATGGAGATTTGTTTAAAGTATCTGATATTACCTATCGCAAAATTCATGATATTGCTATGAAATATGGACTGCCAGGTGAAATTATAGACTTAGATAAGAAAAAAAGAAAAATTTTTAAAAAATCCAATGAGATTCAACATATAGAACAGGAATTCTATGCTTATCCATATAGACGATTTGATAAAGATATAAAGAATATAGAATTATTTGCAGGCCTTAATCTTTATACAGAGATTGAAAATGCTGCTTCAAAAATTGTTTCTTTAGTAAGGGAAAGAGGTTATAGATGGAACCATATTGCTGTTGTTTGCAATGATTTAGATAATTATGGACCACTGATTAAGCGTATTTTTGATGAATATGATATTCCTTACTTTTTAGATCAAAAAAGAAATATTATGCATAATCCGATTATCGAATTAATTCTTTCAGTATTGACAGTAGTGTATAGAGGATATAGGTATGAAGATGTTTTTCGATTTTTAAAAACAGGATTTAGTGGTATAGATGTGGATATTTGTGAAAAGCTAGAAAACTATGTTCTACAGTATGGGATAAAAGGAAACAAATGGAATGAGGAATTTACCCTAGGAGAAGAAACAGAAAACCTAGAAGAATTGAATCAAGGAAGAGAAATTTTCATAGAACCTATGAAAAAATTAGAAAAAAGGATAAAAGGGAAAAAGACAGTAGGAGAAATTACAAAAGGATTATATTCATATTTACAAGATATTCAGCTTAATAAGCAGTTAGAAGACTGGATTGATATTCTAAGAGAGAAGAAGCAGTATGAATATGTAAATGAAAATACTCAAATATGGAATATTGTAATGGAAGTATTTGATCAGATGGTAGAAATTATTGGAGAGCAAAAAATTACACTAAGAGAATATATTCGTGTATTAGAGTCTGGATTTTCATCATTAGAGATAGGTATTATTCCAACAACTATTGATCAAGTATTAGTAGGAAATATCCAAAGATCAAAAAGCCATGATATTAAAGCATTGTTTGTAGTAGGAGTAAATGATGGAATTTTACCATCGGGAAAAGATATGGATGGAATACTGTCTGATGAAGAAAGAATTTATATGAAAGAAAAAGATATAGAATTAGGGTATGACAGCGAAAGAAAAGCCTATGAAGAAAAGTTTATAATTTATACAACATTCACAAAACCTAGTGAATACTTGTGGATTAGTTATGCTATGGCAGATGGAGAAGGAAAAGCAATGAGGCCATCTGTTTTAATTGATAGATTTAAGAAAATATTCACAAAATTAAATGTAAAAAGTGATGTTATCAACAACTTTGATCAGCAAAAACGTCTTATATCCACACCAAAAAGTACCTTTAAATATTTGGTTGAGAATATTAGGCAAAATATAGATGGAAAACCGATTGAAGAAGTATGGTGGAATGTATACGACTGGTATTATAAGCATAAAGAATGGGATGCAAAACGTAAAGCAGTTATAGAAGGTTTTTTTCATAATAATCAAGTAGAATACATTGAATCAAGCAGTGCTAAAAGATTATACAACACTCCAATTCGATCTAGTGTATCTAGACTTGAACAGTTTGTAAACTGTCCATTTGCTCATTTTGTAAGATACGGATTAAAGCCTAAAGAAAGAAAAATGTTTGAAGTAAAGGCACCAGATATAGGAGAAATTTTTCATAAGTCGATGGAAACCTTTACGGATATGTTAAAAAAAGACAATATAGATTGGCGTAAGCTAGATAAAGATAAATGCTATAAAATGGTTGATGATGTGGTTGACAACATAGTGCCTAATTATGGAAATGGAGTTATGTTAAGTACTAATAGATATAAGTATCTTGTGAATCGATTAAAAAGAATTAGTCGTAGGGCAGTTTGGACATTAACAGAGCATATTAAAAAAAGTGGGTTTGAGCCTACGGCATATGAAGCTCAATTTGGAATAGGTAAAATGTATCCACCGATTGAAATAGAACTTGCTGATGGAGAAAAAATTTATTTAGAAGGAAGAATTGATCGGGTAGACTTATTAGAGGATGAAGAAAATATTTATGTAAAAATTATGGACTATAAATCAGGAAACAAAGATTTTAGTCTTTCTGATGTATATTATGGACTTCAGCTACAGCTTATGATTTATTTAGATGTTGTTTTAAGAAGTAAAAAGGATAAAAATGAAAAAGAGAAAAAGCCTGCTGGTATTTTTTATTTTAAAATAGATGATCCAATGATAAAAACAGAAGAAAAAGTTATAGAGGTTATTGAAAAAGAAATAAGAAAGAAGCTTAAAATGAAAGGATTAGCTTTAAAGGATACAAGAATTGTTAAGGAAATGGATCGTGATATTGACAGATATTCTGATATTATTCCTGTAGGACTTAATAAGAATGGAGGTTTTTACAGCAATTCTTCAGCAGTTGATGAGGCTGATTTTATGGATTTAATTAAGCATGTTCAAAAATTGGTTCAGGAAATTACCTTTGAAATAATGAAAGGAAACATTCAAATTGCCCCTTGTAAAAATGGTAAACAAACGGCTTGCGATTATTGTTCATATTCAAGCATTTGTCAATTCGACACGAGATTAGAAGAAAATGAGTATAAGAATATGAAAAAACTATCAGATAAAGAGGTCCTTGAAAGGATAAAAGAGTAATAAACTTCATTTTACAAAAAGCTTATATTAAGAATTTTGTATAAAATAGGAAAAGGAGATAAATGATGCAATTTATAAACTATTATATACAGATGTTAAGACGATTCGTTTCAAAAAAAGAAATTGACAAAAAAGTAGATAAAGAGCAAAAACAAAAGATAAATTTTTTACACTTAAAAGCATTTGTTTCTCAATTTAGTGATAAGGAAGTAAATATTTCTGATGACACATGGAATGATTTGAATATGGATGATGTGTTTTGTCATATTGATAAAACTATTACTACTTGTGGTGAACAAGTTTTATATAAAATGCTTAAAAATCCTTTGTTTAGTGAGGAGGGATTAAAAGAGAGAGGATATTATATATCATATTTTCAAAATCATATTGAAAAAAGAAAAAAGATTCAAGATATATTAAATAAGCTAGGAAGAATTAACAAGGATGTAACATCTGTATTATGCAATAAATTAAAACCAAATTTAAAATTAAAATTATTAGTCTCTATTTTGCCATTACTTTTTTTTATTAACATCTTTATGCTTTCTTTTATAAAGAGTAAAGTATGCATATATTCTTTAATCGTTTTAGGATTAACAAATATATGTGTACATTATAATATGGGGTATTTAATTATGGAACAAATTGCAGTAATACAATATATTGGAAGAATTATAAATATCAGTAATAAGTTATATGTAGTTTTAAAGGATGTATCACCTGAATATGCAATTAAATTGAAGAACTTATATGATAAATGTAAAATTATTGGAAAAAGAACGAGTATATTATCAAGGATAGAAGGAATGGATGTTTTTGCGGATTATTTAAATATTATATTTCTTATCAAAGAAAGAAATTATTTTACTATTGCTTCTTATATTGAAAAATTTAAAGATGAGATTATTCAAATGTATATGCTAGTTGGGAAGTTAGATGCTTTGATTTCTATAGCACTATATAGGGATAGTATAGATCAATTTGTTGAGCCTGAATTTGTAAATGAAAACAAGGTTTTGGATGTAGAGGGTATTTTTCATCCATTATTAGAAAAACCGGTTAAGAATTCTTTAAAGGTAAAAAATAATGGAATTATAATAACAGGCTCAAATATGAGTGGAAAGTCAACATTTATGCGAACAATTGGAGTAAATGCAATATTTGCTCAAACTATATATACATGTCTAGCGAATAAGTATCGAACAAGTTTTTACAATATAGTGTCATCTGTGAGCTTAAATGACGACTTAATAAAAGGGAAGAGTTATTATTTGTGTGAAGCTGAAGCTATTTATAAAGTATTAAACATATGTGAAAAATCAAGTTGTTGCTTAGCATTGATAGATGAGATATTTAACGGGACTAATCCAACAGAGAGGATTGGAGCAGCAGTTGAGATACTTAATTATTTAGCAGAAAAAAATACATTGACTATAGTATCAACACACGATTTACAGTTAATACAAATGTTGAAAGGATATGAAGCTTATTATTTTAAAGAAACTGTTACAAAAGAAGGTTTGAAATTTGATTATCATATTAGAAAAGGAATTTCTCAAAGCAGAAATGCAGTTAAAATATTAGAGTATTTAGGATATCCATATGATTTAATTACAAGAATAAATAAAAGAGTAAAAATAATTGAAACAGCATAAGGGGATATTTTGTATTACTTTGAAATATATAATGAAAAGTATAATATACACATAAGAAATGTATGTCCAAGAAAAATAATTTTTTTAGAAGGGGGTTATGGGATGGGGGATATAGAACGAATAAAAAAAGAGAAAAAGTTTTGGGAAAAAATTGCGAACAAATATGATAATCAAACAGGTATTAAAGATAGAGTAATGTATAAAGATTTGATTGAAAAAATAAAAAATGAACTAAATGGTCAAGAAAATGTTTTGGAAGTAGCATGTGGGACTGGAATCATAGCATTAGAAATAGCAAAATTTTCAAAAAAAGTTATAGGGATTGATATTTCTGAAAAAATGATTCAAATTGCTAACAGCAAATTGCAAAAAGAAGAAATATACAATGTAGAGTTTAAAATAGGTGATGGATATAATATTAATTTTAAAAATAATTCCTTTGATATTGTATTATTGTGTAATGTTTTACATGTAGTTAAAGACCCTACAAAGTTATTAAAAGAAGCAAAAAGGGTTTTAAAAGATGAAGGTGTAATAATAACTAGCACAGATTGTTATGGAAAAAAAGACACTTTAAAAGCAAAATTTCAATATATTTTTACTATAATAGCTAATAAAATAAGAATAATTCCGTATTTGAGTTGGTTTAGAGAAAAGGATATAATTAATCTAATAGAAGAATGTGGGTTTAAAATTGTTGACAAAGCCCAGTTTAAATATATGGGTATTACGGGTTGTTATGTTAAAGCAAGAAAATAAAGTGGATATCCTCTAATGATCATAAATCCATAAAATAGAAAATCTCCTGGTGTGATAAGGAGATTTTTATTATGTTAAAATTATGATAAAATTGTAAATATATAGGAATTAAAATTCAAGAGAAAATTAAGGAGTTAGAATATGGGATTGAAAAAAGTAATAAAAATATTATTGAGCGTGTTTATAATACTCATAAATATTATCAATATGAATATAAGTGAAAGATTAGCGTTTGATCGATTAGAAGCTGAAAAGTTATTAAAGGAGACATATAGGCCTTTGGAAAACTTCACAAAGGAACTAATCGTTTCAGAAGATGAGAAATTGCTTTTAGTACCAAATTATATAAAAAATGAAGAGGATTTTATTAATCTGTTTAAAGAAAAAATGCAAGAACACAATGCTAAAGGCTTTTATAAAGATTTAATTGTACAAAAAAGAGGTCAATTATTTGTAGATGGATTTGTATATATACCAAGTATTTATACAAAAAATGGAAGAGTAACAAGAGCTTATATAAAGGAAAAACAAAAATTAATTTCAAAATTATTTGGGAATGATGATAAAAAAATTGTGGAATTAATTATAAAAGAAGAATGGACGATTAGTGGAGAATGGCATAAAAGAAGTAATTATTATATTAAAAATCAAAATGGTAAATGGATGCTAGATCATGCAAACGGGACAAGTAGTTATAGATTTGTTGATATAAATAATAATCCATGGAGAGCATATTGGAAAGATTAAGAATTGATGAAGCATATCAAAAAATCATTCATAGGTGTATAAATTAGTAGATAAGGAGAAAAAGCTATAGGGGTTGATATTTCTTTAGAATACTCTCATTCGCAGTAGCAATTAGGGAGTATATTTTAAATACAGAAAATGGTAAAATATGCATAAAACATATTGTGTATATGGGGGAAGATATATGGGAAAGGTTAAAAAAACAAATGCTATGCGTATTTTAGATAAAGAAAATATAAACTATACGATTATTACTTATGATAGTAAAGATGGAAAAATTGATGGCATTTCTGTAGCAGAGAAAATCAAAAAACATCCTAAATACGTATATAAAACACTGGTTACAAAAGGGAATAGCAAAGAAATATATGTATTTATAATACCTGTACTGAAAGAGCTGGATTTGAAAAAAGCAGCTATAGCTGTTAAAGAAAAAAAGATTGAGATGATCCCAGTTAAAGATATTTTTAAAACGACGGGTTATATAAAAGGTGGATGCTCTCCTATAGGGATGAGAAAAAATTACAAAATCTTTATAGATTCTAGTGCATCTCAAATTGATAGTATCATTGTAAGTGGTGGCAAAATAGGAGTACAAATAGAATTAAGTGTAGTTCAATTAAAAGAAGTGGTAAATGGAGAAATGGTAGAGGTTGTTAAGTGATAAAGTTGAAGGTGATATTATGATGATAAGAAAAATTAAAGAAGACGATGCAGGAATGTTTTTAAATATGTTAAAAAGATTAGATAATGAAACAAAAAATATGATGTTTGAGCCAGGGGAAAGAAAAACAACTGTAGATGAAATAAAAGCAGATATAAGAAATCTATATCATTCAAACTCATTAATATTAGTTGCAGAAGAAAATGGAGAGATTGTTGGATTTTTATCAGCTGAAAGAGGATTTGCAAACAGAATAAAACATAGTGCATATATAGTAATAGGTATACTAAATGATTATAGAGGGAAGGGGATTGGAACAAAATTATTTGAGGAATTAGAAAAATGGGCAAATGAAAAAAATATAACAAGATTAGAATTAACAGTAATGCTTCATAATGAGAGAGGGATAAGATTGTATGAGAAAATGGGATTTAAAATAGAAGGAATAAAAGAAAGATCACTGATTGTAGATGGAGAATATATAGATGAATATTATATGGCAAAATTAATGTAGAATCAGCTTTTTTGTTAACTATTGAAATAGTATAAAGAAAGCAAATAATAGTAATGGATTATGCAAGAAGGTGAATAAAAAATGAGTAAAATCTCAGATATGATTAGTTATTTAGGAATAAATACGTATATATTTTTATTATGGGGATATAAAATGTTAATATCTAGTGATATACCAGTTGAAATATCTTTTAAGGAAGCAATATTTATGTCGTTTTTATTAATCTTATTCTTAGCAATATATGGTGTTTATTTTAAAAATACAAAGTATATATTATTAAATATTTTATTTTTATTTATGCCATTAATTCTGTGGTTTATGTCTATGCAACAGGCATTAATTTATCATTATCATAAATACGATACAATCATTAGTATTTTAGGATTTTTTATAACACTGATTGTTTTTTTGCAACTCATTTATAGGCAATTAATGTTAACAATTGAAAAAAGAAATATAAAAAGATAATGAAAGAAATTATTATACATATGTATTTTGGGAGGATAGTTATATTGAAGCAAATGGACTTAATAAAGAAACGGAGGGCTAAATATGAATATAAGAGTAGCTACCATAGATGATGCAAAAGATATAGCATATATAAATGTTGAAACATGGTTAACTACATACAAAGGGATTGTACCCGATAAATTTCTACAAGAAAGAAAAGAAAAAATAGAAGAAATAGTTGAAAATATACGAAAAAAGTTAAAAGATAATAATATAAAAGCGTTAGTATGTGAAAAAGACAATAAAATAGTAGGCTTTGCAACATATGGAAAGGAACGAGATAATGATTTAGTGTATCAAGGAGAATTGTATGCAATCTATATTTTAGAGTCTTATCAGAAAAAAGGATTAGGAAAAGAAATTTTTAAACAAGTAGTAAAAAATCTAATAAGTATGGGAATGAATAATATGTTTATATGGGCATTAGAAGAAAATAAGTCATGTAGATTTTATGAAAAATTAGGTGGAACAATAGTAAAAAGAAGAAATATTAAAATAGGTGGAAAAGAATTAAAGGAAGTAGGATATGGGTGGAATGATTTAAAAGGAATTTGCTGTTAAATGTATAAAGAACTATTTTTTGAATAATTTAATAAGATAAATGTAGAAGCTGGTTTTATAATTTATGGGAGGCTAGGATATGTTGACGTTTAATCTTGATAAGATGCTCATATTAGGACCTAGTTTTTTTGAAAATTATTTTTATAGTACATTTATGATTATGAATCATATTTTTGATGATTTTAAAGTTAGTGAAGGAGATATCATTGTTGTAAAGCCTTACTTTGAAAATATTATTCAAAAATATTCAAAAGTAGATGATCTTTTAAAAGACCATGAAGAAATTGATACGATTGTTATAACAGGTGTAGGTAGTTCTATTTTTGGAACAGCTGCTCTTGCTAAAACAGTGGCCAATGTATTAATGAAACCTGTTGCTGGAATTGTTTCTGGATATGGAAGTCTTGATCTAATTCAAGAGGCCGTTGAAGGTTATTATAAAATAGTTCAAAAGACAATAACTTCTACATTATTTAACAAACAAGAGATTTATGTTAAAGGAGTTAAAGATTCAGAGGTTCTTATAGAACTATTAGAAAAGAATAGTGATCGTATGAAAATGCTAGTTGGACATAGTAAAGGAGCATTAAGCATTGCAAATGCTTTATTTGGATTAGAAAATAAATTAATAAAAATTGATAGAAATATAGAGATTGTTACATTTAGTTGTCCTGTTCATTTACCAAAATCATATAAGAATATCCGCCAGTATCTAGGATTTTTTGATTGGTTTTTAGGCCCTGTTAACAAGACAGCTGATAATGAGGAGTATAAAATTGTTTACATTGCTGGTCATACTACCAATATGATGATTCCTTATCATATGCCTGTTGAATATTTGCTAACTACTCATAATTTATAAGTTGAGTGATGAACCTTCTATTTAAATAAATAGAGGGTTTTTTCTATGATATAATTTTATATAGGTAATAGGGATGCCATTGGGATAAAAAGGAGAGGAATACAAATGGTTATGTGGACTACAGATCAAAAAAGTGCTATTGATTCAAGAGGCAGCAATCTTTTGGTTGCAGCAGCAGCAGGATCAGGAAAAACAGCTGTATTAGTTGAGAGAATAATACAAATGATTATAAAAGATAAGATTGATATAGACAGATTGTTAATTGTAACTTTTACTAATGCTGCAGCAGGAGAAATGAGAGAAAGAATAGGAGCAGCTATTTTAGAGGAATTGGAAAAGAAAGATGAAAATGAAGAACACTTAAGAAGACAAATGAACCTGCTTAATAGAGCTTCTATTAGTACATTGCATTCATTTTGCATAGATGTAGTGAAAAAATATTTTCATTTGATTGATATAGATCCTAATTTTCGTATTGGAGATGCAACAGAGACTAGCATTATGAAGATTGAGGTTATACAAGAATTATTTGAAAGGGAATATGAAAAAGAAGAAGAAGGATTTATAGGATTAGTAGAACGATTTGGAGGAAATAAAGAGGATACTCCTCTACAGGAATTGGTATTAAAGTTATATGAATTTATTCAAAGTAAACCATATCCTAAAAAATGGCTTAAAGATAGAGTTGAAGATTTTTGTTTAGATATGGATGGATTTGAGAAAACAAAATGGTATGAAACAATAGTTAAGCAGATTGAAATTTCATTAGCAGGGGCAAAAGAAGCATTTCTTGCAGCAAAGGATTTATGTTTAAGACCTAATGGAGTAGCAGCTTACACTGAAGCAATCCTTGAAGACATACGAATAATAGATGAGTTAGAGACTTCTTTAAAAGCGGGATTAACTAGTTTTTATTATGCATTAGAAAATGTATCGCATAAAAGATTAGGACGCACAAAAGATGTGGATGAAATATTAAAAGAAGAGATAAAGGGGTTAAGAGAACAGGGGAAAGATATTATAAAAAGTATAAAAGAAGATATTCTAGTTAAGAGTCCAAAAGATTATATAAAGGATTTGAATGAATTATATCCATATATGAAATATTTATATAATTTGGTTATAGATTTTGAAAGCTTATACCATGAGAAAAAGGTTGAGAAGGGAATTGTAGACTTCAATGATTTAGAGCATTACGCTTTAGCTATTTTAGAAAATGAACAAGTAGGAAAAGAATATCAAAAAAGGTTTGAATATATATTTGTAGATGAGTATCAAGATAGTAATATTGTACAAGAAACCATATTAGGTTTTATTAAAAAAGAGGACAACTTATTTATGGTAGGAGATGTAAAACAAAGTATTTATAGATTTAGATTGGCAGATCCTTCCTTATTCATAGAAAAATATGAAACATTTAAGAATGATTCAAATGCTATAAATAGAAGAATTGATTTAAGTAAAAACTTCAGAAGTAGAGAAGAAGTTATCGATGGGGTAAATTTTATTTTCAAAAATATTATGACTAAAGAACTTGGTGAGATTGATTATGATGAAAGTGCATACCTATACAAGGGAGCAGAAAATGAACCGATGGATGATTTAGCTATTGAACTAAATTTAATAGAAAAAAATGCACAAGAAGAGATGGAAGAAGAATTTGAAGAAATAGAAGATATGGAAGTAGAGGCAAGAATTACTGCAAAACGAATAAAGGCTTTACTAGATAATGAAATCTATGATAGCAAGCTTAAGGAATATAGAAATATTACCTATAAGGATATAGTAATACTTCTTAGAACTACAAAAAACTGGGCACAAACCTTCTTAGAAGTTTTCATAGAAGAAGGAATTCCTGCTTATGCAGATGTCAATACAGGTTACTTTGAAGCAATTGAAGTAAATATATTTATGAATCTATTAAAGATTATAGATAACAAAAGACAAGATATACCTCTTCTTAGTGTAATGCGTTCTCCAATAGGAGGCTTTGATACTGAAGAACTTATTAAAATTCGCGTTCAAAGCAGTAAAAAAACTTATTTTGAAGCTATAGAAGAATATATAGAGCAAATAGATGATCCATTAGCATTAAAATGCAAGAATTTTTTAGAGAAAATAAATAAGTGGAAAGATAGTTCTCGATACATTCATTTGGATGATTTTATTTGGAATCTTTTAAAAGAAACAGGTTATTATGATTATGCAGGAGCTATGCCTGGAGGTATTCAAAGACAAGGAAATTTAAGAGTTTTAGTTGATCGAGCAAGACAATTCCAAAATACATCTATAAAAGGATTGTTTAATTTTATTAAATTTATTGACAAGTTAAAAGATAGCAGTGGAGATATGGGAACGGCTAAAACATTAGGAGAAAATGATGATGTTGTTAGAATAATGAGTATTCATAAAAGTAAGGGGTTAGAGTTTCCTGTAGTGATTGTAGCGGGTATGGGAAAGCAGTTTAATCTGATGGATATTAATTCACAAGTGTTATTTCATAAGGATTTAGGAATTGGACCTAGATATGTAGACCCAAATATTCGACAGTATACAGATACAATTGCAAAAATAGCTATGAAAAATAAAATAAAAATTGAAAGCTTATCTGAAGAAATGCGGATTCTATACGTTGCATTAACAAGGGCAAAGGATAAGTTGATTCTTATAGGAAGTATTAAAGATATAGAAAAATCAGCAAAAAAATGGACAAAGGGTATGACTCCTTTTTATCTTTCGAAGGGTAGATGTTATCTTGATTGGATAGGACCTGTTTTAATGAGGCATAAGGATGGAGAAAATTTGAGAGAATGGGCTAATGTCCTTTGGAATGAAGATATGCTTATGAAAGATAATTCAAAGTGGAACATAAAAAGAATTCATAAAACAGATATTCAAAAGGAAGAAATAGAAAAAAAGATAAATAAATTATCTTATTTAAAGTTTTTAAGGGATTTTGATGAAAAAGCAATAAAAAAAGATTATGCTTTTGTAGCAAAGAGGCTTGACTGGAGTTATCCAAATAAAGTTGCAACAAAGATTCCTTCAAAACTATCTGTAACAGATATTAAAAGAATATCAGCAAAGGAATTAGACAGTATGGGGATGAATATTCCTTCTCTTATTCAAAAGCCTAATTTTATGAATGAAAATAAACAGTTTGCAGCAGCAGAAAAGGGAACTATTATCCATTTTGTAATGCAGCATCTAGATTTAAATAATATAGAGAGCAAAGAAGCAATTAAAGAACAAATTGAAAAAATGGTAGAAGCTGAATTATTAAAGATTGAAGAAGCAGATGTGGTTGATATTTCAAAAATACTTACATTTTTTGAAAGCAATATTGGAAAGCGAATATGCAAGGCTAAAAATGTTTTTAGAGAAGTACCTTTTAACTTTGTAAAAAAAGCTTGTGAGGTAATACCTAATTTATATGATTGTGAGGAAAGCCTTTTGATTCAAGGGGTTATAGACTGCTATTTTGAGCAAGAGGATGGACTTGTATTAGTGGATTATAAAACAGATTATATTGGCTTTGGAAGAAAAGAAGAAATTGTTAAGAAATATCGAATTCAAGTTGATTTATACAAAGAAGCTTTAGAAAAAATAACAAATAAGAAAGTAAAAGAGAGTTATCTTTACTTATTCCATTTAGATGAAGAGGTGAAACTATGAGGATACTTCATACTTCGGACTGGCATTTAGGAAGAATTTTTCATGGAGTGCATCTAACCAATGATCAAGCCTATTTATTAGATAAGTTTATAGAATTGGTAAAGGATATTAAACCAGATGTTATTTTGGTTTCAGGAGATATATTTGATAGATCTGTACCTCCTACTGAAGCTATAAATCTTTTAGATGATGTTGTATCTAAGATTTTGATAGATTATTGTGTTCCTATTATTATGATTGCAGGAAATCATGATAGTCCTGACCGACTTGGATTCGGATCAAGAATTCTTAAGGGAAGAGGATTAAATATTTCAGGAAAGCTAATTACAGATATAAAGCCTGTTGTGATTTATGATGATTATGGACCTGTAAACTTTTATACCATTCCTTATGTTGAAGTAGCTACTGTAAGGGAAACTTTTGATGATAAAGGGATTAATGTTCATGATGAAGCCATGTTTAAAGTGATTAATCACATAAGAGGAAGTATGAATACAGACAGCCGAAATGTATTAATAGCTCATGCATTTGTTGCAGGGGGAGAAGAAAGCGAATCAGAACGTCCCCTTTCTGTAGGAGGATCAAGTGTTGTGAATGCTTCTTATTTTAAGTCTTTTGATTATGTAGCTTTAGGACATTTACACAGGGCCCAAAGGGTAGGAGCAGAAAATATAAGGTATTCAGGATCTTTAATGAAATATTCTTTCTCAGAAGTAAATCATAAAAAAGGAATTTGTTTTATTGAAATGGATGAAAAAGGGAATGTGTTAATTGAAAATATAGAATTAAAGCCTAAAAAAGATTTAAGATGTATAGAAGGATATTTAGATGAAATTTTAAAGGGTCCTAAAAATGGTGAAAACAAAGATGATTATATTTGTGTAACATTAAAGGATGAAGGAGCTATTTTGGATGCTATGGGAAAATTAAGAAAGGTTTATCCAAATGTAGTGCATATAGAAAGACCTCAATTTACAATCAATAATGATTGTGTAGGGGCAGATAAGGACTTTAAAAAAATGAGTGAAATAGATTTGTTTGCTTCCTTTTACAAACAGGTAACACAAAGTACTTTTACAGATGAATACAAAACTGTATTTAAGAATATTTTAGATCAATATTATAGCGTTATGAGGGGGGAATAATTATGAGACCTCTTAAACTTTTTATTAGTGCTTTTGGACCTTATGTGAAAGAAGAGATAGATTTTACTGAATTAAAAGATAAAAGCATATTTTTGATCCATGGACCAACTGGATCTGGTAAAACTACTATTTTAGATGCTATGTGCTTTGCTCTTTATGGAGATACGAGCGGGAATGAGAGAAATAGTAAAAATATGAGAAGTCATCATGCACAGATTGATCAGATTACAGAAGTAACATTTGATTTTGAAATAAAGGGTTATAGATACAGAGTTAATCGAAAACCAGAGCAGATAAGGCTTAAAAAATCTGGAAAAGGTACAACAATTCAAAATCCTGAAGCTACCCTATGGAAACTTAATGAAGAAGAAGTTTTACTTCAAACTGGATGGAAGAATGTAACGGATACAGTAGAAAATTTGATAGGCTTTAAAAGCAGTCAGTTTCGTCAAGTAATAATGCTACCACAGGGGGAGTTTCGAAAACTATTATTAGCTGATTCAGTAGAAAGACAAGATATTTTAGAGAAATTATTTAGTACAGAGATTTATAGGAGAATAGAAGAAATATTGAAAAAATCAGCAAAAGAAATAAAAGAGACAATAAAAGACTTAGAAAAACAAAAACAATGGCTTTTAAAAAAGGCAGAATGTGAGACAATAAAGGATTTAGAAGAGGAAATTAAAATTTCTCAAGAAAAGCTAATAAATATGCAGGAAATATTAAAAGAAAAAGCAGAGAAAGTAAAATATGTTCAGGAAGCTTTTATAAAAGGAAAAGAAGGAAATGAAAAATTAAAAGAAAAAGAATTAGCTCAAAAGGAATTAGAAATACTAAAAGATAAAATTTTGTATATACAGCAAAAAAGAGAAATGTTAAATAAAGCAGTACAGGCTGCTACTCTTGAAGAGACGGAAAAATCTACAAGATTAAGAAGTAAGGATCAAAAAAAATGCAAAAAAGATTTGGAAGAAGCTGATAAAAAATTAAATGAAGCAATTGAAAATTATAAGGAATCAGAAATAAAATTAGAAGAGGAAAATGAAAAGGAAGAAGATAGGGAAAAACTTAAAAAGCAGCTTTTACTTATTGAAAGCTATTATGATAAAGTAAATGCCTTAGAGAATTCGAAAAAAAAACTAGAACAGTTAAAAATAGAGCTACATAAAGAGGAGCTTGAAAAAGAGAAAGTGATAAGAAAATTAAAAAAACTTGAAGCTTTGCTAGAAAAACAGAGTATTATTACAGAAGAAGCGAAGGAGTATAGCTTAAAGTTAGCAGGATTTAAAGTAGAATATGAAGGATTACAAAAAACTTATAATAAAAGAAAAGAGCTTGATAAGCTAAATAATATATATGAGGAAATAAAGAAAAAATATGATTATTCATTAGAAGAATACAAAAAAGCAGAAAAGTTGTATAGCAAGATAAAAAAAGAATTTTTTGCTTTGCAGGAAGTATACCAAAGAGGTCAAGCAGCTATACTTGCAAGTAATCTTGATGAAAATATGCCTTGTCCAGTATGTGGCTCATTAGATCATCCAAGCTTAGCTAAAAAAGAGGATTGGATGCCAACAGAAGAAGAAATAAAGGAAAAACAATTATCTGTTGAAAAGTTAGAAAAACAAAAAGATAAAATGAAAGATGTGGTAAATAAAAAGGAGCTTGAAAAAGAAAAAGTAGAAAATAGGATAAAAACTATTCAGGAGGAACTAGGGGAAAATGCTTATATAAAGATACAGATATTAAAAGATAAATTACAAGATAAGCAAAAAATATTTGAAGAGGCTCTTGAAAAATCGAAAAAATTAGAGTTTTATCAAGTTCAGTTAGAGAAGCTGAAGGAAGAAGAAAAGGAAAATAAGGAGATTTTAGAAAGGATAGAAGAAGCTTTAAAAAATAAAATTGAAGCTTATCAAAAGCATGAGGGAGCTTTAAAGGAGCAGGAAGAAGCTATTCCTGAAAATATTCGGAATATAGAATTGTTAAAAATAGCACAAAAACAAGCAAAAGAACAATTGGATAAATTGATAAAAAGCTTTGAAAAAGCCAAGGATGACTTTGATAAAGCAACAAAGGAATTAACTGTTGCAAAAACGTCAAAAGAAAATGCAAAGAAGGCTTTAGAGGAAGCATATACAAAGTATATACAGGAGAGAAATGCTTTTATAAAGAAGTTAAGTGAAGCAGGATTTTTAAGCTATACGGATTATGAAAAGGCAAAAAAGGATGAAAATTTAAGGAAGCAGTTAGAGCAGGAGATAAAGGAATTTGAAGGAAATTTACATGCTGCAAAAGATCGCCTAAATCGTGCAAAGAAAGCTTCAGAAGGAATTGTAATGGTAGATATAGTTAAGCTTGAGAAAACTTTAAAAAATGTAGAAAAGGAAAAGGTTGAAGCTTTAAAAATAGAAAATACTCTACTTGAGAAAATAAAATATAATAAGAGCTTGTTGAAGGATTTAGTAAAATTAGATAATTTGATTGATGAGAAAGAAAAGGAATATTCTGTTGTTGGAAAACTATCAGAGGTAAGCAATGGTGTAAATCCTTATGGGCTTACATTCCAAAGATTTGTTTTAAGTACGTTATTAGATGATATTACTATTGCTGCAACAGAAAGATTAAAATTGATGAGTAAGGGAAGATATCATCTAAGAAGAACAATGGATCGAGCACGAAAAAATGCAGCAGGAGGATTAGAACTAGAGGTGTTTGATACTTATACAGGAATGCAAAGACCTGTAAGCACCCTATCTGGTGGAGAAACTTTTCTTGCTTCATTATCTTTAGCTTTAGGGTTATCAGATGTTGTGCAAGCTTATTCAGGTGGAATTAGTCTAGATACCATTTTTGTAGATGAAGGGTTTGGAACACTAGATCCTGAAGCATTAGATTTTGCTATGAAGACACTCATTGATCTGCAAAAAGGGGGAAGGCTTGTAGGAATTATTTCTCATGTGCCAGAGCTAAAAGAAAGAATAGATGCGAGACTTGAAGTTATTCAGGTAGAAAAAGGAAGTGTGGCAAAGTTTAAAATATCTTAGAAGAAACGGAGAAATAAATGTGAAGGAATGCTTAAAGGGATTTTGCAAAAAATTAAATATTGAACGTGTAGGAATTGCACCTATTGGTCCTTATAAAGAACTAGAAAAGATATTAAAGGATAGGATTGATAAAGGTTATATTACAGGGATGGAGGAAGAAGATATAAAAAAGAGAATTAATCCAAAGGAGACAATGCCGGATGTAGCTTCTATTATTGTTTGTTTATTTCCTTATTTTACAGGGTACTTTGATTCGAATATTTCTAAATATACTTATTCAATAGATTATCATAGGATTATTAAAGAAAAGCTAGATAAAATAGGAGAATTTCTTAAAGAGAGGATAGAAAACTTTTCTTATAAAGCTTTTGTAGATACAGGTCCATTAGTAGATAGATATTTAGCTTATTTAGCAGGGCTAGGATATTTTGGAATAAACAATAACTTAATAAATGATAAGTATGGATCTTATGTATTTATTGGTTACATTCTAAACAACTATAAATTTGAAGTAGACAAGCCCTTGAATAAAACCTGTAAAAAATGCGGTGAATGTATAAAAAAATGTCCAGGAGGTGCTATACTTGGAGATTTCCAAATGAATCCAAGAAGGTGCCTATCTTTTATAACTCAGAAAAAAGAAGAGCTAACGCAAGAAGAAAGAGATATTTTAAAGAAAAATAAAATGGTATTTGGTTGTGACATTTGCCAAGATGTATGTCCTCATAATCAAAATATTGAACATACAAATATGGAGGAGTTTAGGAAGAATTTGATTTATATTCTTGATGAAAAAGAAGTTTTAGACATGTCTAATAAGGCTTTTAAAAGAAAATATGGTGATAGAGCCTTTAGCTGGAGAGGGAGAAAAATTATATTAAGAAATTTTGAGGTTTTAAGGGAAATAAAAAACTAGTAACGGAATTTGTCGAAATTTGATATAATTATTTTAAATTAAGATATAAAGGTTGATCAAAAAATATAAGGAGTAATAATTATGAGACTTATACCAATTGGTAGTGCAAAAGAAGGAATGTATTTAGCACAAACCCTAAATGATAAAAATAATAGAGTTTTATTGCAAAAAGGAGTAAAATTAAATCAAAATCTTATAGGGAAGATAAAAGAAAATGGAATATACAGTATATACATAAATGATGAATATAGTGATAACGAGATTGAAGATGTTATTAGCCCAAAACTGAGAAATGAGGCGATAAAGACTATTAAAGATACCTTTGATGGTTTGGATAAATATTTTAAGCAGAGGGAAAATGCGATAAAGGTAAAACAATTGGAGCAAGAGGGAGAAAAAAATATTCAATCGTTAAATAATATATCTAAAGAGTTTGTAGATGAGATTTTAATGAACAATAATATAGTAGTGAATTTGGTTGATATAAAAAGTATCGATTCTTATACTTATCAACATTCTGTAAATGTTGCTGTATTGTCTTTAATTTTAGGAATAGAAATGGGACTAAATAGAAATGAGTTACATGATTTATGTATTGGGGCAATGCTTCATGATATAGGAAAAGCATTCATTCCTAAAGAGATTCTTTTAAAGAAAGCTCCTTTAACAGAGGAAGAATTGGATATTGAAAAGGATCATACAAAGAAAGGGTATGAATACTTAAAAGAGAAATATGAAATAAAGGCTACAACAAAAGTGATTGCTCTTCAGCATCATGAAAGGGTGGATGGATCAGGATTTCCTTATGGATATAAAGGAGATAAAATTAATAAATTGGCTAGAATTGTTGCAATTGCAGATACTTACGATTATTTAACATCTGATACGGCCAATAAAAAAGCGGTACCTCCAAATGAGGCTATAGAACTTATTATGGGTAGTGCAGGAAGATACTTTGATTTTAAAATGGTAGAAGTTTTTGCAAAAAAAATTATGCCTTATCCAGAAGGAAGTTTGGTTCAATTAAGTAATGGAGAAATTGGTGTAGTGCAAGAAATACAACCAGATTTTCCATTAAGACCGAAAGTGAAAATAGTTCGTCAAAATGCAGTAAGTGTAGAAATGAAGATGATTGATTTAATGAAAGAAACTAACGTTGTAATTAAGGGAATACTTTATGAAATTCCGAATGCATGTGTCCCGCGTAAAATGGGGGAAGGAAATTCTTTTAAAAATACAATCAGATAGAAAAAACCTTCTTTGGAAGTTCCAAAGAAGGTTTTTATTATAAACTTTTATACAATACCATGAGCCATCATTGCATCTGCTACTTTTAAGAAGCCTGCAATGTTTGCACCAGCTACATAGTTTCCTTCCATTCCATATTCTTTAGCAGCTGCTTGAGATGATTTAAAGATATTTACCATAATTTCATCTAATTTTTGGTTAACTTCTTCAAATGTCCAGCTTAATCTCATACTGTTTTGAGACATTTCAAGAGCTGAAGTAGCAACGCCACCAGCATTTGCAGCTTTTGCAGGAGCTACCAATACGTTATTTTTTAAGAAATATTCAATGGCTTCATTTGTACAAGGCATGTTTGCACCTTCACCAATAGCTTTTACACCAGTTTCTACTAATTTTTTAGCACTTTCAAGGTTAATATCGTTTTGTGTAGCACAAGGTAGAGCAATATCACATTTTAGTGACCAAATTCCTTGTTGACCTTCGAAGTATTGTGCATTTGGATGATATTTTACATATTCTTTAATTCTCTTTCTTTCTACTTCTTTGATTTGTTTAATTGTATCTAGCTTGATACCTTCTTCGTCAACAATATAGCCAGAAGAGTCGCACATAGCGATTACTTTTGCACCATATTCTTGTACCTTTTGACAAGCGTATATAGCAACGTTACCTGCACCAGAAATTACAACTGTTTTATCTTTAAAATCCATTCCATGAGCTGCTAACATTTCTCTTACAAAGTAAATTAAACCAAAACCAGTAGCTTCTTTTCTTGCTAAAGAGCCACCATATGTAAGACCTTTACCAGTAAGCACCCCAGCTTCGTATTGATTTTTTATTCTTTTATATTGACCAAATAGATATCCTATTTCTCTAGCACCTACTCCGATATCTCCAGCTGGAACGTCTAAATCTTGTCCAATATGTCTATATAATTCAGTCATGAAACTTTGACAGAATCTCATTACTTCTTCATCAGATTTTCCTTTAGGATCAAAGTCAGATCCACCTTTACCGCCACCAATTGGAAGACCAGTTAGTGAATTTTTTAATATTTGTTCAAATCCTAAGAATTTAATAATTCCTAAGTATACAGATGGATGGAATCTTAAACCACCTTTGTAAGGCCCAATGGCACTGTTAAATTGTACTCTAAACCCTCTATTTACTTGAACTTTGCCACTATCATCTACCCATGGGACTCTGAACATAACTACTCTTTCAGGTTCAACGAATCTTTCGATTAAACCTACTTTTGCATATTCAGGATGCTTCTCAATAACAGGTTCTAATGAATGTAGAACTTCTTCTACAGCTTGATGAAATTCTACTTCACCAGGATTTCTTTTTTTTACTTGTTCTAATACTTCTTGAACATAAGACATGACAGTCATCCCCTTTTTGTTAATAATGATTTCAGTATATAAAATTTTTCTAAATTATTAGAAAAAACTTTACAATATGAATTTACCACAATAATACAAGATAGTCAATAATTGAATGTATAAATGATTGAGTAATTCCATGGAGGAATACAAGATAAAAAATAGATTTTGACTATTTAAATTTTATAAAGATGTGATAAAATCAAAGGTATATAAGTATGGATAAGGATGATGAAAAAAATGGATATTTATTATATAGATAGAAAAACAGGACAAAGAATGAAAGAAATTGTAGCTGGAGATAAGTTTTTAAAATGGATTTATGATACAAAGCCAGGAAATACATTGCTTGAGATTTTTGTTAAAAGAAAAATATTTTCATTTTTGTATGGAAAATTGCAGGATACTTCTTTTAGTAGAAAAAAGATAAAGGGTTTTGTTCAAAAGCTCTCTATAGATATGAGTGAAGCTGAAAGAGAATGCATAGAGGATTATAAAACCTTTAATGATTTTTTTGCTAGAAATTTAAAAAAGGAAGCAAGACCGATAGACTTAGAAAAAAAACATCTAATTTCTCCAGCTGATGGTCGTGTGTTGGCTTATGAAAATATTCATAAGGATAAAGTGATACAAGTAAAAGGCTCTCTTTATACTTTAGAAGAATTCTTTTGTGATAGAAATCTTGCTAAAGAGTATGATCAAGGAGCATGTATTGTTATCAGATTATGTCCAGCAGATTATCATAGATTTCATTTTCCTGATAGTGGTATTCCTTATGCGTCTAAAAATATAAAGGGGCAATATTATTCTGTAAATCCTATAGCTCTTAAAAAGATTATGGGGTTATACTGCCAGAATAAAAGGGAAATAACAGTATTTTATTCTGATAACTTTGGTAAAATGATTCTTGCTGAAGTAGGAGCAACTTGTGTAGGATCTATAATACAAACTTATAAAGAGAAAAAACAGGTATATAAAGGGGAAGAAAAAGGATATTTTAAATTTGGCGGCTCAACGGTTATTATGTTTTTGAAAAAAGGAGAAATAAATATAGATAAGGATTTGCTTTATAACACACAAAAAGGAATAGAGAC
Source organism: Crassaminicella thermophila (assembly GCF_008152325.1). Lineage (GTDB taxonomy): Bacteria > Bacillota > Clostridia > Peptostreptococcales > Thermotaleaceae > Crassaminicella_A > Crassaminicella_A thermophila. The sequence goes on from NZ_CP042243.1 coordinate 671,021, forward strand.
AAAAGTGAATATGGGAGAGTGTTTAGGGAAAAAGTTATAATGTAGAAATTATAAATAGAAAGGTTTGATATAATGTATGATTATCATGTTCATACCACATTTTCAGATGATGCATCATTAGAAATGGAAGTAGCTATAAAAAGAGCTATACAAATGGGAATAAAAGAAATTGTATTTACAGACCATGCTGAACTTAGTGTGTGGAGACCAAATGGTTTAATTGTAGATGATTTGTTTGATATTCCATCATATATAGAGATACTTTATAAATATAAGGAAAAATATAAGGATAAAATTAGTATAAAGCTTGGGATAGAAATAGGTTTGCAAATAGAAGAAAAAGAGCGAATTAATCAATTAGTAAATGAGTATTCTTTTGATTTTGTTATAGGATCTAGTCATACTATAGATAAATATGATCTATATTTTAGAAATTTATTTGAAAATAAAACAAAAGAAGAAGCCTATGAACGGTATTTTAAAGAAGTAAGAAAAATTGTAGAAAAAATAGATAGCTATAATGTATATGGCCATTTAGACGTAGTAAGAAGATATGCTTATACAGAATATGAAGATATTAATATAAATAATATTGAAAGAGAAATGATTGAGGAAATACTAAAAATTATTATTCAAAAGGGAAAAGGAATAGAAGTAAATACTTCTGGCTTTAGATATGGAATTAAATCAACAAATCCAGACATTGATATATTAAGCTTATATAAAAGCTTAGGTGGAGAAATTATTACCGTAGGTTCTGATGCCCATAAAGAGGAGGATATAGGATATAAAATATTAGAAACATATGATCTTTTAAGGGATATAGGGTATAGGTATATTACTACATTTGAAAAAATGGAGCCTAAATTTGTGAGATTATAATAAATAGCTCCCATAGGGCAGAGCCCTATTGGGAGTGTTTTTACAAATATTTACTTTAATACAGCACCAGTGCTTGCTGAAGTAACTAACTTTGCATATCTTGCAAGATATCCTTTTGTAACCTTTGGTTTAGGCTTTACAAAGCTTTCTTGACGTTTTTGTATTTCTTCATTGCTTAATTTAACTTCTAATTTTTTATTTGGAATATCGATATGAATTATATCTCCATTTTTAATAAGAGCGATTAATCCACCTTCCATAGCTTCAGGAGATACGTGTCCAATTGCAGCACCTCTTGTTGCTCCTGAGAATCTACCATCTGTAAGAAGTGCAACATCTTTATCTAATCCCATACCAGCGATTGCAGAGGTAGGAGATAACATTTCTCTCATACCAGGTCCACCCTTAGGACCTTCATATCTTATGACAATAACATCACCCTTTTGAATCTTTCCATCAAAAATAGCATCCACAGCTTCTTCTTCAGAATTAAATACTTTTGCAGGACCTTCGTGAGTAAGCATTTCTTCAGCTACAGCTGATTCCTTTACAACAGCTCCATCTGGGGCTAAATTTCCTCTTAATATTGCAAGTCCTCCTTTGTTTCTATAAGGATTGTCAATAGGGTGAATTATATCATAGTTTAATACATTTACCTTTTCAAGGTTTTCTCCGACAGTTTTTCCTGTAACTGTTAAAGCATTTGTATTTATTAATTCTTTCTTTGTAAGCTCTTTCATAAGAGCTGGGATTCCACCAGCACGATGTAAATCTTCCATATGATGTTTTCCACTAGGACTTAATTTTGTTAAATAAGGTGTTTTTTGACTGATTTCATCAAATAATTCAAGATCTAATTTAATCCCTGCTTCATGAGCAATTGCTGGTAAGTGGAGTACAGTATTTGAAGAACCAGCCATAGCCATATCAACGGTTATAGCATTTTTAAAAGCATCTAAAGTAAGAATATCTAATGGTTTTATGTCATTTTTTATACATTCCATAACCTTCATACCTGCATATTTTGCTAGTTGAATTCTTTCACCAGAATGAGACATAGCAGTACCATTGTATGGAAGTCCCATACCTAAAACTTCTGTTAAGCAGTTCATACTATTTGCTGTAAACAATCCTGAGCAAGAACCGCATCCAGGACATGATTTTTTTGCTAATTCTTCTAACTCTTCTTCAGAGATTTTTTGATCCTTAAAAGATCCAACAGCTTCAATAACACTGCTAAAATCTAAAGCTTTGCCGTTGTGTTCTCCTGCACGCATAGGACCACCGCTAACAACGACAGAAGGGATGTTTAATCTTGCAGCAGCCATTAACATACCAGGGACAATTTTATCGCAGTTTGGAATTAGTACTAAGCCATCAAAACCATGAGCGATAGCCATTGCTTCAATAGAGTCAGCAATAAGCTCGCGGCTTGCAAGAGGATATTTCATTCCTTCATGACCCATTGCAATACCGTCACAAATACCGATAGCTGGAAATTCTACAGGAGTTCCTCCTGCCATTGCAACACCCATTTTTGCTGCTTGAGCGATTCTATCTAAGTGCATATGTCCTGCAATTATTTCATTTTGAGCATTAACTATACCAATAATAGGCTTATTAATTTCCTCTTTTGTATATCCCATACCATAGAATAAAGATCTAGCTGGAGCTCCTTTGGCACCTTTTTTTATAACATCACTTCTCATAAAAAATCCTCCTTAGTTTTTATATAAATAAAAAATCTCTCATCCCTAAGATACAAACTTTATATCCTAGGGACGAGAGACTTTCCCGTGGTACCACCCTAATTTACAATTCATTTGCATGAATTGACTCTTCAGGTCAAAAAATATTTTTAACCTTAGCCATATAACGGTGGCATATCTACAAAAGTAGAATCCCGGCCTCGTCTACTACAATTGGTTCAACTTGGCAGCTTCGGAGTGATTATTATATACTGCTTTAACACTGACTCTCAGCAAACGTCAGCTCTCTGTAGTTAAAGGGGATGTATTTTTCTCTCCTTCATAGCTATTAGCTTGTATACTTTTGTCAAATGATTAAAATATATTTTACTACTAATTGATATTATCGTCAATATAAAATATTTAAAATTATCATATATTTTTATAGATAAAGAATTATTAAAATAAACAATTAGCTTGTTAATTCAATACTGAAAACCTTGATAATTAGAGAAATATAGCATATAATTATAAAGTGGTTGAATATTGTAATGTTAGGTGAGGCTCCTATTGAGATATACGCTGATGCCCAGAAATGTCGAGAGACGCCAATGGGTTAACAAGTATAATCGCTAAGGTTATATTTAATTCAGCTGACAAAAGGTCAAAGCTCAATAGTGCTAAAGCTCAACATAGAAGAAGATTTATTTTCTCTACTTGTTGAGTAGAGTTTTTTTGTTTTGGTAAAAATATTTTGAAAGGCTGGTGATGGTTATGGATTCTAGTCCTTTACCGAGGCAGAAAAATAAAAAATTAAATATAGAAAAAAGAGCCATAACCATCTTTTTGGGTTTGTGGCTCTTCTAAGGAGGGGTCAAATGAAAGAACGTGTCATTGAACTTATGAATGAAAAAAAGTATACAAAAGTAAGAGAAGAAGTAATAGAATTAAATGCAATTGATATAGCAGAACTTTTAGAAGAGCTAGATACCAATAATGCTTTGATACTTTTTAGGATGTTGCCTAAAGATGTATCGGCAGAAGTATTTGCGAATTTATCTAATGAGAATCAAAAATACATTATTAATGCAATTACAGATAAAGAAATTCAGTTTATTATGGATGAACTTTTCTTTGATGATATGATTGACTTTTTAGAAGAAATGCCTGCTAGTGTTGTAAAGAAAATAATAAAAAACACAAAAGAAGATGAAAGAAGACTAATTAATCAGTTTTTAAACTATCCTGCTAACTCTGCAGGAAGCTTAATGACTATTGAATATGTTGGATTAAAAAAAGAAATGACTGTAAAGCAGGCTATGGAATATATTAAAAGAATCGGTATTGATAAAGAAACCATTTATACCTGCTATGTTATGGATGTAAATAGAAAATTAGAGGGAATTGTATCGTTAAGGAAATTAGTTGTAAGTGATGATGATAAAACTATTGAAGAAATTATGGATACAGGAGTTATATATGTAAATACGCATGATGATCAAGAAGAAATTGCTCATGTATTCAAAAAATATAACTTTATTGCCCTGCCAGTTGTTGATAAAGAAGAAAGATTGATTGGAATTATCACAATAGATGATATTGTGGATGTTATAGAGGAAGAAAACACAGAAGATTTTCATAAGATGGCAGCTATGGAGCCATCTGAAGAGGAATATCTTGAAACTAGTGTAATTACATTGGCAAGAAAAAGAATTGTTTGGCTTATGGCTCTGATGATTTCAGCTATTTTTACAGGTAGTATTATTAGTAAGTTTGAAAGTGTACTGCAATCTGTTGTTGCTCTTGCTGCTTTCATGCCTATGCTTATGGGAACTGGTGGAAATGCAGGAGCACAATCTGCTACATTGATTATCCGGGGAATGGCTTTAGATGAAATTGAATTAAGTGATATTTTTAAAGTGATTTGGAAAGAGTTAAGAGTTAGTTCTTTAGTAGGGGTTTTATTATCTTTGGTAAATTTTATCAGATTATATTTTTTTCAACATGTAGATATAAGGATTGCTATGGTCGTATGTAGTACTTTGATTGTTGTAGTTATATTAGCAAAAATTGTAGGAGGGACATTACCTATTATTGCAAAAACTTTAAAACTTGATCCTGCTATTATGGCAAGTCCAATGATTACAACTATTGTGGATGCTGTATCGCTGTTTGTTTATTTTACAATGGCAAGTAGGATTTTGGGAATTGCGTAAATATACGACTATAGACCTATAAGGATAAGGATGCTTTATTTACGATATATTTAATGTGTATAGTAGCAGATGGAGGTATTTGGGTAATGGCAAAAGATATTGTTTTGGATGAGTATATTATAAAAAAAAATAAGATACCAATTTTGATTAAAGATAAAAATTGGAAGGCTCTTTTTGAAGAACACTTGACAAGGGCAATGAAGAAGATAGTAAAAGACTTAGAATTAAAGTTAGCTGAAGAAAAAGAAGCAATGAGGCAAATGAAAGTATATAAAAAGCTTAAAAAAAATTTAATGGAGAAAATTCTTTATTTATCAGATGAAGTAAATAATAATCAAAAAAAAGAAGCCTTGAATAAGTTAGAAGAAACAAAAGAAAAATTACTAGAAGTTAATGATAAGATAGATGAATTTTTGTTCCAAATAGAAATATTGCCAAAAGAAATAGAAAGGTTAAATCTAGAATTATTAACAGAAACTGTAAAGATTGCTTATAAAGATATTGAAGAAGGAAATGAAAAGATAGACGAGCTTACAGAAGAAATATTAAAATTAAGACAACAGTTAAAGAATGATTGGGATGAAAAAATAAATTTAGAAAAAAGAGTAGAAGATCTATATTCTTATCTGCATAATACTTTAGGTTATGAACAAACTAATAAATTTGATAGAAAATTTTTATAAAGGTACGTATATTTACGTACTTTTTTTTGATGAAAAGGGATTTATCGTATAAAATAGTAATATATAAGATGAATTTAAGATTGGAGATATGGATAGTGAAAGGAATTGGAATAGATATTATTGAAATTAAGAGGATTAAGAATGCAATAAATAGGAATGATAAATTCTTACAAAGAATATTTTGCAAAGAAGAGATTAATTATTTTTCAACCATTAATTATCGTATCAATACTATTGCAGGAACTTTTGCTGCAAAGGAAGCTGTCATTAAGGCGTTAGGAACAGGACTTAGAAATTTTAAATGGACAGATATACAAATACATAGAGACCATTTAGGAAAACCTTTCGTAGTTCTACAGAATAATGCAAAAAAAATAGCACAAGAGAATTCTATAAAAGAGATACTAATAACCATATCTCATAGTAAAGAGTATGCTGTGGCACAAGCTTTAGCAATTTAAGATTTTTTTAGGGAGTGAGTATATTTATGAAAATGGTAAATAGTGATCAGATAAAACAATTAGATAATATAGCTATGGAAAGCTTTTGTATACCTGGGATTGTGCTGATGGAAAATGCAGGAATATGCGTTTTTGAGGAAGTATTAAAATACATAGAACAAAAAGAAAACAAAGAAGTAATAGTTGTATGTGGGCTTGGAAATAATGGAGGAGATGGCTTTGTTGTCGCTAGGCATTTATTTAACAAAGGAATACCTGTTAAGGTATTTATTACAGGAAATCCATCAGCTATAAGTGGCGACGCAAAGAAAAACTATGATATCATTCAAAAGTTAAATATAGATATTCAAATTTTAGTAGGTGTAAATAATTTAAAGAAATTTTCAGAGGTTGTGAAAGGCTGCGGATTGATTGTAGATGCTATTTTTGGAACAGGATTAAAAAGAGATGTTGATGGGTTTATACAAGAGATTATTTCTATTATTAATAAGTCTGAAAAGGGAATTATTTCAATTGATATACCATCAGGAGTAGGTGCAAGTGACGGAAAAGTTTATGGATTAGCAGTAAAGGCAGATAAAACTGTTGTTTTAGCTCTTCCTAAAATTGGAAATATAAATTATCCAGGTGCTGATTATGCAGGAGAGTTGATTATTAAGGATATTGGAATTCCAAAAGCTGCTATTAAAAATATGGATTTGAATATGAATCTAATCACAAATGATATGGTAAAAGGAATCTTGCCTTTTAGGAAAAGAGATACTCATAAAGGAAATTTTGGAAAAGCTTATGTTGTAGCAGGTTCTACAGGAATGACAGGAGCAGCTATTCTAACTTGTGAGGCAGCATTAAGAAGTGGAGTTGGACTATTGAAAATTCCTGTTCCACAAAGTTTAAATACAATTATGGAAACAAGACTTACAGAGGCGATTACTGTACCCCTTCCTGAATTTAAAAAAGGTGTGGTAGGGATTAGTGATTTTGAAAAGATTCTTAAAACAATGGAAGAAAGTAATGTTATCGCAATAGGTCCAGGAAGTGGAAATAGTAGAGAACTAGAAGAGCTTTTAAGAAATATTTTAGAACATACATCTAAACCTATTGTACTAGATGCTGATGCATTAAATTCTTTAGCCAATAGAAAGGAATTTTTAAAACTTATTCAATCTCAAACGGTTATGACACCTCATGTAGGGGAAATGTCAAGGCTAACAGAATTAGATATTGATTATATAAAAAATAATAGAATAGAGGTTGCGTCAGAGTTTTCTAAAAAATGGAACGTAGTAATTGTTTTAAAAGGAGCTAGAACAGTTGTAGCTGGACCAAATGGGGAAATCTATATAAACAAAACAGGAAATCCTGGTATGTCTACACCTGGTAGTGGAGATGTGCTTACAGGGATTATAACAGGCTTTATTGCCCAGGGAATAGAGCCTATAAAAGCGGCTGTAGCAGCTGTGTACGTTCATGGAAAAGCTGGAGATTTGGCAGCAGAAAGAATAGGAGAATATGGTTTATTAGCTTCAGATATAATAAAGGAGTTACCTATTACAATAAAGCATATTGTAGAAAAAATAAAAATAAATGCATAAGGGGAAAAAACACACGTAAAGATTAATATAGGAATCTTTACGTGGAGGGGAATATGGTGATTAAAAAAGTATTGATAGGAATTTTGTTAATGTTGCTTATTGTTGGGTGTTCTCCTAAAACAGAGCAAGACATCTTTTATGAAGCACAAAAAAAATTAAACAAAATGGAAGGTTATAGCTGTCAGGTAGAAATAACTTCAATAGGTAATAAAAGTCCACAAAAATATATAATGAAACAATGGTTTAAAAAACCAAATAAATACAAATTAGAATTAATATATCCAGAAAATTTAAAGGGAAAAATTACAATATCTAATGGGAATAGAGCATGGATTTATCATCCTAGCATTGAGCAGACATGGATTATGGAGAATTTTTCGAATTCTAAAGAGCAAAATATGTTTTTAGGATACTTTCTAAAAAACTGTTTAAACTCTGAAAAGGTTGATATTTGTACTGAAGAATTAGAAAATCAAAAATATCTTGTTATTACTACAGAGATTCCCGGTAATCATATCTATTTTCATAAGGAAAAATTATGGCTTAATCAGGAGTCTATGAATCCTTATTTATTACAGATATTTGATATGAAAGGGAAACTTAGAATAGAAGTAAAATATGAAAAATTTAAATACAATCCAAAATTACAGGATGATTTTTTTCAATTAAAATAAAAAAATCCAAAAGATAAAGGTTTTGAAAGGGGGATAAAAATGCTATCTTTAGAAAAAACAAGGCCTGTGTGGGCTGAAGTTAATTTAGATTATCTTGAACATAATCTAGAGGAAATAAAAAGGTTAGTAAGAGATAAAACGATGATTACAGGTGTAATCAAAGCAAATGCCTATGGACATGGTGCTATTGAGGTTGCAGATGTACTTATTAATAACGGAATAGATAGATTAGCCGTTGCAACATTGTCAGAAGCATTAGAATTAAGAAGAGTATATGAAGATATACCTATATTGATTTTAGGATACACGCAAGAGGCGAGTGCTGAAGAAGTAATCAAAAATAAAATAACACAGACTATTTTTACATTAAAGCAAGCGAAAACGTTTTCGGAAAAAGCAAAAGAGTTAAATAAAGACGTAATATTGCATATAAAGATTGATACAGGTATGAGCAGAATAGGATTTAGACCTGATAGAAATACTGTACAAATCATAAAAGAAATTGTTAATCTTCCAAATGTAGTAGTAGAAGGAATATTTACACATTTTGCTGTGGCAGATCAAAGGGATAAAACTTTTACATTTAAGCAATTTGAAAGATTTAAGAATTTATGCTATTTATTAGAAAAAGAGGATGTAAAAATTCCAATAAAACATGTGGCAAATAGTGCTGCGATTATGGATTTATCTGAAATGCATTTAGATATGGTAAGAGCAGGGATTATTCTATATGGTTTATATCCATCGGATGAAGTAAGAAAGGATTTTATCAAATTAAAACCTTTATTATCTCTTAAGACAAAAATAGACTATATAAAAGAAGTAGATAAAGGAGTAGGAATAAGCTATGGATTAACGTATGTAACAGATAAAAAATCAAAAATTGCTACTATTCCTATTGGCTATGCAGATGGATTTACAAGGATGCTGTCAGGAAAAGGGGAAGTATTAGTAAATGGAAAAAAAGCACCTGTTGTAGGAAGGATTTGCATGGATCAATGTATGATTGATGTTACTGATATATCAGATGCAAAAATAGGAGATGAAGTAATTTTAATAGGAGCTGATGGAGAAAATAGCATATCTGCAGATGATTTGGCAAAAAAGCTAAATACAATTAATTATGAAATTGTATGTATGGTAGGACGAAGAATTCCGAGAGTTTATATAAAAAATAATAAAATTGTAAAGATAAAAGATTATTTATTTGATAAAAAAGATTGATGTAAATTTTGGTATATGAGTATAAAAAAGTAGTCATATTGACACACTTATAATGAATAGTATATAATGAAGTATATGTTTTTGTATATACTAATATGGATGCGAATGCCTTTATATATATTGTTCTATTTTTGCCATTCAGGAGGTGCGAACATGGCTGAGTCCAAACGAATTATGATTAGTTTACCAAACACACTTTTACAAGAAGTAGATAATATTGTTGCAATGGAGAAAGGAAACAGAAGCCAATTTATTAGAGAAGCGATGAGATTGTATATTCGTGAAAGGCGTAAGATTCAAATAAGAGAAAATATGAAAAAGGGTTATAGAGAAATGGGGGCTATGAATTTAGCATTATCAGAGGTAGGATTAGATTTAGATATAAGTGCACTAAAGAGCTATGAAGCAAAGTTAGCGGAGTGTGAGTAGTGTGATTGTAAAAAGAGGAGACATATTTTATGCAGATCTTAGTCCTGTTGTTGGTTCTGAGCAAGGTGGTGTAAGACCGGTCCTTGTTGTTCAGAATGATATAGGAAATAAATATAGTCCTACGGTTATTGTGGCAGCAATCACCTCTCAGATTAATAAAGCAAAGCTACCAACGCATATTGAGATTAGCGCCTCAGAATATGGGTTACCGAAGGACTCAGTGGTGTTATTAGAGCAGATTCGAACTATTGATAAAAAGAGACTAAGAGAAAAAATAGGGCATTCTGATGAAGAAATGATGAATAAAGTAAATGAAGCTTTATTAATTAGCTTTGGATTAATAGATTTTTAGAATAGGCTGTTGACAAAGTCAACGGTCTATTTGTTTTTTTTGATTATTTCTGTTCTAAAAAGTAAAGAAATGGAAAATGCCATTTTGAATTGTGCTATAATAATAGTGATACCAATGTCTGAACAAATGAAAAAAATAAAAAATAGGAACTGAAAAAGCTATTTGTTACGAATTTAAGTACTCTTTAACTTAAAACTTTCTAAATTAATTTTTTTGACTAACTTATATATCTGGTTATAGTAGTGTAAGAATTGATGGGAAAAAGGTGATCTTATGGATATATTTGAAAGCTTTTATAACTCTAGGAATGAAGAAAATTCTATAAAAATGGCAGCATATATGAAAAACAAATTTCATTTCCTTGGCATAAAAAAGCCTGAACGAGCAAAGTTAAGTAGAGATTTTCTTAAACAACGTAAAAAAGATGTGTCTATTGATTGGAATTTTGTATTTAAGTGTTATGGTATGCTGGAGAGAGAATTTCATTATTTAGCTCTAGACTATATTTTGCTACTTAAAAAACGACTTGTACCAGAGGATATCAACAATATTGAGAAGCTTATTACAACAAATTCATGGTGGGATAGCACAGATTGTCTAGATAATATTGTTGGGTATATGTGTTTACAGTATCCACAATTAAAGAACTCTGTAATCTTAAAATGGATTGATTGTGATAATATCTGGTTAAAAAGGGTAGCTATAGATTTTCAACTGAAATATAAAGATAAAACAGATGTTAACATTTTAAGCAAAGCAATACTTAATAACTGTAATACATATGAATTTTTTATAAATAAAGCTATAGGATGGTCGCTAAGAGAATACTCAAAGACTAATAAAGAATGGGTTAAAAACTTTTTGAAGGAAAATAAATTATCTGCACTTAGTATTAGAGAGGCAAGTAAGTATCTTTAGAGAGTAGAATTTATTTTATTGTAACATATTCGTAACTATTTCTCGTTTCATATACTGATATAATAAAAATATAAGGTTTACATATTGTTTTTTTTAGGAAACAAAGAGAGGAGAAATAGACAGTGAAAAATTTTAAAAAATTAATTATATCCTTTGGATTAGCATGTTCTATCTCTTTTGCCAATATACAAGCTTATGCAGATTGGACAAACTCAGTTTATGAGGAAAAAGAAGAAGAATACATAGCAAAAGGTGTGAAGCATGAACATTTGTTAAAATTTACAGATGAGGGTTGGCTAAATATTAATATACTTAGAATAAATTTAGATGAAAATGATGCTTCGTTAGATTTACTTTTTAATGAAAATGGATTAAATCAAAAGGGAAAGTTATCAGAATTTGTAAATCAAAGAGAAAATATTGTAGGTGCTGTAAATGGTGATTTTTTTAGTATGAAAGGTGCTGCTACAATAGGGCCTATGGTGAAGGACGGGAAACTTTTTACAACTACTTTCCATTTATCCGAAAAAGTACCTACTTTTAATTTGTCGAAATATAAAGAGCCATTTATTATTAATTGGACAAATCCAAAGATTACATTAAAAAATGAAAATACTGACTTTTCTTTTGATATTTATACTATTAATAAAGAAACAAATCTTGATAATACAGCAGTGTTATATACACCAGAATGGGGAGAAAAAACACCTCCCTTTAGTCAAGGATTAAAAGGTATAGAAATTATTATAGAGGATGATATAGTAAAGGCGATCGTTCCTGCTTTTGAAGGAAGCTATATTCCAAAAAACGGGTATGTAATACTTGCAACAGGACAAAAGGCTTTTGAAATAGGCTCAAACTTTGTATGTAAAGACAAAGTAAGTTTTTCTTTGCAAACGAATCCAGATTTTAAAGAATTAGCTCTATCTATCGGAGGAGGGGCTTATATTGTAAAAGAAGGGAAGGTACAATCTGATTTTCATATAAACATTAAAGGAAACCATCCAAGAACAGCAATAGGAATATCTAAAGATAAAAAAGAAGTATTTTTTGTAACAATAGATGGAAGAACATCATCATATACAGGGGTAACACAAGAAGAATTAGGAGAGATAATGATCTCACTTGGTGCTTATGATGCTATAAACCTAGATGGTGGTGGTTCAACTGATATGGTATTAAGACCTCTTGGAGAAGAAAAAAGAACTGTAATAAATAATCCTTCAGGAGGAAGTGAAAGAAGGATTATGAACGGTATAGGAATTATAAGTACAGCGTCTAAAACAAGTGAGTTAGGTGGAATCATCCTAGAATCAGAAGAGTCGAATATTCTAATAGATACTATGAAAAAGCTTATATTAAAAGGGTATGATAAAAACTATAATCCAGTAGAAATTGATTATGATCAGGTGAACTGGCATGTTAGTGGAATCTATGGAAAATTTTACAAGGATTCTTTTAAAGCAACTACAGCAGGAGAAGGGATTATAGTTGCTGAGTATGAAGGGAAATACGCTACTTTACCGATTCGTGTGATAGATAATCCTGTAAGATTAGAAGTATCTCCATCAAAAATAAATATAGATAAAAACAAAGGAAAATTTATTAAAGTCAAAGTAGTAGATGAGGATGGGTATGGTGCTTATGTTAGTCTTTCGGATTTAGATATTGAAATACCAGATAATTTAGGAGAAATAGATGATAAAGACTTTTTTGTAGCGAAAGACAAGTCAGGTTCAGGAATTATGAAAATTTCATATAAAAATATTACAAGCTATGTTCCTGTTGTAGTAGGTTCAAGAGAAGTAATTGTAGATGATTTTGAAAATACAAATGGGACATTTTTATCATATCCAGCAGATGTATTTGGTAGCTATAACTTGTCAAGCTTTAGTAAGGCTGGTAATTATTCTGGCGAAATTTCTTATGACTTTACCAAAACAGATGCAACAAGGGCTGCTTATCTAGTATTTGATAATGGTGGAATAAACTTTGACAAAAGACCTAAAAAGTTAGGAATGTGGGTATATGGTAATGGAAGCGGTCATATGTTAAAAGCAAAGTGTGTTTATGATAATGGTGCTTTTCAAAATATTCCTATTACATCTAGTATTGATTGGGAAGGATGGAAATTTGTTGAGGCTTCTATCCCTTCAGGATTAAAAGCTCCTTTCAAATTAGAAAGAATTTATGTAGTAGAAACAAGCCCATTATTAAAAGATGCAGGAAAAATATATATAGATCAGTTGACAGCATTTTATCCAAATACCTTTGATGGAAATATACCAAAAGAACAAAAAATTATAGATTCTAGAAATACAAAAGCTAAATTAGAAGGTCAATCTTCCTTTAGACTTATAGCTTATGGGGAAATTTCTGGTATAGATTCTTCATTAGACAGTAAAATAGCAGATATTTCTAATAAAGATAAAGGATTAAATCTATTTACGCAATCTATAGATCAAACACTTAAGGAAAAGCTTCAGAATCCAACCATTATGGTAGCTGGGGGATATGCTTCTACAAGACATAAAAATAGTTTGTTTATTCAATTAGATAACAGTCAAGGTAGTTTAAGAGAAACAAATTTTGAACAATGGCGTTGGTTTTTAGAAAAAATTGAAAATGTTGATAGTCATAATGTATTCATTTCATTACCAAAGCCTCTTTATTTTAAGGACAAGCTAGAAGAAAAATTATTTAAAGATATATTAAAGAAACTAAAGGAAGAAAAGTCGGTAGATGTTTGGGTTTTAACAGGAGGACATGATAATTATTCTGTGTATCCTAAAGATGGAATACGCTATGTGGAATTAAAATCATATAAAAAAGATATGGATATATCTGAAGAACTGAAATATATACGGTTTACTGTGAATGATGATAAGGTAACCTATGAGATTCTTCCATTATATGAAAAAGAATCATAAATATATTTACAATCAAAAATTATTTTGTGATAAAATAAAGTAGTATGATATATTTTAAGGAGGAAAATATGAAAAAAAAATCTTTTATGATATTAATTATTTCAACAGTGGTAATATCTTTTTCATATATTGTAATGGCAATTAGTGCTGAGCCAGGGTCTGAGGAAGATCCACTTGTTACTAAGAGCTATGTAGAAAAAAGAAATCAGCAATTAAAGTTTTATATAGAAGAAAGTATAAAAAACTTGCAAGAACGTTTAGGTCAAGGAGATAATGAAGAAAATACTACAAATGGATATGAAGTTATAAATGTAGCTAAAGGAAATAGATTGGTTTTAGGAAAAAGTGCAGAGGTTATTTTAAGAGCAGGAAAAGCAACGGTTATACAAAGTCAATCAGGAGGGCTTGCTGACGTTACAATAGGAAGGGATTTAAAACAGGATGAAAATTTTCCAGCCAATCATCTTTTGATTGTTCCAAGAGATGATGGACGAGGAGCTATTGCAGTGACTGATTGTATTTTCATGGTAAAAGGAAGTTATCATATAGAATAAAAAAGCAGCGTAGCTGCTTTTTTACTTAATATTGGAGGAACTTTATGACAGAAGGGAAAAAAACGATTCAAATGATTATCATGGTAATTGGACTTACCATTACAGCGAAATTTTCAGGATTTTTTAGAGACGTTTTAATCGGGAGTAACTTTGGTACAAGCTCGGAAGCCGATGCTTATTTTATGGCACTAAAAATTACAGCTATGGTGTTTATGAGTATGGGAAGTGCTATTACAACAACAATGATTCCAATTATTGTGCGTTATTTAACAAAAGATGATAGGGATAAAGCATTTCGTTTTGCAAATAAAATATTTACTATTTTGGTTTCAATAGGAATAGTTTTTATGTCTATGGGGATTTTGTTTAGCAATTATTATACAAAATGGATAGCCAGAGGATTTTATGGAGAAAAATTAGCTTTAGCAGTAACTTTAACAAGGATTATGTTTCCTATTTTGTTATGTTGTATGATTAGCTATATATTTGTTTCAATGCTTCAATCCTTTGGTAAATTTTCAATTACTTCTATATTAAGCATTCCTTATAATTTTGTATTAATTATTTATTTAAGCTTTTTTGCAGGAAAATATGGAATAGAAGGATTAGCATTTGCTACGGTAATAGGATGGATTACTCAGTTTGTCATTCAAATTCCTTATTTATATAAAAAAGGATATAGAATAAATTTTATATTAGATTTTAAGGATCCTGATATTAAACGTTTTTTTAAGTTAATATTTCCTATTCTTTTATCAACTATGGTATATAACGTAAATATTATTATTGATTCAAGCTTAGCATCTACATTATCTGAAGGAAAGATTGCTGCTTTAACTTATGCATTTATTGTGTATACAGCAATTTCTTCTACTACAATATACGGTATAAGCACTGTGCTTTTTCCTAAATTTGCTCAGAATACGAGCTTAAAGGATTATACCAAATTTCAAGAACAAATTACATCAACAATAAAAGTATTATGTTTTTTGTTAATACCATTAACCGTAGGATTGATTACATTAAGAACTCCTATTATCAAGCTTGCCTTTCAAAGAGGGGCTTTTGGTGAGCAAGGCGTTATTTTTACAAGAATTGCTTTGACATATTATGCAATAGGAATGATAGGCTTTGGTATACAGGAAGTATTAAATAAATGTTTTTTTGCTTTGCAAGATACAAAAACACCAATGAAATTTGGCATTATGAGTGTTACAATCAATATTATATTAAACATTATTTTAATAAAAAAAATGGATTTGGCAGGTCTAGCATTAGCAACTTCTTTAGCGACAATAAGTAATGCATTATTTTTGTATGGAGCTTTAATGAAAAAAATAGGGAAATTGGATACAGGAAAGATTCTTATAAATTTCTTTAAAGTATTAACTGCTTCTATGGTAATGGCTGTTTTTACTTATAAAACCTATAAAGTATTTACTTTATTTGTTGGAATGGAGTCATTTAGTTTTAGGCTTATTACTATTATAGGATCTGTATTTGTAGGTATATTGGTTTATGCTGTTATGGTACTTATTTTAAGAGTAGAAGAAGCAAAATATATTATTGAGAATTACTTAAAAAAATTGATTCCATAATGCATCGAGGTGAATTTATGAAAAAGATACTTTTTTTAATGCTTTATTATTTTGTCGGAAGACATTTACCAAGCTCTCAGAGTCCATATTCTTTTGGGGCAAAGAAATTAAGATATTTTTTGTGCAAAGGATTATTTAAAGAAACAGGGAAAAATGTAAATATTGAACATGGTGCTTTTTTTGGAAAGGGTAGTGACATAACAATAGGAGATAACTCAGGATTAGGTATTGACTGTAGAGTTTCAGGACCTTTAAAAATAGGAAAGAATGTGATGATGGGACCAGAAGTAATGATTTATACTTCAAATCATAGAATTGATGATCTAGATAAACCTATCATTATGCAAGGAGAAACCCCTAAGGAATTAGTAGAAATAGAAGATGATGTTTGGATTGGAGCAAGGGCAATTATTTTGCCGGGTATAAAGATTGGCAAAGGTGCTGTTGTAGCAGCAGGAGCAATTGTTACAAAGGATGTTCCAAAGTTTGCTGTTGTAGGAGGAAATCCTGCAAAGATTATTAAATTTCGTAAATGAGTACTTTAATGAAGGGGATTTTTAGATGAAAAAGAGTGTTCTTATATTTTCATTATTAAATTGGGAAAGTAAACTTTTGCATAGAGAGCATATGCTTGCAAAATATTTTAGTAAGAAAGGGTTTGATGTTTATTATATTCAAAAGGAGAATATAAGAAGTTTTAATCAGTTGAAATTAAAGCCTAATATTTATAAAGATAATGACATAAATATTGTTAGTGTACAAGCATTTCCTTATTTTAAAGGGAAAATTAAAAGTATCTATAATATTAATGATTATATAATTAAAAAACAATTAAAGGAAATCTTTTATTTGTTTAAAGACCCTCTTATTATATTAGAATCTCCTTACTGGATTAAAGGAATTGAAGAAAGTCGAGACAATAAGGGGATTATTTGCTATGATATTAGTGACGATTTATCACAGTTTGCAACAAATGAAAAATGGAAAAAACAATTACTTTCTTATGAAAGAGAAACCATCAATAGATCAGATATTTTATTTGTTACAGCTGAAAAATTAAAGGAGAAAGCAAAAAATCATCCTAATTTATATCTTGTTGAAAATGGCGTTGATTTAGATGAATTTAAAAATGCAAAAAAGATACTAAAAGATTATGATGGACCTATCTGTGGTTTTATTGGGGGAATTTTTGAATGGATTGATTTTGATTTGATAGATAAAGCAGCTAAAAGGTATCCAAATTATAACTTCGTACTTATTGGTCCTACTGATAGACCAAATAAATTAGAATATTTGTGTAAAAACTCAAATGTTTATTACTTAGGAGAAAAAGATAAAAAGGAAATAGGAAATTATTATGCAAGCTTTGATATAGGATTGATCCCTTTTGTTTCAGAAGAAAGCTATCCGAGACTTAAGACTGTGAATTCTAATAAGGTTTTTCAGTATTGTTATTTTGGCTATCCAGTTCTTTCTACAAGTTTTACACAGGTAAGAGGTTTAAAGGATTTTGTATCTGTATGTGAAAGCAAAGAAGAATTTATTAATAAAATAGAAATATGTTTAAAAGAGAATAACATGGATTTGGAAAATAAAAGGAAGTCTTATGCCATGGAAAATTCTTGGGAAAATAAAGTAGAACAAATGATTGCTTTTGTCAAAAACATAGGGGTGTAAAGGAGAAGGGAGGTTTCTGCTTATATAAAGCAGATGATCAAATGAAAGTAATACATGTGATTAGTGGTGGAGATATAGGCGGTGCCAAAACCCATGTAATTAGTTTATTAAAAGAACTAAAAAATAGAATTGATGTAGATTTGGTTTGTTTTATGGAAGCTACATTTTCTGAAGAAGCAAAGAAAAATGGAATAAATACAGAAGTTATTGTTCAAAAAGGAAGATGGGATATAGGAGCTGTAAAAAAATTAGCAGATAAAATAAAAACTAAAAAATATGATATAATCCACTGCCATGGAGCAAGGGCAAATTTTATTGCAATTTTGCTAAAGCTTTTTTGTAGTGTGCCTACTGTTACAACAATTCATAGTGATTATCGGCTAGATTTTCAAGGGGATATTTTTAAAAATATTGTTTTTAAAAATATAAATGCCTTTTCATTAAGATTTATTGACTATTATATAGGTGTATCTAATAGTTTTAAAGATATGATGATAGAAAGAGGCTTTCCAAAGGATAAGGTCTATTCAGTATATAATGGGATTTCTTTTGATGAGAAAATAAGTTGTATAAACAAAGAAGAATTTTATAAAAAGTATGGTATTCCTTATGAAAAAGATTCAATATATGTTGGAATTATGGGAAGATTACATCCTGTTAAAGGCCATGAAGTTTTTTTGGATGGTGCTGCTTTAGCTTATAAAAAGAATAAGGATTTGAGGTTTTTAATAGCTGGAGATGGAGAAGAAGAAGAAAGATTAAAAGAGTATGCAAGGAAGCTGAATATAGATCATGTTACACATTTTTTAGGATTTATGAAAAATCCTTACGATTTTTTTAATGCCATTGATATTAATACATTAACTTCTTATAGTGAAAGTTTTCCATATGTAATTTTAGAGGGGGCTATTATGAAAAAGCCAATTATAAGTTCACGGGTTGGTGGTATTGAGGATATGATTTTTAATGGAGATACAGGGTATGTGTTTGAAAAAGGAGATTTTAAAAGTTTAGGAGATAGAATATTATCATTAGCTCAATCAAAGGAAATGCGCTTTAAAATAGGAAATAATTTGTACAATTTTGTTAAAGAGAATTTTTCAACGAAGAACATGGCAGACCAACATATAAAAATTTATGAAAAAATTATTCAAAACAAAAGATAGCTTAGAGGAGGAAAAAAAATGAAGTTAATAGATGAAAAAGGTAGATTATTTGGGAAAATTAATTTATTTGATTTACTTGTAGTAGTTGTTATTTTTGCATTGATAGGCGGAGCAAGTTATAAATTTTCAGTTTCTAATAAAAATGTTGCTATAAATGAATCAGACTTAAAGGTTAAATTATGGGTTGCAGACATAAAAGATGTTACAGTAAATGTTATCAATGTAGGAGATATTGTAAAGGAATACGATAGTAACTTGGTTTTTGGAGAAATTATTAAAAAAGAAGTAAAGCCGCATTATGAAGAGGTTAAAACTAGTGATGGGCGTGTAGTGAATGCACCTGTAGAGGGAAAATATGATGTATATTTAACTCTAAAGTGTAGAGGTATTGATAGTGAAAATGCTATAGCAATAGCTAGTAAGGAAGTAAGAATTGGTGGGAAAATTGTAATTAAACATAAATTATATGCTGTTCAAAGTAGAGCTGTTGAAATTATTGAACAATAAGGGGCTGTTCCTATGACACATAGCTTATGTTATAGAATATATAAAAGAATTCAAAATATATATGGAAATAGTAATATTGTAAAGGGTTTTTCTAAATTCTTATCTGCATTATTTATTGTTTTTATAAACAGCAGGATTTTTACTTTTTTTACAAAAAATAATGAGCAAATGCTTAGAGAAAGTATTTTAATAAAAGGTGTTTTTAAAATTATAAATATGGGATTGAAAATATTTGAGAAAATTCCTTCTATCCAAAGAATAATAGAGAATAGCTTCTTTGCTAATTTTATATATAATTTAAGACTAAATTGTAAAGTGATTTTAGAGCAAAGTATAATAATGAAGATTATAGATAATATCATAAACGATGAAATGTAGGAGAGAAAAATGATGAA
This sequence comes from Crassaminicella thermophila, assembly GCF_008152325.1. GTDB lineage: Bacteria > Bacillota > Clostridia > Peptostreptococcales > Thermotaleaceae > Crassaminicella_A > Crassaminicella_A thermophila. The sequence continues at coordinate 690,970 of NZ_CP042243.1, forward strand.
TTTGATTTTCGATAAAGATAAAGGAATAGAGCTTGGATTGATTCTAGGTATATTTGCCATGCCTTTTATTACTTTTAAGTATATTTCATTACTTATGTTTTGTACATTCGGATGCTTTTTCTTAAAAAAATTATATAAAAAAGAGAAAATATGCTTTACACCTATAGATGGTTATTTATTGATATTTTTATTAGTTTTAATTTTTTCTGCAATATTTTCTATTACGAAAAATCAAAGTATGAAAGAATTATTTGTTTATATATCTATTCTTTTAATGGTTTTTATGGTTACAAGAAGCTTTGACAAAAAGACACTAAATCAACTTTTAATGTTTTTTATTATTGCAGCAACTTTTGTAGCCATTTATGGAATTTATCAATATTTAACAGGAGCAGTAGGAGGACATGGATGGGTAGATGTAAAAACGAATCCAAATTTGAAAGCTAGAGCATATTCTACTATGGATAATCCAAACATATTAGCTGAATACCTAGTGATTGCAGGAAGTTTATCTGTTGCATTGTTTTTAAATAGTAAAAATATCTATAGAAAAGTATTCTTATTTGGAACAACAGGGATTATACTACTTTGTTTGCTGTTTACTTTTTCACGTGGTGGCTGGATTGCTTTTGCATTATCTATGTTTATCATTTTAGCTTCAGAGAATAAAAAAATAATTCCTATTGCCATATTGTTAGGATTTATATCATTATTCTTTTTACCGGATGTTGTATTAGATCGTATTAAAACCATAGGGAGTGTAAAGGATAGTTCAAATGCTTATAGATTTTTAATATGGGCTGCTTCTATAAAGATGTTAAAGGATTTTTGGGCAAGTGGTGTTGGATTAGGATATGCTGCATTTGTGAAGGTTTATCCTAATTATACATTAGCAGGAATAAAAGCTGCTCATGCACATAATTCATATTTGCAAATTGCTATTGAAACAGGAATATTGGGTTTATTAGCATTTCTAATGAGTGTATTGAAAGCTTATATGATAGGAATTTTTAATGTATATAAATCTAAAGATCCTTTCTTTAAGAGAATTTCTGCAGCTTCTATTGGTGCAATCTCAGGATTAATGGTTCATGGTATGGTAGAGCATATTTTGTTTGATTATCGTGTTATTTTTTCATTTTGGTTTGCAATAGCAATCATCATTGCTTCCTACAACAATATTGTCTTTAATAAAAATAATTAAGAGAAGATATGAAATATAATGAAGAGAGGAAATAACGATGAAGAAAGTTTTTATTTTTGGCTACTATGGATTTAAAAACTTAGGAGATGAAGCTATTTTATCTTCTATTATTAAAACATTAAAAGAAAATGAGCCTTCTGTTAAAATATATGCTTTGTCATATAATGTAAATCATACGGAAAAAATTCATGGAATTATAGGGGTATCAAGAAACCATATAAAAGATATTATCTATGCTATTAAAAATGCAGATTTAGTTATTAGCGGTGGAGGCTCATTATTACAGGATGTTACGAGTAGTCGTTCTCTCTTATATTATTTAGGAATTATTGGGATTTCTAAATTATTTAAAAAGCCTGTTTTATTTTTTAGTAATGGATTTGGACCGGTTAAAAGAAAATTTAATCAATATTTAACTAGCAAAATAGTAAATAAAGTAGATAAAATTATCGTAAGAGATAAACAATCAAAATTAGATATGGAAGAAATAGGAATAAACATTCCTATAGAAGTAACGACAGATGCTACCTTTGTTCTTGAAAGTGTTCACAAAGAAAGGGTCAAAAAAATTTTTAGAGATGAAATGATTCCACTAGATAAACCTTTGATCGGAATTTCTGTAAGACCTTGGTATGTAAAAGAAAATTTTATTGAAAACATGGCAAAATTTTCAGATTATGTTATCGATAAAGGAGTAAATGTATTATTTATCCCTATGCAGCCAGCAAAAGATATGGAAATATCTAAAAAAATTATGAACAAAATGAAAAAAGAAGCCTTTATACTTAAAAGAGAATATAAACCAGATGAAATCTTAGGAATTATTAAAAGTTTAGACATACTAGTAGGTATGAGACTGCATGCTCTTATATTTGCAGCAATTGGGACAGTACCAATGATAGGAATAGAATATGATCCAAAGATAGCTGCTTTTTTAGAATCGGTAGAGCAAAAAAATATAGGAAAAGTTGAAAACTTAGATGTACTGAATCTTTGTATGGCTTTTGATTATTTATGGGAGCATAAAAATCATAAAACATTAGCTTTAATGGATAAAGTAATGAAACTAAAGAAAAATGTAAATAAAAACAAAGAAGTTCTTAAGGAAATGATACAGTAAAGTAGGTGAAAAGGTGAGAGAAACTGCAAACATTTTAGGGGTGCCAATTGATATTGTTACAAATGAAAGTGCTTTTGAAAAATTTAAAAGCTTACTAAGGGGAGAGAAATGTTCAGTAATTGTAACACCGAATTCTGAAATTGTTATGGCTGCAAGTAAAGATGAAAGATTAAAGGGAATACTTAAAGAATCTGATTTATGTATTCCTGATGGAATAGGACTAATATATGCTTCAAAAATACATAATCTAGGTCTTACTGAGAGAGTAACTGGTGTAGACTTTATGTATAAAATACTAAGTTATTGTAATGATAATGATAAATCTATTTATATATTAGGAGGAAAAGTAGGAGTTGCAGAGAAGGCTTGTAAAAATATCAAAAATAAATTTCCAAACATAAAAATAAAAGGATTTAGGGATGGATATTTTAAAGAGGCAGAGGAAAGAAAGATAATAGAAAAGATCAATGAGTTAAAACCAGACGTTTTATTTGTAGGATTAGGTGCACCAAAACAAGAAATATGGATGAATAAATATAAAGAAAAGCTTAATGTGAAAGTCGCAATGGGTATTGGAGGAAGTATTGATATTTGGGCTGGAACAGCTAAAAGAGCACCTGAAATTTTTCAAAAGTTAGGGTTAGAATGGTTTTATAGATTACTTAAAGAGCCTTGGAGATATAAAAGGATGATGGCCCTTCCTAAATTTATGCTAAAAGTAATTTTTCGTAACAAATAATCATAGTTAGAGGGTTCAATAAATTGAACCCTTATATTATCTATAAAAAAATAAAAAAGAAAATTGATAAAAATTTTTACTGTGATATAATAGTTGAGGTGAAAATATGACAGAGAGATTAAAGGGTACCATTTTATTTGATTATATATTAATAACAATAGGGACTTTAATAATGGCTTTTGGATTAATGTTTTTCTTAGAGCCAAATACAATTGCACCAGGTGGTGTAACAGGACTTGCTATTGTTATACAAAAAATATCAGGAATTCCTATTGATATAACAAACTTAGTCATAAACATTCCATTATTTATTATTGGTCTTATGGTTTTAGGAAAAAAATTTGGATTGAAAACTGCTTATGGCACACTTACCCTGTCATTGTTTATAAGATTGATTATTACAATTTTAGGAGAAGATATCGTTGGTGTAGAAGATTTATTGTTATCAGCTTTATATGGAGGTGTATTAATGGGTGTTGGCATTGGATTGGTATTTAAAGGTGGCGGAACTACCGGTGGTACTGATTTAGCTGGTGCAATACTCAATAAATACATACCAAATTTAAGTATTCCTAAGCTGATGATGGTTATAGACTTAATGATTGTAGCAACTGCAGGTATTGTAAATAAAAAATTAGAAACAGCTTTATATTCTGTAATTGCACTGTATATAATTGTAAAAATTGCAGACTTTATTATTGAAGGATTGAACTATGCAAAGGCATTTTTTATCATTTCTAATTATCCTAAGGAAATAGGAGAAGAAATTATGCGTACCCTTGATAGAGGTGTGACCGTTTTGCAGGGAAGAGGAATGTATACAGGAAATGATAAAGATGTACTTTTGTGTATTGTTGATAGGTCACAAGTAGCAAAATTAAAAAATATTGTGCATGCCATAGATGAAAATGCTTTTATCATGGTTACCACAGTCCATGAAGTGTTAGGAGAAGGTTTCAAAGAAAAAAATACATAAGGAGGGTTTTAGGTTGGCAAAAGTAGATTATGAAAAATTAAAAAATATTGCCACAGAGATTCGAAAGGGGATTATTAAATCCATTAATGCTGCAGGTTCAGGACATCCAGGAGGATCATTATCAGCTGCAGACATTTTAACTGTTTTATATTTTTATAAAATGAAGGTTGATCCTAAAAATCCTAAAATGGAAGATAGAGATCGATTTGTATTATCAAAAGGACATGCAGCTCCAGTTCTTTATGCAACATTAGCAGAAAAAGGATTTTTCTCTAAGGAAGAATTGCTTAAGCTAAGACATATGGGATCAATGCTTCAGGGACATCCTGATATGAAAAAAGTGCCAGGAATTGAAATATCTACAGGTTCTTTAGGACAAGGATTTTCATGTAGTATTGGTATGGCATTAGCTGCGAAGCTTGATAAAAAAGATAATAGAATTTATGCTTTACTTGGAGATGGAGAAGTACAAGAAGGTCTTGTTTGGGAGGCAGCAATGGCTGCTGGCCATTATAAACTAGATAATTTAACAGCAATACTAGATTATAATGGTATGCAAATAGATGGAAAAAATGATGAAGTTATGACTATTAATCCTATAAAGGAAAAATGGGAAAGCTTTGGATGGTATGTTATTGAAATTGATGGACATAACTTTGAAGAAATTATTAAAGCATTTGATAAGGCAGAAACAATAAAGGATAAACCGACTATGATTATTGCAAAAACTATTAAAGGAAAAGGCGTTTCATTTATGGAAAATCAAGTAGGCTGGCATGGTACTGCACCTAAAGATGAAGAAGCAGAAAAAGCATTAAAGGAATTAGGGGGGTGCTAATAAATGAGTGAAAAAATTGCTACAAGAGAAGCCTATGGAAAAGCATTAGTAGATTTAGGAAAAGTTAATGAAAAGGTTGTTGTATTAGATGCAGATTTATCAAAATCAACAAAGACTGCTACATTTAAAAAGGAATTCCCAAATAGATTTTTTAATATGGGAATAGCAGAACAAAACTTAATGGGAACAGCAGCAGGATTTGCAACATGTGGAAAAATTTCATTTGCAAGTACCTTTGCTATGTTTGCATCAGGTAGAGCTTTTGAAATTATAAGAAACTCCATATGCTATTCAAACCTAAATGTAAAGGTATGTGCAACACATGCAGGGATTACAGTAGGAGAGGATGGAGCTTCTCATCAAGCTTTAGAAGATTTAGCAATAATGCGTGCTATTCCGAATATGGTAGTATTAAATCCAGCTGATGCCGTATCAGCAAAAAAAGCTGTATTTGCTATGGCGGAATATGATGGTCCTGTTTATTCAAGATTTGGTAGAGCTGCCGTACCGGTTATTTATGATGAAGATATGGAATTTGAAATTGGAAAAGGAATAGAAGTAAAGGAAGGGAAAGATGTAACAATTATTGCAACAGGAATTATGGTTGCAGAGGCATTAGAAGCAAGAGAACTTCTATTAAAAGAAGGAATAAAAGCAAGGGTAATCGATATTCATACAATAAAGCCTATTGATGAAGAAATTATTATAAAGGCTGCAAAAGAGACAGGTGCTATTGTTACAGCAGAAGAACATAATATTATTGGTGGCCTTGGGTCAGCTGTTGCAGAAGTTTTAACAGAAAATAAACCTGTACCAATGAAAAGAATAGGAACAAAAGATACTTTTGGTGAATCAGGAAAACCAAATGAATTGATGGAAAAATACGGTTTAACTGCAGCTCATATTGCAGAAGCTGTAAAAGAAGTGATAAATAAAAAATAAAGTGAAAAAACTGAGAAACTTTAAGTTTCTCAGTTTTTTATTATTCAGAAAAAGTTAAAAAAACAAAGCTGAAACAAAAATAGGAAATACATAGAAAGAGATTGGCCACATATGTCATTAAAAAACTAGAAGATATTAATCCAAAAATTAAAATTGTAAAGCAGTAAAAATTAAGAGAAAATATTTTAAGTTTTTTAAAAGACAACATAAGGTGAAATGATAGAAAAATAAAAAATATATATAAGGGCATGATGCAAGAAAGGACAAATGAAATATTATTAATCAATATATTCTTATGAAAAATAGATAGCGTACTATTGAAAAGACAGATTAAGCAAAGGAAAAAAAACGTTAAATCCATAAGTTCTTCAAAGGGCTGTAATTTTGAAAAATAATCTGTTAGAAGTTTAAAATCTTTATAATTAAAATATATGCATAGGAGAGTTATAGAAGTATTTGCAAAAAAGAGAAAATATTTTAAAGACGATTCTCCTGATTTTTTTAATAAAAGCAGGATAAAAAAATGAGAAAGGATCAGATAAATAGATATAAAAAAGTTTTCTTTGAATTTTTGTTTGAAATCAAGGATCATTTGATCACCTCTTGTAAAATTTATCATTGCTTATATATATATCATACCATTTTATATGAAAATATTTCATTAAAATATTTAAAAATTTTGAAAATACAAACAACTAGATATCCTTGACATTGTAAAAAATTTATACCATAGTGCAAGAAAGTAACGATAATACAAGAAAATCAAAAAAACTAGGTGGATATTATACAGTAAAAAATTGAATTTGTTACATATAAAAATGTAAGATTCTGTTAGTATTAATATAAAAAATAAAGAATGTAATGGGTAATGTAGAAGAAAAATCTAGTTTTAAAGGTTAAATGTTCTGAATTTTCAATATTTTAATCTAATTTAAGGTTCTGAGTATATTTTTATTATGTTTCAGTACTAATCAAAAAATTAATGATATTAATAAAATAAAGTGGCCGATATAAAATTCTCAAGAAAACGTTTGCATGGCTATTTAGTTACAAAACTCTGTAAAGAAATTTAAATGGCTATAATTCTATGGATTTTAAAATAGCCATTATAAATTTAATAAATAAAAAATCTTTAAAAGAAGGGAGTTTTGTCTGTGGTAGAAAAGCAACCAGTAGCTAATGCATCTGCAATTGCTGCTAAAAAGAGGCTGTCAGCTCAATTTTTCAGAAAGGGGATTATAATCGCATTACTTTCAGGTGTAACGTATGGGTTTTATTCAGCATTTTTAACTTTAGGTATGACTAAAGGGGTTTGGGGGGATTGGTTTGGTCCAAACACAGCAGGTTTATCTCCTTTTATCATTACATTTGTACTAGCGGCAATTGGAAGTGCAGTAAATGATACTTTAAGTGCTATTTGGGCAATGTTTTTTGCAGCTGTTAAAGGTAAGTTTGTAGACTTCTTAAGATGTCTTAACACTACTCCAGGTCGTGTAATGGTTTTAGCAGCTCTAATTGGAGGGCCTATTTCTAGTACAGCTTATGTTGTTGGTCTTCAAAAGGCTGGTTCAATCGTTATTCCTATTACTGCTCTTTGCCCAGCTATTGGAGCTATTTTAGGAAGAATTTTATTTAAACAAGAATTAAATAAGCGTATGATGTTAGGTATTGTTATTTGCGTTATTGCTAGTTTTATGATTGGTAGCACAAGTGTTGGTGGAGATGCACCAGAAGGAGCACTTTTAGGTGTTTGTATTGCTTTTGTTGCTGCTCTTGGCTGGGGCTTTGAAGGGTGTGTAGCTGGTTATGGTACATCTATGATTGATTCTGAAATAGGGATTACTATTCGTCAAATAACATCAGGTCTTTCAAACCTAATTATATTACTTCCTATTTTTGGAATGATAGCAGGAGATGTTAAGCTTTCAACTCATCTTGCATTTGAAGCATTTACTTCTGGATCTGCTATGATTTGGTTTGTTGTAAGTGGTTTCTTTGCATACATTTCCTACATGTTTTGGTATAGAGGTAATAGTATGTGTGGTGCAGCTTTAGGAATGGCTTGTAATGGAACATTTTCATTTTGGGGACCGTTTTGCTGTTGGATCGTACTTGGTGTATTTTGTGGTATAGATGGTTGGTCACTACCAATTATAGCTTGGATTGCTGCTGTTCTTATGGTGATTGGTATTTTAATTATTTCAATGAATCCTATGGACTTATTTAGAAAAAAGGAGGACAAGTAGTATGAAAAAACCTCTTAATTATGCTATTTTAAAATATTTTACAAAAGTTGAGGATGCTTGTGTAGAAGATGTTATTGAAGCTTTAAAGGGGGAATATGGCAATTTTAAAGCTTTGAATAAAAAGGATGTACTTTCTGCTTTAATGACAGCTGAAGCAAATGGTCTTCTTGAAGAATCTAGATTTGAAATGTCAGAGTCTGGTGAACTATTGATTTATTACCGAGCTCATGAAGAAGGAGCAGCTACAATTAATAAATATATTAAAGATTAAAAGCTTAATTTAACAAAAGAAAAGGGGGTAATGCGATGAGATATTATGGAGAAGAAGCATTAGGTCTTATTGAAACAGTAGGAATGGTTCCTGCACTTGAGGCAGCAGATAAAATGTTAAAGGCTGCTAATGTTGAGTTGGTATCATATGAAAATATTGGTTCTACGCTTGTTACGATTATGGTAAAGGGCGATGTTGCTGCTGTTAAGGCATCTGTGGAGGCAGGAGCAACAGCAGCTGCTGCAATAGGAAAATTAACAGCACAAAATGTTATGCCACGACCTATTAGAAGTATTGGAGACATTGTTTCTATATATGATGTTGATAAGTAAAAGTAAATTAGAGGAGAGGAGCTATATATGAGCAGATACAATGCTTTAGGTTTAATAGAAACATTTGGTATAGTTTTTGTTTTAGAAGCTGCAGACGCGATGTGTAAAGCTGCAGATGTTGATTTGATAGGTTTTGAAAACGTAGCTTCTGGTTATATTTCTGTATTAGTTCAAGGAGATGTAGGAGCGTGTAAAGCAGCTGTAGAAGCTGGTATAAAGGCTGTGGAAGACATGAATGCTGAAGTTTATAGCTCAGTTGTTATTGCAAGTCCACATCAGGATCTTGAAAAAATTATTTCACGCTATTCACTTGATGTTTTGAATGCTTAAAATATTTTTAAATTATTAAATATAGATTTAATGCAAATGAAAGGGAGAGACAAAAATGAACATTATAGATAATGATTTGCTCTCCATTCAAGAGTCTCGAATCCTTATAGAAAATGCAAGTCAAGCGCAGAAAATGCTTGCAACTTTTCCACAGGAAAAATTGGACGAGCTTGTTGAACGTATGGCAGAAGAGATTGGAAAATATGCACGTGAACTTGCCATGATGTCTAAAGATGAAACTGATTATGGAAAATGGCAGGATAAGTATATCAAAAATCGATTTGCCTGTGAGTATGTACCAAGTAGACTTAGAGGAATGCGCTGTGTAGGTATTATTAGAGAAGATAAAGAGAATAAGACTATGGATGTAGGCGTACCTATGGGGGTAATTGTTGCATTAAGTCCTGCTACGAGTCCTGTTTCTACCACTATCTATAAAGCTCTGATTGCAATTAAGTCTGGAAATGCAATTGTTTTTTCTCCACATCCTAGAGCGAAAAAGACAATTGGAAAAGCTCTAGATATTATGATACGTGCTGCTGAAGGATATGGGTTACCAGTAGGAGCTATTTCATATTTGCAAACTGTAACGCCTGCTGGGACTATGGAATTAATGAAGCATAAAGAAACATCATTAATTATGAATACTGGTGTTCCAGGAATGCTTAATGAAGCATATAAGGCCGGGAAGCCTGTAATTTATGGGGGTAATGGTAATGGGCCAGCATTTATTGAACGTACAGCTGACATAAAGCAGGCTGTAATAGATATTATTGCTAGTAAGACTTTTGATAATGGAATGGTATCAGCAGCGGAACAATCTGTTGTTGTAGATAGTTGTATTGCAGCAGAGGTTAAACAGGAGATGAAAAACAATGGTGCATATTTTATGACAGAGCAAGAGGCACAAAAACTTGGTTTAATACTTTTTAATTCAGATGGAAGTGTAGACTCTGAAATGGTTGGTAAATCAGCGTTAGAATTGGCAAAAAGAGCAGGATTTACTGTTCCAGAAACTACATTAGTGTTGATTTCTGAGCAGAAATATGTTTCTGAGACGAATCCTTATGTTAAGGAAAAGCTTTGCCCAGTTTTGGCTTATTACATTGAAGACGATTGGATGAATGCATGTGAAAAATGTATAGAGTTATTATTAAGCGAGAGAAATGGACACACTCTTGTAATTCACTCAAAAAATGAAGATGTGATTCGCCAGTTTGTATTAAAAAAACCGGTAGGGAGAGTGCTTGTTAATACGTCTGCTTCCTTTGGTAGTATGGGCTTAACAACGAATTTATTTCCTTCGTTAACTCTTGGAAGTGGATCAGCAGGTAAGGGAATGACTTCTGACAATGTTTCACCAATGAATTTAATTTATATTCGTAAAGTTGGATATGGTGTGAGAAATATAGAGGAGATAACGAATGGTTTCTTAGAAAAAGAAGAAGTACCTATGAGTTGCATATCAGAGCCTAAAAGGCAAGATGACATGAAGATATTGAAGCATATATTAGAAAAAGTTATGAAAGAAATAAATAATTAAGCATTATAAACTATATGCAGTGAGATACCTAAATAAAAGAATTGGGGGGAAGGATTTTGGATATTCGTGAATTTTCAAACAAATTTGCAGAAGCTACAAGAAATATGTCTACAGAAGAACAAGCAGCTTTAATGAAGATATTTGAAAGTATTTCAAAAGAAATTAACCAGGATACTTCAAGCTATACACAGTCTGATGTAGAAGATACGGGAATACCAAATGGTATGACGAAACGTTTAAAAAGACTTAAGGAAACTTATTTAAAGTGGAAACCTTCTATTACAACATATAGAGCACGTGCGATTACCAAGATTGCCAAAGAAAATCCTGGTATGCCTAAAATTTTATTAAGAGCTAAAAGTTTTCGTTATTGTTGTGAAACTGCACCTTTAGTAATTCAAGATGATGAACTTATTGTTGGATCTCCTTGTGGAGCACCTCGTGCTGGTGCTTTTTCTCCAGACATAGCATGGAGATGGTTGGAAGAAGAATTAGATACAATTGGTACACGTCCTCAAGATCCATTTTATATATCAGAAGAAGATAAGAAGTATATGCGTGAAGAGCTTTTTCCATTTTGGAAAGGTAAATCCGTTGATGAACATTGCGAAGACCAATATCGTGAGGCTGGAGTTTGGGAGATTTCAGGTGAATCCTTTATTTCGGATTGCTCATATCATGCAGTAAATGGTGGTGGAGATTCTAACCCTGGATATGATGTAATTCTAATGAAAAAAGGCATGTTAGATATTCAGAATGAAGCAAAAGAATACTTATCTAAGCTAAGTTATGAAAATCCTGAGGATATTGAGAAGATATATTTTTATAAGTCTGTTATTGAAACTACTGAAGGAGTTATGATTTATGCTAAGCGTTTATCTGAATATGCAGCAGAACTTGCAGAAAAAGAGACTAATCCTAAGCGTAAGGCAGAACTACAAAAGATTTCTGAAATAAATAAAAGAGTTCCAGCGCATAAACCTAGTACATTTTGGGAAGCAATTCAGGCTGTTTGGACTGTGGAGTCTTTATTAGTAGTTGAAGAGAACCAAACAGGCATGTCAATTGGTCGTGTTGATCAGTATATGTACCCATTCTATAAAGCTGATATAGAAAGTGGTCGCATGACTGAATATGAAGCGTTTGAGTTAGTTGGTTGTATGTTAATCAAAATGTCAGAGATGATGTGGATTACTAGTGAAGGTGCTTCTAAATTCTTTGCAGGCTATCAACCATTTGTTAATATGTGCGTTGGTGGTGTTACCCGTGAAGGTCTTGATGCGACAAATGATTTAACTTACTTATTAATGGATGCAGTTCGCCATGTTAAAATTTATCAACCATCTTTAGCAACACGTATTCATAATAAGTCGCCTAAGAAATATCTAAAGAAAATTGTTGAGGTTATTCGTTCAGGTATGGGATTTCCGGCATGTCATTTTGATGATGCACATATAAAGATGATGTTAGCAAAAGGTGTTTCTATAGAGGATGCTCGTGATTACTGCTTAATGGGTTGCGTTGAGCCACAAAAGTCTGGGCGTCTATATCAGTGGACTTCTACAGGGTATACACAATGGCCTATTTGTATTGAATTAGTTCTAAATAGGGGTGTTCCACTATGGTATGGTAAGCAGGTTTGCCCTGATATGGGTGATTTAGATAACTTTAAAACTTACGAGGATTTTGAAAAAGCTGTTAAGGAACAGATTAAGTATATTACTAAATTGACTAGTATAGCTACAGTTATATCACAGCGTGTTCACAGAGAATTAGCTCCAAAACCATTAATGTCCATTATGTATGAAGGTTGTATGGAAAAAGGTAAAGATGTTTCTGCTGGTGGTGCTATGTATAACTTTGGTCCTGGTGTTGTGTGGACTGGATTAGCTACATATGTAGATTCTATGGCTGCTATTAAGAAGCTAGTATATGATGAGAAAAAATATACTTTACATGAACTAAATGAAGCATTAAAAGCTGATTTTGTTGGCTATGAACAAATTAGAAACGATTGCTTAAAGGCTCCTAAGTATGGTAATGATGATGACTATGCAGATTTAATTGCTACTGATTTAATTAATTTTACTGAGATGGAACACCGTAAGTATAAGACTTTATATTCAGTATTAAGTCACGGTACTTTATCTATATCTAACAATACTCCATTTGGTCAGCTAACTGGTGCATCTGCTAATGGACGAAAAGCTTGGACCCCATTATCTGATGGTATCAGTCCAACTCAAGGAGCAGATTTTAAAGGACCTACTGCAATTATAAAATCTGTTTCTAAGATGGCTTGTGACAATATGAATATAGGCATGGTTCATAACTTTAAGCTTATGGCAGGACTATTAGATACACCAGAAGGTGAGGAAGGTATTATTGCATTACTGCGTACTGCTTGTATATTTGGTAATGGTCAAATGCAGTTTAATTATTTAGATAACAAAACTTTAATAGAAGCACAGAAAAATCCAGATCAGTATCGTGATTTGATAGTTCGTGTAGCAGGTTATAGTGCATTCTTTGTTGAGCTTTGCAAGGATGTTCAAGATGAGATAATAAGTAGAACTATGTTGACACATTTTTAAATAGGATTATTTAAAACTTATTTTATCTGATGTTGGTAAAGTATAGGCTCAGATAAAATACCTATTGAAATAAAACGGGAGATTAGATGATATGAGCAATAATAAGGCAACTAAAATAGAAAGAAAAGCATTCATATTCAATATACAAAAATACAATATGTATGATGGACCTGGAGTAAGAACACTAGTGTTTTTTAAAGGATGTCCATTGCGTTGTAAGTGGTGTTCGAATCCTGAAGGATTAGAACGGAAATATCAAGTTATGTTTAAAAGAGGATTATGTATTGATTGTGGTGCTTGTGTCTCTGTTTGCCCAGTTGGAATTCATACTATTAATAACGAAGGAAAGCATGTAGTAAATCATAGTATTGATTGTCTAGGGTGTAGTAAGTGTGAGGAAGTTTGTAAAGAATCTGCATTATCGATTGTGGGAGATATAAAAACTGTTTCTGAGCTTTTGGAAATTATAGAAGAGGACAAAGATTTTTATGATGTTTCAGGTGGAGGTGTCACTCTAGGTGGTGGTGAGGTAACGATGCAGGCAGAATTTGCTGCAAATCTCCTTATGGCTTGTAAGCAGGAAGGAATAAATACAGCCATTGAAACCTGTGGCTATGCAAAGCTTGAATCTATACTTAAAATTGCAGAATTTACTGATTTATTTCTTTATGATTTAAAGCATATCGATTCTGATATGCATTATAAGCTAACAGGAGTTCGTAATGAGCGAATTTTAAAAAACCTAAAGGAACTGCTTCGTCGTAGGTATAACGTAAAAATAAGAATGCCACTTTTAAAAGGTGTAAATGATAGCCAAGATGATATTAAGCGAGTGATTGATTTTTTAATGCCTTATCGTGACTACAAAAATTTTAAGGGTATAGATTTACTACCATATCATAAATTGGGTGTAAATAAATACAAGCAGTTGGGTATGGAATATCAAATAAAAGAAGATCCAAAATTAAGCAATTATGAATTAGAAATCATTGAAAGTTGGATTAAGGAATATGATTTTCCAGTTTCGATTATAAGACATTGATAAATTTAAATAGATTGTGAGGTAAAGTTTATGGGAGCTGTTAGTGAAAAACCTATACAACGTGTCATAGAAGAATCAGTACCTGGAAAACAGGTTACAATTGCTCATGTTATTGCATCTCCTACTTATGATATATATGAACGCTTAGGAATAGATGATAAAGGTGCAATTGGAATTTTAACAATAACTCCGTATGAAACGGCTATTATTGCAGCTGATGTTGCAACGAAGGCTGCGGATGTTGAAATAGGATTTCTTGATCGATTTACCGGATCTTTGATTATCACTGGTGATGTAGATTCTGTTGAGACAGCACTTCATGCAGTAAATGACACTTTGAAAAGTCTATTAGATTTCACTACAGCCCCTATTACAAGAACATGAGAAAGAAAAGAGTAATGGTAATTGGACCTACACAATGTGGAAAGACCTCATTAGTTAATGCATTAAATGATTATAATGGTCCACTTAGAAAAACACAGGATATTATCTATGGAAAAAATACAATAGATGTTCCCGGCTCTTATATTGAAAACACATGGATGTACAAACACTTAATTGCTGTATCGCAGGATGCATCTTATGTTTTAATACTAATAGATCAGTCAAGATGTGATAATGTGTATTCTCCTGGTTTTGCAAAGGCTTTTAGATGTCCAGTAATTGGAGTAATAACTAAAATTGATTTAATGAAAGAAAATGAAGAATTGTGTTATAAACAATTAAAGAAGATAGGAGTAGAGGAGCCTTATTACAGGATAAGTGCTTTAAGAGGAATAGGTATTAAAGCATTAAAAGAATATTTGTTTTCAAGACAAGAAAAGTAAAGAGGGATAGATATGAAATTTATAACTGAAGAAGGCTTACGGGAATTATTTAGAAAAGAACCTTTTACTACTTATGAGATAGAAGTAGGTCAAAGGCTTACACCAGGAGCGCGTCAGTTTTTAAGAGATCGAGGTATAAATATAATCGATGATGGTCCTATTATAACAAGTACTGAAGGGGTACAGTCTAAAGAGCTAAAAATGATGAAAAATTGGAAAAAGAAAATGTTTTATTCTAGGATGAAGTCAATTGAAGCATTATTTCTTATTACTGCAGAAGACATTTTAAGTAGAGATATTTTTTTAGCTCAAAGTGTTATAAATTTAGGAAAACAATTTTCAACAATTAAAAATGCTATAGAGGAAAAGAATACGACTGAAACATTTTGTTGTAAGGAATGCAGTGGGATAAAGGCGGATAATTTTTCTGATAATTTAGGTGACTGCTTTGAAATTACAGAGTTTCATATACAACTAAAAAAAGGTAGAGATATCATTATTCTGCATAGGCTACGTTGCGCTCTTAGAGAGCTAGAGCCTTTTATTTTAGAACTATTTGAGGATAATGATAATGAATTTTGTAAAGAGGTTATTGGGAAGGTTAATCAGAGTATTAATACCTTATCCCAAATAATCTGTTCTATTGTTGGAGGTAAAATATGTCAGAGAAAAAATTAAATTATGAATACTGTGATAAGCTTGTCCGAGACTTTGAAGAAGTAGTGAAACAACCAATTGTTAGTAAATCTTCTGTTTACTATACTGGAGTAGATTTGGGTACGGCATGTGTTGTTTTAGCAGTTTTGGATGAAAATTATAAGCCAGTTGCAGGTGCATATAGATATGCAGATGTAGTTCGGGATGGTATGGTTGTAGATTATATTGGTGCAATAAAAATTGTTAGAGAGCTAAAACAGGAGCTTGAAGAAAAATTAGGAGCAGAATTAATTTATGGAGCTGCTGCAATACCACCTGGAACAGATGCACTAGATTCAGGAGCTGTTAAAAATGTAGTTCAGGCTGCTGGTTTTGAGCTAACTAATCTTCTTGATGAACCTACAGCAGCAAATAAAGCTCTTAAGATTCAAAATGGTGCAGTTGTAGATATAGGTGGTGGAACAACAGGAATTTCAATACTAAAGAATGGTAAAGTTGTTTATATTGCTGATGAGCCAACAGGGGGTACGCATTTTTCTTTAGTTGTTTCTGGTGCTTATAGAATGTCATTTCAAGAAGCAGAAATATATAAGAGAGATTCGAAAAATCATAAAGAGTTATTGCCAGTATTAAAGCCTGTAATTGAAAAAATCGCATCTATTATAAATCAACATATTAAGGATCATGATGTTGATGAAATATCTTTAGTAGGTGGAACTTGCTGCCTAACAGGTATTGAAGAGATTATAGAAAAAAAGACAGGCATTTTTACACATAAACCTAAAAACCCTATGTTTGTAACTCCTTTAGGAATAGCACTTAGTTGTACAAAAGAGATTATAGAATAGGGGATGCTTGGTTATGGAATTTAGAATTATAAAATCCCCATCAAAGGGCACAATTGATATTCTTATGAAACGACTGGGAATAAATGTTAGTAATGACTTAAGTTGTGTTGGTGCGATTGGTTTGGTTCAGGGAAGAATGATAGATATGATTTGTGCAGTTGATATTGCAGAGAAGGCTGTTGATGTTACAGTATCAGATATTAAAGGGAGTTGTCCACAAAATATGATTATGATAGCAATTTTTGGTGACACGGCTTCTGTTGAGTCAGCTATTTTAGAGATTAAGTGCAATTTAAAAAAGGAGAAAGCAATATGTTAACAGCAAGATTAATTGATAATATATGGGCAACTAGAAAAGTAGATTTGCTAAATGGATTTAAATTTATGCTAGCAGAAGTAATTGGTGGTACTGGTAGCGGTCAGCACTTAGTAGTTATAGATATTATTGGTGCTGGCATTGGAGATAGAGTTATTGTTTGCACAGGCTCAGCAGCTCGAAGAATGTTAGGCAATGATGATATTCCAGTTGATGCAGCTGTTGTTGGAATTATCGATGAAGATTGCAATTTTTAATAAATTCAGGAGGTAGAAGAATGAATCTTCTTGATATTGTAAGAGAAGCCGGTGTTATTGGTGCAGGAGGGGCAGGGTTTCCTACCCATGCAAAACTTGCATCAAAGGCTGAATATATACTTCTTAACGGAGCTGAATGTGAACCATTATTGAGGGTGGATCAACAGCTTATGGAGTTGTTTGCAGATGAAATTATAAAGGGATTTGAAGCAGCAGGAAAATTTGTTTGTGCAAGTAAAGCGATTATAGGTATAAAAGGAAAGCATAAAAAAGTAATTTCTATATTACGTGAAAGAATAAAAGCACTTCAGGTAGGAGATTTTATTGAAGTTAAAGAACTACCAGATATTTATCCAGCAGGTGATGAGCAGGTATTAGTTTATGAACTAACAGGTAGAGTTGTTCCAGAAGCAGGTATTCCAATTCAAGTTGGATGTGTAGTGTTAAATTCAGAAACTGCATTAAACATATACTATGCATCTATTAAAGAACCAGTTACGCAAAAATATATAACAATTGCAGGAGATATTCCGAAAGCTTTAACAGTAAAGGTTCCAATAGGTACACCTATTATAGATGTATTAAAGTTAAGTGGTATTGAAAACTTTGAGAACTATGCAGTTATAGATGGAGGGCCTATGATGGGGCCTATTATGAGCAACTTAGATGGATATGTTAATAAGAAAAACAAGGGATTTGTAATTTTGAAAAAGGATCATTATCTAATAAGAAAGAAATCTATCAGCTTAGAACAAGCAAAAAGAGTTAATAAATCTGCTTGTGCCCAGTGCCGTATGTGTACAGACCTTTGTCCACGTTACCTTCTTGGACATGAAGTACAGCCACATAAGATGATGCGTGCTTTAAATTATAAACTAATAGATATTGAAAATCAAAAAATTGCACAGCTATGTTGTCAGTGTAATTTATGTGAATTGTTTTCATGTCCAGCAGGACTTAATCCTAAATCTGCAAATCTTTACTTTAAAGGTAAATTAGCAGAGCAAAATATAAGATATAAACCAAACAAGTCAGAATTTATAGCTCGTAAAAGTAGAGAATATCGTTTAATTCCAAGCAAACGCCTTATCGCTAGGTTAGGTTTATATAAATTTGACAAACCAGCTCCTATGACAGAAGTTGAATTAAAACCAGAACTGGTATATATATCGACAAATCAGCATATAGGAGCACCTGCAGTTTCTGTTGTTTCTGTTGGTGATTATGTTGAGATAGGCCAACAAATAGGTAAAATTCCAGAAGGTAGCTTAGGTGCGACTATACATGCAAGTATTTCAGGAAAAGTAGTTGCAATCGAAAATGATTTTATTGTAATAAGGAGGGGCTAATATGTCAAAAGCAATCGGTATGGTTGAGTTAATAAGTATTGCACGTGGAATATATGCAGCAGACCAAATGGTAAAAGTTTCTGATGTGGAAATAGTCACAGCTAGTTCTACTTGTCCTGGTAAATATATTGCGATCGTTCATGGGGATGTTGCATCAGTTAATGATTCAGTAAGCATTGGAGAAAGAGTGGCAGAAGAATATTTGGTTGATTCAATAGTTATACCAAATGTTAGTCCTCAGATATTTCCAGCAATTACAGGTGCAACTATGCCAGATGGTATTCAGGCTTTAGGAATTATGGAGTCTTTTTCTCAAGCGACTATGATTATTGCAGCTGATGCAATACTTAAGGCAGCAAAGTTACAGCCAATAGAGTTACGTTTGGGGAATGGACTAGGAGGCAAATCATTCTTTACTTTCACTGGTGACGTAGCAGCAGTTGAAGCTGGTGTTGAAGCAGGAAAGGCTATTGCAAAGGAGAAGGGGCTTTTAGTAAATTCAGAGATTATACCTTCTCCATCAGATGAATTGGTAGAATCTTTGTTCTAATACATAAGAACTTTGATATATAAATTTTAAAAATTATATGAAAGGATGTGAAAGAATGAAAAGATTGATTTGCGCAAAAGATATTGAAGTTGCTAAAAAGAAAAGTGAAAAAGTAATTTATATCGACAGTAATACAATTATTACACCATCAGCAAAAGATGCAGCGGTAGCTTGTGGAATAGAGTTTTCTACAGAAGAACCTGTTTGTGAATCAAAGAATATTTGTAAAGAAAAAGTAACTGAACCATCAAAAGCTTGTGAAGGTGGGTTAGACAGTGAAATGATCTACAAGTTATTCAAGGCTATGATGGAAAAAGGACTTTTAAATGGAGTACTTGATTCAATTATTAATCCTAAGCCATATGAAGCTGAGAGTACTTGTGAGGGATTGAAGGTAGTACGTGGTAATTCAGTAAAGTTTGATGTTTTTGATACTGGAAATCCTGATGCAAAGGTATTTTATCAAGAATTAATTAGTAAAGAAGAATCTGATATGAGTGCAGGATTCTTCACTATTGATCATTCCAAATTTGACTGGGAACTGACTTATCAAGAAATTGATTATGTAATCGAAGGGACTTTGACAGTTACTATCGATGGTAAGACTTTAACAGCATATCCTGGTGATGTACTCTATATTCCGGCAGGATCAAAAGTTACTTGGGATTCTTCAGATAAAGCTAAGATGTTTTATGTTACCTATCCAGCAAACTGGGCTGATCTAATAAGCCAAAGTTAGGAGGATTAGTTAATGCAGGCACTTGGATTAATTGAAACAAAAGGGCTTATTGCAGCTACAGAGAGTGCAGATGCTATGCTAAAGTCAGCAGATGTAAAGCTTTTAGAAAAAACGTATGTTGGAGGAGGTCTTGTTTCTATTACTGTAACTGGTGATGTTGGGGCAGTAAAAGCAGCTGTAGAGGCTGGTGTAGCGGCTGTTATGAAAATTGATGAAAAATTACTGATTTCACAACATGTCATTCCTCGTCCGCATGAGGAATTAAATAGCATAATAACAGTAAAACCTGAAGTAGAAACACTATCTGAAGAAATTGTAACAGTTGAAAATTCAAAAATTAATGACACTCAAGAAGAAACAAAAGCTTCTATGCAGATTAATTTTAGTAATGTGCAAAATAAGGATGTTTTAGACAAGCTAGTACTTGAATATGGCTTAGAAAAAACTATTGAAGCTCTTAAAAAATTTAAGGTTGTAGAACTTAGAAATCTAGCCCGTAAATATAAGGATTTTGGCATAACAGGAAGAAAGATTTCTAAGGCAGGAAAGAAAATTTTGATTTTAGAGTTTAGAAAATACTATGAAAGTCTTAGTAATTTAGAAAACTAAAATACCTTTTAAAAAGAATGGAGGGGATTTACTTGGAAAATTTTGATCGTGACTTACGTTCAATACAAGAAGCAAGAAATCTTGCTAAATTAGGAAAAGTCGCTGCGAATCAAATTGCTGACTATACTGAAGAACAAATTAATAAAATTTTATGCAATATGGTTAAAGTAGCGAAAGAAAATGCAGTCTATCTAGCTAAAATGGCTGTAGATGAAACTGGATTTGGCAAAGTTGAAGATAAGACCTATAAAAATTATATGGCATCTGTAATGCTTTATGATGCAATTAAAGATATGAAGACAATTGGTGTTATTAGAGAAGATGTACATCAGCAGGTGATTGATATTGCTGAACCTATGGGATTATTAATGGGTATTGTACCATCTACAAATCCAACATCTACTGCTATTTTTAAAGCAATAATTGCTATTAAATCACGCAATGGAATAGTATTTTCACCACATCCTGCAGCATTAAAATGTACACTTAAGGCTATAAGCCTAATGCACGATGCAGCAGTAGAAGCAGGAGCTCCTAAAAATATTATAAGCAGTATTTCTACACCAACTATGCAGGCTACAAATGAGTTAATGAAACACGATGATATTGCTATGATTATTGCAACTGGAGGCCCAGGAATGGTAAAGGCATCATATAGTGCAGGGAAGCCTGCTTTAGGGGTTGGTGCTGGTAATTCGCCGGCATATATTGAGAGAACTGCCAATATTAAAAAAGCAGTTAGTAACATTATGGCAAGTAAAACTTTCGATAATGGTACTATTTGTGCATCTGAACAATCAATAATTGTAGAGGAGTGCAACCGTGAAGCTGTAGTAGCTGAGCTTAAAAAACAGGGTGGATACTTTATGACAGCAGAAGAAACTAAAAAAGTTTGTAAGCTGTTATTTAAAAATGGACATAATATGAATTCTAAGTTTGTAGGTAGAACTCCACAAGTTATTGCAGAAGCGGCTGGAATTTCCATTCCAGAAGGAACGAGAGTTTTAATAGGGGAGCAACAAGGTGTTGGTGAGGAATATCCCTTATCATATGAAAAACTGACAACTGTTCTTGCTTTTTATACAGTGAAAGATTGGGAGGAGGCATGTGAACTTAGTATACAACTACTTCAAAATGGTATAGGACATACTATGAGTATTCATACTGAAGATAGAGATATTGTAATGAAGTTTGCTAAAAAGCCAGCAGCTCGTATTTTAGTTAATACAGGTGGTTCTCAAGGTGGAACTGGTGCAAGCACTGGACTTATACCTTCATTTACACTAGGTTGTGGTACATGGGGAGGAAGCTCAGTTTCTGAGAATGTTACACCAATGCACTTGATTAATATTAAAAGGGTTGCATATGGATTAAAGGACTGTGATACACTAGCTTCTGCTGATGCAGCTTTTAACTATCCTGAACTTAATAGCTATAATGATACAGGATACTGTGCAAATAGTTCTTCTTTAAATGGATTAAAAATAGATTGTAATGATAATGAAAAGCTTTTAAATTTAATTAATGAGTTAGTAAAAGCCATGAAAGGGGTCAGCAAGAATGGATAATCATGAAGCGATCCTAAAGCTTTTATTAGATGCAGTTCAAGCTAACATGTTTTCAACAGAAAAAAAAGAAGATACAGATGAAATTCCAGTTGGTGTTTCAAACCGTCATGTTCATCTTTCACAGGCAGACATGAACTGCTTATTTGGTGAAGGTTATCAGATGACAAAAATGAAAGATTTGTCACAACCTGGACAATATGCTTGTAAGGAAACAGTAACAATCTGTGGACCAAAGGGTGTCATTGAAAAAGTTAGAATTCTTGGTCCAGTGCGTAGTAAAACTCAGGTAGAAGTTTTATTAGGAGATTGCTTTAAGCTTGGTGTAGCACCACAGATAAGGCTATCAGGTGATCTACATGGAACGCCTGGAATAACATTGGTTGGTCCAAATGGTTCTGTTCAAATTACAGAGGGTGTAATTGTAGCACAAAGACACATTCATATGAATTGTGAAGATGCAAAACGATTAAATGTTTGTGATGGGCAGATAGTCTCAATTGAGGTTAATGGAGCAAGAGGTGGCATTTATAATAATGTTGTTATCAGAGCAAATGATGCTTCTGCTTTAGAGTTTCATGTTGATGTAGAAGAAGCAAATGCTATGAATATTAATTCATTATCGAAAATTAAAATAACAAAATAAAAATTTAGGGGGAAAGAAAAATGAAATATGATGCATTAGGAATGATAGAAACAAAAGGTTTAGTTGGATCTATTGAAGCTGCAGATGCAATGGTAAAAGCTGCAAATGTTTACTTAGTTGGTAAAGAGCATGTTGGTGGAGGTTTGGTAACAGTAATGGTAAGAGGTGATGTTGGTGCTGTAAAGGCAGCAACAGATGCAGGAGCTGCAGCGGCACAAAGAGTTGGAGAATTAATTTCAGTTCATGTTATTCCACGTCCACACATGGAGGTTGAGACAATTTTGCCTAAGGGAGAAAAGAAAGAGTAAAAATTTAACTTAAAAAAAGGGATAATTAATCGGATAAAATAAAAATTTAGGAGGAAAGAAAAATGAAATATGATGCATTAGGAATGATAGAAACAAAGGGTTTAGTTGGATCTATTGAAGCTGCAGACGCAATGGTAAAAGCTGCAAATGTTTCCCTAGTTGGTAAAGAGCATATAGGTGGAGGTTTAGTAACAGTAATGGTAAGAGGTGATGTTGGTGCTGTAAAGGCAGCAACAGATGCAGGAGCTGCAGCAGCACAAAGAGTTGGAGAATTAATTTCAGTTCATGTTATTCCACGTCCACACATGGAGGTTGAGACAATTTTGCCTAAGGGAGAAAAGAAAGACGAAAATAAATAGCAAATAAAGGGTAGATATTATTATCTACCCTTTATTTGCTATTTGAGCTTGTTGATAAAGATTTAGTTTTTAAAATTCGATGTATGTATATACTTTCTATAAGATTTAGGAGTCATATTCATATGTGAATAAAATACCCTGTTAAAGTATGATGCATCTGAAAAACCACATTCTATTGCAATGCGATAAGCAGGATAATTAGTTTTTTCTAATAACTTACAAGCATGCTTTATTCTAAGATTCATTATATATTCAGAAAATGATACACCCATTTCTTTTTTAAAAATACGACTGAAATACTTAGGATTCATAAAGATTTTAGAAGAAACCATTTGTAAAGTGAGTTTTTCCGTAAAATGTTCATTGATATATTTTATTGACTCTTCTATAAAATATTGACGGCATCTAGGTTCTATAGTTTTTTGATTGGCAGTTTTTTCTACTACAGGGGATTGTGTTATAGAGGCTAATGTTTTGCAAAAAACTTGTTTAAATACAGCTGGTTTTATAGGTTTTAATAGGTATTCTAAAACTTGCAGGTTGATGGCCTTTTGTGCATATTGAAAATCAGACCATGCAGATAAAATAATGATAGATGTATTAGGAAGAAATTTTCTAATTTCTTCAATTGCACTCAGACCATCTAATTCAGGTATCATTATATCCATTATTATAATATTTGGTTGATACTGTTTAGCTAATTTGATGGCTTCAACTCCACTTTGACAAGTTAATAGTGTATCCTTTTTAGTAAGTTCTTGAAGGACAACGGATTTTAGGAAATCCTGTTCTAGTATTTCATCTTCAACAATTAATACCATGCTCATTGCAATCACCTCACAGTAGGTTGGGTAGGAATTGTTATGGTAACGGTACTTCCGCTATAATCAGATTTTACAATTTTTAATCCGTATTGCTCACCATAATATTGCTTTAAGCGTTTATCAGTACTTCGAAACCCTAAACCTGATTTGTTTTCAGATTGTTGTATTTTTTGTAAAACATCTTTAGAAAAACCATTACCATTATCTATAATAGAAATAATTATATCATTTTTATTTTTTTTAGCACATATGCGTATTTTTCCTCCGTCACGCTTTGGAGTAATGCCATGGATAACAGCATTTTCAATTATAGGTTGAATTACCATGTTGAGTATCTTATAAGATTTTAGATTATCTGGTACATCAATTTCATATTCTAGGCGATTTTTAAATCTTACTTTTTGTATATATAAATATTTTTCAATGTTATCAATTTCAGCTCCTATGGTGTGTAGATTGTGATCTTGTTTTAAATTATATCTAAGCAAATCAGATAGGCAATAGATAAGCTCCTCAGTTGTATGGGAGTTTTCAAAATATGCAATACGAGCAATACAGTTTAAGGTATTAAATAGAAAATGGGGATTAACTACTAAAGACATATTTTTAGCTTCTAAGTCAATGATTTTTTTTTCTAGTATTTCTTTTTCAATAGATAACCTTTCAACATCTAAATATGCATGATTTATGCTTTTTAATAGATCAAGAGAAATATCTTTAGCAATCTGTTTACATAATTGTTCATGTATTTTAATTTTATTTGATTCCACTGTTTTTAATGAAGATATGGATTTGGCGATATGCTCTAATTTAGGAAATTTATTTTCATTAAAGGATTGAATATCAATCATATATTTTTTATATTCATTTTCCTTTAGATATACCTGTAAACCAGCTAGATAACCTAAAGTCTCGTTATTTACTACAATAGGCAAAAGGATGTTTTCAAGTCCATATTTACATACGAATCTATTCTCTGTGTCTGGTTTTAATTTGCATCTGTAGTCATGACATACTTGATTTACGTTTTCCTGACATATACGGGTACAAAAATCTGGAGATGGTATAAATTCAAATAAAATATTACCATTTGTATCAATTAAAAATAGAGGGATATCTGATAAGGATAAAATATTACTGTAGCGTGTATATAAATTTGAGTTTATTAATTCCTTAAGTATTTTTTTCTTATACATGCTTTTATTACATCCCTTCTGAATTAGGATATATAATAATTAAAAAAATTCTAAAAATGAATTACTTTAATATTATTATAAAGAATAATAATCCAAAAGTAAATAATGTTGACTTTTATGTAACAAATTGTAATTTTTCTATTTTTTCTTTTATAAAAGGTATAATTTATTATGATGATAAAGCTAATCTATTAGAATTGTGATATAATCATATTACACAAAATACTATGAATGAAATCTATAAGTAAAATATGAATGGTGGAAATACTGATGAAAATGGAAGAATTAGTACAAAAAAAACTACGTTTAGTTTTTAATGATGATAATATAGTTTTTGATAGGTCTCGTTCTGCAGGTGGACTTACTAACTACAACTATATTATGAATATAAAAGGTATAGAATATGTTGTAAGACAACCTGGTGGTATGACCAATCTTATGATTGATAGAAAAAATGAAAAGGTTAATAATACAATTGCATCAGAGTTAGGTTTGAATTCTAAATGTATTTACTTTGATGAGATTACAGGTATTAAGATTAGTGAGTATATCAAAAATAGTAAAAACATTGCGCAAACTGATCCATCTTCTATAAAAAATCTAAAAGCTGTTTCTAATTTAATGAAAAAAACCCATACTAGCAAAAAAATTTTTTGTAATTGCTTTGATTGGAAGGTTGAGTTAAATAAGTATGAACAGATTATTAGCAACCTAAGGGGTGGTTTTTTCTTTGATTATGCTGAATTAAAAAAGCAGTTAATAGATTTTATTAAAAAGAATATAAAAAATACAATTCTTGTACCTTGTCATAATGATACAGTACCAGAAAATTTTATTATAGATAATAACGGAAGAATTTATTTAATAGACTGGGAATATTCTGGAATGAATGATCCAAGTTGGGATGTAGCTTCATATATTCTTGAATCAAAATTGAATGAAGAGGCAATTTTATATCTACTTTTGAATTACTATGGTCAGTTTCCTTCAGCTTCTGAAATATTAAAAATTAAATGCTATATGTTAGCACAGGATTTGCTGTGGACCGTATGGGCAATGATTAGACACTATAGTGGAGATGATTTCCTTGATTATTGCCACTTTAGATACGAAAGATTTAGAAAGAATATAAAGGAAATAATATTGTCACAAAATTATCCAATTGCTGAAATGGTAAAAAATTAGTATAATCAACTTCAAAATTAAATATATGTTCATTTTAGGACTAAATTTTTGATGGACGATTTTTTATCTCACTTAGAATATTTGTACCCCTTTAAGAATAAGATTTAGTATATTATGAAGGTAAAGGGGGGGCAATGGTGAAAAGTAAAATTAATTTAGATGCGCTTAATTGGAAGAAGATATTAATTATCCTGATTGTTATAATGGTTATCATAGCTGCTGTATATGCTGTGAAATACTTTGTAAAGGATGATGATAACGTGTCTTTTGAAGTATTAAGCGAGGAAATGATTCCACAAAAAATTCAAGATATCCTACCAAGATACAAAACTTTAGAAAGAGCTTTAGCTTGTAAAATAGATGGAGAAATATATGTAATTGTAACAAGAGGAGAAAAGCCTACTGGCGGATATACGGTTGAGATAGATCGGATAGAACTAGTAGATGAAGATAATAAAACAAGAATGGTTGTTTATACAACATTTGAAGATCCAAAACCAGGAGATATTGTTACCCAAGTTATTACATACCCTTATGTTGCAGTAAAGACAGAGTTAAAAGAATTGCCTGATAAAATTGAGCTAAAAGTAAAATATGACGATTGATGTATAAATTGGCAATGGTCTGTATTCTTGAATACAGGCCATTGCCATTATTTACATAGATGATTTTAAAGAATTTTGTCGAATAGTTATAAAGGTTAACATAATCAATATAGGAGGTTTATAAAATGAAATTTAAAAAGCTATTTATTTCTAGCATTTTAGGAACGAGTTTATTTTTAGGGAGTATGGGTATTTCTTATGGACAAAATTTAACATATACAGTACAGAGTGGAGATGTATTTTGGAAGATTGCTCAAAAATATAATGTATCTACAAAAGCTTTAATGGAAGCAAATAATGCTGATGAAAATACCATTATATATCCAGGACAGAGTTTGATTATTCCTAGTAATGAAAAAATTCATATTGTAAAGCCTGGAGATACTTATTGGATTATTAGTCAAAAATATGGGGTTAGTTTTAAGGAACTACTTAAATACAATGGAGCAGATGAAAACACATACTTAGATATTGGACAAGCAGTAAAGATCCCTTCAGATTCTCAAAAACCATATGTTACTTATATTACCCATACAGTAAAGAATGGAGATGATTTTTGGAAGTTATCACTTCAATATGGGATTCCTATGTATGAGCTTTTAGAAGTAAATGGAATGGATGAAAATACATGGTTGACTATTGGACAAAAGATCAGAATACCTGTTCACCATGTTCCTATAAAACCAACACCTGCAAATAAATATGGAGAGTATTTGGATTGGTGGACAGAAGCACAATACGTTTTACCTATTGGTGCAAAATTTACATTAGTTGATTTTGAAACAGGAAAAAGATGGAATATGAAAAGGACTATTGGTGCAAATCATGCAGATTGTGAACCTTTAACAAAAATAGATGCTGCTATTATGAAAGGAGTATGGGGTGGACAATTTAGTTGGGAGAGAAGAGCTGTAATAGTTGAATATAATGGAAGAAAAATTGCAGCATCTGCAGCGTCTATGCCTCATAGTATTCAATATATTAATGATAATAATTTTAATGGACATATGGATGTTCATTTTGCAAATAGTACAAGACATAAGGATGGCAAAATTGATTGGGAACATCAAAAAAATATTAAGATA
The DNA here is from genome assembly GCF_008152325.1 of Crassaminicella thermophila. Classification (GTDB taxonomy): domain Bacteria; phylum Bacillota; class Clostridia; order Peptostreptococcales; family Thermotaleaceae; genus Crassaminicella_A; species Crassaminicella_A thermophila. The sequence goes on from NZ_CP042243.1 coordinate 719,072, forward strand.
GCAGCAGGGATAAAATAAAAGAAACGCTCCTATGAAATGGAGTGTTTTTTTTTATGAAAAAATTTAATTTTTATATGCATACATAAGAGGGTATATAAAAATTAAAACTAAGATGAGGAGGTATGATAGATGTTGGAAAATTATAAAGTACCAGTAGAAAAATTAAAAAATAAATGTGATATAAGTTGCTTTGATTTTGAGACGACTCTAGATTTATACCCTCTACAAGGAATTATTGGACAAAAGAGGGCGGCAGAGGCATTAGAATTTGGCTTAGATATTAAGAAAAAGGGATATAATATATTTGTATCTGGTCAAAGTGGTACGGGAAGAAATAGCTATACACAATCTATTACAGAGAAAAAAGCTGAAACAAAGGAAACCCCAGACGATTGGCTTTATGTTCACAATTTCAAAAATCCTGATAGTCCAATTGCACTAAATGTAAAGAGTGGTATGGGAAAAGTCTTAAAAAAAGAAATAGAAAATATGATTGAGTTGTTTAAAAAAGAAATTCCAAAAGTTTTTACTAGTAAAGAATATGAGAATCAAAAGAGTGTTTTAATTCAGCAATTTCAAAATTATACTCAAGAAACAATTAATCATTTAAATGAAATAGCAAAAGAATATGGTTTTATATTTGATCAAACGGATCGGGGATTAATCAGTATTCCATTAAAAGAAGGACATCCTATGAGTGAAGAGGAATACAGAAGTCTTGGTCCTGATGAAATAGAAGAATTAAGAAAAAATTCTGCTAAATTGAGTTTAGAAACCATTGAAATTTTTAATAAGCTTAGAAGCTTAGAGGAGGAATATAGAGAAAATTTAAAGAAATTAGATGAAAAAATGGTTCTTGATATAGTTAATTTTAATATTAATGGATTACAAAAGAAATTTACAAATAATGAATGTGTCATAAAGTATTTGGATTCGTTAAAAGGAGATATTATAGAGCATATAAGTAAGTTTAAAACAGATAAGAACCAAGAAATGAGTAACCCTTTTGCAATGCTTCAGATGCGGTCTTCAGAAGCTTTCTTTGATAGGTATAAAGTGAATTTATTTATTGATAATAGTGATAAAAAAGGTGCACCTATTATTAATGAAACAAATCCAAGTTATTATAATTTAATTGGTAGAGTAGAATATAAAAATGAATTAGGTGTTATGAAAACAGACTTTACACAAATAAAACCAGGAGCCCTTCATCAAGCTAATGGAGGATATTTAATCCTACAAGCAAAGGATCTACTTACAAATCCTTTTGCATGGAATGCCCTAAAGCGTACATTAAAAATAAATCAAATAGTAATTGAAGGCTTAGATAAACAGGTTGGTTATGTTGTAACATCTACTCTAAAGCCTCAGCCAATTCCACTAGATATAAAAGTTATTATTATTGGAGATCCATATACCTATTCTCTTCTTTATAATTATGATGAAGATTTTAAAAAGCTATTTAAAATTATGGCAGATTTTGATATTGAAATGGATAGAAATGAAGAAAATGTTTATAAAATGGCTAGATTTATTGCTGCTCATTGTGAAAAAGAAGGCTTGAAGCATTTTGAAAAAAGTGCTGTAGGAAGAATTATTGAATATAGCTCAAGACTTGCAGATAATCAAACTAAGCTAAGCTCTAGATTTAATCAAGTAGTAGAAATTTTATATGAAGCAGATCGCTTCGCAGAAATGATGGATGAAGATGTTGTGAAGCTAGAGCATGTTGAAAAAGCTATTCTTCAAAAGGTATATAGAAATAACAAATATGAAGAAAAAATATTAGAGATGTTTGATGAGGGTACTCTATTATTAGATGTAGATGGAGAAAAGGTTGGAGAAATCAATGGACTTGCTGTTACAGGTACAGGAGAATATTCTTTTGGAAAGCCAAGTAAAATTACAGTTGCTACCTACAGAGGAAAAGCTGGAATAATTAATATAGAAAGAGAAGTGAAAAAAAGTGGAAGCATTCATGATAAAGGGGTATTAATTTTAAATGGATATATAGGAGAAAAATTTGCACAAAAAAAACCTTTATCATTATCAGCAAGTATTGTGTTTGAACAATTATATTCAGGAGTTGATGGAGATAGTGCATCAAGTACAGAGTTATATGCACTTCTTTCAAGCCTTTCAGGAGTACCTATAAAGCAATATATTGCTGTAACAGGTTCTGTTAACCAAAGAGGAGAGATTCAGCCTATAGGAGGCGTGAATGAAAAAATAGAAGGATTTTTTAAGGTATGTAAATTAAAAGGAATTACAGGAAAACAAGGGGTAATGATTCCTCATCAAAATGTAAAAAATTTAATGCTAAGTGATGAAGTTATAAAAGCTGTAGAAAATGGAATGTTCCATATATATGCCATTAAAACAATTGAAGAAGGAATTGAAATTTTGACTGGAAAAGAAGCAGGCACAAAAAATGAAGATGGAGATTATACAAAGGGAAGTGTATTTTATCTTGTAAGTAAAAAGCTAGAAGAGTTTGCAAAGGATGAGGAAAAAGACAGTAAATAATTTCTAAAATGAAAAGTAATAGAGTTACTTGCTCTATTGCTTTTCATTTTGATTGATATTGTTATGGATTAGGATTAAAATTAACATTAAAACAATAGAAATACAACCTAAAAATTTTTTAGATAAAATAACATATTCCTTATTTGCATGAAAATATTTTTGTTTCTGTAATAATATAATCAACTGGTTTGTCAAAAGAATCATTAGGAATGTTATCTATTATTTGTAGATCAAATGCAAGGGCAATGGATAAAACATTTTTTGAAATTTTATCCAAGAATCGGTCGTAATATCCTCCTCCATATCCTATCCTATACCCCCTAGGATCAAAAGCAACGCCGGGTACAATTATTAAGTCAACTATTTCAGGATTTACTTTTCTTATGTATTCTTTCTTTGGTTCTAAGATTCCATAAGTTCCCTTAACAAGTTCTTTTTTTGGGTCTAATAATTGAGATAGAATCATTTCTCTTGTTTTTGGAATACTAATAGGAATTAGTACATTTTTGTTTTCTTCAAGCAAATCATCAATTATTTTATTAGTTTTTACTTCATTTCTAAAGTCTAAGTAAACCATGACATTTTCTGCATTTTGGTATGATGGAAATGTTTTTAACTTGTGAAATATTTTATCGCTTTTTCTAGTGATTTCATTACTAGAGAGTGCTTTTCTTTTTTTGAGTATTTCTTCTCGAATTATTTTTTTCATCTTATCAACTCCTCAAAAGGATTATAGATAATCAACTTAAAAATAAAATATAAAAAGAACGTTCATTCCAGATAATTTTTGAAAAAACTAAACTTCAAATTTCATGAAAAAATACTAAACCTTCAGAACTCACCTTTGTTCAAACATTGAAGGTTTTTAACGTATTTTTTCATTTACTTATCTTTTTATTATTCTATTTTAAAATAATATATCCTTTATAAAAATTTTTGATGTATGAGCGTTATTTTTCAATTCATTTTTAATATAATTATGGGATTTTTTGAAGAAATAAGATAAAATTACTAGAAATTCATGATAAAATTATAGAGGAAATTAGGTAAAAATGTAGAACTATACAAATGCTAGGAGTTGATATAATTGATAAATTTTATTAATGTAACAAAACAGTATGCAAAGGGTGCAATAGCACTTTCGAATATAAATATTAAAATAGACAAGGGAGATTTTGCTTTTATTGTAGGGCCTAGTGGGGCTGGAAAATCTACTTTTATTAAATTATTGTTAAAAGAGATAGAGCCAACAAAAGGGAAAATAATTATAGATGGAATAGATATTACTAAATTGAGCTTAAGAAAAATTCCATATTTAAGAAGAAAAATGGGGGTTGTTTTTCAAGATTTTAGACTTCTTCCAAATAAAACAGTTTATGAGAATGTAGCTTTTGCTATGGAGATTATTGAAGCAAGTCCAAAGGAAATAAGAAGACAAGTGCCGACTATTTTGGCTATGGTTGGGTTAAGTAATAAAGCGAAGATGTATCCTAATCAGCTTTCTGGGGGAGAACAGCAGAGGGTATCTATTGCAAGAGCTATTGTAAATAATCCAGCTGTTTTAATTGCTGATGAGCCTACTGGAAATTTAGATCCAGATACAGCATGGGAGATTATGAAGCTTATGAAGCAAATTAACAGAAGAGGTACGACTATTGTTATGGCTACACATGCTAAAGAAATAGTAGATTTGATGCAGCAGAGAGTTATTGCAATAGAAGGAGGAAGAATTGTTCGAGACGATAAGAAGGGTGTGTATGGCTATGAGGACTAGAACATTTACCTATATAATAAAGGAAGGATTTAAAGGACTTTGGAGAAATCGAATTATGGGGGTGGCATCAGTTGCTTCTATTGCTTCTGTATTAATCATTTTAGGAATCGTATTTATGATTGTGCTAAATATAAGTAATGTTGCTGATATGGCAAAGGAACAGTTTGATTCTATACAATTGTATTTAAATGATGAATTAAAGAATGATCAAATAAATACTATGGGGCAACTAATTAAGAAAGTAGATGGAGTTGAGAAAGTATACTTCTTATCAAAGGAAGAAGCTTTGGAAAATATGAAGGAAAAGTGGGGGGAAAATGGATATCTTTTAGAAGGATTAGAAAAAAATCCACTTCCTAATTCATATGTAATAAAACTTAAAGATATTGCTTATGCAGATGATGTTATTAGCCATATAAAAGGTCTTTCTGGAATTGAAGAGATTAAATATTATAACAATATTATTGAAAAACTCCTTAAGATTACAAATTTTATTCATATAGCAGGAATAACCATTATTGGGATTTTGATACTCATTTCTATGTTTGTAGTTGGTAATACTATTAAACTTACAGTAATTGCAAGAAAAAGAGAAATTAATATCATGAAATATGTAGGAGCAACTAATTGGTTTATTCGATGGCCTTTTTTAGTAGAGGGAATGGTACTTGGTCTATTTGGATCAATAATTGCACTTTTAATCACTGGATTTGGTTATCAACATGTTTTTAATTTAGTTACACAAAAATTGTATGTTATGATTTCAGCCTATATTATTCCAGCACCTGTAATTATTGAAAACTTATCTGTTATTTTTATTGTATTAGGTACAGGGATAGGTGCTTTAGGAAGCATATTTTCTATGAGAAAGTTTCTAAAGGTATAAACGGTTTGGGGGGACAAAGGGATGGAAAAATCTTACAAAAGATTTAACCTTGTTTTTATGCTTATAGTAGCTTTATTTGTTACTCAAATTACTTTTGCACAAGATGTGAGTAGTGAGAAGAAAAAGCTTAACCAAGTCAATAATCAGATAAAAAATGTTAAGAATAAATTAAATAAAAACAAAAAGGAACAGAAGAATGTTTCTGCTAAAATAAAAGAATTAGACAGAAAAATTGACAAAGCAGAAAGAGAAATAACACAAATCAATAACGAAATTGCTATCACGAAAAAAAAGATTGATACAACAAAAAAAGAATTAGAAAAAGCAGAGAGAAACATTGATGAAAAAAATGGTATATTAAACGCAAGATTAAGGGTTATGTATAAGAATGGAAATGTTGGGTATGCAGAGGTTTTATTAGATTCGGAGAGCATTTTAGATTTTTTATCTAATTTAGATATGATAAAAAAAATTTTCCAACAGGATATGGAGCTATTAGCTTATATGAAAGATAAAAGAGAAGAAATTGATACAAAGAAAAAGACATTAGAAAGTCATAAAAGCAGAATGCTTGCAATGATCAAAAATATGGAAGTCAAGCAAAAGGAATTAGAGATAAGCAGGGGTGAGATGAATAGAATCAAGCAACAATTACAAAAAGATAGCAAGCAGCTTGAAGCACAGATAGATGAACTAAATGCATATGCAGAAAAGATCGCAGAACAAATTAGAAGAAAACAATCAAGTGGGAAGTATACAGGAGGAAAACTTGCTTGGCCAGCTCCAGGATATAAACGAATTACCTCGCCATATGGATATAGAATACATCCGATTCTTAAAAGGAAGAAATTACATACAGGAATTGATATTGCTGTTCCAAAAGGAGGAAAGATTGTAGCAGCAGGAGATGGAAAGGTTATTCATGCAAACTGGCTAGGAGGATATGGAAAAGTAGTAATGATTGACCATGGTGGTGGTATTGTAACATTATATGCTCATAATTCAAAATTACTTGTTAAGGAAGGACAAAGAGTTAAAAAAGGACAGGCAATTTCAAGAGCAGGTAGCACAGGTATGTCTACTGGGCCCCATCTACACTTTGAGGTAAGAAAAAATGGAAAATATACAGACCCAATTCCTTGGGTAAAATAGGAAAATTGAATAAGTTTTTAATAAAAAGGAAATCCTAAACAAGGATTTCTTTTTTTTGCGAATATTTATTAGTGCTATTGAATATAATAATTAACATGTCTTAGGGATTTATGAAATATATGTAAATATCAATATTAAAAAAAGAAATATAAAGATACGTGAATACTGTGGTTAAAAATCTTTATAAATATAAAATGTTTTGAGAAAAGGAGTGGTTCTATGAAAGCAGTAATTATGGCAGGTGGAACAGGAACGAGATTAAGACCTCTTACCTGTGATATTCCAAAACCTATGGTTCCAATTCTCAATAAACCTGTAATGGAATATTCAATTGAACTATTGAAAAGATATGGTATAAAAGATATAGCGGTTACAATGGCTTATCTACCTTCAGTAATAACTGATTATTTTGAAGATGGACGAGAATGGGGAGTCAATCTAAATTATTTTATTGAAGATGTACCGTTAGGAACAGGGGGAAGTGTAAAAAATGCAGATAGTTTTTTAAATGATACTTTTATAGTAATAAGTGGAGATGCCTTGACAGATTTAAATCTTCAAAAGGCTATTGATTATCATAGAAAGAAAAAATCAAAAGCAACTCTCGTACTAAAAAAAGAAGCTGTTCCTTTAGAGTATGGTGTTATTATTACAGATGATGATGGAAAAATCATTAGATTCTTAGAAAAGCCTAGTTGGGGAGAAGTATTTAGTGATACGGTAAATACAGGAATCTACATACTTGAACCAGAAGTTTTAGATTACTATAAAAAAGGAGAAAATTTTGATTTTAGCAAAGACCTTTTCCCAAGACTATTAAAGGATGAAATTCCTATGTATGGTTATATTACAAATGATTATTGGAACGATATTGGAGATTTAGATTCTTATATGAAGACTCAATTTGATTTATTAGATGGGAAAGTAGACTTTTTAGTAAATTGTAATCAGATAAAAGAAGGAATATGGGTAGATGAAGGAACAAAATTAGGAGAAAATGTCAATTTAAAAGCCCCTGTTTATATAGGAAAGAATTGTATTATTAATAATTCTGTTAATATAGCTCCTTATACTATTATTGGAGAAAATTGTGAAATAGGAGGAAAATCTGTTTTAAAGAGAAGCATATTGTGGAAAAATATAAGAATTGGTAAAGATACTCATTTGAGCGGAACGACAATATGCAGTAATACTCATATTAAAAACAAGGTAAATATATATGAGCATACAGCCATAGGAAGCGGAAGTATTTTATCGGATGGGGTAGTTGTAAAACCAAATATAAAAATTTGGCCAGAAAAAAGGATTGGCGAAGAAATGATTGTAAATGAAAATCTTGTATGGGGAACAAAGCGGTCAAAAACTATATTTGGATATAAGGATATATCAGGAGATATAAATATTGATATTACTCCAGAATTTGCTTCACGTTTAGGTTCAGCTTATGCATCTAGTTTTAAAGATGAAGCTACCCTTGTGGTTAGCAGTGATAAATCTAATGCTTGTGATCTTATAAAAAATTCTTTTATATCTGGTATTCTTTCAACAGGTGCCAGTGTTATTCATATAAAAGGTGCTACAATGTCAATGAATCGATTTGCAGTAAGGCATTATAATGCAAATGGTGGTATTCACATTGGAATAGATCCATTTAAAAAGAATCAGGCTCATATTGAATTTGTAGATAAAAATGGTGCAAATATAGATAGAAATACAGAAAGAAAGATAGAGAATTTATTAAATAGGGATGATTTTCCAAAAGATGTAGTGCAGAAAGGGTAAAAAGCATTGTAGAAGTGGATAATTTTTCATCATTATATATTCAAAATGGTGTTAAGACAATGAAAAATTTATCAAAAATTAGAAGAAATAGCCCAAAAATAATTTTAAGCGCTAGATCTAAAAATGTTTTGGATTTATCTTCAGAGTTTTTAGGATATATGGGATGTCAAGTACAGTGCGAATATGTTTTTGATAAGCATGAGAATATAGATGCACATATAGATTATGTATCTAAACAAGTAAAAAAGAATAAAGGACATATAGGAATGGTTATAAGCAGTAATGGGGAAAAACTTATTTTAATTGATGAAAAGGGTAGAATTATTGACCAAGATATGTATATGGTGCTTGCAGCACTTATCTCACTAAAGGCAGGTGCAAATCAAAAAATTGTTGCACCTTATACAGCACCTAGAATTATTGATCAGATAGCTCAAGCTTATAAGGCTTATGTAGTAAGAACAAAAACGAATCAAGCAGCTATTATGAATGAAATGTTAGATGGTGAGCATGATGATATGTATTTGCAATATATTCTTAATTATGATGGAGTTTGGGCAGCAGGGAAAATTATTGATTTTATGATGGGGAAAGATTTAAATTTGAGCAGTTTAGTAGATGAAATTCCAAATTTTCACCTTGTAAAAAAGGAAATTGAATGTGACTGGAAAGAAAAAGGAAGAGTAATTAAAGAGATTATTGTCAATCATAGAGATAGAAAAATGGAGTTGTTTGAAGGAGTAAAGATTCTTGATGATAAAGGATGGGCTTTAATACTTCCAGACAGTGAAAGACCTGTGTTTAATGTTTATACAGAAGGATTTTCACAAGAATACGCACAGGAGCTTTCAACGCAATTCAGTCAAAAAGTAGAAGCTATATTAAAAAATAATAAAGGGCAGTAAATTTGCCCTTTATTAAATAAAATACAGATGGAGGGATGAAAGGTATTATGTTCCTCGAAAAATATTATGGAATAAATAAATATGAAAAAATAGAAATAAAAGATGTTTTATTAAATCATGAAGAGTTAAATAATCATGGGAAAGAAATCGCAAAAATGCATAGTGTATATAAAAAGCCTGCAAAGATTCGATCTCTTTTGGTAAGATTAAATAACAATTTTAAAATCATTGCTTCTATTTATAAGTATTTAAATGAAGAAATGAAAAAAGGAAATGAGTTATCTCCTGCTTCTGAATGGCTTTTAGATAATTTTTATAAAATAGAAGAACAAGTAAAGGTTATAAGACAAAACTTCAATAAAGATAAATTTTTAAAGCTTTATATATTAAATAATGGCTTTTTAAAGGGCTATCCTAGAGCATATGCCATAGCTCTTGAGTTGGTTTCACATACTGATGGGAGAGTAGATGAAGAGTTATTAGTAAATTTTATAAAAGCTTATCAATATAATAGAATCCTTTCAATTAGTGAAATTTGGTCACTTGCTCTTATGATTCGACTTGCTCTTATTGAGAAAATACGAAATATAAGTGAGAAAATATATGAGAATCAAAATGAGTGGAAAAAGGTTGAAAGTATAGATTTAAAGCACCCAGAAAATCTATTGGACAATATCAAAAGGAATTTAAGCAATATTGATGAGATTAATTATTCTTATATTGAACATCTTTTAAAAAAGATAAGAAAAGATGGCTTAGAATCTGGACAGGCGATCGATTTTATAGAAAAAACACTAATAGAATTTGATACATCTATTGATAAAGTTATAGATTTTGAGCATAAAGAACAAGCGGCAAGAAAAAATTCAATAGGAAATGCTATTATTAGTTTAAATATTGTTTCAAAATTAGATTGGAACGATATATTTGAGTCTTTATCAGTTGTTGATGAAATATTAAGGGAAGATCCTGCTAATATTTATTCAAAAATGGATTTTGAATCAAGAGATTATTATAGGCACCAAATTGAGAAAATTTCTCAAAAATGTAGTGTTCCTGAAACGCAGGTAGCGAGAAAGGTAATAGAATATGCAAAAGAGGCTAAAGATGATGATTTAGAAAAAGTAAAACATGTAGGGTATTATATTGTGGATAAAGGTAGAAAAAAATTACTAAAAGAATTAGGATGCAAAGCTCTAAAATGTTATCTTAATGATTATCCTACTTGGGTATATTTAGTACCGATTATTCTACTTACAGGAAGTATTGTTTTATTACTAACAAATTATGCTTATAAAAATTCAAATAGTATAGCTCTAAGTTTACTTGTAGGAATAATAGCTTCTATACCAGCTAGTGATGTAGCTGTAATAATTATTAATTGGATATATACGCATAGATTCTCACCTGCTTTTTTACCAAAGCTAGCTTATAAAGATGGAATTACAGAAGATTCTAAAACTATGGTAGTTATTCCTACATTAGTGCCAAATGAAAAAACGGTAGAAGAACTATTAGAAAAGTTGGAAGTATATTTTTTAGGAAATAAAGATAAAAATTTGTATTTTGCCATAGCAGGAGATTTTAAAGACGCAAAAGAAGAGGTTCAACCACAGGATGAAGAAATTATAAAAAAGGCATTAGAAGGGATAAAAAGATTGAATGATAAATATGCCGGTGAAGAAGAAATATTCTTTTATTTTCATAGACACAGACAGTTTTGCTCAAAACAGCAAAAATGGATGGGATGGGAAAGAAAAAGAGGAGCATTAGTAGAGCTTAATAAACTTTTAACAGGTTCTAAGGATACATCATATTCAATCATTTCAGGGGATATTTCAAAGCTTGTAGGAAAAGTTAGATATATAATTACTATTGATGCAGATACGAACTTGCCTATTGATACAGCTAGAAAACTTATTGGAACAATATCACATCCTTTAAATAAAGCTATATTAAATAAAGAAAAAGGAATTGTTGAAGAAGGCTATGGACTGATTCAGCCTAGAATAGGAATAGATGTAGAAAGTGCAAACAAATCATTATTTACAAGGGTTTTTGCAGGCCAAGGAGGGATAGATCCTTATACGACTGCTTCTTCTGATGTTTATCAAGATTTATTTGGAGAAGGTATTTTTACAGGTAAAGGGATTTACGATTTACAAATGTTTAATGAAGTATTCAAAGATGCTATACCAGATAATACAATACTTAGTCATGATTTATTAGAAGGAAGCTATATTCGAACAGGTCTTACTACAGATATTGAACTAATTGATGGATATCCGTCTAAGTACAATTCTTATATGATGCGTCTACATAGATGGATTCGAGGAGATTGGCAGCTTATTAAATGGCTTTTTCCTAAAATAAAAAACAGAATGGGGAAAATTGTAAAAAATCCCCTTTCTAGATTATCAAAGTGGAAAATTATAGACAATTTAAGAAGAAGTCTTATACCTGTAAGTGTTTTTATGTTTTTGCTATTAGGATTGACAGTTTTTCCTGGGAAATCTTATATATGGGTTGGATTTGCTATTTTCACAATTGCCTTTCCATTTGTTATGGAGTGTTTTAATTGTTTGATAAATAGATATTATAAAACTGCAGGAGAAAAAATAAATGCAAAGGTAATATACGGTTTAAAAGGAGTTTTTTATCAAGGGTTACTTTTGTTTATATTCTTACCTTATCAAGCTTATATTATGGCAGATGGTATAGTAAGAACATTATATAGAGTATACATTTCAAAGAAGAATCTACTTGAATGGACTACTGCAGCAGATGTAGAAAAAAAATTAAAAAATGATCAATATAGCTTTTTAAAGAGAATGAAGGTAGCAGTATTTATGGGAGTATTATTTTTAATACTTGTAGCATTTAAAAAACCTATAAATTTGGCTTATGCAATTCCAATAGGACTATTATGGGTTATATCACCTGTAATTGCATATAAAGTAAGTCAAGAAGATTTAACTGAAAGGAATTTAGATGATAAAGATTTAACTATTTTAAGAAGACTAGCAAGAAAAACCTGGAGCTATTATGAAGATTTTGCAGGAGAAGAAGAAAACTATCTACCTGCTGATAATTTTCAAGAAGATCCACCAAATGGAATAGCACATAGAACTTCTCCTACTAATATTGGATTTTTGCTGCTGGCTATTTTATCCGCTAGAGATTTTGGATATATTTCAACAGGAAAAATGATTGATAAAGTAGATAAAACATTATCTACTATTGAAAAACTAGAAACATGGAAGGGACATTTATATAACTGGTATGATACAAGAACTTTAGAAGTATTAAGACCTTTTTATGTATCAACTGTTGATAGCGGAAATTTTATTGGATATATGATTACATTAAAACAAGGATTATTAGAATATTTGAAAAAGCCTATTCTTGATAAAAACCTATTATTAGGGTTAAAAGATACGATCAAACTTGTTGATGAAAAATATTATACAGAAGTTTTTAGTAATATAGCTGAGGAAAACATTAATATAGAAGAGTGGAGAAATTTATTAGATTCCCTTTCTTTATATAGAGAAGAATCATATTGGCATAAAAAATTTTATACTATGCTATATGACTTAAAAAAAGAAACAGATAGATTTTTCATAGATGAAAAAATAAAAGATATAGGATATGAAAAATTAAAAGAAAAGCTATATAGTATAAAAGGAGATTTAACATTTATAGAGCTTAATAATCTTTATGACGAGATACTAAATGATATAGATAAAATTTTAAAGAAAAATAATCAAGAGAATTTATTGAATTTAAAAAATAAAATTTATAATGCTAATAAGAACATAGAAGAAGTTTTGAAAAAAACAAATGATTTGATAAATAGAATAGATAATATAGTTGAGAATGCAGATTTTACCCAACTATATGATAAAAAAAGAAATCTATTTTCAATAGGATATAATGTAGACGATGAAAAACTTACAGATTCTTACTATGATTTATTGGCTTCAGAAGCAAGGCTTATAAGTTATATAGCAATTGCTAGGAAGGAAGTTCCTAAGAAACATTGGGCAAAGCTAGGAAGAGCCCTATCTATTATAGATGGATACAGAGGATTAGTTTCATGGACAGGAACAATGTTTGAATATTTAATGCCTCCATTAGTTATGAAAAATTATGAAAATACCCTTTTAGATGAAACATATGCTACTGTTGTAAAGGCTCAAAAAAGGTATGCTCAAAAAAGAAATGTTCCTTGGGGAACTTCAGAATCAGGTTATTACGCTTTTGATATGAATTTAAATTATCAATACAAAGCCTTTGGTGTACCAGATCTAGGCCTTAAGAGAGGGCTTATAAATGATATGGTTATATCTCCTTACTCAACCCTTTTGGCTCTTGTATTTGATCCAAAAGGAGCAATAGAGAATATAAAAAGGCTTATAAGTGAAGGCGTAGAGGGGCTTTATGGCTTTTATGAAGCTATTGATTATACACCTGAACGCATACCTTTTGAAAGTAAAAAAGGAATTATTAAAAGCTTTATGGCTCATCATCAGGGAATGGGGTTAATTGCTTTAAACAATTATTTGAATGAAAATATTATTCAAAATAGATTTCATTCTGATCCTATTATTAAATCAGCAGAAATTTTACTACAAGAAAAGGTTCCTGTGAGAGTCATTATTACAAAAGAATATAAAGACCCTATTGAACCTTTAGAATTGTTGAAAAAAGAAGATATTCATGTTGTTAGAAGTTATAATGAATTAGAAAGTACTATACCTAGATGTCATATGCTTTCAAATGGAAAGTATTCTGTAATGGTTACAGATGGAGGAAGCGGATATAGTAAAAAGGAAAATATCCAAATTACAAGATGGAGAGAGGATGCACTTTCGAGAAAATATGGAAACTTTATATTCTTAAAGAATATTAATACAAATAAAATATGGTCCGCAACAATAGATCCAATTAATATTAAACCTGATGGATATGAAGTAAAATTTTCTCTTGATAAAGCAGAATTTATAAGAACAGATGATAATATTGATACTCATACAGAGATTGTAGTATCATCTGAAGACAATGCAGAAATAAGAAAAATTTCATTAACTAATCATACAGATAAGCCTGTTGTAATAGAAGTAACTAGTTATTTTGAAACAGTTTTAGCAGCACAAGCAGCAGATATAGCACATCCAGCATTTAGTAACTTGTTTATAAGGACAGAAGCTGTTCTTGCATACGATAGTATTATTGCATCAAGAAGACCAAGGCTTGATGAAAAAGATACAATATGGATGAGTCATACTATAGCAGTAGATGGAGAAACTATTGGAAATTTAGAGTATGAAACTAATAGAGCAAACTTTATTGGTAGAGGAAGAAGTATAGGAGATGCTTTAGCAGTTACAAATTCTCTTACAAATACAACAGGGCCTGTGCTTGATCCTATTATGAGTTTAAGAAGAAAGATAAAAATAGAGCCTGGAAATACAGCAGTAGTATCTTATATTACTGCAATAGCAAAAAATAAAGATGAAGCTATAGACTTAGCAAGGAAGTATAATGATATTGCTTCAACTATTAGAGCATTTGATTTGGCTTATACAAGAAGTCTTGTAGAAGTTTCGTATCTTAATTTAAAACCAGATGAAATTGAAGTATATCAGGATATGATTTCTCAGATTGTTTTCTTAAGTCCAAATAGAAGAAAATATGAAGAAATATTTAAAAAGAATATTAAAGGTCAATCAGGGCTTTGGGCTTACGGAATATCTGGAGATCTACCTATTGTTTTGGTTAGTATTAAGGAAAAAGAAGAGATAGAGCTTGTTCGTGAAGCACTAAAAGCACATGAATACTGGAAAATGAAGGGTTTAGCTGTAGATTTAGTTATACTAAATGAAGATGAAAGCAGCTATTTACAGCCTCTTAAAGAGCTTTTACATGAAATTGTTTTTTCAAAATGTGGGCATGATATGATGAATAAGCCTGGAGGAATATATATAAGAAATGCTGATATTATGAAAGAAGAAGATAGAATTCTTTTATATACAGTTGCACGAATAGTATTAAAAGGAGAAAATGGATCTATAAAAAGTCAGATTCGCATGAACAATTCTAAACTATTTTATTTACAAGAAAAAGTATTTAAAGACAATAAGACTTTTTATCCAAGCAAAGATGTGTCTATTGATGTTGATTATTTTAATGGATATGGTGGTTTTAGCAAGGATGGAAAGGAATACATTATAAAGCTTAAGGAGAATATGCATACTCCTTCTCCATGGGTTAATGTTATTGCTAATAAAAAGTTTGGATTTTTAGCAACGGAGAGTGGATCAGGGTTTACATGGGCTGAAAATAGCCGTGAAAACAAATTGACTCCATGGTCTAATGATCCTGTAACAGATCCACCAGGAGAGATTGTTTATTTAAGAGATGAAGAGAATGGGCAATTTTGGTCTATAACCCCTTTGCCTATTAGAGAGAAGGAAAGCTATATAATAAGCCATGGAATGGGGTATTCTGTATATTCACATGATAGTCATGGAATCGATCAAGAGCTTACTATGTTTGTTCCAAAGGATGAATCTGTAAAAATCAACTTGATAAGACTTAAAAATAATACAAATAATAATAGAAAAATATCTGCTACTTATTTTATTAGACCTGTACTAGGCGTTAGTGATCAAATAACTCAGCAATATATTATAACTGAAATGGAGAAAAATACACTATTTATTAAAAATGGATACAGTACAGATTTTCCAGGAAGAGTTGCATTTATCACAACATCAGAAAATATTGCATCTTATACAGGGGATAGAAGAGAATTCATTGGGCAAATAGGTGATTTAAGCAGTCCAAATGCTCTAAAAAGAGATAGTCTTTCAAAATTTGTAGGTGCTGGATTAGATCCATGCGCAGCAATACAAATATTTATAGAGCTAAAACCAAATGAAGAAAAAGAATTGGTATTCCTATTAGGGCAGGGAAAAAATTTAAAAGAAGCAGAGCTTATTATAGGAAAATATAAGAGTATAAAGACTTGTAAAGATGAATTTTATGCAGTAAAAGAGCATTGGCATGATATATTTGGAGCTATTCAAGTGAAAACGCCAGATTTATCAATGGATTTACTCATCAATTATTGGCTTCTTTATCAGACAATATCCTGTAGGCTTTGGGCACGATCAGCTTTTTATCAATCAGGAGGAGCTTATGGATTTAGAGATCAGCTTCAGGATGCTATGAATGCAATGAGTGTAATGCCAGAAGTTACTAGAAAACAAATACTGCTTCATTGTAAGCATCAATTCGTTGAAGGAGATGTACAGCACTGGTGGCATCCAGGAGCTAAAGATAAGGGAATACGTACAAGATTTTCTGATGACCTTTTATGGCTTCCTCTTGTAACAGCAGAATATGTAATCTATACAGGAGATGATAGCATATTGCATGAAGAAGTTTATTTTCTAGAAGATGCTCCATTGGCTGAGGATGAAGATGAAAGATATGGAATACCAAGGATATCAGAAGAAAAGGCTTCTGTTTATGAGCATTGTATAAGAGCAATCGAAAGAAGCTTAAAGTTTGGGGAGCATGGCATTCCTCTTATGGGTTCAGGAGACTGGAATGATGGAATGAATACAGTAGGGAACAAAGGAAAAGGAGAAAGTATTTGGCTTGGATGGTTTTTGTATGATATTCTCAATAAATTTTCAGATATTTGTAAAAAAATGAATGAAGAAGAGCGTGCAGAAAATTATATAAAAATTGCAAAGGAAATTGCAAATTCAATAGAAGAAAATGCTTGGGATGGTGAATGGTACAAAAGAGCATACTTTGATGATGGCACTCCTTTAGGGTCAATTGAAAATACTGAATGTATGATTGATTCACTTGCTCAATCATGGGCAGTTATATCTAAAGGTGGAAGGCCTGACAGAATAAAAACAGCAATGGATTCAGTTAAACGTCATTTGGTTAAGAAAAATGAAGGTATGATTCTTTTATTTACACCACCTTTTGATGATAGTGACCTAAATCCTGGGTATATAAAAGGATATGTGCCAGGAGTAAGAGAAAATGGAGGGCAATATACACATGCAGCAACTTGGGTTATAAATGCCTTTGCTATGATGGGGCAAGGAGATAAGGCTTGGCAGCTTTATAATATGATAAATCCTATTAACCATACACGAACATATATAGAGTGTGCTACTTATAAAGTTGAACCTTATGTTATGGCAGCAGATGTTTATGCAGTAAATCCTCATACAGGAAGAGGAGGATGGACTTGGTATACTGGTGCAGCTGGTTGGATGTACAAAGTAGGATTATCTTATATATTAGGATTAAGAAAACGAGATGATAAACTTATTATTGATCCATGTATACCAAAGGAATGGAAGGAGTATTTTATAAAGTATAGATATAAAGATACTCATTATGAGATTATTGTTAAAAACCCTCATGGTGTTAATAGAAATGTAGCTTATATAATGGTAGATGGAGAAAGAAAAGAAGAAAAGTACATTTTATTAGTTAATGACCAGAAAAAGCATAAAGTAGAAGTGATTTTAGGATAAGTGCAATATCTTTAGATATTGTACTTTCCTTGTTATATTTATCAATGAATTGGAAAATAACGCTCATAAACAAAAAGTTTTCTTTACTAAAGCTTTGCAATTATTCGCTTTTATTTTTCATTCATAATAAAAAAAGAGAGATTAATTTGAAAAAGAGATTAGTGGAAAAGATAGAAAAATTATTATAAAAAATGTTTATAATAGATAACATTATGGTATATATATAAATGTGTGAAATTATAGAGAAAAAACATAAGTGGAGGAGATTATAATGTCAAACAAAACATTAGAAAATTTAATGGCTGCTTTTGCGGGGGAATCACAAGCAAATCGAAAATATTTAGCTTATGCAAAGAAAGCAGAAAAAGAAGGAAACAAAAATGTTGCGAAATTATTTAAAGCTGCTGCAGATGCAGAAACGCTACATGCCCATAAGCATTTTGAGGTAGCTGGAAAATTAAAATCTACAAAAGAAAATTTAGAAGATGCAGTAAATGGAGAAACTTACGAATATAAGCAGATGTATCCAGAATTTATAAAAATTGCTGAAGAAGAAGGAAATAAAGAAGCAATAAGAACTTTTACATATGCTTTAAAAGCAGAAGAAATTCATGCAAAGCTTTATAAAGAAGCACTTGAAAATATAGATAGTCAAGAGGAAGTATTTTATTATTTATGTCCAGTATGTGGAAATATTGAAAAAGCAGTTCCACAAAAATGTTTTATTTGTGGGGTACCTGGAGAAAAATTTATTAAGTATTAATAAAAACCTCCATAATAGAAATCTATTATGGAGGTTTTTATTTGATGGAATCTTTTGGGAGGAAAATAAACAAAAATTAACTTGCTTTTGATCCTGTATTTATATATTTTAAAAATTCTTCTAAATTAGTTTCATGAAGATTTAAATTTTCTAATGTTCTTCCGTTGCTGATTAAATCTTTATTTAATACAAAACTGCCTAATTTACACACAGTTTCCATTCTCTCGCAAGGAACACCTAATTTTTTAGCTAATGAAACCATAGGAACTAATCCCATTGGGATATCTTCTAATATATATCTAGTATCAATTCTTTTTTGACCAATTATTTCTGCATAGGCAGCATTTCTCTTAACGGCATCTGATAAAGTTTCTCCTTCTGCATTATATAAAACTTTATACAGTTCTAAAACAGATGGCAATTCTAATCCTAAAGCTTTTCCTAATGCAATTCTTTCTTTATCCAAATTTTCAACAAATGCACCTACTGATTTAGTAATTCCATCCCAATAATACTTCCATTCATGCTTTGATTCTATCATTGAAGTATTTAGTAATGAAGGGGCAGGATGCATTACTGCATTAAGATTATTCAAACTTGTTTCTAAAACATTTTTTCCTGAAACCATTTGAGGAAAAGCTTGATTTAATTTTTTTACGACTTCATTTGTTTTAGCAGCTGGAATTGCAGCAACCAAAAGATCATTTTTAATACCTTTAATAGATGCAGTTCCAGGTTTAGATGCTCTACAAGCATAAAGTAGTGATAATGCTTCTGCAATTACTACATCTGCTTTACAGCCTTCATCATCCAATACTTTTCTAACTTCTAATGCTCCAAAGGTTGCACCAGGATGTATGAATATTATTTGTCCATCTGTAAGGTGAGGAACTAAATTTTTTGCAATTGTTTTATGGGCTAATGCTGGAGCTACGATCATAATAATATCAGCACCTAAAACAGCTTGCTTTATATCAATAGTAGCTAGTTCTACTTTTCCAAATCCATTTACAGCACCTTCAACATGGATACCACCTTGTTTATTTATGGCCATAATAGTTTCTGGGATGATATCAAATAACCGAACTTTAAATCCTAAAACTCCTAAATGACCAGCAGCTGCTTGACCTCCATTTCCTCCACCAATAATAGCCCAAGTTAATTTGTTTTCATTCATACTTTTCAGCCCCCTTTTTAAATATCATACTGTATATATATATGAATGTCCTACAACTAGACTACTACGCATCTGATAAAAAATCAATATAATTTTTAAAATTTTTATAAAAAATAGAATATTAAATAAAATAGTACCACTTAAAAAAATGCAATAAAATGTAAAAAAATGATGAATATAATTGTTGTTTGCCAAAAATGAGAAATATGCTCAGATTATGTTATAATAATACTTATTGGAGTTAGGTTTTGTAGAATTTCAAGGTTAGAAAGAAATGATATATAATTAAAAAGTGTATAAATATAAAAAAGAAAAGGGATAAAACAACAAAAAATGTTAATTTTATAACAATAAAAAAATTCAGAAAATAACAAAAAAACTAGTGCAAAAGAAGATGAAGTATGGTATAGTAAATGTAGTACAACCCAACAGCACCAATTTTAAACAGTACTAAATTGTTTATGCATAAACAGACTATTAATCACTAGTGAGAAAAAAGAAGTTCAAAACAATAAAGGGGGAAGATAGATGGGCAAATTTTTTGAAATATTAGGTAAAATTCAAGAAAAAATCCTTATGTTTTTAACTATTTTAATTCCTTTGCTAGTTACTTTTCAAGTAATCCTAAGATATGTCTTACATGCTCCTCTTATGGGAATAGAAGAACTAATGCTCTTCCCTATAATCTGGCTTTATATGTTAGGTGGGGCAAGTGCATCAAGAGCAAGAAATCATATTGAATGTGGAATATTAACCCTATATATTAAAAAAGAAAAAAGTATGGCTATTTTTAAAGTAGTTAAAACAGCAATATCATTAATGATTAGTATTTGGTTAACTTACTGGGCTTATTGGTTCTTTACTTATTCTCTTAAAATGTGGAAAGTAAGTGATCTTCTCTATATTCCTATGTTTTTCGGAGAAAGTTCAATATTTATTGGTTTGACATTAATGACTATGTATTCAGCAATTGAACTATACGATATGATAAAAAATCTTTTAAACATTTCAAAAAGCATTAAGGAAGGAGGAGTAAAATGTTAACCATTGTTGCTCTTGATGTTATTTTACTTGTAGTTTTATTGATGTTAAGCATTCCATTACCTTATTGTTTTGGAGGAGCTTTAGCTTTCATGGCTATATTTGGCGGTGCTTCTATGAAAAGTATGATGCTTTGGGGTTTTAATCAGATGATAAGCCCTATTTTGGTAGCAAGTCCACTTTTTATACTTGCTGGAACAATTATGGGAAGCTGTGGTATAGCTAAGCACTTACTAAATTTTGCAGATATTTTTGTTGGAAAAATTAAAGGTGGAATAGGCGTTGTTGCTGTTGTTACTTGTGCAATAATTGGAGCAATATCAGGAAGTGGTTTTACAGGAGTTGCTGCAACTGGTCCTATTTTGATTCCAAGAATGGTAGAACAAGGGTATCCTAGAGGATATGCTACAGCACTTGTTACGGTATCATCTGTACTTGGTTTATTGATTCCCCCAAGTGTAATAATGATATTTTATGGATGGGTTACGGATACTTCTATTTTAGCAGCCTTTCTATCAACTGTAGGTCCTGGGGTATTAATAGTTATAACCTTTTCAATAATTAACTTAATTTGGGCACATAAGTTTCCTAACGTTTCTTTAGGAGAAATAGCAACAACAGCAGAAATAGATTTAAAACAAAGAAATATGAAAAGAATCATTAGAGCTATACCTGCTTTATCTCTTCCTGTTATTATCCTAGGTGGTATTTATGGAGGGATTTTTACACCAACAGAAGCAGCAGCTGTTGCAGGGGTAGTATCTGTACCAATTGGATTTTGGGTTTATAAGGAATTAAAGAAAGAAAAATTTGTATCAATTGTTAATGAATCAGCAGTCTCTATCGGTGCAATTATGACAATGATTATATTTACACTTATGTTAAGCCAGACATATGTACTTTTAAGAGTACCACAAGCCCTTATTGAAATATTATTTAATGTTACAACAAATAAGGTTATTTTATTAATAATTATTAATATTTTCCTATTCCTTGTTGGAATGATTGTAAACGATATCACAGGTATGATTCTTGTTGCTCCTTTATTACTTCCATTAGTTACAGAATTAGGGATTAGTCCAGTACACTTTGCTGCAATAATGGGAGTAAACCTAGCAATGGGTGGTGTTACACCTCCGTATGCAAGTATTTTATATTTAGGTATGAGAATAGGTAAATGTGAGTTTAGTGAGATATTAAAGCCAACAATGGTATTCCTTTTATTAGGATATGTTCCTATTGTAATATTGACAACATTTTGGCCATCACTTTCATTATTCTTGCCTAGATTATTTGGGCTAGCATAAAAATAAAAAAGGATTAGGGGGAATTAAAAAAATGAAGAAATTTGCAAAATTGAGTATTATATGTATTTTGATTTTTTCATTAACTATTGGAATGACTGCTTGTGGATCATCAAAAACAGCGAGCAATGAAAGTGGAGTTAAAGAAAGAACCTGGAAAATAGGACACGTTAGACCAGAAGGAACTTCAACAGATTTGGATGTAAAAGCTTTTGCTGAAGAAGTGAATAAAAACTCAGGTGGTAAAATTAAGATAGATGTATATGCAGCAAGTCAGCTTGGAGATTATACAGTTGTTCAAGAGCGTGTTGGTGTAGGAGATGTTGAGATGCAATTAGCACCAGCTGGAACAAGTATAAATAAGGCAATGGGTATTGCAAGTGCTCCTTATATTTGTAAAACATGGGATGATGTTAAAAGAGTATTTGCCCGTGATGGAAAGTTAATGACAAATATAGATAAAATGTTTGCTGATCAAAATATTAAGCTTTTAGCGGCTTACCCTAAATATTTTGGTGGTATTGCACTAGCAAAAGAACCAAAAGATCCTAAGAATGTTAATGTATCAAAAGATGTTAAAATAAGAGTTCCTAGTATGAAAGCATATGAAAAAACGGCAGAAGCATTAGGATATATTGCGACCCCAATAGCTTATTCAGAAGCTTTTACAGCAATGCAAACAGGTATTGTTGATGGAATTATTGGTTCAGGAGCGGAAGGATATTATTCAAGTTTTAGAGATTTAACAAAATACTATTTACCAGTTAATGATCATTTTGAAATGTGGTTTTTATATTTAAGCATGGATGTTTGGAATGACCTTTCAGACGAAGAAAAGAAAATTGTTATGGATGCTGCTCTAAAAATGGAAGAAAACAGATATGCACAAGCAGAAGCAGAGGAAAAAGAATTTATTGAAAAATTGAAGGAACATGGGGTTACCATAATAGAATTTAGCAAAGAAGAAATTGATGCGATTGCTAATAAAGTAAAAGAAGAAGTATGGCCTAAAATTAAAGATGAGTATGGTGCAGAATTCTTTGACAGTGTTACAAAAGAATAAGAATGAATTTACCCACGATTTTTTATCGTGGGTTTTTTTAACAATAAAATAACAATACCCCTTTTAAAATATAATTAATTATAGTATATTTAAACAAAGAGAATATTAGGAGGGGCACTTATGATAAAACCGGCTAAGAAGAGAAATTTGTATGAGGAAATTTCCAGTCAAATCATTAAGATGATTTATGAAGGAAACTGGAAGCCAGGGGATAAAATACCAGGAGAGGTTGAATTGTCAAAAAGCTTTGAGGTAAGCAGAAATTCAATAAGAGAATCAATAAAAGCATTAGAACTAGTTGGCATATTAGAATCTAAAACTGGCATAGGGACTTTTGTATCTGAGCAGGCAATGATTAATATTAATAATATGCATCTAGCATCTTTAATTGAATCAAAAAGCTCTATTTTAGAGCTAATGGAAGCTAGACTTATTATAGAACCGGGACTAGCATATCTTGCGACAAAACATGCCACAGAAGAAGATATAAAAGCACTTGAAGAAATTATAATCAAACACGATAATGCTTTAAAAAATAAGAATTATACATTTGATATGGGATTTGAATTTCACAGATATTTATTTAAAATGGCAAACAATAAAATATTAAATAATTTATTAGACAGTATAACAGAAAATCTAATTGCTACAAGAGGAGAATTATATCTAAAACATTTAAACGAACATATTCTTGAATATGAGTTGAGTGAACATAAAGAAATATTAGCATATATTAAAAATAAAGATGCAATTTCAGCTCAAAATACAATGTGGGAACATATTGAAAGTTCATTATGCGTTTTAGAGGAAAGTATGAAAGAAGTTGAATAAGTATAAAGGGCATAAAAATGGCCCTGTTTTTTTATGGGGTTATATACTGTTCTAGAAAATATATATTTAAATGTTGTGTAGAAAGACTTTAATAAAGTAGCTTTCTATTTTTTTTTGCAAAAAAACAATTTAAAAAATACTGAAAATTTCAAAAACCCTATTGAAAAAATATCATATGAGTGATAGTATTATTGTAGGACAACTGAACAGTATTACAATAATATAATGATAGGGGGAGAATCAAATGAAAGATCAAATAAAGTATGCGATATTAGGGTGTGGAAATGGAGCAAAAGCTTTAGCTGCTCAAATTGCGTCAAAAGGACATTCTGTTAATATTTTTGAAGCATTAGAACCAACGGAAGTTTTTTTAAAACTTCAAGAGGAAAAAGTGTTATATGTAAAAGGGGATATTTGTTGTGAAGGAAAATTAAATTGTGTTACAACGAATATAGAAGAGGCTGTTTCAGATAGAGATGTTATTATTGTTGTTGTTCCAGCTTTTGCACATGAAGCTATGTTTAAATTGTTAATTCCTTATTTAAATGATGGCCAAAAGATTGTGATTATGCCTGGTAATTATGGAACTTTTATGTTGAAGAAAATGATGGCTGAATATGGTGTAAGCAAGGATATATCCATTACAGAAGTTGCTTCATTAGCTTATGCGTGTAGAGCTACTGAATACAATACTGTAACAGTTTATAAGCAAAAGCGTAAATTAAAATTAGCAACTTGTCCGGTAGAGAAAAATGCAGAGATATTAGAAATTATGAATGAAATTGCAGATATATATATACCCGCTGACAATGTATTAGAGGTTAGTTTAGATAACTTTAATGCAATTCTTCATCCATTACCTGTATTATTAAATGTTGCAGGGATTGAAAAAAATTCAGAGAGATTTAGACACTATATTGATGGAGTGAGTCCTTTAGTATCAAAAAAAATGCATGAAATGGATGAAGAAAGAATGGAAATAGGGAAAAAATACAATTTAAATCTTATGACAACCCTAGATCAAGAAAAAATGTACTATGGTGAGAATGATTGTGAAACCCTATATGAATATTTTAATAGTGATGAAAGTCCATACAAGGATATATATGGACAGAGTGTTTTCGGTAGATACATAACAGAAGACCTTCCTTATTTATTAGTTCCAGCAAAACAGTTAGGAGAAAAAGCAGGGGTAAAAACAGAACTTCTTAGTATGTGTATAAACATAGCATCTAAGTTACATGATAAGGATTATATAAAAGAGGGCTATAATTTAGAAAGATTAGGGATTGCAGAAATGTCAAAGGATGAAATAATCCAATATGCAAGTAAACTAGAAAAAGTAGCAGAGGCGTCTGCAATATAATAGAATAAAAGCTTAAAGATAAGGAATTTTCGGATTAAAAGTCTGAAAATTCCTTATTTTGTGCAAATGGCTTCAGTATATTTTACAATTAAGGTTGAAATTTCCAGTAGATATGATAATATAGGAATGGGTAGAGGGTAATGTATATTGAATACATTAAAATTATTTTTAGGAGGGGTTGGAAATGTTTAAACGTATTACAAAAGCATGTGTTAGCCTTGTTCAAAAGTATTTACCAGACCCATTTTTATTTGCAGTTATCTTAACTTTATTAGTTTTTATTTTGGGAATTGTTACTACTGGACAAGGGCCAATGGCAATGATTAACCATTGGAGTAATGGTTTTTGGAAATTATTAGCATTCTCTATGCAAATGGCTCTTGTATTGGTTACTGGTCATACATTGGCAAATGCCCCAATTATTAAAAAAGGACTTAATAATCTAGCGAAAATTGCTAAAACACCAACTCAGGCAATACTTGCAGTTACTTTTATCTCAACTATTGCATGCTGGATTAACTGGGGATTTGGATTGGTAGTAGGTGCTCTTTATGCTAGACAATTAGCAAAAGAAGTAAAAGGTGTAGACTATAGACTTTTGATTGCTTCTGCTTATTCAGGATTTTTAGTATGGCATTCAGGAATTTCAGGATCTATTCCTCTTAAATTAGCTACTGCAGGAGATGACTTAGTAAAAGCAACAAATGGAGCTGTTGTAGATGCAATATCTACCAATGCTACAATATTTTCAACATTTAACTTAGTTATATTTGGAATAATATTATTTACAATGCCATTTTTAAATAAAGCAATGCATCCAAAAGCAGGTGAAGCAGTAACTATTGATCCTAAATTATTAGAAGAAGAGGCAGCTACAAAGGTGGAAGAATTAACTCCTGCTGATAAAATGGAAAATAGTCCAATACTTTCTATGCTTATTGGTGCAATGGGACTTGTATTCGTTGTTTACTACTTTAAAAATAACGGATTTAAACTGAACCTAAATATTGTTAACTTTATGTTCTTATTTACAGGTATTATTCTTCATGGAAATCCTAAAAGATTCCTTAATGCTATAAATGCTGCAGCAAAAGGAACAGCAGGAATTATTCTACAATTTCCGTTTTATGCAGGAATCATGGGGATGATGACAGGTGCAAATGAAGTAGGTGTTTCTTTTGCAGGAGTAATTTCTGAATGGTTTGTAAACATTTCTACTGCTACAACATTCCCTTTATTTACATTCTTAAGTGCAGGAATTGTTAACTTTTTTGTTCCATCAGGAGGAGGACAGTGGGCGGTTCAAGCTCCTATTATGATGCCAGCTGGGAAAGCTTTAGGTGTTTCTGCTGCAAAAACAGGAATGGCTATTGCATGGGGAGATGCTTGGACTAATATGATCCAACCATTCTGGGCATTACCAGCACTAGGGATAGCAGGACTTGGTGCAAGAGATATTATGGGATTTTGTATTATTGATTTAATTTATTCTGGGGTTATTATCGCATTAGGTTTAATGTTTTTATAAAAAATTTTATATATGGGGGTGTGGGTTGTGAAAAATAAGGTAATATCAATTGAAGAAGCTATAAGCTACATAAAAGAAGGTATGAGCATTATGATTGGTGGATTTATGGCTTGTGGGACACCAGAAAAATTGATGGATGCATTAGTTAAAAAAGGTGTAGGTAGTTTAACTATTATTGGAAATGATGCAGGTTGGCCGGATAAAGGAATTGGAAAACTAATTACCAATAAGCAAGTAAAAAAAATAATTGCTTCTCATGTAGGATTAAATCCTGAGGTAGGAAAACAAATGAATAGCGGTGAATTAGAAGCAGAATTAGTTCCTCAAGGAACATTAGCAGAAAGAATTCGAGCAGGTGGTAATGGACTAGGTGGAATCTTAACACCAACAGGGGTTGGAACAATAGTTGAAGAAGGAAAGCAAAAAATTGAAGTAGATGGAAAAATTTACTTATTAGAAAAGCCATTAAAAGCAGATGTCGCTTTAGTAGGTGCATCTATTGCAGATAAACAAGGAAACTTATACTTTAACAAAGCAACGAGAAACTTTAATCCATTAATTGCTACTGCTGCTGATTTGGTTATTGTAGGAGCAGAAAAAATTGTTGAAGTTGGAGAAATAGATCCAAATAATGTTATGACACCTGGACTTTTTGTAGATTATATTGTGGAGGTGTAGGATATGAATGTAAAGGAATTGATAGCAAGAAGGGTTTCAAAAGAGCTAAAGGATGGGGACGTAGTAAACTTAGGAATTGGATTACCGACAATGGTAGCAAACTATATTCCAAAGGATTTAGATATTACTTTTCAATCTGAGAATGGATTTGTTGGATTAGGACCAGCACCAGAAGAAGGAAAAGAAGATAAAGATCTTGTAAATGCAGGGGGACAGCCTGTAACAACAGTAGATGGAGCAGCTTTCTTTGATAGTGCTACTTCATTTGGAATAATAAGAGGAGGACATGTAGATGTTACTGTTCTTGGAGCTCTTCAAGTAGATGAAAAAGGAAATCTTGCGAACTGGATGGTTCCAGGAAAAATGGTACCAGGTATGGGTGGTGCTATGGATTTAGTTGTTGGAGCAAAAAAAGTAATCATTGCTATGACTCATACAGCAAAAGGAAAAGCAAAAATTTTAAAAGAATGTACCCTTCCGCTTACTGCTAAGGGTCAAGTAAATATGATCGTTACGGAAATGGGTGTAATAGAGGTTACCGAAAAAGGGTTACTTCTTACGGAACTAAATCCAGAATATACAATAGAAGATGTAAAGAAAGCTACAGAAGCAGAATTGATGATTGCTAATAATTTAAAGAAAATGGAAGTTTAAAGGAGCCTTTTAGGCTCCTTTTTTTGATAAAAATATGTCTTTGAGTGCGATAAAAGTGCTAAAATAAATAATAGATGTTAAAAAAATAGGAGGGCATTTATGTTTGAAACTAATTGGGAAATTATTAATGAGGATAAGGATATAGATGATACTGATTCTATTATAAAAAAAATATTAAGGAATAAGGGAATAACGAGTGATGAAGAAATAGAAGAATTTCTATCATCAAAGCCTAAAAAAACCTATGATCCTTATTTGCTTAAAAACATGAGAGAAGTTGTAGAAAAGATTATAAAATACATAAATGAAAAAAAGAGTATATGGATTTATGGAGATTATGATGTTGATGGAATATCTAGTATATCTTTATTGATGGATTTTTTAAGTAAATTTACAAATAATTTAAATTATTATATCCCACTAAGAGAAGAAGAAGGATACGGTCTTAATTGTGATGCTATTGAAGATATAAAGAAAAAGGGTGGAGAACTTATTATTACAGTAGATTGTGGTTCTACTTCCGTAAAAGAGGTAAATCTTGCAAAGGAATTAGGCATGGAAATAATTGTAACAGATCATCATAATCTTTCTGATGAAGTTCCAAATTGTCTTATACTCAATCCAAAACAAGAGGATTGTCATTATCCTTTTAAGCTTTTATGTGGGTGTGGTATTGCATTTAAATTAGCACAGGCAATCCAAAAAAGATTAGATGCACCAAAAAAATATTTAAGTGATGTGCTAGATTTAGTAGCATTAGCTACTGTAGCAGATGTAGTTCCTTTAATTGATGAAAACAGAACGCTATTAAAATATGGTTTAAAAAAAATAAACAACTCCAAAAGATTAGGACTAAAAGCATTGATTGAAGCTGTAGGATTAAGAGATAAGGAGATTACAGCAGGGCATATTGGATTTGTTATAGGTCCTCATTTTAATGCTAGTGGTAGAATTGATGATGCAAAAGCAAGTGTAAAGCTTCTTTTAAGCAATGATGCTAAAATAGTAGAAAGCTTAGTTAAGCATTTAGTTAAGTGTAACAAAGAAAGAAAAGCTATTCAGGAAAAAGGGCTTGAAATTTGTAAAGAAAAAGTAGAAAAATATTATTTAGAGGATCTTTTTTTGGTAGTAGATTCTGAAGGTACACATGAAGGGGTTATTGGTATTGTAGCAGGAAGAATTAGGGATTTATATTATAAGCCTACCCTTATAGTTACACAGTCTCAAGAAGAAGGAATATTAAAGGGCAGTGGTAGAAGTATTGATGATATAGATATTTATGAGGAAATGAAAAAATGTGAAGATTTATTTATAAAATTTGGAGGCCATAAAAATGCTTGTGGCTTTTCTATTGAAAAAAGTAAACTAGATTTATTAAGAAAAAGATTAAATGAGCAAGCCCTTATGATTAAACAAAAATCGAAGGATGCATTTATAAAAAAATTAAGGATTGATTGTGAATTAAAGCCCTCTCAAATAACAGAAGAGCTTATAGAGGCTTTAAAAAAAATTGAACCTTATGGTATGGGAAATGAAAAGCCTCAATTTATTTTACGGCAGATAAAAGTAAAAAATGAAAAAGACTCTGTATTTATGGGTAAAAATGGAGAGCATTTAAAATTAAGAGGAGTATCAAAATTTTATGATGATTTAACAGAAATTACTGCAATTGGATTTGGTATGGCAAAAAATTATAAAGATATTGGTTACCCCCAAAATGTAGATGTTGTAGGGTTTCCTAAGTTAAATGAGTGGAATGGGTATAAAAATGTTCAGTTTATGATTTATGATCTTAAAGAAAAAGGAATTTAATCATTGTCATTGACATTCAGATTAAAATGAAATACAATAGGTTAAAATAAAAAATAGAATTTTCATATAAGTAGGATAACGTTCTCATGGAGGCTGGTCGTGGAAAAGTATACGATAAAAAAAATATTAAGCAATAATGTGGTACTTGTAGAAAATGAAAATCAAAGTTATGTACTTGTTGGTAAGGGAATTGGGTTTGGAAAGAAGAAGGGTTTTGTAATAGAAAATCCGAAAAGCATTGAAGAAAAGTTTATATCATTAAAGGGCCTAAGTGAAAATGAATATGAAAACTTCCTTACAAAAGTAGATCCTAAAATTATTGAGCTTGTAGAAGAAATAATGGAAATGGTAAAGAGTGAACTAGGAAAAGGGTTAAACCCAAATGTTCATGTTGGATTAATAGACCATATTAATTTTGCCATAAAAAGATTAAAAGAAGGGATAGAAATTGTAAATCCTTTCTTGATAGAGACAAAAATTTTATATCCTGTTGAATATAGCCTAGCTGAAAAGGCTGTACAGATTCTAAAGGAAAATCTTAAAATTGATATTCCTGAAGCAGAAATTGGATTTTTGGCTTTGCATATTTATGGTGGTCGAGGAGATAAAACAAAGAATGAGGCTTTAGAAAATTCAAAGATGATGAACACTATTGTAAGTTATGTAGAAAAAAGATTTAATATTCAAATGGATAGAAATTCTTTTAATTACAGAAGGTTTATTATGCACTTAAGAGGTGTGATTGATAGGGTTACAAATCATAAGACTATTGAAAATATTCTTTTAGAGAAGGTAAAGGACGAGCTTAGATATGAATTTAGAGCAGCTTATGATATATCTAAAATAATGGAAAAAACTTTAAAGGTACGGGTGCCTGAGAGTGAAGTAGGATATATTGCACTGCATTTGCATAGAATAAGGAGTCAAAATAGATCATAAGTGTGTTACTGATTAGGCATAAGCTATAATAATAGTTTGTGCCTTTTTTTATAGAATGAAGTTTAGTTTTTTTAAAAGTTATCTGGAATGAATGTTTTATATATTTCTTTTTTTAGTTAGTTATCTATAATAACACATTGAAAGGAGGAAGGATGGATAAAATAGAAATGAAATAAACAATAGGAGGGGAAAATGAAGAAAAAAGGAAAAGACTTTTTTTCAATCCTTCAAAAGATAGGAAAATCACTAATGATGCCAGTTTCAGTACTTCCAGCAGCTGGACTCTTAGTAGCTTTAGGAAGAATGCTACAAGGAATTGATGTATTTTTAGGAAAAACTATTTATAGTGGTGGACTTGCTATCTTTGAACATCTTCCTATGATATTTGCAATAGGTGTTGCTATTGGATTTACAGGAGGAGTTGGAGTAGCTGGTTTAGCAGCAGCAGTAGGTTATTTTACTATGAATAATGTTATATATACTATAGGAGAGCTTCGAGGAGTCCCATTAAAGATTGATACAGGAGTTTTTGGAGGAATAATAATGGGGCTTTTAGTAGCCATTGTTTATCATAAATATTTTAAGATTAAGCTTCATCCTATATTCGGTTTTTTTTCAGGAAAGAGAATGGTTCCAATAATTACAGCTTTAGTAGCTATTTTTGTTGGAATTATATTTGGATTTATATGGCCTCCTATTCAAAATATTATGAACCAATTTGGAAAGCATGTTATGGATTCACCATTTGGACCAGCATTTTATGCAGCAGGAAAGAGGCTTTTGATTCCAGTAGGTTTGCATCACGTTTATTATCAGCCTTTTTTATTTGAATTCGGTACATTTATCACAAAAGCTGGAAAAGTGTTACATGGGGAAAGTGCCAGATATTTTGCTTCAGATCCAACGGCAGGAAGATTTATGGCTTCTGAGTTTCCAATTATGTTATTTGGACTTCCTGCTGCTGCATTTGCAATATATCTTAGAGCAGATAAAAAGAAAAGAAAAGCGGTTGGAAGTGTTATGTTTTCTGCTGCTTTAACTTCAATTATCACAGGAATTACTGAACCTATAGAATTTTCTTTTATATTTGTAGGGCCTATATTATATATATTTCATGTATTTGCTGCATTTTTATCAGGGATACTTACAGCTTATTTTGATGTGCATTTAGGGTATACTTTTTCAGCATCAATGATTGATTATTTCTTAGGATTTTACAATCAAGCAAATAGCATATATTTATTTACTGTGATAGGACCATTTATAGCTGTATTATATTTTTGTGTGTTTTATTGGGTTATAGGAAGATTAAATATAAAAACACCTGGCAGAGAAGGAGATGAGAGAATTACAAAAATAATTTCTAATGATAAAGCTTTTAAGATACTAAAAGCTTTAGGAGATAAAGAAAATATTATAGACTTAGATTCTTGTATTACAAGATTGAGAGTAACAGTAAATGATAAAAGCAAGGTCGATTTAGAGGAAATGAAAAGACTTGGTTCATCTGGAGTATTTCATGATGGAGGAATAAACTTTCAATTTATATTTGGGCCAGAGGCGGATTTTTTAAAGGAAGAAATAAAAAGTATTATAAAAAAAGGTACTGCTTCTTATAGTAATTATATAAAAAATAATGAAGAAAAAGATGAAATCCTTATAAAATCTCCTTTATCTGGGGATATTGTAAAACTTGAAGATGTACCTGACGAAATATTTGCAGAAAAAATATTAGGAGATGGTATTGCAATAAATCCTTCAGAAGGTATTTTGTATGCTCCAGTAGATGGAAGGATAGAACAATTATTTTCAACAAATCATGCAATAGGAATACTTACAGAAGATGGAGTAGAAATATTAATTCATATAGGAATAGATACAGTAAAAATGGACGGAAGAGGATTTAAAGCTTTTGTAGAACAAGGAGATATTGTAAAAGCAGGAGAAAAATTAATTCAGTTTGACATAGATAAAATAAAGAAAGAAGCAAAATCAATTATCACACCTATTGTTATTACAAATAGTGAAAACTATAAGGAAGTAGAAGTATTAGAAAAAGGCAAAATAAAAGCATCAGAAGGATTACTAAAAATAAAATGTCGAAAAAAGTAGAAAAGGTGTTGACGGTGAAAACGTTTTATGATACGATAAGATTACAAATTAATAAATAAACATGATTTTACGTGTTACTGATTCGATCAGGCATGAGTAAAAGAATAAGATAAGTAGATTTATTAATCTATTCTATCTTTCTTTTGCTCATGCCTTTTTGCGTAGAATCATGGAAAAATAATAAAAAAGGAGAGATGTATATGAAAAAAGCATTTGGCGTTTTACAGCAAGTTGGTAAAGCATTAATGCTTCCAGTTGCATTATTGCCAGCAGCAGGTATTATTCTAGCATTGGGTGCAACCCTTCAAAATCCATTTTTATTAGAAAAAATTCCAGCATTAGGAGGAAGTGGATTTCAATTATTAGCTAACCTTATGCAGCAAGCTGGTGGGATTGTATTTGGTAACCTTCCATTACTATTTGCTATTGGTGTAGCAGTAGGATTAGCTGGAGGAGAAGGTGTAGCAGGAATTGCAGCAGCTATTGGATTTTTAATTATGAATGTAACAATGGGTGTACTTGTTCAAGCTATTAAGCCAGAAATCGTTGAAAACACACGTGCATTTACAAATGTTTTAGGAATTCCAACATTACAAACAGGGGTATTTGGTGGTATCATAGTAGGTATCATGGCATCAAATCTTTATAAAAAATATTACAATATTGAATTGCCACCATATTTAGGTTTCTTTGCAGGAAAACGATTTGTACCAATTATTACAGCAGTTTCATCAATCGTTTTAGGTGTAGTAATGATTTTTGCATGGCCACCAATTCAAGGTGGATTAGATGCATTATCACACTTAATGGTTGATACAAACAAAACAGCATCTTCATTTGTTTTCGGTGTTATTGAAAGATCATTAATTCCATTTGGACTTCATCATATTTTCTATTCACCATTCTGGTTTGAATTTGGAGAATACATTGACAAAGCAGGAAATCTTGTTAGAGGAGATCAAGCAATATTCTTTGCACAATTAAAAGACGGAGTACGTTTCTCAGCAGGTACATTTATGACAGGTAAATTCCCATTCATGATGTTTGGTTTACCAGGAGCAGCATTAGCAATGTATCATGAAGCAAGACCTGAAAAGAAAAAAATGGTTGCAGGAATCATGGCTTCAGCAGCGTTAACATCATTCTTAACAGGTATTACAGAACCAATTGAGTTTACATTCCTTTTCGTAGCACCAGCATTATTTGCAGTGCATGCATTGTTTGCAGGGTTATCATTTATGACTATGCATATACTAAATGTAAAAATTGGTATGACTTTCTCTGGTGGTATCATTGACTATCTATTATTCGGGGTATTACCAAACAGAACTGCTTGGTGGTTAGTAATCCCTGTAGGATTAGTATTCTTTGTTGTTTACTACTTCGGTTTCAGATTTGCAATCAGAAAAATGGGATATTAAAACACCTGGTCGTGAAGATGATGATGAAACAACAGTTAATGTAGATGTTGAAGCAGGAGATTTAGCTGTAAATGTATTAGAAGCACTAGGTGGAAAAGAAAATATTAAAAACTTAGATGCATGTATTACACGTCTTCGTGTAAGTGTAAATGATATTAAAAAAGTTGATAAAGCACGTATTAAATCTTTAGGAGCTTCAGGAGTATTAGAAGTTGGAAACAATATTCAAGCAATATTTGGTCCTAAATCTGATCAATTAAAATCACAAATTAAAGATGTTATGAATGGAAATACTCCATCAAAATCAATTGAAGTAGAAAAAAAAAGTAGTACAGTAACAGGAAAAGATGAATTTGTTTCTCCATTAAATGGGAAAATATTAGAATTAAAAGATGTACCAGATCAAGTATTTTCACAAAAAATGATGGGTGATGGATTTGCAATCGAGCCTAAAAATGGTGAGGTAGTATCTCCTGTAAATGGAAAGGTTGCAACACTATTCCCAACAAAGCACGCAGTAGGAATTGTAGCAGATAATGGTAGAGAAATTTTAATTCACTTTGGTATTGATACAGTAAACTTAAAAGGAGAAGGATTTGAAGCACTTGTTAAGCAAGGAGAAGAAGTAAAGGCAGGTCAACCAATTCTTCGTGTAGATTTAAATAAAGTAAAAGATAAAGTACCTTCAATAGTTACACCAGTTATCTTTACAAACCTTTCAGAAGGAGAAACTGTATCTGTTAAAGTTGGATCACAGGTAAAATGTGGACAGAAAAATATTGTAACTATTAAATAATTTTAAAATAGACACTTCCTAAGGATTAATTAGGAGGTGTCTGACCTATTTCATATTATAGGGATGAGGCTTAAATTTTATTGATATTTCTATTGACATATTTTTAAGACTAAAGTAAAATTTTTATTAGTGTAAAAAACTTTTAGCGTGTTACTGATTCGATCAGGCATTAGCGAATGGTTTTGGTAGTATATAGAATACATCCCTTTGTATTTTTTACCGAATCATTAGCTAATGCTTTTTTATTAGAATTTAAAAAATTGTTAAAGAATAGCATTATTAAAACAAGGAAAACTAAAAAAGATAGATAATTTTAAGGAGGAATTTAAAATGGAAAAAGTAGTAACAATTTTAAATGAAGCAGGATTACATGCGAGACCAGCAGGAGCTTTTGTAAAGATGGCATCTCAATTTTCATCAGATATAAACATTGAAGTAAATGGAAAAAGTTTAAATGCAAAATCTATTATGAATCTATTAAGTCTTGGACTTAAAAAAGGCGATGAAATAAAAATTGTTGCAAATGGTGCAGATGAAAAAGAAGCTGTTGAAGCTTTAGCTGATTTAGTAAATTCAAAATTTGGTGAATAATAAGGGAGGTTTCAATATGTTCATGGGAACAGGTGCTTCTGAAGGAATTGCACTGGGAAAGGCATTAATGATTGAAAACGAGCCATTAAATATAGAAAAGAAAGAAATTGAAGATGTACAAAAAGAGAAAAATAAATTATTAGAGGCATTAGAAGCTTCTAAAGAGCAGTTAACAAAAGTAAAAGAAAAGGCTTCAAAGGAATTAGGAGCAGATAAAGCGGCTATTTTTGAAGCACATTTAATGATTTTAGATGATCCAGAATTAATGCAAAATAGTATTAATAAAATTGAAGAAGAAAAAGTAAATGCTGAATTTGCATTTAAAGAAGTTGCAGACCAATTCATTACAATATTTGAAAGTATGGATAATGAATATATGAGAGAAAGAGCAGCAGATATAAAAGATGTATCTGATCGTGTTCTTAGAAACATAGTAGGACAAAAAGTTATTGATTTATCAATGTTAGATGAAGAAGTAATCTTAATTGCAGATGATTTAACTCCTTCAGATACGGCAACAATGGATAAGGAAAAGGTATTAGGATTTTTAACAAATATTGGTGGACGTACATCACACACTGCTATTATGGCTAGAAGTCTTGAAATTCCAGCGGTTGTTGGGCTAAAAGACATTACAGAGAAAGTAAATACAGGAGATTTTATTGTACTTAACGGTGAAACAGGAGAAGTAATTGTAAATCCTACAGAAGAAGAAATAAAGAAATATGAAGGATTAAAAGAGCAATATGAAAAAAATAAAAAAGAATTAGAGGAAATTATAGGAAAAGATAGTATTACTATAGATGGTAGAGAAGTAGAGCTTGTTGGTAATATTGGAACACCAAAAGATATTGCAGGACTTAAGAAAAATGATGCAGAGGGAGTAGGTTTATACAGAACAGAGTTTATCTACATGGATAGAGATAGTATGCCTACGGAAGAAGAACAATTTAACTCATACAAAGAGGTACTTGAAAGTCTAAATCCAAAGCCTGTAGTAATCAGAACCCTAGATATAGGTGGAGATAAGAAGCTTCCTTATTTAAAAATTGATGAAGAAATGAATCCATTCTTAGGATACAGAGCTATAAGACTTTGCTTAGATCAAAAAGAAATATTTAAAACTCAATTAAGAGCATTATTAAGAGCAAGTGTATATGGAAATTTAAAAATAATGTTTCCAATGATTTCAAGCCTAGAAGAACTTTTAGAAGCAAAGAAAGTATTAGATGGAGTAAAGAGTGATCTGGATAAAGAAGGAATAAAATATGCAGATAATATAGAAGTAGGTATGATGATTGAAGTTCCATCAGCAGCTATAATTAGTGATGTTTTAGCAAAGCATGTTGATTTCTTTAGTATTGGAACAAATGACTTAATCCAATATACTACTGCAGTAGATAGAATGAATGAAAAAATTCATAATCTTTATAATCCATTTAATCCTGCTGTTTTAAGACTTATTAAAATGGTTATTGACAATGGACACAAAGAAAATATTTGGGTAGGTATGTGTGGAGAAGCTGCAGGAGACAAAAGAATGATTCCAATACTACTTGGAATGGGACTAGATGAATTTAGTATGAGTGCATCATCCATATTGCCAGCAAGAAGAATTATTCGCTCCTTAAAACTTGAGGATACTAAAAAAATTGCCAATGAAGTATTAAATATGAGCACGGCGGAAGAAATAGAAAAATATATAAAAAATATTATAAAATAAGGGTGATCTTTATGGAAAATATCAAATTTGATTATTCTAAAGGAGCTATAAAGCAGCATGAAATACAATATTTAAAAAGCCCAATACTAAAAGCACATGAAATGCTTCATAATAAAACAGGAGCAGGAAACGATTTTTTAGGTTGGGTAGATTATCCTATTTGCTATGACAAAGATGAATTTGAAAGAATAAAAAAAGCTGCTCAAAAAATAAGAAATGATTCAGATGTATTTATCATTGTTGGAATTGGTGGATCCTACTTAGGGGCTAGGGCAGCTATAGAAGCCCTTAGCCATTCTTTCTATAATGAGATAGCTGATGGACCTAAAATTTATTTTGCTGGAAACAAT
Source organism: Crassaminicella thermophila (assembly GCF_008152325.1). Taxonomy (GTDB): domain Bacteria; phylum Bacillota; class Clostridia; order Peptostreptococcales; family Thermotaleaceae; genus Crassaminicella_A; species Crassaminicella_A thermophila. The sequence continues at coordinate 756,822 of NZ_CP042243.1, forward strand.
ATTAGCGGAACATACCTAAAACATTTATTAGAAGTTATTGAAGGAAAAGATGTAAGCATAAATGTTATTTCAAAATCAGGAACGACTACAGAGCCAGCAATTGCTTTTAGAGTATTAAAAGCTTATATGGAAGAAAAATATGGAAAAGAAGAGGCAAAGAAAAGAATTTATGCTACAACTGATAGTAAAAAAGGTGCTTTAAGAACATTAGCAGAAAAAGAAGGATATGAAACATTTGTCATTCCTGATGATGTAGGAGGAAGATTTTCAATATTTACTCCTGTTGGTATGCTTCCTATTGCAGTAGCAGGGTTAGATATAGAACAAATGATGAATGGTGCAAAAGATGCAAGAGTTGAATACATGGAAGAAGATTTAGAAAAAAACATGTGTTATCAATATGCAGCTGTTAGAAATATTCTTTATCGCAGAGGAAAAACTATAGAGGTTATGGTAAATTATGAACCAAGTCTTCATTATATTGCTGAATGGTGGAAGCAATTGTATGGAGAAAGTGAAGGGAAAGATGGAAAAGGAATTTTCCCTGCAGCTGTAGATTTTTCTACGGACCTACATTCTATGGGCCAGTACTTACAAGATGGAAGAAGAGACTTATTTGAAACAGTACTTAATATAGAGAGTCCAAAGCTTGATATAACTATAAAAGAGGATGAAGATAATTTAGACGGATTAAATTACTTAAAGGGAAAAACAATGGACTTTGTTAACAAGAAGGCATTTGAAGGAACATTGCTTGCCCATGTAGATGGATCAGTTCCAAACCTTATTCTAAATGTTCCAAAAATGAATGAATACTATTTTGGAAAGCTTATTTATTTCTTTGAAAAAGCATGTGGTATAAGTGGATATTTGCTAGGTGTAAATCCATTTGACCAACCAGGCGTTGAAAGCTATAAAAAGAATATGTTTGCCCTTCTTGGAAAACCAGGATACGAAGAATTAAGAGAAAAATTAATTAAAAGAATATAAAAGGTGGGATCATTATGTTAGTATCAGGTAGACAAATACTAAACCATGCACATGAAAATGGATATGCTGTAGGAGCATTTAATGTAAACAATATGGAACAAGTTCAAGCAATAATTGAAGCAGCAGAAGAAACTAAGTCTCCTGTAATAATTCAAGCAAGCCAAGGTGGGCTTAAATATGCAGGGGTTGAATATATTGCAGCTATGGCAAAGGTTGCAGCAGAGAAAGCAAGCGTTCCAGTTGCAATTCATTTAGATCATGGTACAGATTTTAAACAGATAATGGCATGTCTAAGAAATGGATTTACTTCTGTAATGATTGACGGATCACATTATGAATTAGAAGAAAATATTAGAAAAACAAAGCAAATCGTAGAAATGGCTCATGCAGTAGGAGTATCTGTTGAAGCAGAGCTTGGAAAAATCGGTGGAGTAGAAGATGATATTTCAGTAGATGAAAAAGATGCAACTTATACAGATCCAGATGAAGCAGAGCGTTTTGTAAAAGAGACAGGTGTAGATTACTTAGCTATTGCTGTAGGAACAGCTCATGGACCTTATAAAGGAGAGCCAAAGCTAGACTTTGATAGAATAAAAGTAATAAAAGAAAGATTAAATATGCCTTTAGTTTTACATGGATCATCAGGTGTTCCAGAAGAAAGTATTAAAAAAGCAGTAAGCTTAGGAATTAATAAGATTAATATTGATACAGATATAAGAATGGCATTTCATAAGGCAGTGAAAGCTTTCGTAGCAGACAATCCAGATGTATATGATCCAAGAAAAATCGTAGGACCAGCAAGAATTGCTATGAAAGAAGTTATTGCAGAGAAGATGAAAATGTTTGGAGCAGCAGGTAAAGCTTGGAAATAATTTTTTAGGAGGAGAGGTTCATTGAAAACCATAGGTGTACTAACGAGTGGAGGAGACGCTCCAGGTATGAATGCTGCCATAAGAGCAGTGGTGAGAGCAGGAATCTATAATAAAATAAGAGTAATGGGAATAGAGCAGGGATACAATGGACTTATAAATGGAAATATTAAAGAAATGAATTTATCCTCTGTTGCAGATATTATTCATAGAGGAGGAACTTTTCTTAAGACGGCAAGATGTGAAGAATTTAAAACAGAAGAAGGAAGAAAAAAAGCTGTAAATGTTTTAAATGTATTTGGTATAGAAGGACTTGTTGTAATTGGTGGAGATGGTTCTTTTACAGGGGCAAAGAAGCTTAGTGAACTTGGTATTAAAACTATTGGAATCCCAGGAACCATTGACAATGATTTAGCATACACAGACTATACGATTGGTTTTGATACAGCAGTTAATACAGTTCTTGATGCAATAAGTAATATAAGAGATACATCAACATCCCATGGAAGAGCAAATATTGTAGAAGTTATGGGAAGACATTGTGGTGATATTGCTCTATTTGCAGGACTTGCTGGTGGAGCTGAGAGTGTAATTGTACCAGAAGAAAAATTTGAAGTTGATGAAGTATGCAGAAAACTAATTCAAGGAAAGTCAAGAGGAAAGCTTCACAGTATAATAATGCTTGCTGAAGGCGTAGGAAATGCATTCGAATTAGGAAAAGAAATAGAAGAAAAAACAGGAATTGAAACAAAAGTTACAGTACTTGGACATATCCAAAGAGGAGGAAATCCTTCTGCTTTTGATAGAATTTTAGCAAGTAAACTAGGTGCAAAAGCCGTAGAATTATTAATGAATGGTGAATCTGGTAAAGTAGTAGGAATAAAAGATAATAAATTGATTGATATGGATATTACAGAAGCACTATCCATGAAAAAAGAATTTGATAAGGAAACTTATGAATTGACAAAAATTCTTTCAATATAAGTAAAAAGCACAGCTAAAAGGCTGTGCTTTCTTATGCGCGCGACATCGGACATCGAACATCGCATCGGGACACAGAAGCACTATCCATGAAAAAAGAATTTGATAAGGAAACTTATGAATTGACAAAAATTCTTTCAATATAAGTAAAAAGCACAGCTAAAAGGCTGTGCTTTCTTATGCGCGCGACATCGGACATCGAACATCGCATCGGGACATTGGGACAGTTAATGATTATTTGAATTGCTGAATAAAATCGAAAAAAATACAAAAACTACTCCTAGATTGATATGCTCCCCTTGAAGTGGACAGTGGAAAAAATAAAAAGGAGTAGTTTTTATGCCAAGATGTGCAAGAGTCAAAACAGAAGACAGTATTTTTCATATAATGATAAGAAGTATCAGTGAAATAAATTTATTCAATGATGATGAAGATAAATTAAAATATTTTTCTTTAATAAAAAAGTACATATTAAAGTTTCAATTTAAGGTTTATGCATATTGCCTTATGGATAATCATGGACATCTTATTATTGATGTTAATGGTGGAGATATTTCAAGAATCATGCATTCTATCAATTTTTCATATGCCCAATATTATAATAGAAAATATAAAAGGCATGGGCATGTTTTTCAAGATCGTTTTAAAAGCAGAATAGTAAATGATGATAAATATTTAATTGTGTTATCAGCATATATTCATAATAACCCAAAGGACATACCAGGATATAGAAATAATTTGATAAATTATAGATTTTCAAGTCTGAAGGAATATGTAAAGGGCACTAATGAATTTGAAATATTAGATAAATCTTTTTTAGAGGACATTTTAAATTTAGGGAATAGAAAAAATATTAAAAGTTATTTGTCCTTAGTATATAAATCAGATACTATAAATGAAGAATTAGACGTAGAATTTGAAAAGAAAAACTGTGAATATAGAAGTGAAAGAAAAATATTAGCAAGGGACTATACCCCTGAAAAAGTCATAAACTTTGTAGCAGATTATATTCAGTGTGATAAGAGGAAAGTGCGTATTAAGTATGATAAAAGCTGCATAGAGATAAGGGCCTTGTGCGTATTTCTTATGAGATGTTTTTGCAATTATACCCAAAAACAAATTTGTAGTGTAATAGGTAATTTAACCCAATCAAGGGTATCAAAGCTATCTTCTATAGGAATTGATATAATATTAAATACTGAAAAATATAGTAGCATAATAGATGATTTTATAAAGAGTGCCTAAAATAAGGTCGTTAGGCTTTTTTGTGATGTAAAAATTTAGAATTAAAACAAATCCCCGTTATTTTTAGCAAAGATAATGACGGGGATTTGTTTTTTTGTTGATTAAACTGAACAGAACATCAATGAATTAACCGTCCCATGGTCCATGGTCCACCACAAATGAATTAACCGTCCCATGGTTCAGTTCCCATGGTTCTGGTTCAAAAAATTTATAAAAGTGTTTGAAAATTTTAAATGATATGTTATAATAAAAACATAATTGGAAACGTTACCAGTAACGATTCCGAAAACGTTACCAAAGGGGTCTGATTATGAAACAATTGAGTATAAAGGATATTGCAAAAATTGCAGGAGTTGGAGTAAGCACTGTATCACGTGTACTGAATAACCACCCAGATGTTAAGGATGAAACTCGTAAAAAAGTATTAAATATAATAGAAGAATATAATTATATTCCAAATAATAGTGCAAGAAATTTAAAAAGGAGTAGCTCTAAAAATATTGGTATTTTGGTAAAAGGAATTTATAATCCATTTTTTTCAAAGATGATTAAATCTATTGAAGAAAAAATAGATGAAGAAGGATATTCTATGATTCTTCACTACAATGATAATAATTCTGATGATATTGAAGCTGCTATTGAACTTATAAAAGAGAAAAAATTAAAAGGTCTTATTTGCCTTGGTGGGGATTTTGACAATATAGAAGAACAATTCATGCAGCTTAAAACGCCTATTGTACTTACATCTATAAACATAACTGAGAAAGTAAATAAGGATGTTTTTTCTAGTGTAATAATTAAAAATGAAGAAGCGGCTTTTGAGGCAGTAGATTTTTTATGTCAGTTAGGGCATAAAAAAATTGGAATTATTACCACTGGAGAGGGAGATAAAAATGTTGGGAAACTTAGATTTGAAGGATATAAGAATGCATTAGATAAAAATGGAATAATATTTAATGATGATTTTTTAGAATTTGGACACTATACCTTCGAATCTGCATTTAATGCAATGAATAAGCTATTAGATAAGGATTTAGGATTAACAGCAGTTTTTGTTACTTCAGATATTATGGCTATAGGAGCTTCAAAAGCAGTTTTAAGTAGAGGCTTAAATATTCCTGATGATATTTCAGTTATTGGATTTGATGGAATTGAGTATTCAGAATATTTTCATCCATCTCTCACTACTGTAAAGCAGCCAGTTGAGGAGATGGGGCAAAAAAGTATAGAGATTTTATTTGATCTTATAAAAAACAAAAATAAGCATCAACATGTCATTTTTGAAACAGAACTATTAATTAGAGAATCTTGTAAAAAATTATTTTAGGAGGAGAGCAATGTCAAAAGTAGTTTTAGAAGGCGTTGAAAAAGTTTATCCAAATGGCTTTAAGGCCGTTCATGGAATTGATTTAGAAATAAAAGATGGAGAATTTATGGTATTTGTAGGTCCATCAGGATGTGCTAAATCAACTACACTAAGAATGATTGCAGGATTAGAGGAAATAAGTGGAGGTACTATTTCTATAGGAGAAAAAGTCGTAAATAATATTCCACCAAAGGATAGAGGAATAGCCATGGTTTTTCAAAATTATGCATTATATCCTCATATGTCTGTTTATGATAATATGGCTTTTTCCTTAAAAATGAAAAAAACACCTAAAGATATTATTGAAAAGAAGGTAAGAGAAGCAGCAAAAATATTAGATATAGAAAATTTATTAGACAGAAAGCCTAAGCAGTTATCAGGAGGGCAAAGACAAAGGGTTGCTGTAGGAAGAGCTATTGTAAGAGATCCTGAAGTATTCTTATTTGATGAACCATTATCTAATTTAGATGCAAAGCTAAGAGTTCACATGAGGGTGCAATTATCACAGCTTCATAAAAGATTAAAAACAACTATGATATACGTTACTCATGATCAAGTTGAAGCAATGACTATGGGAGATAGGATTTGTGTAATGAATTTAGGAAGAATAATGCAGGTTGATACGCCACTTAATCTATATCACTATCCAGCAAATAAGTTTGTAGCAGGCTTTATAGGTTCTCCAGCTATGAATCTTATAGAAGGGGAATTGATTAAAAAAAATAATAATATAGCTGTAAAAATAGGGGGGATGGAATTAAATTTACCATTAAACAAATGTGAAAAATTAAATAATTATGTCGGTAAAAAAGTGTGGTTTGGGATTAGACCAGAGGATGTAGGAATTAAAAATTGTACATCTAAGGAGGGAGTAAAAGGAAAGATAGAAGTATTAGAGCAGATGGGTAATGAAACATTTGTATATTTTAAAATGGGAGATTTTCAAATTACATCTAGAATAGACTCTATGGATGCTAAGGATTTAAAAGCAGGAGAAGAACACATTTTTAGTATTAATATGGATAAATGCCATATATTTGATTATGAAAGTGAAAAAAATATAAGTCTTTAAAAATTTAAGGGGGAGAATAAATATGTTTAAGTCTAAAAGATTGATTGCTTTTGTCATGACTGTACTTATGACAAGTATGTTATTTGCTGGATGTGCATCAAAGGAACAAAAAGAAGTGAGTGAAGAGAAAGATAAGGTAGAGGTTAACGTTTTCCAGTTTAAGGTTGAGATTGCAAAAGAATTAGAGGAAGCAGTACTTGCATATGAAAAAGAGCATCCAAATGTAAAGATAAATGTTCAAACAGTTGGAGGCGGAGATGATTATGGTGCAGCATTAAAAGCGAAGTTTCAATCAGGAAGTGAGCCAGATATTTTTAATGTAGGTGGACCACAAGATGTACAGGATTGGATGAACAAATTAGAAGATTTATCTGATCAACCATGGGTTGATTTAGCACTTCCTGGAATATTATCAGGTGTTACTGTAGATGAAAAAGTATTTGCACTGCCTTTTAATATTGAAGGATATGGATTTGTATATAACAAAGGAATTTTTGAAGCAGCAGGAATTGATCCTTTAAAAATAGTTGATTATAAAAGCCTAGAAGAAGCAGTTAAAACTTTAGATGCAAAAATTAAGAATGGAGAATTAAAGGAAAAATATCCTCTATTAGAAGCTGTATTTGAATATCCTGCGAAAGAAACTTGGGTAACAGGTCTTCATACTTCCAATGCTATTTTAGGACAAGAATTTAATAGTTCTATTGAAGCCTTTCATGCAGATAAGGTTGCTTTTAAATATGGGGATGCATTGAAAAAATTGATCGATTTACAAGCAAATTATTCCTCTAATAAAGATGAAAAACAAAAACTAAATGCTGTTGATTATACGAGACAAGCAGAAGAAGGCCTAGCAATTGAGCGTGTTGCAATGATTCAACAAGGAAACTGGGTATACGGAAAAATAAAAGGGGTAGACGAGAATGTTGCAAAAAATTTAGATATTCTTCCAATGCCAGTTAAAGGAGGAAAAGAAGATTGTATTCCTGTAGGTGTTCCAATGCATTGGGTAGTGAATAAGGATAGTAAGGATGAAGTAAAGGCTGCTGCTAAGGACTTCTTAAACTGGCTATATACATCTGATGAAGGTAAAGATTATATTGTAAATAAATTCTACTTTATACCACCATTAAAAGGATTTGAAAATTTTGAACCTAAAGATGCATTAGGAAAAGCAGTTAAGAGATATGCTGAAGCAGGTAAGACAACTCCTTGGGTATTTATGGGATATCCAACAGGATGGGGAATGGAAGTTTTAGGAAATGACATTCAAAAATATTTAGCAGGAGAATATACTTGGGAGGAAGTTATTTCTGATGCAAAAGCTAAGTGGGAGAAAATGAGATAGCTTAAAATGTTTATGGGGGATATATACCAAGGTATATGCCCCCATAATATATAAAGGAGGATAATATGAAGAATTCAAAATTTTGGTTTAGTTTTTTTATAGGACCAATTTTGTTTGCATTTATTATTGTTGTGATTGTTCCGATGTTTATGGGAATTTATTATTCTTTTACAAATTGGAATGGAATAGGGAATACTGCAGATTGGATAGGATTTAAAAATTATATAGAAGTGTTTAGAGACCATGATTTTTTAAGTGCTTTTATTTTTACTGCTAAATTTGCTATTGTATCTGTTATAACTATAAATCTAATGGGATTTGGTTTAGCCTTACTTGTAACAAGGGGACTAAAAATAAGTAATTTATTAAGAAGTGTATTTTTTATGCCTAATTTAATTGGAGGATTGATTTTAGGATTTGTATGGCAGTTTATTTTTACAAAAGCATTTGATGGATTAGGAAGAATGCTTGATTTAAACTTTTTGGAAGGGTGGCTATCTGATCCAGTAACTGGCTTTTGGGGGCTTGTTATATTAATGTCATGGCAGATGGCAGGATATATGATGGTTATATATATTGCATCATTAGAAAACATACCAGAGTCATTAATGGAGGCTGCAGAGATAGATGGGGCAAATGCTTGGGAAAGGCTTATTCATATAACTATACCTTTGGTTGCACCTGCTTTCACTGTCGGATTATTTTTAACATTATCGAATTCGTTTAAGCTATATGATCAGAACCTTTCATTAACAGGAGGAGGACCTTATAATTCTACTCAAATGCTTGCAATGAATATTTACAATACAGCTTTTAAATTTAATGCATTTGGTTTGGCACAAGCAAAAGCTGTTATATTTTTAATTACAGTAGCAGCAATATCGCTTACACAGATTTATTACAGTAAGAAAAGAGAGGTGGAAATGTAATGAAAAGAAATAGATCAAAGCTTTTGATACTTGGGATTTTTTTGGGGCTTCTATTTTTGTCACCTTTCTACATTATATTAACAAACTCTTTTAAAACACAAAAGGGAATCTTTTTAAATGTAATGAAGCTTCCTTTTGGACAGTTTTTTACTTCGAATAATTATGTAGAAGCTTTTAAAGAACTTGATTTTATACATTCATTTTTAAATTCATTATTAATAACAGTATCTAGTACAATAATAATTATTATATTTGCTTCAATGGCAGCTTGGATGCTTGTTAGAACAAAAACGAGATTTAGTTCATTTTTATTTTTCCTATTTGCAGCTGCAATGCTTATTCCATTTCAATCTGTAATGTTGCCTCTTATAAATATTATGGGGAAATTAGGACTTTTAAATCCTTTTGGTCTTGTGTTTATGTATTTAGGATTTGGATCTAGCTTGTCCATTATATTGTACCACGGGTTTATTAAAAATATTCCAAAGGAGTTAGAGGAAGCAGCAGTTATTGATGGATGTAATAAATTTCAAGTATTTTGGTACATTATATTTCCACTGCTAAAGCCTATAACAGTAACTGTAAGTATACTTAATACAATGTGGATATGGAATGACTTTTTGCTCCCTCAACTAGTTATTAATAAACCAGAGTGGCATACAATTCCATTGAAAATGTTTTATTTCTTTGGACAACATTCAAAGCAATGGCACTTAGCCTTAGCAGGTCTTGTAATTGCTATGATTCCAATTATAATATTCTATTTTATAGCACAAAAACATATTATTAAGGGCGTTGCACAGGGTTCCATAAAATAGGATGAGGAGAGATAATGTGATTATATATGAAATTAACAAAGATGTAATAAAGTATAGGTTTGGAAATCCAATTTGTACAGATGCAGTTGTAAAAGAAGGCATTGAAATAAAAAATAATGATTTAGCTTTTAAGATATGTGAAGAGGAAAATATTAAGCTTAGATATAAAATGAATCCTGATGATACTATATATGGGCTTGGAGAAAATCAAAGAGGAATTAACAAAAGAGGTGGAATATATGAGTCATTTTGCTCAGATGATCCCCTTCATACGCCAGATAAAAAATCTTTATATGGTGCACATAATTTTTTGATTATAGATGGATCGGAAAGATTTGGAGTTTTTGTAGATTATCCTGGAAAAGTGACCTTTGACATTGGATTTACAAACAAGGATTTTTTAGAAATCTATGTAGATGATTGTAATGCAGATATCTATATTATAAAGGGGAATGAATTAAGAGATATTGTTAAAAATTTTTTAAATATTATAGGAGAGGGATATGTACCGCCTAAATGGGCTTTTGGTTATCAGCAGTGCAGGTGGAGTTATGTTAATTCTACTGAAGTAGAAGAGATAGCTAATAATTTTTTAAAGCATGATATTCCATGCGATACTATTTATTTAGATATAGATTATATGGAAGATTTTAAAGATTTTACAGTTAGTAAAGAGAGATTTCCGAATTTCAAAAATTTTGTACAGAAAATGAAAGAAAAAGGCTTTAGATTAATTCCTATAATTGATGCAGGGGTAAAAATTGAAAAAAATTATACTGTTTATGAAGAAGGTATAAAAAACAATTTTTTCTGTGTAGATAAAAATGGAGCCCCTTTTGTAGCTGCAGTATGGCCAGGAAGAGTTCATTTTCCTGATTTTTTAAATCCTGATGTAAGACGTTGGTTTGGAAGAAAATATAAGGTTTTGATTGAGTGTGGTATTGAAGGCTTTTGGAATGATATGAATGAGCCTGCAATTTTTTATACTGATAGGGGACTGAAAAATGCAATAGAGCATGCGAAAAAATCTGAAGATGAAAATCTAGATATATATACATTCTTTAGCTTGAAGGATTCTTTTGTTAATTTATCAAATAGCATTAATGATTATAAGAGCTTTTATCATAGGATAGATGGAGAATTTGTAAATCATTATAAGGTGCATAATTTATATGGATACAATATGACACGGGCTGCAGCAGAAGGGTTTGAAGAAATAGCTCCAAATAAAAGATTTTTATTGTTCTCAAGATCATCATATATAGGTATGCATCGTTATTCAGGCATATGGACTGGAGACAATCATTCTTGGTGGGAGCATATACTTCTGAATATAAAGATGATGCCGTCTTTAAATATGTGTGGATTTTTATATAGTGGTGCAGATACAGGGGGATTTAATGGAGATGCAAATGCACAGTTAATTATAAGATGGAGTCAATTTAGTCTATTTACGCCCCTTTTTAGAAATCATTCAGCAATGGGAACAAGAAATCAGGAGCCATTTTCATTCGATAAAGATAGCATTAATATTATAAAAAGTGCAATTAATTTAAGATATGCACTAATACCATACATCTATTCAGAGTATATGAAGGCTATTATTAATAAAGATATGTATTTCTTACCTTTATCATTTATATATGATGATAATATGTCAAAGAAAGTAGAGGATCAGCTTCTTGTTGGAGATTCTTTAATGATTAGTCCTATTTATGAAGAAAATGCACAAGGAAGGTATGTTTATCTTCCAGAGGATATGCTTTTATGGAAGGTGGATGATTACAAGAATAGAAGCTATCAGGTAGTAAGAAAGGGACATATGTATTTAGATGTTAGCTTTAGAGAAGTTCCAATATTTATTAGAAAAAATAAAATGCTTGTTTTAGGAAAAGCTTCTAAAAATGTTGAAAGTCTTGACAATGAAGAATTATATGTAATAGCTTTTGTTACAGATAAAGCAAAGTATATTTATTATGATGATGACGGAAAAAGCTATGATTATAAAAAAGGAAATTACTCTGAAATATTTATTGAAATTGAAAAAAGTGATAAAGATTACCATATAAGGATTGATAATAGAGGAAATGAAGCTGTGAAAAAATTACATTTTGAGATAGTAGATATAAATGGAAATTTAGTTAAGCTTACTAAAGCTTTGTAATAAAAATTTTGAAGAAAAAAGGAGAAGCTATATGATTAAAAGAAGTAGTGGTATTTTAATGCATATTACATCATTACCTAGTCCTTATGGCATTGGAACATTCGGAAAAGAAGCATATGAGTTTGTAGATTTTTTAGTAAAAGCAGGACAAAGCTACTGGCAAATACTGCCTATTGGTAGTACTGGATATGGAGACTCACCATATCAATCCTTTTCAGCTTTTGCAGGAAATCCATATTTTATAGATATTGAATTTTTAGAAAAAGATGGAATCCTAAAAAAAGAGGATTATAATAATCTAGATTTTGGGATAGATGAAGAAAGGGTAGATTATGACAAAATATTTAAAAATAAAATGCTTGTTTTAAGAATAGCTTTTGAAAAAGGAAAAGAAAAATATATAAAAGACATAGAAAGATTTAAAGAAGAAAATAATGCTTGGTTGGAAGACTACGCATTATACATGGCTGTAAAATCAAAATTCGATCTAAAGCCATGGCAGGAATGGGATGAAGATATTAAGCTAAGAAAAGAAGAAGCAGTAAGCTATTATAAAGAAATATTAAAAGAAGAAATAAATTATTGGGGATTTTTACAGTTTTTGTTTTTCAAACAGTGGATTTCTTTAAAGAAATATGCAAACGAAAAAGGGATAAGGATTATAGGAGATATTCCTATTTACGTAGCTACTGATAGTGCAGATACATGGGCAAATAGTGAAATATTCTTATTAGATGAAGAAAAGAAACCGATTAAGGTAGCAGGATGTCCTCCAGATGCTTTCTCTAAAACTGGACAATTATGGGGAAATCCAATCTATAGGTGGGACTTATTAGAAGAAAGAGGTTTTGATTGGTGGATAAATAGGATTAAGGAAAGCTATAAGCTATATGATGTATTAAGAATAGACCATTTTAGAGGATTTGAGTCATTTTGGGAGATCCCTTATGGTGAAGAAACGGCAGTAAACGGAAGATGGGTAAAAGGACCGGGTATGAAATTATTTAAGGCTATTAAAGAAGCATTAGGAGATATTGATATTATTGCTGAAGATTTAGGATTTTTAACACAGGATGTTATAGATTTTAGAGAAGAAACTGGATATCCTGGAATGAAGGTTTTACAATTTGCATTTGATACAAGAGAAGAAAGTGACTACTTACCTCATAATTATGATAAAAATTGTGTAGTTTATACGGGAACCCATGATAATGATACGGCTTTAGGATGGTTTAAAAATACAAAAAAGAGTGATGTAGATTATGCGATTAAATATTTAAATCTAAATAAAGATGAAGGATATCACTGGGGATTTATAAGGGGAGCATGGAGTTCTGTAGGAAATTTAGCAATAGCACAGATGCAGGATTTTTTAGGATTAGGAAGTGAAGCAAGAATGAATATTCCATCGACAATAGGTGGAAATTGGCAGTGGAGAGTGAAAAAAGAATACTTAACAGATCAGTTAGCTAAAAAGATTTATGAAATGACAAAATTATATGGAAGGTAGGGGACTTAATGTTTGATAGAAAAAAATTTCAGGAAAGCATTGAGAGAATTTTAAAATTAGAGTTTTGTAAAATACTAGAAAAAGCAGAAAGTTATGAAAAATACTATGCTGTTTCTAAGGCTTTAATAGAGAATATAGTTGATAGATGGAATGAAACGGAAGAGTTATATAAAAAAGGAAAGCAAGCTTATTATCTGTCTGCAGAATTTTTAATGGGAAGGGCACTTGGAAACAATTTAATTAACTTAGGTATTTATGAAGAAGTTAAAAAAGCATTAGATGAAATGAATATAGATATTAACCTTATAGAAGAAATTGAAGAAGACGCAGGATTAGGAAATGGAGGACTTGGAAGACTTGCAGCATGCTTTATGGATTCTTGTGCAACTATGAATTTACCAGTTACGGGTTATGGAATAAGATATAGTCATGGAATTTTTAAACAAAAGTTTGTTGATGGATTTCAGGTTGAAGAAGGAGATAATTGGTTAAAATATGGAGATCCTTGGTCTGTAAGACGTAGTGAAGATACCGTAATAGTTGAATTTTCTGATGGTGCTGTTAAGGCTGTTCCTTATGATACACCAATTATTGGATATGACACTAAAAATATAAATAAACTTAGATTATGGAAAGCAGAACCTATAAAGGATTTTGATTTTAAATTATTTAATGAACAGGAATATGATGAAGCAGTAAAGGAAAAGAACAGGGCAGAGGACATATCAAGAGTACTTTATCCAAATGACTCTAAAAATGAAGGAAAGATATTAAGGCTGAAACAGCAATACTTCTTTGTATCTGCATCATTGAAGGACTTAATAAAAAAACACAAAGAAAAATTTGGAAAAAATTTCGAAATATTTTCTGATTATCACGCTATACAGTTAAATGATACTCATCCTGTTGTTGCTATTCCAGAGCTTATGAGAATATTTATAGATGAAGAAGGACTATCTTGGGAAAAAGCTTGGGAAATTACAAAAAATACATTTTCATATACAAACCATACGATTTTAGCAGAGGCCCTAGAGCAGTGGTGGAGTGGATTTTATAAAGAAATTTTACCAAGAATTTATGAGATTATAAAAGAGATAGATAAAAGATTTGTTATTCAGTTAAAGGAAAAAGGATATTCAAATAATAAAATTAATAGTATGAGAATTATAGCTGATGATATGATTAAGATGGCTCATTTAGCTATACATGGAACTCATACAACAAATGGGGTTGCAAAGCTTCATACAGAAATATTAAAACATCAAGAATTAAAAGATTGGTATGAACTTTATCCAGAAAGATTTCAAAATAAGACAAATGGAATTACACCAAGAAGATGGCTTAAGCTATGCAATAAGGAATTATCAGAAATGATTACAGAGCTATTAGGAACAGATAATTGGATAAAGGATCTTTCTATTTTAAAGGAGTTAGAAAAGTATTTAGATGATGAGAAGGTTTTAAACAGATTTTTAGAAATAAAAAAGAAAAAGAAAGAAGAATTAGCAGATTATATTTATGCTAATGAAGGAATATGTATAGATCCAAATTCTATATTTGATATACAAATAAAGAGATTGCATGAATATAAAAGACAATTATTAAATGCTTTTCATATTTTAGATTTGTATTATAGATTAAAAGAAAATCCTAAAATGGATATACTTCCTAGAACCTTCATATTTGGAGCTAAAGCAGCACCAGGGTATTTTAGAGCAAAGGGGATTATAAAGTTTATCAATGAAATAGCAAAACTTATAAATAATGATAGTGAGATTGATGGAAAAATTAAGGTTGTATTTGTTCAGAATTATAGGGTTTCATATGCAGAAAAATTATTCCCGGCAGCTGACATTTCTGAGCAAATATCTACAGCAGGAAAGGAAGCATCAGGGACAGGAAATATGAAATTTATGCTTAATGGAACTCCTACCCTAGGTACCTATGATGGAGCAAATGTAGAAATTGTAAAAGAAGCAGGAGAAGAAAATAACTTCATATTCGGTGCTAGAGTAGAAGAAATAGAAAAAATTAAGGAGACTTATGATCCGATAGAATATTATGAAAAAGTCTCAGGATTAAAAAGGGTTGTAGATACATTAATAGATGGAACCTTTGATGATGATAAAACAGGAATGTTTGAAGAACTTTATAATTCATTGCTTAAGGGAGCGAGCTGGCATAGACCAGATAATTATTTCTTATTTAGAGATTTTGACGATTACAGAGAAGCTCATAAAATGGTTGATAAGGCTTATAGAGATAGATTAGGATGGGCTAAAAAATGCTTGAAGAATATAGCAAATGCAGGGAAATTTAGCAGCGATAGAACCATTGAAGAATATGCAAAAGAAATTTGGAACATTAAAGCAATTAGGGACAGTTAATAATTATATGATTTCTTGACATAAAAAATAACGAGCGTTATTATATATAATAATAACGCTCGTTATTTGATTTTTATAATTTAAAAAGGGGAGTGAGCATGAAGAACAAGATGAAAGAGGATGGAAATGGTACAAAACTAAAAATATTAGAAGCTTCTTTAAGATTGTTCTCCAAAAACGGATTTAGTGCTACTTCTGTAAGACAAATATCCAAAGAAGCAGGATTTCGTGAAAGTGTTATATATAATCATTTTAGTGGAAAGTATGATATCTTAAAAACATTGTTTTATATTGAAATAGATTCTGTTCGAAAGGACTTTTTAAAAGAAATAGAGCTTGAAAATATAAAGAATAATCCAAAGGGATTATTAATGTCAATTGCTGATCGCTTCATGGGCTATTCAAAAGATACAAAACGCTCTAAATTTCTAAAAATTATTATTATGGAAATGTTTCGAGATAGCCGTGCAAAGGAGTTAGTAAAAAAAGACCTATTTGAAAATGGAAAAATTATGCTTAAAAATATTTTTTTGAATATGATTAAATTGGGTATTATGAAAGAAAAAGATCCACAGATACTTGCAAATGAATTTTTAGCACCTTTATTTTTTATTAACCTTGAATATCTTCTTTCAAGTGATGAAAATACGTTTGATAAGCATAAATTAGTAAAAGAACATATTGATTTCTTTTGGGAAAGTGTAAAGATAGATTAATTTAAAGAAATAGGGGGATTAGTAAGAATGAGAAAAGTTCTCAATGTGGGACTTGATGTTGGGTCAACAACAGTAAAAATGGTTATTTTAGATAATAAAGCAAATGTTCTTTACAAAAAGTATGTAAGACATTTTTCAGATATAAAAAATACTGTTGCTTCAATATTTGAAGATGTAAGATCTATATTGAGAGGAAATCTTGTAACAGTAATGGTTACAGGTTCTGGAGGATTTAATATTTCACAAAAATTAGAAATGCCATTTATTCAAGAGGTTGTAGCTTGTACTAACACGATTGAAAATATAATTCCAAATACAGATGTAGCAATAGAGTTAGGTGGAGAAGATGCAAAGATTACTTATTTGGGAGAATCCATTGAACAGAGAATGAATGGAACCTGTGCTGGTGGTACAGGGGCATTTATTGATCAAATGGCTGCACTTCTTAGAACGGATGCATCAGGATTAAATGAATTAGCAAAAAAACACAAAATTATTTACCCTATTGCATCTAGATGTGGAGTATTTGCAAAGACAGATATTCAACCATTGTTAAATGAAGGAGCAGCAAAAGAGGATATTGCAGCATCTGTATTTCAGGCTGTTGTAAATCAGACTATTAGTGGGTTGGCACAGGGAAGACCTATTAGAGGAAATGTAGCTTTTTTAGGTGGGCCCCTGCATTTTTTATCAGAGCTTAGAAATAGATTTATAGATACCTTAAATTTAGAAGATAAAAAGGTTATTTTTCCTGAGGATTCACAATACTTTGTAGCAATAGGAGCTGCCTTGTCCTCTATAAATGAAGAACCTATTCCTTCTGAGTGTTTATATGAGAGAGTACCAAGGATACATATGACAAATCATGAAGAAAAAAAGAAGCTTGAGCCATTATTTTTAAATAATGAAGACTATGAAAAATTTAAAAAAAGACATTCATTACATAAAGTAAAACGAGTAGATATAAAAAGTTATGAAGGAGCTGCTTATTTAGGTATTGATGCAGGATCTACTACAACAAAAGTAGCACTTGTAGATGAAGATGGAGGATTATTATACTCTTATTATGGAAGTAATATGGGGAAGCCTTTGGAATCTAGTATTTATGCATTAAAAGATATGTATAAAAAAATGAATAAAAAAATAAAAATTGTAAATTCTGCTGTAACAGGTTATGGAGAGCATTTAATAAAAGCTGCCCTTAAAATTGACATAGGAGAAATTGAAACAGTTGCTCATTATAAGGCAGCAGACTTTTTTTTACCTGGTGTAGACTTTGTTTTAGATATTGGCGGGCAGGATATGAAGAGCCTAAAAATCAATAATGGGGCTATCGATTCTATTATGCTAAATGAAGCTTGTTCTTCAGGCTGTGGTTCTTTTATTGAAACATTTGCTAATTCATTAAAAATGGATGTAGAGGAGTTTGCAAAGAAAGCAATCGAATCAAAAAATCCTGTAGATCTTGGAACCCGTTGTACTGTATTTATGAATTCAAGAGTAAAGCAAGCTCAAAAAGAAGGAGTGGAATTTACAGATATTTCAGCTGGTATTTCCATATCTGTTATAAAAAATGCCTTATATAAAGTAATAAGAATGAGAAGAGTAGAAGATTTAGGAGAAAAAATCGTTGTACAAGGGGGAACCTTCTACAATGATGCAGTTCTTCGTTCTTTGGAGAAAATCATTGGAAAAGAGGTTGTCAGACCAGATATTGCTGGGATCATGGGAGCATTTGGTGCAGCATTGATTGCAAGGGAACGCTTTGAAGATGGCTATGAAACTACTTTACTGAAAGAAGAAGAGCTAGAAAACTTCAAAACAAAAACCTCTATGAAACGATGTGGATTATGTGGAAACAACTGTTTAATTACTATCAATCATTTCTCTGATGGAAGAGAGTTTATATCTGGAAATAGATGTGAAAGAGGAGCAGGTATTGAAAATAAGAAAAATAATATGCCAAATCTTTATGAGTATAAATACAAAAGATTGTTCAGTTATAGACCTTTATCAAAAGAGAAAGCAAAAAGAGGCGTTATTGGATTACCAAGAGTTCTAAATATGTATGAAGATTATCCATTTTGGTTTACTTTCTTTAATACGTTAGGGTATAGGGTAGAACTATCTGGCCGTTCATCTAAGTATATTTATGAGCTTGGAATGGAAACCATTCCTTCTGAGTCTGTGTGTTATCCAGCAAAACTGGTACATGGTCATATAATGGATCTAGTAAATAAAGGAATAAAAAAGATATTTTATCCATGTATTCCATACGGAAAAAAAGAGGATAAAGAAGCAAACAATAATTATAATTGTCCAGTTGTTACTTCTTATGCAGAAACGATTTATGCTAATATGGATATTGTAAGAAGCAAAGATATTAAATTTTATCATCCATTTTTACCTATGGATAATCCAAAGAGAATGGAGAAACGCCTCATTGAGGAATTAAAAGAAGAGGGTATTCCAAAGAATGAGATAATAATGGCACTTAAAAAAGCCTATATAGAATTGGATAAATATAAACAAGATATAAAGAAAAAAGGAGAAGAAGCATTAGAATATATAAAAGATAATAATTTAAAAGGAATTGTATTAGCAGGTCGTCCATATCATATAGATCCAGAAATAAATCATGGAATTGATAAGATGATTCAATCATTAGGATTTGTTGTTATTTCTGAGGATTCAATAAGTCATATTACAAAGCCTGAAAGACCTCTTCGTGTAGTAGACCAGTGGGTATATCACTCAAGACTTTATGCAGCTGCTACGTATGTTGCAAAGGATAAAAACTTAGAGCTTGTTCAGCTAAATTCATTTGGCTGTGGACTAGATGCAGTTACAACTGATCAAGTACAAGAAATTTTAGAAAGGTATGGAAAGATATATACATTAATTAAAATAGATGAAATAAATAACCTTGGGGCAGTAAGAATTCGTATTCGATCTTTGATTGCAGCGATGAATGAAAGAGATAAGAAAAATTTTGAGCCAAGAAAGCTTTATAAAAACAAAGAAAGAATAATATTTACAAAGAATATGAAAAAGAAACATACAATATTAGTTCCTCAGATGTCTCCTATTCATTTTCAGTTTTTAGACATTGCATTTAAAAAGGCAGGATACAATGTTGAGGTTTTGGAGAAGGTAAGTAAAACGGCTATTGATGAAGGGTTAACATATGTAAATAATGATGCTTGTTATCCAGCTATTGTTACAGTAGGGCAAATTATTAATGCTCTAAAATCAGGTAAGTATGATTTAAATAATACTTCTGTAATGATTTCTCAAACAGGAGGAGGATGTAGGGCAACAAACTATATTGCATTTATTAGAAAGGCATTAAAAGATGCAGGTATGGAGCAGGTACCTGTTATTTCACTAAACGCAGCAGGTCTTGAGAAAAACCCTGGATTTAAAATAACACCAGCCATGCTTAATAATGTAATGCAGGGATTAGTTTATGGAGACCTTTTGATGCGACTTTTATATAGGGTAAGACCTTATGAAAAAATAAAAGGATCTTCTAATCAGTTATATAATTATTGGGTAGAAAGATGTAAAAAATCTTTAATACATGCTAGAAGAAAAGAATTTAAAGAGAATATTTATAAAATGGTTGAAGAATTTGATCACTTAGAAATTCATGAGGATTTAGTAAAGCCTAAGGTTGGAATTGTAGGAGAAATATTAGTAAAATTCCATCCTGATGCTAATAATAATATTGTTGATTTATTAGAAGCTGAAGGAGCAGAAGTAGTAATGCCTGATTTGATTGATTTTCTATTATATTGTGCTTTTGATTATAAAGTAAAATATAAAGAGTTATCAGGAAGCCTTTTAGGTATGTTAATGGGAGACATTACTATAAAGGGAATAGAATATTATAGAAAAGAGATGAAAGATGCATTAGAAAAAAGTGAAAGATTTGAATCACCAAAAGATATTCATACGTTGGCAGAAGCTGCAAAAAAGCATTTATCTTTAAGTAACCAAACGGGAGAAGGATGGTTTTTAACTGCAGAGATGGTTGAGCTAATTGAAAGTGGTACTGAAAATATAGTTTGTTTGCAGCCTTTTGCTTGTCTTCCTAATCATATTACAGGAAAGGGAATGATAAAAGAGCTTAGAAGAAGTTATCCATCAGCTAATATTGTACCTATAGATTATGACCCAGGTGCTAGTGAAGTAAATCAACTAAATCGTATTAAACTAATGCTTTCAGTGGCATTTAAAAATTTAGATAAAATGGATAAGAAAAAAGAAGTAGCATTAGCTTTATTAGAATAAAAGGACTTCTGAATCAGAAGTCCTTAAATTTTATTTTCTTTCCCAGCATTCTACATTCTTAAGGCCATTAATACTGTCTGCATAAAATACAGGGTCTTTTCCTTCTTTCTTTTGCTTTGCATAATCTTTTAAAGCTGCAAAAGCTATTTTTCCAAGCATTGCGATTGCAATTAAGTTAATGAAAGCCATCATTCCCATGAATAAGTCTGCCATGTCCCAAACGATTTGGATTGCAGATTGAGATCCCCATAAAACCATCAATACTACGGCTATTCTATAAACAAATAACCATGTTTTGCTTCCATTCATAAACTCAATATTTGATTCTCCATAATAGTAGTTTCCAACAATAGAGCTAAATGCAAATAAGAATATACAAAAAGCTATAAAGGTATTTCCCCAAGCACCAACCTGTGAGCTTAAAGCTGTTTGTGTAAGCTGAATTCCTGTTAATCCTTCTGTTGTATAAGCTCCTGATAATAATACGATAAATGCAGTAGCACTACAGATTAACAAAGTATCTGTGAATACACCTAATGTTTGAATAAGTCCTTGTTTTACAGGGTGAGTTACTTCAGCTGTTGCAGCAGCATTTGGAGCACTTCCCATACCTGCTTCATTTGAGAAAAGACCTCTTTTAATACCCATCATCATAGCTGCACCAATTCCACCACCAACAGCTTGCTTAACTCCAAAAGCACTACCTATAATAAGTTTGAATATTGTTGGAATAGCAGAAATATTTTTTATGATGATAAAGGCAGCAACTAATACATAAGCGGTAGCCATAATAGGTACTATAAATTCAGCAACCTTTGCAATTCTCTTTATTCCACCAAAAATTACCAAACCTGTAATAATTGTAATAATTATTCCTACCATAAGTCTGTTTATACCAAAAGCTTGTTCAAATGCAAATGTAATAGTGTTTGCTTGTACAGAGTTAAATACAAGACCAAAGCATAATGTTATTAAAATAGAAAATATAATTCCCATCCATCTTGCGTTTAAAGCTTTTTCCATATAGTATGCAGGACCGCCTCTATAGCCATTTTCATCTTTTACTTTATAGATTTGTGCTAAAGTACTTTCAACAAAGCTTGATCCAGCACCAATTAAAGCAATTAACCACATCCAAAATACAGCTCCAGGACCCCCAACAGATACAGCGATGGCAACCCCTGCTAAGTTTCCAGTACCAACACGTGATGCAGTACTAATACAGAAAGCTTGAAAAGAGGAAACTCCTTTTTTCTTTTCACCCGAAACAGATTTACTTGCCCCTTCAGTAAGAAGGCAAAACATTTCTTTAAAGAAACGGAATTGAACAAAATTTGATTTTACAGTAAAATAAAGGCCAAGAACAATAAGCATTGCAATAAGAACATAAGACCAAAGGATGGTATTACCTAGGCTGACGATATGCTCTAAAAAATTCACCATTAAAATTCACTTCCTTTCATTTTTTTTATTTATTACAATTTCTTAATAATTGTAACAGAAAATAATAAATCTATCAAATAATTGTATATTCATACTTTTCTTAAAAATATTCGACAAGAATTAAAAACAAAAAGGACGATGTTGTCCTTTTGTTTTTTAGCATCCACTTTTTAATTTTATGGGCATACTCATGTTTTTTTGTAGTCTTTTGACAATAGGATATGATAAAACAATTAGTATAGCTGTCCAAATGAAACCAAAACTAATGAAATGAATTTTGGTAAAAGATTCTTTAAATATAAATATACCAATCAGCAAACTTAATGTTGGTGCATAATATTGTATAAATCCAATTTTAGAAAGATTCACAAGTTTTACCCCATAAGAAAATATAATTAAAGGAATAGCTGTAAATGCACCGGTAGAAATTAATAGAAAAAGATTTCCTATACTTGAACCAATCAAAACTCCTTCTCCTATAGATTCTGAATATACTACATATATCAGTGCAAAAGGTAATAAAAGAACTGTTTCAGCGGTAATTCCAATAATCGGATCTATATTTGTGATTTTTTTGAAAAATGTATAAGTTGAAAAAGTCAAAATCAATAAAAGGGCGATCAAAGGTATCCTGCCAAAGCTTAGGGTCATAATCGAAATACCTATTAAAGCTGTTGTTAAGGCTAGTATTTCATAAAATTTGATGTTTTCTTTTAATAGGAATATGCCTAAAGTAATGACCACAATGGGGGTTATATATTGTCCTAAACTTGCTTCAATCATTTGATTAGAATAAGCAGCATAGATGTTTAAAAGCCAATTTAAACCGATTAATATGGAACACATGAGAATATAAAAAAATTTCTTTTTTTCCTTAAATACGTGTATTAAAGCTTTCAATCTTTTTGTATATATGATTATAGGAATAAGTAACCCTACTGACCATATTATTCTATGGGCTAATAACTGCATCAACGGTACATCTTCAAAAATCTTCCAATACAATGCTTGGATTCCCCAAATGGTATATACCAATATTACACTTAAGAGTCCATAATTTTCTTTTGATACTTTACAATCTTGTGCATTATTCATAAATCTTTCTCCTTTTAAAATATATTGTTTAATTATCCAACAATACTTTATAATACACTAAAGAATAAAAAGACTCAATGATTTTTTTTATTTTATTATACTTAAATCTTTTATTGTGATTGAATGGGCATCATATATAATAAGTCCATCCTTTTTCATCTTATTTAGCTCTCTAGACAGAGAAGTTCTTTGAACTCCTAATCTTTCAGCTAATTCTTTTTTTGTTATGTTTAATTTGATTTTATTAGTTTTTTGAGTATAGTATTCATAACTCAAAAAATCTATTATAGATTCTCTTAAAGATTTTATAGATATTGATTTTATCTTATTTGTAAGAATTAAAGCTTTATTTGATATAGATCTTAAAATTTCTATTAAGAAGTTTCTATTATTTTGACAAAGCTCTAAAACAAAATTTTTTTTAATATGTAAAATAACAGTATTAGATTTTGCTATAACACTCATAGGATAGGCATGATTATCTCCGAATAATGAATTTAAGCCTAGATCATCTCCTGCTTGAAACTGTGTAATTGTAAGCACATTTCCATATTCATCAATTCTCTGAACAAGTACTTTCCCTTCTAAAACTACGTCTAATGTTGTGCATTTTTCGCTTTCGAAATGAATGATGCGATTTTTTTCATATTTATAAATATTGTTATTACTATTATTAAATAAAAATAGGAGTTCCTCATTAGAAAAATTTTTGAATAAATTATTTGTTCGTAAAATATCAATATAATTTTTTATATCCATAAAATTCTCCTTTTTTTTAAATTAGTTACCATGGTAACTGAAAAATTATTACAAATATTATAATATATAATCAATAAGATTGAAAGGAAGGGTGAAAAATTATGGATATTTTTACTTTATCTCTTTGGGTTATTACAGGTATTGCTTTTGTAATATCAATTATAAAAGACAAGAAAAAAACGCTAAATTCTATGAAAATGGCAAGGGGTATGATGAAGAATATGATAGGAGAGATTCTTGGTATCCTATTTTTGATTGGTTTAATTCTTACATTCATATCTCCTGAAGTTATCAAAAGTACACTTGGTCAATCTAATGCTACTTTAGCAACAATATTATCTGCTGTTGTTGGAAGTGTAACTTTAATTCCAGCTTTTGTTGCATTTCCTTTGGTTGGATCATTTGTTGATGTTGGAGCAAGTATAGTGCCTGCGGTTGCATTTTTAACAACGTTAACAATGGTTGGAGTTGTAACTTTTCCACTTGAAAAAGAGGAATTTGGTGTAAAGTTTGCTATTACAAGGAATGTATTAAGCTTTATTTTCGCTATTATAATTGCATTAGGAATGGGGGTTATTATATGAATGCTATAAATATGATTAAAAAGAATAAAATACTAGTTATAGTTTTCTTTATATATGGATTATTGCTTATTTTTATGCCACAAAAGGCTGCTAAGTCATGGGATAATAGTATCTATTATATAATAGAAATGCTTGAAATTATGCCAGTTGTATTTATATTAACTGCATTGATTGAAACATGGGTACCTAAAGAGGTAATCATGAATAGCTTTGGGGAAGAGGCAGGAATAAAGGGAACAATATTTTCATTTATATTGGGAAGCTTTTCAGCAGGGCCTATTTATGCAGCTTTTCCTGTTTGTAAGATGCTGCTTAAAAAGGGTGCAAGTGTATTAAATATAGTTGTTATACTAAGTACTTGGGCAGTTGTTAAAGTTCCAATGCTAGCAAATGAAGCAAAATTTCTTGGGGTTAAGTTTATGGGAGTAAGATGGGTCCTTACAACAATATCTATTTTCATTATGGGTTATATTGTATCAATTTTTGTAAAAAAATCTGATTTAAAATTAGATGATACAAAAGGAGATCAAGAGAAAGATGAGTTATATGTTAATGAAAAATATTGTGTTGGGTGTGGATTATGTGCAAAATTAAACCCTCAAGTATTTTATATGGAAGATGGGAAAGCTAAAGTAATTGAGAATTCCATGAATTTAAGTTTAGAAGAATCTATAAGCAATGTAATGAGCAAGTGTCCAGCAAAAGCAATAGACTATAGATGATTAAAAGATTAAGCTAGAGAAAGGGATTCTTACTCTAGCTTTTTTTATTATATAGATAGTTGATCTTTAGGTACTTCTGTATTAAAAAATCTTTGTTTCCTAAAATGAGCTTCACGTTCAAGATATCTAGAAATTACATGACGTAAGTTTAGTACATCATTCATTGTAAAGAAACCAGCTTTTTTATGAACGAATCGTACTGCTTTTAATGCACCAAGAGCAAAAGCTGTTCTTGAGAAGGATTCATGTATTATTTCTATCTTATCATGTTCACCTGCTAATATTACTTTATGTTTTCCAATTATTCCACCTGCTCGTATTGCATGAATTGGTATGTCATTATAATCAAGGCTATGAACATCAATATCATTATGAATGTTCATACCTTTTAATATTTCATTTGCTATTTTTTTTGCTGTACCAGATGGAGCATCTTTTTTACCTTTAAAATGAGCTTCTGTAATTGTACAATCATAACTTTCCAAAATACTTGCAGCTAAGTTAGAAAGAACCATCAAAACATTTACTCCTAGAGTAATATTAGGAGCATGTACTATTCCTATATTATTGTTTTTTGCAATAGACATTAATTTTTTAGTTTGAATTTCATTAAAACCAGTAGTTCCTACAACTATTGATACTTTCATTTTTCCTAAAATTTCTGCATTTCTTACTGTTGCTTCAGGACTTGAAAAATCAATTGCTACATCTGGTTTATATTTTGATATATTCTCTTCTAAATTACTACAGCTATCGACTATTATATTTGTATCTCGTGTATTTAAA
Source organism: Crassaminicella thermophila (assembly GCF_008152325.1). GTDB lineage: Bacteria > Bacillota > Clostridia > Peptostreptococcales > Thermotaleaceae > Crassaminicella_A > Crassaminicella_A thermophila. The sequence goes on from NZ_CP042243.1 coordinate 782,902, forward strand.
ATTTCACCTAAATCTTTTCCTATTTTAGGACTATTTTCACTACATACACCCATTACCAATTCTATATCATCCTGTTGTAATAATACTTTTGAAATTTCTTTACCAGTTCTTCCTAGGCCAATTTGGCAAACACGAATTTTTTTGCTCATAGTTATTCCCCCTTAAATAGATATAGTTAATCATATAAAAATGTAATTATTAAAAAAATTACATAGTTTTATTTGTATATGATTCGTAAAAAAATACATTTAATTTTTTTGGGATTATAGATTTTGACTTTTTCATTTACTGAAAAGTATTAAGTAAGATGAGTTAAAATGCTATAAATATTTAGAATTGAAAATTTTTAGCTAGCTATTCTATTATACACAATAATTTGAAAATTGTAAAATTCATCTCTTATATTTTTAATCAGTTTGTGATGAATTGTCTTATATACATTATAATAAGAGTTAAAACAGGAATAATAATTTGCAAAGGTACATGTACATACTTAACAACTAAATCAAGACCAATTTCAAGATGCTCTATATAATTTTCAGCCATAATTTGTGATAAATATAAAATTAGTATACCAAATACATAGGATAAAAATTTTACGCTTTTTATTTTCGTCATTTGTAATACACCTAAAACTGAAGCATACATAAAAATACTAATCTTATAAAATCCTCCTATAACTAATATAAGCACAAATATTACATCTAATCTTGTTATAGTTTCTCTTATATTTATACGTTGAACAACTTGAAAAAGGGGACAAATAGATCTACTTGCTTCTTCAACACCTAATGTAGAGATAAGTAATATGGTATTAAATGATAGAATAATACCTTCAAAAAAAATAGATAAAATAGCTGTCTTTCTTATTTTGTTACGTTCTAAAACAAAAGGATAAATCATTGTAAATACAATTGTTTCTCCATAAGGAAAAGTTATAAGAGGCCATCCTTTTTTTACTACTTCCATGATGCCATTTTGTAAAATAGGTTTAAGATTATTGATTCTAAAAATATCTCCACTTAATATAATAAGCATCCATACAAAAACAGGCATAAAAATAATTATTATAAAAAAAGACTGTGCAGTATTTGATATATTTTCTATTCCATTATATACAGCATAAATAACAATAATTGTAAAAAAAACACCTATAGCAAGCATTGGAGTATACTCTAAACCTGTAATTTTTATGAGTTCTAAAAAATCTCTCAATACCCTTGCTCCTATATAAGCAAAATATCCTATATAGATGATTCCTAATATGTTTCCTAAAACTTTTCCATAAATTTTAGGAAGATATGTAACTAAAGTATCTTCTGGATATTTATAATACAATATTGTATATAAAAGTTGAAGAATAATTCCACCTAATGAATATAAAGCCATAGCTATCCATGCGTCGTGCTTGGTTTCAGGCACTAAAAAGAAAAGTACTGCACTCCCATAAGGGAAAATAGTCATTATTATAAAAAATTGATAGATACTTATTTTTGGTTTCATAGTATTTATTCCTTATATTTTGCAAAATTTTTTATATACCAGTACTAAATATTTTTCCCAAATAGACTATTTTTATAGCATCAGTATAGCATCGGTATAGGGACAGTTAATTATTATTTTAATTATTGACTTTATAGTCTGACATCCCTTTAGGGGATGTTTTTTTATGTAAAAATTAACCGTCTCCTGGTGTACTAAATTTTTATAAAAATATCCATCTATAAAGTAGAAAGGAGGTGATAGGAATGGCAGTAAATGTAAATGCAGGTCCTTCAAAACTAAAGATAATATTCAGTAATGGAGTAGATGAAAATGGAAAGGAGAGAAAAAAGACAAAGACTTATTCAAATCTTAAGTCTACTTCAACAGATCAGGATGTATATGATCTAGCAGCTATTTTAGTAGGGCTTCAGACAGACACAGCTCTTAAAGTTAGCAGATTAGATGAAAAAGAGATTAGTCAAGGGTAGGTAGATACTATATAAAATGAAAGGAGGGATCATATTGGCTACAAAAAGACTAGAAATGATTTTTAAAAATCAAATGGGAACAACGACCAAAATAGCAGTAGATAATGCTAGGGCTGATTTAACCCAAGAGGAAGTCCAAACAGCTATGCAAGCAATTATAGACAAAAACATATTTGAAACAAATAAAGGAGAATTAGCAGGAATCGATTCTGCAAGGATTGTGACAACTGATATTGAAGAAATTGTTCTTTAATAAAAATGGGACAGGGAACTATATAGTTCCCTGTCCCATTTTTAAAAGGAAGTGTCTTTATATTTTTTTTAGATTGATATTGTTTATCTTTATTAAGCATATTTAAAATAGAAGCATATTGATTTTTCTGAAAAAACATATAATATAATACATAAAAAAGTTATTTAAAACATAGCATTTAAAAGATTAAAAGAAAGGAGGATTAATATGTCATCTGCAAAAATAATGAAGTCTTGGGAAACCATGAAAACATGGCCAAAAAAAATTCAATTTTATGAGGAAATACCAGATATTTTTAAAGAACATTTTCAATTGCTTGATGGGTGTAGACAATTTCCATATACAATTTTTGTTCCTCCTAATAAATGGAGTAAAAAGAATAAAGATACAAAATTGATTAGTGTTTTTGATGACAGAATATATGTGTATAAAGAATGTAATAAAAAAATTGAAATTATTTGTTATAAGTTTGAAGAGATTTGTTATACTGAAATAGGTTCTATACTGTTAGATTCGTGGATTAAAATTTGTGGCGAAGTAAATAATCAATTTAAATCATCAACTATTGGATTTAATACTGTTAGAGAGGATTTATTTTTACCTATTGTAAAAAAAATAAGAGAATCTATTAATAAAATTGAATCATGTGATACGAAAAATGAATTATCCAAACTGGATTACTTAAAAACATTGGATTTAAAGTTTTTCAATTATAGTAAACAAAGCATTCTATTAGAGGAAAAAGTTATCAATGTTGTATACCAACCTGAAATTAATGAAAAATATTTCAAATATTTTCGAAAAAGGAAAACAAATGCACATATGATGATTTTAACCAATACTGAGTTGATTTTAATTAGAGAGGATTATGGTTCAAAAAAAGATAAAAGTAGTAAATTGGGAGGAATATGGGATTATATTCCGTTGAAGAAGATAAAAAGTCTTATAATTGAAAAAAATAATGAAGAAAATGATTTTGTTTTTTGGATAAAACTGTTGAATAATGAATCTATCTATTCTATATTTTCATCTTCTAATGAAAAAAATGTAGACTCATTGATAGAAGGGTTTAAGCATTTAATTAATGAGTGGATAAAATAATCTAAATTTAAACAAATCCTTTTTACTTTTGGCAATGAATTTATGAGAGGATTTGTTTTTTTATTTTTTAATGTTGATACTGCTTATCTATAATAGTAGAACAATATGGAAATACTATATATAGAAAGCAGTTTATAGTAATTAAAGAAGGGTCTGGGAGAATTAATGAATAAAGAATTTATTTCTGATAAGCAAGGTATATCCATTATCAGTTTATTTATAATAGGAAGTTCAATTGTACTTACTATAGCAGGAGAAGCTAAAAAAGATATTTGGATAGCTATTATTTTATCAATTTTAACTGCACTACCTATAGTATTGGTACATGCTAGACTTCTTGTTCTTTTTCCTAAAAGAGATTTATATGATGTCCTTGAGCTCGTTTTTGGGAAGCTTATAGGTAGAGGAATTTCAATACTGTTTGTTAGTTTTTCTTTTTTTTTAGGAGGATTAGTATTAAGAGTTTTTTGTGATTTTATTTTTACAGTTTCTTTTCAAGAAACACCTGAAATTATACCAATGTTATTTATTGGTGGTTTATGTATTTGGGCAGCAAAGGAAGGAATCGAAATAATAGGCAGATGGGCAGAATTTTTTTTGATAGGAACTATTGTTTCAATATTTATAGTTAGTTTGTTGGCAATGCATAAAATGAATATAAATAATATTCGTCCTATATTATATGAAGGAATAAAACCAGTTGTTGAAGGTGCTTTTCATGCATTTATATTTCCATTTACTCAAACAATCGTATTTACAACCTTCTTTTCTTCGCTTAAAAATAAATCTATTTATAAAGTTTATATAGTGAGTTTATTGATAGGAGGAGGTGTTTTATATATATCTTCTGTCACTAATATTCTGACATTAGGGATAAATACTGTTGAAAGTGTATATTTTCCAACATATACAACTGCTAGTAGATTGACTCTTGGAAATGTAGTTGAAGGGTTGGAAGTTGTGATTTCTGTTACATTATTAATAGGAGGATTTATGAAAGTATGTATTTGTTTATTAAGTACTTGTAACGGAATTGCCAAAATATTTGGTCTTAATGATTATAGGCTTATGGTAACACCTATTGGATTATTAATAATTAATTTATCTTATTTTATTCATGATAATGTAATGGAAAAGGCAGAATTTGCTTCAGATATATATCCTATTTATGCTTTTCCATTTCAGGTGGTTTTACCTATTATTATACTTATTGTAGCTGAAATAAAGAAAAATAGATTAATAAAGGGGGAATGATAATGCCATTTACTTTTTCACATCCATCAATTACTATTCCTATTAAGAAAAAGTTAGGAAAATATGCAGATTTCACAGCACTTATTATTGGTAGTATGGCACCTGATTTTGAATATTTCTTAAGGTTTAAACCAGTAGGATTTATTGGACACACAGTGCTTGGATTTTTATATTTCAATTTACCGCTTTGCTTTATTATTGCTTATATATATCATTATATCGTTAAAGATCTTTTTATTTTATGTTTACCAAAGCCTCTTGATTCTTGGTATGAATATTTAATGCAAAGTAGGTCAAAGTGGGAATTGAAAGATATAAAAAGAATTATTATTTTTATATATTCTGCTTTCATAGGAATGTTTTCTCATGTATTTTGGGATGCATTTACACATAAAAGTGGATATTTTGTAAATGGGCTTTCCTTGTTAACAGATAACTTCGTCATACGAAATTATAAAGTACCTATTTATAAGCTAATGCAGCATGGGAGTACAATGATAGGTTTCATAATCATATTATTTTATCTTTATTTGATAAGAGACAAAAAAGCGTTAAGAAAAAATCGTTTTTCATATAAGCTAAAATTTATATATTATATATGTTTTTTATCAAGCGGAATTATAATGCTTTTTTACAGGTTTCATAACATAGAAATATTAAAATATAATTATTTAGGTATATACCTAGTAACATTTATAAATGGCTGTGCAATAGGTATGGTGATTGTATCCATAATATTAAAATATATAATGAAGATAGAATATCATTAACTAATGTTCATAATATAGCCTATTTTTGAATAGATACTGTTCTTATAAAAATAATAATAAAAGAAATGACTTTAAAATGAGCAGGAAGAGAGGGATATTCTTTGCCTGAAATTTTAATAATTATATTCCGAACAATTTTAGCTCTTGTTCTTCTTTTTATATATACGAAAATATTGACAAAAAGAAGCTTAGCCAAGCTAACTTATTTTGACTATCTTGCTATGGCTACTCTTGGAACTTTAGCTGGTAATTTAGCATTTAATGTGAAGATAAAAATTATATATTTTATAATTTCTATGACCTTCGTTACATTAGTTGTTTATTTTGCATCTTATGTTTCATTAAAATCTAGATTTTTAAGAAAATATCTGGCTGGAGAACCGACGATTTTAATTAAGAATGGAAAAATCTTAGAAAATAATATGGCTAAGTTTAAATACTCTTATGATTATCTTATGCAACAACTTCGTCAAGAAAATGTTTTTGACATTAGTCAAGTTGCATTTGCCATATTTGAACCTAATGGAGAATTAAGCGTTCAGTTAAAATCTCAAAACCGCCCCTTAACACCACAGGATCTAAATATAGATACCAATCAAGAAGGAATTGCTGTGGAGATTATTTTAGATGGAAAAATTATAGAAAATAATCTTAAGATAAATAACTTATCCAAAGAGTGGGTTTATGAAGCATTAAAGAAAAGGGGAATCAAAGATATAAAAGAAGTAGCATTTGCAGCATTATCTACAAATGGTAAGTTATATGTAGATCTTTATAATGATTAAATTATATTTTTTTTTCAAATGTTTATGTTGTTTATCTATACGTTAAAAAATGAATATTAATTAGAAAAAAATGGTTATTGACATATGCCCGAAATAAGATATAATTATAAGCGTAATGGGTATATACCCAAAAATATTAAGGAGGGTGATTGTATGCCAAGAAGAGATGGTACTGGTCCAATGGGAATGGGAGCAATGACAGGACGAAGAATGGGATTTTGTAATACTTCAAGGAATTTAGGTCGTGGTTTGAGATTAGGATTAGGTTGTAGATTCGATTATGCTAGCTCTAAAGATAAAAAAGACATACTTATTGAGCAAAAAAACTTTCTTGAAAAAAGATTGAATTTAATCAAAAAAGAATTGGAAGAATATGAAGAGTAATGTTTCTAAAAATAAAGGATGTTTTTCATCCTTTATTTTTGAGCTTTTTAACAAAGTTATATTTATCAATGAATTAAAAAATAACGCTCATAAACAAATTTTTAGAGAAAACTAAGATTCATAATTTTGAAAAATCCTAACGCACCTAATCAAGACGTCATGTCTTGTAGGATGCTGGCTTAGCGTCCATGCTAAGCCTACGGATTTTTCTGAAATTCTTCATCAAGTTTTCTTTACTAAAACTTTGTAATTATTCGCTTTTATTTTTCATTCATAAATTTTATTTTTTCTACAGTCTGAAAGGATGTTTTTCATCCTTTATTTTTAGTATGATTATGGTAACAATGTAATTTGAAAGAGAGGTGATTTAATGTCAAGACCAAGGAAATGGAGAAGAATTTGCAATATGCCAAAAATAGATGTTTTTGGTCCTTGTATTAGGGATATTAATATAAATGAAACAATACAAATGACACTTGAAGAATTTGAAACAATAAGATTAATTGATTATGAAGGATTGAGTCAGGAAGAGTGTGGGCAAATAATGGGGGTTGCAAGATCAACCATTCAAAGAATATATAATGATGCAAGGAAAAAGATTGCAGATAGCATAATAAATGGAAAGTATTTAAAGATTAAAGGTGGAAATTATAAATTATGTGATGAAATAGAAGGTATGAACATATGCAAAGGATGTGTAAGAAAGAGACACAGAGGAGGAAGAAATATATAGATATTTTAAATAATATGCTTATTTGAATCAATATTAAGAATTGAATGAAAATAGATTATTAGCATTTGACAATAACCTATTTATGGAATATAATTAATGTAGCATATGCCAAAAATAAAGCATGGTTAAAAATATAAGTTATATTTTACATTTAGGAGGGAAAAAGAATGAAAAAAACGGATTTACTTATTATAGGAGGAAGTGCAGGAGGGCTATTGACTGCTACTGCTGCAAGAAAGTTATATGGAGATATAAAAATTACTTTAATAAGAAAAAATAAAAAGGTTATGGTACCTTGTGGAATTCCATATATTTTTGGAACTTTAAATGATACATCTAAAAATCAAATTCCAGATGCTTTATTGAGTAATGCAGGAGTAGAGTTATTAATTGATGAAGTGGTAAAGATTGATAGAGATAAAAAAATGGTTATTACTGCTGATAATACAGAAATTGAGTATGATAAGCTAGTAATCGCAACAGGTTCATTGCCTATTGTTCCTAAGTTTATAAAGGGTTACGATTTAGAGAATGTTTTTCCAATTGTTAAGGATGAGGAATACTTAAAGGATATTTTAGAAAAAGTTAAAAATATGAGTGATATTGTAGTAATAGGTGGAGGATTTATTGGAGTTGAATTTGCAGAGCAGATGAAGATGGCTGGTAAAAATGTAACACTTGTTGAGGTTGCAGATAAATGTTTATGGCAAGCCTTTGATGAAGAATTTAGTTCTGATGCAGAAGAACAGTTAAAGAATAATGGAGTTATAGTAAAAACAAAAACAAAAGTTGAAGAGATTATTGGAGATACGAAGGTTAAAGAGGTTAAATTAAGCAATGGAGAAACAATAAAAGCAGATGCAGTAATACTTGGCATGGGTGTTAGCCCAAATTCTGTTTTGGCAAAGGATGCTGGAATTAAAGTGAATGAAAAAGCAGCAATAATCGTTGATGAATATATGAGAACAAACGATAGTGATATCTTTGCTGTAGGAGATTGTACTGAAAAGAAATGCTTCTTTACAGGTAAGAATACACCTATACTTCTTGCATCTACGGCGGCAATGGAAGCAAAAATAGCAGCATGTAATTTATTTCAATTAAAATATGTGAGAAAAATTAAAGGAACAATAAGTGCTTTTTCAACAAAAGTATTTGACAAGGCTTTTGCAGCAGCTGGGCTTACTGAACGTAAGGCTAAAGAAGAAGGCTTTGATATAGTTATTGGTAGAGCATCTACTATGGATAAGCATCCAGGATCACTTCCGAATACAGGTAAAATAGATATTAAATTAATATTTGCAAAAGATACAGGTATTATTTTAGGAGCACAAATTAGTGGTGGTGACAGTATTGGAGAAATGGTTAATATTTTAAGTATGGCTGTACAAAATAGTATGACAGCAAATGAATTAAACACATATCAAGTTGCAACGCATCCTCTACTTACAGCATCACCTATTGCATATCCAATAAATGCAGCTGCTTTAGATGCATTGACAAAGCTTAATAAATAAAGATTGAAAATAAAATCTCCTTTCTAGAAATATAAACAAACAGAAAGGAGATTTTTAATTCATGAAAATTTTATTTTGTTTACAGTCTGAAAGCTTGAATAATTATTTTATTCAAGCTTTATATTTTTTGCTTAAAAAGAATCATGGATAAAAATGGAATATACGGTTATAAAGTGCTATAATTATAAAGATTGGAGTTGTTAATTCTAGTAAGAATAAAGGGGACTTAATATAATGAAAATGAATAAAAAAAAGCTTTTAAATATATCGTTAAATATTGTTATGCTTGTTGTTTTGCAGGTTATGTCTTATTATGGAAAAATATATTATGAAGGATATAAAGATTTAAAAAACAATATGTATTATAATTTTGAAGATTTTGGAGAAGCATTAGAAACTTTTAATGATGAATTATCTAAAATATTGGTTTTAGGATATGATGATTTTGATAAAAAAAAGGAGTTTATTGATGAAAGTATAGTAAGAGCTTTTCATAGATCTAATTGGGATGCATCAGATATGGGAAAAGGAAAAGCTATATATGATTATGATTTTATGTATTTAAATATAAATAAGGTCATTCATAATTTATTAGATGATGGAAATATAACTCTATCTGAAGAAAAATATATAAAAAGTCTATATGAATATAATGAAGAATTGATAAAGGAGTATAATAATATATTAGGTGATGTACGCTATAACTGGAATTTTGGTAAAATACATGCATTAGAAAAAAGAATAGCATCAATATATAATGATTATTCACAAAAGGCAGATAAACTATTAGAAACCCCAAAGTATAAATTTTTAAAAGAATACGAAGGGGAGTTTAAAGAAGTTGGTTTTGAGCATGCTAAAGCATACTGTGAAGAAGTTTTTTCAAAATTAGTAAAGAATCAAAGGTTAAAATATGACAATAAGGATGAAGCTAATAATGATGAGTATGTATTCAAAAACTATAAAGAGTTAGATCATAATAAAGAGCTTTTTACTGTAAAAAATGATATATCAGATATAGATTATAAAGTAACCTATAATAAAAAAACAAAAAAGGTTACTGTAATGGCTGTTAGCTATATCGTACCGAAGAAGAAATACAAAGAAGATGAACTAGACAATATAGTAAAGAATACAATCGCCAAATTCAATCAAAATGTAGTAAATTATTATAAAAGTAAGAAATATGATAGTGAAGGAAAGCTAAGCTATATTACCTATTTATATATTGAAAAAAATAATGATATTTATGATGAAATGAAGAAAATAAAGATAAATATAAAAATCCATGGATTGATAAGCAAATTAGAAATTATAGATCATAATGATAAACCAATTATTCTACCAAATGTCAGTAAAAAAGACATATTATCAAAAATAGATAAAGAAGCTGAAATAATAGATGCTTTCATAATAAGAAATATGAAAGGAACAGCATATGTAGTCCACTTAAAATATGGTGATACTTTATATGAGGCAGTATTTGATGGAGAAGATGGAAAGATAATATATTATGGAAGAAATATAAAAAAGGATTATTTGAATAATTTAAATAAGAAAAATAAAAATGATTGATCAAAAGTTATTTTGATCAATCATTTTTAAGTAAGAAATTTTATTATTCTTGAGTAAGCGTTTTTAAGTAATCATCTACAAACTGAATGATTTCTTTACAGCTAACCCCTTTTCTTTTCAAATCTATGCAGATTTCTGAACCGAATTTTTCTCTTATTTTTTTAATCAAGTCTTTTGAATATCTTGCTGCTTTATTCTGTTCAGTTGAATGGTTTCTTCCTTTTAAGTAACCGATGGCAACAACTGCAGCAGTTGCAGCACCGCAAACACTACCAGTACTCATACCACTTCCAAAAGGAGAGCCTATGCATACAGGAATATTTATTTTCTTTTTTTCATTAACAGATTGAATAATTGATTCAGCACAATTATATCCTTCTCTGTAATAGTTTATTGCCATACAAAACACCTTCCAATCATTATTGTCATACGCCAAAATTATATAGTGATTCTATTTTTTTGTCAAATGAAAATATATAGATTAACAATTTTAAAATATCTTCTTTTTATTTCATAAAAATTACAAATAAAGGAGGAAATTGACTATTCTTATCGAAAATGCTACATATAATGTCTAAATTGAGGTAGTAATAAAGCGAAAATATTAGAAATGAATTATATTGTTTATATTTAAGGTGAGAATTTAAAATTACTTGTTTATGATTATAAAAATCTAAGGAGGTATTATTTTGAATATAAATGAAAAGCTTTGTGTAGCTATAGGTGGATTGTTTCATGATATTGGAAAAGTGCTTAGAAGATCTAGACTTAAGTCAAAAGGGAAAAGTCATAGTATCCAATCTGAGAAATACGTAAAAGATTATTTTTCTAATATAGATTTTTTAAAAGATGAGGAACTAGAGCTAATTGAATATATAGCAAGGTATCATCATGTTTCGGATGAAAATATCAGTAAAGCTTTAAAAGAAAACAGTATGATGGAAGAAGTTTTGAAATATATAAAATATGTTAAAAAAGCTGATGGTGAGTCGGCAGGAGAAAGAAAAATAGAAGGGAAAAATAAAAGAAGTATAGAGGATAATCCTTTTACTAATATGCTTTCACTTATGTGGCAGGCTTTTAATGACAGAAAATATAATTCAAATTTTAATTATTTCAGACCAAATATATTTTCAAGATTAAACATGCCAAAAAAATATATAGAAAAAGAAGAGATATCAAGTTATGTAAATATAATGAAGAATGAATTAGGACGTGATTTGGATAATTTAAGACAATATAATGAAAGATTTAAAGAACATGAAGATGAATTTGTTGCGTGCTTACAATATTTAATGAAAGAGTATACATCATATATTACCTCTTGCGGAAAGGAAATAGTAAGAGATATTTCTATGTACAATCATTCAGTTACTACTGCTGCTTTAGCACTTTGTAGATGTATAGATGAAAAAGATAAACAGAGGATAAATGAATATATATTATTACATGGAAGGATTTATGATATCCAAAAGTATATTTATGGAGATATAAATAAAAGGATAGAAAAGCCTTTAAGAAGGGTTTTAACACGATCAAATATTATATCAATTTTAAATACGATTATTCCTTATGAAATCATCCAAGAATTAAAATTATATACTACAAATATATTATTCTGTGGTGGAGGAACTTTTTCATTATTACTGCCTAAAAAATATGAAGATGAAGCAGAAAAAATAATTGAGAGAATAAAGAAAAAAGTGGCAGAAATATTTGAAAATAAAATCTATATAGAATATGTATTGAAAACTATTAATGTAAGAGATAAGAAAAAAGAATATTCATACAAAACACATAAAAAATATATGAAAGAATTTTATGAGTACAAAAAAGATTTTCAAAAGGCAAATAACGAACTAAATCAAAAGAAGTACAATAGAAGCATATATTTAATTGATTTTAATAAGAATTGCAAGGAAGAGTATTACAAATGTAGCAATTGTGGGATTAATACTAAAAGAAGAGATAAGTGTTCAATCTGTCAAATAGAAGAAAACTGGATGGATAAAGATATTTATGATGTAAAAATAGCATATGAAAAAATGAGAGTAGAAAATATTGAAGCTTACGAAAAATTAGAGGCTACAAAAAAAGGACAAACAGTTATATTATTTGATGAAAAAAATATTGAAAAATATAAAGATAAATATCCTATAGGAGGAATTTATCCTGTAGGAAAATATAGTATTCCTAAAAGTAATGAATTATGCAAAAAATGTAGTATTAAAGATATTTGTGATGAAAAATCAGATGGAAAAATTCTTAGTCTTACCTGCATAGAGAAGTTAAGTAAAAATGAAAGGCTAGTAGCTACTGCAAAAATTGATTTAGATGATATGGCATTTCTTATGTACTATATATATCCTGTTTCAAAAAAAGATAAAAAGTCAAAAAATGTTGAAAAATATCCTTTTGCTATATCTAGATTAGCTAATTTGGCAGATCTAATAAATGTATTTTTTACACAACATTTGGTTAGTGTTGTAAAAAATAAATATACTGAAGATATTTTTATTCTATATAGTGGAGGCGATGATATATTACTTACAGGAAATTGGGAAAGGGTTTATGATTTTGTATTAGAGATTAACAAAACATTTAATCGATATATAGGACAAAAAAGCGAAAAAAGAAATATTACATTAACTAGTAGTATTGTACTTCATAAAGCAACTAGACCTTTTAATATGGTTTTAAAGGAAGTAAATAGAAATATGAGTTTGGCTAAGGAAACTAAAAATTTAGTTATTATAAATGAAGTGATTCAAGAACAAGAGAGTCGATTTAGGGGAATATGTATAAATTATAAGAATTTAAAAAAAGCAAAAAAGATAATATCAAAATATACAGAGTGGATAGAGGAAGAAAAAATTTCAAGAGGTTTGTTATACGATCTTGTAACTATAATGAACATGAGAAAAAAAGGAGGGATAGAAGCATTAAAAGGGGCAAGTATCTTAAATTATATTTTAGAAAAAAATGAGGTAGATATAGATATTTCAAATGAAATAAAAGCTCTTATAAAAGAAAAAGAAATAGATTTAAGTATATTTATACTAAAGACAGCCATTAGAAAATCCAAAAAGGAGGAGTTGTAGGTGGGAAGTGTATTTTCAGAAATTAACACTATGATAAAAAAAGGTTTTATGGAAAATGGCAAGTTAAAAATTGAAGTAATCGATAAAATAGATTATTTATCTGATAAAATAAATAAATTAAAGATTAGCAATAGCTCTATAAGGAAAATATATGATAATTTGAAAGATATAGAGCTAAAAGTAAACAAACAAGTTTTGAGAAATTTATCAGAAAATGAGCAGATAGATTTTGATGAAGAGGAGAAGAAAGCTTTCAAAGAAATAAAAGTAGATATAAAGCTTATGAAAAGCAAAATAAATTATATTTTGGAAAGAAAAATAGAAAATGAAAAGAAGAACAAATATGAGTATATAAATCTTAAAAATTTTTTATCTAATTGTTTAAATAAAATAGAAACTAAGGAAGATTTTAAAGGTTTTTTAGATTTGCTTGAATGTATCATAGGATATATGAAAGACCAACTATAAAAAGTCAATAGTAAAAAAGAAAAAATTTTAATTAAATTGGTGAATAAAAATGCATGACAAAAAGACCTGCGTGAGGCAAGTATAAGTAAAAATATGGGAAATAATATCAATTACTCGTTATTAGGTAGTCTCACCTCATAAGGACAATTATTTTTTAAAATAGCATGAATTGTGTAGCAAAGTTTACGAGCGACAGCTCCAATAGCCGTTAGGTGATGTTTTCCTTCTGAACGTTTCTTCTGGTAAAAAGCTTTAAAAACAGGGTCACAGTTAGAGGTAACTAAAGCAGCACTAAAGAGAGCCTTTCTAAGATAGGGCGATCCACGTTTACTCATTTTGTTATTTGTACTTTGATATTCACCAGATTGTGAAACAGAAGCATCAATTCCAGCATAAGCAACAAGCTTTGAAGGGTTTGAAAATCTTGAGATATCACCTATTTCGCCAAGTATAGTTGCAGCTGTTACGTTGCCAATACCAGGTATTGTAGTAATAGGAGAATTGATTTTATCAAGTAAAGTGTTTATTTGCTTTTCTATATCTTTGACCTGACTTTCAATAAAGTTAATCTGCTCAATTAATAGTTTTAATTGAAGAGCAAAGCTATCTAAACAAAAGCTTATACCAAAAGAATTTTTAGCTACACGAGAAAGTTGTTTGATTTTATTAGTAGCAAATTTTTTCATAGTGATTTCAGATAAAACTTTGTCTAACTTTTCAGATGAAATATTTTCGAAATCACTTGGAGAGCTGAAATGAAGCAAAAATTTCCTTTTGATGTTTGTCCAAAAAAATATCAGAAAAAGATAGATTGATATTCAGGAAAAAAACTTGGTCTAAGACACAAATGGTTTTTACGTTTAAGGTCACCTATAGAACTGATGAGATAGTTTCTAAAAGCGAGAAAGGTTGCGAAGTGATATGGTATTTTTCATCGGCTAAGGAAGTTTCCAGAAAAATCACCATAACGAATAAGATCTGCAATTAAAAACAGAATCAATGATATCTGTTTTTACGCTTTCTGATTTCAATACCTTTACGCCAACCATCAGTTTGGATAGGGTTTACAACATGAATGACAAAAACCTTTTTTTCCACAAGAAATGAGTAAAATGGATAACCAATAGTGACCAGTAGCTTCCATACCTATTTCAACATCATTAACAGATCTAATGAAATTGTTTAACTTAGTAATTAAGCTTTCACCACCATTTGTAGTATTTGAAAAGGAAAAAGCCTTAAAAATAATTTTTCCTTTTTCATTTATTAGCGAAGCTACATGATTGTTTTTTCCAATATCAATACCTAAATAAAACATTTCCATCACCACTATAAATTTATTTTAGATAGTTCCTCTAATCTGATAAACGTTACCGCCTTGTTGCATATTCGAAGTACTAAACTTATTAGTCAACATCCAACTTATTCGTAATCTGTTTATCAGACAGAGGTGTCAGTCTTTCAAGTACGAGGTCTTACCTCAAGGAGACTACGACATCACTCTATCTAATATTTTGATTATACTCTTTTTTGTATAATCTTTCAGCTAATAAAGGATTATAGGTTGCCTTTATTAACCTAAATATAGTATACAAGGAGATGAAAAATAATGTCTAAATTAGTAAAAATTAAAACTTTAAAAACTGTAATGAAAGTTATAAGTGGTATTCGTATAGTAGGAAATAGTACAGAAATAAATATTGGAGGAATAGATAATCCCATTATAAAAGAGCCATTAGAGGGTTACCCTTATATACCAGGTTCATCTTTAAAGGGGGTTATGAGGAGCTTAGCAGAAAAAAGTAAAGGTTTGGATAGTTTATGTGATTGTGATAATTGCAAAATATGTACATTATTCGGCTCAGCAAAAGCTGATAGTAAAAGCTTGAGAAGGCTAATTGTAAGAGATAGCTACTTAACGGAAAATAGCAAAAAGATTTTAGATAAATTTCTACCTTATGGAGCAGAAATAAAAAAAGAAAATACTATAAATAGAACAACTGGAAAAGCAACACCAAGAACCTTAGATAGAATCCCTAAGGGTGTTAGCTTTAATATTTATTTTACTATTAAGCTATACGAAAACGATAAAGAAGAAGATTATATAAGCTTTTTGAAAAGCTTGCTTAAGATGATAGAATTTTCAGGTATAGGCGGTTCTATTAGCAGAGGGTATGGACAAGTTTCTTTTTCAGAGCTTAAAATTGAAGATACTTATGATATAGAAGAGGAACTTAATAAATATTTGAATAATAATTAAGGGAAGGAAAGGATTATGATATATAAAGCAAGATTTAAAATGAAAAATATGGCTGTAAAGCTTATATCATCTGTTATATTTGGCAATATGGCTAGAGTACTCTTTGAATTATTTTCAGAAAATGATGCAAAAGCTTTGATACAAGATATGGTTGGTAAGGATTGCATGCTAATAAGTGATGCAGTTACAGAGGATATATTTAAAAAAAGTGGAAAAATAGCTAGTTGTGTAGAGGATTTAATAAATGGAAAAGAATATAGAGGGAAAGAATTGTTGAAGGTCAGAGAAGAATATAGGAAGTATAAAAATTTACTAAAAAAAGAAGAGGATAATACCACAGAGATTCCTAGAATTAGGGTAGGTATAGATAGAAGAACACTAAAAGCAGAAGATAAGAAATTGCATTATCAAAACGAATACTGGTCTAATAAAGATGTTATTTATAATATTTACATATATACAGAAAATGAGAAAGTTATAAAATTATTAGAAATTGTTTTTAATATTTTAGAAAGAACAGGGATTGGAACAGATACGACTATTGGCTGTGGAGCTATAGCCTTTATCAAGGAAGGGAAAAATATATTTAAAAAAGATGATACAATAAAGCTTGCTTTCAAAAAAGAAGGGGGCATAAATATAGCTTCTACTATAGTAGATCAGAATTATTTAGTAGATATAGATATACAAAACTATGTTATAAATAGATATGATAGTAAATCTCCTAATATAAAAAAACCTCCTTACTATTATATTGAAAGAGGATGCATTATTAATAAAGAAGAATATGTACCTCCACAGTTAAAGGAATATAAAGGAATATGGGTTTACAATTGTGTTTTTCCTGTGGAAAGGAGTAACAAATGATTTGGGGGAAGAAATATAATGTGTATCTAAAGCCGATTTCTCATGTATGTGTTGGTAGTGGAGAAGAATATCAGTCGTATGAGTATATAAGAGATACAAAAGAGAAAAAAATATATTTGCTAGATGATAATAAAATAATGGAGCTTATAAGAGAAGGCATTATAAAAGTCGAAGATATTGATGTTGGACTGAAAGAGCTTTTAAATATTATTAAGGAAAAAGACATTTTACATAGGTTTAAATCAGCATATATAGATAATTGTAATAAACTTGTAATAAAAAAGTTTTATAAAACTTTAAGTATAGTAGATGATGAAAAAATAGAGTATATAGCTACAATACCTGCATCTACTATAAAAGGACTAATAAGAAGTGGATATGACAGCTATATAATTAAAGTAAAAAATAAAAAAATTAGATATAAATATATTAGAAAAGTAGAGAAAGACCAAAATAATAAGTCTAAAATGAAATATAAATTAAAAGGGATATGCAATGAAAAAAAGCTTTTAGATAATAATAATGCTTTTGAAAATAATTTATTAGAAAAAAATTTAGATCAGCTTTTTTCAAAAATAAAGGTAAACGATTTATTTATCTCTGAAGATAAATTTTTAAATATAAAAAAAGCTCATAGATACAATAGGAAAAAGTGTAAAACTGTAATATCAAGCTATTATGAAGCTGTAGATAGTGAAGCTACTTTTTATGGAAGCATACAGCTACAAGATGATGAAAGTATTTTAATGAATGCTATAAAAGGACTGAAAGAACTTGCAACTTCAAACATAAAGGTTGAAAGAAAACTATTGAAAGAAGTTGTAGAGAAATGTTTTTATGAAAAATTGGAAGAAGAAAACAGAAAAGAGTATCAAGCTGTAGTAAAGATAGGTTTTGGCGGACTAATTGGAAAAACCTTTGTAAGCTATGATGAAAAAAGTAATGAAAGATATGATGATGAGTTTTTACCATATACAATATTGACTACAGAAAGCAGTTATAAGTATGGTAAGTTTAAAAAACAAAAACCGATGGGATGGGCAGTATTAACAATAAAGGAAAATAAGGAAGATTAGATGTACTAGTTTATGTTTTTTATATAGGGGAGATTGAAAATGAAATTAAAAATAATTTTGCAAGCAAAGGAATTTTTTGCATTACCTATAAACTATAATCATATGCTACAAAACAAAATATTAGAACTACTAAATAAAAAAAATTCGAATTTTTTACATAACGAAGGATATAAAGTGAAATGGAAAAGCTTTAAATTGTTTAATTTTTCTAGTTTAGAGGTAGAAAAAAAGAAAATATGTAAAAATAAAATTTTTGTATATCCAGGAAAAGTTATACTAGGGATATCTAGTGCAGATGAAAACTTTATATTTGATTTTATTGATGGGATAATAACAAATAAAGGGATAGATTTTAAAGAAGGAAAGCTCGATTTAGTAAGTATATTTTCAAGTAAAGAATTAAACGGAAATAAGCTGGTTGTATTTGCTAAAACGCCTATAGTAGTGACAAAGCCTTATTCAGAAAAAGCGATAGATTTTTTTACACCAAGAGATGCTGAATACTTAGCTTCTATAGAAAAAAATTTAAAAGACAAGTATGAAGCTTTTTATAATAAAAAGTATGACAAAGAGCTAGAAATAGAAATAATGGATGAATCGAAAGTATATAAAAAAATAAGAAAGTATAAAAAATGGGTATATGAGGGCTACATAATGGGGGTAATTTTGAATGGAAATAATGATATACTAAATTTAGCTTATAAAACAGGATTAGGTTCTAAAAATGCTCAGGGTTTTGGATTTGTAGAAACATTTTCATCATTAAATAGTTTGAAAAACTATATAAAAGTTGTATGATATTGCAGTAAGCCAATATTTTTTTTAAAAGCCTGTATTTAAGTCATACCAATTGATAGATATATATTTTTCAAAAAATCAAAAAACACTATCTGAGGTTTACTGCAAAAAGTGTTTGTTTCAGAATAATAGAAAAAGTTGAAAAGTAGTGTTTTCAGTCGGTATATTGAGTATATAAATTTGGGGTTTCATAGTTCCTATAAGGAAGTGGAATATGGCAAAAAATAAGCAGACGCTGAAGCAATGCTCTGGTTTCATAGTTCCTATAAGGAAGTGGAATATTTTTTACTCTCAATAATTCAACAGAATTAATATTCGGTTTCATAGTTCCTATAAGGAAGTGGAATTTTTCTAGCACGATATGAGCATTGCCATTACTATCAAAGGTTTCATAGTTCCTATAAGGAAGTGGAATTAGCTAATTTTTCACCTTCAAATTCTTCTACAATTTGGGTTTCATAGTTCCTATAAGGAAGTGGAATTTACGAGAGATGAGTATTTAGAGTTATTGAAAAGAGAGTTTCATAGTTCCTATAAGGAAGTGGAATTTTTATTTGATTTATCTATTGCCCCTATTGTTATTACGTTTCATAGTTCCTATAAGGAAGTGGAATATTAATAGTTGAAGGTTCACATTTCATTAATTTTGCGTTTCATAGTTCCTATAAGGAAGTGGAAATTAGGATTCGTTTTTCTAAGCTGATCAAATCTATGAGGTTTCATAGTTCCTATAAGGAAGTGGAAATTATATTCTTAAAATTTTATATAACAACAACTATATGTTTCATAGTTCCTATAAGGAAGTGGAATAAAGGAATGACAAGGTCAATTTCTTCTGTGTACGGCTCGTTTCATAGTTCCTATAAGGAAGTGGAATATTACATTGGCTATATCTTTTGCTACACTCGGTTTTTCGTTTCATAGTTCCTATAAGGAAGAGAAGTTTTTCGATAGATGCTTGGAAATACCAGTTTCTCAGATGATTTTATTAGACGATTTATTAAAAGCAAATCAGCTCTTAGTGTAAAAGTATTATAGAAAAAAGTTGTAAATATTTGCTACATGTGATATACTACATAAGTTGGTTTATTATTTAGATTAATATGGGTAGTGTATAACCAAGTAATTTTTACAATAATCTTATCATTATTTTCAAAATTATTATGGAGATGCTTTTCAGCAAATATCTAAGTGTACAAGAACTTAGATATTTTTTTATACTAAAAATCCGTAGACCTATTCTTAAAATCCCTATAAAAAGTAACTAAATAACCGATTGTTATGCACATATGGTTGATATGTTAGTTTTTGTTTTGTAATAGATGCTAAGAATCGGATAGTGGCTTAAGATAAATAATATACGAACAAAAAATCTTAAAGGGGGTGTCTTGATGACACAAAGTATAATATTTGCACTTATAGGTGTGTTTTTAATAACAGCTTTTACTAATGTTTTAGCAACATTAAAAACTATTTTGATATCAAAAAAAATTATGAATCCTGTATATTTTTTGGTATTTTTAGACGCTATGATTTTTGCAACGATCGTTGCGAAAATGACTAGTTCAAAGGGAATTCATTTTACAATTGCATATGCATTAGGAAAGACAATGGGTGTTTTTATTGGTGGTAAAATTGAAGAACGTTTGGCACTTGGTATTTTTGAAGTAGATGTATTTTTCAACAACAAGAATAAGATGATTCAAATAGCAGAAAAACTTAGAGAAGCAGGCTATACTGTCAATAATTTTCTAGCACGAGGCAATAATGGATACAAAAGGTATAAAGTTGAAGTCGTAATTAAGAGAAAAGAATTTAATGTGCTTGAGGATATTATGGATGCATGTGGCGTTCATAATCCAACCTTAAAAATTAAAAATGTAAACAAGATAAATGGTAAAATTACTACAACAAGGATTAAAGCAGTTTAAATAATAAGGTTGTAAAAAAGAAGTTAAGAGAAAGGAAGATAGAGTACTTCTATATGAAGGAAATGTCTTCTTTTTGATTTTATTACTATAGTTTTATCTGAATAAGTTAAGTAACAGGGAAGCTAATAGGCAAAAAAATTTTTACAATATTATCTAAAATAAAGAAATTTTGCAGACAATGATTGGTTATATTATAATAAAAGAGAACAAATGTTCTAGGATGCCTATTCAATAATATTTAAACATATGATATAATGAACTGTTAAAGAGTGCACAAATTGATCTGAAGGAGGTATATCATGTGGTGCAAAATATGCAATAAGATTGTTAATGATAAAAAATGCCCTGATTGTGGGAATAGAACACAAGAAGATATACCTATAAAAGTATATTGGTGTGATACATGTAGCATACCGATAATAAAAGAAGTAAATGATAAAACAATACATCAATGTCCTCTATGTGAGGATGAGATAAAATATATTGGAAAAGATTTAAGACCAGTTTTTCCTGAAGAAAGATTATTAATAGAAGTATTAAAGGACAAGCCATTAAAATATAAAGATGCTTCAGTGTGGAGTAGCGCAAATAGATATTATATAAATGGTAGTAGATATAGGATATCCACTAAAGAAATGAAGGAAGCAAACCCTAATAAGATAAGAAATCAAATATTAAAGTATCAAGAGAAAAATAAAAATACATACAATGGATTTTATGAAATTATTAAAAAATTTATAAAAGCTAATAAAGAAAGACTAAATAAGTTGAAAAATGAAGCACATTCATTTATACAAAAATCACGTGAAGGATATAAAGATATACAAGTTATTGTGTCTTTTTCTGGAGGAAAAGACTCAACTGTTGTTTCGGATTTAGTAATGAAAGCATTAAGCAATCCTAAAATTGTGCATATTTTTGGAAATACTACATTGGAATTTCCATTAACGATAGAATATAAAGATAGGTTTAGAAAAAATAATCCTAAGACGATTCTAAGAGAAGCGAAAAATACAGATCAAGAATTTTATACAGTATGTGATGAAATAGGTCCACCTAGTCGTGTAATGAGATGGTGTTGTACCATGTTCAAAACTGGACCTATCAATAGAGTTATAAGTTCTATATTTAGGGAAAAATCGGTACTTACATTTTATGGAATCAGAAAGTTTGAATCTACAAGTCGTAGTAAATATGATAGGATTTATGATAGTCCTAAAATATTAAAGCAAAAAGTTGCTGCACCTATCTTTAATTGGAGAGATATAGACCTGTGGTTGTATATGCTAGCAGAAAACTTAGATTTTAACGATGCTTATAGATTAGGATATGATAGAGTGGGATGTTGGTGTTGTCCTAACAATAGTGAGCGTTCGCATTTTTTAAATGAAATTTATATGCCGGATCAAACAAAAAAATGGAGAAATTATCTAATCGATTTTGCTAAAAAAATAGGAAAGCCAGATCCTGAGGTTTATGTTGATAGTGGTAATTGGAAAGCTAGACAAGGTGGATATGGTGTAGATGCTGCAAAAGATGTTAAAATTGTATATACAAATTGTACAACAGAAGTAAATGCAAAAATATACAGTTTAAATAGACCATTAAGTGATGAATTTTATAATCTATTTATACCATTTGGAAAAGTTTCAAAGGAATTAGGAAGAAAGTTAATAGGTGAAGTTTTGGTATTACATCCTAAAACTAATATTCCTATTATTTCAATACAACCATTTAAGACAGATGAGTATGAAACGTCTGTAAAAATTCAAACATTAAATGTAAAAGATTATGATAAAGTACAACGTATGATTTCCTATCAAGTAAGAAAATATAATGCTTGTAAGAAATGCTTAGGTTGTGAAACAGTTTGTATATATAGAGCAATCAAGGTAGGAAATGATGGTTATAAAATTGATGAGAATAAATGTAAAAGATGTATGAAATGTGTTACAGCAAAACATCTTGAGTATGGATGTTTAATGGGGAAATATTTATTCACAGCATCAAGTTCTGAGGAGGATAATTGGAGTGAAATTTAGAGCACATGAAACTTTTTTTATAAGAAAAGGATGGCTTTACAAAGGACTAAAGCATGTAAAAAATAATGCTAAGATTTTTGTAGATAAAAATACTAAACCTACTGATGTTTTAGGAATAGGAACAAATATGGTAAAGGCGTTGAGATATTGGATGCAGGCGGTAGGTTTAACAGAAGAGAAAAGGAAAGGAAATACAAGATATCAAGAAGTTACTTCTTTTGGAGATATTGTATGGGCTAATGATAGATATATGGAAGAAGATGGAACTTTGTGGTTTTTACATTATAAACTAGCAACAAATAAGAAATTAGCCACTACATGGTATTGGTTTTTTAATGAGTTTAATGTAAAAGAGTTTAGTAAGGATGATTTTGTTACATCTTTAGATGGATATGTAAAATATAATGAAGATGGGGGAGAAGTTTCATTAAGTTCATTAGAAGATGACTATAATTGTCTAATAAATACGTATATTTCAAGGAAAAAGTTAAGTCCAGATAAGGTTTCTCCAGAAAATACAATTGATTGTCCCTTAGGAGGGATAAATTTATTAGATATTATTGATAAAAAGAATAGAATTATCAAGAAGATAACTCTACGTAAAGATGCTATTCATCCATTAATTCTTTTAGCTGTTATAGTAGATCAATATGAGAATAGCGAGAATAAAAATGATTCTAAAGAAGTAAAAATTTCAAGCTTATTAAATGACCATTGTAATATAGGAAAGATATTTAACATGGATCTAAATATTTTGAATTACTATTTAGATAAACTACAAGAAATGAAATATATTAGAGTAATTCGAACAGCTGGTCTAGATGTTGTCAAAAATAGATACGGATTTAGATACAAATGATATTTTAAAAAAATACTATGATGAAATAAATTTGGTAGGATTGAGGGGAGAAAATGAATAAACATGTACAACCTATATCAGAATTTATCCATACTGCACCTGGTTTTCAATATTCAATAAATTTAAAATACGACTTACAAAGTGTAGAAAAGATACAGAATTATATTGCCACATCTAGTGCTATGGACATAATTGAAGATATATTGCTAAGTGTAAGTTTATCTTCAAATGATAGAGCAAGATTATTAATTGGACCCTATGGAAAGGGAAAATCACATTTAGTATTAATAATCATTGCGTTGCTATATTATAAAGATAAAGAGCTATTTATAAATATTTTAGATAAAATACAAAAATATAATGAGGATTTATATAAATTAGCATTAAAGATAATTGAAGATAAAGAAAAGATACTTCCAGTAATTATTTCTGGCAATAGCCTAAATTTAAATCAATCATTTTTAGCAGGCTTAAAAAATGCATTATTGTCTGAAGAATTAGTAGATATTATGCCTAATACTTATTTTAATGCAGCAATAGATATGATAAATGTATGGAAAAATAGGTATCAAGTTACTTATGAAAAGTTTAGACAGATGATAAATGTATCAATTGAAGAGTTTTTAAAAGGATTAGAGGGATACAATCAAGATTTTTATAACAAATTTATACAAATATATCCTTCATTAACTTCAGGGGGAGAGTTTAATCCTTTACAAGGAATTGATGTTGTTGAAATTTACTCTGATGTTGCAAGTAAAATTAAGGATAAGGGGTATAAAGGCATTTTTGTTATATATGATGAATTTAGTAAATTTTTAGAAGGTAGCATTGATAGGAATTCGGCAATGGAGATAAAGATGCTTCAAGATTTTGCAGAAAAGTGCAATAGAAGTGCAGATAAGCAAATTCATATAATGCTTATTTCACATAAAAATATAAGTAACTATGTAGATAGACTTCCAAAAGAAAAGGTAGATGCTTGGAAAGCTGTTGGTGATAGATATAAAACTATTGAAATTAATAATCTATCTAACCAAATGTATGAGATAATGTCTCATGTAATTATTAAAGAAAGAAATTCATGGGAGCGATTTATTTCGTATAATCAGGATAAATTTAATAGTTTGATTTTGGAAATGAGTAGAAATGCTATTTTTTCAGAACTAGGACAAGATCTAGAAAATACTGTAGTGTATGGTGGATATCCATTGCATCCTATAACGACATATATATTACCAAAGATATCAGAAAAAGTAGCTCAAAATGAAAGAACAATTTTTACTTTTTTATCAACAAGACAACAAAATACATTAGGTCATTTCTTGATGAATAATAAAAATGATTTTCCATTAATGACACCAGATTATATATATAACTATTTTGAGACATTGTTTAAAAAAGAAAATTATACATCTGAAATATATAAGATTTGGAGAGATACGACAAATGCACTTAAGAAGATTGGTGAAAAGGAAAAAATTGAAGAAAAAATAATAAAATGTCTTGGGCTTATTTATATAGTAGGAGAATTTCAAAAGTTGCCACCTACTTTTGAAATAATAAAGCTTATTTTATCAAGTACTATAGAACAAGGTAATTTAGATACTATTATAGATAGTTTATTACAAAGAAAAATTTTGTATCATATTAAGAGTAAAGGATATCTTAAATTCATTGAAGCTACGGATGTAGATGTAAATGCGTTAATTTCTGATACAATAGAAAAAAGAAAAAATCTTTTTAGCAATAAAAAGGTGCTAAATGATAATTTCTATGATAATTATATTTATGCAACAGCATATAATGATGAGCATGAGATTATAAGATATTTCGACTTTGAATTTATAGAATATAGGGAGTTAGCAGAGACAAGTGATTGGGAAAAGAAAATTGAATGCAAAATATCTGATGGTATAGTTTATGCAGTTTTAATAGATAATGAAGAAAACTTAGTAGAGTCTAAAAAAATAATTAGAAATATCCATCATGAAAGAATAGTTTTTATATTGCCAAATCAAATTTTACAGTTTAAGTCTTTGTTACAAAAATATGATGCTATAGAGTATTTGATAGGAAAAAATCAATATGAAAATCAAGACAAATTATTACATGAAGAATTGAATGTACATTTAGACGATGTAAAAGAACAGATACTAAATTATCTTGATATTTTTCTAAAACCTGAATTAGGTGCAGCAACTTATTATTATATCGGAAAAGAACAGAAAATAAATAGGAAGTCTTTACTTTCTAGATTAATATCTGAAATTTGTGAGAAAGTATATAGTCATACTCCAGTAATTATCAATGAATTAATTAATAAGAATGAACCTACAACAGTAGCTATAAATAATAGGCGTAAAGTTTTAGACGGATTGCTTCAAAATAAAGTTTTACCTAGATTAGGTCTTGTTGGATATGGGCAAGATGTAACAATTATGCAGTCTACTTTAGTTGTTACTGGGATTCTTAGAGAAGAAGCAGATAATGAAGAAAATAAAGCTTATTTATGCACAAAAGGACTAGAGCCTAAAATACAAAATGTTATTGATACGATTAGAACATTCTTGATAGATACTTCTAAAAATGGAAGAATGACATTTGATAAATTATATGATAAGCTTACAAAGCCGAAATGGCATATAGGCTTAAAAAAAGGTATTATACCAATTTACATTGCTGTATTACTGCATGAATTTAAAAAATATGCAGTAATATCAAGAAATGGTTACGAAATGGAAATAACAGGGAGATTATTAGATGATATAAACGATAAACCAGAAGAATTTGAAATTTATATTGAAAATTGGGATGAACAAAAGGAGAAATATATTCAAGGATTAGAGAATATATTCAAAGAGTACATTGTGGATGGAGAAAAAGAATATAACACTTTTGAATATATAGTAAGAGCAATTTATAGGTGGTTTTTACAATTACCTAAATATACAAAAGAATATAGAAAAGTATATTTAGGTAGTAGTAATTTTGATAACTTAGATACTCATATTATTAAATTAAGAAATAGCCTTAAAGGAACAAGAATAAATTCAAGGGATTTCTTATTTGACAAATTATTTAAGATTTTTGGATATGAAGATTTTAATACGAATATTATTTTAGATATAAAGCAAGTAAAAATTACTCTAGATAATAATAAGAAATATTTAATTGAGCATTTAGCTTTAGATATTAAGAAGATATTTATGAAGCATTATAATGAACAAGTGTCACTATATTCAGTTATGAAAGATTGGTATGAAGGACTAGACAATTATACGAAAAATAATCTTTTTAATTTAGGAGAAGAAAAGTTTTTACAAGAAATTAAAAATATCACAAATGATTATATAAGTTTTATTGAGAAAATATCTAAAATTATTACTGGATTAAGAGTTGAAGATTGGAATGATCAAACTATAGATAAATTTATTAATGAAGTTAAAAAATATAAAGAAAATATTGAAAAATTCAACGAAGAGTTACAGCAAGAAGGTAATGAAAAAGTAGAGCAAAGATCCTATAAAATTTCATTTTTCACAGAGAATGGAGAAGAAAAAACAAAGACGTTTGAAAAGGTAAAGTTATCAGACGAAGCAGAGTTGATGTATAATGAAATAGAAAGTATTTTTGATGGATATGGTGAATCTATAGATATAAGTGAAAAAAGGCAGATTTTAATGAAAATTTTTGAAAAATGCTGTTAAATATTGAAGGCTCACAATTAAAATGATATGATTTAATTGTGAGCCTTTCCAATTAATAGGAATGGAGGATGTAAATGGATAATATAATTTATTTTGATAATGCTGCAACGACTTATCCAAAACCGGAAGAAGTATATACATTTATGGATAAATACTATAGAGAATTTGGAGTAAATGTAGGAAGAGGGCAATATACTACAGCTAGCAAAGCAAATAAAATAGTAGAAGAGACTAGAGAATTAATTAGGGAACTTTTTAAGTGTTCAATAGATAAAAAGGTGATATTTACCCCCTCAGCTACAGAAGCTATAAATATTATATTACAAGGGATAAATTGGCAAGGCGAAGAGAATGTCTATATTACACATTTTGAGCATAATGCTGTTTTGAGATTATTGTATCAATTAAAAGAAAAATATAATATTAAAATAAACTTTTTGCATACAGAAAAAAAACCTCTTTTTTATGATATTGAAAAAATCAAACATCAATTTCAGGATATTAAGCCTGATGTAGTTATTATGACCCATGCAAGTAATGTATGTGGACTAATTACACCAATAAAGGAAATTACAGAACTAGCAAAAGTTTATAATGCACAAGTTGCAATAGATTGTGCTCAAACTGCTGGACTTCTTGATATTGATATGAAGAAGATTGATGCTGATTATTTAATATTTGCTGGTCACAAAACCTTGTATGGGCCATTTGGAATAGCAGGATTTCTAATGGATGAAAGATCAACGCTTAAGCCCTTATTATATGGAGGTACAGGCATTGATTCTGCTAATCCAAATTTACCTAATACAATACCTGAGAAATTTGAGGTAGGGAGTTTAAATGTTTATGCAATAGCAGGATTAAATGCTGCATTAAAATGGATTAATAAAATTGGTAGAGAAAATATCTATAAGAAAGAAAAAGAGATGACTACAAGTCTTATAACATGCTTAGAGAGTTTTGATAATATAAGAGTGATAACAGCATCTGATGCTGAGAAACAAATTGGTGTAGTATCTTGTGTATTTGAGGGATATGGAAGCGATATTATAGGACAAGTTTTTGATCAATATAATATTGCTGTAAGGACAGGTTTACATTGCGCACCTGAAGCGCATAGATTTTTAGGAACTTTTCCAGGAGGGACTGTTAGATTAAGTTTGGGATATTTTAATAGTAAAGAGGATATAACAAAACTTCATAATATTTTAGAATATATTTACTTAGATTCGTAACAATGAAATAAAGAAATAATAATTACAATGAGTAATTGATGAAAACATTTATAGTAAAAATAGTTTAATAAGGGAGGACAATGATGAATTTAAAGGAAATATTCGAAAAGAGTGATGAAGATAGATTAGTTTTACCAGATTTCCAAAGGGAATTTGAATGGAATAAAGATGCACAAAAAAGATTACTATCTTCGTTTTTTGTTTCGATTCCAATAGGAAGTTTATTAATTCTTGAAGGTAAAAAAGATGATTTTTTATCTAAAAAACTTTGTTTTGCAGGGGAGACAATAGAACCAACGGAAGAGTGCTTGTATTTATTAGATGGACAACAAAGAGTGTCTAGTTTAAGAAGTACATTTTATGATTTTTTTCAAGATAAGCATAATTGGTTGAATATTTGGGAAAAAATGTACTCGGGATTAAGAAATAGATGGTTTTTAAAGATTAAGCCAGATAATGAAGAAGAGGATGTTTTTGGATGGCGAATGTTAAATTTTAAAGGACTTAAATATTGTGAGCCATCAGATTTAATTAATTGTTTTGAACATAGATATATATATAAAAGAAAGAGTACGGATTGGTATCATCCAGGATATAAACTTTATGATAAAGAAGGAAAGGAGTTAGAAGGAAGTCGTTTGAAAAATAAATTAGCCAGAGAAGCAGCTAAAATGGGCTTAGTACCGTTATACTCTATTTATGGATCTATAAAAACTACAGATAAGCAATTACATACATATGTATTGGAGAAAATTGCAAAAGAAAGAGTAGAAGAATTACAAGCAGAGGTTGAAGATGGGAAAATAGATGTATTTGAAATTTTTCAAGAAATTGAGCCTGATATAGAGGAATATATAGAAAATAATGAAATAGAAAAAATAAGAGATGCATGGTCTAGATTAAGTGCTAAATGGAGTGAATCTGTAAATAAGTTTTTAGTAGGTTTATTTGAACAAGAGATTCCTACAATAGATCTTCCATCTGATCAAATATCACGAGCTATTGCAATTTTTGAGAATATTAATAAAGGTGGAACACCTTTAGATACATTTGATTTGATTGTAGCAAAGGCAGCAAGGACAAAAGGAGAGCGTTCGTTATCACAAAGAATTAGTGATTATCTAGAAGAAGAGATTGATTTATCAGAAGCTTTAACAAATGATTTAGTAGATAAGGTTCCTGATAAATGGGATTCTACATTAGTTATGACTATAGACGAAAATAAAATTACAAAGACAATAAAAAACCAATATTTAAATTTATTATCATTATTTAGTCATGTACCCTATGGAGAAGTTGACAAACTGAAATTAGAGTATATAAAACGAGCTAAAATATTTGAATTAACACATGAACAAATTAATACTAATACGAATATAACATTAAAAGCACTAACTAGAGCATGTGCATTTTTACAAATTAGATGTGGATTGATTGATATAAAATCATTATCTTATGATTTGATGATTTTACCTATTGCTTATATTTTAAAAAATGATGATGTTTATGAAGATAAGAGAGCTTTAGCTAGAATAGAGTATTGGTATTGGAGTTCACTGTTTAGTGGT
Organism: Crassaminicella thermophila; assembly: GCF_008152325.1. Lineage (GTDB taxonomy): Bacteria > Bacillota > Clostridia > Peptostreptococcales > Thermotaleaceae > Crassaminicella_A > Crassaminicella_A thermophila. Next base: position 813,162 of record NZ_CP042243.1, read on the forward strand.
GCATATAGAGAAAGACAAAATGAGCAATGTATAAAAGATATAAAGAATCTTTTTGAGTGGATTAAGGGTGGCGAAAATAAATTTAAAATAAGATATGAAAATATATTAAATGATATTGGTTATTCTGATAAAACTGTTTTGTTAAGAAAAGATCAAGAACATAATATACCTAAAGCCATACATAATGGGATTTTACAATATATTTTGAGTAAGCAACCAGTTGATTTTTTACCCAATGCACAAGAAAAATTGAGGTTAAATGCATGGGAAATCGGAGGTAAAAAAATTATCGAAATAGATGGAAATAAGCAAACTATTTCAGTTGAGGATCATCATATATGCCCTTTAGGGACTGTTACTAAAATAGGAGAAACATCAAAAAAATTAAGGAATGATAAAAAACATATTTTAAATAGTATATTGAATCGTACTTATATATCTAGTATTGCTAATGCTAAAATAAGTGATAAATCACCAGAGAGATACATGAAATATGTCATGGACTCTGCACAATGGGGACATTATCTTCCTATAAAAATGAAAGAAATATTTGAAGAAAAAGGGAAAAGCTTAGAACAAAAATATGAGGCAATACTTGAAAATAGATATAATATGTTGAAAAGAGCAATAAAAGAAGAGTTAGATAGGTTAGAAGATATGTAATAATTATAAGATTATATACAATAGAAATTATAAGAAACAAAAAAATAAAAACTGAGATAGTCATATTTTATCTCAGTTTTTATTGAATACAATACAAGGTTAAATATGGAAGATTAGGATAATATTTAATTTATTATGGCAAGTATATCACAATAAAAAATATTTATGAGAATAAATAAAAAAAACAATAGATAGTATTGTTAATGATGATGACAAAATGTATGATACACTACTGTGAATTAAGCAGGAAATGAAAGATACAAATGGAAATATATCGAATGCTTTAAGAAAATACTATCAGTTTGTCAATGGAAAGGCATTTCTGACTCTTTCTAAGTATAGGCGATGAGGTGTAGCTAATGAGTTTGCAAGATATAGATATTAAAGATGAATACAGGTCGTTAATTGATAATGTAGTAAAGGATTTTTATATTCCTCTATTACAAAAGGCTTCAGAGTATAAAAGAGCTGTTGGATTTTTCTCATCTTCTGCACTTATTGAAATTTCGAAAGGGATAGCAGGACTTGCGAAAAATGGTGGAAAGATTTTAATGGTTGCATCTCCGTATTTATCAGATGATGATGTGGAAGCAATACGGAAGGGTTACGAATTGAGAGATAAAATTATCCGCAGAGCTTTAGTACGTGAATTGAATGAGCCAAAAGATTTATATGAGAAAGATAGATTAAATCTTTTAGCTAACCTTGTTTCTGATGGAATATTAGATATTAAAATTGCTTTTACAGAAGATAAAAATAAAATGGGAATGTATCATGAAAAAATGGGTATTATTAGCGATGCTTTAGGTAATAAAGTAGCTTTTTCGGGTTCGATGAATGAGTCTGCAACAGCTATGATGATAAATTACGAGACTATTGACGTATTTTGTTCTTGGAAAAATCAATTTGAAAATGAAAAGGTTAATGCAAAAGAAAGTACGTTTACTTCTATTTGGACTGACTGCGAACCTAATATTCGGATAATAGATTTTCCAAATTTAAAACAAGAGATTATTGATAGATATAAAAAGTCAACTCCTAATTTTAATATTGATGAGCAAGAATTTGGAGAAAGAAGTGTTGTATTAGAGACAAAGACAAAATACCGTTTAGGTGCTGTGATTCCAACAAATATTAAATTATATGATTATCAAATTGAAGCAATTGATAAATGGGAGAAGCAGGATTTCAAAGGAATCTTTGATATGGCAACAGGAACAGGAAAGACATTTACAGGACTAGGAGCAGTTGCAAGATTGTCAGAAAAATTAGATGACAGATTAGCAGTAGTAATTGTATGTCCTTATCAGCACCTAGTTGAACAATGGGTAGAAGATGCAAAAAACTTTAATATAATGCCTATAATAGGTTATAGTAATTCCCCTCAAAAGGATTGGAAAAAAAGATTATCAACTTCGGTAAGGAATCAAAAATTAAAAGTAAGAGGTAGAGATTTTTTTACATTTATATGTACTAATGCAACTTTTAAGTCAAAAATAGTACAAGAACAAATTTCCAAAATAAAAAACAACTTATTATTAGTAGTTGATGAGGCACACAATTTTGGAACAGAAGGAATAAGAAATCTTTTAGATGATAGATTTACATATAGATTAGCATTGTCGGCCACTCTAGAACGACACAATGATGAAGAAGGAACTCAAAAATTATATAACTATTTTGGAGAAAAGTGTATTGAATATTCGTTGGAACAAGCTATTAAAGAAAAAAAATTAACCCCATATAAATATTATCCTGTAGTTACGACACTTACAGAAGATGAAAGAGAAATATACTCTAAATTATCATATGAGATGTCAAGAAATTTAATTAAAGGTAAAAATGGTAAATTGAAATTAAGTAAATATGGTGAAATTTTAGCTTTAAAAAGAGCTAGAATTGTTGCAGCAGCGAAGGAAAAAATAGATGTGTTGAGAGAAAAGATAGTTCCATATAAGAATGACAGCTATATTTTGGTTTATTGTGGTATAGCTAATGTTATAGATGATAATCAAGATTATTCTATAGTTGATGAGTGTGATTTAAGACAAATAGATGTTGTTACAAATTTATTGGGGAATGAGCTTAATATGAAAGTTTCCCAATTTACGTCTAAAGAAGATATAGAAGAAAGAAAAATTTTAAAAGAACAATTTGCAAAAGGTGAGCAACTACAAGCTTTAATTGCAATTAAATGTTTAGATGAGGGTGTAAATATACCTAAGATAAAAACAGCTTTTATATTAGCAAGTACAACTAATCCAAAGGAATATATTCAAAGGAGGGGGAGAGTTTTAAGACGTGCAGAGGGGAAAGATTTTGCTGAAATATATGATTTTATAACTTTACCAAGACCTCTTGATGAAGTATCTTCATTAACGATAGAAGAAATGAAAAGAGATATTTCATTAGTTCAAAATGAAATAGTAAGAATGGAAGAGTTTGGACGTATTTCTATGAATGCTATGGATTCATATTCTTTGATATGGGAAATAAGAGAACTATATGGACTGAATGATAGAGATTTAGAATTTATACAAGATATTTAGGGGGGGATATTATGGCAAATGTAAATGGTATTGAAATTGATGAAAAAAAAGCACAAAGATTGTTAAAAAAACTTATTCTAATGGAAAAAAATAATATAAGAACCAAACAAAATAGTGATCCAGATATGGTTAAAAAAATCAAGAAAATGATTGAGGAGGAAGTAGGATGTTACTAAAGTCGCTGAAATTATCAAATTTTAGACAGTTTAGAAATGAAGAAGTACAATTTTCTACAGACTCAGATAAAAATGTAACAATTATTATAGGAGAGAATGGAACAGGGAAAACAACATTTTCTCAAGCGTTTTTTTGGTGTTTATATGGTGATGTTGACTTTAAAGATAAATCAATGCTTAATAAAATAGTTGCGTCAGAATTAACACCGGATAAAAGTGCAACTGTAAAAGTTATATTGTCACTTATACATGCAGGAACAGAATATGAAATAATAAGAGAACAAGTTTACAAAATAAATTATTCAGGAAAATTAAAAGGTTTAAACTCTACATTAAATATTCAGTATAAGAAAAATGGACAACAAGAATTTTTAAAACCTCTTGAGATAGAGCCAAGAATAAAAGAAATATTGCCGAAAGAATTATCTAAGTATTTTTTCTTTGATGGAGAAAGAATTGAAAAAATGAGTAAAGAAATTCAAAGTGGTCGAAAAAGCTATGAATTTGCACAAGCAGTTAGAGGATTATTAGGTTTAAGTGCATTTATTTCTGCCTTAGAACATCTGAAACCTACTTCAAAAGGTGTTATTGGAAGTTATGAGAATAGTTATGATGCAAAAAGTAATATAAATATAGCCAGATATACTGATGAAATTGATAAATACAAAACTCAGCTTGAAAAAATAGAAAATAGATTAAAAGAAATAGAAAATGAAATTCTAAAATCAGAAGATAGAAAGAAGGAATTAGAAAAAATAATACAAAAATATGCAGAAGGTGAAAAACTACAAAATCAAAAGAAGAATTTGATTAACAAAAGATCAAGCACACTAAATTCAAAGAGAATAACAATAGATAAATTGCTTAGAGAATTTAATGATAAAGCATCTTCATATTTTGCAAGATCTATGATAAAAAAATCATTGGAAATACTGGGAAACGGTGATTTTACGAATAAAGATATACCTGAAATGCATGCAAAAACTATTGATTTTCTAATTAAAAAAGGGACATGTTTATGTGGAACACCATTAGAGGTAGGAAGTAAAGAATACAATAACATACTTAGTTTATTACAATATTTACCTCCACAATCAATTGGAATAGCAGTAGGTCAATTTATAAAAGAAAGTCAGATGAGAGCTAAAACGTCAAGAGATTTATTTGAGTCTTATTCATCTACTCTAGCTGTTATAGAAGAACAAAATGATACTATTGCCGCATATGATAATGAAATATCTTTAATTGAAAAAAATTTAGTTGGAATCGAAAGTGTTGCTCCTTATCAGAGTGAATTACAGATTTGTGAAAAGGTAATTCGTGATAGAACTAGAGAAAAAGATGAATTAATAGAACAAAGAGGTTCGATTACAACTAAAAAAGAGCGTGCTAACACAGAAAGACAAGCATTAACTTTAAGAGATGAAACAAATAAGAAAATTGAAATATATAAGGCCTATGCTCAATATATGTATGATGAGATAAAGAAAGTTTATAAAGAAAATGAAAACTTTACAAGGAAAAAGTTGGAAGATACAATAAATAATATTTTTAAAGATATCTATCAGGGAGGATTATCATTAACTATAGATGAAAATTACAATATAGCTGTTCTTGTAGATGATTATGAACAATTTTCAAATGTAGAGACTTCTACGGCACAAAGTATAGCAGTAATATTTGCTTTTATTTCCGGTATTATAAAGATGGCACGAGAAAGTAATACAAGTAACGATGAAAGAGTAAAGATGTTAGCTTCAGAACCTTATCCATTAGTTATGGATGCACCGTTATCAGCATTTGATAAACGTAGAATTGAATCAGTATGTAAAGCATTACCTAATATTGCAGAACAAGTTATAATTTTTATAAAAGATACAGATGGAGATTTAGCAAAAGAACACATGGGTGAAAAAATTGGAAAGCAATATAGATTTGATAAACTCAATGAGTTTGAAACTGTACTGAACTAGGAGGTTGAAGTATGTTTGATAAAGAATACTCATTTAAAGGTAGTCATGCAAAGAAAGTAAATCGTTTGACCGGACAGTTTGATGAGCATAGCAAATCAAAAATTTTTAGTAGAAATATAGATGTATATATAGTTGCTCCTCTCATTGGTTTTCTTTATGGTAGAAAAAGTCCTTTGAATAATGAAGATAAAGAATCAGCAAAAATAATGGGAGATATGATAATAAAATCGGCAGAAGATTTAAAATATAATCTTAGACTGATTTTATTATTAGATGAAAAATATGAACCTGACGAGAAAGAAAGAATTAATAGGGCTTTTAAATTTTTGGGTTCTGAAAAAACAGTGAAACAGGATTTGGAATTATTTGAAAGTTATGTAAGAGGTGGTGTAGATGTTCTTTATGAAAAAATTATGGAGCCAAGTAATGAATATATGAATAATTTATATGACTTCTTAGAAGAATTTGATGATAGATTTAATCAAACAATCTCAGATGACAGTATAGTAGATCTATGTAAGTTAGCGAGAAGTTAGGTGAAAACGTGATTTCAGATAATAAAAGAAGTATCATATTAAAAAATTTACAAACTTTAGCAAAAAATAAAGGGTATTTGACATTTGATAATATTCTTGATATAAGTGAAAAATTTGATATTAAAATAGATGATGTTGATAGGATCTCTGAGAGTGTTTTAGATTCAGGAATAATAATAAAAGATACTGATGATGAAAAAGAAGATAAAAGTAATATAGATAGAAGTAGAATTGATTATAATGAGATATATGATAAGGTTTTAGAATTAGATTCTACACTCAAATCATATATAAAATTTATTAAAAAAGTGCCATCTCCTGCTGTAAGAGAACTTCAGCATTTAATATATCAAGCGAAAGATGGAAATAAGTATGCTGTAAGTAGAATAGTATATATGTATTCTAAGATGGTAATTAAAATAGCATTGTCATTCTCAGAAAAGCTACATTTGCCCATAGCAGATACCATTCAAGATGGGATAGTAGGTTTAATTTATGCCATTGATAAGTATGATCCTAGTAGTGAAGGTGGATTTGCTACATATGCACCTTGGTGGATTCGTCAGTATATTCAGCGAGAAGCAAAAATAATTAATTCTTTGATATATTATCCAGTATATATGAAGGAAAAAATCTTTTCTATATATGACATAGTATTAGAGCATATATGTGATAAATGTTTAGAAAATGGGTATTGTCCTCGTTTATTATCACAAATACAGGGAAAATTAGAATGTGATTTAGAACAAGTAGTATGGTTTTTAAATCAATTACAAGAATATTATAGTATTGAGTCTCTTATTGGTGATAATAATGAAGTTTTTAACGATAACAATTTGTTTGAGGATATTATGATTGAAAATATAAATAGGGATATTTTGAAAGATAGAATATCATGTACATTATTACAATTTAAAGAGAGAGAACGTAAAGTTATAGAAAAAAGATTTGGATTTAAAAATGATATAGAAATGACCCTAGAAGAAGTAGGTAAGGAGTTTGGTGTAACAAGAGAAAGAATTAGACAGATAGAGTATAAGGTTCTTAAAAGATTAAAGCATCTTAGTAGAAGAAAAAGACTAAAGTAGAGGTTGAACTTTTACGTAAGCAAAAGTTTGCTTTATACAAAATTGTAATTAATTTTAGAACTTTTTTTAGTTGCTTAAATACAATGGTATCTGTACATAATGAATTCCAAACTGATATGGGAGTTGAGGACAGTTCACTGTGGTAAGAAAGTTGTAGTAGAAAAGAATTAATGGTATTCTCCAATAGAAAAAAGGATATACAAACCTATGGAATAAATTATACAATAGGAATAAATTATACAATAAAAAAACAAGTCATTCGATTATTAGAAGAAAAATTTTAATGCAATTTTTGAAGTGATGAAGAGATGAGGATATAAAATAATATATCGAGATAATATTAATGTTTTAGGGATAGAGGAACTAAAAAGCATGATGGATATTGCAAAACATATATGAATTGTTATTAAGATTTATTGTTTATACTTTTGATAAACTCAGTTAATTTTTCTAATTGGTCTGGGTTTAATTTTTTTGCATGGCTAGTTAACTTTAACAAAGATGAATTCGTTTTATTTTGAATATCAAAAAAATCTTTTAGAGAAATATTTAGTGCAGTGCAAATTTTTTCAATAATTTCAATGTCTGCTTTTCTTTGATTATTTTCTAATTTGCTCAATACAGGTTGAGAGATTCCTGCTTTTTTTGTTAATTCCTTACTAGAAATATTAAATTCTTTTCTTAATTCTTTAATACGCTTACCAACATCCATAAAAGTCTCCTTAATATATTGAAAAATTTACTAATTTAAATATAAAATGAAATCTTTATAAATTCAAGGATTTTACCTAATAAAATAAAAATATACATTATATATTCTAAAAGGGAATATATTACATTGATAAATATTCTTGAATAGAATAAAATAAAAGTAGATAATATTCTATATTAGAATAATTTGAGAAAGGAATTATCACAATGAGACATATTGTAAACTTATCAGGAGGAAAAGATAGCACAGCTTTAGCAGTATATTTAACAAAAAAATATCCAAATGTTAAATATGAGTATGTGTTTTGTGATACAGGATGTGAACTACCAGAAACTTATGAGTACCTAAATAAAATAGAAAAAGTATTAGGGATTTATATTGTAAGATTGAATAGTGATAAACCTTTTGAATTTTATTTAGAAAAAATGAATGGATATTTACCAAGTGTATTTGCTAGATGGTGTACAAGAGAAATGAAGATAAAGCCTTGGGAAAGATATGTAGGAGATGATAATGTATATTCATATATAGCCATTAGAGCTGATGAGGATAGAAAAGGGTATATTTCAAGCAAGAAAAACGTTCATACAGTATATCCATTTATTGAAGATGGTATTTGTATTGGAGATGTAGAAAAAATTTTATTAGAAAGTGAGATCGGATATCCTACGTATTATGAGTGGCGTTCAAGAAGTGGTTGTTATTTTTGTATGTTTCAAAGAAGAATTGAGTGGGTGAATTTATATAAATATCATCCTGAGTTATTTAAGAAAGCATTAGTTTTTGAAAAAGATAATTTTACATGGATTAAAGGAATGTCATTATTAGATTTATTATATAGAGGGAAAGAAATAGAGGAAAGATATTATAAGAAACACTCTAAAAAAGATGCGAAAAAAGAGATAGAGGATGAAGATGATTATAATGATAAGTGTTGTTTGATATGTAGTTTGTAGAAGAAATATTAGAAATTTTGTAAAGAAGGTGAGTATTAATGATCAATGAAAGTATTTAAAGATATTTTTGTAAAAGAAGAAGATATGCGATATATTGGAGAAGTTATTGGGATTTATGAAGAGATATATGAGTAGGTGAAATAGTAAAATGACTAAAAACTACTACAATCAAAACGCAAAAATATTCATTGAAAATACCCTAAAAGCAGACATGACAAAAATCTATCAAAGATTTGAAAAGTATTTGAAAAAAGGTGATCGCATTTTAGATCTAGGCTGTGGTTCAGGGCGATGTGGTTCAGGGCGAGATAGCTTATACTTTATGAATAAGGGGTATGATGTTTTAGCTGTTGATTATGCAGAAGAACTTGTAAAGTCGGCTAGTAAGCTTTTAAACAAAGAAGTAATTATTCTTGATATGAGAGAGATGGATTTTTATGAGGAGTTTGATGCCATTTGGGCCTGTGCTTCTATTCTTCATATAAATAGAGAGGATATTAATAATGTTATTAGAAACTGTGAGATGGCATTAAAGAATGGTGGGATTTTTTATTTATCTTTTAAATATGGTGATAAGGAAGAATGGAGAAACGAAAGATTTTTCAATTATTACAATGAAACAAGCTTTAAACGTTTGATTGATCAATTTTCTTATCTTAATATTATAGAAACATGGAAAACTAAAGATGTACGAAAAGGAAGAGAAGATGAGTTTTGGTTAAATGTGATTATTAAAAAAATGAAGGAATGACTCAAGTGTATATACTTGAGTTATTTTTTTAGCGAAAATCACCTAAAATTTTTAATTAACAAAAGACTCAGACGATAATATTTGGTATACTATAACCTATATAATAATATTGAAAGTTTGAGGTGAAGGATAAATGGTTATGAAATACAAAAGTACAAGAGGAAATGATGAATATATAACATCAGCAGAAGCAATTTTGCAAGGATTATCTAAAGATAGAGGTTTATTTGTACCTGTAGAGTTTCCAGTGATAGATATTGATTTTAGTGAAATGGTTTCTATGGATTATAAAGATGTAGCCTTTTATATTTTGAAAAAATTTTTAGATGATTTTAGTGATGAAGAGCTAAAAGATGCTATTGAAAAGGCTTATGATGATAAGTTTGAAGCAAAGGAAATTGCACCTTTAGTAGAAAGAGAGGGAGTATATTTTTTAGAGCTTTATCATGGAAAGACCCTTGCTTTTAAGGACATGGCACTATCTATACTTCCTCATTTATTAACAAAAGCTGCAAAAAAATTAGGAGAAGATAAAAAAATAGTTATTTTGGCAGCAACTTCAGGGGATACAGGAAAAGCTGCTCTAGAAGGTTTTGCAAATGTTAAGGATACTGAAGTTATTGTATTTTATCCAGCAAATGGGGTTAGTGAAATCCAAAGAAGACAAATGATTACCCAAGATGGAAATAATACCCATGTTGTAGCAATTAAGGGGAATTTTGATGATGCCCAAAGGGGTGTAAAGGAAATTTTTAATGATGATAAATTTGCAAAAAGAATGGCTGATTCTGATTATGTCTTTTCATCTGCTAATTCTATTAATATAGGGAGATTAGTTCCTCAGGTTGTGTATTATGTTTATACTTATATTGAATTGTTAAAAAGAGGAGAAATAAAGGCAGGAGAAAGAATAAATTTTGTTGTGCCTACAGGGAATTTTGGAAATATTTTAGCAGGATATTATGCTAAAAGAATGGGACTGCCTATTAACAAATTAATATGTGCATCAAATGAAAATAATGTGCTTTCTGATTTTTTAAATACAGGGATATATGATATAAATAGAGATTTTATTCTAACAAAGTCTCCATCTATGGATATTTTGATTTCAAGCAATTTAGAAAGATTGTTGTATGAAATTAGTGATCAAGATGAAGAATTGATTCGTACAATGATGAGCCAATTAGAAAATGAAGAAAAGAAATATAATATCAAAGAAAGTATGAAGAAAAATCTATCTGATTTTTATGGAGGCTTTGCTAATGATGATGAAACCTTAATAACTATAAAGAAGGTATATGATGCTTCAAATTATGTGATAGATACACATACGGCAGTTGCTTATAAAGTGTATGAACAGTATAAGGAAGAGACAAATGATGAAAGCAAAACTGTTATTGTATCTACTGCGAGTCCTTATAAGTTTACAAAGAGTGTATTAGATGGATTAATGGATAAAAATTACGAAGAAAATGAATTTGAAATGATAAAGCTTTTATCAAAGCTAACAGGATTACACATTCCAGAACCAATAAAGGATCTAGATAAAAAGCCTATCCTACATCATATAGAATGTGAAAAACAGGAAATGAAAGCTGTTGTGGCAGATATTTTAAATATTTAAAACTATATCTTTGTATAATTAAGCCTATAAAAGATACATATTATAATAGAGGTTAAATAGATGATATGTATCTTTTAAAAGGTGGATGTGAATGGAGAAAGGGATTATAATTTTAGTTTTACAATTGGTTTATGTACCTGTATTGACTTTAAGAACAATTTTTATGGTTCGAAATAAATGTAAAATTTCTGCAGTTTTTGGATTTTTAGAGTCAGCTATATATATTTTTGGATTAGCATTGGTTTTAAAAGGAGAAAAAAATATTTATAGCATGGTAATATATGCTCTTGGGTTTGGTTTAGGGATTTGTTTAGGTGGCTTTATTGAAAATAAAATAGGGATAGGAAATGTTGCTATTACTGTAAATATGAAAAATAAAAATGAATCTCTTATTACCCAGTTAAGAGAAATGGGTTTTCATATAACAATATTTGAAGGCATGGGGGTAGATGGTAAGAGGTATCAATTTGACATTTTAACAAGTAGACATAAAGAAGAAGAATTATTAGAGTTAATAAAAGCCTATGAACCTAATGCTTTTATAATTTCATTCGAACCAAGAAAATACAAAGAGAGGACAAGTTTAAGGTTGAAATAAAAAATATATTGACAACATTTAAAATACTTGCTATAATTATAAAAATTCAAAAAATAAAAGTGTTGAAAGAGACGAAGCTTTTGTAAAAGTATTTTCAGAGAGTCGGGATGGTGGAATCCGATAATACTAAAAAGTGGAGATCACTCTGGAGCTGTGCAAATGAAAATAAGTAGTTTGCAACGATTGACCCCGTTAGATGGTCTAGGTTTGTTGGAACTGAAATAAGCGGCACATTTGTGCAATTAAGGTGGTACCGCGGGTTAATTCTCGTCCTTGAAGTATATCTTCAAGGACGTTTTTGTTGTATAAAGAAAACCACTAGCTAAGCTAGTGAGTTCTGAAAAGCTTTAGCGATGAGCAGAAAAATAAAACCTCCTTTTGATAAAATAGAATAGGTTTCGCCAGCCAATTCTAAAATCAAAGGAGGTATCCTATATGGATAGTACTAGTTTATCACATACAAAATGGAATTGTAAGTATCATATAGTTTTTTCACCTAAGTTTAGAAGAAAAGAGATTTATGGAAAAAAGAAAGCAGAAATAGGAAAGATATTAAGACAGTTATGTGATTGGAAAGGAGTTCAAATAATTGAAGCAAATGCATGTGTTGATCATATACATATGTTAGTTTCAATTCCACCAAAAATGAGTGTGTCAGGTTTTGTAGGTTATTTAAAGGGAAAAAGTAGTTTAATGATATTTGAAAAGTTTGCAAACTTAAAATATAGATATGGGAATAGACATTTCTGGTGTAGAGGATATTATGTAGATACAGTAGGAAGAAATAAAAAGGCAATAGAAGAATATATAAAAAGCCAGCAAAATGAGGATATGGCAACAGATCAAATAAGTATGAAAGAGTATATAGACCCTTTTAAGGGTAGCAAGTAGAGAATTTTATGCGGCTGGCGAAATTTATGCGTGCCTTAAGGCACAACGCTGGAAAGTTGCCCTTATAGGGCTTAGGAAAAACCACCAGCTAAGCTGGTGGATATTTATATTTCAATAAATGATAGAAAGGAGGATAAAGATGGAAAATAAAGAGAAGAAAATGGAGGAGTATCTAGTTGAAGATACAGAGCAGCAAGAAATGCCACAAGCATATCAAGGTAATGTAAACTACTTTGGAAGTGGAAGATTTTCAGATGAATATAGATTTTAGGAGGCTTTCATGGAAGAAATAGACATTATCATCAAAGTATAAAAGAATCTATTGTATAAAAAGCAATAGATTCTTTTTTGTAAGCATAATTCCAATATAGATAGCTGATTTGTATTGACGAAGCGGATAAGAATGGTATAATATTATATAATAGATTTAACATATCAAAAACAATTGCTCCTAATTCTTTAGAAGAAATTGTACGAGATTGTTAAAATCTAGAGAATTAGGAGGTGAAAGGTATGGCAGACAAAACATTAGTATGCAAAGATTGCGGAAAAGAGTTTTTATTCACAGAAGGTGAACAAGAATTCTTTAAAGAAAAAGGATTTGAAAGTGAACCAAAAAGATGTGTTGAATGCAGAAGAGCAAGAAGACAACAAAATAGCCAAAATAGATAAATGGATATTTAAGCTGCTACCGTAATGGTTAGTAGCTTTTTTATTTTGGATGATGATAATTTTAAAAAAAATACTATTGATTTTTATGAAAAAGTATGGTACATTATTTTTCGTCCCTTGAGAGAGGGAAAAACAACTAGAAAAAAATCTAGTTGACTTACTTTGAAAGACGTGGTAGAATATTTCTTGTCGTCGCTGACAGAGAGCACAAACAAAAAATAAAAAAAGTGCTTGACGGATTCGACAAAAAATGATAAGATAAAAAAGTCGCTGAAAGGCGATAAGATGTTTGATCTTTGAAAACTACACAGTGTAAGAAATTAAGCCAGCATAAAAGCGCGCAAGCGCAAAACGCCAATTTTTATTTGAGAGTTTGATCCTGGCTCAGGATGAACGCTGGCGGCGTGCCTAACACATGCAAGTCGAGCGAAGCGAATACAACAGATTCTTCGGATGAAGTTGTATAAGCTTAGCGGCGGACGGGTGAGTAACGCGTAGGCAACCTGCCCTATACAGAGGGATAGCCTCGGGAAACCGGGATTAATACCTCATAAAACTCTAGTGTCGCATGATACATGAGTCAAAGATTTATCGGTATAGGATGGGCCTGCGTCTGATTAGCTAGTTGGTGAGGTAAAGGCTCACCAAGGCGACGATCAGTAGCCGACCTGAGAGGGTGATCGGCCACACTGGAACTGAGACACGGTCCAGACTCCTACGGGAGGCAGCAGTGGGGAATATTGCACAATGGGCGAAAGCCTGATGCAGCAACGCCGCGTGAGCGATGAAGGCCTTCGGGTCGTAAAGCTCTGTCCTAAGGGAAGAAAACTGACGGTACCTTAGGAGGAAGCCCCGGCTAACTACGTGCCAGCAGCCGCGGTAATACGTAGGGGGCGAGCGTTATCCGGAATCACTGGGCGTAAAGGGGTGCGTAGGCGGCCGATAAAGTCTGGGGTGAAAGGCTACGGCTCAACCGTAGTAAGCCTTGGAAACTTATTGGCTTGAGTGCAGGAGAGGAGAGTGGAATTCCTAGTGTAGCGGTGAAATGCGTAGATATTAGGAGGAACACCAGTGGCGAAGGCGACTCTCTGGACTGTAACTGACGCTGAGGCACGAAAGCGTGGGGAGCGAACAGGATTAGATACCCTGGTAGTCCACGCCGTAAACGATGAGTGCTAGGTGTCGGGGGGTACCACCCTCGGTGCCGCAGCTAACGCATTAAGCACTCCGCCTGGGGAGTACGGTCGCAAGACTGAAACTCAAGGAATTGACGGGGACCCGCACAAGCAGCGGAGCATGTGGTTTAATTCGAAGCAACGCGAAGAACCTTACCAGGACTTGACATCCTCTGCATTACCAGTAACGTGGGAAATCCCTTCGGGGACAGAGAGACAGGTGGTGCATGGTTGTCGTCAGCTCGTGTCGTGAGATGTTGGGTTAAGTCCCGCAACGAGCGCAACCCTTGTCTTTAGTTGCCAGCATTTCGGATGGGCACTCTAGAGAGACTGCCGGGGACAACTCGGAGGAAGGTGGGGATGACGTCAAATCATCATGCCCCTTATGTTCTGGGCTACACACGTGCTACAATGGCTGGTACAACGGGAAGCGAAGGAGTAATCCGGAGCAAATCCTAAAAGCCAGTCTCAGTTCGGATTGTGGGCTGCAACTCGCCCACATGAAGCTGGAGTTGCTAGTAATCGTGGATCAGAATGCCGCGGTGAATGCGTTCCCGGGTCTTGTACACACCGCCCGTCACACCATGGGAGTTGGGGGCGCCCGAAGTCAGCTATCTAACCATTTTGGAGGAAGCTGCCGAAGGTGAAACCAATGACTGGGGTGAAGTCGTAACAAGGTAGCCGTATCGGAAGGTGCGGCTGGATCACCTCCTTTCTAAGGAGAAAGGCTTAACTTACACTGTTTAGTTTTGAAGGATTAAGCTTGGGGACGTAGCTCAGCTGGGAGAGCACCTGCCTTGCACGCAGGGGGTCAGGGGTTCGATCCCCCTCGTCTCCACCATTTAAATCTTTCATGTACCTTGAGAACTGAACAATGCATAAAATACAATTTCTGGTCAAGTTATAAAGAGCATAGGGTGAATGCCTTGGCACCAGGAGCCGAAGAAGGACGTGGTAAGCTGCGATAAGCCTCGGGGAACTGCAAGCAAGTTTTGATCCGGGGATTTCCGAATGGGGAAACCCACCTAGGGTAATACTTAGGTACCCACTACTGAATCCATAGGTAGTGAGGAGGCATACCAGGGGAACTGAAACATCTAAGTACCCTGAGGAAAAGAAAGAAAACTCGATTCCCTAAGTAGCGGCGAGCGAAAGGGGATTAGCCCAAACCTAGAAAATTTTTTCTAGGGGTTGCGGATATACTCATAAGAGCGAAGAATTTGTAGCTGAAGAGGTCTGGAAAGGCCCACCATAGGAGGTGATAGTCCTGTAGGCGAAACAAAGTCTAGCTTGAGTATACTCCAGAGTACCACGAGACACGTGAAACCTTGTGGGAAGCAGGGGGGACCACCCCCCAAGGCTAAATACTACCTGGTGACCGATAGCGCATAGTACCGTGAGGGAAAGGTGAAAAGAACCCCGGGAGGGGAGTGAAATAGAACCTGAAACCCTATGTTTACAAGCAGTGGAAGTTCTTTTTATGAACGACCGCGTACTTTTTGTAGAACGGGCCAACGAGTTACGGTATGCAGCAAGGTTAAGTAGTTAAGCTACGGAGCCGCAGCGAAAGCGAGTCTGAATAGGGCGATTTAGTTGTATGCCGTAGACCCGAAACCGGGTGACCTATCCATGAGCAGGTTGAAGCGGAAGTAAAATTTCGTGGAGGACCGAACCCATGTCTGTTGAAAAAGGCTGGGATGACTTGTGGATAGCGGAGAAATTCCAATCGAACTCGGAGATAGCTGGTTCTCCCCGAAATAGCTTTTAGGGCTAGCCTCAAAAGTTAGTGATACGGAGGTAGAGCACTGAATGTCCTAGGGGCCCTCACCGGTTACCGAAGACTATCAAACTCCGAATGCCGTAATCATATCTTTGGGAGTCAGACTATGTGTGATAAGATTCATAGTCGAGAGGGAAAACAGCCCAGACCGTCAGCTAAGGTCCCTAAGTACAGGTTAAGTGGAAAAAGGATGTGGGATTGCATAGACAACTAGGATGTTGGCTTAGAAGCAGCCACTCATTTAAAAGAGTGCGTAATAGCTCACTAGTCGAGTGATCCTGCGCCGAAAAATTACCGGGGCTCAAACCTGTCACCGAAGCTACGGCTTACTGATAGTATTTATATTATTGGTAGGGGGTAGGGGAGCATTCTATACGGGCTGAAGTCATACCGAAAGGAATGGTGGACTGTATAGAAGAGAGAATGTTGGCATGAGTAGCGAGAGGTAGGTGAGAATCCTACCCGCCGAAAACCTAAGGTTTCCTGAGGAAGGTTCGTCCGCTCAGGGTTAGTCGGGACCTAAGCCGAGGACGAAAGTCGTAGGCGATGGACAACAGGTTGAAATTCCTGTACCACCGAAAAATCGTTTGAGCAATGGGGGTGACACAGGAGGATAGGCTAAGCGCACCGTTGGTTGTGTGCGTCTAAACCCGTAGGGAGTCTATGTAGGCAAATCCGCGTAGGCAATCCTGAAAGGTGATGGGGAGCGAAAAAAGTTCGCGAACTTGCTGATTCCACACTGTCGAGAAAAGCCTCTAGCGAGATCTAGGTGCCCGTACCGCAAACCGACACAGGTAGGTGAGGAGAGAATCCTAAGGCGAGCGAGAGAACTATTGTTAAGGAACTCGGCAAAATGACCCCGTAACTTAGGGAGAAGGGGTGCCACGGTAGGGTGTTAAAGCCCGAGGTGGCCGCAGAGAATAGGCCCAAGCGACTGTTTAGCAAAAACACAGGTCTCTGCTAAGTCGAAAGACGATGTATAGGGGCTGACGCCTGCCCGGTGCTGGAAGGTTAAGGGGACGTGTTAACGTAAGTGAAGCACTGAACTTAAGCCCCAGTAAACGGCGGCCGTAACTATAACGGTCCTAAGGTAGCGAAATTCCTTGTCGGGTAAGTTCCGACCCGCACGAAAAGGCGTAACGATTTGGGCACTGTCTCAACAATAGACTCGGTGAAATTGTAGTACCGGTGAAGATGCCGGTTACCCGCAGCAGGACGGAAAGACCCCGTGGAGCTTTTACTGTAGCCTGACACTGGATTTTTGGTATTACATGTACAGCATAGGTGGGAGACTTAGAAGTATGTACGCCAGTATGTGTGGAGTCGCCGTTGGGATACCACTCTTGTAATACTGAAGTTCTAACCAGAAGCTGTGAATCCAGCTTTGGGGACACTGTCAGGTGGGCAGTTTGACTGGGGCGGTCGCCTCCTAAAAAGGTAACGGAGGCGCCCAAAGGTTCCCTCAGCGCGGTCGGAAATCGCGCGTAGAGTGTAAAGGCAGAAGGGAGCTTGATTGCGAGACTTACAAGTCGAGCAAGGACGAAAGTCGGGCTTAGTGATCCGGTGGTTCCGAGTGGAAGGGCCATCGCTCAACGGATAAAAGCTACCCCGGGGATAACAGGCTTATCTCCCCAAGAGTCCACATCGACGGGGGAGGTTTGGCACCTCGATGTCGGCTCGTCTCATCCTGGGGCTGAAGTAGGTCCCAAGGGTTGGGCTGTTCGCCCATTAAAGAGGCACGCGAGCTGGGTTCAGAACGTCGTGAGACAGTTCGGTCCCTATCCGCTGTGGGCGCAGGAAATTTGAGAGGAGCTGTCCTTAGTACGAGAGGACCGGGATGGACGTACCTCTGGTGCATCAGTTGTCGCGCCAGCGGCATGGCTGAGTAGCTATGTACGGACGGGATAAGCGCTGAAGGCATCTAAGCGCGAAGCCCCCCTCAAGATTAGATTTCCCATGACGTAAGTCAGTAAGACCCCAGAAAGACCATCTGGTTGATAGGCCTAAGGTGTAAGGGCAGTAATGTCTTAAGCTGATAGGTACTAATAGGTCGAGGACTTGACCAAATATATGCATTGTTCAGTTTTGAGGGTACAACCTCTAATCCAGTGACAATAGCGAAGGGGTCACACCTGTTCCCATACCGAACACAGAAGTTAAGCCCTTCAGCGCTGATGGTACTTAGGCGGAGACGCCTTGGGAGAGTAGGTCGTCGCTGGTTTGGTTGTGGCGGCGTAGCTTAGTTGGCTAGAGCGTCCGGTTCATACCCGGAAGGTCGGTGGTTCAAGTCCACTCGCCGCTACCAAAAATGTGGCCCATTGGTCAAGCGGTCAAGACACCGCCCTTTCACGGCGGTAACCCGGGTTCGATTCCCGGATGGGTCACCAATAATTTGGCCCGGTAGTTCAGTTGGTTAGAATGCCAGCCTGTCACGCTGGAGGTCGAGGGTTCGAGTCCCTTCCGGGTCGCCAACTTTAAATTTTGCGGATGTAGTTCAATGGTAGAACTCCAGCCTTCCAAGCTGGTAGCGTGGGTTCGATTCCCATCATCCGCTCCAATATGGGTTCATAGCTCAGCTGGATAGAGCAACGGCCTTCTAAGCCGTGTGTCCGGGGTTCGAATCCCTGTGGACCCGCCAAAAATGTTGGGGTATCGCCAAGTCGGTAAGGCACCAGACTTTGACTCTGGCATTCGTAGGTTCGAGTCCTGCTACCCCAGCCAGATATGACCCATTAGCTCAGTTGGTAGAGCACTTGACTTTTAATCAAGGTGTCCCGCGTTCGAGCCGCGGATGGGTCACCAAGTTCTAATTCACATTCACAGGGGTATAGCTCAGTTGGTAGAGCAGTGGTCTCCAAAACCACGTGCCGAGGGTTCAAGTCCTTCTGCCCCTGCCAATGTTTAATATACATATCGGGGTGTAGCGCAGTTTGGTAGCGCATCTGGTTTGGGACCAGAGGGCCGCGGGTTCAAATCCTGCCACCCCGACCATAAGGGCTTGTAGCTCAGGTGGTTAGAGCGCACGCCTGATAAGCGTGAGGTCGGAGGTTCGAGTCCTCCCAAGCCCACCATATATTGGGGCCTTTAGCTCAGTTGGTTAGAGCGTCCGGCTCATAACCGGCAGGTCCGGGGTTCGAGTCCCTGAAGGCCCACCAATTTGCCCAGATAGCTCAGTCGGTAGAGCAGGGGACTGAAAATCCCCGTGTCGGTGGTTCGATTCCGCCTCTGGGCACCATTTGTTAAAATAGCAAGTGTATTCGCTTGCTATTTTTTTTATAATCTTTTATTATAGAAAATGAAATATAAAAAAGATAAGTGAATGACTTTGATATTGCTTATCTATATAAGCATATTTGCATATTGAGGTGATAATATGAAACGAGAAGCGATTTTGAATTATTATATATATAATGGAGAGAAATGTTCTACGGATAGTATTGAGGTTTTTGATAATATTATTTCTCCTATTATCTATGAAGTTATAAGAATTATTGATGGTATTCCTTTATTTTTAGAAGATCATTTAGAACGATTTAGAAAATCTTTAGATTTATTAGGGGTAAAGCTAGAAAAGTCAGATGAAGAAATAAAAGCTGAAATTTTTGAGCTTATTAAGATAAATAAATGTAATCAGATGAATGTAAAATTGCTTTGTAGCAATCTTTATGAAAAAGAGCAAGATTTTTTTGTTTATTTTGTAAAGAGTCATTATCCAGAGCCATTTCTTTATAAAAAGGGAATACATACGATTTTATTTTATTCTGAGAGAGAAAATCCGAATGCAAAGGTTTTAAATACATCTTTAAGAGAATGTGTGAATGAAGCAATAAAAAAGGCTGATGCTTATGAAGCACTTTTGGTAAATGAAGATGGATATATTATGGAAGGCAGTAGGTCTAATATGTTTTTTGTAAAGAAAGATGTAGTTTATACAGCTCCTGCAAAAGATGTATTATTAGGTGTAACAAGAAATTATATTATGAAGGTTTGTAAGATGTTAAATATAAAGGTAGTAGAGAAAGCTATCCATGAAAAAGAAATAGCTTCATTAGATGGAGCTTTTATGAGTGGAACTTCTGTAAATGTTTTGCCAATTAAGAGCATTGATAAAATAAAGATGGATTCTGTTGATAATCAAGTGATTAATAAAATTTTAGAAGGTTATCTAAATGAGATGAAAGATTATATTAAAAGTCAAACTGCCAGATGATCATCTGGCAGTTCCAGTTATGCTTAATTTGCAAAGTTAGAAATAGATGGTATAATTAGAAATAAAAGTTTTTACCATCTATGGAAAATACGTTGTTATATTCAATTTCGTTTAAGAATAAAATATTTATGTAACATTTTTATTAAGAGCTGGTTTATTAAAATAATATTGAGGTGAAGAGATTTATGATAAGTAAAAAACGGGCAGCAGTAGGAGCAATTATACTTGTATTAATAACCACTTTTTTAACTTTTACAGTAAGTAATGTCGTTGGATTAACATTAGGAGATAAGGTGATTATTTCAAAACAGAATTATGAATACTTTAAAAGTATCCATAAAAGCTACAAAAAAATATTAAGCTTAAAAGGATTTATAGAAGAAAACTATTATAAACCAGTAGATGTGAGTAAATTTGAGGATGGTATGATAAAAGGAATGTTTGAATCTTTAGAGGATCCTTATTCTGTTTATATGGATAAGAAAGAATTTAGCAATTTTATGGAACATACCAAAGGAACATATGGAGGAATTGGTGTTATTATGACACCAGGAACAGACGGCTTCATAACAGTTGTAGCCCCTATAGAAGATACACCAGGAGAGCGAGCTGGTATGAAATCTGGAGATAAGATTATAAAGGTAAATGATAAGGAAGTAACAGCAGAAAAATTAGATGAGGCTGTAGCAATGATTAAGGGAAAGCCTGGTACAAAAGTAAATTTAACCATTATGAGACCAGGGAAAAAAGAACCTTTTTCTGTAGAGTTAAGAAGAGAAGAAATAAGATTAAAAACTGTGAAGTCAAGAATGTTAGAAGATGGAATTGGATATATCCGTATTACCATGTTTGATGAAAAAACATCGGATGATTTTTTAAAGCATCTTGCAAAGCTTGAGAAGAAGAATATTAAAGGGCTTATTATTGACTTAAGAGATAATCCTGGAGGACTTTTATCAGAATGTGTAAGGATTGCAGATAGATTATTAGGAGAACAAGTTATTGTATATACCCAAGATAGAACAGGACATCGTAAATATGAAAAATCTGATAAAAGACATGTAGATTATCCTTTTGTATTATTAGTAAATGGAGGAAGTGCTAGTGCATCAGAGATTTTATCAGGTGCTGTAAAAGACACAAAATCAGGAACTTTAATTGGAACAACAACCTTTGGAAAAGGATTGGTGCAGCAGGTAAAACCTCTGAATGACGGAACAGGATTCAAATTAACAACGGCCCAATACTTTACACCTAATGGAATATACATCCATGGAAAAGGAATCGAGCCAGATATCTTTATTGATCTGCCAGAAGAATTGAAAGAACGTGTAGATCTGACAGATGAGGAAGATGTGCAGCTACAAAAGGGAATTTCAGTATTAAAACAAAAAATAGCAAAACATTAAACTAGAGATATTGATGCTGAAATAAAAATTTTGGCATCAATATTTTTAATATAAGGCTGCTAAGGAGGCGTTTTGATGATTCCATTTTTAGAGTTATTAAAGATGGCACTACTTACAGTGTTTACCATATTTGCAAATCCTTTGTTTTGGATGGTTATTTTTTTAGTTGCTGTGCAGTATAGAAAGCTTAATAAGATGAGAATAAGAGTACTAGGAAAAGGAAGCTCCTTAAAAGATATGATATTTAGTGCAATAAAAGCAGGTTTATTAGGAGGAATCATAGGAAGTATTCTTATTATGATTTTAGGGATTACTATTGATGCAAGTGATTTTCATTTTATCCTTCCTTTGGCAATTTTATTGATGCTTATTGATATTCGTTATATATGCTTTTCTTATTCAGGTGGGTTACTAGCATTATCTAGTTTGATATTAGGCTTTCCAAAGCTAAATGTTTCAAGTATTATTGCTATTGTAGCTATTCTTCATATGATTGAAAGTATTTTAATTTACTTTGATGGCTATAAATATGCTATGCCTATGTTTGTAGAAGATAAAAGGTATGGTGTGGTAGGAGCTTTTACCTTGCAGAGGTTTTGGCCTATTCCTTTTACTGTATTGCTTTTAGCAATAGGACCATTGCAAGGAGGAGAGGAGATAAATCTTCCTAATTGGTGGCCACTTTTTAAGGCAAGTATAGATGTTAATAATATTCCTCTACAAATTTCTTGTATTGTTGCTGCTCTTGGATATGGAGATGTGGCACGATCTACTACTCCAAAAGAAAAGAGTAAAACATCTGCAAAAAGGTTGTTTTTTTATAGCTTGATTTTGTTGAGTTTATCTATTATATCAACAAAAGTATATTTTTTTAAGTTTATTGCAGCTTTATTTGCTCCTTTAGCTCATGAGTATTTGATTATTTATGGGCAAAGAGAGGAGAAAAAGGCAATTCCAATTTTTAGAAGACATTCAATGGGTGTTACTGTATTAGATGTAGAAAATGGAGTGGGGAATAATATTGGATTAGAGCCTGGAGATGTTATTATTAAGATAAATAATCAACTTGTAAGTGACCCTTTGGATATACAGGAAGTTTTAAAATATTATCCGCCTTATATTTGGATAGATGTTATTGATATAAAAGGGAATATAAGAAAATTAGAGTATAAGGATTATAAGAGAGGTATTAATAGTTTGGGAATTGTAGTTGTACCAAAAGATTCAAATGTTGTTTTTGATTTAGAGTCTTCTTATAGTATTATAGAAAAATTTTTAAAAAGATTATTTATTAGCAAAAAAAACATGTAAAATTACATGTTTTTTTTGCTAATTTTATGTTTATACATTCTAGAGTCTGCTATTTTTATTAATGCTTTGTGATCAATAGAATCCTCTGGAAAAGAAGAAATCCCATAGCTAAATTGTACATAAAATTTATTATTCTCATAGCTTAATGGATTTTGGCTTATTATTTTAGAAAGAGATGCTAGCTTTTTTTGTACCTGCTTTTTATCTGTATTTATGAAAAGTAATATAAACTCATCTCCACCAAATCTTCCTATTAGATCTGATGCTCTTACATGCTTTTTTAACATATCTGAAAAATATTGAATTACTAAATCTCCAGCAAGATGCCCATACTTATCATTTATTTGTTTGAAATTGTTTAGATCTATTATACATAAACAGAATTTTTCATTATATCTTTTAGCACGTTCAAATATATTGTTGTATAATTCATCAAAATAGTGACGGTGATATAGCTTTGTCAGACCATCATACCTAGATAAAAATAAGGTTTTTTCAAAAAGAAGTACATTTTTCATAGAAACAGAAAGCTGGCCTGCTAAATATTCCATTATGGCTAGGTCTTCTTTTGTAAAAAAAACATTTTGATAGATACTATCCACATTGATTATGCCATATAGCTGATCATCAATCAGAATAGGTGTGCAAATTGTAGATTTTATATCTAAAGCATGCTGATTGGTTAATAGATTATAATGATACTTTTTTATATTATTATAATTAAAAAGCTTTGGGTTTTTTATTATAATAGATTTTTTGTAGTTTGTACTAGCTAAAAATGTTTCATCTATTGATAGTTTTATTTCAGAAAGCTTATCTAGATCAAAACCATGAACAGCTTTATATTCAAATAAACCATCATCATTTTTTATTAGAATACTTGCAGTATCTGCTTTATCAAAAATTTGAACAATACTATCCACAAAAAGCTGTAAAAGTTCATCCATATTTTTCATGTGAATAATTGAGTTACTTATTTGAAGCATTACATCTTTCATTTCATTATACTTTTCCATTTCTTTATTAACATGTAACATATTTTTTATGTTTTGATCAATTATTTTTAACTTATAAAAGCATAAAAATCCTAAAATTATAGAAGTTAGAGCAGGATACAATAAGCTAAACTCTTTTATTATATAATTTAAAAAGCTATAGATGATAAATGGAATCAATACGGATAAAATACAGATAAAAATAGTTTTTTTATTAAAATAGGATAGCAAATCTACTCACCTTCATTTTTTATATTTTAAAGTATTATTATTTTTATTCTATCATTATATACTATTCCTGTTTCTTTGAAAATGATCAAATGAAAAGGTAGGACTGTAGAAGGACTTAAAGTAGGCTTAAAGTGGCATAGGAACAAGGGTTATTGCTATACCAAATTTTTACACATAAACTGGTACAGTATCATTGACTTAATAATTAGGAAAAGATATAATGAAAAGTACGAACAAATGTTTGGGAAATTAAGTTGTGTTTATTTAATGAATGAAAAATAACGCTCATGTTAATGAGGGTTATCTATATAATAATAGTAAAATAGAGGGGTTTTGATATGAAAAAATTTGAGCTTGTTTCAGAATATAAACCTACTGGGGATCAGCCTAAGGCTATTGAGCTTTTAAGTGATGGGATTTATAAGGGATTAAAGCATCAAACCCTTTTAGGGGTTACAGGTTCTGGAAAGACTTTTACTATGGCAAATGTTATTGAGAAGGTTCAAAAGCCAACTTTAGTGATAGCTCATAATAAGACATTGGCAGCACAGTTGTGTAGTGAATTTAAAGAGTTTTTTCCAAATAATGCTGTTGAATATTTTGTAAGTTATTATGATTACTATCAACCAGAAGCTTATGTTGCCCATACAGATACTTATATAGAAAAGGATGCACAAATTAATGATGAGATTGATAAGCTTCGCCACTCTGCTACTGCTGCATTATTTGAAAGAAAAGATGTGATTATTGTTGCTAGTGTCTCTTGCATATATGGATTAGGAGATCCTATAGATTATGAAAATCAAGTGTTGTCTTTAAGACCTGGTATGATTAAGGGAAGAGATGAGATATTAAAAAAGTTAGTAGATATTCAGTATGCACGAAATGATATAAATTTTGTACGTGGGACATTTAGAGTTAGAGGAGATGTGGTAGAAATTTTTCCTGCTAATGAAGCAGAGCATGCTATAAGAGTAGAATTGTTTGGAGATGAAGTCGATAGAATCACAGAAATAAATATAGTAACAGGAGAAATAATAGGAATAAGAAATCATGTATCTATTTTTCCTGCTTCTCACTATGTAACTACAAAAGAAAAACTGGAGAAAGCAATTATTGATATAGAAGAAGAATTAAGAGAGAGAGTAAAATATTTTAAAGAAAATGAAAAATTTATTGAAGCTCAAAGGATTCAGCAAAGAACTATGTATGATATAGAGATGCTTAGGGAAGTTGGATTTTGTCAGGGAATAGAAAATTATTCAAGGCATATTTCTCAAAGACCACCCGGTAGCAAGCCTTTTACGTTGATTGACTATTTTCCTGATGATTTTTTAATAATTGTTGATGAATCACATGTTACAATCCCACAAATAAGGGGTATGTATGCAGGAGATAAGGCTAGAAAAGAAAACCTAGTAGAATATGGATTTAGATTGCCTTCAGCTTATGACAACAGACCTCTTAATTTTGATGAGTTTGAAGGATTAATAAATCAAATTATTTATGTAAGTGCAACGCCAGGGCCTTATGAAAAAGAACATAGTCAAAATACAGTAGAGCAAATCATAAGACCTACGGGACTTCTTGATCCTAAGATATATGTAAGACCTATAAAAGGTCAAATTGATGATTTGATTGGAGAAATTAATCAAGTAATAGAAAGAAACCAAAGAGTATTGGTGACTACCCTTACAAAGAAAATGGCAGAGGATTTAACTGCTTATTTTAAAGATGTTGATATTAAGGTTAGGTATCTACATTCTGATATTGATACACTAGAGAGAATGGAGATTGTAAGAGATTTGAGATTAGGCGTTTTTGATGTTTTGGTCGGAATAAACTTATTAAGAGAAGGATTAGATTTGCCTGAAGTTTCACTCGTAGCTATTTTAGATGCAGATAAGGAAGGATTTCTCCGTTCTGAAACCTCTTTAGTTCAAACAATAGGACGAGCTGCTAGAAATATAGATGGAAAAGTGATTATGTATGCTGATAAAATTACAGATTCTATGAAACGAGCTATTGATGAAACAAATAGAAGAAGGAAGATTCAAAAGGAATATAATGAAAAATACAATATAAAGCCAAAAGGAATAGTAAAGAAAGTAAGAGATGTAATAGAAGCGACAAAGGTTGCTGAGGATTCTGTTAAGTATGGAATAAATAAAGAAATAGAAGATATGAAGCCGAAAGAGATTAATAAACTGATTGAAAAGCTTGAAAGAGAAATGAAAGAGGCTGCAGAAAATTTACAGTTTGAAAGGGCAGCTAATCTTCGTGATAAAATAATGGAACTAAAAGAGAATCTTTAACAGAGGTGAAAATATGTCTAAGAACAGTATATTTGTAAAAGGTGCAAAAGAGCACAACTTAAAAAATATTGATATAGAAATACCAAGAGACAAGTTTGTTGTTATGACAGGGCTAAGTGGTTCAGGAAAATCCTCTTTGGCTTTTGATACAATTTATGCGGAAGGACAAAGAAGGTATGTGGAGAGTTTATCTGCTTATGCAAGACAGTTTCTAGGTCAGATGGAAAAGCCTGATGTAGATTATATAGAAGGATTATCTCCTGCTATATCAATAGACCAAAAGACTACTAGCAGAAATCCTCGTTCTACAGTTGGAACTGTGACAGAGATTTATGATTATTTAAGACTTTTGTTTGCAAGAGTAGGTACCCCTTATTGTCCAATATGTGGTATTGAGATTTCTCAACAAACAGTAGACCAAATTGTAGATAAGATTATGGAACTACCTGAAAGAACAAAGATTCAAATATTAGCACCAATAGTTAGAGGTCGTAAAGGAGAACATGTAAAGATCTTAGAAAATATAAGAAAAGAAGGATATGTTCGTGTAAGAATAGATGGTCAAATAAAAGAACTATATGATGAGATTAAGCTTGAGAAGAATAAAAAGCATACCATTGAGGTAGTAATAGATCGTATTATTGTAAAAGAAGGAATTAAAAATCGATTAGCAGATTCCATTGAAACAACATTATCCTTATCAGAAGGTTTGGTTGTTGTGAATGTGATAGATGGAGAAGATTTAACTTTTAGTACAAAATTTTCATGTCCAGAGCATGGAATTGGTATTGAAGAATTAGAGCCTAGGATGTTTTCATTTAATAGTCCCTATGGTGCTTGTTCTGATTGTAATGGGATTGGATATATTAGAAAGATTGATCCAGATTTGGTGATTCCTAACCCTTCTTTAAGTATTAAAGAAGGAGGAATTGCACCTATGGCAAACAGCGAGGAAGGAACTTATTATTTTGAAATGATTAATGCATTAGCAAAGGAACATGATTTAGATTTGGATACACCTATTGAAAAATTGCCAAAAGCTTTTATAGATGAATTACTTTATGGTACAGGAGATAGGTATATAGAATTTAAATACGAAAGCAAATTCGGTGGAATAAGACAATACAAAGCTCCTTTTGAAGGGATTATTAATAACTTATCAAGAAGATATAAAGAAACAAATTCTGATTATATGAGAGAAAAGATAGAAGAGTTTATGGCTCTTAATCCTTGTGATTCATGTAAGGGAGCAAGATTAAAAAAAGAAGTTTTATCCGTAAAAATTTGCGGCAAAAATATAGCACAAGTAACAGAGTTTTCTATTAGGGAAGCAAGAGACTTTTTTAATAATTTGGTTCTTTCTGAAAAAAAGGAAATGATTGCAAAGCAGATTCTTAAAGAAATAAATGAAAGATTAGGCTTTTTAGTAGATGTAGGATTAGACTATTTGACTTTATCTCGTTCAGCTGGAACATTATCAGGTGGAGAATCTCAAAGAATTAGATTAGCAACCCAAATTGGCTCAAGCTTGGTTGGGGTTTTATATATTCTAGATGAGCCAAGTATTGGACTACATCAAAAGGATAATGAAAAGCTTATTAAAACCCTTAGAAATCTAACAAATTTAGGAAATACCCTTATTGTTGTCGAGCATGATGAGGATACCATGTATGCAGCAGATTATATTATTGATATTGGTCCAGGTGCAGGAGAACATGGAGGAAAGATTGTAGCAGCAGGAACAGTAGATGAAATTATTAAATGTGAAAATTCAATTACAGGTCAATATCTATCGGGGAAGAAAAAGATTGAAGTTCCAAAGGAGAGAAGAAAACCAAACGGAAAATGGATAGAGGTAGTGGGAGCTAGGGAAAATAATCTAAAAAATATCAATGTAAAGTTTCCATTAGGAGTATTTACTTGTGTAACAGGGGTTTCTGGTTCAGGAAAGAGTACTTTAGTCAATGAGATTTTTTACAAAAGACTTGCCATGGAGCTTCATAGAGCCAAACAAAAACCTGGAAGTCATAAAGACATAAAGGGAATTAAGCATATCGATAAAGTAATTGATATTGACCAATCTCCTATTGGTAGAACCCCAAGATCAAATCCAGCAACTTATACAGGTGTATTTGATTTAATAAGAGATCTTTTTGCAAAGGTTCCAGAAGCAAAGATTAGGGGGTATCAAAAGGGAAGATTCAGCTTTAATGTAAAGGGGGGAAGATGTGAGGCTTGTAGAGGAGACGGAATTATTAAAATAGAGATGCATTTTTTACCAGATGTTTATGTTCCTTGTGATGTATGCAAAGGAAAGAGATATAATAGAGAAACTTTAGAAGTAAAATATAAGGGAAAATCTATATCAGATGTATTGGAGATGACTGTTGAAGAAGCATTAAAGTTTTTTGAAAATGTTCCAGGGATAAAAAGAAAGCTATCTACTTTATATGAAGTAGGATTAGGATATATAAAACTAGGACAACCATCTACCCAGCTATCCGGTGGGGAAGCCCAAAGGGTGAAATTAGCAACAGAGCTTAGCAAACGAAGCACTGGAAAAACATTATATATTTTAGATGAACCTACTACAGGACTTCATATTGCAGATATTCATAAATTAATAGGAGTACTAAACAGGCTTGTTGAAGGAGGAAATACTGTTTTAGTAATTGAGCATAATCTTGATGTGATAAAGGCATGTGACTATATTATTGATTTAGGACCAGATGGAGGGGATAGAGGGGGTCAAGTTGTAGGAGTAGGAACTCCAGAAGAAATTTCAAAACTTCCTCAGTCTTATACAGGTATTTACCTAAAGAAAATATTAGAAAAAGCCTAGATTTTCTAGGCTTTTATTCTTCTATCTTAAATAGTTCTACCGTTTTTTGAAGATTTTCTGCAAGTGATTTTAAATTATTTGAATTTGTTGAAATACTTTCTACGGCTGCAAGCTGTTCTTCTGTTGAAGCAGATACTTGCTGGGTGGCAGCTGATGTTTGCTGAGCCATAGCTGAAATATTTGAAATAATATCTAATATTTTATTTTTTTTCTCTTCCATATTTTTATTGTATTCTTTGATTTGAGAAACTTTTTCTGTTAAAGACTGGATAGAATGTAATGTTTGATTAAAAACTTTTTCTGTTTCTTTTACGGATTCATCTTGTTTTTGAACTATTTCTTTTGCTTTTATCATTGTGGTAACTGCTGTTTTTGACTGGGTTTGAATGTTTGTAATTAAATCTTTTATCTCATCTGCTGCTTTTGAAGATTGTTCTGCAAGCTTTCGTATTTCTTCAGCAACAACAGAAAAACCTCTGCCTGATTCGCCTGCTCTTGCAGCTTCGATTGCAGCATTTAATGCTAATAAATTTGTTTGTTCTGCAATTTGTGCAATGGTTTCTGTAATAATGCCGATTTCTTCTGAACTTTTATCTACTTTTAAAACAATGTCATTTACATGCATAGCAGCTTCACTGTTTTCGTTGTTTTTTTCTATTAGAACTTTTACTGTATTTAAGCCTTGATTGCTTAATTGATCTGCTTCTTTTGTAATTGTTTCTATATCTTCTGTAGATGCTAAAACCAACTCAATATTATCTGCTAATTCTTTTGTATTGACAGCACTATTTTCTGTATCTTTTGCTTGTACACTAGTACTTTTTGCTATTTCTTCTATTGTTTTTGCTACTTCTTCAATAGCAGCGGCAGTATGGTCTGTTACTTGTGTTAGTGAATCAGAAGATTCGAATACAGTATGTGAAGCACTTTTTACATTTTTTATTAAATTCCCAATATTAATAAGCATCTCATTGAAACTTTCTCCTATTTGTCCAAGTTCATCATTAGAGGATATTGGCACTCTTACGGTTAAATCTCCCTTTGAAGCTATTTGAATAACTTCTTTAACACGATTTAGTGGTTTTGAGATGTTTCTAGCAATAAATAAAGATAGAATAACAGCGACAATAATTCCTATGAAAATGCCGAATATTGTAAAATGTTTAATAACGTTTGTATCTGTTAAAAGTTCATCATGATCCATAGATGCTACTATTTTCCATCCTGTAATTGGATTTGTATAAAAAACAGCAAATTTATTTCTTCCTTTAAATAAATACTCAAAAAATCCTGATTTTTTAGAATGAGCTTGTTCCCATATGCTAAGTTTTCTAAAGTCATCTTTTCCAATTAGTTCTTTATTTGGATGAGCGATCATTATGCCATTTTTATCGGTTACATAAATATATCCTTCATTGCCTATGGTTATTTTAGATAGATTTTCTGATAAAAGACGAAGATTTATATCAACACCGATTACCCCTATAACTTTATCATTATCAATTACTGTTTTAGCAACAGTAATGACAACATCTCCTGATGTAGCATCTTTATATGGGTCTGTCCATACAACTTTTCCTTTATTATTTAAAGCTTTTTTATACCATGGCCTTCGTCTAGGGTCATATCCATCTGGAATTGCTTGATTAGGATAAATATATATATTACCATTATTAGAACCAAAGTATGTATTCATAATTTCTGAATCACTTTCTTTTACATTTTTTAATATATTCATGACTAATTCATGACTGCTATAGTAGTTGTCATTTGAACTTTGGATTAATCTTTTAAAATTGATGTTGCTTGATAATATATTTACACTTGTTTCTTTTCCTTTTAAAAATTCGCTTAGTCCCATATTGATTCGTTCAACCAATTGAGTAGATGTACTTACCATTTTTTCCATTAAAAGATCATGTGATTTTGAATAGGAAAAATACCCTAATAAACTCATAGGAATTATTATGGATAAAACAATCATGACAAGCAATTTGTTTCTTATTGTTCCTTTTTTCATAGCTGTCCCCCCATACGTTAGATTAAAAAAAGCACCTTTTTCAGGTGCCTATAAACTTTTAGCAGCCTGGCAGTCATAGAATTTATTCTTTAGACCCATAGCTTTGCGTCCTTACCTTTCGATAAGTTTGCCAATTAATGTATTTATTTTAAAACATAATATCAAAAAAAAACAAAAATTGCAAGAATATGATGAAAAACAAAAATTTTAGTTGTTTATTATCATTCCCCGGGCAATATTATTCTTTGTGAGTACAACGCCAACAATATCTCCAACTCTTAGATCGTTAAAATCTAGATTCATTTTCTTATCATTACGCTTAATTATAATAACTATATTTTCTGAGATTTTTATATCTGGTTCTATGCTGATGCTGTTATCATCAAAGTGCTGTTCGATAGTTATTGTTCTTTCTTTTTTGTTAATATTTCGGATTTCTCCATAGGCAAAAATTTCATCATTCCAAGGATCAGCAGCTTTAAAGTCTTTAAATAAAAGATTATTTTTTAAGATTATTGTATTATTTTTTGCATCTAAAGAAAATGAACAGTTCATCTTTGATATAGCTTCTAAAGGTATATATATATTGCCTTTATATAGTATTGTTTTTATAGGGAGAGGGGAATTGTCTTGGATTTTTATTTTTGTATTTTTAATAAAAGCGGACACTTCTTCTAAAGGAATTCCTGCAACTGCTATAGATGATGTGATAAAGATGATGCTTAAAATTATTGAAAATTTTTTTAAAAAAGCTTTCATTGTTATTCCTCCTTAAATGTTGTTGTAGGTAACTTTTGTTATCTTAGCTTGTTGATAAAGTTATATTTATCAATGAATTGAAAAATAACGTTCATAAACAAAGCTTTATAGAAAACAAAGCTTCATAATTTCGAAAAATCCTAACGCACCTAATCAAGACGTCCTGTCTTGTAGGCTGCTGGCTTAGCATCCATGCTGAGCCTACGAATTTTTCTGAAATTATTCATCAAGTTTTCTTTATTAAAGCTTTGCAATTATTCACTTTTATTTTTCATTCATAATAATTAGATAACTTTTGTTATCTTTATATTTTCTTTTTTTCCAAAAGTTCTATGTCTAGAGTATTGTCAAACGTTTTAAAAAGTATACATATTTTTAAAATGACTAGGAAATAATAAATCATTAAAGCTTAATTTTTGATAAAATAAATGTATTGAAAACTTTAAAAAAAATGAGAGGAAGTAGATATGTTTGATATAAAAGAACAACTAAAAAAATTACCCCAAAAGCCTGGTGTTTATTTGATGAAGGATTCTACTGGTGAAATTATTTATGTTGGTAAGGCAATATCACTAAAAAACAGGGTACGGCAGTATTTTCAGTCTTCTAAAAATCATTCTCCTAAGGTTTTGGCTATGGTAGGAAATATTTCTGAATTTGAATATATTTTGACAGATTCAGAGGTAGAGGCATTAATCCTTGAAGCTAATCTTATTAAAAAGCACCGGCCTAAGTATAATGTACTTCTTCGAGATGATAAGCAATATCCTTATATAAAGGTTACTATAGGAGAAAAATATCCAAGGGTTTTCAAAACACGAAGGGTTATTAAGGATGGGGCTAGGTATTTTGGTCCTTATATTAATGTAGGAGCAGTTAATAATACGATTGAAATGCTAAAAAAGTTTTATCGATTAAGAACTTGTAATAAGAATCTTGAAAAAAATAAAGATAGAGCTTGCTTAAATTATCATATAGGTAGATGTTTAGGTCCTTGTCAAGGACATATAGATAGTGAAGAATATATGAAAATGATTGATGAAATCGTACTATTTTTAGGGGGAAAACATGAAGCATTAGTAAAAAAAATAGAAAAAAAAATGAAGGATGCTGCAGCCTCTATGCAATTTGAAAAAGCAGCAGAGTATAGAGATCAAATCATTGCCATTAATAATATTATGGAAAAACAAAAAATGGTTTTAGCTTCTGATATAGACCAGGATTTGATTGCTATGGCAAGAGGGGGTAAGGATATATGTGTGATGGTTTTCTTTGTAAGAGGTGGAAAACTAATAGGAAGAGAACATTATATGCTCAGTGCAAGAGAAGATGAGGAAAGAGGAGAAATTATCAGTGCTTTTATAAAGCAGTTTTATGCAGGTGCAGCCTTTGTGCCGAAGGAAATTCTATTGCAGGAAAAAATCAATGACCTTGATGTCATTGAAAAATGGCTCTCTGTAAAGAAAGGTTCGAAAGTATTGGTAAAAATTCCTCATAGAGGAGAGAAAAGAGCACTTCTTGAATTGGTATATAAAAATGCTGTAGATACTTTATCAAAATTTCGTGATAAGATTATAAAAGATAAAGAAAAAAGTGAGGGTGCTATAAAAGAGTTGAGAGAGTATTTAAATCTTTCAAAACCTTTATTTCGAATAGAGTCATTTGATATTTCTAATACTCAAGGAGTAAATTCAGTTGCTTCAATGGTTGTGTTTGAAAACGGAAAACCAAAGTATAGTGATTATCGAAGGTTTAAAATTAAGACAATAGAGGGCCAAAATGATTATGGGAGTATGCAGGAAGTTATTTACAGAAGATTTAAAAGGGGAATAGAAGAAAAAGATAATATGAAGGAAAAAGGAATTATAGATGAAGAAGGGAAGTTTTCTAAATTTCCTGACCTTATATTGATAGATGGAGGAGTAGGACAAGTAAATGCAGCTAAAGAGGTATTAAATGCATTAGGACTTAATATTCCTATGGCGGGAATGGTAAAAGATGATCGCCACAAAACAAAAGATTTAGTTTATAATGGTAAGATAATAAATATAAAAAAAAATCAGCTTATTTTTCAAC
This sequence comes from Crassaminicella thermophila, assembly GCF_008152325.1. Taxonomy (GTDB): domain Bacteria; phylum Bacillota; class Clostridia; order Peptostreptococcales; family Thermotaleaceae; genus Crassaminicella_A; species Crassaminicella_A thermophila. The sequence goes on from NZ_CP042243.1 coordinate 847,474, forward strand.
TGATTGGGAAAATTCAAGAGGAAACCCATCGGTTTGCGATTACTTATCATAAGAGCTTAAGAGGAAAAACAGCAGTGCAATCAATATTAGAAGAAATACCAGGAATTGGAGAAAAAAGAAGAATTGCATTGTTAAAATATTTCAAGACAATAGAAAAAATAAAAAAAGCTTCTATAGATGAGTTGAGTCAAGTAAAAGGCATGAACAAAAGAGCTGCAAAAGAAATAAAAGATTATTTTTCAAAGAAAAACACAAAAAAGGAGTAGGTATTATGGCATTTGTAACAATTGATCAATTGATTAATGATTTAAAATTAGAAGTAATTTATAAACCTGAAAAAACGGATATAAATATAGAAGTGAGTGATATTAATAGACCTGGATTGCAGTTAGCAGGTTTTTATGAATATTTTGCTTATGAAAGAGTACAAGTAGTAGGGAAAGTAGAGTGGACATATTTTGATAGCCTTACACCTGAAGTAAGAAAGGAAAGAACAGAAAAATTATTTTCACACCAACTGCCTTGTGTCATTGTAACAAGAGGATTAGAAGTTCATAAAGAGTGTTTAGGGGCATCAAAAAAATTTAATCGTCCCTTGCTTAGAACTAATATAAATACAACAAAACTGATTAGTCAGTTAATGACGTATTTAGAAGAAAAATTAGCCCCTGTTATAACAAGGCATGGGGTATTAGTAGATGTGTATGGAATTGGTATATTACTTATTGGCGAAAGTGGTATTGGAAAAAGTGAGACTGCACTAGAGCTTATTAAAAGAGGACATAGATTGGTAGCAGATGATGCTGTGGAAATTAAGAAGATAGATAACAATACATTAGAAGGAAGTGCACCAGAACTTATTAGACATTTTATGGAGCTTAGAGGAATCGGTATATTAGACATTAAGCACTTATATGGTGTAGGTTCAGTAAGAGATAAAAAAATGATTGAACTTGTTATTGAGATGCAAAACTGGAGTCCTGATAAGCAGTATGATAGATTGGGAATGGATGAAGAATTTATGGAGATTTTAGGGGTTAATGTACACAAAATCACTATTCCTATTAAGCCAGGGAGAAATTTGGCCATGATTATCGAGGCAGCAGCTAGAAACCATAAACAGAAACAAATGGGACATAATGCAGCAGAGATATTGAATGAAAGGCTTTTAAGACAGTTTGGTGAATAATATTAAAAAAGAGAATTGATCAATTTTTGATCAATTCTCTTTTTCTTTAGCACATTCTGATGAGGTTCCTTTTAGAATTTCTAGTCCATGTGAAAGGCTTGGTATTATAAAATCTAAAATTTCACTAACAGCTTTAGGGCTTCCTGGAAGATTGATTATTAAGGTGTTTTTCCTTATACCTGATACGGCTCGAGACAACATAGCTCTTGGAGTTATCTGAAGGCTTTTGTATCTTATAGCTTCAGATATTCCAGGAGCTAATCTTTCTACTACATTTAAAGTGGCTTCAGGTGTTATATCTCTTTTTGAAAAACCTGTACCACCTGATGTCAAAATCAAATCAAGACCTAAATTGTCACACATATGGATCATTTCTTTTTCTAAAATTTCTTGTTCATCAGGCAAAATAGTATATTTTTTTGTTATATAATAATTATTCTCCATAATTTCTTTTATTATTTTACCGCTTTTATCAATCCGTTCTCCCTTATAACCTTTATCACTAGCGATAATAATACCTAGTGTAAACATTAAAATACCCCCTTTATGGTTTATTATATCATCTATAGATTTTTAATATTATGAAAATACAAACTTTTCTCTATTGAATTTTGATCAAAACAAATATAGAATAAAAGAGAGTGTTACAAATTTTGGATAAATTATAATTTATTGGGGGAATAAAAATGAAATTGGGAAAGAAAAAAATTTTTAGTCTTGCTTTGATACTTGTATTGGTAATAGCTTTACTATCAGGTTGCGTACAAACAGCACCAACAGAGGAGACAAGTAAAGAAGTGAAAAACAGCAGTATCATTTTGGCTACTACAACAAGCACAGAAAATAGTGGTTTGCTAGATTATCTACTGCCTGTTTTTGAAAAAGATACAGGGATTAAAGTAAAGGTAGTAGCAGTTGGAACAGGGAAAGCATTAAAAATGGGAGAAGACGGGGAAGCAGACGTATTGTTAGTACATGCTAAGTCTTCTGAAGAAGCTTTTGTAAAAGCAGGTCATGGCTTAGAAAGATTTGATGTTATGTATAATGATTTTGTGATAATTGGACCAAAGAACGATCCTGCTAAACTTTATGAAAATGCATCGAATGATGTAATAAAGGCTTTTAAATTAATTAATAAAGGGAATGCAAAATTTGTATCAAGAGGGGATGATTCTGGTACCCATAAAAAGGAGAAAAAATTCTGGGAAGAAGCGGGAATTGAGCCTAAAGGAGATTGGTATTTGTCAGCTGGTAAAGGAATGGGAGATGTAATCCAGATGGCAAATGAGATAGAAGGATATACTTTATCTGATAGAGCTACTTATTTATCAATGAAAGATAAAATTGATTTAGAAATTCTTGTAGAAGGAGATAATAAATTATTTAACCAATATGGAGTCATTGCCGTAAATCCTAATAAAAATGAAAAGATTAATAATGATGGAGCACAAAAGTTTATAGATTGGATTTTGGGAGAAAAAGCACAAGGGCTTATTAAAGCATTTGGAAAAGATAAATTTTCTAAACCTTTATTTATTCCAAATGCAAGATAGACAGGAGTGATAAATGTGGGAGAAATATGGGAAGGATTTAAGGATGCATATAATCTTTTGATTTCTTTTGATGAAGAAGTTTATAAAATTATTCTGTTATCCTTATATGTTTCTCTCACTGCTACTTTTGTTTCTAGTTTTTTTTCAGTGCCAGCAGGTATTTTTTTAGGAATAGTAGACTTTAAATTTAAAAAAGTTGTTGTTAGGGGAATCTATACCCTCATGAGTATGCCCCCTGTTATTGCAGGCTTAGTAGTATTTTTGCTTATATCTAGAAAAGGGCCTTTTGGATTTTTAGGATTAAGTTTTACACCTGCTGCAATGATTATTGCACAAACTTGTTTGGTTATTCCTATTATTACAGGAATTGTTTATAATGGGACAAAGCAAAAAGGACAAAGGATCAAAATGGTTGCTAAAACCTTAGGAGCCGATAAATTTCAAACATTAAGTTTACTTTTAAAGGAGCTGCGTGTGAACGTATTTACAGGGATTGTTACGGGATATGGTAGAGCTATATCAGAAGTAGGTGCAGTAATGATTGTAGGAGGAAATATTAAAGGCTATACAAGAGTGATGACGACATCCATTGCAATGCTTCAGAGTATGGGAGATTATTCGATGGCAATTGCAATTGGAATTGTTTTAATTATGATTTCTTTTGTCATTAATGGTATACTTTATAATTTTCAACAGGGTGAGTAATATGCAAATTTCTATTAACAATTTAGTAAAAGAATATAATGGACATCGTGTATTAGATGTAGGATATTTAAATATCAATAAAGGAACAATTCTAGGAATTATTGGACCTAATGGAGCAGGGAAAAGTACATTGATAAAGATTATAGGAGGATTAGAAGAAGCAACGAGTGGGCAAGTTTATTATAATGGGAAAAAAATATACTCTCAAAAAGATATTACAGTAGTATTTCAAAAGCCTTATTTACTTAGGACAACAGTGTTTAATAATGTTGCTTATCCACTAATGATTCGAAAAGAAAAGAAAAAAGCTATAAATAATAAGGTAAACAAAATCTTAAAGGAGATTGGAATAGAGAATCTTAAGAATCAAAAGGCTTGGACATTATCAGGAGGAGAGATGCAGAAAGTTGCTTTGGCTAGAGCATTAATATTTCGTCCTTCATTATTAATATTAGATGAACCAATGTCTAATATGGATCCTTCTTCTATTGCTATTATGGAAGAGATGATAAAAAAAATTAACCAAATAGAAAAAACAACTGTCATAATAATTACCCATAGCCTTCAGCAAGCAAAGAGAATCTGTAAGGAAGTTGTTTTTATGCATAAAGGAAAAGTACAAGAGTTTGGGAGTATGAAAGAAGTGATTTTTAATCCTAAAAACCATATTACAAAAGCATTTATTCAAGGAGAGCTTTTGATTTCATAAAGGGGGTAGATCATGAAGCTTTTAAATGTAGATACGGTGGAAGAAGTAAAACAAAAAATAGATCATTACTTTGAACATTTTCATATAGGAACTGAAGTAATTAATATAACAGAGGCTCTAGATAGAATTTTATCAGAAGATGTATATGCTTCTATAGATTTACCAGAATTTAATCGATCAACAGTAGATGGATATGCAGTAGTTTCAAAAGATACATTTGGGGTTAATGAGAGCTTGCCTACCTTTTTAGAGGTTGTTGGAAAGGTAGAAATGGGAGAGAATACAACTTTGTCTATTATTAGTGGGCAAGCAGCTTATGTTCCTACTGGTGGAATGATTCCGATTGGTGCTGATGGGGTTGTGATGATTGAGTATGTTGAAAATCTTGATAATAAGACAATTGCAGTTTATCATCCTGTTGCACCAGGTGATGGGATAATTAAAAAGGGAGAGGATATAAAAAATAATTCTTTATTACTTTCTAAAGGAAGAAAATTAAAATCACAGGATATAGGGGCTTTAGCAGCTGTTGGAGTAGATAAAGTAAAGGTTTTTAAAAAAATAAAGACAGCCATTATTTCAACAGGAGATGAAATCGTTGATATAACTTGTAAAGTAAAGCTTGGACAGATTCGAGATATTAATACTTATTCTTTATCAGCAATGGTTATTAAAATGGGAGGAGAAGTTACAAAAAAGATTGTTGTAGAGGATAATTATGAAACCTTAAGAGATATAGTAAAGATGGCAATAAAAGAGAACGATTTTGTTGTTATTTCTGGTGGAAGTTCTGTTGGAGAAAAGGATTTAACAGAAAAAGTGATAGATTCTTTTGGGGATGTAGGGGTTTTTGTTAATGGAGTTTCTATAAAGCCTGGAAAACCAACTATTATTGGGAAGGTAGAGAATACAGCTATATTCGGATTGCCTGGACACCCGGTTTCTGCCATTGTTGTATTTCGATTATTTGGAGGGTACTTAAGAGATAAAGTATTTTCTATAAATGAGAAAAAAATAGGGATTTATGCCATATGTGATGCCAATATACATTCTTCTGAAGGAAAAGAGACGTATCAAATGGTCAGGATAGAAGAGAAAGATAATGAATATATAGCAAAACCAATTCATGGAAAATCTGGAGCTATTTCATTAATGACTAAGGCAGAAGGATATATAAAGATTGATACAAATAAAGAGGGGGTTAAAAAGGGAGAAAAGGTAAAAGTGATTCTTTTATAAAGGGGGATGGCATTGAAAAATAAAGAACGCAATTTATATCTTTCAAATGTTGCAGTAGAAAAAGCACTGAATATTTTTTTAGAAAGAATAAATAAAAATTTAAAAAACCATGAGAAAGAGTTTATTTCAGTGATTGATTCTCTTGGACGGGTTAGCGCATCTGCTGTATTTGCAAAATATTCTTCACCAAATTATAATGCATCAGCAATGGATGGGATTGCAGTAAAAGCATCTACTACATTTTTTGCTTCTGAAAGAAATCCAATACAACTTAAGATCAATAAAGACTTTATTTATGTAGATACAGGGGAGCCAATAAAGAAGCCTTATGATGCTGTTATTATGATTGAAGATGTCGTAGAAATAGATGAAGAAAGGGTAGAAATAATAAAAGCAGCTTCTCCTTGGCAGCATATCCGTCCTATAGGAGAAGATATTGTAGCTAATGAGATGATTATTCCATCAAATCACATCATCAGACCGGTAGATATAGGTGCATTATTAAGTGGAGGAATATATGAATTAAAGGTTTATAAAAAGCCTAAAGTAGGTATTATTCCTACAGGTACGGAAATTATTGAACCAGGAGAAAAAATGGAAGATGGAAAAATTATTGAATCTAATTCTAGAGTATTTGAAGGACTTGTAAAAGAGTTAGGGGGAGAGCCTAATCGATACAAGCCAGTACCAGATGATTATTATTTATTAAAGAGTACTATTTTAAAAGCAATAGATGAAAATCATATAGTTATTATAAATGCTGGGTCTTCGGCAGGAACAAAAGATTATACAAAAAAATTAGTGGATGAATTAGGAGAGGTACTTGTTCATGGAATTGCAACAAAACCAGGAAAACCAACTATACTTGGGGTAATAAATGAAAAGGCGGTTATTGGTATACCAGGATATCCTGTTTCTGCTTATTTTGTATTTGATACTTTTGTAAAGCCTCTTATCAAAAAATATCAAGGACAATATATGGATGATTCAAATAAAGTTCAGGCTGTTTTATCAAAGCGGATTGTTTCTTCTTTAAAACATAAGGAATTTGTCAGAATTAAATTAGGAAGAGTAGATGAGCAGCTGATTGCGACCCCTCTTAGTCGAGGTGCAGGTGTAAGCATGTCTCTTGTAAGGGCTGATGGAGTATTTGTTATTCCTCAAAATAGTGAAGGGGTTGAGGCTGGTGAAAAGATAGAAGTATCCTTATTAAAACCATTAAATAAAATCAATAAAACGATTGTATCTATAGGAAGTCATGATTTGATTATGGATTTAATCGGAAATCTTATCCATAAACAAAATGCTTTTTATGATTTATCATCTGCTCATGTTGGAAGTCTAGGTGGAATTATGGCATTAAGACGTAGGGAAGCTCATATTGCTCCTATTCATTTATTAGATGCTACAACGGGTGAGTATAATGTATCATTTGTTAAAAAATATTTATCAAATCTAGATATGGCCCTTATAAAGGGAGTAAAAAGAGTACAAGGAATTATTATTCAGAAAGGAAATCCAAAAAATATCTATGACTTTGAAGATTTATTAAAAGAAGAAATTGTATTTGTAAATAGGCAAAGAGGGGCTGGAACAAGGATTTTGCTAGATTATGAACTAAAAAAACGAAAAATAAATCCAAGCAAAATAATAGGTTATGACAGAGAAATGACTACCCATATGGCTGTAGCAGCTGCAGTAGCATCAGGATCAGCAGATGCAGGCGTTGGGGTTTTATCAGCAGCGAAGGCAATGGATTTAGAATTTATTCCTATAGGAGAAGAAGAATATGATTTTTTAGTTCCTGTGAAATATTTAGATAAAGGTATGATACAACTATTTATAAAAGTTATAAAATCTAAAGAATTTAAAGAAATATTAGAAAATATGGGCGGTTATGGATTAGAACATACGGGGGAGATTATAAAGGTTAAATAAAAAGAGGGGATAAAAATGAAGGATCCTTTTGGTAGAAGCATTAATTATCTTAGAGTTTCAGTTACAGATTTATGCAATTTAAGATGTAAATATTGTATGCCAAAAGAAGGTGTTTATAAAAGAAAGCACGAACAAATTTTATCCATTGAGGAGATATTTAAAGTAGTAAAAGCATCAGTGAATTTGGGAATAGAAAAGGTAAGAATAACAGGAGGAGAACCCCTTGTTCGCAAAGGGATGATTCATTTAATTGAGAAGATATCTAACTTAGAAGAAATAAAAGATGTTGCTTTAACAACTAATGGTACTTTACTAAAAAAATATGCAAAAGATTTAAAACATGCAGGATTAAAGCGTGTAAATATTAGCCTAGATACCTTAAAAGCAGAAAAATATAGTGAAATAACAAGGGGCGGAAGATTAGGGGATGTTTTAGAAGGAATAGAAGAAGCAAAAAAGATAGGTCTTTTTCCAGTTAAATTAAATGTGGTGGTCATAGGTGGTTTTAATGATGATGAAATCATGGATTTTGTAAATTTAACCATAAAAGAAAATATAGAAGTTCGCTTTATAGAATTAATGCCTATTGGTCAAGCAAGCAAATGGGCAAAATCTAAATTTTTATCTAATGATGTTTTAAAATATCAGCTAAAAGATTTAATCCCTGTATATGAGGGAGATAAAAGCAGTCCTGCTCAGTACTTTAAATTTGCTGATGCAAAAGGAAAAGTAGGGTTTATAAATCCTATAAGTCATCATTTTTGTAAGTATTGCAACCGTATACGTCTAACTGCAGATGGTAGGTTAAAGCCCTGCTTACACTCAAATAAGGAAATTGATTTAAAATCTATTCTAAGGCAAAAAAATGGAAATTTAGAAGATATGATTAAAATTGCTATTTATAAAAAACCTAAGGAACATAAATTAAATGAAAAGGATCATCAACCTATTATAAGAGATATGGTTAGAATAGGAGGATAATTATGTTTACCCACATAGATGAAAATGGAAGAGTAAAAATGGTAGAAGTAGGAGATAAAGAAGATACAAAAAGATTAGCAGTAGCAAGAGGATGTATTAAGGTAGCAAAAAGTACAATGAAGATGATTCAAGAAGGAAAGATGAAAAAGGGAGACGTTTTATCTGTAGCACAAATAGCAGGGATTATGGGAGCAAAAAAAACTAGTGAGAATATTCCTATGTGCCACAACATATTTATTACAGGAGTTGACATGAAATTTTACTTAGATGAAGAAAGATCTGTTATTCATATTGAAGGAGTAGTAAAAACAATAGGAAAGACTGGGGTTGAGATGGAAGCATTAAATGCAGTATCTGTTGCGGCTTTAACGATTTATGATATGTGTAAAGCAGTAGATAAAGATATGGTTATTTCTGATATAAGATTGGTAAAAAAGACAGGAGGAAAGTCAGGGACTTACATTAGAGAGGGGGAGAAATTTGAAAGGGAAAGTTTTGGCAGTAAATATTAGTAAAAAAAAGGGAGTTGTAAAAACACCTATAGAAGAAGGAGTTTTTCAAGAAGGACATGGTTTGGTAGGGGATGCCCATGCTGGAAAATGGCATAGACAGGTTAGTTTACTTGGTGTTGAAAGTGTTGAAAAAATGAAACAAGCAGGAGTTAAGGGACTCTGCAATGGAAAATTTGCTGAAAACCTGACAACAGAAGGAATTGTTTTACATAAATTACCTATAGGTACAAAACTAAAAATAGGAGAAACTATTCAAGAGGTTTCTCAAATAGGAAAAGAGTGTCATGATGGTTGCATTATAAAAAAACAGGTAGGTAAGTGTATTATGCCAAATGAAGGAATCTTTACAAGGGTTTTAAAGGGTGGAAAAATTAGGGCAGGTGATTTAATAGAAGTGATAGAATCGTAAAAAACTCCTTGGTCAGAAAATGACTAAGGAGGTTTTATTTATATAAAAATCTGAGCTTGTTGACAAATTTATTATAAATGAATTGAAAAATAACGCTCATAAACAAATTTTTAGAGAAAACTTTGCAATTATTCACTTTTATTTTTCAATCATAAATTTTATTTTGTCTATAGTATGAGATTTTATTTATATAAAAATCTGATTATATGACAAATTTTTGTTTGACATAAAGGAAAAATGAAGATAGAATTTTAATAATGGTGAAAATTTAAACGATCACACAAACAAATAACATGCAGAAAATACTAAAAATTCAAAAAAATAAATAATTAATTTTGCCAAAATGCAAATACCAAAATATAGAAGGAAAAATAATTATATAGAAAATGTATGGAATTTACATCAATACAAATAATTTGGAATTATATCAAACTATTTTGAAAATATGCCAGAAAATGATGGACAATTTCAAAAATGGAAAAAAAAACTTTGAAAAAGATTGATAAAAAATATACAAAATTCACTTATTATTTGATATAATGATGATAATTTGGTGTAAGACAAAAATTTGTTTTATTTATAAATTAATTTTTAAAATTACAATAAAGAGGGGGAGGTTCTATGGCAAAGAAAATTTTTACAGAAGAAAACTTTGCAAAATTAGATGAAGTAATTCAAAAATATAAAGACACAAAAGGTGCTTTGATGCCAGTCTTAAATGATGCACAAAAAATATTTGGATGTGTTCCATTAGAAGTGCAAAAAAAGATTTCTGAAGGACTAAATATCCCTATGGCAGAGATCTATGGTGTTGTTACTTTCTATGCACAATTCTCTCTTGAACCAAAAGGGGAGTATGTAATAGGAGTATGCTTAGGTACAGCTTGTTATGTAAAAGGTGCTCAAAAGATTATTGACAGAATTAAGGAAGAAATTAATGTAGAGGTTGGAAAAACTTCACCAGATGGAAAATTCACATTAGAAGCGACTAGATGTATTGGTGCTTGTGGACTAGCTCCAGTATTAACTGTTAATGAAGATGTATATGGAAGATTAGTTGAATCAGATGTGCCTGGAATACTTGAAAAGTATTAATATTAATAACGGTGTAGGAGGAAAACGTTATTACGAAACCTTAAACTAGGAGGGGGACACTTTATGAAATCTTTAGAGGAATTAGCAAAAATCCGTGAAGAAGTATTAAAAAAAGTTGATATAAGATGTGATAGAGAAGGAACAAGAATTGTTGTAGGTATGGCTACTTGCGGTATATCTGCTGGTGCAAGACCAGTGCTTATGGCATTATTAGAAGAAGTAAAAAAGAGAAATCTTCAAGATGTAATTGTATCTCAGACAGGATGTATAGGTGTATGCAGATTAGAGCCAATCATTGAAGTATATAGACCAGGAGAAGAAAAAGTAACGTATGTAGAAATGACTCCAGAGAAAGCGAAGCAAGTTGTTGCAGAGCATATTGTCAATGGAAAAGTAATCGACAAATATACCATTGGAGCGGCAGAGTAATATAGATAAATAATTTGTGAGGAGGTAAGATGATGGAATTATATAGAGCACATGTCCTAATCTGTGGTGGTACGGGTTGTACTTCTTCAGGTTCAGAAACACTTATCGATACTTTTAATAAAGAGCTAGAGAAAAATAACTTAACAAATGAAGTGAAAATTGTTAAAACAGGATGTTTTGGTTTATGTGAAGCAGGACCAATTGTTATTGTATATCCTGAGGGAGCTTTTTATAGCCATGTAAAAATTGAAGATGTAAAAAGAATTACAGAAGAACACTTATTAAAGGGAAGAATTGTAAAAGATTTATTGTTTAAAGAAGCAATAGAGGAAGACAAGGTTCGTTCTATAAATGAAGTAGATTTTTACAAAAAACAAAAAAGGGTTGCACTTAGAAACTGTGGTGTAATCAACCCTGAAGATATTAAAGAATATATTGCTTTTGATGGATACAAAGCATTAGGAAAAGTTCTTACAGAAATGACAAGAGAAGAAGTAATCGATACAATTAAAAAATCTGGACTTCGTGGTCGTGGAGGCGGTGGTTTCCCAACAGGACTTAAGTGGGAATTCACATACAAGGCACAGGGAGATCAAAAATATGTAGCTTGTAACGCAGATGAAGGGGACCCTGGTGCATTTATGGATAGATCTGTACTTGAGGGAGATCCACATGCTCTTGTAGAAGCTATGGCAATAGCAGCTTATGCAGTAGGTGCAAATCAAGGATATGTATATGTAAGAGCAGAATATCCAATTGCTGTACACAGATTACAAATTGCTATTGATCAAGCAAGAGAATATGGATTATTAGGAAAAAATATTTTTGATACAGACTTTGAGTTTGATTTAGAAATAAGACTTGGTGCAGGAGCATTCGTTTGTGGTGAAGAAACAGCACTTCTTAATTCTATAGAAGGTAAAAGAGGTATGCCAAGACCAAGACCACCTTTCCCAGCAGTTAAAGGTTTATGGCAAAAACCAACATTATTAAACAATGTTGAAACTTATGCAAATGTACCTCAAATCATTCTAAATGGTGCAGAATGGTTTGCAAGTATGGGAACAGAAAAATCAAAAGGAACAAAAGTATTTGCATTAGGTGGAAAGATAAATAATACTGGACTTCTTGAAATCCCTATGGGAACAACATTAAGAGAAGTTATCTATGAAATTGGTGGCGGAATACCAAATGGAAAGAAATTTAAAGCAGTACAAACAGGTGGACCATCTGGTGGATGTATTACTGCTGATTATTTAGATACACCAATTGATTACGACAATCTTATTGCTCTAGGATCTATGATGGGTTCAGGTGGTATGATTGTAATGGATGAAGATAACTGTATGGTTGACGTTGCAAGATTCTTCTTAGACTTTACAGTAGATGAAAGCTGTGGTAAGTGTCCTCCATGTAGAATCGGTACAAAGAGAATGTTAGAAATATTAGATAAGATTACATCAGGTAAGGGAGAACCAGAAGATATTGATAAGCTTGAAAGATTAGCGCAAAGTATTAAAGCTTCTGCTTTATGTGGATTAGGTCAAACAGCTCCAAACCCTGTATTATCTACATTAAAATATTTTAGAGATGAGTATGAAGCACATGTAAATGAGAAGAGATGTCCAGCAGGGGTATGTCAAGAGTTATTATCTTACACAGTTGACCCTGAATTATGTAAAAAATGTGGTATTTGTGCAAACAAATGTCCTGTTAATTGTATAGATGGAGTAAAAGGAAAAGAAGTATATACAATTGATACAGAAAAATGTATTAAGTGTGGCGCTTGTATGGAAGCATGTCCATTCAAAGCAATAAGCAAGAAGTAAGTTCTGCTATCTTAAAGGAAAAGGAGAGTGACAATAGTGGAAAAAGTTACTTTAACCATTGATAATATAAAAGTCGAAGTCCCAAAAGATTATACAATTCTTCAAGCTGCTAAGCTTGCTGGTATAGACATTCCTACTTTATGTTATTTAAAGGATATAAATGAAATAGGAGCTTGTCGTGTATGTTTAGTTGAAGTAGAAGGAGCAAGAGCTTTGCAAGCTTCTTGTGTGCATCCAGTTGCAGAGGGAATGGTTGTAAAAACAAATACAAAGAAGGTAAGAGATGCTAGAAAATCAAACGTAGAGTTGATTCTTTCTAACCATAATAGAGAATGTTTAACTTGTGTTAGAAATAAAAACTGTGAATTACAAAATATTGCAGATGAATTAGGAATTAGTGAAATTCCTTTTGAAGGAGAAAAAACTGAAACAGTGATTGATGATCAGTCTTACTCTATTGTAAGAGATCAAAGCAAATGTATTCTTTGTGGAAGATGTGTAAATGTATGTAAAAATGTACAAGGAATAGGTATTCTTGATTTTGTTAATAGAGGATTTGAAACAAGAGTAGCTCCTGCTTTTGAAAAAAGCATGGCAGATGTACCATGTATTTATTGTGGACAATGTATTACTGCTTGTCCAGTAGGTGCATTAAAAGAAAAAGATGATATTGATAAAGTATGGGATGTTCTTGATAATCCTGATGTACATGTTGTAGTACAAACAGCTCCAGCTGTAAGAGCAGCACTTGGAGAAGAATTTGGACTACCTATAGGAACAAGAGTTACAGGTAAAATGGTTGCAGCTCTTAAAAGACTTGGATTTGATAAAGTTTATGATACAGACTTTGCAGCTGACTTAACAATCATGGAAGAAGGAACAGAATTATTAGGTAGAATCCAAAATGGTGGAAAGCTTCCAATGATTACTTCTTGTTCACCAGGTTGGATTAGATTCTGTGAATTTAATTATCCAGAGTTTTTAGATAACTTATCAACATGTAAATCACCACAACAAATGATGGGTGCTATTATTAAATCTTATTATGCACAAAAGAATGATATTGACCCTAAAAATATATGTGTTGTTTCAATAATGCCATGTACTTCTAAAAAGACAGAATCACAAAGAAATGAAATGAATGTAAATGGTATTAGAGATGTAGATATTGTATTAACTACAAGAGAATTGGCAAAAATGATCAAGCAAGCAAGAATTAAATTCTTAGAGCTTGAAGATGAAAAATATGATCAAGATTTATTAGGTGATTATACAGGTGCTGGTGTAATCTTTGGTGTTACTGGAGGGGTTATGGAAGCAGCTTTAAGAACAGTAGCAGAAGTATTAGAAGGAAAATCCTTTGAAAATGTTGAGTACGAAGCTGTAAGAGGTGTTGAAGGAGTAAAAGAAGCAACAGTAGTATTAGGCGGAAAAGAAATTAAGGTTGCTGTTGCTCATGGAACAGCTAATGCAGCAAAAGTACTAGATATGGTAAAAGCAGGAGAGAAGGATTATCACTTTATTGAAGTTATGGCATGTCCTGGAGGATGTGTATGTGGTGGAGGTCAGCCACATGTTTCTGCTAAAACAAAAATGGATATAGATGTAAAAGCAGAAAGAGCAAAAGCATTGTATGAAGAAGATGAGCTTCTTACAATTAGAAAATCTCATGAAAATCCACAAATCAAAAAGCTTTATGAAGATTTCTTAGGAAAGCCAAATAGTCATAAAGCACATGAATTATTACACACTCATTATGCTGCTAAGGAGCAATTTCCTACAGATTCATGCTGTCAAGAAGCAGCTGCAACAAAAGATTGCGATTGCGGTTGTAAATAATAAATAAAAGGTAGATGTTTTTCATCTACCTTTTATTATAATTTTAAAACAATATTGAAAATTATATGGAAAAATTATAAAATATAATTGTAATCTGACTGATGGATTTTATTCATCAGGAGGATTTTTTTATAAAACTAATTGCAAGGAATTTTCTGAGCAAAAGGTAAGAAGGTGATCTTATGTGCAAATAATTATTTTGTATAGAAACTTTCCTTATCTTTGAGGAAAGTTTTTTTATTCTATATGAAATTATAAATTTTTTGAACTGTTGATAACTTTGGTAACTGAATAAAAGTATCAACTATTTTGAGCAACGGAGTCCGTTAGGACTCGTTGGCGACATGAGCCATGCGATAGCATGAAGCGAATTTTTTATTGAGTAAATAGGAAGGGGAAAAGGTTATGAACAAACGAATAGGTGTTGTAGCAATTATCGTTGAAAATAGAGAGAATGTAGATGATGTAAATAAATTGTTGAGCAATTTTGGAGAGATTATCGTTGGAAGAATGGGGATACCTTATAAGGAAAAGGATGTAAGCGTTATTTCTATTATTGTAGACGGTACAACTGATGAAATAGGAGCATTAACAGGAAAGCTAGGAAGACTTACTGGAGTGAATGTAAAAAGTGCACTAACCAAAAAATAATTTAGGGAGTGAATATGGTGAATACACATGAAATTATCAATGAGGAAAAAATACATGATCTTTTAGAGAAAGGTAAAAAAGCTAGTAAAAAAGAGATATTAGAAATCATTGAAAAAGCAAGAGATTGTTACGGTCTTACATTAGAAGAAGCTGCTGTTTTGTTGCAGATAGAGGATACTCAGTTGTTAGAAAAATTGTTTGATGCAGCAAGATATATAAAAGATAAGATATATGGTAATCGTATTGTTATCTTTGCACCTCTTTATACGAGCAATGAGTGTACGAATAATTGCTTATACTGTGGTTTTAGATCAGCAAACAAGGAACTTCATAGAAGAACGTTAAGCGCAGATGAAGTTGTAAATGAAGCGAGGGCTATAGAGAGTCAGGGACATAAAAGAATTTTATTGGTATGCGGAGAGGACCCTAAAAAGACTCATATTGATCATATTACTGATTCGGTAAGTGCAATATATGAAAATGTTGATATTAGAAGAATTAATGTAAATGCAGCTCCTATGAGTGTGGAAGATTTTAAAAAGTTGAAGGCAGTAGGGATTGGAACTTTTCAAATTTTTCAAGAAACTTATCATAGAGAAACTTATAAAAAAATGCATCCAACAGGATTTAAGTCTGATTATGATTATCGCTTAACAGCTATTGAGAGAGCTTTTGAAGCAGGTATTGATGATTTTGGTATTGGAGCTTTATTAGGATTATATGATTATAAGTTTGATGTATTAGGAACACTTATGCATTCACAGTATATGGATGATAAATATAGTGTAGGGCCTCATACTATATCTATACCAAGGTTAAGACCAGCATTAGGCTCTGCTCTTGAGACGGTACCTTATCCAATTAATGATGAGGAATTTAAAAAGATTATTGCAGTTTATCGATTAACTGTTCCTTATACAGGGATTATACTTTCAACTAGGGAAGCTCCTGCACTTCGAGATGAGTTGCTTAATTTAGGGGTTTCTCAAATATCAGCAGGCTCAAGAACAAATCCTGGAGGATATGAAGAAGATGATAGAGAAGCGACACAATTTGAAACAAGTGATGAAAGAACTCTTGATGAAATGCTGCAAGTAGTTTGTGAACAAGGACATCTTCCAAGCTTTTGTACGGCTTGTTATAGAGCAAATAGAACAGGAGAAGCTTTTATGGAGCTTGCTAAGGATGCACATATACATGAGTTTTGTCAGCCAAATGCAATTTTAACATTTAAAGAGAATTTAGTTAGATTTGCATCAGCTAAAACGAAAGAAAAAGGAGAAAAAATGATTGAAAAGGAACTTCAAAAAATTGAAGATGAAAAGGTAAAAGCAGAGACAATTAAGAGACTAGAAAGAATTGAAAATGGAGAAAAAGATCTATACTTTTAGGAGGAAGGAATGGAGCAAAAGCCGAAATACTATTTGATTATGGCAGGATCAACAAACCATATGCTAAGAGGAGATCAATTATTAAAGGATTCGGGACTAAAAACTGCTTTAGTTCCTGCTCCTTCTGAATATGGTTCTGTATGTGCCATTGCTATCAAGGTAAAAACAGAAGATTTAAAACAAGCAGAAGTTATTTTAAAAGAAAATGAAATAAAGCTTGAAGGTATTTATCCAGAAATTCCAAAGAAGCTTTCAGGACTTGTAGAGAAATTGTATCAATCTGTTATTTCTGATGATTTTCTTATGATACTTAAAAAAGTAGAAGAAGGAGAAGAATTAAGCTTTGAAGATATTGTAAGACTTCTTAAAACAGAGAGAAAGGCAGAAATGGATGCTTTATTTGATGCAGCAGATAGAATGAGAAAAGAAATTATTGGAGATACGGTAGATATAAGAGGTGCAATAGAGTTTTCAAATATATGCAGAAAAGACTGTAAATACTGTGGTGTTAGAAAGAGCCTAAATGATTTAAAGCGTTACAGAATGAGTGAAGATGAAATTATGGATGTTGTTCATCAAATACACAAAATAGGACTTCAAACAGTTATTTTGCAGTCTGGAGAGGATTTATGGTGGACACCTGAAAAAATTGTATCCATTATTAAAAGAATAAAGAAAGAAACAGGGATGAGAATTACATTAAGTATAGGAGAAAGACCAAAAGAGGAATATGCTTTATATAAAAAAATGGGTGCAGATAATTTCTTATTAAAAATTGAGACTACAAATAAAGATATTTTTAAATTTATTCATCCAGATGATGATTTTAATATTAGAAAGCAATGTTCTAGTTGGCTAAGAGAGTTAGGATACCTAAATGGATCAGGAAATATAATTGGTCTTCCTGGACAGAGAGTTGAGGATATTGCAAGAGATATTATTTACTTTAAAGAAATGGGAATTAATATGATTGGGATAGGACCTTTTCTTCCAGCAAAAGGGACACCATTTGAAAAATATCCACCAGGAAGTGTTGATATGACTTTAAAAGCAGTAGCTGTTACAAGGATTGTTTGTAAGAGAGTATTTTTACCAGCAACTACAGCTTTAGCTACATTAGATCCTGATGGACAAACAAAAGCATTAAAGGCTGGAGCAAATACTATTATGTTAATTAATACACCAGTGAAATATCGCTATAATTATCAGATATATAGTGAGAAAAATATGGTTGATTTAGAGAGTGCATATAAAGCAATAACAGAATCAGGAAGAAAATTTCCACCTTATTTAAAAATAGATTTGGAGGAGTTAAAAGATGCAGGAGACACCAAGAAGTAATAGATTGCATATTGCAATATTCGGAAAAAGAAATGCAGGAAAGTCAAGTTTAATAAATGCCCTTACTAATCAAGATATTGCCCTTGTGTCAAATGTAGCGGGTACGACGACAGATCCTGTTTATAAAGCGATGGAAATATTGCCTATAGGACCTGTAGTTATTATCGATACAGCAGGAATTGATGATGAAGGAACTTTAGGAGAATTAAGGATTAAAAAAAGACATATGATGTTTTGAATAAGACTGAATTAGCTGTTTTGGTAGTAACAGCACAATATGGCGTTACGGATTTTGACAGAGAAATTATTGAAAGAATAAAAGAAAAGAAAATTCCAATGCTAGGTGTTGTAAATAAAGCAGATTTAGAAATAATAGAAGATTCTATTATTAAAGAATGGGAAAAAACCTATAAGATTCCTTTTATAAAGGTGAGTGCAAAAGAGAAGGAAGGAATTGAAAATTTAAAACAAAAAATTATTGAAACAGCAAATATAGAAAAGCATGAAAAGGTAATAGTGGGAGATTTATTAGACCCTTATGATTTTGTAGTATTAGTAACTCCTATAGATAAGGCAGCTCCTAAGGGAAGAATGATTTTGCCTCAACAGCAGACAATAAGGGATGTAATTGATCATGGAGCAGTAGCGATTGTAACAAGAGAAACAGAATTGAAAAATACTTTAAATGGATTAGGGAAAAAACCAAAACTTGTTATTACTGATTCTCAAGCCTTTGAAAAGGTAGATAAGGATACTCCAAAAGATATTCCTTTAACTTCATTTTCTATATTATTTGCAAGGTATAAGGGTGAATTAGAACCTTTAGTATCAGGAGTAAATAGAATAAAAGCTTTAAATATAGGTGATAATGTATTGATTTGTGAAGCATGTACTCATCATAGACAAGAAGGGGATATAGGTAGAGACAAAATACCGAGATGGCTTGAAGAGATAGTAGGGGGAAAACTAAATTTTGAGTGGACATCAGGTACACGTTATCCAGAACCTGAAGAAATGAAGAAGTTTGATTTGATTGTTCATTGCGGAGGGTGTATGTTAAATCCTAAAGAAATGGAGTTTAGGATAAATCAGGCAGTAGAAAATAATATGCCTATAGTAAATTATGGTGTTTTGATAGGGTTTGTAACGGGAGTTTTAGAAAGAGCATTAGAACCTTTTCCAGAAATAAAGAAGCTTATGAGATAAAAAAGCTGCAATCTTTTGATTGCAGCTTTTTATTTTGCATATAGGATATGTGTTGATAATAAATATAAATAGGAGGTGAAGGCGATGAGAAATAAAAAATACAGCCCATATAGGCTTTTTTTATGTTTATTATTGTGTGCTTTTATAATTTTTGGTCCGTTTTATTTTATAGAGAATAGACCTGAAAATAAAGTAGAGGATGTAAAAGAAACGAAATGGAGGGGAGTGATTACTCTTTGGGATTATCCACATTTAGATGTTAAAAATGGTACTAGGTTTGGATGGATTTTAGGTAAGATAAAAAAGTTTGAAAGAGAAAATCCAGGGGTTTACATAGAATTAAAACCATTAGATTTAAAAACTGGACCGTACGAAATAGAAACAGCTATAAAGACTAAGACTTATCCAGATATTGCACCTGTTGGTGCTGATTTTACAGTTATACATCAAAATATTTTAGAACCAGTAGATTCATACTTAACAAAAGAAGAATTAAATGATTACAGGCCGCAGAGTTTAGCTGCTGTACGATATAATGGTAAAATATGGGGATTTCCTTGTATGATGACTACTTATACTATGTTTTTAAATCTAGATTTATTTCATGAAAAGGGGGTAAATCCTCCTAAGGATGGAAATTGGACTTATGATGAGTTTGTGAATACCCTAAAGGAACTTACTTATGACAAAGATGGAGATGGAGAAAATGATATATATGGATTTAATTCTTTTATTGGAGAAAATGATTATAATACATGGGGGATTTTATTATCTGATGGAGCAAAAATATTTGATAAGAATTTAGTGTATAAATTTTATGATAAAAAAGCAGTAAGTGGCTTAAAAAAGCTTACTGATTTAAAGCTTAAATATAAAGTAACACCAAAAAATTTTGGGCAAAATACAGAAAGGGAAGCTTGGGAAAGCTTTTATAAAGAAAAAAAAGTTGCAGTATATCCTACTGGAACATGGGCTGTTAATGTATTGAATAAATTAAGGAATGAAGGAAAAGGATTTGAATTTGCTATAGCCAATTATCCTATAGGAAAAAAAGGCACTCCTGTATCAATATGCAAAAATACTTCTGCTTATGGTATATTTAAGCAAGAGGATAAGGAAAAACTTAATATGTGCGTAAAGTTTTTAAAGTTTATTTCTCAAGAAAAGTATCAAAAGGAACTTTATCGATTAGGTGCTTTCCCTGTTAAAAAGAGTGTAGGAGAAATCTATAAAAATGATAGGATCATGTCTACAATAGAAAAGAATCTAGTATATACTCAAAATATCCCACATCATCCTAATTGGTTAAAGATTGAAGGAATATTGCAAAGCCAAATTAGACAGGTACTTTTAGAAGAAAAGTCGATACAGGATGCAATAAATGATGCAAAGAGAAAGATTATGACTTATAATGAAATAGCGAAAAAAATGAATCGGAAGTAGCCTTATATGGTATACTTAAAATAAAAAATATAGGGAGAGAAAACTGTGGATATAATAAATGTTTATAATAAATTGATAGAAAAAATTAAAGCAAAGAATATATTAAAAGATGAACCAATGTATAAGCATACTTCTTTTAAAATAGGAGGTCCTACAGACCTTATGGTATTACCATATTCAATAGAAGAGGTTAAGCATGCTATAAAGGTTTGCAAGGAATATGATGTAGATTATTATATAATGGGCAATGGAAGCAACCTCCTTGTTCGTGATAAGGGTATACGAGGTGTAGTTATAAAAATTGCTGAAAATTTTAATAAGGTAGAGATAAATGGAAATGAAGTGACTGCACAAGCAGGGGTATTGTTATCTGTATTATCAAATATTGTTGCAAATAAAAGCTTAAAAGGATTTGAATTTGCAAGCGGCATTCCAGGTACATTAGGTGGAGCTGTTGCTATGAATGCAGGTGCTTATGGGGGAGAAATAAAGGATGTTTTAGTAGGTGCTACTGTTATAGATGATAAAGGAAATATTATTTATTTAAACAATGAATCATTAGAATTAGGTTATAGAGAAAGCATTATTCAAAGAAAGGGATTTGTCGTATTAGAAGTAAAAATGCAATTTGAAAAAGGAGATTATTCTGAGATAAAAGAAAAAATAAAGGATTTTACCCAAAGAAGAACAACAAAGCAGCCATTGAGCCTTCCAAGTGCTGGAAGTACCTTTAAGAGACCTCCTGGATATTATGCTGGAAAACTTATTGAAGATGCAGGCCTTAAGGGAGTTCGTGTAGGAGGTGCTCAAGTATCTACATTGCATTCAGGGTTTATTGTAAATGTAGATAAAGCTACAGCAGAGGATGTAATATTATTAATGGAGCTAGTTCAAAAGACTGTAAGGGATAAATTTGGTGTTTTATTGAATCCAGAAGTGAAGATTATTGGTCAAGTTTAAGCATAAAGAATGGAAGTGAAGAACGAATGAAAATATTTGCTGATTATCATACACATACATTGTATAGTCATGGAAAAGGAACTATTCAGCAAAATGTAGAAGCTGCAATAAAAAAAGGGTTAACAGAAATTGCGATTTCTGATCATGGTTTTGGACATTTCTTATATGGTATAAAAAAGAATGATTTGCCAAAGATGAGAGAAGAAATTGCTAAGATAAATAAATCTACAGATAAGATAAAAGTAAAGCTTGGAATAGAAGCAAATATAATAAGTATAGATGGCAAACTCGATGTAGATAAAGAAACCTTAAAAAGTTTAGATATTGTATTGGCAGGATATCATTTTGGAGCTATTCCTAAAAATATTATAGACTGCTTTAGAATTCATGGAAATAACTTTTTGGCAAGATATTTTCCAACAGTAGATAGAAAGGTAAGAGTAATAAATACAGATGCAGTAGTTGCTGCTATTTATAACAATCCTATTGATATTTTGACCCATCCAGGGGCTAAGGCAAACATTGATACAAAGGAAGTGGCAAAAGCAGCAGCAAAAATGGGAACAGCCTTAGAGATTAATAGCAGCCATGGACATTTAACTGTAGAATATATAAAGATTGCAATGAAAGAGGGAGCGAAATTTGTCATAAGCAGTGATGCTCATAGACCAGAAGATGTAGGAAATGTAGATAAAGGAATACAAAGGGCAATACAAGCAGAACTTAGCATTGATCAAATTATAAATGCAAAAGAGTAAATAGCAAAGGAGGAGAAATATGAAGTTTGTTATTATTACTGGATTATCAGGAGCTGGAAAAAGCCAGGCGATGAAGAGTATGGAGGATTTAGGATATTACTGTGTTGACAACCTGCCTCCAGCTTTAATTCCTAAATTTACAGACCTTTGCTTTCATGCACAAGGGGAAATCGAAAAAATTGCTTTGGTAATTGATATAAGGGGAGGAAGATTTTTTGATGATTTGTTCAAAAGCTTAGATGTTATAAAAAATCAAGGATATAATTATGAGATTTTATTTTTAGAAGCATCAGATGAGGTGCTTATTAAGAGATTTAAGGAAACAAGAAGAGTACATCCTATAAATCCTAGTGGCAGGATTATAGAAGGGATTACTAAGGAAAGAGAAAAACTAGCAGAGTTAAAGAAAAAGGCAAAATACATTGTTGATACATCAAATTTAACATCAGCTCAGTTAAAGGAAGAAATAAAAAAAATATATATAGAAGGAGTCAAACCTGATAATATAACTATTTTTATCCAATCATTTGGATTTAAGAAGGGAATATTATTAGATGCAGATTTGGTGTTTGATGTAAGATTTCTACCAAATCCACATTATATTGAAACTTTAAGAGATTATACTGGAAATGATAAAGTAGTTCGGGATTATGTTATGAAATGGCCAGAAAGCATTGAATTTGTAGAAAAGCTTAATGATATGATTGATTTTTTAATTCCCCTTTATATAAAAGAAGGAAAATCACAGCTTGTGATAGGAATTGGATGTACAGGAGGGAAGCATAGATCTGTAACGGTAGCAAATATATTATATGAGCGTTTAAAAGATAAAGGACATCGAGTAATTATTAATCATAGAGATTCAGTAAACGCTTTTAGGGAGTAGTTTATATGAACCTACTAGATTGGTTAAAACCAGGTTTAAAAATTAAGAGATGGATTTTTTTATGTTTTATGGGATTTATGCTGATTGTAATAGGTATTTTGCCTGTCGCTTATAAAGTGTTTTATAAAAATACTTCTTTTGATACTTGTATGTCTATTTTGTTTTTAGGGTTTATTTTTATTGGATTTGCTTTGAAAAAAGGGGTTGGATCTTTACTGAATTTAATGGATTTATCCGGTATGAGTACACAAAATAAGATAGAGAAAAAAATGTATGAAAAACGAATTTTAAATAAAGGACCAAAAGTTGTTGTAATTGGAGGGGGAACAGGATTATCTGTTTTGTTAAGGGGACTGAAAAATTTTACATCTAATATTACTGCTATTGTAACAGTAGCAGATGATGGAGGAGGATCTGGCATTCTTCGAGAGGATTTAGGAATGTTACCTCCAGGGGATATTCGAAACTGTATTTTAGCATTAGCAAATACAGAGCCTATTATGGAAAATTTATTGCAGTATAGATTTGAAGAAGGTCAATTAAAGGGACAAAGTTTTGGAAATTTATTAATTGCTGCTATGAATGGTATATCGGGTAATTTTGAAGAAGCAATTAAAAAAATTAATGATGTTTTAGCTGTTACAGGGAAAGTTCTTCCTGTAACATTAGAAGATATAACCCTTTATGCAAAGCTTAAGAATGGAAAAATAATAAAAGGCGAGTCAAAAATTCCTAAAAAGGTAAAAGAATTTAAAAGCCGTATTGAAAAAGTTTTTATCAAGCCAAGGGGCGTAAAACCATTAGATGATGCAGTAGAAGAAATTTATAATGCAGATGTAATTATATTAGGTCCAGGAAGCTTATATACGAGTATTATACCGAATTTATTAGTAGAAGATATTGCAAAAGCTATTAGGGAATCTTCTGCGAGTAAAGTATATGTTACAAATGTTATGACCCAACCAGGAGAAACTGATGAATATGGAGTATGGGATCATGTAAAAGAGATTATTAATTATTTAAATGGACCTGTAATTGATTATGTTTTTGTAAATAATGAGAAAATCCCTGTAGAAACATTAAAAAAATATGCATCAGATGGAGCTGTTCCTATAAGACTTACCAAGAAGGATAAAGAAATACTATATAAAAATCATATAAGGGTTGTAGAAGGCCCGTTTGTAGACATAAAAAAACAATATATAAGACACGATGCAAATAAACTATCTGAGATGATTACAAAATTGGTCAAACAAAATTTTAGCAGTATTGAAAGTGTTTAGATAAAAAATTTAAGAAGAAATATAAAGACACATGCATTCCAAATAACTTTTGAAAAAACTAAAGTCTTTATATTTCTTTTTTTTATTGAGTAAAAAGAGCTTAAAATCTTCATGCAGGACAAAATATATTAATTTATGATATAATATAAAAATAATATTATAGATAGTTTTAAAAGAAATATAAAAAACGTTCATTCTATATTAACGAAAAGTTCATAGAAAAATATAATAGGAGTAAATAGTTTTCATTGTAGTTAGGGGTGGAAGTTATGAGGGAAGAGATAAGCTCTGGAGGTGTAGTTGTTTTCGGAAATGCTATACTGCTTTTACGTAAATATAATGGGGACTGGGTACTGCCAAAAGGAAAAGTGAAAAAAGATGAAAAAATAGATACAGCTGCGATACGAGAAGTCTATGAAGAGGGACGAGTAAAAGCTGAAATTATAAAATATATTGGAAAAATAAAATATTCCTTTAAAAATTGTTGGCAGGATCATGAAATGGTTCATAAAACTGTTCATTGGTATCTTATGAAGACAAGAAGCATGGATTGCCTACCCCTAAAAGAAGAGGGATTTGTAGATGCACGATTTGTTCATATGGATAGGGCTACTGAGTTGGCTAGATACGATGATGAAAGAGAAATTATAAAAAAAGCAATAAAAGAAATAAAAAAAGACCTCAATATTTGAGAGGTCTTTTTAAAGTTTGCTTATCTTTTTATATTTAATAAATTTTAAAATAACGTTCATTCAGGATAATTTTTGAAAAAACTAAACTTAAATTCATAAAAAAATATTTAGTGCAAAAAATAATAAAATGAAAATATAAACAGTTTATTCATATAAATTTTAATAAATTTGTAACAAATTTATGGTATAATATATGAATAATATCCTTTATTTGTATGCCAAAATAAATTTAGCTAGAGACGTTTCGTTTCTGGAAGTAGGTGGTACTATGTCGTTTTCTATGAAGACAAAAAATGAATTATCAAGAATTATATCAGAAGACAGATGCTGTCAGCTTGCAGAGTTATCAGCCCTCATTAGAATGAGTGGGACAATACAATTGGTAGGGTATAAGAAAATAAATATAAAAATTGTAACAGAAAATGCTGCTAGTGCAAGAAAAATTTTTATATTGCTAAAGAAATGTTTTGGTGTACACACAGAATTAAGGGTAAGAAAGAATAAGCTACTAAAAAAGAATAACCATTACATTATTATTATAAGCAGCGATATAGGGGCAAACGATATCCTAAAAAGTGTGGGCATTTTAAGAATGAAAGATGAACAATTCTTTATAGATTATGCCATACCGAAAGAATTAATTGAAAAAAAATGTTGCAAAAGGGCATACTTAAGAGGTGCATTCTTAGGAGCAGGGTCTGTGAGTGACCCAGAAAAAACTTATCACTTAGAATTTGTTACAAGTAGTGAGGAACATAGTGAAGGCTTGAAGGATTTGATTAATTATTTTGAACTTGGTGCAAAGATTGTTCAACGTAAAAGCAGTTATGTAGTATATTTAAAAGAAGGAGATCGAATTGTTGATCTTTTAAATATAATGGGTGCTTATTCAGCCTTATTAAATCTTGAAAATATAAGAATAGTCAAGCAAGTAAGGAATAATGTAAACAGAATTGTAAATTGTGAGACAGCAAACCTAAGTAAGATTGTAAATGCCTCTATGCGGCAGATTAAAAATATAGAATACATTCAAAAGACTGCAGGATTTAAAATACTTCCTGATGGTTTAAGAGAAATAGCAGAGTTAAGACTTGAGTATAAGGAAGCAAGTTTAAAAGAATTAGGACAAATGTTAAATCCACCTGTAGGAAAGTCAGGAGTGAATCATAGGTTAAGAAAAATAGAGAAAATAGCAGAAAAATTAAAGCACAGTGAGGGGGATATATAGATGCTTAAAAAAGAAATTACTGTAATGCATGAACAAGGGCTGCGTGCAAGAGCAGCAGCATTATTTGTACAATTAGCAAATAAATTTACTTCAGATATTATTGTTGAAAAAGATACTAAAAAGATTAATGCAAAAAGTATTATGTGTGTTATGGCGTTAGGATTAGGAAAGGGACAGAAAATTTTGGTGACTATTGATGGACCAGATGAAGAAGAAGCAATGAAAGACTTAGTAAATTTCCTTGAAGAAACGCAGCTTATTTTATAAAACTATTCCTTATTGGAATAGTTTTTTATTTTACGAGATTATAAATATCTTAAAATTGTAGATTATTATTTAAATAAAAAATGATGAAAATTTATGAAATATATAATGAGTATGGAAAAATAGGAATATAGTCACAAATATGGAATAATAATAAGAAAGTGAAGGACTTTGTATAATTATGGCGAATAAATATATGGATAATGACTATCTCAATCTTGGAGGATTACATGCAGAAGATAAATGTTCAATTTTTAAAGCCAGGCATGATTTTAGCAAAAACTATATATGGAAATGATGGACAAATCTTACTAAATCATGGAATAGAACTAAAGGAAAGCTATATTCGTAAGTTAATAAGTCTGGGTATTAGTGGTGTTTATATAGATACAAAAGATACTGAAGATATTGTAATTGAAGATGTTATATGTGAACAGAATAGACTTCAAGCTAAAAATATTATAAGACAAACAATGAAAAATATTCATATGGGAAAAGCAGTATATACAAAGGATTTATTTCGTGCAGTAAGCAATATTCTTGATGATTTGCTAGGAAACAAAGATATTATGTTGAATCTTTCTGATATAAAGGCAGTAGATGATTATACATTTGCACATTCTGTAAATGTTTGTGTATTATCTTTAATAACAGGTATTTCTATGGGATACAATAGAGAAAAGTTAGAAAAATTAGGAATAGGTGCTATTTTGCATGATATTGGTAAAGTTGCAATTCCTAAGGAGATATTGAATAAACCTGGAGCCTTAACGGATGATGAATATAAAATAATAAAAAACCATCCTCGATTGGGATATGATATATTAAAAAAATATACCAATATTAGTAGTTTAAGTGCTATGATTGTACTAACGCATCATGAAAGGTATGATGGGGGAGGGTACCCATTAGGTAAAAAAGAAAAAGAAATTCATGAGTTTTCTAGAATTGTTGCAGTAGCAGATGTGTATGATGCATTAACTTCTGATAGGGTTTATAAAAAGAAAATACTTCCTCATGAAGCGGTAGAGTATTTAATATCTATGGGAAATCATCAATTTGATTATGAAATTGTAAAAAGTTTTGTTATGCATGTTGCTTCTTATCCACTTGGAACAATGGTAAGATTAAGTACAGGAGAAAAGGGAATTGTAGCAGAAGTAGATAAGAATTATCCAAATAGACCAAAAATTAGGTGTCTATGGGATAAGGATGGAAAAAGATATGATAAAGCAGTAGAAATTGAACTGATCAATCATCCAAACATTACAATTATTGATGTATTAGAGAATATTGAATAGTTTTGATATAATAAAGTATGAACTAATGGTTCATGCTTTTTTATTATATAAGAGGTGGTAACATGACAAAAAATGAACAGATTATTCATTATATAAAAGAGCTGCCTGTTGGCAGTAAGATTTCTGTTAGGCAGATTGCACAAGATTTAGAGGTAAGTGAGGGAACAGCTTATAAAGCAATAAAAGATGCAGAAAGAAAAGAATTAGTAAGTACAATTCCAAGAGTAGGAACGATTCGTATAGAAAATGTGGAAAAAAAGCGAATTGATAAAGTAACTTTTGCTGAAATACTTAATATTGTAGAGGGACAAATTTTAGGAGGACATGAAGGGATTTATAAAGTTGTTCATAAGTTTGTAATAGGTGCTATGTCAGTTGATGAGATAGAGAAATATATTTCAGAAGGAGATTTATTGATTGTAGGAAATAGAGATGATGTACACAAGCTTGCATTAGATAAAAACTGTGCAGTTCTTATAACAGGTGGACTTTCATGCAAGGAAGAGATTAAAAAAATAGCAAATGAAAAGAAACTTCCGATTCTTTCTACTAGTTATGATACGTTTACTATTACAACTATGATTCATCATGCTATTCATGAAAGATTAATAAAAAAAGAAATATTGATAACAGAAGATATTATGCCAGCACAGGTTTGTTATCTTAAGGAAAACGATAAAGTATTAGAAATGAAAAGATATATAAAAAGAACAGGGCATAGCAGATTTCCTGTAGTAGATGAGAATTTATGCGTGGTGGGAATTGTATCACCAAGAGATATTGCAGGGAGAGATGATGCTGAAAAGATAAAAAATATTATGACAAAAGATCCAATTACTGTATCTTTAAACACATCTGTTGCATATATTTCGCACATAATGATTTGGGAAGGAATTAAGATGGTTCCTGTCACAGAAAATAAAAAGTTAATAGGTGTTATTACGCGTAAAGATGTTATAAAAGGGTTAAAGCACATTAGAAAGCAGCCTCATATGGCAGAACCATTTGAAGATATGCTAATTAACCAAAGCAAAGTAGAAGAAACAGATAAAGGTATAAAGCTTACAGGAGAGATAACACCAATGATGTTAAATGATAGAGGAATTGCTAGTGCAGGTGTTTTAGTTATGCTTATGTCTACTGCAGGTTCAGTTGCTATTAAGAAACAAAAAAATTTAGATAGTGTTATTGATAGCTTTATGATTTATTTTATAAAGCCATTACAGCTTGAAAATAAAGTTGAAATTTATGCTAATATTATTAATATTGGTCGTAAGTTTTATAAAGTTGATATTACAGCGTATCATAATCAAGAGATTGTATCAAAAGCAATGATGTCTGCAAAATTATTAAGAAGATAGATATTAAGGGTGATAAAAAATGAGTGAGTTTGTCCATTTGCATGTCCATACGGAATATAGTTTGTTAGATGGTGCAGCTAGAATAAAGGATTTAATAAAAATGGTAAAAGACATGGGGATGAAAGCCATTGCAATAACAGATCATGGCTCTATGTTTGGTGTTGTAGACTTTTATAAAGAGGCAAAAAAACAAGGGGTTAAGCCTATTATAGGATGTGAAGTGTATACTGCAAGCAGAACAATGGCGGATAAAGATCCTATAAAAGATAAAAGATTAGGGCATCTTGTGTTACTAGCTAGGAACAATACTGGGTATAAAAACCTTATGAAAATTGTATCTTTAGGATATATAGAAGGCTTTTATTATAAGCCTCGAATTGACTATTCTGTTTTAGAAAAGTATAGCGAAGGAATTATTGCTTTAAGTGCTTGTTTAGCAGGTGAAGTTCAGCAAAAAATTCTTCAAAACGATTATGAAGGAGCTAAAAAAGAAGCATTAAGATTAAAAAATATATTTGGGAAAGACTACTTTTATTTAGAGTTGCAGGATCATAAAATAGAAGAACAACGAATGGTTAATAATCAACTAATAAGATTAAGCAAGGATACAGGTATTTCTCTTGTAGCAACTAATGATGTCCATTATTTAAGGCGTAGTGATGCAGATGTACATGATATACTACTTTGTATTCAAACTGGAAAGACAATAGATGATGAAGAAAGACTGAAATTTCCAACAGAGGAATTCTATTTAAAATCTCCTGAGGAGATGGAAAAATTATTTCCTTATGCAAAAGAAGCATTAGAAAATACTGTAAAGATTGCTCAAATGTGTAATGTAGAATTTGATTTTAATCAGATTCATTTACCAAAGTATGATGTTGCTGATGGTTATACGGCAAAGGAATATTTAAGAAAATTGTGTAGAGACGGTTTGTTGAAACGTTATGAAAATGTAACAAAAAGTATTCAAGAAAGATTAGACTATGAGTTAAGAACTATAGAAAATATGGGATATGTAGAATATTTTTTGATTGTGTGGGATTTTATAAGATATGCAAAAGAAAACAATATTATGGTAGGTCCTGGACGTGGATCAGCAGCAGGGAGTTTGGTTTCATACACCTTAGGAATTACAGATATTGATCCAATAAAATACAACTTAATCTTTGAAAGATTTTTAAATCCAGAACGTGTAACTATGCCTGATATAGATATTGATTTTTGTTTTGAAAGAAGACAAGAAGTTATTGATTATGTAATTAAAAAATATGGAAAGGAAAAAGTAGCACAAATTATAACCTTTGGAACTATGGCAGCAAGGGCTGCTATAAGAGATGTTGGACGAGCTATAAATATGTCTTATGCAGAGGTTGATGCTATTGCAAAACTTATTCCAATGCAGCTTGGAATAAGCATAGATAAAGCATTAGAGATAAATAAGAATTTAAAAGAATTATATGAGAAGGATGAGAGGACTAAGTATTTAATTGATGTAGCAAAAGCCGTAGAAGGAATGCCAAGGCATGCTTCTACCCATGCAGCAGGTGTAGTGATTTCAAAAGAGGCTATTGATGAATATGTTCCGTTATATATGCATAATGAAGGTATTACTACTCAATTTACAATGGGAACCTTAGAAGAATTAGGGCTTTTAAAGATGGACTTTTTAGGGCTTAGAAATTTAACCGTAATAAGAGATGCTCTAGATAGTATTGAAAAAAACTATGGTGTAAAGATTGATTTTTCTAAGATGGAATATAATGATAAGTTGGTATATGATTTGATAGGTAAGGGTGATACCTTAGGGGTATTCCAGCTAGAGAGTGCAGGAATGAGGCAGTTTATGAAGGATTTAAAGCCAGACTGCTTTGAAGATATTGTAGCGGGTATTTCTCTTTATAGACCTGGACCTATGGATTCTATTCCAAAGTATATAGCTTATAAGAATAATCCAGAAAAAATAGTTTATTTGCATCCAAAACTAAAACCAATACTCAATGTGACGTATGGATGCTTAATCTATCAAGAACAGGTTATGCAAGTTGTAAGACAGCTAGGGGGCTATTCATATGGGAGAAGTGACTTAGTTCGTCGTGCAATGGGTAAGAAGAAAATGGATGTGATGGAGCAGGAAAGACAATACTTTATCCATGGAAAAAAAGATGAAAATGGAAATTATGAAATTGCAGGCTGTGTAAGAAATGGTGTGCCTGAAGAAATTGCAAACAAGATTTATGATGATATGATTGATTTTGCAAGATATGCATTTAATAAATCTCATGCAGCAGCTTATGCTGTTTTAGGATATCAAACGGCATATTTAAAGGCATATTATCCAGTTGAATTTATGGCAGCTTTAATTACGAGTATTATGGGAAATGCAAAGAAAGTTGCTCAATATATAGGAGATTGTAAAAAGAAAAATATTCAAATACTTCCACCTAGTGTGAATGAGAGCCAAGGAAAGTTTACAGTAGAAAACGGAAAGATTCGATTTGGCCTTTTGGCAGTAAAAAATGTTGGTATTGGTGTAATTGAAGCAATTATAAAAGCAAGAGAAGAAAAAGGTAAATTTTTAAGTTTTATAGATTTTTGCGAAAAAGTTGAAATGAAAGAAATGAATAAAAGAGCTATTGAGAGTCTTATAAAAGCAGGTGCTTTTGATAATATGGGTGCTAATCGTGCACAGCTTTTAGCAATTTATGAAAGAGTTATTGATGGAATACAACAAGATAGAAGAAGAAATTTAGAAGGACAAGTATCTTTGTTTCAAGCATTTGATGAAGTTATTCCAAATACAGTAAAGATAGATGAATTGCCAGATATAGAAGAATTTCCACAGAAAAATCTTTTAATAATGGAAAAAGAAGTTTTAGGGATTTATGTGAGTGGACATCCTCTTTCTGAATTTGAAGAAGAAATAAGATCGATTTCAACCATTAATTTAGGTGATTTAATAGATATGGATGAAAATCATAAAGACAATGCTATAAAAGACGGAGCATATATTAGAATTGCTGGAATGATTGTAGGTAGAAAAAATAAAATTACAAAAAATAATAATATGATGTCTTTTATAACATTAGAAGATTTGTTTAGTTCAATTGAAATATTAGTTTTTCCAAAAATATTTGATAAATATATGAATATACTACATGAAGATAGTATTGTAATTGTTGAAGGGAAGATAAGCATAAGAGAAGATGAAGAACCTAAAATCATTGCAGAGAAATTACTTCCTCTATTAAAGAAAAGAGAGGGACAAAATAAATTGTACTTAAAAATCTGCAAGGATAAAGATGAAAAAGAGTTATTAAAAAAAATGAAACCGACACTAAAAAAATGGAAGGGAGATGTGCCGGTATACATTTTTTTAGAAAAAGAAAATAAAAAGTTAAAAGCCCATGAGAATTTATGGGTAAATGTAAATGAAGATTTAATAGAAGAACTAAAAAGATTATTAGGACAAGATTGTGTAAAGATATGTTAGTTAACTTTTGAATGGGCGATTTTTGCAGATGCTGCTGCAGCGATTGCTGCTACTAAGTCATCTAAAAATGTATGAACACCATTTTTAGGATCATTTAAGCTTTTAAGAATACCAGGTTTCTCTTCATCTAAATACCCAAAGCTGGTAAGTCCTATCGTTCCGTATACGTTTGTTATACTAAGGGCTAAAATTTCATCAATACCATAGAGTGGTTCATCGCGTCGTAATATGCTTAAAAGAGGTTCAGGAAGATTATTGTTTTCAGCATAAATGTCTAAAACAATTCCTGTTAATATGGCGTGTTGAACTTCTCTTTTTTCTAATACTTTATTTACACTTACTAAGCATTCATCTATGGTTAAAGTAATGTATTTTGACTGCAAATTATATACTAATTTTGCTATATCTTTTAAGTTTACGCCACGCTTTTTTAACATTTTGATTACAATATCTTTCAAAAATTCTCCTCCTTTTCTATAATCTATAGAAATTGTAAGCTAATACTTTGAATAAAAATTTGTTGTATGATATAATATGACTTTAGATAATTATTAGATACATGAAAAACAAAAAAATGAAAATAATACAACTAATAAGAATTTATAAGGAGATATTGCAATTTATTCAAAATTAGAATAAAATAATATCAAAATGAAATCTGCTCCAGGGGGAGGACCTATTTATGTGGACAGTAGTATATATGGCACATAATCAAACAGATGCTGACAAAATTAAACTGAGATTAGTTCAGGAAGGATTTTTAGTAAAGCTGAAAAGACAAGACAGTGTTTATGAAATTTTAGTACCTAATGGGGAAGTAGAAGAGGCTCACGAGATCTTATTGAACTTATAATAGGAAATAATAGGGGAAAGTGACTATTTAAGGAACTTTCCCTTCTAAAATATATAGCATATTTTAAATGAGATTATAAATAATAAATGGAGGAGGGAGAATATGAAAAAAATTGGGGTATTGACTAGTGGAGGAGATTCACCGGGGATGAATGCTGCTATAAGAGCAGTAGTACGAGCAGGGATTTATAATGGATTAAAAGTAGTTGGTATTAAGAGAGGCTATGAAGGTCTTATAAATGGAGACATTGAAGAGATGAAGCTCTCCTCAGTAGCAGATATTATTCATAGAGGCGGAACCATGCTTAGAACTGCTCGAAGTGAAGCATTTAAAACAGAAGAAGGGTTCAAAAAAGCATTAAATGTTATAAAGATATTTGGAATAGAAGGAATTGTTGTTATTGGTGGAGATGGTTCTTTAAAAGGAGCAGAAAGATTAAGCCAAGCAGGAATTCCAACCATTGGGTTACCAGGAACAATAGACAATGATTTAGCTTATACAGATTATACAATTGGCTTTGATACAGCTATTAATACAGTATTGCATGCTATTAGCAATATTCGAGATACATCTACATCTCATGGAAGAGCAAATATTGTTGAAGTTATGGGAAGACACTGTGGGGATATTGCACTCTATGCGGGACTTGCTGGAGGAGCCGAGAGCATTATTGTCCCGGAGGAAGAATTTTCTATAGATGAAGTATGTAAAAGACTTATCCAAGGAAAAAATAGAGGGAAATTACATAGCATTATTATTTTGGCAGAGGGTGCTTCAAAAAATTCATATGCTATTGCTAAGGAGATTGAAGAAAAAACAGGGATAGAAGTAAGAATTACCATTCTTGGCCATATACAAAGAGGTGGAAGTCCAACTGCATTTGATAGAATATTAGCAAGTCAAATGGGGAGCAAGGCTGTAGATTTATTAATCCAAGGGAAAAAAAGTAGGGCAGTTGGTATAAAGGGAAATGAAATTTGTGATTTTGATATATTAGAAGCCCTTTCAATGAAAAAAAAGATGAATAAAGATTTATATGCATTAACAAAAATATTATCTATATAAAAATGGAGGAGATTTACTTATGAGAAAGACGAAAATAGTTTGTACCATTGGACCGGCAAGTGAAAATAAAGAAACTTTAATGGAATTAATGAAAAGCGGTATGAATGTAACAAGACTTAATTTTTCTCATGGAAGCCATGAGGAACATAAAAAGCGTATTGATACAATAAAAGAAGTTAGAGAAGAGCTAGGGTTACCTGTTGCCATTTTATTAGATACTAAGGGACCTGAAATTCGTACAGGAAATTTTAAAGATGGAGAAGCATTTTTATCAGAGGGAGAATTTTTCACATTAACTACAAGAGACATACTAGGAGATACTACAATAGGTAGCATTACTTACAAAGATCTTCCAAATGATGTGAAGCCTGGTGATACTATTTTGATTGATGATGGTCTAATAGGCTTAGAGGTTTTAGAGATTATTGATGGAACAGATATAAAATGTGTTGTTAGAAATTCAGGAATGGTAAAAAATCATAAGGGTGTAAATGTACCGGGGGTAAAAATTAATCTTCCTGCTATTACTCAAAAGGATATTGATGATATTATCTTTGGTATTCAAAATGGTATAGACTTTATTGCAGCTTCTTTTGTGAGAAAACCTGAAGATGTGCTTGAAATAAGAAAAATATTAGAAGAACATAATGCTAATGACATACAAATTATATCAAAAATTGAAAATCAAGAAGGCGTAGATAATATTGAAAAAATAATTGAAGTTTCTGATGGGATTATGGTTGCAAGGGGAGATTTAGGTGTTGAGATTCCAACAGAACAGGTTCCTCTTGTACAAAAAATGATTATAAAATCATGTAATGGTGTAGGAAAACCAGTAATTACTGCAACACAAATGCTAGATTCTATGATTAGAAATCCAAGACCGACAAGAGCAGAAGTTACAGATGTTGCAAATGCTATATTTGATGGAACAGATGCTATTATGTTATCAGGAGAGACAGCAGCTGGAAAATATCCGATTGAAGCAGTAAGAACTATGGCAAACATAGCAGAAACTACTGAAAAATCGCTAGATTATGAAGCAATTTTAAGAGAAAAAGCAGTAGGAAAAGAAAGAAGCATTACAGATGCAGTAAGTCATGCTACTTGTAGCAGTGCAAAAGATTTAGGAGCTTCAGCAATTATTACAGCAACTGCATCAGGATATACGGCAAGAATGGTATCTAAATTTAGACCAAAAGCACCAATTATTGTTTCAACTACAAGTGAAAAGGTTATGAGAAAACTTGCTGTTACTTGGGGTACTTATCCAATAATTACACAAAAGGGTCATTCTACAGATGAAGTATTTGATCTATCAGTTGAAAGAGCATTAGAAACTGGATATATAAAATGTGGAGATTTGGTTATTATAACAGCAGGAGTACCTGTAGGTGTTGCGGGTACAACAAATACAATAAAAGTTCATATTGCAGGTAAAGTTTTGGCAAAAGGTATGGGTATTGGAAGTAATGCTGCTACAGGAAAAGTATGCGTTGTACGTGATGCTATCGATGCAAAGAATAAGTTTAAAGAAGGAGATATTATTGTAACTGTTGCTACAGATAAAGATATGGTTGAATTTATGGAAAAAGCAGCTGCTATTATAACAGAAGTAGGAGGAATTACTTCTCATGCAGCTATTGTAGGATTAAATATTAAAAAGCCAGTAATTGTTGGAGCAAATGATGCTACAAAACTACTAAAAGATGGAGATGTTGTAACGGTAGATAGTATAAGAGGTCTTGTATACAGTGGGGAAGCAAATGTACTATAATTTAAAAAAACAGCCGGACTTTTAAGTTCGGCTGTTTATGTTTATATGAAAATTGTTTCCACAAAAATAAATGTTGTGGCATAATAGAAATGATGAGATATTTATTGAGGCATAATAAGGAGGAGATAAAGATGTATATAAATGATGGATATGTACGTGTAAGATATGAAGAGACGGACCAAATGGGAGTAGCTTACCATGGAAATTATTATACGTGGTTTGAAGTAGGAAGATCTTCTTTTTTTAGATCTTTAGGATATACTTATGCACAATTAGAGAAAGAAGGAATTATCTTACCTGTTATAGAAAGTCATTGTTTTTATAAATCAGCAGCAAAATATGATGATGAATTATTGATTCGAACAAGAATAAAAAAATTAAAGGGAGTAAGGCTTGAATTTGAATATGAAATTATTAGAAAAGAAGATGAAGCATTACTGGCAAAAGGGACAACAATCCACGCTTTTGTCAACAAAAATTTAAAGCCTGTAAACTGCAAAAAACAAAACCCAAAAGTATGGAGTTTATTAAGGAATTGTTTGGATGAGGTGAAATAGATGCTTGTAAAATTAATACTTTTATTTACAATAGTTCCATTAGTTGAATTAGCTTTATTGTTTAAGCTAAATGCTTATATAGGACTTTTTAGCACATTAGGAATAGTTATTTTTACAGGAGTTTTAGGAGCCTACTTAGCAAAATCACAAGGAAGAGAGATTTTGTTTCGCATACGATATGAAATGAGAGAAGGAAGACTACCTGGGGAAGAGCTAATCAATGGATTATGCGTTCTAGTTGGAGGAGCTATGCTGCTTACTCCTGGAATTTTAACAGATACCCTTGGATTTATTTTAGTAATTCCTATTACAAGAGAGGTTGTGAAAGTATATATAAAAAAGAAATTACGAAAAATGCTAGATGAGGGAAGTATAAATTTTTATTTTAGATGGTAAAAAACAACAATGATAGTTAATTTCAAATGTATTTGAAAAACGTGAAAACGTTTGCTATAATAATAGAAAAAGAAAATTGGGGAATGATTATGGTAACTATTAAAGATATTGCAAAAAAACTAGGTATATCATATACTACAGTTTCTCGTGCTTTAAATGGAAAACCTGGTGTAAGCCAGGAAACGGTAGAGAAGGTTTTAAAAGAAGCACGAAAAATGGGATATCAGCCAAATGCAATTGCAAGAGGATTGGTAAAAAAGTATACCAATACTATTGGATTGGTAATTGCAGATATTACAAATCCATATTATCCGTCAATTGCTAGAGGAGTTGAAGATGCTGCAAGAAAAATTGGATACAATGTATTTTTATGCAATACTAATTATAATAAGGAGAATGAACAAAGTTATTTAAAGACTCTTCAAGAACAAAGAGTTGATGGGATTATTATTAACCCTGCTAAAGACGATTCTCCTAACGTTTATGATTTACAAACACCAATGGTTTTAATTAACAGCCCTTCGTATGGGGGAAATAACAGCACCATAGAAGTAGATAATAAAAGAGGTGGCTTCTTAGCAACAGAGCATTTAATTAAATCAGGATATAAAAGAATAGCATTTATTGGTGGAGATATAGCTTCTTATTCAAATGGAAGAAGATTTGAAGGATATAAGGAGGCATTAAAAGAATATAATTATCCGGTTGACGAATCAATTATTGCCTATGGGAGTTTCAAAACAAAAAGTGGATATGCTATAATTGAGAGGTTATTAAAGTTAGAAAATCCACCTGATGCTGTTTTTGCAGGAAATGATGTGATTGCACTTGGAATATTGCATTATGCACAGGATAAGGGTATAAAGGTTCCTGAAGATTTTGGTGTTGTTGGTTTTGATAATGTAGGTTTTTCTGAACTTCCACAAATTCAGTTAACAACTATTGATCAACCGAAATATTATATAGGGAAACTAGCATTTGAAATATTAATGGAAGAAATAAGAAATAAAGAAGAAAGATTTGTAAAAAAGATTGTTTTGGAACCAGAATTAGTAATTAGAAAAACTACTAGAGGAAAA
Organism: Crassaminicella thermophila; assembly: GCF_008152325.1. Classification (GTDB taxonomy): domain Bacteria; phylum Bacillota; class Clostridia; order Peptostreptococcales; family Thermotaleaceae; genus Crassaminicella_A; species Crassaminicella_A thermophila. Next base: position 885,886 of record NZ_CP042243.1, read on the forward strand.
TAAAATTTATTAAACTTCAGTATAACTGGAGTTTTTGTTTTGCGTAATTTTTTAGGAGTTAGCAAACGTTTGCTAGGAAATGTTTATCTATTTATTGATTTTAATACACTTTGAAATAAGCAAATAACAGGAATAAATAAAAATCAATAAAAATAGGTATTGACATAGAATATGGAGTATAGTAATATTATCTTAAAATTAATGCAAACGTTTGCGAGTCCAAAGAAAATTTTTTATAAAGGAGCAGAATGAATATGAAGAAGATCAAAATAGGAGCTGTAGGATTAGGAAGATTAGGGAGAAAACATGCAGAAAATATTGCTTTTAGAATACCAAATGCAGAATTATTAGCTGTATGTAGTGTTATTGAAGAAGAAGTAGCAGAAGTGCAAAAAAGCTGGGGAGTTAAATATGGATATACAGATTATAATGAAATGCTAAAAAATGAAGAGTTAGATGCAATATTTATTGCATCACCATCAGCTCTACATTGCCAGCAAATATCAGATGCATTAGATGCAGGATTCCATGTATTTAGTGAAAAACCACTAGGAACAACATTAGAAGAATGTAAACTAGCAGAAGCAGCAGTAGAAAAACATCCAGATAAAGTATTCATGTTAGGATTCATGAGAAGATATGACCCATCTTATGCATATGCAAAGAAAAAAATAGAAGCAGGAGAGATAGGAAAGCCTATTCTTTTTAGAGGATACAGTCAAGATCCTGAGCATGCAATAGAAGGAGCAATAAAATATGCAGGTCACAGTGGCGGACAATTTATTGATATGGCAGTACATGATATAGACTTAGCAAGATGGTTTTTAGGATCAGAAGCAAAATCAATTTATGCAATCGGAGGATGCTATGCACATCCTGAATTTGGACAATATGATGACGGGGATAACGTTTCCGCGTTAATGCAATTTGAAAATGGAGCAATGGCATTTTTATTTGCAGGAAGAACAGCACCACATGGATACAATGTAGAAACAGAAATTATCGGAACAAAAGGTATTTTAAGAATAGCTTCTGTACCACAAAAGAACTTAGTAGAAATTTTAGATGAACATGGAGTAAGAAAAGAATGTTCACAAGATTTCTTAGAAAGATTTGAACAAGCTTATGTAGATGAAGTACAAGAGTTTGTAAATTGCATAATAGAAAACAGAAAACCAGATGTAACTGTATATGATGGTACAAAATCAACAATTATTGCTTATGCAGCAACAGAATCTTTTAGAGAAAATAAGCTTGTTAGATTATAAAAAAGCTTTCATATTATAAAATAAGTAACCTTAAAAAGTAAATATAAGCTCAAATGCTAAAATTAATGCATTTGAGTTATATATAAAATGTTATAAGGGAGGAATTTATTTATGAAGAAGTTTTTTGCATTATTATTAGTTGTTGTTTTAAGCTTTTCATTACTAGCAGGATGTGCTGGTAAGAAAGAAGAACAAGCAGAAGAAGGAAAAGGTAAGAAAATAAAGGTTGGTGTATCTATTGCAAGCTTTGATGATACTTTCTTAATGTATATGAAGGATGGTATGGAAGAATATGCTAAAAAATTAGGTGGAGAAGTAGAAGCTACTTATGTTGATGCAAAAGATGATGCAATCAAGCAATTAGCACAAGTAGAAAACTTTGTTGCACAAGGAGTAGATGCAATAATTGTTGTACCAGTAAATACAGAAGCAACTGGACCAATGACACAAGCTTGTCAAGAAGCAAATATTCCATTAGTATATGTAAACAGATTACCAGATAATTTACCAGAAGATGTTGTATTTGTTGGTTCTAACTCAATAGATGCAGGAATCTTCCAAATGGAATACTTAGCAGAAAAAATGGGAGGAAAAGGAAACGTTGTTATATTAATGGGTAAATTAGACAATGAAGCAGCAATCAAGAGAACTGAAGGTGTTAAGAAGGTTATAGAAGAAAAATATCCAAACATTAAGGTTACAAAAGAGCAAACAGGTGAATGGTCAAGAGCAAAAGGTATGGCAGTTATGGAAAACTGGTTAGCAAGTGGAGACAAGATTGATGCAGTAGCATCAAACAATGATGATATGGCATTAGGTGCAATTAATGCTATAGAAGCACAAGGAAAACTTGGTGAAATATTAGTAGCTGGAGTAGATGCTACACCAGATGCTTTAGCAGAAATTGATAAAGGAAGATTAGATGCAACTGTATTCCAGGATGCAGAAGGACAAGGTAGCGGAGCTATGGAAGCTGCTGTTAAGAAGGTAAAAGGTGAAAAGGTACAAAATAGAGTTTGGATTCCATTCCAATTAGTAACTCCAGAAAACTATAAAGAATTTATGAAATAAAAGGTTTTAACTTATATAAAGGATATCAATTTTGTTGATATCCTTTATATAAGAAAATTTTAAGAAAAAGAGGTGAAAAAGATGACTAATGATTATATCTTAGAAATGGAAAATATCACAAAAGAATTTCCAGGGGTTTTAGCGCTAGATGATGTACAATTAAAGGTTAGAAGAGGAACTGTACATGCATTAATGGGAGAAAATGGTGCAGGAAAATCTACACTTATGAAAACAGTCATCGGGATCCATCAACCTACTAAAGGTACTATTAAATGGAAGGGTAAAGAGGTTGTTATTGAAAATACAAATCATGCATTGAGTTTAGGAATTTCAATGATTCACCAGGAATTGAGCCCTATACCTTATATGACAGTTGCTGAAAATATATATTTAGGGCGTGAGCCAGTAAATAAGTTTGGACTTGTAGATCACAAAAAAATGGAGAAAGATACAGAAGAATTGCTAAAACGTTTAGACATTGAGATTGATCCTAAAGCAAAAATGGCAGAATTAAGTATTGCCAATACACAAATGGTTGAGATTGCAAAGTCTATATCTTATAATTCAGATTTAATCATTATGGATGAGCCTACATCAGCAATTACTGAAAAAGAAGTAGATAATCTATTTAAAATCATTAATAAACTAAGAAGTGAAGGAGTAGCAATTATATACATTTCTCATAAAATGGATGAGATTTTTAAAATATCAGATGAAATTACAGTTTTTAGAGATGGAAAGTATATTGCTACTGAGTTAGCAGAAAATTTAAATCATGATAAATTAGTTCAGCTAATGGTTGGTAGAGAATTAAAACAAGTTTTCCATAAGGAAGAAGCTGAAATTGGTGATGTAATTCTTGAGGTTAAGAATCTAACAAGAAAAGGATATTTTGAAGATGTAAGCTTCAATGTAAGAAGAGGAGAAATCCTAGGAGTAGCAGGATTAATGGGTTCAGGAAGAACAGAAGTAATGGAATGTATATTTGGGGTAACTCCTAAAGATTCAGGAGAAATCTTTATTAATAATGAAAAGGTTGATATTAAAACACCAGAAGATGCGATTAAGCATAAAATGGCACTCCTTACAGAAGATCGAAAACTAACAGGGCTATATTTAATGCTTTCTGTTGAAGATAATATGATTATTGCAAATATTGATGAATATAAAAAAGGAATATTTTTAGATAAGAAAAAAATTAATGAGGCTTGTGAAGAAGGAATCGAAAAGCTTTCTGTTAAAACACCAAGCAAAGAACAAATTATTGGAAACTTAAGTGGTGGAAATCAACAAAAGGTATTGATTGCAAGATGGCTTTTAACACAGCCAGACATTTTAATATTAGATGAGCCTACAAGGGGAATTGACGTAGGAGCGAAGGCTGAGATTCATAAATTAATGTCAAAACTTGCTCAACAAGGAAAAGCAGTTATTATGATCTCATCAGAGCTTCCAGAAGTACTTGGAATGAGTGATCGAATTATGGTAATGCATGAAGGAAGAAAAACAGGGGAGTTAATGAGAGGAGATGCAACACAAGAAACAATCATGCATTTAGCAACAGGAAAAAAACAATAATTAAAACAGAAGAATTTTAAGTAGAAATGGAAAGGAGCAGGAAAATGAAGGCAAAAACAGAACAGCTTTTTAGGAAATATGGAATATTCTTTATATTTATTGGGATGGTAGTATTAATGTCTATACTTTCTCCAGCGTTTTTAAAGGTTGGAAACTTATTAAACGTAGTAAGACAGATCTCGGTTATAGGACTTATTGCATGTGGTGTAACTATGGTTATCATTACAACAGGAATTGACTTATCTTCAGGATCAGTATTAGCATTATCAGCTGTTGTTGCAGCAAGCTTTGCACAAAGAGCTGATTGGGCATCAAAGATGTATCCAAATATTGATGTTCCATTAATTGTTCCAATCTTAGCAGGAATATTAGTAGGGGTTTTATGTGGTGCTATTGTGGGAATTATCATTGCAAAAACAAAAATTCCTCCATTTATTGCAACACTAGGAATGATGATTGTAGCAAGAGGAGCAGCACTTATCTATAGTGATGGTAGACCAATAAGTAGTTTAAAAAGTTCATATAACTTTATAGGACAAGGAAAAGTATTAGGAATTCCTTTCCCAATTATAGTTTTAGTAGTTATGGCAGCTATTACACATGTATTATTAACAAATACTAAATTTGGTAAGTATGTATATGCTATAGGTGGAAATGAAAATGCAGCTGTTGTTTCAGGAATCAATGTAGATAAATATAAAGTTTTAATATACACTTATGCAGGAATGCTTTCAGGTATGGCAGGTATTGTTTTATCTTCAAGAATCAGTTCAGGTCAGCCAGGACTTGGAGTAGCTTATGAGTTAGATGCTATTGCTTCTGCTGTAATCGGTGGAACAAGTTTAAATGGTGGAATCGGTAAAATAACAGGAACTATAATCGGAGCTTTAATTATTGGAGTTTTAAACAATGGATTAGACTTATTAAATGTATCTGCATATTGGCAACAAATTGTAAAAGGAGTTATTATTGTTGCGGCTGTAATTTTAGATGAAAGAAAAAATCGTGGTAAAAAATAAAGAAAACGTTTGCGTTAATTAAATAATAGATGTATAATAATGTTGAAAGAAATTAAAAAAGGAGGTAAAAGATGAACAATTTGGAATTCAAAGAGCAAAGAGCCATGGATTTCATTGCCATTGGAAGACTTTGTATAGATTTAAATGCAAATGAAATCAATAGGCCAATGGAAGAAACCATGACCTTTACAAAGTATCTTGGCGGTTCTCCTGCAAATATAGCAGTAGCAATGTCAAGACTAGGAATGAAAACAGGCTTTATTGGGCGTGTTGCAGATGATCAAATGGGTAGATATATTGTAGACTACTTAAAGAAAAGTGATATAGATACATCTAATGTGATTACGGATAAGTCTGGAAGTGTAACAGGACTTGCATTTACAGAAATTAAAAGTCCGACAGATTGTAGCATTTTAATGTATCGTGATAATGTGGCAGATTTAAAGCTTGAGCCAACAGACGTAAATGAAGAATATATTAAAAATGCAAAGGCTATATTAATTTCAGGTACAGCACTAGCTAAAAGTCCGTCAAGAGAAGCTGTGTTTTTAGCACTTGACTATGCTAGAAAGCATGGTACAGTAGTATTCTTTGATATTGATTATCGTCCATATACTTGGAAATCAGTAGAGGAGACAAGCATATATTATAATCTAGCAGCAGAAAAGTGTGATGTGATTATTGGAACAAGAGAAGAGTTTGACATGATGGAAATGTTGACAATGAAAGGAAATAAAGACGATCACGTTACAGCACAAAAATGGTTTGATTTCAATGCAAAGATTGTTGTAATCAAGCATGGAAAAGAAGGATCTATTGCTTATACAAAAGAAGGCGAAGAAGTTGTAGGTGCGGTATTCCCTGTAACGCCTCTTAAGACATTTGGAGCTGGAGATTCATATGCTGGAGCATTTATATATGGATTAATGCAAGGCTGGGATATAGGAAAAGCAATGGAATTTGGCGCAGGATCAGCAGCTATTGTAGTTTCAAGTCATAGTTGTTCAGATGCAATGCCAACAGCAGAGAAGATACAAGAATTTATAGATAACTACCAAAAATAAATTTTATTTTTTTTAAAATCATCGCAAACGTTTGCGAAAAAATTAACAAAATAGCAAACATATTATGACAAAGATTTACTAAAAATATGAATGGCGTTTTTTAGTTAAATAATACGACTCATAAAATTATAGCAAGGAGGAGTTAAAATGAGTATAAATGCAAAAGAATATGTATCAAATCTTATTGAGAGAGCAAGAAAAGCACAAGCAATAGCAGATACTTTCACACAAGAGAAAGTAGATGAATTATGTACTGCAATTGCATGGAACATTGTAAAACCTGAAAATGCGGAAAAAATTGCAGAAATGGCTGTCGAAGAATCTGGATTAGGAAATTATGAAGGAAAATATGCAAAGCTTATGACAAAAATTCGCGGTGGGCTTCGCGATATGAAAGGACAAAAATCCGTAGGTGTAATTGAGCGTGATGATGAAAAGAAAATAATCAAAATTGCGAAACCTGTTGGAGTTGTTGCAGCATTAGTACCTTGTACAAATCCTGAAGCAACACCAGTTCTAAAGTCTATGTTTGCAATCAAAGGTAGAAATGCAATTATTTTAGCTCCACATCCAAGAACTAAAAAAACAAATACTTACATTGTAAATATTATGCGTGAGACTCTTAAAAAGTTTGGAGCACCAGAAGATTTAATTATCCCTGTTGAGCCAGAGTATGTATCAATGGATGTAAGTGGAGAGCTTATGAAGCAAGCTGACTTAGTATTAGCTACTGGTGGTGGCGGAATGGTTAAAGCTGCTTATAGTTCAGGTACACCTGCATATGGTGTTGGTCAAGGAAATGCTGTTACAGTAGTAGATGAAACAGTAGATTTAAAAGAAACAGCAAATAAAATTATGAGAAGTAAAACATTTGACTTTGCAACAAGCTGTTCTACAGAAAATTCATGTGTAGTACAAGAGGATATCTATGATGATTTCGTAAAAGCTATGGAAGCAGAGGGTGGATATTTAGTATCACCAGAAGAAAAAGAAAAACTTCAAAAAGCTATGTGGCATGATGGACACTTAAGTTCAGCAATCGTTGCTCAAGCACCTGAAGTAATTGCTAAAGAAGCAGGAATTGAATTACCAGAAGGAAAAACTTTCTTTATGGTAGAAGAAACAGGAATTGGACCAGATTATCCATTCTCTGGAGAAAAATTATCTGTTGTAACAACACTTTTCAAATATAAAGAATTTGAAGAAGCAATTGAAAAGGTAAATGCTATTACTTCATACCATGGAAGAGGTCACTCTTGTGGAATTCACTCTAATAATGAAGATAGAATTTTAGCATTAGCTTTAAATACAAAAACAAGCCGTGTAATGGTAAGACAACCACAATGTCTAGCAAACAGTGGAGCATGGACAAATGGTATGCCAATGACTCTAACTCTTGGCTGTGGTACATGGGGAGGCAACATTGCTTCAGAAAATATTACTTGGAAACACTTAATCAATGTAACTTGGGTATCTGCTCCAATTGAATCTACTCAGCCAACTGATGAAGAATTATTTGGCGATATTATGAATAAATAGGAGACATATTATGCTAGTAAATTTAAAGGAAGCTTTAAAAGGAGTGGCAAAATCTGATTTTGCCATTCCTGGATTTAATGTATTCGGATATGAAGATGCTGTAGCTGTAGTTCGTGCAGCAGAAGAGTTGGATGCCCCGGTAATACTTATGACAAACAAGGTAGCTGTAAATCATATGCCTATAGAGATTTTGGCAAAAATATTATGTGCTGTTGCAGAAGATGCAAAGGTGCCTGTATGTGTACATCTAGATCATGCAACAGAGTTTGAGGTGGTAGCTAGAGCTATTAAAGCAGGATATACATCTGTTATGTATGATGGTTCTCAATTACCTTTTGAAGAAAATATTAAAAACACAAGAGAAATCGTAAGATTAGCACATGCATGTAATGTATCAGTAGAAGCAGAAATTGGAGCAGTAGGATATAGCGATCCATCTCTTAAAGTGAAAGCAAGATATACAGAGCCAGAGGAAGCAAAAATATTTGCTGAAAAGACAGGGGTAGATGCTTTAGCAGTAGCTATTGGAACCCTTCATAGAATGGAAACCCAAGATGCAGTAATTCAGTATGATAGATTAGAAGCAATTGAAAAATTAACAGATGTACCTTTAGTTATCCATGGATCAACAGGGGTTAAAGATGAAGATTTAAAGAAACTTTCTAGATACAATGTAGCTAAAGTAAATATTGGAACAGCCCTTAGAATGGTATTTGGAAATACAATGAGAGAAGAGATGAATAAAAATCCAAATGAATTTGATAGAATTGTGTTATTCCAAAAGCCTATGGTTGAGGTACAAAAAGAAGCTAAAAAGAAAATGGAATTATTAGGAATCGGTAAAAAGTAAAGGAAGGAGTCTTCACATGAGAATTAGACAAGCAGAGCCTTTCAAATACGGATATAACAGTATTACAGAGATGAATGGAAAACATAGCAATATGTTAATGGATTTTGGTATTTTAAAAATGAAAAAAGATGATGTGCAAACTTCAAGTGAAAACTTAGAAAGAGCATATTTATTAATCCATGGAGAAGTTACATTAGAGTGGGAAGGCAATAAAGTAACTGCTAAGAGAGAAGACTGCTTTTCAGAAGATCCTTATTGTCTTCATGTACCATCTAATGTAGAAGTAAAAATTACATGTTTAAAAGATGATACAGAAATAGCAGTTCAAAAGACAGATAATGAAAAGGCTTTCCCAGCAAAATTATATACACCAGATGAATGTAGAAGTGAACAATTTGGTGCAGGGACATTAAATGAAACAGCTACAAGAACTGTAAGAACTATTTTTGATCATTCTAATTCACCAGATGCAAATCTAGTGATCGGAGAAGTAATCAACCATCCAGGAAAATATTCAAGTTATCCACCACATCATCATCCACAACCTGAGATTTATCATTATCGTTTCTATCCAGAACAAGGCTATGGACTTTCTGTTGTAGGAGATGATGCATACGTAGTGAATAATATGGATACGGTTGCAATTCCAGGAGGCTTGGTACATCCACAAACAGCAGCACCAGGATATGCTATGTATTATGTTTGGATGATTCGCCATCTAGATAATAATCCATTTGATGAGCGTATTTTTGTTGATGAGCACAAATGGTTATTAGACAAAGATGCAAAAATATGGCCTGCTAAATAATAAGAGAAAGTAAAATATAAGGAGGTCAAATAATGAAAACAATTAGAATGACTGTAGCGCAAGCTTTAGTCAAGTTTTTAAATAATCAATATATAGAATTTGATGGAAAAGAGCAAAAATTTGTTCATGGTATTTTCACAATATTTGGACATGGAAATGTTGTAGGTCTTGGTCAAGCTTTAGAAGAAGATCCTGGAGATTTAGTTGTATATCAAGGAAGAAATGAACAGGGAATGGCGCATGTAGCTACTGGCTTTGCAAAACAAAAGCATAGAAAACAAATTTGTGCAGCTACATCATCTGTAGGACCAGGAGCAGCTAATATGGTTACAGCTGCAGCTACAGCTACAGCAAATAATATTCCAGTACTTCTTTTACCAGGAGATACTTTTGCTACACGTCAACCAGACCCAGTGCTTCAACAAGTGGAGCAGACACATGATTTGACAATTAGTACAAATGATGCATTCAGAGCAGTAAGTAAATACTGGGATCGTGTAAGTAGACCAGAACAATTAATGACTGCAATGATAAATGCAATGCGTGTACTTACAGATCCTGCAAATACAGGAGCAGTAACAATATGTTTACCTCAAGATGTACAGGGTGAAGCTTATGATTATCCAGAGTATTTCTTCAAAAAGCGTGTGCATAGAATTGAAAGAAGACCAGCAACAGTAGAAGCTGTAAAAGATGCAGTAGAGTTAATAAAATCTAAGAAAAAGCCATTGCTTATTTGTGGTGGTGGTGTAAGATATTCTGAAGCAGCAGATAGCTTAAAAGCATTTGCTGAGAAGTTTAACATTCCTTTTGCAGAAACTCAAGCAGGAAAAAGTGCTATTGAGTGGACACATCCATTAAATTTAGGTGGAGTAGGTACAACAGGAAACTTAGCTGCAAATATTATTGCAAAAGATGCAGACTTAGTTATTGGGGTAGGAACAAGATTTACTGACTTTACAACAGCATCAAAGAGTCAATTCCAAAACCCTGAAGTTGATTTCTTAACAATTAATATTTCAGAATATCATGCATATAAATTAGATGCTACAAAGGTAGTTGCAGATGCAAAGGTAGGATTAGATGCAATTGCGGCTGAACTTGAAAAAATAGGATATAAGTCAGCATATACAGAAGAAATAAAAGATGCTAAAGAAAAATGGCAAAAAGAATTAGATAGATTATTCAGTATAGAATATAAAGAAGGATTCAAGCCTGAAATTGCAGGTCATTTAGACGAAGTAATAGAAGAATTCTATGATGATACAAAGTCTTGTTTAACTCAAACAAGAGTATTAGGTGAATTAGATAAATTATTAGATGATGATGCAATCGTTGTTGGTGCAGCAGGAAGTTTACCTGGAGACCTTCAAAGAGTATGGTGTCCTAAAAAGCCTAATACTTACCATATGGAATATGGATATTCTTGTATGGGATACGAAGTAGCAGCAGCATTAGGTGCAAAGATTGCAGAGCCTGATAAGGAAGTATATACTTTCATTGGAGATGGAAGTTATTTAATGCTTCATTCTGAGCTAGTTACAAGTATTCAAGAGAATAAAAAGATAAATGTCGTATTATTTGATAATATGGCTTTTGGATGTATTAATAACCTGCAAATGAGTCAGGGAATGGGAAGCTTTGGAACAGAATTTAGATTTAGAAATGAAGAAACTGGAAAGTTAGATGGAAAGTTAATTCCTATTGATTATGCCATGAGCGCAGCTGCATATGGTGTAAAAACGTATAAAGTAAAGACAATAGAGGAATTAAGAGAAGCTATTTTAGATGCAAAGAAACAAAAAGTTTCTACTTTAATTGATGTGAAAGTTTTACCAAAAACTATGACTGGTGGATATGAAAGCTGGTGGAGAGTAGGAACAGCACAAGTTTCTAAAAAGGAAAGCATTCAAGAAGCAGCAAGAGCAATAAAAGAAACAGTAGAAAAAATAAGACAATACTAAGATTTATTTTGCAAGGTTTGTTTTATCTTTAAAGAGAAAAACTGTTACCTTGCAAAATAAAAATCTTTAATAATACTTATAGAATGAGAGGGATAAACATGTTGAGCAAAGAAAAAGTAAAATTAGGAATCGCACCAATCGCATGGACAAATGATGACCTTCCAGAACTAGGAGCAGAAAACACTTTTGAACAGTGTGTGAGTGAAATGGCACTTGCAGGCTTTACTGGAAGTGAAGTAGGAAACAAATATCCAAAAGATACAAAAGTATTAAAGAAAGCTCTTGATTTAAGAGGAGTTCAAATCTGTAATGCTTGGTTTAGTTGTTTCTTTACAACAAAGCCAGAAGAAGAAACAATAGAAGCTTTCATTAAGCATAGAGATTTTCTATATGAAATGGGTGCAAAAGTTATTGGCTGTTCTGAACAAGGACACAGTATCCAAGGGTTAGATAAACCAATCTTTGATGAAAAACCAGTATTTACAGATGAAGAATGGGAAAAACTTGCAAAAGGTATGAATAAATTAGCAGAGCTTGCTGCTGAAAAAGGAATGAAAGTTTCTCTACATCATCACATGGGAACAGGAGTTCAAACACCAGAAGAAGTTGATAGATTTATGGAAATGACAAATGATGATGTATATCTATTATTTGACACAGGACATATGTATTTCTCAGAAGGAACTCAAGAAGCAGTAGATAAAGTTGTAGAGAAATATGCTGATAGAATTGTACACGTACATTTAAAAGATGTAAGAGAAGATGTATTAAAAAGATTAAAGGAAGAAAAATGGTCTTTCTTAAAGGGTGTTAAAGAGGGCGTATTTACAGTACCAGGAGATGGTGTTATAAACTTTGATCATACATTTGAAGTATTAGAAAAAGTGGGCTATGAAGGTTGGATGGTAGTAGAGGCAGAACAAGATCCAGCTAAAGCAAATCCTCTAGAGTATGCAATTAAAGCAAGAAAATTTATTGCAGAAAAAACTGGGCTATAAGAAGGGTAAATTTATTGTAAAGGGGAAATAAATTATGGCTAAAAAAATGAAAGTGGGCATCATTGGAGCCGGAAGAATTGGGAAAGTACATTCCCAAAGTATTATGAATCATATACCAGAAGTTGAAATAAAAGCAATTTCTGATGTTTATTTTGAGGGAGCAAAAGAATGGGCAGAAAAAATGGGTATCCCTACAGCAACAAATGACTACAAAGATATATTAAACGATCCAGAGATCGATGCAGTATTAATTTGTTCTTCCACAGATACACATGCACAAATATCTATTGAAGCTGCTAAAGCAGGAAAGCATATTTTCTGTGAAAAGCCAGTTGATTTATCAGTTGAAAAAGTTGAAGCAGTACTTGAAGCAGTAAAAGAAGCAGGTGTAAAATTCCAAGTTGGATTTAATAGAAGATTTGACCATAACTTTAGCAGAGTAAAAAATCTAATTGATGAAGGTAAGGTAGGAGATCTTCATATTGTAAAAATTACTTCTAGAGACCCTGCACCACCACCAGCAGAATATGTTAAGGTTTCTGGCGGAATATTTTTAGATATGACTATTCATGATTTTGATATGGCAAGATTTTTAGTAGGCTGTGAAGTAGAAGAAGTATATGTATCTGCAGCAGTAAGAGTAGATCCAGCAATAGGAGAAGCAGGAGATGTAGATACAGCTGTTATTACATTAAAATTTGAAGATGGAACTATTTGTGTAATTGATAATAGTAGAAAAGCAGCATATGGATATGATCAAAGAGTAGAAGTATTTGGATCAAAAGGAAAAGTAGAAGTTGCAAATGATACACCATCAACAGCAGTACTTAGCACTGAAGAAGGTGTATTTAGCGACAAGCCTAAGTACTTCTTCTTAGAAAGATACATGGATTCTTTTGTTGATGAAATGAAACAATTTATGGATGCAGTAATAAATGATAAAGAAGTACCTGTTACAGGAATAGATGGATTAAAACCAGTACTAATTGGTCTTGCTGCGAAAAAATCATTAGAAACAGGAGCACCTGTTAAATTATAGAAAAAAATAGGATGATGATTCCATCATCCTATTTTTTTGAGCTTGTTGACAAAGTTATATTTATAAATAAACTGAAAAATAACGCTCATAAACAAAGTTTTAGAGAAAACTAAGATTCATAATTTTGAAAAATTCTATTTATTTTTCAGTTATAATAATTCTATTTTGTCTACAGTCTGAAAAAATTGATTTATTAAAAAATTATTCGTATAAAATTTAAATATATGTATTATAATCTATAATAGGGTTTTGTAACAATGGAAGTAACTGATTCTACTATTATCTTGAATGGCACCTTTTTAGGGTGTCTACTTTTTTATTCTTTAGGAAATTATGGATAAACAAATTAAAAAAAATAAAAAGAACGTTAAAACAAAGAAGGTTTTTAACGTATTTTATGAATTTTATTTTTATGAGGAATTGAAAGTTATCTAAAATATAGCTTATAATGTATTTACATGAAAAGAAAGATATAAGGAGTAAAAAATATGACTAATATAGTGAAAAAAGATCAAATTTATTCTATGAAAATTGAAGATATAGGACATAAAGGAGAAGGTATTGGAAAAATAGAAGGTTTTACTGTTTTTGCTGATGGCGGCATAGTAGGGGATTTGGTAAAGGTAAAAATAACAGTTGTTAAGAAGAATTATGCAGTAGGAAAAATTATAAAAATTGAAGAGCCATCCCCTGATAGAATAGACCCTATTTGTTCAATTGCATATGTTTGTGGAGGTTGTCAAATCCAGCATATGGATTATTCAGGACAATTAAGAATAAAAGAAAAAAAAGTAAAAGATAATTTAGAAAGAATTGGGAAATTAAAAAATGTAACAATTCATAAAGTACTAGGAATGACTAATCCTTATAGATATCGTAATAAAGCACAATTTCCAGTAGGAACAGCAGATAAAAGTGTGATTGGATTTTACAAAAGAAAGACACATGATATTGTCGACATTGAAACTTGCCATATACAGCATGATGTCAATGATAAAATTATAAAAATTATAAGGGATTATATAAATAAACATAAAATTTCTACCTATGATGAAAAAACAGGAAAAGGACTTATAAGGCATATATTAACAAAGGTTGGATTTACTACTGGAGAAATTATGGTTGTAATTATTACAAACGGAAAAAATTTACCAAATAAAGGAGAACTTATAGAAGCTTTATTAGATGAAATACCACAAATAAAGAGTATTGTACAAAATATAAATACAAAAAGAACAAATAGGATTCTTGGACAAGAATGTATTACTTTGTATGGAGAAGATAAAATTGTAGATTATATAGGTGATTTAAAATTTAATATTTCTCCTTTATCTTTTTTTCAAGTGAATCCTATACAAACAAAGGTTTTATATGAAAAAGCTTTAGAATTTGCAGATTTAAATGGAGAAGAGACTGTATATGATATTTATTGCGGGATTGGTACCATATCATTATTTTTAGCTCAAAAAGCAAAGTATGTACATGGTATTGAAATTGTAGATGAAGCAATACAGGATGCTAAAGAAAATGCAAGAATCAATGGAATAGAAAATGTTAATTTTTATACTGGAGCAGCAGAAGAGGTTGTACCAAAGCTTTATGAAAAAGGCCTAAAGGCAGATGTAGTAGTACTAGATCCACCAAGAAAAGGATGCGATGAGAAAGTATTAGATACTATTGTTAATATGAATCCAGAAAGAATTGTATATGTTTCTTGTAATCCAAGTACTTTGGCAAGAGATTTAAAATATCTTGATGAGAAAGGATATAAAGCAGTAGAAGTACAGCCAGTAGATATGTTTCCACATACTATGCATGTGGAGTCAGTAGTATTGATTAAAAGAAAACACAGCTAGGAAATGCTGAAATTTCAATGAGAACAAAGGTTTTATAAAAAATGTATATGTTCCCTTGAACGAGGATAGGAAACAGCAAGCCCACAATTAAAATGTGGGTTTTGCTTTAAAAAAAATATTTTGGTTTATATAATTTAAGCTGTCTAGTATTTTTTTGATTTTCTTATAGTATTCATGAATTAAAATTGATAAAATTATTTAAAACTACTACATTCCATTTATGAATTTAATTTAGGAGGATTAAGATATGATAACAGGTGAACTAAAAAACAAAGTAGACAAGATATGGGAAATATTTTGGACAGGTGGAATAACTAATCCTTTATCTGTAATTGAACAATTTACATATCTTATTTTTATAAAGGCATTGGACGATAAACAAAATGATTTAGAGCAAAATGCATCTATACTTGGTATTGAACCAAAGAAGATATTTAATGATGACCAACAGGATTTAAGATGGAAGAATTTTAAACAAAAAGGCGCTAATGAAATGTATGAAATTGTATCTAAGAAGGTATTTCCTTTTATTAAAAAATTGGATAATAATAAAGAATCAGCATTTTCAAAATATATGGGTGATGCAATTTTTATGATACCTACACCACAAATGCTTGAAAAGCTAGTAACAAATATAGATACATTGCCTATGGAAGGAAGAGATGCTAAAGGAGACCTATATGAGTATCTCTTATCTAAAATTGCATCATCTGGTACCAATGGACAATTTAGGACACCAAGACACATTATTAAAATGATGGTTGAATTAATGAAACCAACACCGACAGATATTATCGTAGACCCTGCAGCGGGTACAGCAGGTTTTTTAGTTGCAGCAGGTGAATATCTACAAAGAAATAATGAAGACCTATTTACAGTTCAAGAGCTTAAGAATCATTATAACCAAACTATGTTCTATGGATTTGATATGGATAGAACAATGCTTCGTATTGGAGCAATGAACATGATGCTTCATGGTGTAGAAAGACCTAATATAATGTATAGAGATTCATTGTCAGAGCAAAACAAGGATGAAGAGAAATATACCCTTGTATTAGCTAATCCACCATTTAAAGGTTCATTGGACTATGAGTCAGTTTCAGTTGACCTACTTAAAGTAACAAAGACGAAGAAAACTGAACTTTTATTTCTTGCACTAATGTTACGTATCCTTAAGAAAGGTGGACGTTGTGCAACTATAGTACCTGATGGGGTATTATTCGGTAGTTCAAAAGCCCATAAAGCAATTAGAAAAGAGATTGTTGAAAATCATCACTTGCATGCAATCATATCTATGCCAAGTGGTGTATTTAAACCCTATGCTGGGGTTTCAACTGCTATAATGATATTTACTAAGACAGGTGCAGGTGGAACGGATAAGGTTTGGTTCTATGATATGAAAGCTGATGGATTTTCATTAGATGACAAACGTCAACCCGTGGATGAAAATGATATTCCTGACATTATCATTCGTTATCATAATCTAGAAAATGAAAAGGATAGAAAACGTACTGAAAAGTCTTTCTTTGTCAGTAAAGATGAAATTGTGAAGAATGATTATGATCTTTCCATTAACCGATATAAAGAGATTGAATATGAAGAAGTGGAATATGAAGCACCTAAGGTTATTATTCAAAGAATAAAAGAGTTAGAACATCAGATTCTTGATGGGCTGAATGACATTGAGAGGATGGTGTAGGATGGAATTTAAGAAGCTTGGTAAGATATGTGATGTTTTGAATGGATATGCCTTTGAGAGCAAAAAATACTCTACTAGAGGTTATAGAGTCATTAGAATTACAAATGTTCAAAAAGGGTGTAATTGTTGATAATGATCCGAAATATTATTGTGACAAAGATATGGAAGATTTAAAAAGATATGAGTTGTTTGAAAATGATATTCTGATGTCTTTAACTGGAAACGTCGGTAGGGTGGGTATACTAAGAAAATCTATGTTACCAGCTGCACTTAATCAGCGAGTGGCTTGCTTAAGAATTAAAAATAAAGCAGTAGACTTTAAGTTTCTGTACTATTACTTGAATAGTGACCAATTTGAGAATTTATGTATTGAGAATTCAAAAGGTATTGCACAAAAAAACTTAAGTACAGTATTTTTAAAGAACGTACTAATTCCTCTACCAGCACTCGAAACCCAAAAGAAAATTGTTGAAGTTTTAGATAAAGCTCAGGAGCTTATAGATTTAAGAAAGAAGCAAATTGAACTTCTTGATGAGTTAATTCAAAGTATATTTTATGATATGTTTGGAGACCCTGTTACAAATCCAAAAGGGTGGGATGTTAGAAAACTAAAAGATATATCAACAAAAATAATAAATGGAACAACCCCAAAAGGTGGAAAGCAAGTTTATGTTGAGGATGGGATTGTTTTTTTAAGAAGCCAAAATGTTTGGAAAAATAGATTATTACTTGATGATGTGGCATATATAGATAATGAAACTCATACTAAAATGGCAAAAAGTAGTTTGAAGTATAAAGATATTCTAATGACTAAAACTGGAAGAATAAATACTGAAAATAGTAGTTTAGGTAGAGCGGCTATGTTTTTAGGAGAAGATGATAGTGCTAATATAAATGGACATGTTTATCTGATAAGACTACAAAAGAATATTATTCATGAATTTGTTTTATTTATTCTTACAACTAATGAATATAGAGAATACATTAGAAGTGTATGTGTTGGTGGTATTGATAAAAGACAGATAAATAAGGAACATTTACAAAATTTCCCGATAATTTTGCCGCCCATTGAACTTCAAAATCAATTTGCAGAAATGCTGCAAAAAATCGAAGAACAAAAACAACTCATGCAACAATCACTCATCGAAATGGAAAATAACTTTAATTGCTTAGTGCAAAGAGCTTTTAAAGGAGAACTATTTAATGAATAAAGATACCGCTTAAACATTGGGGGGGGATAACATGCAATCTAATTTTAGCTTTTTAAAGAAACATAAGTTATATGATAGCTTTTCAGGGGCTTGTATAGAAGCTGAGAAGAGTTTAGTTGTATCTTTTGCAACTACAGCTATATTAGCTCGTAGAGCATTGGAATTAGCAGTTAAATGGGTTTATAGTTATGATGAAGAATTAGCTGTACCCTATCAAGACAATTTATCAACTCTGATACATGATTATAACTTTAAGAGTATCATAGATGTAAAGTTATTACCTATGCTCAAATACATTCAGCAGTTAGGAAATAAAGCCGTTCATACTAATATTCCAATTAATAGAGAACAAGCTGTACTTGCTTTAAAAAATCTATTTGAGTTTATATCATGGATAGATTATTGTTACTCAGATGAATTAAATACTGCTGAATTTGATGAAAGTATTCTACAAGATAGCGAACAGGAAAAAAAGACTCGAAAAGAATTACAAGACCTTTATGAGCGATTAAGTTCCAAAGATAGGAAGCTTGAAGAAGTTATTAAAGAAAATAAAGAACTTCGTAAGAAGATGACTTCGAAGAGAATTGAAAACGAGCAGCAACGTAACTTTGAAGTTGATGAAATAAGTGAATTTAAAACACGTAAGATGTATATAGATTTAGAGTTTGAACTGGCAGGATGGACTATTGGAACTGATTGTCGTGAAGAGGTTGAAGTTCAGGATATGCCTAATGATTCAGGTGTAGGCTACGTTGATTATGTTCTTTATGGAGACGATGGCAAACCCCTTGCTGTTGTTGAAGCTAAAAAAACAAGTGTTAATCCTAGGGTAGGGAAGCAACAGGCAAAGCTTTATGCAGATTGTTTAGAGAAGGAACATAACATTAGACCTGTAATATTCTATACCAACGGTTTTGAGTATTATTTATGGGATGATACTAGCTATCCAGAACGTCAAGTATCGGGTATCTATACAAAAAGTGAACTAGAATGGCTAATA
Source organism: Crassaminicella thermophila (assembly GCF_008152325.1). Taxonomy (GTDB): domain Bacteria; phylum Bacillota; class Clostridia; order Peptostreptococcales; family Thermotaleaceae; genus Crassaminicella_A; species Crassaminicella_A thermophila. Next base: position 904,853 of record NZ_CP042243.1, read on the forward strand.
TATAAACGAACAAATAAAAAGTCATTAAAATCTGTGTATATAAAAGATGAAATTACAAATAGACCTTATCAAAAAATGGCTATTCAAGCTGTATGTGACACACTAGAAAAAGGGAATAGAAAAGCATTACTTGTTATGGCAACTGGCTCAGGCAAGACTCGTACAGCCATTTCAATAGTAGATGTACTCTACAGAAAAGGATGGGTAAAAAATGTTCTTTTTCTAGCAGATAGAAAAGCTTTAGTAAAGCAAGCTAAGAAAAACTTTAAAAATCTGCTACCAGAATTATCGTTATGCAATTTACTCGATAACAAAGATAATCCTGAAAGTAGGATGGTATTCTCAACATATCCAACTATGATGAATGCTATTGATGAAACAAAGAGAAAAGATGGTACTAGACTTTTTAGTTCTGGACATTTTGATTTAATTATCATAGATGAATCTCATAGAAGTATTTATAAAAAATATCAAGCTATTTTTGACTTTTTTGATGCTATCCTACTAGGACTAACTGCAACACCAAAGGATGATATAGATAAGAATACCTATGAGGTATTTGACCTTGAGAACAATGTACCAACCTTTGCATATGAATTAGAGGAAGCTGTTAATGATGGATACTTAGTTCCATACCATACTATTGAAACAAAGCTGAAATTTATGGAGGAAGGTATTCATTATGATGATTTAAGTGATGAAGAGAAGGAACAGTTTGAAGAAACCTTCGATGATGATGTAAAGGATATTAGTAGTGAAGCATTAAATACATTTTTGTTTAATAATAATACAGTAGATACAGTGCTTCAAACATTAATGGAGAAAGGTATCAAAGTTGAAGGTGGCGACAAGCTAGGTAAGACTATTATCTTTGCTAAAAACAAAAAACATGCTGATTTCATTGTAAAAAGATTTGATGCTTTATATCCAGAGTATAAAGGTGAATTTGCAAAGACAATATATACAGGTATTAACTACGTTGATACTATTATTGATGATTTCTCAACAAAGGATAAATTACCTCAAATTGCAGTATCGGTAGATATGTTAGATACAGGTATCGATATTCCTGAAATAGTTAATTTAGTCTTTTTTAAGAAAGTTCGTTCAAAGGCAAAGTTCTGGCAGATGATAGGGAGAGGAACAAGACTTTGTGAAAATCTATTTGGTACCGGCTTACATAAAGATGGATTTAGGATGTTTGATTATTGCTCTAATTTTGAATATTTTAGAGAAAACAAAAGAGGGAAAGAGACAAAGATTACAAAATCATTAACAGAGAAATTATTTAACATCAAAGTAGATATAATTAAAGAATTACAGCGACTTGAGTATCAGAAGGATGAATATATTGCTTATAGAGAAGAATTGATTGATGAACTAGTAAAAAGTATTGTGCAAATTGATGAATCAAAGTTTACAAGTAGAATGAAAATCCAGTACATACATAAGTATAATCAAAAGACTGCTTGGAATAATATATCTGATATAGAAGCCCGTGAATTAGAAGAACATATTGCTCCACTAATAAATCCAATTGATGATGATGAATTAGCTAAGAGATTTGATTACTTGATGCTAACTATTGAATATGCACATTTAAAAGGTTTTGTTGCTTCAAAGCCTAAAATGAAGGTAGTAGATACAGCTGAGGAACTATCAAATAAAGGTAGTATAGCAATAGTTAAAAGTCAGGAAGAGCTAATTTTAAGGGTACAGACAAATGAATTTTGGGAAGAAGCTGATATTTTTGATTATGAAGTTGTTAGAAAGGCATTTAGAGATTTAATTAAGTTTCTTGATAAGAATTTTAGTGAGATTTATTATACAAATTTTACAGATGAGGTTTTACAGATTCATGTAAATCCAGGAGAATTTACAGTTAACGACTTAAAAAGTTATCGAAAAAAAGTAAACCATTATCTTAAAGAACACCAAGATGATTTAGTAGTTTATAAAATTAGAAACAACAAGCCTATTACAACAGAGGATATTAAGCATCTTGAAAAAGTATTATGGGAAAAATTAGGAACAAAAGAAGATTATGAAAGAGAATATGGAGATGAATCATTACTAAAATTAGCATCGAAAATAGTTGGTCTTGATCCAAAAGCTGCTAATGAAGCTTTTTCAGAGTTTTTAACAGATGAAACTCTCAACTCTAATCAAATGGAGTTTGTTAAGCTTATTGTAAACCATATAATTAGCAATGGTAGCATAGATAAAACTATACTTAATGAGCATCCATTTAACAAGTATGGAAATGTGGTTAGTTTATTTGAAAATAAATTAGATACAATAAAAAAAATTATAAAAAAAATTGATGAACTTAATGCTAGAATTAATGTAGGGTAAGAGATAAAATAAAACATAAAACCTTAGAATTTAATTGTTCAAAGTAATCACAAAAATTTTTACAACAAAATACTTAATTTATAAAAAGACATAGTAGAAAAAGGCTCTTTGTTAATAGTTTGGGTGGGATTAGTTGTAATTCCGCACCATTATTACATTTGAGCCAATTTTTATTAATTGATAAGTAATTACTTGTTTTTAGGTATTCTTAATAAATCTAGCTAAAATGTAGACTTTTTTAAAGGTTTTCTTTATGTTTAACAATAAATTTAAGATTAATTATGTAATATTTGATTCTAATAGATATTTAATTTTTATAAACTTTCAGCAACAACCCTAAACTCATCTATCTTATCAACACCTTCAAAAAACTTCCTCTGAGAACAATAAATAGGCCTATCACACATTTCACAGAATTTAGCATTACCAGGATTAGCATATGTACAGTTTTCTAAATCAGTGCAGTAGTTAAAAATATATGTAGACCAAGAAGACTGTTACTGTTCTTTCGTTTATATAAGTTATGAAATTCACCAATTTCTTTTAACCGGCAGGGGTGCATAGATTACTGATGTGCTTATTTATAGTTTTGGAGCATTTATAGGAATAGGGATGTATGGGGTGGTTGGAAAAATTAAGAGGGTCATGGTAAAGAAGTAATGGATCATATACTTGTTTAGACAGGTATATGGTTTTTAAATTTGAAGTTTTTAATAAAAAATTTCACTAACAGAATCATGTGAAAATTGTCAAAGATATGATAATATATAAATATGAATATTTTGTCAGCAAAGCACAAAGGGGGATAAATTTTGATAAGATATGAAGATTTAAGTCCAGAGGTTATTTCTTTAATAAATGAAAATAGTATTGTATGGGATAAGCACAAAAGGGTATACTTTACAAAGCTACATAAAGAATTTTATTTAAAAGAAAGTGAAGTAAAGTCAGAAGAATACTTAAAAGAATTCTGTGAATTGAATCAATATCTAAGAAAACATTTAGAGTATGGAGTTAATACTGAATGGGCAGATTCAGAGCTAAATAAATATACATATAAATTGAATAAGCATAGTCTAAAAAATAAATTTCCAAGAACGATTGAAGCTTTATCAAGGTTTTATGATGATAGCGATATAATAGCTTTTTATAAAAAAGAATTAAAAGTGCTGGAGCCAACAATTATTGATTTAGTAGGAACAACTGGGGCAGGAAAAACAACTTTTTGCCAACAATTTGTAGACGATGAAGGCAAAGAACTATTGGAAAAAACTATTACACGAACAGGGAATAGTACTATAATACAAACAGATGTTGTTATACTAGAAAATACAAAAAGTAGATTATTTTTAAAAGCTAGAAGTAAAAGAGATATAATTAGAGATTTAATTTTAGTAGCTTTAAATATAGATACAGATTATGAATTTGATACCAGAAAAAATATAACAGAAGGAAAAAATAAAGAAGGATTAAAAAAGCATAAAAAGGAAATTAAAATTGATAGTGATATATTTCAAGGAGTATATAATTTATTTAGAACTGAAGAATTGATAAAGAAATTCCAAAAAGTAGCAAAAGAACTTCAGCAAAATTTTCTAGAAGACGTAAATATACAAAAGTATATAAATGAAAATATAGAGAATACAAATTTAATTGAATTAATTGATAGTATTATAGGAGAAGAACTTAAAATATCAGATTTTTATGGTTACAGACATGAAATTAGGCTTGATGGAAAATATATTTTGGAAAAGACAATTATACCTACTAAGGAATTTAATAAACTAAAAGGAAAAGATGATAGATTTAAAAATATTGTTTCATATAGAATATTATTTGAACAAGCAATATTGGTCCTAAGATGTGATGACAAAGCTAAAGAGGTATTACCAGAAAAATTTAAGAAAGGTATAATATTTAGGGATTCTCAGGGCCATAATCCTGCAGAACAAGTTGGAATAGCAACTGATTTTGAAGTTAAAAATAAAATTTTACTTATTCCTGTAGGTACAGGTGGAGAATTAATAGATGACAGATATATTGAAGAAATGAAAAACATCATTATTTCAGAACCAAAACAGAATATAATAGTAATTACTAAACTTGATAAGGCTAGTTCCTATGAAAAATATATTGAGAATGATTATGATGGTTTCATTGAAGAGTTAAAAGATCAAGTAGTTACAACACATAATAATTTAGTTTCTAAGTTAGAGAGAATAGATGAAGATGATAGTAGTCAAGATTATAAATTAGATAAAAATGCTATTGCTAAGAAGTTTATTGAAGCATTTGATAATGCGTATCTTTCAAAAATAACAAAAACAAGAGAAGGAAATTATGATGCTGAATTGCACAAAATATTATGTAAAAATAAAAGCAATGAAGAAATTGATGTATCAGATATAGAAGATATAATTATTATTGATAATTGGTATAATGTTATTTCAAATATTTTAGAAAGTGAGAACAAGGTATCTTATAATGAAGCAAGATTAGCTATTAAAAAAGCTATCAATAAGAATAATTTAGAATCAATAATATCTTTAATAGCAGACAAAGCTTTGAAATTAGTTAGATTCTGTGTAGATAGAATAAATTGGGAAAAAGAATTAGATGAAATATTAGATTTGTTTTCTAAAGATTTTAGAACTATTTATAATGAATTTTATATATGGTATGTTAGAGCTTTAGTAAGAGATATCAGCACAAATGGACATTATGTTGAAGATAAAGTAGCAAAAATAATAAAAAATATTAATAGCTTAGTGATGAAGGATACAAATGCAAATGCAGTTCAAACTATATTAGAAGCTCTATTATTGAATTATTTAGAAGAAACATATGAATTTGATAAAAGATTAGATGTATCTAAAATAACTAAAAGAATAATAGCAAATGCCATATCTAAAGCTGTAATGGCATCGTATAAAATATATGATAGGGATATTATTCAAAATAATCATGAAACAAATATTAACGATATTTACAACGAACCAACTGTTTATGTTAAACCATTAAAAGATATAGATAAATATGAAATTAATAAAAGAAACTATTGGACAGATACTGCATATTTTTTAGGAGTATATTGTAATCTTTTATCTAAATTTAAATATAATTTATATGTCCATTTTGAGAATATATTTAAGGTGGTTTTAGAAAGTGAATTAGAAAAATTAGATGAGAAAGCAAAATGATAAAAAAGCTATGTCAGTTTAGTATTGGCATAGCTTTTCTTCTTTTAAGATTTTCCCAGAATCTAAGTTAACTAACATAACATAAAAATTAACTTTTAAAGATTTAGGTGGTTTTTTAATAAAGGTTTCAAATTCAATTTCACTACTAACAGCTATGGAAAATTTTATATCTGAAGTCCATTCGTTTAAAGCTACTGAACCGTAAATATTATAAAGCATATCTTTGTTAACAGACGTTTTAAGCTGGATATACCATTTAGAGTATTCCCAATTTTTTATTTCAATTATTAAATCAGCAGGGCCTTCAATTGTTTTATTCATATTCCATTCAAAAATCCTTAGTATATAACTCAGATAAAATAATCTGAAATAATTTTTTTCCATTTCTAAAGTGACAAGGGACGGTTCCTTGTCATGGTGGACAGAAATTAAAAAGTAGATGTATAATATAGGACATGACGGTATTATAAATTGTTAACACTTATGAAAATCTTATTTTATTTGTTAGGAGTTTGGGAATTTGTTAGTTGGACAAAATACGCCAGTAAAGAAAGCTTGTTTGTTTTCAGTTTGCAATGACCTCTCCTTATATAATAAATTTAGAAGGGTGATTATTATATGAAAAAGTTTGTATTATTAATAGTAGTATTATTTAGTGTATTTTTGGCGGTTGAATGTATGAATAAGAATGAAATGCATATACCGCAATTTGAAAAATCAGTTTTAACTACAGATAAAGATTTAACTAAAGAGAAACAAGAGACGGATTTAAGTAACGACATTAGTATTGAGCCGGAAAGTGGAACCAAAAACAAAATGGATAATGATCTTCAAGATATATCGTCGTTTATACCTAAAGGGTGGGAAGTCTTAAAAAAATATGATGAATTAGCTATAGCAGAAGGAGATTTAAATAAAGATGGGATAATGGATAAAGCCTTTGTAATTGAGCAAAATAATCAATCTGAATATGCATCTCCAAGAAACTTACTAATAGTTTTTGGGAATAAAGATAATACTTATACACTATCAATAAGGGCAGAAAAAGCTATTCTTCTTGCAAATGAAGGAGGAAGTTTTGGAGATCCTTTTGAAGATATAGCTATAGATAGAGGTTCTGTCTTGATAAAGTTTATGGGTGGTTCCAGTAGATGGCATAGGTATTTTAGATTTCGGTATCAAGATAATGGCTGGTATTTAATTGGATTTACAGAAGGTTCATACGAATCTATTGGTGATTCAATGGATTGCCTTGAAGATGACTATAATCTAATTACAGGTGATTATATAGGCGAGAAATTAGAAGATGGCAAAATTAAAACTATAAAAAAGAATATAGGGAAAAAACAACTTTTGAATTTAAAAGATTTTGTTGCGGATGAATATGATATGCAACCTCAGTAAAAAGACATTATACTCATTGAATCGAAGTGACAAGGGATGGTTCCTTGTCATGTAGAGCTGAGTTTAACAGAATGATTGAAGATGCAATGGCAGGCCAGTTTGATATGATTATTACCAAATCCATCAGCAGATTTGCAAGAAATACACTGGACTGTCTTAAATATGTAAGGATGCTTAAGGAAAAAGGTATAGGAGTTTATTTTGAAAAAGAAAATATAGATACAATGGATTCAAAGGGAGAAGTACTTTTAACTATTTTGAGTTCATTGGCCCAGGATGAAAGCTGCTCAATCAGTGAAAACAGCAGGTGGGGAATTGTAAGACGTATTTTAAAGAATATCTTGAAGGTAAAAGTGCAGATAAAATTGCAGCAGGTCTTACAAAAGATGGCATACTAACTGTCACTGGAAAGCGAAAATGGCATCCAACAGTTATAACTAAAATGCTTAAAAATGAAAAATACAAAGGTGATGCTCTGACAATAACAGTAGACTTTTTAACCCATAAAAGAGTTAAAAATGAAGGACAAGCACCTCAATATTATGTAGAAAACAGCCACCCGGCAATAATAAGCAAAGAAATGTTTGAAGCTGTTCAAAAAGAGATGAAAAGGCGTTCAGAGCTTAGAGGTTTTGGTGATAAAGAAAGAGGGTTCAAACACAGCAGTAAGTATCCATTTTCAGGGAAAATATTTTGTGGTAGCTGCGGTGCAGTATATAGAAGAAAAAGGTGGGGACCTACTAATAAATATAAGAAGTATGTTTGGAACTGCAGAACAAGAGATGAAAATGGTCCCAAAAGCTGTAGTATGAAAGCAGTAGATGAAGAAAAAATCTAAAGATAGCATTTGTTAGAGCGGCTAATAAAGTAATAAAGGATAGTGATGGCCTTATAAAGAAAATGATAGGCAATATAGAAAAGGTTCTAAGTGAAAATAAAGATGATGAAGAAATAAAAGCTATTGATTTAATATTTATGATGAAGAATACAACAGGCTGGTTTTGGAGATGGAGAATATAAGAAGTCAGCGACTGGTATATACAAAAAATGAAATGGAGTGTAAAAATAATTATTCTAGAGTTAGAGAGATAGAGAGAATACTTAATGAGCATGAACCTATAAATAGCTTTGATGAAAAATTATTTAGGGTGTTAGTAGAAAAGATAAGAGTTGTATCTTTGGTTGAAGTGGAGTTTGTTTTGAAGATAGGGGTTGTGGTTAGGGAGATATTGTAGAGTGTTGATTTAGAATATTTTTAATAAGATTTATTGTATTTTTAAGTCATAAAAAGCAAAAAAACTTTTTAGAAAATTCTATCTTTTTAATGTTTTTTTATAATAATAAGTGTATAATAAAAGAAATTACATAATGCTAATTCAACAAATTTGAATAATGGATATGACGCAGCTTTGAAAAATTTAAGACAGTGTTTAGTATTATGTAATTTGATTAATTTTAAAATGTGGAGGGATGTTTGTGAAAAAATATTTTACATTGTTTCTTTTAGTAGCTGTGATTGCTTTGTCGGCAGTAGGTTGTAGTTCAAAAGATGAAGCACAAAACAGCAGTTTTCAAGATGAAACTAATAAGCCTGTAGAAATAGAAACTGTTGAAAATAATGATAATTCTACTGCAGCACAAAATGAAGAAGAAATTCAAATTAATTTCCAGGATAACTTTTCGTTTGAATTAATAAGCGGAGTAGGAGGGAACACAACATTTATAAAATATTGGAAGCAAAACGGAAGTTATAGAATGGAAGTATTAGATTCTGTGACTAAAAAGACGATAGTTATGATTAATTCAGAAAAAAACAATGCTTTTTATCAGTATTTACCTGATGAAAATATGGCAACGAAAACGATTCGACAAGATGGTATGGATAATATGTGGTTATGTACTATAGAAGAATTAACATTAGATAGGAAATCTTTAAAAGAATTGAAAGTAAATGGGGATTTTGAAGAGTTAACATATAATGGACAAGATGTATATTATTTTGAAAAGAAGGTTCCAGGGGTAAATTCTGTAACAAGAATGTGGATATCCAAAGAATACGGACTGATCATCAAGATGGAGCAAGAAGTAGAGGAAAATATTGTAATGTCACAAGAAATAAAAAATCTCAAGAAAGGTCCATTTGATGAATCGCTGTTTACTATACCTGAAGGAGTTACAGTACAAGAATTATAATAGTTTTTATATTTCTATATATCGAATAAATGCGATAAAAAGTATAGATAATATTTACTTTTTATCACATTTATTTAATTTTTTTATGCAATATGCAGCTTTTTCAAAATAAAATAGGGTACTGTCAAGAGGAGTATAAAAAATATTCTGGAAATTTATGATTTCTGCCTGTAAAAAAAGAATTATAATTTACTTATAAGATCTTTGTAAAAGTTGAAATAAACAGGTTTTCAGCCTAACCTTGACAAAAATTTTAATGCAAATATTTAGCTAACTAACAGGCAGAAAGGGATGGATTAAGGGGGGGGAACCATAAATCCTTGTAAATACTAAATTTACAGGAATTTTAAGCAAAAATCTTTGACAATACTGTTGGTTATAAAGAGGTGGTTTGATGAAGAAAAAGATAAAGATATATCAAGTAGATGCTTTTACAAACAAGGCTTTTGGAGGGAATCCAGCAGCTGTTGTATTTGATGCAGAAGAGTTAAGTGATGAACAAATGCAAAAAATAGCAAATGAGATGGCTCTTTCTGAAACAGCTTTTATTTCAAAATCATATAGTGATGGATATGATTACGAGGTTAGATTTTTTACACCTACAGAAGAAGTGGACTTATGTGGCCATGCTACTATTGGAGCTTTCTACTTAATGGCAAAATTAGGTTTGATTAATTCTAAAGAAAAAGTAGTTACAGTTAAACAAAAGACATTGGCTGGAGTTCTTCCTGTTGAGATTATTTTTAATAAAGGAACTGTCAGTAAAGTTATGATGACTCAAGCAAAACCGAAATATCTTTTTACAGTAGAAGAAATAGATGAACTTGCTAAGATAATGGATATTAATAAAGAAGATATAGGTATTGATAAATTTAGAGGAGTGCCAATGGCTTACTCTACAGGTTTACCTGATATCATGCTTCCAGTAAAAAACATTGAAGTGCTTGAAAGAATTAAACCAAATTTTTCATTGTTGAGTAAATATAGCAAAAATAAAAAAGTTATAGGAGTCCATGCATTTACTTTAAAGGATATAAATAAAAATATAGTATTATGTAGAAACTTTGCTCCTGCTTATGGGATAAATGAAGAAGCAGCAACAGGTACGTCTAATGGAGCTATGGCTGCATATTTAATAGAAAATAAAATAGTAGATTTTGATAAAAATATTGACTTGATATGTGAACAAGGACATTTTATAAATAGACCAAGTCAAATACATGTAAAAATACTAAGAAACGGTAATGAAATGACTATCAAAGTAGGAGGAGAAGCTGTTATAATAATGGAAGGAACAATTTTTTTAAATGAAGTGATAAAATGATATATTTAGATAATGCGGCAACTTCATTTCCAAAACCTTAAGAGGTTTATAAAGCGATAGATAAATGTTTTAGGGAATTTGGAGCAAATCCAAGTAGAGCTATATACGATACAAGAATAATTTGCTTATAAAATCTTTGTAAAGGTTGAAATAAACAGGCTTTCAGCCTGACCTTGACAAAGATTTTAATGCAAATATTTAGGTAACTAATAGGTAGAAAGGGATGGATTAAGGCGGATGAACCCTAAATCCTTGTAAATACTAAGTTTGCAGGCGTTTTAAGCAAAAATCTTTGATAATACCGGGGAAAAGAAGGGAGAGAAAAAATGAAACAAAAGAAAAAAATAAGCTGAGAAATAAACTGTTAATAATGATAACAATTGCAATTATTGTGCCTATAAGTTTATTAGTTTTTTTTCTTATAAAGAATCATTTAATGTACTAAAGATGAAGCTACAGGAGACATTTAGCCAATTAGCAAAAGAGATAAACAGCGGATTAGAGAGATTTTTGATAGGCAAGGAAAATATTACAGAAATATTATCAGGCAATGAGAATTTCAAGAAATTATTTTTAGGCTCAAATGACAATACACAAGACAATAGAAACTATGAACTGGCAATGAGTATTCTAAAAGATTTAACAGAGAGCGATACGGATATAATGTTTGCATATTTTGGTACAGCTGATGGAGAAATGTATAGCTATCCGGAAGATGAATTGCCGGAAGATTATGATCCGAGAGTAAGACCGTGGTATAAAAAGGCAATAGAAAACAAAGGAAAAACAGTTTTATCGGAGCCGTATCAAGATGCATCCACAGGGGAAGTTGTTATAACAGTTGCAAAAACAGTATTAGATGGAAACAAAGTAATAGGTAGATATAAACCTAAAAACATTAGCCGAAAATCTAGCTGGCATAACAGTTGGAAAAAGTTGTTATGTGTATGCAGTAGATAAAAGTGGAGTAACGATAGCTCATCCAAACAAAGAATATATAGGTAGTGAATCTATCAAAGAAATTGGAATTTGGGATGAAATAAGCTCAAAAAATAATGGATTTATAGAGTAGATGTATAATGGAGAAAATAAATTTGTAGTATTTGAAACAAATAATGTTACAGGATGGAAAATAGTAGTCGCTTTAGAAGAAGATGAATTGTTGAGAGATACAAATATAATAATGTATTTTAGTATTTATGGGATTATAGTGGGAATAATTTTTGCGCTGATTATTTCATCAATAATAGCAGTAAATATTTCCAGACCGTTAAGTAAAGTTCAAAATGCAATACAAAAAGCATCGAAAGGTGATTTAACGGTAAACATCGATATAAAGAGAAGTGATGAAATAGGACAAATGACAGAAGCCTTTAATGAAATGTTAAAATCAATAAGAAATATGATAGCAGAAATAAAAGATAAATCGAATGAAGTAAGTGGCGATTCAGAAAGTTTAGCAGCAGTAACAGAAGAAGTAGCAGCATAAAATAATAATTCATACAAATCTCTGAATATTTATATAGAGATTTGTATGAATTTTTTTAATAAATTTATTTCTTAATATAGTCATTTTTATTTTATAGATATATTTATAATTTAAGTCAATATGATTTTCTATTAATAACTTAAGTAAATCATTTAAATTTAAATTATTATTAAAATAAGAAATAAAATAATTGTTTATTTGTTGATAGCGTTCTTTTTTTGTAATAAATCTAGAAGTTCACTATTTTTATGTTGATTTTGGTATTTGATAATATTATTTTTAGCTGTATCAATAAGTTCTTCATTATTTATTGGTTTTAGAATGTAATTAACAACCTTATAAAAGGCTTTATTTTAAAATGGATGATTGAAAAGTCAGTCTGTTTTTTGAATAATATAAAAACATTACAACGAGTTAAGTATATCAATTTTTACTATTATTTGGTAAAATGTTATTGTGTTATAAAAAGATTACAATTTAAGATAGGAGAGTGTAAATAACGATGTTGACGGGGATATCAAATATGAAATTAAAGTACAAAATATTGATTCTTGTATTGGTCTTGGTTTTTATAGTTATTTCATTAATAGGGTATATTGTGTATGTTAATACATACAAAAGTACAGAGGAAATGGTTGTTGAAAGATTGAGAGATCAATTAAAGATAATGTCTGCAACAATAAAGCAATATAATAAATTAGGATATTCTGAAATAGAAGTAAGAGATATATTGAGAAATAGCATTTATAATGATGAAGAATTTCCAAAAAATCTTTTGATAGATTTGGCTGGAGACGGATTCATTTTCATATTAGATAGAAATGGTAATAATATTGTTCATCCAGCTTTAGAAGGACAGAATTTAATTGACAAAAAAGAAAGTTTTAAAAAAATATTTACAGAAAAAAATGGAATGATCAAGTACATATCACCTAAAAATGGAGAATGGAAGCTTACTGTATTTTCTGATGATAATCCTTATGGATGGGTAGTTTCAGCAACCGTTTTTAGAGATAGAATCATAAAAAAACATGTAATTGGTGTACTTAAGAGTATTATTATGGTTTCTATGCCAATTTTAATAATGTTTATGATAGTTTTGACTTTAGTTATTGGACATCAAATAAAACCGATAACTAATATTGCTAGGAAATTAGAGGATATAGCCTCAGGAGAAGGAGATTTAACTCATGTATTGAAAGTTGATTCGAAAGATGAGATAGGTAGACTTTCAGATAGTTTTAATAGATTTGTAAATAAAATTAGAGATATGATAGTAGAAATATCAGCATCTAGTGAAAATTTAGAGTCGATTTGTGATTCATTGGAGGCAATTGCAGGAGAGGTTAATGTTTCATCAGAAAAATTATCTGTTATTACTTCTGAAATTGCAGAAGGAGCAACAGATCAAGCTAATGATGTTATAACGATAGCGGAGAAATTAACTGAATTAGGTGAAGAAATTCATGAGATTAATGAAATATCAAATATAATGAAAGAAGGTTCTATAGAAATAAAAAATATTACTTTAATTAGTAAAGATAGTATGAATGATTTACAAAAAAGCAATAGTGATAATATTAAAGCTTCAAATGAGATAAATGATGCAATAAGAGAATTATATGATAAAGCGCAACGAATTTCTGAAATTACGGAAGTTATTAATGGAATTTCAAATCAAATTAATTTATTGGCACTAAATGCTTCAATTGAAGCAGCGAGAGCAGGAGAGTATGGACGTGGTTTTGCTGTTGTAGCGGATGAAGTTGGAAAACTAGCAGAAGAATCTAATGAATCTACAGTTGAAATAGCAGCTATTGTTGGAGAAATACAGAAACAAGTAACATATACAAGAGAGTTGATGGATAATGTTTTAAATATTTCTGAAAGCCAATCAAAATCAGTTAAAAAATCCAAAGATGATTTTAACAATGTAGTTGTATCATTAGATGGTATAATTGAAAAAATTGATAAAGTGAATATTAAAATTACTAATGTTTATGATAAGAAAAATGATATACTTACAGCTATTCAAAAATGTTGCAAGTATATCTCAAGAAACAGCAGCATCAACAGAAGAGGTTGCAGCATTTGCAGATGAATTTCAAGCTAGTATAAATGATGTTTCTATCAATGCTAAAAGCTTGGGTGAATCAAGTAAAAATTTATCAGGTATGATTTCTAAATTCAAATATTAAATATGATAATATTGCCTTATTTTGTAGTGACGAGCCCTTATTGTAGATTAAATATAATTGATTTGATATAGGTAGTTGCAATCTATATTTTGCAACTACCTTATATTTTTTGAAATTATTTTTTCTAACAAGTTGAAAGTTAGTAAAAAAAGGTATATACTTAAAAAAGAATCAACATATGAACAATCATTCATATATAAGGAGTTGAAATCATGGTTAATAACAAAACTTTAGTAGAATTTTGCAACTGTAATATCATTCATGAAGATATCGTAAGAAAGGTGAAGTCTAACATGCCTCAGGAAGAAAAACTTTATGATTTGGCAGAATTATTTAAGGTTTTTGGAGATACAACAAGAATTAAAATACTTTGTGCATTGTTTCAAGCGGAAATGTGTGTATGTGATATAGCAGCTTTATTAGGTATGACACAGTCGGCTATATCTCACCAATTGAGGGTTTTAAAGTCAGCAGGACTTGTTAAATACAGAAAGGAAGGAAAAATAGTATATTATTCCTTAGATGATGATCATATAGAAAATATTTTTGAACAAGGATTTAATCATATAAATCATAAGTAGTATATTTTAAATTAAAGGAGGAGGATTATGAATAAAGAAAATATAAACAAAGTGAAAGAAAATATTAAACTTTTTTTAAAAGCTGCTTTTGATATAGAAGATAAGTCTAAAGTACTTATTAGAAAAGAAGCTATGGATGAGTTGGATAATTTTATGCTTCTATGTTATGGAGATTTATTAGGACTTCCCATACCAATCTCATATTATACACTAGAAATTCTCCCATACATTGCTGATGATTTAGAAGGTTGGGAGAGAAGAATTTTAAATAGAAAAAGTGTTGTGAATGATAGATGGGGAGATTTCTGTTGCTAAATATTAATAAGGGGGAACTAAGTAATGAATAAATTTGTATTCTTTGGAGGAAAAGGCGGGGTAGGAAAGACCACTTCATCAGCAGCTTATGGATATAATTGTGCAAAGAAAGGTATGAAAACGTTAGTAGTTTCTACAGATCCTGCCCATTCTTTATGTGATATTTTTGAGACTACTATTGGCTCGGAAATAAAAAAATTAAAAGAAAATTTGTATGCTTTAGAAATAGACCCAGAAAAAGAGAGTATTAAATATATTAATCGGATCAAAACTAATATGAAAAAAACAGTTAGTCCAGTAATTATATCTGAGATAGAAAAACAACTTGATGCTGCCTCAGTTTCGCCTGGATCTGAAGAATCAGCAATTTTTGATAAACTTGTTGAAATAATTAATGAATATGGAAATGAATTTGATAAGGTTGTATTTGATACAGCTCCTACAGGACATACATTAAGACTTTTATCTCTTCCAGAATTATTAGGGGGATGGCTTGATAGGCTGATTGAAAAGAGACAAAAGGCGTTGAAACTTCTAGAGATGTCAAATAGAAAAGATAAAGATGAAATTATGAAAGATCCTGTAATTGAAATATTAAGTAATAGAAAGAAGAAATTAGAAAAGGCAAGAGAAA
Source organism: Crassaminicella thermophila (assembly GCF_008152325.1). Classification (GTDB taxonomy): domain Bacteria; phylum Bacillota; class Clostridia; order Peptostreptococcales; family Thermotaleaceae; genus Crassaminicella_A; species Crassaminicella_A thermophila. Next base: position 920,546 of record NZ_CP042243.1, read on the forward strand.
TATTAATAGATAGAAATATGATTAGTTTTGTATTTGTTTTAAATGCAGAAAGGCTTCCTATTGAAGAAACTAAAAAAGCAGTGAATGTTTTAGAAAAGTACAAGATTCCAGTTAACGATCTGGTTGTAAACAAAATTCTTCCGGATAGTATAAGTGATGATTTTTGGAGAGCTAGAAAAGAATTGGAAGATAAGTATTTACAAGAGATATTAAAAACCTTTAAAGATAAAGAAATTATTAAAATACCACTACTAAACTCAGATGTAAGAGCAAATCATATAGAAGTAATATCACAGTTTTTTTAAGCATTAAGGTGTTCAATCTAGATAACAAAATAAAGTATGTTTTTGAGTTTGTTTGCTTTGAGTATTTGTATTAAAAAGGTTGGCAATTTATGGTTTGATATATGAATAATCATTCATATAATTGGGAGTCAGGTAACACAACATATTTTAGTAGAAGGATTTATACATGTAAGCCAAAATTGTAAAGATGTAAATGAGTAAAAAGGAGGTATAAAAATGAACCAATTAAATCGTAAAGAATTTATTTTAGAAGGTTTGGATTGTGCTAATTGTGCAATGAAGATTGAGTCTAAGATAAATGAGCTTAACGGTGTAAATAAAGCAACAGTAAATTTTGCAACTCAAATTCTTTTGATTGAAGCAAATGAAGCATATATAGACAAAATTGTTTCTGAAGCTAAAAGTATAGTGAATAAACTTGAACCACATGTAATTGTTAAAGAAAGAGTATTTAATAATAGTAAGATAAAAAAAGTATATATTCTTGAAGGATTAGGATGTGCTAATTGTGCTAAAAAGATCGAGAATAAAGTTAATGACATTAAAGGTGTGGATAAGGCTTTTATAGATTTTGCTTCAAGCAAATTAATTATAGAAGTATCTGATAGAAAAATTCTAGATAGAATTTTAGATGAAGTAACAACAATAGTAAAAAAGCTAGAGCCAGATGTAGATGTGTTGGAAGAGAATAAAAAAGATTCAAATATTAAAGAACAGGATATAAGAGAAAGATGGTACAATAAACAATCCACAAGGTTGATTATTTCAGCCGTATTATTTGGAATAGCTATGTTGTCTAAGTTATCAAATAGCATAGAAATTATTTTATATGCAATAAGTTATTTGCTGGCTGGTAGAGAAGTTCTTTTAAAGGCAGGTAAAAATATAATAAGAGGACAGGTTTTTGATGAAAACTTTTTGGTAGTTATAGCAACGATTGGTGCATTTGGAATTAATGAAGCACCAGAGGGTGTAGCAGTTATGTTGTTCTTCCAAGTTGGAGAATATCTCCAAGGTAAGGCAGTAGATCATTCTAGAAAATCAATTGCTTCACTTATGGATATACGACCTGACTTTGCAAATCTTAAAATTGGAGAAAAAATACAGAGAGTTTCCCCAGATGAAGTAGAAATTGGAAGTATTATTGTAGTAAAACCAGGAGAAAAAGTTCCATTAGATGGAAAAGTCATAGAAGGAAAATCAATGGTTGATACTTCGGCATTAACTGGAGAGTCTGTTCCAAGAAAAGTTGATATAGGAGATGAGGTTTTAGGTGGATTTATTAATACTAATGGATTATTAACAGTAGAAGTTACAAAAAAATTTAAAGAATCTACAGTATCTAAAATACTAGATCTTGTGCAGAATGCAAGTAGTAAAAAGGCTCCAACTGAAAACTTTATAACAAAGTTTGCAAGATATTATACACCTATTATAGTATTTATGGCTTTGGCATTTGCAATAATTCCTCCACTAATAATTGAAGGAGCAAGTTTCTCACAATGGATATATAGAGCATTGGTATTCCTTGTAATATCCTGTCCTTGTGCATTGGTAGTATCAATACCCCTTGGATTCTTTGGAGGAATTGGGGGAGCATCAAAGAGTGGTGTATTGGTGAAGGGAAGTAATTATCTAGAAGCTTTAAATAATGTAGATATAGTAGTTTTCGATAAGACGGGTACATTGACTAAGGGTGTATTCAAGGTTACAGAGATTGTAGCTGAAGGTGATGTGGATAAAGGAGAGCTTTTAGAATACACAGCATATGCAGAGAGCTTTTCAAACCATCCGATTGCATTATCAATATTAAAGGAATATGGTAAAGAAGTAAACCAAAATGAAATAGCTGATTATGAAGAAATATCAGGACATGGAATAAAGGTTAAGGTAAAAGGAAATGAGGTACTAGCAGGGAATAAAAAGCTAATGAATAAGGAAAATATAGAGTGTCAAAATGTAGAGACATTTGGAACTGTTGTTCATGTTGCAATAAATAAAAAATATAGCGGATATATTGTGATATCAGATGAAATAAAAGAAGATTCAGCACAGGCTATAAAGGAACTTAAAAATATTGGAGTAAGAAAAACTGTTATGCTTACTGGTGATAATAAGGTTGTAGGAAATAATGTAGGAAAACAACTAGGATTGGATCAAGTACATGCAGAATTACTTCCACATCAAAAAGTTGAGAAATTAGAGGTGTTAGATAAAGAAAAATCTCCGAAAGGAAAGTTAATTTTTGTTGGAGACGGTATAAACGATGCTCCAGTACTAGCAAGGGCAGATGTTGGTGTAGCTATGGGTGGATTAGGCTCAGATGCAGCAATTGAGGCTGCTGATGTCGTTATCATGACTGATGAGCCATCAAAGCTTGTAAGCGGTATAAGGATAGCTAAAAGAACAAGAAAGATAGTATGGCAAAATATAATTTTTGCATTGGGAGTGAAAGCAATAGTTTTGACTTTGGGAGCTTTTGGAATCGCTACACTCTGGGAAGCTGTATTTGCTGATGTTGGTGTAACTGTTCTTGCTGTTATAAATGCCATGAGAGTTATGAAAGTAGAAAAAATTAAATAAAAGAATATGAATAAAAATTATTTAGATTTAAAACTTAAATAAAATAATGCTTAGTGTTTGTAGCACTAAGCATTATTAGTTTTTGTTCTCTTCAGCAGCTTCTGCATCTGCTTTAGTTTCATGTATTGTACCGTATGGATGTTGAGGTGGTGCATAAATAGAGTATAATTTAATCGGTTTATAACCTGTATTAATTAGATTATGCCATTTACCAGCAGGTATGATAAACGCATAACCATCATAGACTTTTGCTTGGAAATTTAACTGATCTTTTCTATCACCCATTTTAACAAGACCTTGACCTTCTTCGATACGTATAAATTGATCAAGGTTTGGATGAACTTCTAAACCTATGTCTTCTCCAACATCAATGCTCATTAATGTAAGTTGTAAATGTTTTCCTGTCCATAAAGCGATACGAAAATAATTGTTTTGCTTAGTAGCCTCATCGATATTAACTACAAAGGGTTTAGGACCATAATCCTTTAATTTAATAAACTGTTTCCACAAGTATGGGTTATATATTGGTGTGTTAACCCAATAAGGATATGGATATGGTCTATAAACATTATACATATTGTTCATTCCTTTCATAGGTTTTACAATATCATATGTTTTATGGTTAGAGAAGGTGTTTCAATCCACATATTGACATAATCTTTAAAATATGATATATAAAAATTGATTATTAGCACTCAATGATAAAGAGTGCTAATATTAAAGTGTAAAAAAATATTTTTTAGGAAATAACTTTTACATTTTATTGGGAAAGGAGAGATTTAAATTGGAAACAAAACAGTTTAAGGCAGAGTCTAAAAGATTATTAGATATTGTGATTAACTCAGTTTATACTCATAGGGAAATTTTTTTAAGAGAACTTATTTCTAATGCAAGTGATGCAATTGATAAAATATATTATAAAACATTAGTAGATGATTCTTTGACTTTTGAAAAAGACAACTACTATATTAAAGTAATTCCTGATAAGGAAAATAGAGTATTGAAAATTTGTGATACTGGTATTGGAATGACAAAAGAAGAACTTGATGAAAATCTTGGAGTTATTGCAAAAAGTGGATCTTTACAATTTAAAAAGGAAAATGAATTAAAAGATGGATATGATATCATTGGTCAGTTTGGAGTTGGATTTTATTCTACATTTTTAGTAGCTGATAAGGTTACGGTTATTAGTAAAGCTTTTGGTAGTGATGAAGCTTATAAGTGGGAATCTGAAGGGGTAGATGGATATACCATTGAACCATGTGAAAAAGATTCTGTTGGTACAGAAATTATACTTAAAATAAAAGAAAATACAGAAGATGAAAATTTTGATCAGTATTTAGACGAATATAGACTAAAGGCAATAATTAAGAAATACTCTGATTTTATTAGATACCCAATAAAAATGGACATAACTCAAAGAAGACTTAAAGATGGAAGTGAAAATGAATACGAAGAATATATAGAGGAACAGATTATAAATAGTATGGTTCCTATATGGAGAAAGAATAAAAATGAACTTAAGAAAGAAGATTATGATAATTTTTATTTTGAAAAGCACTATGGATTTGATAAACCAATAAAACATATACACATTAGTGTTGATGGTGCAGTAAGTTATAATGCAATTTTATTCATTCCAGAAAAAATTCCATTTGATTTTTATACAAAAGAATATGAAAAAGGATTAGAATTATATTCTAATGGTGTTTTGATTATGAATAAGTGTGCAGATTTATTGCCTGATTATTTTGGTTTTGTGAAAGGTATCGTAGACTCAGAAGATTTATCTCTTAACATATCTAGAGAGATATTGCAGCATGATAGACAGTTGAAGCTTATTGCCAAAAACATAAAAACAAAAATAAAGAGTGAATTAGAAAAAATGCTAAAAAATGAAAGGGATAAGTATGAAAAGTTCTATGAATCTTTTGGACGACAATTAAAGTATGGTGTTTATAGTGATTTTGGAAGCAATAAAGATGTCTTAAAAGACTTACTAATGTTTTATTCATCTAAAGAGAAAAAAATGGTTACTTTAGCTGAATACGTTTCTAGAATGCCTAAAGAACAAAAATATATTTATTATGCTGCTGGAGAATCTAATGAAAGAATTGAGAAAATGCCGCAAACAGAGCTTGTATTAGATAAAGGATATGAAATATTATACTTTACAGATGATGTAGATGAGTTTGCTATAAAAATGATGATGACATATGAAGGTAAAGAATTTAAATCTGTATCTAGCAGCGACTTAGGGATAGAAATAGGAGAAAATGAAAATGATGAAAAAGACAATAAAGAATTATTTGAATCTATGAAAGATATTTTATCTGACAAAGTAAAAGATGTCAGAGCGTCAAAGAGGTTAAAGCATCATCCAGTATGTCTATCAAATGAAGGAGAAATTACCATTGAAATGGAGAAAATCCTAAACGCTATGCCTAATAACCAAAATATAAAAGCAGATAAAGTTTTGGAAATAAATATAAATCATGATGTATTTAGGTCATTAAAAGAAATTTACGAAAAAGATAAAGATAAATTTAAATTATATACAGATTTACTATACAATCAAGCATTATTAATAGAAGGATTGCCACTTCCTGATCCTGTAGAATTCACGAACAATATCTGTAAAATAATGAAGTAGATAGTACCCCCTAAAAAGTAGATTTTATATCGCTTTTTAGGGGGTTATTTAAGTATTTAAGTTAAAGCAAGAATAGGTAAGAAAAATCGAAAAAATTATGAGAAATTTTTAATTGATTAGTTTAAAATAAAGATTAGGAGGTGTTAAGATGAAAAGAATTGTACTTGAGGATAAAACTGTATTTGAAGGGAAGATTTTTAAAGTTCATCAACAAAAAATTAAAAGAGAAGATGGGGCTATTTATCATCGTGATATTGTAAAAAAGAATGGTGCTGTAGCAGTACTTCCCATTACAGAAAATAATGAAATTGTTTTGGTAAGTGAATTTAGAGATGCTTTAGGAAAGGAAGTACTTACTGTTCCAGCAGGGCTTCTTGATAAAGAAAATGAGGATATAAAAGATGCTGCAAAAAGAGAACTAAAAGAAGAAACTGGTATACATGAAGTATATTCACTTGATTATGTAGGGGAAATATATTCATCAGAAGGATTTACAAATGAATCTACATATTGTTTTCTAGCGAAAGTGAATGCTGCTAGCAGAAAAGAAGTATCTTTAGATGAAAATGAACAAATTGATCCAAATAAAATGCAATTTATTCCTTTTGAAAAAGCTTTGCAGATGGTTGATCAGAATGAATTTAAATCAAAAGCAACAAATTATTTATTATTAATAGCAGATAGAATGAATAGAAAAAAGTAAAAGTTAAGCAGGGGTAAATCTTATATTAAGATTTGCTCCTGTTTTAAATTGTAACTCTTTTGTAACGATTTTTTTAAATAAAAACTATAAAATAGCCATATGAAAAGATATTAATATGATTAGGAGGATTTATAAATGAAAAAAAATATATGTCGTGTAATAAGTGTATTGATGATTGGAAGTATATGTATATTTTCTACTGCATGTACTTCTACAGTAAGCAAAGCAGCAGGAACAAAAATTCAAGCTGAGAAAAATCAAGAAATTAAAATTAAAACAAAAACGTTAAAGTTAGATGAAAAATATCTGATTGGGGATGTGGAAATTCCTGTATTTTCAAATTTTATGAATAAAGAGGTAGAAGAGAGAATCAATAATTATTTTGAAAAAAATGCAACTGATTTTATAGATATGCAAATGGAATCTGCAAAGTTAATGAAGAAAGAAGATGGTTTTAAGAAAAATAAAATAGCATCAAATTTTAAAGTAACGTATAAAGATAAGAATTTAGTAAGTGTAATTATTAATAAGAATGTAGATAATTCCTTTAGAATCAAAGATTGCTATACATTGGATTTAAATACAGGAAAACAAATTTTTCTTTATAGATTGTTTGATCCAATGAAAGATTACAAACAAATAATAAAAAATTATGTTGAAGAGGATATGAAAAAGAAGGGAAAAGAATATTTCTTGAGTAAGTCAGATATAAAAGATAATCAATATTACTTAAAAGAGAATAGTCTTGTAATATATTTAAATCAATATGAAACAAATTTTGAAAATGAGGATTATGATGAATTTGAAATTCCATTTGAAGCATTTCAAGATGGTATTAATACAAAAATTTCTCTAAAGCCTTATAGTGTAAAGGTAGATGCAAAAAAAATAAATAAAGATAATCAATATCTTATAGAAAATATTAATATACCAGTTATTTCAGGGTTAGAAGATGAAAAGGTTCAAAATAGAATAAATAAAATGTTTGAATCAGATGCTAAGAAGTTTAGGAACGAACTAAATGAATATGCAAAGAGTGCTTTTGAGGATTTTAAAAAGGATGGCTATGAAATGAGACCTTATATAGCAGATATAACTTTTGAAGAGAAGAAAAACGAAAAAGATATTTTAAGTATTTATACAGTTTATTATCAATATACAGGTGGAGCTCATGGTATGCATAATGATATAGCTTATAATATTGATTTAAAGACTGGAAATATTATTAAGCTAAAAGATTTATTTAAAGAAGGATATAATTATAAAAAGGTAATAGATGAAAAAATAAAGGAGCAAATAGACAAAATTCAATCTGAGTATAAAGAAAAGAAATTAAAAGAAGGAGAAAAGATAAAAAATATATATTTACCTTATAATAGATTTGAAGGAATTGATAAGAATCAAAGATTCTATTTAAAGGATAATCGATTATGTATATACTTTGGATTATATGAAATAGCTTCTTATGCTGAAGGAATACCAACTTTTGAAATTCCTCTTTCAGAATTAAAGGAAGGTTTAAAAGAAGATTTTAGTGATTTGTTATAGTTACTAAAAGGTTGTAAACAAAAAAATCTCTCGATTTTAGAATGAGGGATTTTTTTGTTGTTTATACATTAAAATAATAGTATATAATGAAATAAAAAATGATTAGCTAGTGAGTATGACACTGTAGGAGGGATAGGATGGTAGATGATATAAATCATTCTTTTAAGATATTGATTGTTGATGATCAAGAAGAATATAGAGAAACTCTAGATTCAATTTTGAAAAGTAATGGTTATTATACTGATACTGCAAGTAGTGGCCATGAGGCCCTTGAAAAGCTAAAAAAAGAAAAATTTCATTTAGTTCTTACAGGTTTTATTATGAGTGGAATGAATGGGATTGATCTTTTAGAAGTGATAAAGAGAGATTATAGTGATACTGAGGTTATTGTTTTTACAGGTTATGGTTTAGTAAAAAATGCTGTTGATTCTGTGAAAAAAGGAGGATTTGATTATTTTATAAAGAGTCAAGATCCTGAGGAACTTCTTACTTCAATAGAAAGACTTGCAAAGTCAAGGAATTTTAAAAATAAAAATTCTACATTAATAAAAGACAAATCAACGTTTCCGTTCATACTAGAAACCTCAAGCGAAAGGTTTAAAAAAGTATTAGATATAGGCAGAAAGGTAGCAAATAGCAATGCTAATGTTCTTATACTAGGAGAGTCAGGAGTTGGAAAGGAAGTTTTTGCGCGATATATTCATCAAAATAGCGATAGAAACTCTGAAATATTTGTTGCAGTAAATTGTCATGCTTTTTCAGAAACTTTGCTTGAATCAGAGTTGTTTGGACATGAAAAAGGTGCATTTACTGGTGCTCATGAAAGAAGAATTGGTAGGTTTGAAGCAGCACATGAAGGAACACTTTTTCTTGATGAGATAGGGGATACCTCATTAGAAACACAGGTAAAATTACTTAGAACAATAGAAAATAAGAAAATAGAACGTATCGGGAGCAATAAATTAATAGATGTAGATTTTAGATTGATTTGTGCTACAAATAGAGATATTTATAAGATGGTAGCTGATAGTTTATTTAGAGAAGATTTATTTTATAGAATTAGTACTATTACAGTAGAAATTCCTCCTTTAAGAGAAAGAAGAGAGGATTTACCTAAATTGATAAATTTTTTCTTTAAAAAGGCAGAATTTGAGTTTAAAAAAGAGATTAGAAGAGTGGAAGCTGATGTTATGCGTTTTTTATTGAATTATCATTATCCTGGAAATGTAAGAGAACTTAAGAATATAGTTGAGAGACTAGTTATTTTATCTGATAATGGTATTGTGAAAGTGGAGGATATCCCTGAAAAAAAAGGAGTATTGAATTTCTCTCTAGATAGTGAAAAAATTAAAACTTTAAAGGAGTTTCGTAGAGAAGCTGAGACAGAATATATTCAGAGTATATTGACATTATGCAATTACAACATGACTGAAACTGCAAAAAAGTTAGGTATTAGTAGACGCCAACTATTTAATAAATTAACTGAGTATGGTTTAAGATAGTAGAAAACATCACGGATTGGAAATAAATTTCATATATAACGGGAAAAATATTTCTCAAGCATAAAAAGAATTAACTTTTTAATAGCTCCTCAAAATTTGAAAAAACGACAAAAATAAAAAAATTCAGCAAATTTCAAAGTTGGAACGAAACTTGCTTAATAATTATTGTGTTGCTATAAGTCAGTATGTATGCAATTATATTTACCTTATGGACTTGTAGTAATAAATAAGAAAAATAAGGAGGAGTTATTTTTGAATCAAATTATTGACTTTCTTAACAGTATTATTTGGAGTAAGGCGCTTGTATTTCTTTGTTTAGGTGCTGGTGTGTACTTCTCAATATTGATGAAGTTTCCACAAGTACGTCTTGTAAAGGATATGGTTAATCAATTATTTAAAGGGGAGAGCTCAAAAGAAGGTGTGTCATCATTTCAAAGTTTTGCTATGGCATTAGGTGGTCGCGTAGGTACTGGTAATATTGCAGGTGTTGCTACTGCTATTGGATTAGGTGGACCAGGTGCAATATTTTGGATGTGGGCAATTGCTTTCTTAGGTGCAGGTTCAGCATATATTGAAGCAGCTCTTGCGCAAGTATGGAAGGATGAAATGGATGGAGAATATCGTGGGGGACCTTCATATTTCATAGAAAAAGGTTTAGGCCAAAAATGGTATGGTATTCTTTTTGCAATTTCAGCAATAATAGCTATGGGATTTTTCTTACCAGGTGTTCAAGCGAATAGTATTGCAGCAGCTATGAATAATGCATTTAACATACCTCCAGCAGTATCTGGCTTAATTGTAGCTGGTTTATTAGCACTTATAATTTTTGGTGGTGTTAAGAGAATAGGTAGAGCAGCTGAAATTATAGTACCATTTATGGCGATAGCTTATATTATTGTAGCTTTGATAATTATTATTTTTAAATATAGGTAAGGTTCCTGCAGTTCTTAGGTTAATTTTCTCATCTGCATTCGGAGCACAGCCAATGTTTGGAGCTATTATTGGACAGGCTATAATGTGGGGAGTTAAACGTGGTATTTACTCAAACGAAGCTGGTCAAGGTACAGGACCTATGGCAGCAGCTGCTGCAGAAGTATCCCATCCAGCAAAACAAGGGCTTGTTCAAGCATTCTCAGTATATGTTGATACATTATTTGTTTGTTCGGCTACTGCTTTTATGATTATAATTACTGGTATGTACAATGTTTCAAGTAGCACTGGTGGATTTTTAGTTGAAAATATACCTGGAGTAGAAATTGGTCCTGTTTATACACAAATGGCAGTTGATACTTTGGTTCCTGGTTTAGGACGTGCCTTTGTTGCAATTGCATTATTCTTCTTTGCGTTTACAACATTAATGGCATATTACTATTATGCAGAATCTAATGTTGCATATTTAGCTAAAAACTTTAAAAATCATAAGTTAGTTTTTAATATTACTCGTATAGTATTATTATTGATGACTTTCTATGGTTCAATTAACACAGCAGGTTCAGCTTGGGCTTTAGGTGATGTTGGTGTTGGTCTTATGGCTTGGCTTAACATAATAGCGATTATTTTGCTTACAAAGCCTGGTGTTGCAACACTTAAAGACTATGAAGAGCAAAAGGCTAAAGGTATTGATCCAGTATTTGATCCTAGAAAACTTGGAATTAAGAATGCTGAGCTTTGGGTTAAAAAATTAGAGTTAAATAAGACTAGTAAGTAAAAAATATTTTATAGTGCTTATATCTTTTTAGGTTAAAGATATAAGCACTATTTTTTGAAAATAAAATTATATATTAAGAAGAAAAATAAAGATGTGTTCATTACAGATAACTTTTTTTATTGTTTATCTTGAAAAAAATAAAAAAATTTTAAAATTTGTATTGACGAATAGCAAAATAGATAGTAAAATGTTTTTAACCAATTTAACTGAATATTTTAATAGTTATGACGGAGAGAAAAATACTATTCCTTTGACTACAGAGAGCTGATGGTTGCTGAGAGTCAGTGTCAAAGCAGTATATAATAATCACTCCTGAACTGCCAAGTTGAAACAAGTAATTGGAGTAAATGAGGCCGGGTGCTACAAGTTTGTAGCCTGCCACCGTTATATGGCTAGGGTTAAAAGGAAATTCCTTCGACCTGAAGAGTCAATTCATGTGAGTGAATTGTAAATTAGGGTGGTACCACGGGAAAAAATCTCTCGTCCCTAGGATACAAATATTTGTGTCTTAGGGATGAGGGATTTTTTTATATAACCACTGATAATAGGACAAATAGTTTAATGGAATCCTTTTTAAAAGATTTGTGGAAATATTTAACATAAAAGTAAATAAAAGGAGGGAGAGCGTGTGAACAGAATTTTATTTGCCCAAGTAAATAATCAGCCAGAGGTATTAATGCGTGTTATAGGTCTTTTAAGAAGAAGGGAATTTCATATGAAAAGCATCAGTATGGTAGAAGCAGAAAATCCTTCATTCGCTCATTTGATGATAGCAACAAAAGAAGATCATCAAAGCATTGAAAGAGCAATGTATTTAATAGAAAAAATGGTTGATGTGTATCAAGTAAAGACATTTGATGAAAATTTTTTTGAAGATGAAGTAACAAAAAAAGATTTACACAATGTGATGTAAATTTAAAAATAAAAACAATATAAAGGGGAGATTTTAAATGGCAAAAATGTATTATGAAAAAGATGCAGATTTACAATTATTTAGTGGAAAGAAAGTAGCTGTAATTGGTTTTGGAAGTCAAGGGCATGCACATGCACTTAATTTAAAAGAGAGTGGAGTAGATGTAGTAGTAGGTCTTTACAAGGGAAGTAAATCATGGGATAAAGTAAAAGAATGTGGATTAGAAGTTATGGAGGTTTCTGAAGCTGTAAAGCTTAGTAATGTTGTTATGATGCTTGTACCAGATGAAAAGCAAGCAAAACTTTATAATGAAGAAGTAAAACCTTATCTAAATGAAGGAGATGCATTAGCTTTTGCTCATGGATTTAATATTCATTTTAATCAAATCGTTCCACCTTCTGATGTGGATGTTTTCATGGTAGCACCAAAGGGACCTGGTCATTTAGTTAGAAGAGTATATACAGAGGGTGCTGGAGTTCCTGCATTGTTTGCAGTTTTTCAAGACTATACAGGAAAATGTAGAGACTTAGCATTAGCATATGCAAAAGGAATAGGAGCAGCAAGAGCTGGTGTTATTGAAACAACATTCAAAGAAGAAACAGAAACAGATTTATTTGGTGAGCAAGCTGTATTATGTGGTGGTGTTACAGAGCTTATTAAAGCTGGATTTGATACATTGGTAAATGCTGGATACCAACCAGAAATCGCATATTTTGAATGCTTGCATGAAATGAAGCTAATTGTTGATTTACTATATGAAGGTGGATTTGAGAAAATGCGCTATAGTATCAGTGATACTGCAGAATATGGAGATTATATGATTGGTAAGAGAATTGTAACAGAAGAAACAAGAAAAGAAATGGAAAAAGTGTTAAAGGAAATTCAAACAGGACAATTTGCAAAGGATTGGATTACAGAAAATATGGCAAATAGACCAGTGTTTAATGCTAGAAAGCAAGAAGAATTAAACCATCAGATTGTAAAAGTAGGAAAAAATTTAAGAGAAATGATGTCATGGCTTAATAAATAAAAGGTATAAAATAGGGGGTAGACATATATATGAAACTTACTGGGGCCGAAATTGTATTAGCATGTCTAAAGGAGCAGGGAATAGATAAAATATTTGGATATCCAGGAGGTGCTGTGATTCCATTATATGATGCATTGTATGATCAAAGAGAGCATTTTCAGCATATTCTTACTTGTCATGAACAAGGTGCATCACATGCAGCAGATGGATATGCAAGAAGTACTGGGAATGTAGGCGTTTGCTTTGCAACTTCTGGTCCCGGTGCAACAAATACTGTAACAGGTATTGCAACAGCTTATATGGATTCAGTTCCTTTAGTTGTAATAACAGGGCAAGTACCTGCTAACTTGTTAGGAAAAGATTCTTTTCAAGAAGTAGATATAACTGGGATTACGCTACCTATTACAAAGCATAATTATTTTGTAAAGGATGTTGAAAAATTAGCAGATGTAATTAGAGAAGCCTTTGAAATAGCTAAAAGTGGTAGACCAGGACCTGTACTTATTGATATTCCTAAAAATGTATTTTTAGAAAAAGCCACATATGTAGAAAAAAAAGAAGTTAATGAAAATATAAGAACAAGCTGTGTTGAAAATAATCAGTTAATTAAAGCAGCCAATTTTATAAATATGGCATCAAAGCCTGTAATATATGCAGGTGGAGGGATTATTATTTCTGATGCATCACAAGAATTATATAGTTTAGCTACAAAAGGAAATATTCCAGTCGTTAATACCTTAATGGGATTAGGAAGTTTTCCAAGAGATCATGCCCTCTCCCTTGGACTTGTGGGTATGCATGGTATGAAAGAAGCAAATTTGGCTGTATGTGGTAGTGATTTGATTATTGCTATAGGTGCAAGATTTAGTGATCGTGTTATCGGTGTAGCAGAAGAGTTTGGCCCTAAGGCAAAAGTTATTCATATAGATATTGATAAATCTGAAATAGGGAAAAACAAGGGCGTAGATTTATCAGTAATAGGAGATGTGAAAAAGGTTTTATTTGAATTAAGCAATATGATTGTTAATAAGGATAGATCTACTTGGCTAGAAGAAATTGATACATGGAGAGTAAAAAAAGAGTTAAAGGAAAAATCCTTTAAAGCAGTAGATATTCTTAATTGTGCATGGAATGTTTTAGGAGAAGATACTATTGTGACTACAGAAGTAGGACAGCATCAAATGTGGACAGCGCAAAATTTTCCATTTAAAAAGCCTAGAACATTCATATCTTCTGGAGGATTAGGGACAATGGGTTATGGACTAGGAGCGGCTATTGGTGCTCAGGTAGGAAACCCAGAAAAAAATGTGTTGCATATAGCTGGAGATGGAAGTTTTAGAATGAACTGCAATGAATTGGCTACTGTATCTAAATATAATTTACCAATTATCACATTATTATTTAATAATCAAACTTTAGGGATGGTTAGGCAGTGGCAGAAAATGTTTTGCAATGAAAGATATTCAGAAACAGATATTACAGGAGAAGTAGATTATATGAAATTAGTAGAAGCATATGGTTTAAGGGGATATAGGGTTGATAATATAGATGATTTAGAGAATGCTTTGAATGAAGCTAAAAGACTTAGAAAACCTATTGTAATCGAATGCATATTATCAAAGGATGATTGTGTATTTCCTATGGTTCCACCAGGAAAACCAATCCACCATATTATTCTTGAATAAGCCCATAAATTAGTTTGGGTATATTTCGTCCTTGAATAGTATGATTCAAGGATGATTTTTTTACAAAATATCCTTAATAGGGAGGAGGCAGGAAATGTTTCAAATGGTAAAAATATTTGATTCAACGCTAAGAGATGGAGCACAGGCTGGGGGAGTTTCATTTTCTGTTGAGGATAAATTAAAAATTGTAAAAGCATTAGATGATTTGGGAGTTAGCTACATTGAAGCTGGTAATCCAGGGTCAAATTTTAAAGACTTGGAGTTTTTTAAAAGAATAAAAGAAATAAAATTAAATTATTCAAAGTTAACAGCGTTTGGAAGTACTAGAAGAAAAGGAATTTCTGTTGAAGAAGATGAAAATATTAAGTCTTTATTAATGGCTGATACCCAGGCAGTTGCAATTTTTGGGAAAGCTTGGGACTTTCATGTAACAGAGATTATTAGAACTTCTTTAGAAGAAAATTTAGATATGATTAAAGAAACAATAGCTTTTTTAAAGAGAAAAGAAAAAGAAGTCATATTTGATGCAGAGCATTTTTTTGATGGATATAAATCAAATCCAGATTATGCTTTTAGAGTCATAAAAGCAGCAGTAGATGGAGGAGCTGATTGTATTGTGTTATGTGATACAAATGGAGGAGCTTTTCCAAATGAAGTCTATGAAATCACAAAAAAGGTAGCAAAAACTTTCTCTGTTGAAATAGGGATACATTGCCATAATGATTGTGGTATGGCAGTTGCTAACTCAATTATGGCAGTAGAAGGAGGAGCAGTTCATATTCAAGGAACTTATATTGGATTAGGTGAAAGATGTGGAAATGCAAATCTTTCTACATTAATTCCAAATTTGCAGATAAAAAAGGGTATTTTTTGTATACCAAATGAGAATTTAAAAAATCTTACTGCTACTGCAAGATATATTTCAGAAATTACAAATGTTTCATTAGATACAACAGCACCATATGTAGGAAATACTGCTTTTGCTCATAAGGGTGGAATGCATATTGATGGAGTAAATAAGGCATCTCATTCATTTGAGCATATATCTCCAGAGCTTGTAGGAAATAGAAGAAGATTTTTAATGTCAGAAGTTTCTGGTAAGACTACAATTCTTCCTATGATACAAAAGATTGATAGTTCATTAACTAAAAATTCACCAAAAACACAAGAAATTATAGACGAGCTTAAAAGATTAGAGCATTTTGGATATCAATTTGAAGGAGCAGAAAGTTCTTTTGAATTGATTATACGTAAACATTTAGGAAAATATAAACCATTCTTTGAATTAAATTATTATAAAGTTATTGAAGAAGAACCAGCTAATAATAAAGATTATAGTTCTTCTGCCTTAATAAAAGTAAGAGTAGATGAAAAAGAAGAAATGACAGCTACAGAGGGGAATGGACCAGTAAATGCATTAGATAAGGCCCTTAGAAAAGCTTTAGAAGTATTCTATCCAAGTTTAAAAGAAGTTCATTTGACAGATTACAAGGTTAGGGTGCTAAATGCAGAAGAAACTACAGCAGCAAAAGTAAGAGTTCTTATTGAATCAACTGATGGGAAAGAACTATGGAGTACAGTAGGTGTATCTACGAATATTATTGAAGCAAGTATGATTGCTTTAGTAGATTCTATTGAATATAAGCTTATAAAAGATTTAGAAAAAAATGAAGGAGGATTATCTTATGGGAATGACCATGACACAAAAGATTTTAGCAGCACATGCGGGATTGGATAAGGTAAAAGCAGGACAATTTATTGAAGCAAATTTAGATATGGTACTAGGAAATGATATTACAACACCTGTAGCAGTAAAGGAATTTAAAAAAATGGGTGCAAAAGAAGTGTTTGATAAGAAAAAAGTTTCTATTGTTCCAGACCACTTTACACCTAATAAGGATATAAAAGCAGCAGAGCAGTGTAAATTTATTCGTGAATTTGCTTATGAAAAGGAGATTGAAAACTACTTTGAAGTAGGAGAGATGGGAATAGAGCACGGACTTTTACCAGAAAAAGGTTTAGTTGTAGCAGGAGATGTAGTTATAGGAGCAGATTCTCATACTTGTACTTATGGAGCATTAGGGGCATTTTCAACAGGAATTGGTAGTACAGATATGGCAGCAGGTATGGCAAGAGGAAAATGTTGGTTTAAAGTACCAAGTGCCATAAAATTTGAATTAAAAGGAAAACCTCAAAAATGGGTAAGTGGAAAAGATATTATACTTCATATTATTGGAATGATTGGTGTAGATGGTGCCCTTTATAAATCAATGGAGTTTATGGGAGATGGTATAAAACATCTATCTATGGATGACCGTTTTTCAATGGCAAATATGGCTATTGAAGCAGGTGGGAAAAACGGTATCTTTATCGTTGATGATAAGACAATCGAGTATATGAAAGAGCATAGTAAAAAGGAATACACAATATATACTCCTGATGAAGATGCAGAATATGATGAGGTTTATGAAATTGATTTGAGTACTATTCGTCCAACAGTAGCATTTCCACATCTTCCAGAAAATACACGTACAATTGATGAAGTGGGAGAAATAAAAATTGATCAGGTAGTCATTGGTTCTTGTACAAATGGAAGAATCGAAGACTTAAGAGTGGCAGCAAAAATATTAGAAGGAAGAAAAGTTGCAAAAGGAGTAAGAACAATAATATTCCCAGCAACACAAAAGATATATCTTCAAGCATTAAAAGAAGGATTAATAGAAACCTTTGTAAAAGCAGGAGCAGCTTTTAGTACACCTACTTGCGGACCATGTCTTGGAGGACATATGGGAATACTTGCAAAGGGTGAGCGTGCTATTGCAACAACAAATCGTAACTTTGTGGGAAGAATGGGACATCCTGAATCAGAAGTATACCTTTCAAGTCCAGCAGTAGCAGCAGCTTCTGCAGTAACAGGAAAAATAACTAATCCAGAAGAACTAGAATAGGGGGAACAGAATATGAAGAAAAAAGGATACGTTTTTAAATATGGAGACAATGTAGATACAGATGTAATTATACCTGCAAGATATTTAAATACTTCAGATCCTGCAGAACTTGCAAAATACTGTATGGAGGATATAGATGCAAACTTTTCTAAAAAAGTAAAAAAAGGAGATATTATTGTTGCAGGGAAAAATTTTGGTTGCGGATCTTCAAGAGAGCATGCACCTATTGCTATTAAAGCAAGCGGTATATCTTGTGTGATTGCAAGTACCTTTGCAAGAATTTTCTATAGAAATGCTTTTAATATTGGGTTGCCTATATTAGAATGTGAGCAAGCTGTAAAAAGTATTGAAGCAGAAGATGAGATAGAAGTAGATTTTGAAACAGGAGAAATCTTTAATATAACAAAGAATGAAAGCTACCAAGCAGAACCTTTTCCACCGTTTATACAAGAAATTATAAAAAATGATGGTCTTGTAAATTATGTAAAGCAGCAATTGAAATAAAGAATTGGAGGGTATAATAATGAATTTTAATATAGCAATGATTCCTGGAGATGGAATAGGACCAGAAGTTGTAGAGCAAACAGTTCTTGTATTAGAGAAGGTAGGAGAAATTTATAACCATAAATTTAACTTTAAAGAGGCTTTAGCAGGAGGATGTGCTATTGATGAATATGGTGAGCCTCTTCCTAAAAAAACAATAGACATTTGTAAAGAAAGTGATGCTGTTTTGTTAGGAGCTATAGGAGGTCCGAAGTGGGATAATTTACCTGGGGATAGAAGACCTGAGAGAGCATTGCTTGGATTAAGAAAAGCTTTAGGATTATATGCAAATATTCGTCCAGCGATATTGTTTGACCAATTAAAAGAAGCTTGTCCTCTAAAGCCAGAAATTATAGGAGATGGCCTTGATATTTGTATTGTTCGTGAGCTTACAGGAGGTATATATTTTGGAGAAAAGGGAAGAAAAGATACAGAGCTTGGTCAGGCTGCTTTTGACGTAGAAATATATAGTGAAGAAGAAGTAAGAAGAATCGCAAAAACAGCATTTGATATAGCAAGAAAGAGAAATAAAATAGTTACAAATGTAGATAAAGCAAATGTGTTAGAAAGCTCAAGACTTTGGAGAAGTGTTGTTGAAGAAGTAGCAACTGATTATCCAGACGTTACATTAAATCATATGTATGTGGATAATGCATCTATGCAGCTTGTAAGAAATCCAAAGCAGTTTGATGTAGTTGTTACGACTAATATGTTTGGAGATATATTATCTGATGAGGCAAGTATGATCACAGGATCTATAGGAATGCTTCCATCTGCTAGTTTAGGGGAAGGAAACATAGGTATGTATGAGCCTGTACATGGTTCAGCTCCAGATATAGCAGGATTGGATAAGGCAAATCCAATGGCGACAATATTATCTGCTGCTATGATGCTTCGATATTCCTTTGGATTAGAAAAAGAAGCAGATGCAATAGAAAAAGCTGTCAAAAAAGTATTAGATGACGGCTATAGAACAATGGATATTATTAATGAAGGAAAGAAAGCAGTTGGAACAAAAGAAATGGGAAGATTGATCATAGAAGCATTAAGTTAATGCTTCTATGATTTTTTATTCTATAGGAAATTATAAATTTTTTGAACTGTTGATAACTTTGGTAACTGAATAAAAGTATCAACTATTTTGAGCAACGGAGTCCGTTAGGACTCGTTGGCGACATGAGCCATGCGATAGCATGAAGCGAATTTTTTATTAATGGATTATCGTAAAAGATATTTTTGCCATAAATGCAATGGAAATAATGATAAAGATGGGTTTTATCAACTTTCTACCATTTGTAATGGCAAGATTTGTTCCTAAAAGAGCACCTAGCATCATACATATTCCAAGAGGAATTCCAATAGAATAGATGACTTTGCCGTTAATGGCAAAAACGAAAAAAGATGTAATGACACTTGTAGTATTTAATATTTTAGCATTTCCACAGCTTATTAAAAAATCAAATCCTAAAAAGGTAATGAATGAAAAGATTAGAAATGATCCTGCACCTGGGCCGAAAAAACCATCATAAAATCCTAATATGAATGCAATGCATCCACCAATCATAATATTTCTTTTATTCATACCAGAAAAATTATCTTTGCTACCCAAATCTTTTTTGAAAATGGTATAAAGACAAACAACAAAAAGGAGTATGACTACAATAGTGTTTAGAATTTTTTGATCAATCATTAATACTGTATTTACGCCTAAGATTGCCCCTATGACTGTACAAGGAATCATATACTTTAACATTGGAAAGTGAACTTTTTTTGATTTAATAAATTTTACTGAACTAGATAAGGTTCCAAAAATTGCACCTAGCTTATTTGTACCCAAAGCAAAATGAGGCGGTACACCAAATGCAAATAAGGCAGGAATACTAATAAGACCGCCACCGCCAGCAATAGAGTCAACAAATTGTGCTAAAAAACCAAAAAAACAGATATACAAAATTTTCATTTCCATAAATGTACCTCCTCAAATAATTTATCATGATACTATTTTATTGGAAAAATGAGTAAATGTCATCATAATATTTATAAAATAAAAATTATTAACCATTTTCTAATAGAAGGAATAAAATAATATGAAGGATTTTATAAAAAGAAGAAGGTGGGAAAATGTGGAGAAGTCCTGTTAAAATCTATGTTGTTCAACAAGGAGACACGTTATACAGCATTGCAAGAAGATTTAATACAACAATAGAAAGCATTATGGCATTAAATGGACTAACAAATACCATGTTAATGCCAGGTCAACGTCTTAAGATTCCTCTTTATACAGAAGCAGTTGTCACTGTAGATGCTGCAAATATTCGAAAAGGACCTGGAATTAATTATCCGGTTATTGCTAAAATGACTAAAAATGCGCGTCTTCCTGTTATAGGTGTTTGGAAGGATTGGTATAAAGTTAAGTTATTTGATGCAAGTAAAGGATGGATTAGAAAAGACCTTGTGGAGCGGTTTATACATGATGGAGAAAGGCCAATTGTAGGGAACTTAGGATTTTATACCTTAGAAGAAGGACCGACACTGCCTAGTTCTTATAATTCTTTTGTGAACAATACACCATATATTTCAGAAACAGGCTTATTCTTATTTCAAATCAATAAAGAAAATCCAACAGAAATAGTAAAATTTGGAGATTTCACAGATCAGTATGTAGAAGATATTGTATCAATTGCACATAGCCAGAATATAAAGATTTTACCTGTAGTGCATAATTTGCTATATAAAAATGGTGGGTCAAAGGTTTCTAAAGATGTTGTAAAAGAACTCGTATCGAAAAAAGAAAATCGGCAAGCCTTTGTACAAAATATAATAAAGCTCATTGAAACATATGATTTTGATGGTGTAAATATTGATATTGAAGATGTATACCTAGAAGATAGTAAGAATTTATCTGCTCTTTATACAGAATTAGGAAAAGCACTTAGAAAAAAAGGTTATTACCTATCCGGATCTATTCCTGCTAGGGTAAGTGATGAGCCTTTTAATCCTTTCTCTGATCCGTTTGATTATGGTGCTATTGGAAAGGCCGTCGATGAATTTGTTGTAATGCTTTATAATGAGCATGGATGGCCTGGAAGTGGACCAGGACCTGTTGTTTCAATAGGTTGGATGGATAGAGTAATAAGATATACAATGAGTAAAATGCCTAAAGAAAAAATTGTAGGAGCCGTTTCAGTCTTTGGTTTTGATTTTAATTTAACAACAGGTAAAAATACTTATGTAACTTATGAGATGGCCATGAAGCTTGCAGATAAATATAATAAAGAGATTATTTTTGATGAAACCACAAAAACACCTATGTTTGCTTATGTAGATGAAAAAGGAAATCAGCACGAAGTATGGTTTGAAAATAAAGATAGTATTTATGCAAAAATTCAAAAAGCCTGGGAATTAGGTATAAAAGGTATTGCTTTATGGAGACTAGGAATGGAGGATCCTCAGATTTGGACTATGCTTAGAGAAAATGTTGTTGTAAAAAGAGATTGATAAAAAAAGAGCTTATATTTCCTTGGAAATATAAGCTTTTTTAATGTCTATATGTAGCGGAATTTGTCGTTTTAAATAAAAAAAGCATGAATTATAAGGAAATTTGTATTATAATTAATATCATGCGACAAAAAGTGCATGATTATACCTTGCAGATCGCCCGTATCTATGTTTTATGAGGATTGTTATTTTTGATCAATACTAAATGAGGAGGGGGTCATCATGCAAAATCCTAAATACATAAGATTAATAGGAGGTTATACATTTCATAGGCGAAAAAGGTTTCGGTGTAAATTTTTATTTATTAGTGTAGTTTTAGGAATTTTAATTATTCTATATTTTATAAGAAAGTAAAAGGGACTTATTTTTATTTAATATGAAAACTTAACAATAAACAAAATCTCTGCTTTGGCAGAGATTTTGTTTATTGTTGCTGATTATATTGAGGTTCTTCATTTTTTACAAAATCAAGCCTTCCTTGAAGGGTTTGAGCAGTATTTTCCATGGTTGTAGCTAGTTGATTAAACATTTGTTTTGCTTGCTGGTCATCTGTATCCATTGAAAAAGTTTTTAAATCTGCTGCGAGACCTTTAGCACTTGCTAAAGCTTGCTCTAGTTTATTTACTGTAGTCATAATTAGTCTCTCCTTTATATAAATGTTTTTACAAGTATAGTATTTACAAAATGTAAAAAAATATAAGCAGAGAAAAATACATAAAAATAACTTGAAGGGTAAATACTGTTATATAGAAAGGAGGTTGTTTTCATTGGTAGAGAAAAAAAGAGAAGAAAATAATATAAGTTTAGGAGGCATGCTAATAAGAGTATTAGTATCTATGTTAGTATTAGCAGTTGCTGCTTTCTTTACACCACATTTTTCTATTACTGGCTTTGTTCCTTTATTTATGGCTGCAGTAGCTATTGGTGTAATTGATTATCTAATAGAAAGATTTACTGGATTTGATGCTTCTCCTTTTGGAAGAGGAATTACAGGATTTGTTGTATCTGCACTGATTATTTATTTAACAGGAATGCTTGTTAAAGGAGTAACAGTAAGTTTATTTGGTTCAATTTTAGCAGCTTTGGCTATAGGGATTATCAATATGATTATTCCAGGAAGAAGTACATTATAAGCTCAGATGATGATCTGAGCTTTATTTTTCGTAAAACTATAAAATATGTTGAGAAAAATAACTTTTATGAATGAATGCAGATCATAATTGAAAAAATAAATATAAATGCAAATTTTAAAAAGGAGATTAAAGGGTATGACAGTTAGTTCAAAAGTAAAGCAGACATTAGCAAATTTAAAAGGTACACAAAGTACTTTAAGATTATATGCAATACAAACAATAGATGAAAATACGAAAGCTACATATGAAGAAGCATTAGTAATAACAAACGAGATTATAAAAGATTTAGAAGAAAGGTTAAAAACCTTAGAATTTGAAGAACCACAATATAAAGGTTATTAAGAGAGGGAATGGTATGAAAAATTGGATTGAGATACTTATAAGATCTATAGGATTATTTTTTATTACTTTTGCTGCTGTTAGAATTATGGGAAAAAGGCAAATAGCTAAAATAACACCTTTTCAATTTGTTTATTATACAGTAATTGCTATTTTATCTGCATTAATTTCAGTGAATCTTATTAAAAATTTAGCATTTGGATTAATTTCTTTAGGGGTTTGGGTATTATTTCCAATAATATTCGATTATCTATCATTAAAAAGTAAGTATTTTCATGACTTAATAAATGGAAAGGAAACCATTTTAGTAAAGCAAGGAAAAGTGATGGAAGAAAATCTAAGTCAGGTAAGAATTACTGGGGAAGAGCTTTTAAGGGAATTGCGTGCTAAGAATGTTTTTAATTTGGCAGATGTTGAATTTGCGATAATGGAAGCAACTGGTGAAATGAATGTATTGTTAAAATCAGATAAAAAACCTGTTACACCACATGATTTAGGAAAACAAGTAGCACCTCAAAGTGAACCGCAGACGGTCATTTTAGATGGAAATATATTAGATGAAGCATTAAGTAACATAGGACTCAATCAAGGTTGGTTAAAAACCCAATTAAATGCCTTAGGAGTACCTTTAAATAATGTTTTTATAGGACAAGTAGATGCTTCAGGTGATTTATACATTGACTTATTTGATGATAGCATACAAGTTTCTCAACCGAAAGTGAAAGAATTATTATATGCAAATCTTGAAAAAATTCAAGCAGATCTTATTACTTTTTCTTTAGAAACTCAAAATCAAAAAGCAAAATCTATGTATACTAATGATGCAAATAAACTTCAAGAAGTAATCCATAAGCTAAAACCTTATTTATTACATTAGAAGGAGATTTATCTATGTCTAGTAAAAAAAATAAAAAATTAACACTTACACAACAAGAATATCAAGCATTTGCAAAAGCTAGAGAACCAAAACGAAAAGTATTACGAAATATTTTTAGAGCATTCTTAGTTGGAGGAATCATTTGTACTATAGGTCAAGGATTACAGTGGCTCTTTATAAACTACTTTGATTTTACAGAAACAACAGCAGGAAATCCTGCTACAGCTGTTTTGATTATTATTTCCGTTTTGCTTACAGGACTGGGTGTGTATGATAAAATCGCACAATGGGCTGGAGGAGGAACAGTAATTCCAGTTACAGGTTTTGCTAATACGGTAGCTTCTGCTGCTATTGAACATCGTAGTGAAGGATATGTATTAGGTGTAGGTGGAAATATGTTTAAATTAGCTGGTTCTGTGATTGCTTATGGCGTTTTTTCTGCTTTTATAGTTGCACTTATAAAAATTATAATACAATGGTTAGGGGGGATGTAAATGTTAAAAGGACATCAAACATGGAAGTTTGATTCTAAACCTGTCATATTAGCATCGGCTGCAGTTGGAGGACCCTTTGAAGCACAGGGAAATTTAGCAAAAGATTTTGATATTCTTCATGAAGATTTATGGCTAGGGCAAGATAGCTTTGAAAAGGCAGAAAAAAAAATGTTAGAACAAGCTTGTGAAAAAGCAATCGAAAAAGCAGGAAAGAAAAAAGAAGATATCCAATTCTTTATAAGTGGAGATTTGATGAACCAAATTATTTCTAGCAGTTTTACAGCCAGAACTTTGGGAGCACCATATCTAGGGATTTTTGGTGCTTGCTCTAGTTCTATGGAAGGATTGGCATTAGGTTCTTTGCTGATTGATAGTAAAAGTGCAGCATATGTTATAGCTGGAGCATGCAGTCACAATGCAGCAGCTGAAAAACAGTTTAGATACCCAACAGAGTATGGATCTCAAAAACCACCTACGGCTCAATGGACTGTAACAGGAGCAGGAGCTGCATTATTAGCAGTAGCTGGTGATGGACCTAGAGTTACTTCTGCAACAATTGGAAGAGTAGTTGATATGGGAATTTCCGATCCTTTTAATATGGGAGCAGCAATGGCTCCAGCAGCTGTTGATACTATTGAGGCACATTTTAGAGATCTTAATATAGATCCATCATATTATGATTTAATTGCTACAGGAGATCTTGGAGATGTAGGCCATAGAATTGCTGGGGACTTATTAATAAAGCATGGATTTAAAATTCCAAAAGAAATATTTACAGATTGTGGAATAATAATATATAAAGAGGATCAAAAGGTTATGGCAGGTGGAAGTGGTTGTGCATGCTCAGCTGTTGTAACTTATGGACATATTCTTAATCGAATGAGAAAAGGTGAATTAAAAAGAGTACTTATTATAGCAACAGGAGCTTTAATGTCTCCTATGTCATATCAACAAAAAGAAAGCATACCCTGTATTGCCCATGCAGTATCCATCGAAATGTAGAAAAGAGGTGTTTTTATGGAAAAATTTATCTGGGCTTTTGTTGTGGGTGGAGCAATATGTGTAGTTGGACAAATTTTGATGGATGTATTCAGGCTTACTCCTGCACATACAACGAGTACATTGGTTGTAGTAGGAGCAATACTTGGAGGCTTAGGACTTTATGAACCATTAATAAAATTTGCAGGTGCAGGAGCTTCTGTACCAATATGTAGCTTTGGAAATGCATTGGTAAAAGGTGCTTTAGCAGAAGCAAAAAGGCATGGGATTATTGGTGTGCTTACAGGTATTTTTGAAGTTACCAGTGCAGGAGTTTCTGCTGCAATAATATTTGGATTTATGGGAGCTTTGATTTTTAAACCAAAAGGTTAATAACAAAAAATGATTAAAATAATATAATAAAAAAGCAGGGAACTGCCTGCTTTTTTTAAGTATGTGTTATTGAATTTATTTAAAATGCTAGAAAAATATAAATTGTATAATAAGAAAATATTTTGAAAAAATGCTTGTCTAAACTTCAAAAATATTATAAAATCTTATAATTATAAGCGAATATTTATACAAACGCGGATGGATATGGTCCGTTAAATTATGGAAGTGAGGGATTGTATGAGGAAATTTAAAAGAGTATTAGTAGCCAACAGAGGAGAGATTGCAATAAGAATTTTTAGAGCGTGTAGTGAGCTAGGGATTCGAACAGTAGCTATTTATTCTGATGAAGACAAAAACTCTCTTTTTAGAACAAAAGCTGATGAGTCATATTTAATAGGAAAAAATAAAGGACCAGTTGAAGCTTATTTAAATATTGAAGAAATAATTAAAATTGCACTGAAAAAAGGAGTAGATGCAATACATCCTGGATATGGATTTTTATCAGAAAATACGGAGTTTGCTAGAAGATGTGAAGAAGCAGGAATTGAATTTATCGGACCTAATTACAAGATGATGGAGCAGTTAGGAGACAAGATAAAGTCTAAATTAGTAGCAAATCGTGTGGGTGTTCCAACAATTCCAGGTGTAGAAAAGCCAGTTACATCAGATGAAGAAGCAATAGAATTTGCAAAATATTGTGGGTATCCTGTGATACTTAAGGCTGCTGCAGGAGGCGGCGGAAGAGGTATGCGTATTGTAAGAGATGAAAAGGAACTACTTCAGGAATTTTATAGTGCAAAAAATGAAGCAAAAAAAGCATTTGGAATAGATGATATATTTATTGAAAAATATCTTGAAAAGCCAAAACATATAGAAGTACAAATATTAGGAGATAAATATGGAAATATTGTACATTTATATGAAAGAGACTGCTCTATTCAAAGAAGGCATCAGAAGGTTATTGAGTTTACTCCTGCTCTTTCTATTTCAGAAGAACAAAGACAAAAGATATGTAATGATGCTTTAAAAATTGCAAAGGCAGTAAATTACAGAAGTGCTGGAACTGTTGAATTTTTAGTAGATATGCATGGAAATCATTATTTTATTGAAATGAATCCTAGAATTCAAGTTGAGCACACTGTTACAGAAATGGTTACAGGAATTGATATTGTACAAAGCCAAATTTTGGTTGCACAAGGATATGCCCTTGATTCTAAAGAAATAGGAATAAAATCACAAGATGATATAAGTTTAAGAGGATACTCTATTCAGTGTAGGGTGACAACAGAGGATCCATTAAATAATTTTGCACCAGATACAGGAACAATAGATGTTTATAGAACAGGTTCTGGGTTTGGTATAAGACTTGATGGAGGAAATGGATTTACTGGATCTGTAATAAGCCCTTATTATGATAGTCTTTTAGTAAAGGTTATTTCACATGCAAGAACTTTTGAGGATGCAATAAGTAAAGTAAATAGAGCAATAAGGGAAATAAAGATTAGAGGTGTTAAAACAAACATTCCATTTTTAGTAAATGTTCTAAATCATGAAGAGTTTAAGAAGGGACAGTGTGATACTGGATTTATTTCAGATAATCCGGAATTATTTGATATAACACCAAAGGCAGATAAAGAGCTTAGAGTTTTAAAATATATAGGAGAAAAAGTAGTAAATGAAACAAAAGGAAATAAAATAGAATTTGACGTACCAGTTGTTCCAAAAGTAAAACGTCCAAAAGACTTAAAAGGAACTAAGCAAATTTTAGATGAAAAAGGACCAGAAGGTCTTGTAGAATGGGTTAATAAACAGAAAAAACTATTATTAACAGATACAACTATGAGAGATGCTCATCAATCTTTAATGGCTACAAGAGTAAGAACGAAAGATATGGAGAAAATATCAAAAGCTACATCTGTTTTGGCAAAGGATTTATTTTCTCTAGAAATGTGGGGAGGAGCTACATTTGATGTTGCTTATAGATTTTTAAAGGAATCTCCATGGGAAAGACTAGAAATCATTAGGAATAAAGTGCCGAATATATTAATGCAAATGCTTATAAGGGGTTCAAATGCAGTAGGATATAAAAATTATCCAGATAATGTAATTAGAGAATTCATAAAAGAATCTGCAAATAGTGGAATAGATGTATTTAGAATATTTGATTCTCTTAATTGGCTAAAGGGCATGGAAGTTGCAATTGATGAAGTGTTAAAGAGTGGAAAAGTTGCTGAAGCATGTATCTGTTATACAGGAGATATTTTAGATGAGAGAAAAGATAAATATACACTCGATTATTATGTAAAAATGGCAAAAGAAATAGAAAAAACAGGTGCACATATTTTAGGAATAAAAGATATGTCTGCACTATTAAAACCTCATTCAGCTTATAAATTGATTAAAGCATTAAAAAATGAAATTAGTATACCTATTCATCTTCATACACATGATACAAGTGGAAATGGTGTTGCAACAATATTAATGGCAGCAGAAGCTGGTGTAGATATTGTAGATACTGCTTTTAACAGTATGGCAGGGCTTACAAGCCAGCCTGCACTAAATTCAGTTGTTGCAGCTTTAGAAAATACGAAAAGGGATACAGGGCTAGTACTCGATGACATTCAAAAGATTGCTGATTATTGGGCAGATGTAAGACCTGTTTATAGTCAATTTGAATCTGGGTTAAAATCAGGTACAGCAGAAATATATAAATATGAAATACCTGGAGGACAGTATTCAAATCTAAAACCTCAAGTAGAAAGCTTTGGATTAGGTCATAGATTCAATGAAGTAAAAGAAATGTATAAGACAGTAAATGAAATGTTTGGAGATATAATTAAGGTTACACCATCATCTAAGGCAGTAGGAGATATGGCAATTTTTATGGTTCAAAATGATTTAACTCCTGAAAACATTTATGAAAAGGCTGTAGATTTGGCATTTCCTGATTCAGTAGTTGCATACTTTAAAGGTATGATGGGGCAACCAATGGGAGGATTTCCAAAAAAGCTTCAAAAACTTGTATTAAAGGGAGAAGAGCCAATTACTACTAGACCAGGGGAACTTCTTGAACCAGAGGATTTTGATAAAATAGAAAAACATTTAAAAGAAGAATTTGAAATAGATCCTACTAAAAAAGATTTACTAAGCTATGCATTATACCCTAAGGTATTTGAAGAGTATTTAAAATACGTAAAAGAGCATGGAGACTTTAGTAGAATGGGTAGTGATATTTACTTCCATGGATTAAGTGAAGGAGAAACTTGTCAGGTAGAAATTGCTGAGGGAAAAGTATTAGTAATCAAGCTTTTAGAGATTGGTAGATTAAATGAAGAAGGTTATAGAACCGTTCTATTTGAAGTAAATGACAGCAGAAGAGCGGTAAAAATTTATGATAAGGATAGTAGTGTTGTAGCAAAAGAAGCAAATTTTGTTCAAATGGCTGATCCTTCTAATCCATTAGAAATAGGATCAAGTATTCCTGGAACCCTTATAAAAGTTCTTGTAAAACAAGGCGATAAAGTTAAAGAAAATCAAATTGTTGCAGTCGTTGAAGCAATGAAGATGGAGACAAATATTACAGCACCAGCTGATGGTGTGGTAGAATCTGTAATTGCGAAGGAAGGTCAGCAGGTAGATGCAGGAGAATTATTGATAAAACTTAGTGAAAAATGATTTATATAAGCAGGTGGTTTTTAGAAAATAAAAAACATTGACAAAAATTAAAAAATCATATAAAATAATTTTAATTTAATATTCTATCAATTTTTCATCAAGAGAGATGGAGGGACTGGCCCTATGAAATCTCGGCAACCTTCAAATGTTAAGTTTGAAAAGGTGCCAATTCCAGCAGAACAATTTGTTCTGACAGATGAAAAAGACGAGATTTTATATTAAGAGAATATCTTATTATTATCAAAGTCTTCTCCATTTGTCAGGAGAAGACTTTTTTATTATTTATATTATTAGGAGGGATAAAAATGAAAGAAGCTTGGAAAATAACAACTTTAGCAGTGCAGGGAGGCTACTCACCAGATGCTACTGGATCAAGAACATTGCCAATTTATCAAACTACAGCTTTTGAATTTAAGGATGCAGATCATGCAGCAAAATTATTTGATTTAAAAGAAGCTGGAAATATCTACTCCAGAATTACAAATCCTACAGTCTCTGCATTTGAAGAAAAGATTAGCTTATTAGAGGGAGGTGTAGGGGGGCTTGCAACAGCTTCTGGGCAAGCAGCTATTACCATAGCCATATTAAATATCTGTCAAGCAGGTCAGCATATAATTGCAGCTAGTACATTATATGGAGGAACATATACTCTTCTTGGAACCACACTTAAGAAGTTAGGAATCAAAGTAACTTTTGTAGATCCACAAGATTCTATAGAAAAAATTAAAGAAGCTTTTAGACCAGATACAAGAGCTATATATGCTGAAACGATTGGAAATCCAGGGTTGAATATATTAGATTTTGAAAAATTCAGCAAAATAGCTAAAGAGCATGAAGTTCCTTTAATTATTGATAATACTTTTGCAACTCCATACTTGTGTCGTCCAATAGAGCATGGAGCAAATATTGTTATTCATTCAGCTACCAAATATATTGGCGGGCATGGAACGAGCCTAGGAGGAATTATTGTAGATGGTGGAAACTTTAACTGGGATAATGGTAAATTTCCAGAACTTACAAAACCAGATCCAAGTTATCATGGTATAAAATATGTAGAAGCATTTGAAAATAGAGCGTATATTGTAAAAGCACGAGTACAGTTGTTAAGAGATATTGGGCCTTGTATAAGTCCATTTAATGCATTCTTACTAAATACTGGATTGGAAACATTACCTCTTAGAATGAAACAACATAGTGAAAATGCGCTGCAACTTGCAAAATACTTAGAGAGAAATGAAAAAGTAAAATGGGTAAAATATCCAGGGCTTGTTAGTCATCAGAGCTATTCGAAAGCAAAGAAATATTTTTCTAATGGTGCAAGCGGTATATTAACATTTGGTATCAAAGGAGGAATAGAAGCAGGTAAAAGCTTTATTAACAATGTTAAGTTAGCATCTTTAGTAGCTAATGTAGGAGATACTAGAACATTAGTTATTCATCCAGCTAGTACAACTCATGCTCAGTTAACAAAAGAAGAGCAACGATCTTCAGGAGTAACGGAAGATTTGGTGAGAGTATCTGTAGGAATTGAAGATATAGAGGATATTATAAATGATTTTGAACAAGCATTAAGTAAAATATAAAAAACATGAAAATGGAGGTGTATAGATATGCCAGTAATAATTCCTGAGAGTCTTCCAGCAACGGAAACTCTTTTAAATGAAAATATTTTTGTTATGAATGAAGTGCGAGCTTTGCATCAAGATATTCGTCCATTAAAGATTGCTATTTTGAATTTAATGCCGACAAAAATTGAAACGGAAACACAGTTGCTTCGTCTTATTGGAAATACGCCTTTGCAAGTAGAAATTGTTTTATTACGGTCTGAAATATACAAGTCAAAAAATATTTCTGAGGAGCATCTGAGTACATTTTATAAGAAATTTACAGATATAAAAGACAAAAAATTTGATGGCATGATTATAACAGGAGCTCCAGTAGAACAGCTTTCATTTGATGAGGTTGCATATTGGGAAGAATTGAAAGAAATTATGGATTATGCAAAAAGGAATGTTACATCAACACTTTTTATTTGTTGGGGAGCTCAAGCAGGATTGTATTATTATTATGGGATTCCAAAGTATGAATTAAAAGAAAAAGTATTTGGAGTTTTTTCGCATAAAATAAATAATAAAAAATCAAAACTTTTAAGGGGCTTTGATGATGTATTTTATGCACCTCACTCACGACATACTGAAATAAGAAAGAAAGATATAGAAAATATTTCTGAACTTGAAATTTTATCTGAATCAGAGGAGGTTGGTGTCTATATTGCTGCAACAAGGGATGGTAGACAGATTTTTGTAACAGGACATTCAGAATATGATCCGTATACATTAAAAAAAGAATATGAGCGTGATGTAGAAAAAAAACTACCTATTGCTATACCTAAGAATTATTTTACAGATAATGATCCTTCAAAAGAACCTATTGTAAGATGGAGAGGACATGCAAATTTATTATTTTCAAATTGGCTAAATTATTATGTATATCAAGAAACACCATATGATATTAATTTAATAAGATAAATAATTTAATCCGTGTGAATTCACACGGATTAAATTATTTTAAGTTTTCAAAAGCACTATCTCCTGCAATTTTCCCAAATACAGTTATATCTGTTAAGGAGTTACCACCTAATCTATTGGCACCATGAATACCACCTGTAACTTCCCCTGCTGCATATAAGCCTTTTATGATTTTTCCAGAATTATTGATAACTTGAGCTTTTTCATTTATTTTTATTCCTCCCATAGTATAGTGAACTGCTGGGGCAACCTTTATACCATAAAAGTTTGGCTTTTCTATTTTTATTTTTATTGATTTTTTATGAAAATCTTTATCTTCTCCTAATTTAACGTATTCATTATACTGCTTAACTGTTTCTTGTAATTGTTCTGGATCTATCTCTAAAGAAGATGCTAAGTTTTTCAAAGATGTAGCTTCAGTTAGTAGACCTTCATTGTAATATTTTTCTATTGCTTTTAAGCTTTTTCTTATATTTTCATCAAATATTAAATATGCTGCTTTTCCTTCTTGAGATAGTTCTGCTTGAGAAACTACATCACGAGTTTCTAGCTCATTTACAAATCTTTTTCCTGCTTTATTTACTAATATAGCTCCATTACCTCTTACAGCTTCTGTTATAAGATGGTTTGTGTTAAAAGCTACCGTTGGATGGATTTGAATCTGATCCATATCTACTAAAGCAACATCTAAATCTTTTAATAAATTTATTGCATCGCCTGTAGCACCTGGACTGTTGGTAGTGCCAAAGTTTTTTAAATCTTTTCTATAAGCTGTTATCATATCTTGATTTGCTCCAAAGCCACCAGTTGCTAATATTACTGATTTTGCATATATATTATAGGTATTTCCATCAATGTTTTTAACACCTATTCCTATGACTTTATTTCCATCATATAATATTTTTTCAGCTTTTGTGGCTATTTTTATATGAACACCATTATTTTTAGCTGCCTTTTCTAGAGTATCAAATAATTTGTCTCCTACAGGAGCTCCTCCTTTCGGTCTGTGGGCTCTATCTACGCTAGAACCACCTAGTCTTCCTACATCTGATAAGTCCATACCAAGGTTAGTGAGCCAATCTACTATTTTAGAAGAATTTTTAGCTAATATATTTACTAAATCTACATTATTTTTATATTTTCCTCCTTTTAAGGTATCTTCTAAAAATTTTTGAGGGCTATCTTGTATTCCTTTTTCTTTTTGAAATACTGTTCCTGCTGCATTCAAACCACCTGTGGCAAATTTTGTATTTCCTCCAAGTATTGGCAATTTTTCAACTAATATAACATCAGCTCCATGAGCGCTTGCTGTTATTGATGCAGTTAAGCCTGCACCTCCACCGCCTACAACTACAACATCTGTATATATATCTTTAAGTTT
Organism: Crassaminicella thermophila; assembly: GCF_008152325.1. Taxonomy (GTDB): domain Bacteria; phylum Bacillota; class Clostridia; order Peptostreptococcales; family Thermotaleaceae; genus Crassaminicella_A; species Crassaminicella_A thermophila. The sequence continues at coordinate 953,963 of NZ_CP042243.1, forward strand.
GTTTTTTTGAGATTTATTTACTACGGTTGATAAGGTTATTCCAGCTTTATCTATTGCATCTGAAATAGCACTTTTTATATCCTTACTACTTCTAGTAGCTCCAGCTACATCATCAACAGCTAAACTATTATTTTTCACTACATTTTTTGCAATAAATTCAAAAACCTTTTGAGCCATTTTTGATTCTTTATTTTTTAAAATTTCAATATTAGTGATTTTTCCATCATCTATGGATAAAGCTACTTTGACTTTTCCGTTTTTGCCCATAGCTTCACCAATGTATTTTCCTTTTAAGTCGATATGTTTTGTATCTTGCATATGTCTATATCCTATTACAAATATAACAAGTAAAAGACCTATTATTAAAAATACTATTGTTTCTTTTGTTTGTCTTTTCATATCTGTCCATCTCCTTCTTTTTATGATTTTAAAAAGAACATTTTATTTTAATTATACTATAATCTTTTTCAAATGTTTATTTTGTTTATCTATAGTGTGTTAAAATATGTAGTATATAATAATTAATATAAAAAATAAGGTTGATAAATATGGATACAAAACATAAAGTAAAAATTTCAATCAGAGATTTGGTAGAGTTTATTCTTCGCTCTGGTAATATTAGTACAAATTTTTCAGGGAGTAGCAGAGCTGTTGAAGGAACAAAAGCACATAAAAAAATACAGAAAGCTAGTAAAGAAAAATATGAAGCAGAGGTTACTTTAAAATTAAGTCTAGATTACAAGGATTTTATATTGGAAGTTGGAGGAAGAGCCGATGGAGTTATTTGTGATAATGGCGTTGTAACTATTGATGAAATTAAAACTACTGTGGCTCCACTTGAGATAATTGATGAAAATTTTAACCACCTACATTGGGCTCAAGCTAAATGCTACGCATACATATATGCTAAGCAATATGAACTTGATAGTATTAACATCAGATTGACGTATTATCAACTTGATACTGAAGAAATAAAATATATAGATAAAACTTTTACCTTTGAAGAACTTAGAGTATTTTTTTACGATATTACAGATAAGTATTCTGTATGGGCTAAAATGATTTTAGATTGGAAGGCTAAGAGAGATGCTTCTATTAAGAGATTAGAATTTCCTTATAAAGCTTATAGGAAAGGACAACGTGAATTAGCAGTAGCAGTTTATAAAACAATTGCAAATGGTAAAAAACTCTACGCTCAAGCACCAACTGGTATAGGAAAAACAATATCCACAATATTTCCTTCTATTAAGGCAGTTGGGGAGGGGTTAACTTCAAAAATATTTTATTTAACTGCAAAGACTATTACACGTACTGCTGCACAAGATGCGTTTGAACTGATGAGAGAAAATGGATTAGAGTTTAAAACTATAACTCTTACTGCTAAGGAGAAAATTTGCTTTTGTGATGAAACTAATTGTAATCCAGATACTTGTGAATATGCACGAGGCCATTTTGATAGAGTAAATGATGCAATTATGGATATATTAAAGAACTCTAATGAATTGACGAGAGAAACTATAGAACGATATTCTAGAAAGTATAACGTATGCCCTTTTGAGTACTCATTAGATTTAACATCTTGGGCTGATGCAGTCATATGTGATTATAATTATTTATTTGATCCTAATGTTTCTTTGAAAAGATTTTTTTCAGATACAGGTGGAGACTATACTTTTTTGATTGATGAAGCACATAATTTAGTGGATAGGTCAAGAGAAATGTTTTCGGCAGAGCTTTATAAGAAGCCTATTTTAGAATTGAAAAAAGCTACTAGAGATAAGAAACCTAAACTTTCAAAAGCTTTAGACAAAATAAATAAGTTCATGCTAAAAATGAAAAAAAACTGTAATGAATTATACTATATAAGCAAGGAAAGCCCAGATGGTATATATGGATTATTAATGAAGTTTATAAAAGAGGCAGAAGAATGTCTGCTTAGAGAAAAAGAATTAGAAGAATATGAAGAGTTACTTCAGTTATATTTTGATGTTCTTATGTTTATAAAGATATTGGAATTATATGATGAAAGATATATAACTTATGTTGAAAAAATAAATAATGATGTAAAGATAAAACTATTTTGTATAGATCCATCATATTTACTAAGTGAGGTATTAAAGAAGGGGAAAGCCACAGTATTTTTCTCAGCTACATTAATACCTATGAATTATTATCACAATATATTAGGTGGAAAAGAAGATGATAAATTTATACGGTTAGATTCTCCGTTTGATGTAAATAATAGATGCTTATTAATCGCAGGGGGTGTTTCTACTAAATATCGTCAAAGGGAGATGAGTTATTCTCATATTGTAAGTTTTATAGGTCGAGTTATTGAAGAACAAAAAGGCAATTATTTAGTTTTTTTTCCTTCATATAAATATATGAATGCTGTTTATGAAATGTTTAATAAAGAATACCCTGATATAAATACGTATATTCAAGAGCCTTCTATGACTGAATATGAGCGTGAAGATTTTTTAAAATTATTCAAGCCAAATCCTAAAAGTAATACATTAGGATTTTGTGTATTAGGAGGAATATATTCTGAAGGTATTGACCTTAAAGATGATAGGCTTGTTGGTACTATTATAGTGGGAGTAGGATTACCACAAATGTGTTTAGAAAGAGATATTATAAAGGATTATTTTCAAGATAAAAATAATATGGGGTATGAGTATTCTTATATGTATCCTGGAATGAATAAGGTTTTACAGGCAGCTGGAAGAGTAATTAGGTCTGAAACGGACAAGGGTGTAATACTATTGATAGATGAAAGATTTACATATAGCAGTTACAAAAAATTGTTTCCAAAAGAATGGTTTCCTTATATCAATGTAAATGAAAATAATATAGGAAGATGTATTAATGCTTTCTGGAATAAGAAATAAGGAGGAGATAAAAATGATAGATATTCGAATCTCTAGTGAATTAAAGGAAATTTGTCCAAATATAGCGTTAGGATGTATACAAGCAAAAGTAAGTTTAGAAAAAGATATGAAAGATTTGTGGAACGAAATTAATAGTGTTTGTGAAGAACTTAAAAATAAAATAACCTTACAGGAAATATCTAAGTTACAAAATATAAAAACATCAAGAGAAGTATATAAAAAATTAAGAAAAGATCCTACAAGATATAGATTATCTTCAGAATCTTTATTAAGAAGAATCATAAAGGGAAATGAACTATATAAAATAAATAATATTGTAGATATAAATAATCTAATTTCAATTACTTCATACTATTCTGTTGGATCTTACGACATAGATAAATTAAAACCGCCTATCATCTTTAGCATTGGAAAAGAAGGACAACCATATGAAGGCATTGGAAGAGGACAGATTAATATTGAAAATTTGCCAGTACTTACTGATGAAATAGGACCTTTTGGCAGTGCTACAAGTGATTCAGAAAGAGCAATGATTACAATGCAAACAAAAAATGTCTTTATGAATATTATTTCATTTAATGGAAAAGACCAGTTGATGAAGTATATAGATTATGGAATAGAGCTTTTAGAAAAATATGCAAAAGCAAAAGAAACTATGAGCAAGATTATAGAATAACCCCTAAGTTTAGGGGTTATTTTGGAAACAAGATAGTATACTAGTGAATATCTATTTTTCTTTTGTGAACTTTTGACTTTTCTAATTTTGGTAAAGTAATTTTTAAGACTCCATTTTTAAAAGAAGCATTTATTTTTTCTTCATTTACATTGTCAATATAAAATCTTCTTTTAAATTCACCATAACTTCTTTCACGTCTTACATAGTTATTATTTTCATTTTCTATAGTTTCTTCTCTTTTAGCACGAATTGTTAAATAATTATTTTCATAGTCAATATCAATAGCTTCTTTATTAATACCAGGTAAATCAGCTTCAATTGTATATTCGTTTTCTGTCTCTTTTAAATCAACTTTAAAAGCATTGCCAAAAGTAATCATTGGAGCAAAAAAATCATCATCAAAAAAGTTATTGAAAAGCTGATTAAAATAATCATTTCTTTTTTCTAAAGAATTGTTTCTTTTAAAAGGAACCATACCAAACATTAAAAAAGCCTCCTTATAGTTTTTGTTTACTTAATTATTTTAACCAAGTATATTTTAATTTATGATACTGGTAAAAATATCCTAAAAATTTTTTGAAAGCATTTTGTGATGCAAATCATATTTTATGGAGAAAATAAAGTTTATAATAAAAACAAGAATTAAGAAAAAAAGAAATTGAAAGTGAGGAGTTATAATGATTGAAAAGGTATTTAAATATAGTGTTACAGATGAAAAAGTGGTGGAGAAGATTATCATGGATGAGAATATTAATTATATCCATATGGTTTTTAATAAAAACCAAGGACTACCAGAGCATTTTTCAAACTCAAATGTTTATATGACAGTACTCAGAGGTACATTATCGATAAGACTAGATGAACAAGATGTACATGAATATAGAAAAGGTGATATTTTACAAATACCATATAATACAAAGATGAATGTAAACAATTTACATGATGAAGTTTTAGAATTGATTGTAGTTAAAGCCCCAGCTCCTATAAATTATAAAAAATAAAGGAGTGCTTATTATGATGAAAGCACCAAAATATGCAGTTCTTCAAAAAATAAGGGAAGGTAAAAGGACTTATGGGATTACTCCACGTATTCCTGGAGGGTTTATTAAACCAGATCAGTTAATGCATATAGCACAAGTAGCAAAAAAGTATAATGGCATTATAAAAATAACATCAGGACAAAGAATTTCAATACTGGGTTTAAAACCTGAAGATGTTGATAAGGCTTGGAAAGATCTTGATATGGAACCTGGTGTTTTATCACCTTATTCTGTTAAGAATGTAGAAATGTGCCCTGCATCATTTTGTAAAAGAGCCAAGCAGAATTCTTTAAAACTAGGTATGAGACTTGAAAAGAGATTTTATGGAGCATCAACTCCAAACAGAACAAAAATTGGAGTGGTAGGGTGTAGAAACTCTTGTACAAGTGCTTATTCAAAGGATATTGCAGTTATTGGAGATGTTGAGGGGTATATAGTTACAGTCGGAGGAAGTGCGGGTTTTTATCCAAGGATGCCAGATGTTGTAGCTGAAAAATTATCAGAAGATGAAGCTTATTATATGGTTGAAGCTATATATGAATATTACACGAGAGAAGCTGAGATGGGAGAAAAGTTAGGTCATTTTATCGATAGGATTCATTTTGAAAAATTCAAAGAGGGTGTTGAAGAAATATTTAAAGAAAAGATCTAAAGAGAGGCTGATTACAATTAGTAGAGTTTTAGGAGCTATTTAGAATATACTCATAATTTAAACAAAGATTAAAGTATGAAATATCAAAAAAATAAGTTATATGGAGGTTATAAATATGAAAATAACAAAGGACACTTTAATTAGTGATGTGTTAAAAATGAATCCTAAGGCTGCTGAAATTTTAATAGAATTTGGAATGGGTTGTCTAGGCTGTCCATCATCTCAAATGGAGTCATTAGAACAGGCAGCAGAAATTCATGGGATAGATCTTGAAAAATTATTAGAAGAATTAAACAAATAGAAAATATCTAAGTGGGTGTTTTGAGACTGTTAAAAAATGAACTTTTTTAACAGTCTCAGACCTTAGATTCAATTTTTTTTTATTGAATGATTTTATGTGTTTATTTTTATTTCATTAATCTTTTCTCTAGATAAGCTACTCCTTGATACATAAGTGCTGCCAATATGGCTAGTATAATGACACTTGTCATAACTAAATCAAGTTTAAAGACTTGACCACCGTAAACAATCAGATAGCCGATTCCTGCTTGAGATACTAAAAATTCTCCAACGATTACACCGACCCATGATAGACCAACATTTATTTTAAGAGCGTTTATTATAGTAGGAATGCTTGCAGGAATGATTACCTTTTGCAGTATCTGAATTTTTGTAGCACCAAAGGTTTTAAGCATTTTGATTTTGTCTTTATCAACTTCCTTAAATCCTCCGTATACTCCTAAGATGGTAACTACAATAGATACAGTCATTGCAGTAACAATTATACCAGTTATTCCTGCACCTGCCCATAATATAATAATTGGTGCTAAAGCTGTTTTTGGTAATGCATTTAGTATAACCATGTATGGATCAAGAACTTTAGAAATAAAGTCAGACCACCATAGAAGAATGGCAATAATAGTTCCTGAAAAAGTTCCTAATAAAAACCCTACAATGGTTTCAAAAGAACTTATGCCAATATGTTTAAAAAGTGAACCATCTTTAGCAAGTTTTAAAAATAAATGCCACATTTGAGAAGGATAACTAGTAAGAAAGGTATCAATCAATTTTAATCTTGCTGCAATTTCCCAGAGAACAAAAAATATCACAATCAAAGCTATTTGTGTAATAAAAATTACTTTTTTTCTTTTCCTATGTTTACAAAGAAAATCAATATGTTCATGAGAAAATTTATTGTTTATATTTTTAAACTGTGTATTACACATTATTTTATCTAACATGCACATCAAGCTCCTTCCATATTGTATTAAAATAATGTCTAAACTCGGGAGCTTCTCTAGATGAAAGAGGTGTTCTTTCGTTTTCAAGGGTTAAGTTTATTGTATGAATACTTTTGACAAATGCAGGTCTTTTAGACAATACAATAACGCGATCTGCCATAGATATGGCTTCTGCTATATACACAAAATGGCTACCATGTTTAATTTAAAACATAGTAGCCATTCTATTATTTCTGGCAAAATATATTTATTTCAATTTTTTCTCCATCCCATGTAATACTATCAATAATCTGCTCTAATATTTTTTTCTGCTCATCAATTGTTAAATTTTCAAAATCAGTTGCAAATTTACGAATAGAAGATTCTACTAATTCTAGATTCATCTGCTCAAGCAGAGTAGATTCTTGTACTTCATCCATGTTATTAATTTTTTTCTTAATATCAGTTATTTTATTATCTAAAGCTTCTATTTGTTGAATTATATATTTTGAAGCAGTAGAATTTGCATTTTTAGCAAGTTGCATTGTTAGATTATTGATAGATTCTTCATATTTTTTAAGTTCTTTTTGAAGTCTATTTTTTTCAGATTCATGAGATTTTGTTAGATGCTTAATATTATCTTTTTTTCTAGCGAGCTCTTTGTAGAGTTTATTTTCATCAAAAGCTAATTTTTTAATTTCATTAACTATAAGATCATCTACAACCTTACCATTTACATTAGGTATATCGCATTTTGATTTTCTAGAACGTTCTTTTAACAAGCATCTATAATAATAGTTTTTAACTTCTCCATTTACTGTTTTGTAAGATACTCTCATTTTAGAACCACAATTATTACATCTTAAAAGTCTTGTTACAAGACCATATTTACCTGTGCCAGCTCTAGGAGCTTTGCTACTATTTTTATTTAATATATTTTGTACCTTAATCCAATCTCTGGAGGCAATAATACCTTCGTGTTTACCAACAGCAATAATCCATTCCGATTCATCTTTTCTTACAACCTTAGTTTTTTTCTTCTGATTGTGTTTATTAAATACCATGAGACCATGTTTATTATCAAAATCAAATAAAGGAGCTGCTACGTCAGCATTAAGGTTTTGAAAGTATTCATAGATAATATCATCAGCTATACAATATACTGGATTAGTAAGAATTAATTTTAATGCACTTTTATCAAAATTATTTCTATTTTTAGTAGTTATACCATTTTCTAGTGTCCAACTTTCAAGCTTGGTAAGGCTTTGGAATTCTAGGTATTTATTATATATTTTTTTCACTAATTCCAGTTCTTTAGATATAGGAGCTAGCTTATAAGCTTTCCTTTTAACTAAGTTTTCGTCATGATATATAATAGCTTCACTTTTATACCCTGTAGGGGTTTTACCACCTAGCCAACGTCCAGAGCGTGCTAGTTGATACATGTTATCTCGAATACGTTCAGCAATAGTTTCTCTTTCTAATTGAGCAAATACAGAAGATATATACATCATAGCACGACCCATAGGAGTAGAAGTATCGAATTGTTCTTTTATAGAAACGAAGCTAATGTCATTTTCTTCAAGAAGCTCCATAGTAGAAGAAAAATCAGATATGTTTCTACTGATACGATCAAGCCTATAACATATTAATATATTGAATTTCTTTTTCTTTACATCTTTTATAAGTCTTTGAAATTCAGGACGATCTACATTGCCCCCAGAAAATCCTTCATCTTCATATACTAAAAATTCATCAATATTAAAATGTTTTTGCGCATATTCTTTACAAAGTTCTATTTGGTTTTGTATAGATTCACCTTTTCCAGTAAATTTACTTTTTCTACTATATATTGCTGCTTTCATATTATCACCTTTCTAGGTATTGTTACATTAATTATATGATTTTTAGAGAAAAAATAAAAGCTACCTGAAAGTAGCTTTGAAATTAAATTAATTACCAAAGGCTTTAGCCATTTCTATTAAATTTCCAGTAATTGCATTTACTAAATCTTCATCAGCTTTAATTATCCAAGAATTATCTTGTTTCACAAGATGTATATTCACATTCTTTTTAACCATAGGAATGTCTTCACTATTTATTTTATCAAGAAACATTGTTTCTATCATAGAATCCATTTTGTCTTGATTATTATTTTCACTAAAAGCATTAGACAAAGCTAATGTAAAAGCTTCTTGTATTAATTCCCTTGTTACTTTACCTAGATTTGGTACAGTTATTTCAGTTTCAACAACAGCAGTGTCATTTTCTATTTTAGTATTGATTATATTGTATTTAAGTTTGCTAAAAGTTTTTATAAAAGCTTTTGTAAGTTTTTCATCTTCTTTTTCTTCAAAATCTTTTTTTATTTTCTCCATACTAAAATTTTCGCTATCTATTATGTAATTCATAGCTTCTGTAAAGTTTCCACTTTTATATGAATCTAAAAAAGACTTTACTGTATTCTCAGGTTTAGGACCTGAACAAGCAACAGTTAGCATTGTTAATATTGCAATTAATAAAAAACTAATAATTTTTTTCATTAGAAATTCCTCCAAAAAATTAATTTAAGATAATATTAAGCAAATTTTGTATTTTTCACAACCCATTTTTTAATGGCAATATTAGCCCAAAATCCATAAATACCTAAAGTAATAAAACATAATAGTAAAATTTTAATCCATTGACCGAACAATCCCATTGCTGTTCCAGTAAATTTTAGTCTCCTACCTTCAATAACTGTGTGTTCTGCAATCCATCTTTCTTTTAGGCATACAGCCCATGGTAAACATATTCCAGCAGTGAATACAGTAATTAAAAAGCCTAATATACTTATTCCGACAAGACCAAGTAAACCACCATCAAAATATGATTCTGAAGCAGAAGATGATGTTTGTATATTTGTATTAATATTATTAATGTTTATATTCATATCTGCATTTGTCATCCTTTCGTCACCTCCTTTTCCAAAGCAAATTATATAATAATTATTATGTCAAAATCCTCAAAATATTGTCGAAAGCTAATGTTTTTTAATATTGTCGAAACATACAAGAAAAAGGCGAACGATAACGCTATAGTGGACATTTTTTTTGGTACAATAGTATATGCAGTAGGCCTACAAAAAATTTTTTGTGTTATTCATACGATTTTTAGAACAACACAAACATAGTATTTGCAATGGTTGTAGCGTTGTTGTATAATACAATTACAAATTTGGTATTGAATACCATAAGAGGTAGTAGTATAATTTAAACAGAACATGTGTTCGATATAAATACAAAAACGCCTCGCCATGTAGAATAAGGGGGAATATATAGTGAAAAATACAGAAACTAAAGAAATTAATATCGACGTACCTTATCTAAAGGATTTAAAGATAAAAAATAATATAATTATAAATTCTAAACATAAAAAATAACAACTGATCTTTTGATCTAGTTGTTATTTTTTTAGGTATGTTTTTTTAAAACATCAAGTATTTTTTTGATGTCTTCGGGTGGAATTTCTTTATCTTGCATTTCTTTTGCTAATGTTAAGTATTCAACCCCTATATTGCGAAGTTCTTTTGGAACTTGATCTCCTGTAACCCTTATTACATCAGGATCATCTACAATTCCTAATAAATAATCTGTAGAAACATTGAAATAATTAGCAAGAAACTTTATTGTATTTGTATCTGGGTCTCTTCTTCCTTGTTCATACATACCTATTGTACTTGGTGATACATTTAATAGCTCAGCTAATTCCTGCTGAGTTATTTTCTTTTTACTTCTTAAGTGTTTCAATCTACTACCAAACATAAATATCACCTCTAAAACATTTTAACACATAATGTGTTGATAAAAAATATTTCACACAAAAAGTATAAAAAAGCATTTGACATCACACAATAAGTGTAGTAATATTAAATTAACGAATCACACTTAAAGTGTAGAAAGAACATTACTAGTGAGGAGGTGTTTTAGTGCAATCTCAAGAACGATTAAAAAAGTTTAGAGAAAATAAAAATCTAAATAAAGAACAAATGGCAAGTTTACTAGATATTTCAACATCATTCTACGAGAAAATAGAAAAAGGAGAAAGAAATCCTAGTTATAATTTTATTAAAAAATTTAAACGTAAATTCCCAGAAGCAGATATAAACTATATTTTTTTTAACATACTACTACACGAAAAGTGTAAAAACAAAACTACTGCCTAACTATATTTTCTCACACTTAACAACACAAAAATAGCTGTAAATTTTGGCAAAGGAGGGAGAAAAGTGGATAAAACATCAAAAAATCTTTACGCAACTCTAAATATTGAAGTTAAAGAAAGTAATAAAGAAAAAGAAGCAGATTGCTCATTGATTGTTAAAGCAACCTGCAACAGCAAAACAGAAGTACTAGTAGAAATTAACAATCCTGAAAGGTGGTGAAAAAATGAAAACTTTAGAGCAAAGAGTAGAAGAGTTAGAAAAAAGAATAGCTGAACTGGAAGGGCGAGTTCCAGAACAGCCAAAGAAAATTAGCACTCTAAAATTCAAAGAAATAGAGAATATAACTTTCTCTGAGTTAGAAAAAGATAAATTTACTTGGTAAGATGAATCCTTTTGATATCTTCTAAGATTTTTTCGTTATTTTTTATTATAGCAGTTGCTATAACATCACGTATAGCATTAGAGTCTATAGTTTTTTCAGGAGATATAGCATTTTTTAATATAGCATCTATTTCTTCATGTGAAAGACCAATTTTATTCATAATTTCACCTCCTTCCTATTTCCATATTTCTACAGGAAGAGAGTGAAACCTTCATACAAATATCGACAAAAGGGGGCAATAGACAAAACAGGAGATGGAATCAGATGAAACTGTATATCAAAGAGATTAGAGAACGCAGAGGATTCAGCATAAGACAATTATCAGAGCTATCTGGTATATCTAAGACATATATAGCTGAGTTGGAAAGAGGCACTAAAAAGAATGCATCAATGAAAGTTCTTTGCAGATTAGCAAAAGCTTTAGACGTTCATGTATCAGTTTTATTTAATTGTGATGAATAGTACAAACTAGAAAATTCATAAAATTTAGCAAAAGAAAAGAAAGGGGAGTGACAATTGGCTAAACAAAAAATAAAAGTTGTTGTAAACATTCCAGATAAAGAATATGCATCAGAATTGAAAGCAAAAGCAATGGCTGACATTATAGCAGCTAGAATAAGTAAACTCCCTTATGAACAACAGATATTAGCATACGAAAAAATTGAAAGAACATATGAACAAAGGGGGAACGAAAGATGAAAGAATTGATTACAAAACCAGCTACATTAGATAGCAGAGAAGTAGCTGAGATGGTAGGGAAAAGACATAGTGATTTATTGAGAGATATAGAAACATATATCCAATATTTAGAAAACGCAAAATTGCGTTCTCAGGATTTTTTCTTAGAAAGCACATATAAAGCAGAAGGAAACAACAAGACATATAAGCGTTATAACGTAACCAAAAAGGGTTGTGAGTTTATAGCACATAAACTAACAGGACAAAAAGGAGCAATATTTACTGCAAGGTACATCAATAAATTCCATGAAATGGAGCAACAATTATCAGCACCTTTACAACAACTTAGTCCGCAGCTTCAATTACTTATTAATATGGAACTGGAACAGAAAAAGCTTAAAGCAGATATACAGGAGACCAAAAAAGAGCTACAAGACATGCGTGATGTAATCACATTAGATACTACAAGTTGGAGAACAGATGCAAGAAATATAATTGTCAAAATAGCGCAAAAACTAGGTGGTTTTGGATATATAAAAGAGGTTAATACAGAAATTTATACGCTATTAGATAAGCGTATGGGGACAAACTTAAAACAACGCTTGACTAATAAGAGAAGAAGAATGGCAGATGAAGGAGTTTGTAAATCCAGAAGGGACAAGCTTAACTATCTTGATGTAATTGCAGATGATAAAAAGCTTATTGAGGGTTATGTGGCTATAACGAAGGAAATGGCAATTAAATATGGAGTGGCATGAGGAGGACAAAAGATGAACGATTTACAAATTTTCAAAAACAGAGAATTTGGGCAGGTAAGAGTAGTTACAAAGGATAACGAGCCTTGGTTTGTGGGAAAAGATGTAGCAACAATTTTAGGGTATTCAAATGCATCTAAAGCAGTAATGGTACATGTTGATGATGATGACAAAATTAAAGAAATGATAGCACATTCCCAAAATGGGAACATGGTTAAAAGTCAAACTACATTAATCAACGAAAGTGGACTTTACAGTTTAATTCTAAGTTCTAAACTTCCGAATGCAAAGAAGTTTAAAAGATGGGTAACAAGTGAAGTTTTACCTAGCATTCGCAAGCATGGAGCATACATGACAGATGATACATTAGAGAAAGCACTAACAAGTCCAGATTTTCTAATTCAATTAGCAACAAAGCTAAAAGAAGAAAAACAGAAACGAATTGAAGCAGAGAGAAAAATTGAAAAGGACAAGCCTAAAGTCCTATTTGCAGACGCTGTAAGTGCTTCTAAAACTTCAATATTGGTTGGAGATTTAGCAAAGCTTTTGAAACAAAATGGTATTGATACAGGAGCAAAGAGACTATTTAAGTGGCTAAGAGATAACGGCTACTTAATAAGGAGAAAAGGTACAGATTATAATATGCCAACACAAAGAAGTATGGAGTTAGGATTATTTGAGGTTAAAGAAACATCTATAACGCATTCAGATGGGCATGTAACGGTAAATAAAACTCCAAAGGTAACTGGTAAAGGGCAACAGTATTTTATCAATAAATTTTTAGAAAAGAGTGCGTAAATGGAAAGGGAGAGATATAGGGATGAATCTAGATGATCTCAAAGATGTAATAAAACAAACTATTGAGAAATCTTTATTAAAGCAAAATAAAGTGACCTTAACAATAGAAGAATGTGCTAAATTCACTGGTATTGGAAGAGATAAACTTAGGGAATTAGCACATAGCAAAAATTCTGATTTTCCTTGTTTCAAAGTTGGAACTAAATTTTTAGTAAATAAAGAAATGCTGATGGTTTGGCTAGAAAAAATAACAAAAGAAGGAAGGGTATTATAAATTACCGATAGTTTTAGTAAGTGTTATCTAATTTAGGACAAGCCTAGAGAGGGGGTGGAAGGATGGGTACAGCAACTAGAAAAATAGATGAAATTGAACATGATCGAAATGAAGTTATAGCTACATTGAAGTGTGCTAGAAAAGTGATGCAAAATTTAGAAGAAAACAATATGAGTTTATTGGTTGATGTAACAAATCAAGTATATATCAAAAACAATAAAAATGGAATATTAGTATGTCTTAATGATATGCAAGATGCGTTTAATGTAAAAGTTTTAAAAGAAGATGAAAGCATGTAATAAGTTACTTTATTTTTACAACTTTATCGAGTTTGCGGTGTATGAAAGAAAGTGTAGTTAATAAGTCAATAGCATCATTTTTATCAATATACCATTTTACTTTAGCTTCATGAGCTAAGGGGGTTCGAAACATATTAAATATTCCATAAGAAAGGAGGTGTAATGGTGAACTACTGGGGGATATTCTTCATGACTGCAATAGTGTTCATTCCGTTGATTCTTAATTACATGTTGCGGCATGAACTAGAGGAAAAAGAAAAAAGCACTAAGGTTGCTGCAACAACCAAATAGTGCACTAAAAAAACAACGTTACGTGTATTATAGCAGATTTTAAGAAATTTATACAGGGGGACTAGAGATGAATAGCTTAAAAATCGAAAAGAAAAGGTTAGATTACTTAATTTCGAAATACGGCGATTTGCAACATCCATTGGTGCAAAAGCAATCTCAAATTGTGGACAAGCTCGTTGTTGAGCATATGAGAGGGGTGACAGCGTGAAATGTAAAGTGTGTGGAAATGAGTTATATACAGATAGTTGGAGTGAATATGATTTTGGAACTGTAGAAACTATCGAAAGATGTGATAGATGTGGATTTTTAGAACACTGGTCATATGGGAGATTACTATTAGCACTAGGTGGAAAATGTTTCTATGATGGTCCCGCACATGGGTACATTGGAGAAGAAGTGAAAAAAGAGTTAGAAGAAGCCTACGAGAAATTTGAGAGAGCAATAAAGAGGACCAGGAAGTATTATAAGAGGTCGGGTAAATTTAGGAGGAGCAAGCATGCCTAAGAAAATTAAGTTTCGAAACGTTGTAACAGGAACAGTAATAGAAGTTGGTACAGGTTTAGTTGATTATTATAGAGCGAATCCAAGTTTCAAAGAGATTAAGGAGGAAGAAAAATGAAATTATATGAATTAACTGAGAATTATACAAACCTTTTAGACTTATTGGAGAACCCTGAGACACCACAAGAAGTTATACAAGAATCTTTAGGAGAATTACAAGAAGAGTTTAACGTAAAGGCAGAGAACATATGCAAGCTGATTAAGAGCATTGATCTCGAAGCGAAAGCAGTTAAGGAAGAAGAAAAAAGATTAGCTGATAGAAGGAAAGTATTAGAGAATAGAGTTTTGTACCTAAAAGAGTATTTAGACAGCAATATGAAGGCTATAGGTGTGAAAAAAATTAAAGGCAATATATTTACCCTATCAATACAAAAAAATCCTGCTAACGTGAATATACACACTACAGATGCAATTCCTAAAGAGTATATAGTTGTAAAAGAAGAATTTGACAAAAAAGCTATTAAAGAAGCATTGAAGAGAGGAATAGAAGTTCCAGGAGCTGAGCTCAAACAAACAGAATCGTTGAGAATTAGGTAGGTGTAAGAATGAATACTTTAAATGTAAATTATGATATATATTGCAGAATTTGTTCACATCAAGACGTGGAGCCAGTGAGCAGAGAAGAATTTGAGCAAAAGAAAGAACTACTTAGGAGTGAGGGGAGATAGGCGAAAGATGAATAGTAAAGCGATTAAATCAGTATTAGCTAAAAAACATAAAGAGTTATGTAATTCAATTAAAGATGAGAATGTAAGGAAATTAGTTGAAAAGAACACTATTATCACAGGCGGTTGCATTGTATCGTTATTAAATAATGAGGATGTAAATGATTTTGATTTTTATTTTAGGGATAAGGAAACAACATTAGCAGTATCACGATATTATGTCGGGAGATTCAATCAAAGACAAAATAAAAGTGTCGCTTCTGTAGTTGTAGGTAATCACATCAATAGATTAGAAGATATGTTAGCTGAAAATGAAGAAGAAATAAAAGAACTTGAAGAAAAGATTGTTAAAAGGATTCCAGAGAATTCAAAAGTTTATGATCCTGACAGAATTAGAGTATGGGTTCAATCATCAGGGGTAGCTGGTGAAATGCAAGAAGAAGAAAGTCTAAATCAAGAGAGTTTTGATTTAGATAAAGAAGAAAAAGAATCTGTAACTATTGAAAAATATGAACCTGTTTGGTTATCATCAAATGCCATAACACTAAAAGGTAAGGTTCAGTTGATTGTCAGATTTTATGGAGAACCTAATAAGATTCATGAAAATTTTGATTTTGTGCATTGTACATGCTATTGGGATTCAAGAACAGGCAAATTAGAACTACCTTCCAAGGCACTAGAAGCCATTTTAACTAAGCAACTTATATATGTAGGGAGTAAATATCCATTGTGTAGCATTATAAGGACTAGAAAGTTCATTAAACGTGGGTACACAATCAATGCAGGACAGTATCTTAAAATGGCTATGCAATTAAATGAATTTAACTTAAAAGATATTGATGTCCTAGAAGATCAATTAATTGGTGTAGATAGTGCTTATTTTGCAGCATTGATTGAACAGATTAAAACAAGGCAATCAAATGATCCTGGATTCACGTGGAATTTAGGATATGTAACAAGCATAATCGATAAGATATTTTAAGGTAGTGTAAACATGAACAGAAAGATAGAAGGAGTGAAGGAAGATGAATGTATATGAAAAGCTAATGAATATTCAATCGAAGCTAAAAGCTCCTAAAAATCAATACAACTCTTTTGGAAATTACCATTATAGGAGCTGTGAAGATATCTTAGAAGGATTAAAACCGTTATTAAATGAGCATAAAGCAATATTAACACTAAATGATGAAGTTTTACAAATAGGCGATCGATTCTATATCAAATCAACTGCTACATTCACAGATATAGAGAAAGGTGAAAGTATAAAAGTAGATGCTCTTGCAAGAGAGGATTTAAATAAAAAAGGAATGGACTTAGCACAAATAACTGGTAGTGTATCGTCATACGCTAGGAAATACGCTTTAAACGGATTATTTTGTATAGATGATACAAAAGACAGTGATGCAACAAACAATCATGGTAAGGGTGATAAGGACAAGCAGTCAAAGAAATTAAGTGAAGCACAAGTTAAAAGACTATATGCAATAGGAGCTAAAAATGGATATGATGCTGAATGCGTGAAGAAAGCAGTATTGAAGAAATATAGTAAAACAAAAGCAGAAGATTTAACTAAACAAGAGTATGATGAACTAATCAAAAACATAGAAGCTAATCCTAAGAAATAGGAGGACAAGCCATGAAATATTTGAGATTAGAGCGGGGACATGTTCCCCGCAGGATTAAAAAACGTCAGAAAATCAACAAATGCATATTTATTCTAGCATTAGTATCAGCAATTACAGTAAAGATTATACATGCCTTAATCAAATAAGCAGGTGGTAAAGTTGCGAGGATGGATTAGTTTATATAGATGTTTATTAGAAAAACCAATATGGAAAAACTCAACACCTGAACAAAAAACTATATTGATAACTTTGTTGCTAATGGCTAACCATCAAGAAAGCGAGTGGGAATGGAAAGGTCAAAAATTCAAAGCGAAACCAGGTCAATTTATTACAAGTTTAGATAGTATTGTAAAAGCATGTGGCAAAGGAATCACAATACAAAATGTTAGAAGTGCATTAAAACGTTTTGAAAAATTGGGATTTCTAACAAACCAATCAACAAAGACAGGAAGGCTTATAACTATTGAAAATTGGGAGATATACCAAGAAAACAACAATCAATCTAACAAAGCTAATAACAAAGAGGTAACAAAGAGGCAACAAAGAGGTAACAAAGAGGTAACACCTAACAATAATGATAATAATGATATAAATAATACTATATCTAAAGATATAGTTAGTAGCACTAAAGTGCAACCAATAATTCAAAAATGGAACTCACTAGGGTTGCAAAAGATTATTTCGGTTAATCCAGGTACTAATAGATACAAGTTATTGAATGCAAGACTTAAAGAATATGGACTAGATAATCTATTAAAAGCTATAGATAACATAAAGCAATCATCTTTTTTAAAAGGTCAAAATCCAAAAGGATGGACAATTACTTTCGACTGGCTTATTAAGCCTAACAACTTTATCAAGGTACTTGAAGGAAATTACGTAGACAAGGAAACTGAGAACAATGCAAGCAATACTCAACCGCAGTTTAAAAAAAATGGATTCCACAACTTCGAGCAACGGACTAAAAAGTATACGAAAGAACAGTTAGAAGCTATGTTTAGAGAAAATAAAACAAGTTAAGGGGGAGAAACCATGCAAGATAAGTTTGCTGAGGAAATATCGAACGGAGTAGTACAACTTGCGCAGCAGGGGATTGGCTGGAATAAGTTACTTGCAGAAGCAAAAGAGATATATGAAAAGCATAGACAAGCTATTAAACAAGAGGTGATTGTGTGAGGTGCGGAGATAAGAAAATCGAATGGAATAGTGAAATTATTGATTACATGATAAAAAGATTCTCAGAAGGAGCTACATTTACACAGATCGGCAGAGAGATTGGGTGCAGTTGTTGGACTGTTGGAAGAAAATTGCAAGAAGTTGGATTTCTAAAAAAGAAGGTGGAGGAAGATTGATGGGACCAGAGGGACATATACAAACGATATTAACACCTAATGGGAAAATTGAGGATGAACTAAGAATAACAATACCAGATATTCCACCTAGCAATAATAAGTACATGGGTAGGGGTTCAACATACACTCAGGCTTTTCAGTATCAAGCAGAAAAGAAAAAATGGCAGTCGGTAATAGGTTGGCTAGTCCGAGAACAAAAATGGGCTCAGAATCCATTAAAAAAGGCCGTGGTAGAAATTACCTATTTCTTCAAAGACAAAAGACGAAGAGATCCAGATAATTATAGCGGGAAATTCATACTAGATAGCTTAGTTCGAGCAGGAGTGTTGCAAGATGATAGTTTTGGAAATATCGAATTAATCTTGAAAGGGAATTATGACAAGAAAAATCCTAGAACAGAGGTAAGGGTTAGGAAAAATGAATGAGTATGCTGAAATAGTTGGATACAGAGAACTAGAAAAAGGAACTAGATTATCTGTCATAATTCCTGAAAAACACCTGGGGGAATATCTCAAAAGATTTGCAAGAGATGGAAAAGTAAAATCAGAAATACGTCTTGATGACGGAAGAACAATTACAGCAGAGCAAAGAAAAAAGGTATATGCAACTATACGAGATATGGCTACATATACAGGATACATGCCAGAAGAAATGAAAGAACTTATGAAATATAGCTATATATCAGAAACGGGAAGTGATTATTTTTCTCTTTCAAATTGCAGTGTTACAACAGCGAGGTTGTTCATCAATTATATTATAGAATTTTGTTTTCGGTGGAATATACCATTACTGGATCATGGACTAAATCGAACGGATGATATAGGGAAATATTTGTGGCAGTGCTTAAAATACAAAAAATGCGCGATATGTGGAAAAGAAGCTGAAATACACCATTGGGATGCAATAGGAAGAGGGATAGATAGGAAGAAATATGATGATTCAAAACATAGAAAAATAGCATTGTGCAGGATACATCACACTGAGGCACACACGATCGGTAGAGATACATTTGCAGAGAAGTATCATGTGTACGGGATTATCTACAAGGAGTAAAGGGGGGAGCAATGTGGATATAGGAACTGTAGTATTTATAGATGATGTACACAGTGACCTGTATATGAAACATGGAGAAGTTATAGAAATTGCAGCGGATAAAGCTAGGGTTATGGTTGTGCTGAGAGACAAGCTAAATCGAAATATTGTTTGTATTACAGATAAATTTGATATGGACAAGCTGTATGAACATAAAGAAGTTAAAAAGATGGCTTAAGGGGGAACTTGATAATGAGAAATACAGATGCGGTGATGATAAAGAAAGCAATTATTCATGTGTTAGATAGAAATGGAGATGCACCAATCCTTACAGATTATGAACAGGAGATCAATGAGGATATCCATGAATTTTTAGAAAAACATATTGTGAAATCACTAGGTAGTGAAGAAAACAGAAAAGGGAAGTTTAGAGGTGGATCAACGATTGTTAAAGATTCATGTGCAGCAATATTTAAGAACAAAGAAACATTTATCGAAGCTTCAAAGGATATTGCAAACCAGTTGTTTAAGGCGATGAAAAAGGATAACAACATACCTTCTGCTGATTTAGTGATATGTTTATATACAGCAAAGGATAAGAACTACATAGGCATATTGAAACTAGATTACAAAAAGTCATTCATCCATAATGTTGAATTTGAAGAGGACAAGCTTAAGACATCTATAGTGCCACAAATGATAGGTTTGCCTGGAATGAGCCAAAAGTTACAACAATGTGCTTTTGTAAAAGAAATAGATGAAGAGGATGAATATGATCTAATTTTCTTGGATAAGCAAGTTTACAGTGACGATTTTGAGCAGCTATTTTCAAATGTATTTCTGAACTGCAGATCACTGATTGATGATAGGGATAAGACGAAGATTTTTAAAAATGTTACTGAAAAGTGGACTAGAAGAAACCTAAAAGAAGACATAGATAAGGCTCAGGAAGTAAGAGAAGAAGTTATTGCATCCATGAAAAATTGCGCTGAGATAGATGTTGAAAAGTTTGTACAGAGTGTTTTTGGTAATGATGTTGAAATGCAGCAAAATTTTATACAACACCTTGAAAGAGAAGGGATTCAATTAGAAAAAATTGAGATTGATAAAAAATGGGTTGAGAAAAAAATGAAAAAGAGAATTATGAAAACAGATACAGGTATAGAGATAAAAGGAGAGTATGAGGATTTAGAAGATAAAATGAAATTTGAAATAGTAAGGAATGGAGATGGAACGGTAAATCTGATTATAAAAAATGTTAGAAGTATGATGGAAAGGTAAGCGGAAACGTTGTAGTTAGTGGTGGGGAGAGATGAAAATGCCAGATTACTTTTGGGAATGGTATAAAAATAAAGGGTATAATCGGCTACTAGATAAGGAAATATGTTTTAGAAATAAGACATTTTTAATTGGATGTTGTATAGAGTATCTTACAGAAAAAGGACAAAAAATAAACAATTTGCAGGGACAAAACAATTTAGATGAAATTTTGGAATATTTGACATTGGGCGTAGCATGGACAAAATAGAATATTAGTGGTGGTGGGAGTATGAAAAAATATAATAGATTCACTTTTCTAAAGTCCTGGTAAACCAGGTTGTGGAGGATTGAGGACACATCACATGTCCAATAGGAAGTCCAACCATGCGAAAGCATGATCCGTGCAGGGTGAAAAACAAAAGCGTAAAACTTGCTCATGGTAGCGTCGGTGATGTAGGACAAAGACTTAATGGCGTGGGAAGCCCGAGCAGGTGACCTTTCTGAGATTGTGAAATACAATCAAAAGGAAGGTTAGAAAAGTGAAACATATAGTAATGTTTAGCGGAGGAGCGAGTTCTAGTTATACAGCATATTTGGTTTTACAAGAACAAAAGAAAGAAGATGTTATATTATTACATACACCAACTTATTCAGAACATAAAGATGCAGATAGATTCAGACATAAAGTAGCTAATTTTCTAGGATTACCAATAACTGTAGTTGGAGATGGTAGAGATATATGGGATTTGATAGAAGATAATAATTGTTTACCAAGTTTTCATATACCATTTTGCACAACAGAGTTAAAGATCAAGCAATCGAGGAAGTTTTTTAAAATGTTAAGCGAGGATTTTATAGTATATTTTGGATACGGATCAGATGAATGGAATAGGGTACAAAAACAAAAGATTAGGTTTGAAGCAGAGGGGATTAAATCAAGGTATCCAATATTTGAGAAGAAAATTTCAAATGATGAAATAAAAAATATTATTCGCAACGAATGGAAAATATGTTTACCAGAAACGTATAAATACTTAAAGCATAACAACTGTATTCCGTGTTTTAAAGGTGGTAAGGGACATTTTAGAAAAGTAGCAAAGTATTATCCGGAAAAATTTAAAAGAGCAATGGAGATAGAAGAGAAGATAGGACATACGGTGTTCAAAGATTGTACACTAAAAGACATTTGGGATGAAGTACAGGCAGGAAAACTACAAGAATCTATGTTTGATGATGATTTTGGAATACCTTGTATGTGTGCTGATTAATGTGGGGCTGACTCCAGTCCTGCTGAATAAAATTAACGGAGGTATATTTTATGGGATATGAAGTAGGTTATACAAGCAGTACAGAAAGTGGTAAGTGTATAATATGCGGAAAAAAAGTTTCTGGAATATATTTGACTATAAACCAACATCAAGAATTAAAAAAACTAAATACAATAAGATAAATTCAAGTATATTAATACCTGTATGTCTTGAACATTATAACGTAGTAGCAGAACAAAAAAAGAAAATACTAATATATCACTTAGAAGTAATCAATAAGTTTTTTTAAAGTCGTTAAAAATAAGATTCCACAGCGAATAGACCATATTGCTAACATATGAGTGGAAAGTGAGGGGTAAATATGAGTATACAAGCACATAGATGCAATCAAGACAATTGCAACGGATTTATATTAGCTGAAAAATGCTGATTATAACTATGAACATGCAATGAAAAATAACAATGGTATTCTTGATAGATGTAAATGTACTGAATGTGGCAAAGAATTTGTAATGGTAGTAGCTCATGTATTAGTTGAAGTTGACGAAGATGATATGTTGGTTGATGAGCTTCCTCAATGTGATATTAGGGAATATGAAAAATCTCAAATTAGAAAGTGAGGGAGGTTGAGTAAAAATGAAAATTGAGGAAAAATTAATTTGTAGAAAAAATGGAAGCGTTGTAGAGTTAATGATCGGCAATAGATGTATAGGGGAAAGGAAAAATTAGAATTGTTGTTAGTAAAAGAAAAAAGTTTTTTTAAGAACAAAAAGAATATTGATAAAAAGTGGTATTTTAGAAGAAAGTGAGGGAAAAGCATGAATCGTTTTTATGAATTAGTTTTAATAGATAGAATTAAAAAACTTGAAGAAAAAAACAAAAGATTAAAAATAGAAATAAAAGAACATAAAAAACAAAATCCAGTATTTGTTGATAACGGAAATCATGAAGAATGTATGAAATTATGGAATAGAATTGAAGAATTAGAAGAAGAAAATGAGAATTTAAAATTTCAACATGAGAAAATGGCTGAAAAGATTAGAGAACTTAGAAAATTCAAGAATGAAGCTGTAAAAAGAGTTGTGAGTGCAGAAAAATTAAATCGCGAATTAATAAAAGCACTAGAATTTATGTTAAATTGGAACACAAAAATATCAGAAGAAATGGGAATAGCAGATACAGAAGAAAGTTTAATAAAGTTTATTGAGTTAAAAAAGCTGCTAGAAAAAGCAGAGAAGGTGATCTAAATTAATTATAAAGAATATGAGATGATGAAAAAAGCAGGGTTTGTGGCATTTGAAATAGGGAATTTTAAATTGCTTACAAAATATAGCAAGAAAAATAAATTATCCTATTTGGGAGATATAATTGATTCTATAGATATTTTAGTTACAGGGATTGCAAATATTATATATTTCCCTTTTAATTTCTTAGCAACTTTATACGGCTTTATACCTAAAATACGAATACTAGATGCAAATACAGAATTAAAAGGAAAACAAATGGATAAAGAAAAGTATGCTAGAGAAATTAATTATAAATGTCCAGATTGTGAATTTGCTTTTAATAAAGCTGCATGTGAAACTTGTAGATACAAATATGGATTAGAACAACATATTAAAAATATATCAGATTAAATTGAGGATTAGTGGAGATGGTGATAGAGCAATGAAGAAATTTGATTTATGTATTGCAGATTGTAAGCGGTGTAATGGTATAAATGTAGAGCATATAGAAAGAAATGTGTATAAATGCAAAGAGACAGGAAAAGTTTTGTTGTATATGATGTCGACAAAGAAATTACGAGAAATTAAGTCAGAGAAGGTGATGGAGTGGTGAAAATAAAAACCATGCAAGACTTAATTTCAAATTCAAAATATTTACCTCAATCAGTAGTTGAGGATATAAACAGAAGAATAACCGATTGGCTAGCAAGTGGAGGAAATATAGATGATGATTATATTCAACAACAATTTAGATATGCTGAAAAATTTGTCAATCAAGAATTAAAGAGGAGGTAATACTGATGAATAATATAGAAAGATTATATAAAAATATTAAGATTTTAGTTGATACAAATATGTTAGAAGAAGAATTCAAAGTGTTTGCGGAAGAAAATTCAGATGTAACAACCATAGAAGAACTAAACGATGTGATAGAAACGGAGATTTCTTATTGGGAAGAATAATTTTACAATAGAACAAAATCTAAGAGATATAAAGCAGATTGAAAATAGTATAAATCTAAAGTAAAATCCAACTGCTCCTGGGACATGCCTGGGAGCGAAAGGGGGAATGCAAAAATGAACAGTGTTAATCTTATAGGAAGATGGACAAGAGATCCAGAAATGCGATTTACTCAAAACGGAAAAGCATTAACAAAAGTAAGTATAGCTGTTAATAGAACTTTTGGAGAAGGAGCAGATTTCTTTGAAGTTGTGATATGGGGAAAGATTGCTGAGAATACAGCACAATATACGAAAAAAGGTAGCAAAGTAGGAATAGAGGGTAGGCTACAACAGGAAACATGGGAAAAAGACGGACAGAAAAGAAGCAAAGTTGTGATAGTAGCTGAGAGAGTAGAATTTCTTGATAATAAAAATAGCCAATCAAATAATGAAATAGATGGATTTCAAGCAATAGATGATGACGATGATATACCATTTTAAGCGTTAAGGGGGCAAAATCGATGGAGGATATTCAATATAGAAGAACAGAAGGAATATTATATAGGCATTTTAAGAAGATCAAGAGGATCGAAAGATTAAAGTACGATATAGAGAATACAAAGCAGACTATACATAAGATACAACAAGACCTGAGAAACGTGAACGTAGAGCTATCGGATTGTGTTAAAGCTATAGATTATAGCCAGGACAGAGTACAATCTAGCATTGTTACATCAAGTGCTGTAGAAAGAGAGTTGGAACGAATTACGAATAAACTTTTAAATGAACTTAAATATAAAATCCAAAGGAAATATAAGTTAAAAGCAAGATTGAGAAAAATAGAGGAAGATGTTAAAAGGATTGAAAAAATACTTAGTGATCTTACCGAAGAAGAAATGCAGATTGTAGAACTTAGGTATTCGGAACATAGAACAAATAGAGCTATAGAAAAGATACTATACATGGAAGGAAGGCCTAGTAGTTATGTAAGTATTTGGAGGAAGAAAAATAAAATAATAGAATATATTTATAGTCAATTGAAGTAGATTGAAACAAAAATGAAACAAGATAGAAACATTTAAAATTAAAAATCTATAATATAATTGTATTGTAGAAATAGTTACCCCCTGATATCTTCTAATGACTAAGGCAGTCGAGAAATCGGCTGTCTTTTTCATGTATAAAAATGAGGTGATCGCATGGAATTACACAGATGCAAAGTTAAATTTCATAAAGGCAAGATAGTATGCGCTAGTGAAATTCTATGTTCAGATTGCCCTGAAAAAGATAAATGCGAGGATATAGATATTTATGTAGATAGTAAGTACTGGGGAAGCAAGGAATGCATGAGCCACGATAGCTATGAAAGGAAAAATAAGAGGATCAGGCAGAAAGGGTGGGGGAAATGAGTATACCTGAGAAAATATGGGGTATTAAATAGAACTATTGCAAGATGTGTATCACGTGGTGTAAATGATTATCATAATAAAAAGAAACAAAAGATAATAATACAAAAAAACTAAAAGATGAAATAAGTGAAAAAAAGGAAGCTTATTAATAGAAATTGGAATATTTCTTGGCGTAGGATTTGTATTGTTTGGAAGAGGAGAATATTGGATGTATAATAATATTTATTAGTTTTGCTTTAGCTGGTTTGCTTAATCATGAAAATAAATAAGTAGTCAATAAGTTAAACGATTTGTGTCGAAATTTGCGAGTGGAATATAAAGGATACTGTTTTCTTGTAGAGAATTCTAATAATTAGGAAGGAGGAGGACGTATGGGAGATAATGATAAAAAAGTAGCTGACAATTCTTTTGAAGCATCTGAAAATCTGAAAGATCATGTGGCAGGTGCTATAGACAAAGCTTCGAAAGGAGATTTTGCAGGAGCAGCTAAAGATGCAATGGATGCTGTTGGGGATATGGCACAAGTTGCAGGACATGTAGTAGAAGGAAATTAAAAAGAGCCAACCGGCTCTTTTTTCATGCAAAAATTCAAGTAGCACAACAGGTTAAATCAAATTTAACGTGCTACAATTATTTGTTATTTTTGCATACTATCATATTTTGATAGTAATTTATCCAGTAATTGGCTTAATTCAATTACTTCTTGATCCAGTAAATTTTCTTCTTTATGCTTGATTAATTCGTTTAGTGCAAATCTAGTTTGTTCAATCTGATCTAAGAGAGATTTTAATTTATTGTTATATTTATCCATTTTCCATACTCCTTTTCATTCGTGTATTTAGATTTAACCTGTCGCACTATTGTAAATTCTAATGGAAAAATATAACAAAGAGTAAATCATTTCAAAATATATAGATAATTTAGACACTGTAAAAGGTGTCTTTTTTAATGCAAATTTTTAGGTTTGCAGGATAACAACCTGCCACCTCTTAGGAGTTACGCATGGTGGGGGTAAGTTCCTACCACTCCTAGTTATCAATAAAATTCTAGGAGGTAGTCGATATGAGAGTGGCAAAAATCAATGATGTAAAAGTAAAAGTATTTGAGAAAAAAGAATTAATTGAGAAGCTAGGATTTACAGAAGAAGATGCAAAATTAGTTATGAAGTACCAAAAGACATTTCCTGAGTTATTACAGGATGGTGTAGAAGGGTTTGTTATTGACGCTGAAACTTTATGGGAGCAATTAGGTAAGCCGAATGGGCAATTTAGTAAATGGGCTAATAAAAGAATAAAGGAAGTGTTTAAGAATGGCTTAGAATGGAGTTTTAGCCGGATTAGGATAAAAGATGGTAGACCAAAACAAGTAATAAAATTAACTTTGGAAACTGCTAAACATGTAGCAATGGCTACTGGTTTAGATGGCAATTCGAGTAAAAAAGTAAGAGAAAAGGGAAATCTCGTTAGAAACTATTTTATAAAAATGGAAAAAGCTTTAAGAGATTATGAGTATTGGATCATGGTTAGAGAACCACAGAAAGAAGGATATAAAAAACTAAGTGAAGTATTAGATACAAATTACCAATTAACCCATGAAGGAAAATCAGCACCTAATTATGTATTTTCTAATGAAGCAGATATGATCAATAGAGCTTTACTTGGTATGTCGGCTAAAAAGCTTCAGGCACTATTGGATACAAAAGATAAAGCAACAAGAGAGCATTTTACTGTGGAGATCAATAAGACTATTTCTGAATTACAGACAATGGATATGGGTTTAGTAATGGCAGGACTTGACTATGAAACAAGGAAAAAGACTATAACAAATATTTGTAGTACGAAATATAAATATATGCAGCTGATAGTAAAAGAATTAAAGAAAACTGCATAAATTGTAATTTTTCATTTATGAGGTGGTGGTATGGCAAGAGTAAGAAGCCCAGATAGTATAAAAGCAGAAGAAATGTATCTAAAAAGTAAAGGTGAAATAGAATTAGTTGAAATTGCAAAAGAATTGAATGTATCACCTGGTACAGTTAGATCATGGAAGAATAGATATAAGTGGGATGATAAATTAAATGGTAACATAAATGCAACGTTGCAAAAAGAGAAGAAAAAGAAACGCAACGTTGCGAAAAAAGAAAAGAAAAAGGAAATTAAGACGGATGAAAAAATATTAGAGCAATTAGAAGATGCTGAACTTACTGAAAAGCAGCGTCTTTTTTGTTTGTATTACATAAAGAATTTCAATGCAACAATGGCAGCAATCAAGGCAGGATATTCGAAAGATACAGCACACGTAATAGGGCATGAAAACCTTAGGAAACCTAAAATTGCAGCTGAGATAAGAAGGTTAAAAGGAGCAATAAGACAAGAAGTATTCATTGATGCTATGGATGTACTAAATAAATACATCAAAATAGCTTTTGCAGATATAACAGACTACGTAACCTTTGGTCAGAAGGAAGTGCCTGTAATGGGACCATTTGGACCAATAGAAGATGATGAAGGTAATCCAGTGACGAAAATAGTAAACTATGTTGATTTTAAGGAAAGCAATATGGTAGATGGAACAATAATCGCTGAAGCAAAACAAGGGAAAGATGGGATATCTATTAAGTTGGCTGATAAGATGAAAGCTCTCGATAAACTATCTATGTATTTTGATCTATTCCCTGATAAGTTTAAGCGCCAAGTAGAAGAAGAGAAGATTAAGATACAAAAAGAAAAATTAAATTTAGATGGTAAAGATAAAACAATGAAAGTAGTGATTGTTGATGATATAGAAGGTGTAGAAGATGATTAAAGTTAAACTATCAGAAAAAGTAATCCCAGCCTTTTATGACTTTTGGAAGAATTGTGATAAATACCTTTATAAAGTATTAAAAGGTGGACGTAATAGTTCTAAATCATCACATATAAGTATCAAAATCATTACTGAACTTATGAAAAAAACTATTAATGCACTTGTTGTTAGAAAAGTAGGCAATACGTTAGAAACAAGTGTATATGAACAGCTTATATGGGCTATAGAACACCTTGAGGTGTCAGATTATTGGCATATACAAAAAAGTCCATTAAAACTTATTTACAAGCCAACCGGCAATTATATTATCTTTCGTGGCGCTGATAAACCAGAAAAAATTAAATCTATTAAAACAAGTAAGTATCCAATAGCAATTTTATGGATAGAGGAACTTGCAGAGTTTAAAACAGAAGAAGAAATATCGACTATAGTCAACTCTGTTATAAGAGCAGAGTTGCCAAAAGGATTAAACTATAGCATTTTTTATTCCTACAACCCACCAAAGAGAAAACAATCCTGGGTAAATAAGAAATATGAAACTCAATTTATAGCTGATAATACATATATTCATCATAGCACGTATTTAGATAATCCTTATGTATCAAAAGCTTTTATAGAAGAAGCGGAGGAAGTTAAAAAGAAAAATGAATATAAATATAGTCATGAATATTTAGGTGAGCCTATAGGAAGCGGCATAGTGCCATTTAACAATCTTGTATTTAGAAAAATTACTGATGATGAAATAAGAAGTTTTGATAATATAAGGCAAGGTATTGACTGGGGATATGCAGCAGATCCTTTTGCTTTTGTAAGATGGCATTATGATAAGACTAGGAGAAAACTTTATTGTATAGATGAATTATACGGAGTCAAATTAAGCAATAGAGAAGTAGCAGAGTGGATTAAAAATAAAAAATACAACGATTTTAGAATTATTGCAGATAGTGTAGAACCAAAATCCATAGCAGAACTGAAAAGTTATGGAATTAATATTGTTGGAGCTAAAAAAGGGCCAGGAAGTGTTGAGTATGGTGAAAAATGGCTTGATGATTTAGACGAAATAGTCATTGATCCAGATAGAACACCAAATATAGCAAAAGAATTTGAATCAATAGATTATCAAGTTGATAAAGATGGAAATATTAAATCAAAGCTTGAAGATAAAGATAATCACACGATAGATGCTACAAGATATGCTACTGAAAATGACCAAAAGT
The DNA here is from genome assembly GCF_008152325.1 of Crassaminicella thermophila. GTDB lineage: Bacteria > Bacillota > Clostridia > Peptostreptococcales > Thermotaleaceae > Crassaminicella_A > Crassaminicella_A thermophila. Next base: position 983,484 of record NZ_CP042243.1, read on the forward strand.
ACAAACAATCAATACAATTCCTAATATAAAGGTAGGTGATAAAGTGTACGAAGTTGAGTTAATTAAAAGCAAATTGACTGCAGAAAGTCAAATATCAGATACAGCAGTAATTAAAGACTGGATAGAATCGGATTTGAAAAGTCAATCGAAACAGGATATGACAGACGGTGTAAATTATTATGATTGCAACCATGATATTTTAAAAATTGATTTTAGAGAGTATATAGTAGATGGACAAAAGTTAATTGATTCTAACAAAGCCAATAATCAGCTTATAAATCCATTTCATAGGCTGCTGGTCCAACAGAAAATAGGATATATTGCAGGAAAGCCTGTTGTATTTACTTCTGAAAAAAAAGAATTAACAACGATTATCAACGATATCCTAGGTATTAAATTTGATGATATCCTAGTAGATTGGATTAAAGGAGCCAGCAACAAAGGAATTGAATGGCTACATCCTTTTATTGATGAAGAAGGGAATTTTGACTATGTAATTATTCCGGCAGAGCAGATCATACCCATTTACGATACGTCATATCAAAAGAACCTAGTATATATTATTCGATATTATACTATGCAAGTGGTAAAAGGGGATGAAACAGAAGAACGATACAAGGTTGAATTGTGGGATAAAGAGAAAGTAACATATTTCATTGAAGATGACCATGGAAATTTTATTTATGATGATACAGAACCATTAAATCCGAAATATCATTGGTATAGTTTTAACACCAATAATCCAGACGATAAGAAGCCTAGTAGCTGGGGAAAGATTCCTTTTATAAACTTAGACAATAATAGCGAAAAAACAAGTGATTTAAAATCAATTAAAAAATATATAGATGCATACGATAAGGTGTCTAGTGGATTCTTAAATGATCTTGAAGATATACAAATGGCTATATGGGTCCTAAGAGGATACGAAGGGACAAATCTATCTGAGTTTATGAGAAACCTTATTCAATTTAAAGCTATGAAGGTATCAGAAGAAGGAGGTGTCGATAATAAGACATTAGAAATCCCCGCGGAAGCTAGAAAGATAATGCTAGAGATATTAGAGGATAAGATTTATGAAATAGGGCAAGGGGTTAAAATGTCTACTGATAAGTTTGGACAGAATCCAAGTGGAGTAGCTTTAAAATTTTTGTACAGTGGATTAGACCTAAAAGCTAATACTATGATTAGAAAGCTAAAGAAGGCATTGAGTGAATTTGTTTGGTTTGTAACAGAGTATGTTAATAATAAAAACAATACTTCTTATGATTATAAATCTATAAAATTCACTACGAACAAAACTATAATAACGAATGAAACCGAACAGATTGATAATTGTACAAAGTCAATAGGCATTCTTTCAAATGAAACAATTATAGCAAATCATCCTTGGGTAGATGATGCTAAAGAAGAAATTGAGAAGAAGAAAAAAGAGCAGGAAGAAAATATGTATGGTTATGATTTAGAAGGTGTTGTAAATGAATAAAATTACAATACCAGATAAAGATTATTGGCAAAAGAGATCAGAAAAAAGAATTTCAAATTGGTTCAAAGAAGCTGAACGTTTAGAAAAACGCTTGAAAAGAGAATACGAAAAAGCGCTACAAGAGATTCAAAAGGAAATCTCTTATTTTTATGCAAAGTATGCTGTAAAAGAAAATATACAATATAAAAATGCTATTCTTAAACTTAACAAAAGCGAATTAAGACAGTTTAGATATAAACTAGAAAATTATATCAAAGAAATCCAAGTTTATGGAAATAAACAACTGGAGAAAGAATTAAATGCTCTAAGCGTAAGAAGTAGGATCACAAGACTTGAATCGTTAGAAGCAAACATAAAAGCTGAATTAAGTAAATTGTATTCTGAGGAACAATTAGAAATTGGTCAATTCCTGAGTGCTGCTACGAAAGAAAATTACTATCAATCAGTATATGAAGTGTTTAAAGGTATTGGAATTGGAGGTAGTTTTGCAAAAATTTCTCCGGTTACAATAGAAGCTATATTGAAATACCCATGGAGTGGAGAAAATTTTTCAGATAGAATATGGGGTAACGCAGAAAGACTTGCAAGAGCAATCAAACAAGAACTTACTCAAGCGTTTATCCAAGGAAAATCAAATCAGAAGTTAGCAAGATCTATAAGAGATAGAATGAATGTAAGTTATAAAAACTCTATGAGGCTTGTTAGAACAGAAACGGCATATATTGCTAATGAATCTACTGCTTTAGGGTATGAAGCTACAGGGATAGTTAATGAGTATGAATATATATCTACATTAGATAGTCGTACAAGTGATATATGTTCAAAGCTAGATGGGAAAGTATTTAAGCTATCAGAAAGGCAAGTAGGGGTGAACTATCCACCTTCTCATCCAAATTGCAGGAGCACAACAGTAGTTCATTTTGAAGATGAGATAGGGGAAAGAATTGCAAGGAATTTAAAGGGTAAAAGTTATTATGTACCATCTGATATGACATATGAAGAATGGTATCAGAAACATGTGGTTGATAAATACGGAAAAGATCAAATAGATATTTTAGAAAGACAGAGAAAAAATAGAACCAATGACAAGCAGCAATATAAAAAATATAAAAAGATTTTAGGAAAGAAAATACCTACTTCCTTTGATAAGTTCCAGGAATTGAAATATAATAATAGTAAAGAATGGAATAAGCTAAAAGAGGAATATCATAAGGTATTTATTACAAAAGATTTTAAAGAGATTGCACCGTTGTTCAAGGGAAAATTAGGGGATGTTGAAACAAGAAAGTGGTATAAGTGGCATGATGAAAATATACCAAATTTGATTGATAAATCTAAACCTATTGAGGATCAGGCAAGAGAAGCGCACAGTTTAAGAAATACATATAGAACTCAAGCAAGAGATTTGATGAGAGATCAAGAAAAAAGAAAAAGCCTAGATTTAAACTACCCAAATAAAACCTTTGAGGAATTAATTGCTGATAAAATGAAAAGAAAGAATATGACAAGAGAACAAGCTATTCAAGACATATTAAAGACGGCTACAAAGTCTAATAAAAAGGTCAATAAATCTTTGGGACTGGAGTGAAAAATATGTATGAATATAATATTTGTAATCATGCAGATGAAGAAATATTTACTAAACAATGTAATGCGTTAGAAAAAAATATACCTAATATCATAAAAGATGAGTTGCTGACAGATGTTGATGATAGTAAAATACAGAAATACTTGTTAAATGATAAAGTGATTTTGGTATATAATAGCAACTATGAAAATGAGGTTTATGTTAAATCAGAAATAGATTTGATGCCATATTTTAATTAATAAGCACTTACTAAGAAAAATAGTAGGTGCTTTTATTATGCCTAAAATTATTCGTCTTTTTGGTATTTATGACGTTAAACTGAAAGACTATCGTGTCGTTACACGAAAAAAACGTAATAGAATATAGGAGGTAGTAGAATGGATTGGTTAAAGGAACTATTAGGAGAAGAATTATATGGACAAGTAAAAGATAAACTTGGGGATACAAAGATCATGAAAGATGATGGGAATTTTATTCCTAAGTCTAGGTTTGACCAAGTGAATGAACAGAAGAAAGAATTGCAAAAGCAAGTAGATGAATTGAAAGACATATCTACAAAGTATGAAGCGTTACAAAATGATATTACAAAGTGGAAGGATCAAGCTGAACAAGTTCCTGCATTGAAGAAAAAGATGGAGGAATGGGAAAGTCAATCTATTGATCTTCAGACAAAACTATCTGAGGCTAATAAGCAGATAGAAGGTTTTGCTGCTAAAGAACAAGAGTATCAAACAAAACTTAGGGATACTCAAATCAACTCAGCGATTGAAAAGGAATTGATGAAGCATTCTGTTAAATACCCTGATCTTATCCTAGGTAAATTTGACAGGGAAAAGATAGAAATAGCAGAGGATGGGACTGTTAAAGGTATAGATGAGCAACTAAATCAAATCAAAGAAAATTATAAAGAATTGTTTGGTGAAATCAAAATGACAGGTGGATCACCAAATCCAGGCGGAGGAAATCCAACACCAAAAGCAGATCCAAGCAAAATGTCTGATGCTGAATGGCTAAAAATGAGAATGAGTGAACAAAAATAGAAAGGATGATTAACTTATGGGAAACACATTATTAACACCACAAGAAATCGCTAGAGAGGCTTTAGTAAGATTAAAATCTAACATGGTTATGGCTGGGTTAGTTCATACGGATTATTCAGCAGAATTTCAAAAGAAGGGCGATACAGTAACAATAAGAAAACCAGCTACTTTTGTTGCGGATGAATTTGGAGGTACAATTAATCTTCAAGAGATTGGAGAAGATTCTGTTGCTGTAAAGCTAGATAAGATTGCAGATGTTTCTGTTGAGGTAACATCAAAAGAGTTGACATTGGATGTTCAGGATTTTGGAGCACAGATATTAGATGGTGCTGTTTTAGCAATTGCTGAAAAAATTGACAATGATTTAGCGTCGCTATATAAATACGTTCCGTATTTTAGTGGAACACCTGGAAGTACACCATCTGCATTAACGGATATATCTGCTGCAATGAAGGTATTAAATGCAAATCGTGTTCCAATGGGAATGAGAAGTGCTGTTTGGGATCCTGAAGCGCATGCAAGTTTAGTAACGTTAGATGCATTAGCTGGACTTGATAAGTCTGGAACAACTGCAGCTTTAAGAGAGGCTTCTATGGGTAGAGTTATGATGTTTGATAACTTTATGGATCAAAATATTAAAACTCATGTAGCTGGAGGATATACAGCTTTAGAAGATGTTACTGCTACTGTGAATGTAGCAAACAATGCAAGTGATTCTATAACTGGATTAACATATTCTGTAGCAGCATTAACAAGTGCTGCAGAAACAGCAACAACTAAGTTAGTAAAAGGCGATATTTTAACAATCGGTGGAAAACAATATACTGTAATCGAAGACACTGCAACTGCTGTAGCGGGTGTAATTTCTATTGTAAAAGTATTCCCAGCATTAGAGGCTAATGTAACTGATGCAACAGTAACATTCCCTGATAAAACTGCAGGAGGACATACTGCAAACTTAGGATTCCACAAAAATGCGTTTGCATTAGTATCTAGGCCACTTGTTGCACCAATGGGCGGAGCTGATTCTTACGTTACAAATTTAAGTAACGATATTAACATTAGAGTTACCATGGGCTATGATATGACAACAAAGAAAAATATTATATCTATTGATTGTTTATATGGTGTAGCACCGATTTTCTCACAATTAGCAACAAGAATATTAGGGTAGGATTTATTTCCTACCTCCTTTTTATAAATTAGAGGAGGGATGATATGATTTGTCCAAATTGTAACAAAGAATTTAGCCCCAAGGTTTTTCAATTACACCTTCAACGATGCAAAAAACAAGAAGATAAAAAAGAAGAAAATGTTGAATTGGCAAGATTGAAAGTGGATCAATTAAAAGAAATGGCTAAGGAGAAGGGGATTGAAGGGTATTCAAATATGAAGAAAAATGAATTAGTTGAAGCGTTAGAAGGTGATGTATAATGCTTGAAGAAATTAAAAGACTGTTAGGTTATACAAGTATCGAATACGATATTGTTATTGATCATTATATAAATGGTGTTACACAAAAGATATTGAATTACTGTAATATCAGTGAGCTTCCGAAGGAATTAGAACATGTTGTCGTTGAAAAAGTTGTTGCTATCATGAAGGATGAAAAAAGTGTAAAAACAGTAACGAGGGGTGATACGACAATCACATATCAAGACGGTGAAATTGATCTTATAGATAATATTAAAAGCCAATTGAACCGTTTTAGGAAGGTGAAATTTGTGTGATTGAGAAAGATATTTTAGAGCAAACTTATTTCAATAGAATGAAGATTATAAGGATTACAGAGATAATTACTGAATGGGATGAAACTATTTCAAAGGAAATTACAGTAGCCAGTAATATAAAATGTGCTGTATCTCAAACTAGAAGATCATCATACAATGCTGCTCAAACAAATGTGGCTAATGAAATAAAATATACTCCAAAATTGTTTTGTGGACCTGATGTAGATATAAAAGTAGGAGATAAGCTAATTATTACACTAGAAAATGGAATGACAAGAGAATACAAAACTGGAGAACCTTATCTATATTCTTCGCATCAGGAAATACCACTGCTTAGAGAAGGTGAAGCATAATGGGTTTTAGGATTAATGGATTAGACAGTTTTGAGAGAGCGTTATTAGAAACAATCAAAGTGAAATTTCCACAAGAAATCGAAAAAGAATTACAAAGGTTAGCTTTAGATTTAGAAGGAACGATAAAAAGAAGAACTCCTGTAGATACAGGAAGATTAAGAGGGAGCTTTACTACTGGTAGAGTAAAGAAAATAGGTGGAGAATGGTATATCGAAGTTGGTACAAATGTTGAATATGCTGAACACATCGAATATGGGCATAGAACAGCTAACGGTGGATTTGTACCAGGTATAAAAATGGTAGAAGTAAGTGTAACACAATTAGAACAGAGGCTTCCTATAAAAATGAGAGCATGGCTTAGAAGAATGTTAAGAGAATTTGAATTATAAGGTGGTGGATAGATGTCATATAGCCAAGAAGAAATACCAAGTACGATAAAAACGCCACTAATACTTATAAAAGAGGCAATCTTTAAAAAGTTAAGCAGTAATTTTCAAGGATATAAATTATATGGAGAAGAGATACAACAAGGATTTAAAAGGCCTTGTTTTTTTGTGCAGATTATACCCGTAATAGACACAATGGATCATCAATTCTACAAAAGTAGAGCAATCAACATTGATATACATTATTTTTCAGAGAATGAGACAAACCATGAAAATCTTTTAATGCTTGATCAATTAAATGACGTATTTTCAAAAGGATTAAAAGTAGATGATAGGTGTATTAGTATAGATGAAACTACATCTAACACTATAGATGGTGTACTTCATTTTGCTTTTACACTTAATTATACGGATAGCGAAGATGGTGTCATAATTGATGGTGTGTTAGTGCCAAAGTCTGAAATCAATCCTGATCTTGGATATACAGATGATACAACTGAAACCATGCAAGAATTAGAAATAAAGGAGGAGTTATAGATGGGACTTCCTGAAATACTTATTGAGTTTAAAACCCAAGGAACAACAGCGATACAGCGAAGTGCTAGAGGGATTGTAGCGTTAATCCTTAAAGATGATACAAATGCAACATTCGATACAAAGGTATACACAGAAATTGATGAAATAGATGCAAATGATTGGACGGCAACAAATAAAGATTATATCGAAAAAACTTTTCTAGGGATACCGAGTAAAGTTATTGTAGAAAGGATTGCCACAGCTGCAACAGATTACAATACAGCACTTGGGAGACTGAAAAATAAAAAATGGAATTATCTTGCCATTCCAGGACTTCAAACTGCAGACGTTACAAATATTGCTACATGGATTAAAACGGAAAGAGATAACAATAAAAAAACCTTTAAGGCCGTACTACCAAATCATACAGGTGATCATGAAGGCATTATAAACTTTGCTACAGACAATATAAAAGTGGGAGAAACAACTTATACAACTGCAGAATATTGCTGTAGAATCGCTGGCATACTGGCAGGACTTCCATTTAGTAGATCATCTACTTATTATGCTTTAACGGAAGTGGAAAGTATTACTGAGTCTGTTGATCCAAGTGGAGATATTGACGCTGGAAAACTTATTTTAATTAATGATGGAGAAAAAATTAAAATAGGCCGTGGAGTAAATTCTTTGACTACCACAACAGCAACAAAAGGAGAAGAATTTAAAAAGATTAAGATTGTAGAGGGTGTAGATTTAGTCAGAGACGATATTAGGGATACGTTTGATAGCGAATATGTAGGAAAAGTAGTAAATATTTACGATAACAAGGTACTGTTTCTTGCTGCAGTAAATGCTTATTTTGGCGAATTAGAAAGAATAGATGTATTAGATTCAAGTTATGATAATAAAGCTGAAATAGATATTATCGCACAAAAGCTTTATTTACAAGGAAAAGGAATTGACATTAATTCTTTGAAAGAGCAGGAAATCAAAGAGTATAACACAGGGTCAAAAGTATTTGCAAAAGCACAAGTAAAATTTAGTGATGCAATGGAAGATTTGTCTTTCACTGTATTTATGTAGGAGGTGTTTTGAATGGGTAAAATACCAGGTAATAGACAAATAAGTGGAAAATATGGGATGCTTTACTGGGATGGAGAACCTATATATGAAGTTGAAGCATTTGAAGCTAAACTTACTATAAATCGTGAAGACGTTCAGCAAGTTGGGGAAGGTGCTAATGATTCAAAGATTACAGGATACAAAGGTGAAGGGATGTTTAGAGTTAAGAAGGTATTCAGTAGAGGACAAAAGAAAATCGCTCAGGCTATTAAAGAGGGTAGAGATCCACGAAGCCAATTAGTTGGCAAACTTGCTGATCCAGATTCTTATGGAACAGAGAGAGTGGTACTTAATAATGTTTGGTTTAATGAAGTAATACTTATGCAGTTTGAAGTTGGACAGGTTTTAAATAGAGAATTCCCATTTGGATTTACGGATTGGGATTTTCCTGATTTGATAGAAGTACAATAGGAGGGTGAATAATATGAAGATGGATACAAAACAAACTAAAGAGACACCAAAAAAGGTTACCTTGAAGGAATTGATTGCAAGGAAACATGAAATTGAAGATCAGAAAAATGCTAAAAAAGATTTATATATTAAATCATTAGATGGTGTAATTACAGTAGAGAAACCGAGTAGAGAGCTGTGCATTGATGCCATGGATATGGGAGCTGCGGATGGTGACAAATATTTGGTTTATAGTTGTGTAATAGAACCAAATTTAAAAGATACAGAATTACAAAAAGCATATGGATGCGCTGAACCAATGGACATAGTAGAAAAGATTTTTGAATCTGGAGAAATAACACAAATAGCAAAAGCTTGTGTTTTTCTTGCTGGTTATGGTGATAGTGTAAAAATGGTAGATGATATAAAAAACTAATAAATAGTGATGGAGAACTATTTCTCCTTCACTACTATTTGCAAAAGGGATTTACGCATGAATTTATTTTAAATCTATCTGAGTCAGAAAAACTTTTTTACATAGCTAGTATGGAACTAGAAATAGAAAAACAAAACCAGTAGACTATTAATTCCACATTTTGGTATAATAATATCGAAAGGGGTGGAAAAATTGAAAAAAATAATATCGCTTCTGATTTTTGTATTATTGGTTAGTATATTGACTTCATGCGGAAATAATACTACTAAGGTCACTTTAGAAAACTTCAATAAAATAGAAACAGGTATGACATTAAAAGAAGTAACAGCTATTTTGGGGGAAGGCGTACAAGATGCAAAAACTGAAAGTAAAAGTATTGGTTTAGTAGTAGAAAGTTATATATGGAAAAATAAAGATGGCTCGAATATAATAATCATGTTTAAAAACGGCAAGGTAGATACTAAGGCACAATCATTTTTAAAATAGCACTCGTTTGAGTGCTATTTTTTATACCGTTAAAGGTGGTGAGTATATGGCACAACGTATTGGAGCGATCCTTACGTTAAGAGATAATTTTACAGTACAAATGCGTAATGCAACAAATAGATTAAGAAGTTTTAGGAACGAAAGCCGAAATACAGAAAGTGCAGTTGGAAGCTTAACAAAGAAACTCACGGGTGTAGCTGCAGGTTTTATAGGAATCAAAACTGCATCAAACGTATTTGAAAAAGCTTTAAATAGTGCTAGTTCTTTTGAAGGATATAGAAATACATTGAATGTGGTTATGAAAGATACTAAAAAAGCTGCAGAAATGATGTCGTGGGCTACTGATTTTGCTAACAAGACTCCATTTGAAACAGATAGTGTTGTAGAAGCAACAGTGAGATTGCAAAGTTATGGAATAGAAGCTAAGAAAGTAATGTCAGCTATTGGTGATATGGCTGGAGTAATGAACAAAGATATTATGCAAGCTGTTGAAGCGGTTGCTGATGCACAGACAGGAGAATTAGAGAGGTTAAAAGAATTTGGTATAACCAAGCAAATGATTATTGATCATGCAAATAAAATTATGAAAAGAAAACAGATTGTAAACAACAAAGGGCAAATTACAGATCAGAAAAATTTCAACAAAGCATTATTTAGTTTGATGAATGAACGTTTTAAAGGTGGTATGGAAATACAGGCTAATTCATTTAAGGGATTAATGTCAACAGTAAAAGGTGTATTTGGTACTGCATTAGCAGAAATGATGGGGATATCTAAAGAAGGAGAGATTGTTACTGGCAGTGCTTTTGACATGATAAAACAGAAAGTTAAATCTGTTGCTGATACTATGCAAAAATGGTCTGAAGATGGTACAATCAAAAAAATTTCAAGCAAAATTACAGAAGGAATGGAAACTGCAAGCAAATTTATACAAAAGGCAAGAATAAGGTTCAACGAGATTGGAAGTGTAATAGGAGAGATTGCTGATACTTATTTACCAAATTTAGATGGCGAATTTACAACTTTCAAACAAATCTTAGGAAGTACTTTTAATGAAGGACTAAATCTTGTTCAAAGTGGCTTGGAATGGATAAGAGATAATTCAACATTGATTCAAACAGCAATCGTAGGATTAACCACAGCTTATATTACACAGAAAGGAATACTAGCAGGAGTTGCACTTGCTCAAAATTCTTTAAATGTTGCAGTAGGAATTTCAAGAACTTATCATTTATTAAATCGCGCAGCGATTATAGCTTCCACTACTGCTACATTAACTGGATCTAGTGCAATAGGTGTAATAACAGCTGCACAATGGTTATGGAATACTGCAATGGCTGCGAATCCAATCGGAACAGTGGTTACTGCAGTAGCGCTTTTGACAGCGGGGATTTATGCGCTATATAAAAATTTTGATAAAGTCACAGGAGCAATAAAAAAAGCATGGGATTGGCTTACAAAATGGAATGATACTGATTCAAAAGATAAAAGTGTTAATATTTCAAACAATAAATCATCTATGGCAAATAGAGACGATAAGAGTTCTATTGAAAAAAGCAACTGGCGTAATCATGACAGAACTACAAAACAAAACGCTCTAGGAACATCATACTATACTCACGGAACAGTAGATGAAAAAGGTGGAGAAATAAAAGTTTTACCAAATGGAACCAAAGTGATTCCCCATGATGTATCTGTGAAAACTATGCAAAATAGCAAAGCAAAGCCTAATATAATCATTAATATTAATGGTGTGAATAAGTCTACAGAGGAAATTATGAATGATTTGATGCCGAAATTAAAACTAGCTTTATTAAATTCAAATTAAAGCAAGGAAAAATTCATCCTAAATAGAAGTATTATATAAACGGAGGTGCGTTATATGGATTTTGAGGAACTTAGACTAAAAGTAGTAAAAGAAATGAAAGAAAAATTAGTTCGTGATGGAACAAGCATTGATAATTTAGTTGAAGTACTTATTGAACTTTCTTCAAAGGTATCTAAAAATATGCTACAAGAATATCATGATCAAATTAATCAAAAAGGCTAGAAAAATATCTAGTCTTTTTTGTTTGGAGTGATGAAATGGATATATTTCTTTCAATCAATAACCGACAGAAAATTATTAAGCTGCCTGTACTACCTAAAGAATTTAAAGTACAATCAGGAATGAAAAATGAAGCTTATGACACCATAAGCCAAGGTGAAATAAAACTTATTGGTATGCCTACATTAAAAGCAATATCATTGCAATCATTTTTCCCTATGAAGGATTATCCTTTCCTTAGAGATAGAACCTATACTGGGTGGGAGTATGTCGAAATGATTGAATCGTGGAAGGAACGTAGAGAGCCTATAAGGATTATAATTACAGATACACCTATTAATATGCCTTGTACTATAGAATCATTTGATTATGGCCTACAGGATGGTTCAGGAGATATATATTATACATTGTCATTATCAGAATTCAAGTTTATAAACCTAGATCAAAGGAGTGTATAGGATGCATGAGTTATTCAATATATCAAATAATGTGCAAACCAATATCACTCCTTTGGTGGGATTATTACAATGGAGCAGCAATATTAATGAACTTGGAGAACGGCTTGATTTTGATATAGCATATAATGATGATAGATATTTTCCTAAGAATCCTGTAGATATAGGGAACCTAATTATTTTAAGGAACCAGGGTGAAATATTTAGAGGGATAGTTATTACAGAAAATAAAGCTGGAAAAGATCCAATAACCTATACATGTTTTGACTATGCATTTTATCTCAATAAATCAAAAGGTATATACCAATTTAACAAAGTTAAAGGGAATAAGGCCATAGAATCTATTTTAAATGATTTTAATGTTCCAATAGGTAGTATTGCACCTATTAACGTCGCTATAAGTAAAATATACAACGACAAGTACATTAGCGATATTATAAAAGACATATTAGATATCGCTCAAAAAGAGACAGGAATAAAGTATAGGATGGAAATGAGATTAGGAAAGCTATATATTGAAAAACAAACAGATTTGATTATTAAAGCAACTTTTAAATTAGCAAGTAATATAGCTCCTAACAATGTTACAGATGCAATTTTTAATCCTACTAAACGAAGAACCATTGAAGATATGAAAAATTCTATTAAAATCATTACTACAAACAATGATAAAACAAAGATCGTGACAGAGGCTAAAGATAATGGATTGATAAATAAATATGGTTTACTTCAAGAAGTTAAAAGTATAGATAAAAAAGATATTGCTCAGGCTAAGAATATTGCTCAAAATATGCTAAAAGATCTAGGGAAAATATTTGAAGAAAATAATATTGAAGTACCTGGAGATGATAGCGTAAGAGCTGGAAGGATTTTAGAAGTAAACGAACAGGTAACAGGCATGAAAGGAAATTATTTGATTACAGATGTTATCCATACTGTAAAAAACGGTATCCACAGGATGAAGTTAGGACTAGGGGTGATATAGTGGATGGAATAAGTGAATTGGCAAAAATGTTAAAAGAGAGGGATAATCAGCCCTATTTAGGCCCACAGATTGGGGAAGTTATTACTCCACCACCAAATATCCAGATTGCTTTAGGTGATAAGATTATTCTCACAAAAGAGCATCTTGTCATTGCAGCTCATGCACTAACAGATTATCAAAGAGAAATAAATATTACAGGGGATATACAAACTACAGAAGAAGGTGGATCTGTTATCCTGCAAGTAAATCCACCACCTACAACATATACTGTAGTGGATGGAAGTGTAAATGGAAATGTAGTAATCACAGGGGCAATAAAATATACAGATACTTTGAAGAAAGGTGATAAAGTAATACTCATACCTTCTACAGATGAACAAACGTATTTTTTAATTGATAAGGCGGTGACGCTATAATGCTTCCTGAAATAGCAAACTTAGAATTTAATACTCAGCAAATAGAAGAAGTACCAAGTCAAGGAACTTCTTTTTTATTTGACTTTAAAATTGGAGACTTTATTTTAAAGAATGGAAGATTAGTAAAAGTATCCGATATTGAAGCTTTGAAAATATGGATAGAAAAGTGTTTGAGGACTGAAAAATTCAAATTTAAAGTTTACGAAAAGGAAAATAAAGATCTAGAATATGGTGTTACAATAGAGGATCTGATTGTAGGTCATGATTATCCACAAAGCTTTATCGAATCAGAATTAAAAAGAGAAATAAGCATAGGATTGCTGAAAAATCCAATGATAGCAAGTCTTTCAGAATGGAAGATTGAAAAGAAAAATCCAATCGTTAATGTATCATTCAGAGTAAATTTAAAAACAGGTGAAACATTCACCCAGGAGGTGAATTTCTAATTGGCAGATACAATAGATGTTATACATGAACGTATGCTTTCGAATATTTCAGATGAATACGACAAGACCGAAGGGTCTTTTTTTTATGATACAACTAAGCCAGTTGCTATTGAATTAGAAAGTGTTTATAAAGAACAGGAATCAATACTTGATAAAGGTTTTGTTGAAACTGCTACTGGTGAATGGTTAGATAAGAAAGTAGCAGAGCAAGGCTTAACAAGAAAACCAGCTACAAAAGCAACTGGATATGTAACTATAGAAGGTTCAGAAGGTGCAATTATAAATGCAGGAGATAAGGTAGCAAATGATACAGTAACATATACAATACTTGAATCTAAAACTATAGATAGTACATTAAAAGCTTCTGTACAAGTTGAATGTGATGAATTTGGAAGCGTAGGGAATGTACCTATAAATGCTATAAAATACTTTCCTGTAACCTTGTCTGGACTTACCAAAGTCTATAATGAAGAAAAAATTGACAATGGTTATGATGGAGAGACTGACGAAGAATTAAGACAACGATATTATGACAAAGTAAGAACTCCTGCGACTTCAGGAAATAAATATCACTACAGAAATTGGGCTAAGGAAGTTACAGGAGTTGGAGATGCTAGAGTTTTTCCGCTTGCCAATGGTCCAGGAACAGTAAAGGTAATGATTATAGATAGTAATAAAACAGGAGCAGAACAAGAGTTAATAGATGCAGTATATAACCACATTGAAGAAAATAGACCAATAGGCGCAACAGTAACAGTTGTAAGTGCAACAGAAGTTCCAATAAATATTAATGTGACTTTAACTATTGATACAGACAATTATGCAGAGCAAGAGGTAATAACAAATATAGAAAATAATATAACTGCATATTTGAAAGAAATAGCTTTTGTAGAGGACTATGTAAGCTATGCAAAAGTCGGTAGCATTATATTAGATACTATAGGAGTACTTGACTATTCAAATTTAATTGTAAATGGTGGCACTTCAAACATAACTATAGCTGATAATGAAGTTGCAGTTTTAGGTGGTGTAACAAATGTCTAATCAGCTTATGAAATACCTTCCTGGTTACTATAAAACAAGTCAAGTAATAGCTAATATCACAGATGTAGAAAATAGCGAAATACAGCAATTCAAAACAAGTTTAGATAATACGCTTAATCAATTCTTTGTAGATCTAGCTGATACATCATTAGATAGATGGGAAAAGGAATTAGGAATTCCTGTTAACAGTAGTAAACCTGATGAGTATAGAAGATCGGTAATTAAATCTAAACTAAGAGGGCAAGGGACTATAACTGTCAATCTGATAAAAAATGTATCTGAAAGTTATTCTAATGGAGAAGTAGAAGTAATTGAAGATAATCCTAATTATAGTTTTACAATTAAGTTTGTAGGTACGAGAGGCATACCACCAAATTTAGATGACCTAAAATCAGCAATAGAAGAAATTAAACCAGCACATCTGGCAGTAGAATATGAATTTACTTATACAGTGTGGAGTGAAGTAAAAAATATAACTTGGAATGACGTAAAAACAGGTACTTGGGACGATTTAAAAACAAGACAAATAATTGTATAGCGAGGTGATATAATGCCTGATTTGACAACTAATATTGGTCTTAAAAAACCTGCTGGGAATGAAACTGCGGATATTGATATGATTAATGAAAACATGGATATTATTGATGCTGAAGTCGCTAAAAAAGCAAGTGCTACAGAAGATGGCAGGATGAGCAAAGAGGATAAAACAAAGTTGGATAGTATAGAAGACAATGCAAATAACTATCAACATCCTTCTGTGCATCCAGCAACCATGATTACAGAAGATAGCACTCATAGATTTGTCACTGACAGCGAAAAATCCGATTGGAATTCGAAAGAAACACCAGCAGGAGCTCAAGCAAAAGCTAATGTGGCAGAACAAAATGCAAAGAATTATGCGGATAGCATAAAGCCGACAAAATTAAGTCAGTTAAGTAATGATGTAGGCTATATAACAGCACAAAGAGCCGTAAGTGATAGTGTAACCAGTACAAGTTCGACTGTTGCAGCAAGTAGTAAAGCAGTTAAAACCGCATATGACAAAGCAAATGATGCATACAGTAAAGTTACATCTGCTACTTATGTTAGAGATAGAGTTAAGGCGGCAGATGGTCATGGTAGTGGTTTAGATGCGGACTTACTTGATGGGTGGCATAGGGATTCTATAAGAGATTGGAATCACTTACTAAATAGACCATCTTCTTTACCTGCTAATGGCGGAAATGCTGATAGTGTAGATGGATTGCATTTCAGAGAATACAATGAAAGTTTACAATATTACTATGGAGGGAAGTGGAAAGACGTGACAGCAATAGGAAATGCAAGCAACACCGTAATAGGAAGTGCAGTAACTAATACAGATAAATATAAATATACTGTCGCACATTCTTACAATGGAAGTGGGATATTAACACATATTGGAATGTCAGCAAGCAATTGGGACTCTAACAATTATTATAATACAGGCAAAATAAAACTTGTAATAGATGACGTAGTGCTATATGATGGCACTGTATGTATAATATATCATGATCCTAATGGAGATGGACAAGCATTCGGGTTTGAAAGTGTGACATTATTACAAGCACCTATAAAGTTTAATTCAAACATAACAATATACCATATGGCTGGTAGTGATTCATACGGTTCGGCATTCAGGACTATTTGGAACTATATCAAGCAATAAGGAGGCGTATCAAATGTTTAAAGAATTTAACGGGGAAATATTACATGGTACAGAAGAAACAGGATATACTCATTATGGATTCATAGAAGATGTACACATTGAAGAGAGTGAAAATTTAAGAATATATAAGAGAGTGAAATTTAATTTTGACAAAAATAAATATGAAATAGATGAAGACAACATAGCCCCAATTACCATTGATGGTGTAGAGCATATTCCGATCAATGGAATAGTAAAAATAGATATCTCAGAAGAGAATAGACAAAAAGCATTAGCTAGTTTGAAGTCTAAATATTTAAAATTAATCAAAGATGCAGATTTATTAGGAGACATTGAAGAAAAAACAAGACTGCAACAAGAATATCTACAGAAAAAAACAGAGATTGAAAATGCATAGTATAAGCACCTTTTAGGTGTTATTTTTATGGGGAAAAGAGGAGGAGTATCATGAAGAAACAACACAACAATCTATTTGAAATATTAAATATAACAGGCCGAAAAACCTTCTGGAGTCAGGGTTTTTTCGGTCAAGATGTTAAGGTAGCAATAATTGATACAGGTATTAATACACAACATCAGGAATTTAAAAATGTGAAGATTAAATGTAAAAATGTGATAAATGATAACGTAGAACCAGGAATGCACGGAACAGCTACTGCAGGATGCTTAGTTTATGTTGCACCGAATGTTGAAATTTTGAATTTAGAAATCAATGATGAAAAGAATGAAGCATACAATGATAATATAGCTAAAGCGATTAGAAAAGCTGTGGATGAAGATTGTGATATAATAAATCTTAGTTATAGTCATAAAAGTAATTATGGTGGCATAGAAGAAGCGTGTCAATATGCATACGATAATGATGTCTTAATTGTTTGTAGTATGAGTAATGAAGGAAAGAAATTAAGAAAATATCCAGCTTGCTTTGATACAGTTTTAAGTGTAGGAGCTATAGATTGGAATGAAAAAAGATGTGATTTCTCTAATTATGGACAATGGATTGATGTTGTTCAAGTAGGTAAGAATATTCCTGTACCACATTACAAATATAATGATGAATATTTGGTACTAGATGGAACTAGCTTTTCAACACCACTCGTTGCAGGAATTGCAGCACTTATCAAATGTAAATATAAAACATTAGGCAAATACTTAAGCATGCAAGAATTTATGAATCTTTTAACCGTAGCGTTTTCAAAAGACCTAGGAGAACTAGGATTTGATAAATACTACGGTTTTGGTTTGTGTAGTTTACAACCGTTAGTCGATACTAAAGAATTTACGATAGGTAGTAATATGATGAAACAAAATAGAGAAGTTATTAAGATGGAAGCTGTAGCTAAAATTGAATCTGGAAGGACTTTAGTCCCTTTAAGATATGTAAATAATAACGCTTGTGTTTTATGGATTCCAGAAGAAAAGAAAGTTAAAATTATGTATTAAGGGAGGCTTTTTATGTTGAAAATACAAGTGTATGATGGACAAATTACAGAACATTTTAATATAAAAGAATTTGCATGTAAAGCGAATATGGAAGTGTTATTGAATGCTGAAGTATTGGATCATATTTTCAGGTTAGAAAAATTTAGGGTTTGGTATGGTAGACCAATGATTATTAATAGTGGATATAGAACTCCTGAGTACAATAAAAAAATTGGTGGAGCTGAAAAATCAAAGCATATGAAAGGAATTGCTGCAGATTTTGCATTGCCTATGGAGGAATTGAAAAAATATGATAAATCTAGAATAGAAGAATTCTACAATAACATTAAAAACAAATGGTTTAAACTTTGTGAAGCTGATGGAATAAATGGTGGTGTGGGATTTTATGATACGTTTATCCATCTAGATAGTAGGACAGATGAGCAAGCATTTTGGGACGAGAGAAAGTAGGTGTTTTATGAATAATGATATTATTCAAGAAATACTAGAAAGAATTGTTCGTATCGAAACGAAAATAGATGGATATAACAATCTGAGAGAAAAACTAGATACCACACATAATAAGGCAATGAATAACGAACAAAGAATTAAAAAAATTGAAGATAGTCAAACATGGCTCTGGCGAACATTTGTCGGAGCCTTAATTGTTGGATTTATTGCTACATCAATAAAATGGAAATAGGAGGATGTTATAATGGATATTATGAATTTTGTATTGGAGCAGAATTTAATTATTATAGGAGTAGTCTATGTACTGGGGGTATTCCTAAAGAATCTTAAAATGATAGAGGATAAGTTTATTCCTTTTATTTTGTTGGTTTTTGCAATAGTATTTTCTCTGTTGACTGCAGATATTTCTACAACAGAAAAGGTTGCAAAGGGAGTAATGCAAGGGATTCTAATTACAGGTGCTGCTGTTTTGGGTAATCAAATGTGGAAGCAGTCTACCAAGAAAAGAATACCTGATGACAGAAAAGAAGACGCAGGGGCTTAGGTCCCTGTTTTTTTTGTTTTTGAGAAAATGGAAAATATTTCTTGATACTATACCGAGAATACGGTATAATATAATTAAGAAAGAGAGGTGAGGAAATGCTAGATGAAATTGAAAAAGTCGTTCATATCATCTTCGAAGTAGTAAGTACCATCGCCATAGCAGTTGCACTTCAAAGAGATAGAAACGACTAATCACAGGGGCTAAAAAGCCCCAACTCTTAATACTATTATATCACATCTAGCATAAAACTATGAATAAAAAATATCTAGTAGGCTTATTGATTATTCAAGCACTTCACTTATTAACACCATATAAAGTATTTGACGTGTTATTTTATCTAGGTATTACAATATTAATAATTGATCTGTTAAGAAGGAAATAGGGTGATTAAATGGCATTTAAAAAAGTATTAGAAGATAACAATGTTTCTGGTTACAGGTTATCAAAGGATACAGGGATACCACAACAAACTATATCAGATTATGTATCTGGGAAAAAGAATTTTAATAGTATGAAAATTGGTGTTGCGAAAAAAATTGCTGATTATCTTGGCATGACATTAGATGAATTATATGAAAAATCTACTGATTAATATTCGCTACTGAAAAGCAATAGGAGAGTTGTATAAGCCATTCTTTTGTTGTATATTAAGGGAATGTGTATGTGGCAGGATTAAGTTGATGTGGAATATTTATACGACATATAGCAATTGTAAAATATTATTAAATATTATATAATATTAATAGCATTAGCTTATACTTACTAATGCTATTATTTTTATTTTTTGCAACTAAAATGTTGTAAGTAAAGGATGATTTTAATGAAGATTTATGATCCAGATATTAGAGAGCTCCTATTAAAAAAGTTTTTAAAAACTAAAGCTTTTATATCTGATCCAACAACTAAATTAATTCATGAAATGGATGTATGTTTTGGTACGTCTAGAATTGATATTGCTGTTATAAACGGAAAGATACATGGATATGAAATAAAAAGTGAGCAAGATACACTTGATAGACTTCCTGCACAAATAGAATCTTATAATAAGATTTTTGATACAATGACGATTGTTACTGGAGAAAATCATATTTCTAAGGTGATTGAAATAGTTCCTGATTGGTGGGGAATATATTATGTTGTAAAAAAGAGCAATCAGCCTATTTTGAAAAGGAAACGCCAATTTAAAATTAATAAAAAGGTAGATACTTTTTATTTAGCGCAGTTACTATGGAAAAATGAATTATTAGAGCTATTGAGATTAAATGGAATAAATAAAGGAGTAAAGAGCAAAACTAGGTTTGCTCTTTGTGAAATAGTGAATGAAAATATTGAAAAACAAAAAATAAAAGATTTTGTAAGAAAAAAACTTAAATCTCGAGAATCTTGGAGAGCTGTTCAATTACAACAGCTATGTGATGATTTGCCCCAATAGTAACCCAATTAGTACTATTTCCGGGGCCTTTATTTTTATTAGCTCTTTCTTTTATTTCTAAATCACCAAAAGAAAATTCTTCTCCAAAGTAATATTTGGACTCATAAACTTCATTTGCCAATTCTCTATAACTTTTGACCATCTTTTTTGTATTATTATTTCTTTTACCCTTCAATACAATATACTGATCCATTGTTGTATATTTAACTTTTGGAAGAGGGCCGTATCTCATTTTAGAAAAATCTAATTCAGTATCGGTGAATTTTGTGACCCCATAATCAGAATAAATTAGTTTGTTTTTCAGATTCTTAAACATAGGCATTTCTAATATTTTATTGAACAGTTTTATGTCGTATCTATTGAAGACGGCTTTTT
Organism: Crassaminicella thermophila; assembly: GCF_008152325.1. Taxonomy (GTDB): domain Bacteria; phylum Bacillota; class Clostridia; order Peptostreptococcales; family Thermotaleaceae; genus Crassaminicella_A; species Crassaminicella_A thermophila. Next base: position 1,004,338 of record NZ_CP042243.1, read on the forward strand.
CTCCTGCAGAAATTGAAGAAAGATTTTCAGGGAATGAAGTTGAAGAAATTATTATCGACTCATAGAAGGTTTCGGGTATAAAAAATTCTTCTAAAATATATTTAAGTTCTCTAAATTGTCTATTAGCTTCATTTTTTTCCGTTATGATATTAAGATCTAAAATTACATCGATAAGTATATTATTACCACGTTTAAAATCTTTAATAGTTTCAAAAATATTTGTGTAACTTGGACCATCAATATCTTCTGGGATAGGTATCCTTACAGCTAATCGGTCTACTAATGGTAATAATAGTTTAGCTGTTTTAGGAAAATCATAAAAAGGTATAATAGGCAATATATTCTTATTGTTTCTTTTGAATTCTTTAATTATTTGTATTAAAAATTCCCTATCATCTTGAGCTGCAATTGTAGTATCAATATATGCAGGATTTTGAAAACAATTATTTAAGCATTCAAATATATTGATAGGTTCTTCATAATCTGTAATTTCAATTAATGGTATAATTCTAGATTTTTGATCGGGATTTAGCATTTTTAAAGCTTCTTGTTCTCCTTTCTTCCATTTTAAAATTGGAACATAAATTTTGTTAGTCATAAAAAAACCTCCTTAAAATGTTATTTTAGTATAAAAGTACTATATAATTACATTTTAAGGGAAATTGCAACATATTTCTATGAAATAGTTTGTAATATTCTGTCGATTCTAATGAAATAAATGAGGAGTCTTATTTAGTATTTTGTAATAACATAGAATTCAATTAAAAACACAAGATTTATTTCCACTCTCACACCCTCCTAAACACTCCTTCGACAACGCCTAGAATATTCTTAGCCGATCTAGTATATTTCCTGAAAGAAATCCTATCATTACTGCGCACAGCTATAATATCATCTTTTTTAGGAGAAACATTTTTCTCAAAAAGTATATGATCTCCTTTTAGAATTCCAAGAGCAATATTATCTTTTGAAGCCTGAACTATGATATGTTTGTTATTTTCCTTTTCTACTATTTCAATGCATCTTGGCTTAGTTGAATCCCTTCTAATATAACCATTCTTTTCAAGATTTTCTAAATGTCCATGTACAGTAGAAGAAGAACTCAAACCAACAGAATTACAAATCTCTCTAACAGTAGGAGGATAGCCTTTCTCATCTATTTCTTTTCTTATATAATCAAGTATTTGTTGTTGTCTTTTACTTAAAGTACGATTCATAGAATCACCTCAAGAAAATAATACCATATATTAGAAATAAAAACAAACATATGTTCGTACATAATGTTTATTTGATCAAAAAAGGGGAAGAGCGCCAAAATAATTGACGCTCTTTTGGGGTTAAGTTTTTACAATTAAACTTTGAAATATGGATCTGTTTTTAGTTGAAAAAATATTCATTTCAATAGTAATTGTTTTCACCCCTTTTTTTGATCACATGTAAGCCCCCTTTTTTTCTTAATTCTTTACAAGTGGTCAGCTTGTGATAATTAAGAAAGTTCCTACTGATAGCTATAACAAAAGTTACTTATGTTAAAATAATCTTATCATCTTTTTCCAAAATTTGCAATATACATATAATAAGTAAGAGTCAAGCCTGTGCTAATATGTTACTGTGTATGAGGCGATTTATCAAATCTGCGCCCGCTCACTGTCACATATAGGATAGTAAGACTCAGGTAGATTGACCAGATCGTAACAGATTCACACCACAAAATCGATAAATAAGTATATAGTGTAATGAAATTGGCAAAACTCTTACTGCACGTTTATATTAAAACAGTTCTATTTGCGATACTGCGCAATAGAAACTGCCAAACTAGCAAACATAAGAAATATTGTTATAACTTCATACATTGTATCAGTGGACCTTTCCCCTATATGTGCCTTGGGTGCAGGAAAATTATACCACAAACAGGGCGATTTATGAGATTTTCGTCATAAATTGCCTGATTGTTTGTTTTTTTGACAATCCTTTTGTCGAAACTTTCCTAAAGGAATCCCCACTTCAACATCAAATACATAATATATACTAAAGACGAGGTGGGGGAGATTATGATTATAAAAGTAGATCAAAGTAAATGTAGTGGATGCAAGAAATGCATAGAAATTTGTCCTGTCAACGCTATAGAAGAAGATATCGTTTCGATAGATATGTCTAGATGTATAAAGTGTCGTTCTTGCGCGGTTTCATGTCCATCAAAAGCTATAGTGATAAAATAAATGTAAAGAGCCTTGGGTATAATCAAAGCTCTTTTTAATATCTAAAATTACTTTGCAAAATAATCTTGCATCTTTAATTTTTATGTTCTTTTTTGCTTTATGTAAGCGATAATAAAAGAAACTATGCCCATAAACACTGCAGTACCAACTGTCCAAAAGGCAACTAGTTTTGCATTAGTAAAAGTAAAAACCACAGCTTTACCTGCTGCATTAAAAGAAGTTTCAATCACTGGGAAAAATATTTTGTCTGCGAAAAAATATAGTGCGAACAGGAATACAAAGATTCCAAGTGGAGCAGCACAAAAATTAAATACTTCACTTTTTCTAAATATTAACCCTAAAATTGCACCAATTGCAGCTAAAGATATACATATCCAAAAAATTTTCCACAAGAATACAGTAATAATTTCCAAAATTAATCACCTCCCTATTTATGTTTATTCAGCACTGTCCAACTATAGTATTAAGATTTTTGTCGAAACTTTCCTAAAGGAATCCCCACTTTAACATAAAATACATAATATATTAACTAAAGATAATATGAGGTGGGGGATATGGGGGTAAAAAATAGGCTAAAAGAGATACGAATGAAGGAGTATATGATGAGTCAAAAGGATTTTTCTAATATGCTGAAAATAAATTATCATCAGTACACAAAGTATGAAAAGAATACTATTCCTGTATTAGAAACAGCTTTGCAAATAGCTAAAAAGTTAAATAAACCTGTTGAAGAAATATTTTGCTTAGATGAATAATCTAGGCAATTTTTTTATAAAAAATTTAGCTAGGACATACATTAATTTAGTTATCTAGCATACATTGATAGTGTAATACAAAATATTAAATCTTATTACAGGTGTGTAATACAAAATATTAATTAGTAATAAAAAGGGGGAGCGAAATGTTAATAGGAGTAGATCAAGGTTATACCTATACAAAAAATTCGAAAGGAGTAATTTTCCCATCAAGAGTGCGAGTGGGTGAAACAATAGACATAAATAATGTAATCGAAGTACAGATTGAAGGGAAAAGTTATATTGTAGGAGAGAAAGAAAGTAATTTTACTGTAGATACCAATAAGGTTGATGATGAAAAAACAAAAGTATGTATATTAACATCTATTGCTAAAAGTACAGAAAGAGAAATAACAGATGTAAAACTAATTACGGGATTACCACCAGGACAGTATAAACAGCAAAAGGAAAAATTAAAAGATATGCTCTTAGATAGCGGACTAACTAAAATTATAATTAATAACCAGAAGAAATATTTACGGATTATTAAAGCTGATGTATTTGTTCAAGGAGCTGGACCTATATTCCTAAACCCTAATCAGTATCGTAATGCAAAAGTGCTAGTTATAGATATTGGAGGGTTGACTATTGATTGTTGCTATTTTGAGAATATGAAACTAGAAAAATACAGAACATATGAAAAAGGTATGCTGAAACTATATAGTCAGATGATCAGTGAGGTGAATTCAAAACTAGAATTAAATCTTGATGTAATAGATGGTGAAAGGGTTTTAAATGAAGGCATAAAGATATACGGTAAATATCAGAATCTGAGATTTCTAGAGCCTGCAATAAATAGCCATGTAGAAGGATTCATGACGGATATAAAGCTTGATTTTCCAATCAAGACAGTTGATTATATTATCCTTATTGGCGGTGGATCGAAGGGATTGAATGAAAGACTCCAAAAGTATATGCCTAATGCAGAGTTATTTCATGATTCGCAGTTTACCAATGCAACCTGTTACGAGCAAATAGGAAGGGTGAGATTTGGTGAGTAGAAAAGTTATACCTGTAAGCATCAACGATGAAAGTATTATCCATCATCTGGAGACAAAAGAAAATGTTTCACGATACATTAGAAATCTAATAAAGAAAGATATGGAACGAGGTGGATTATCACCAGAGCTTAAAAAGTATATCGAAGACTATATTCAGAAAAATTTTAACAGTATTCAAATTAATAAAGAAGATAACGTAATGAAATTTAAAGATCAAATAGATGAAATATTCAACATATAAAATAAAAATACCCTTCCAGACGAAAGGGTATAATATGGCTATCAAGCTGATAAGCAACACTTTGCTATCAGCATATGCGAGTAAATTTGTAAAAATGCATGTTTACTTAAAATTTATGAAATAATTTTTGCTAACATTCCAGAAAGTGCAAAATACAGTAATCCTAACCCGATATGAGTAAGCATGATATCAGCTCCTTAGTTATCATATTATTTTTATTGTTACACGAAAGGAGAAAAAATAAACATGGAATTCTTTTTACGTTTTGTAGTTGTTGCTTTATTAGTTAAGAGTATCTATGAAATTTTATATGGATTGTATTTAGGAATATTTAAAAGGAGGTTCTTCGATTGATAAATAATATTTTTGTTTATGGGGTAATAGGAAAAGGCATCAAGGGGTTAAGCAATAAATTAGATCCAATATTCGTTGATATAGTTAATGAAATATCAAGTTTAAGTTGGAAGGCTCTAGTAACTGTATTAGTAATAGCAGGGATACTTTGGTTATTCGGGAATGAGTTTGGAGCGAAAAAAGTTGCAAGAAATGGAATATACGGATTTTTATTAATTCAAGTAGCTGCAATGTTGTTATAAGAAGGTGGTCCAGTGAAAATAAAAAAGATATATAATTCTAAAATACAAATTATCCCTGATATCAATATAGATAATTCCAAAACAATAGGATTGCTTGAAAATATTCATTGCTATAGAAACTTTTTTAAAAAGATAAGAAAGACAGAAAAAACTATAGGTATTGAATCGCAATATATGACAACATATGAAATTCTAATATCTAAAGAAAATGTATTTTTTTATCTAGGATTTCCAGAACAATTAAAAGACAATGTAACTACAGAACTTAATATATGTTGGAGAAATGCAACCTTTAAAAATATAAAAACTAGAATACCCGTACTAGGAGAAACAAAAGAGTTAGAACTTGCCGAACATTATTTCCTTTCACTAAAGACTGATCTTAGAGGACAATTCCCATTATCACATCTTCTAGAAACCCAAAATATACTACGAGAAAAAGAAAGTGTATTAATTAGATTGGAAATGATACCAGTAAGCCCTACGTGGTACAGAGAGATTGAAGAACATATAAAGAATTTTAACAAAGGTAGAGTAGCAAACAAAACAGCACTGGATATAAAAGAGATAGGCATTAAGTCGGTATCGTTTTTATTAGAAATAGCTTATACAGGCATAGATTTCATTAATGATCTTATAACTGACGAAAAAATTGAACATGAATACATCAACAACAATAGATACGCAAAGTTACTTAGAAATGGTCTAAGTAGAGATACACAGCAAAAAAGCAAATATAATGCGTATAAGACAAAGATATTTATTACTGTTAATTCTAATAGGGCAGATATGATTTTTAGAAATGTACTTAAATCATTTAATTCTATGGCTGGAGATAACAGTTTTATATTAAAAGATCGTAGTAATTATAAAAACATACTTTGCAGTAAAGAATTAGCACAGATAATGCAGATGCCAACAAGGTACTACCAGAAGACATATAAAATTAATAATATAGATAATCGTGAGATAGAGGTTCCTAAACAATTACTTGCAGGTAATATTCCGATTGGAGATGCACAACATAAAGGACTAATAAAAACTACGTATTGGCCAAATGACAAAAATATATTAGCACTTCCTAAAATTATAGTAGGTCCCATGGGTGCTGGAAAATCCGAATATACTAAAATCTTTGCAGTAAATTCAGCTCAAAAAGGTGATAGTGTAATTGTATTTGATTATATTAAAAATTGTGAGCTCAGCGGTGAGATAGCAAAGCATACAGATGCTATAGTAATCGATCTATCAAAGCAAGAAAACTTATTTGCACTAGCATATCCAGAAATAAAAGTACCTGAAGACAACTGGGGAAAATTAAGAGTGGCAAATATGTTAGCGAGACAAGTAGAATACTTGATAGATTCACTATCTGATGAACAATTAAGCCCTCGAATGAGTAGATATTTAGATGCAGCATCAAAAGTTACATTCATACATGAAGGGGCAAAAGTTGCTGATGTTATAGATATACTTACTAACTGGAAAATCCGTAATGAGTTTATAAGGAAAGCAAAGTATTCTGGAATATTCAAAGAAGACGATATTGAAATTGTAGATTTAGATAATTTACATGATAGAGATAAGGATGGAAGAATTGTAGGAACAAAAGAAAGTAAGATAGAAGGAATATTGGATCGTGTTAATATTCTCATGAAAGATATATACTTAAGAACTATGTCAAAAGCAGAAATAAATTATTCTCATAATTTCGTTGATTGGATGGATCAAGGGAAAACAGTCCTTATACAGCTACCAGAACATACATTCACTAATAAACAAATCAAAGATACAATAGTAACATATTTTATGAGTAGGATATGGCTTGCAGCACTACAAAGGAAGAATTATGATAAGGTGTGTCACGTACTTATTGATGAAATATTTCAGGTGCCAACAGCATCTGCATTGATAACTGGAATTATAACAGAAGCTAGAAAATTCGGCGTGGACTTTTATTTTACAATACATTATCTTAAGCAGTTTAGGAAACTTCATGATGCAATACGTTCTGCTGGAGCCTCATATATGTTATTAGCAGGAACAGAAAAAGAAAACTTGAAGAATTTAGAAGAAGAAATAAAACCATTCACCATAGAAGAAGGATTAAATATGAAGCCTTTCCATAGCCTTAACATTATTAATTACGGAAACCAATATGCTAAGTTCATAACTGCATTGCCAAAACCATTATAGAGCAGGATTTTTTCTCCTGCTCTTTTGTATAGAATAAAGAAAAGTGGGAAAGATAATAATAAGATTATTATTAATAACATCATGGCACGGAAGAGTTAGCTCATGTAGAAATGATACAAACTATGATTGTAAAACTGACAAAAGATGTTAATGTTGAAGAAATAAAGAAAGCAGATATGGGACCTTATTATGCTATAAGAGATACAGCTGTATATCCAGCGGATAGTACAGGAAATCCTTGGACTGCAAGCTATGTTTCATCAACAGGAGATCCTATAGCAGATTTATATAATGATATGGCTGCAGAAAAAAAAGCAAAGGCAGTATATGAAAATTTATTAAAATTAACGGATGATGCTTTGTTAAAGGATGCTTTAAGATTTTTACTAGAAAGAGAAATTGTACATTTTAAGAGATTTGGTGAGGCATTAAGAAGTGTAGAAGAGTATAATCAAAGTAAAAGGATTTACTAAAAACTGGGATATTCCCAGTTTTTTGAATGATATTTTGATGAATCAACATGATACAAAAACGAATCAATAATCAGAAAATAAATTATTTTTAGATAAATACAACTATACATCTGGTAAAAAGGTTTTTTAATATAGCTCTTGATTCAAAAATGAATCAAGAGCTTGTTTTTATAAAATAATAAATTTATAAATGATACAAAATAAGCCATTTTATTTCAAAAAATAGTTGGCATATATATTGCATTATTATATTGGCATTAAGCCTCTCATATGAGACAAATATGGAAGGAGGATATATATGTTTGAAAAACTTAATAACCTTGCAGCTGAATTAAAACCACAAGCTGTAGAATTTTGTCAGAGATTAATTCGTACACCAGCTATTTCTGGTGATGAAAAAGAAGTAGCAGATCTTTATTTAGCGGAAATGGAAAAGCTAGGTTATGATGAGGTGTTTCGTGATGAGTGGGGAAATGTAGTTGGAATTATTAAAGGAGATGAACCTGGCCCTACTATTATGTACAATTCACACTTAGACCATGTGGATCCTGGTGACATTAGTGAATGGGAAGGGTATGATCCATACGGTGCAGAGATTGATGTTGTAGATGTAGAAAATCAAGATAGAACAGGACTTGAAAAAGCAGAAGTAATTCATGGCCGTGCAGCAGCTGATGTAAAGGGTGGAGGTGCAACCCAAATTTATGCAGGATATGCTTTAATCAAATTAAGAGAAATGGGGTATAAATTAAAAGGTAACTTTATGTTTACAGGTGTTGTTTTAGAAGAACCTGCAGAACAATTAGGTATGATTAAATTGCTTGATGAAACTTTTCCAAAAAGAGGATTAGATTATGATGGGGTTGTTTCAAGTGAGGCTACATCACTAAAACTTTATTTAGGACACAGAGGACGTGTAGAGCTAAAAGTAACAATTTCTGGTGTTACTTCTCATGGAAGCGCACCGTGGTTAGGAATTAATGCAGTTAATAAAGCTACAAAATTTATTGATAGAGTAGAAGAAGTTGTAGCCCAAAATGCTGGAACTGATAAAGATCTAGGAAAATCAAGCATTGCTTTAACAATTATTAATTGTACACCAGGGGCTCTTTGTATTGTTCCTGATAGAGCGCATATAACTTATGATAGAAGATTTGTTCCAGGGGAGACAGCAGAAAGCTGTTTGAAGGAAATTCAAGGTGTTATTGATGAACTAAGTGCACAAGATCCAGACTTTAGAGCGACTGTTGAGATTGCTGCAGTTCCAAGAACCTCTTATACAGGAAAGACAGCGACTGTTCCAAATATCAAACAAGCTTGGAAAATCGATAAAGAACATCCATTTGTAAAAGCAGCAGCTGATGCAATAGATTCTATTGGAGATCCAGTAAAATATGGATACTGGGATTTTGGAACAGATCTTTCTGTAATATGTGGTAGAGATAAAAAACCTGCTATTGGTTATTCTCCAATGCAAGAAATTTATTGTCATAGACCTATTGATAAAGTAAGAATAGACTATATGGAAAGATCTATTGCTGGAAATGCATCTATATTCCTAAAGTTAGTTGATCTCCCAAAAGAATCTTTTAAGCTTGAATAAATTTTTTAAATACATAAACAAGGAGTGTAGAAAATGAGTAAAGAGATGATTCAAAAGCTAAGTGAAATAGCAAAAGAATTAAAACCTGAGGTCGTTAAATTTGCGCAAAAATTAATCAAAACACCTAGTATAAGTGGAGAAGAAGGACAATTAGCTGAATTGTTATTAGCTGAAATGGAGAAATTAGGTTATGATGAATATTTCAGAGATGAGCAAGGAAATATTGTTGGGATTATTAATGGAGATGAAGAAGGGCCAACTATTATGTTCAATTCACATATGGATCATGTTAGTCCTGGTGATGTAGCAAACTGGGAAGGTTATGATCCATATGGAGCAGAAATAGATATTTGTGAAGTTGATAATCAAGATAAAACAGAAAAAGAAATGGTAGAGTGTATACATGGACGTGCTGCATCGGATGTAAAAGGTGGAGAAGCTGCTCAAATTTATGCTGGAGCTGTATTGCTAAAACTTCGTGAGCTTGGTTATAAATTTAAAGGAAAATTCATGTTTACTGGTGTAGTTCAGGAAGAACCTGCTGAGATGGTTGGTATGAGTTATCTTATTGATAAGACTTTACCAGAAAAAGGATTGACTTACGATGCAATGGTTTCTTCTGAAGCAACTTCATTAAAACTTTATTGTGGTCATAGAGGTCGTGTTGAAATGTTAGCAACAGTTTATGGTCGTACTTCTCATGGAAGTGCACCATGGCTTGGAATTAATGCTATATATAAAGCAATGCCACTAATTTCTAAGATAAAGGATGAATTATATCCTAACCTTCCCGCTGATGAGGACTTAGGTCAAGCATCTCTTTCATTGAATATTATTGAATGTTCTCCAGGAGCATTATCTATTGTTCCAGATAGATGTATGCTTTCTATTGATAGACGTACTATTCCAGGTGAAACTGCCGAAACAGCTATAAAAGAAATTCAAGGAGCTATTGAAGAATTAGCAGCGCTAGATCCTGAATTCAAAGCAGATGTCATTGTAAAATCTGCTTTAGAAAGATCTTATACAGGTGTAGAAATCAATGCTAAAAAGGATATGAGTCCTTGGAAAACACCAAGAGATCATGGATTTGTTAAAGCGGCTGCACAAGCATTAGAAGAGATTGGCCAACCAGTTAAATATGGTTATTGGGATTTTGGTACAGATGGAAGCAAAACAGCAGGTATAGATAGAAAACCTACGATTGGATATTCTCCAATGCAAGAACAGTATGCACATACTCCATATGATAAAGTGCGTACTGACTATATTGAGAAAGCTGTAGCAGGAAATGCAGCAATTTTCTTAAAAGTTACTGAAGCGGGTGAAGATGCATATAAGCCTTTAGAATGGTAATTTGTAATTTTTTAGAATATTTAAAATAAATAGACTAAATTCAACTTTGGATAAGTTGAGTTTAGTCTAGCAAAATAATAACAAATTAAAGGAGGAATAGCACTTGGAAACAAAGCAAAAATATTTAACTGAAGCTGTACCATCTTTCACACCACGTACAGCTATGGAAGAAGCTGCAAGATGTTTATTATGTCATGATGCTCCATGTAGTAAAGCATGTCCTGCAGGAACAAATCCTGGTAAATTTATACGTTCTATCCGTTTTAGAAATATTAAAGGTGCTGCTGAAACTATCAGAGAAAATAATGTATTAGGCGGAATATGTGCACGTGTTTGTCCTTATGATAAGCTTTGTGAAGAAGCTTGTTCAAGAACAGGTATCGATAGACCAATTCAAATCGGCAGATTACAAAGATATGTTACAGATCAGGAAAAAGCATTCGGTATGAAAATACTTAAAGCAGTAGAAGCTACAAAAGAAAAAGTTGCATGTATCGGTTCTGGCCCTGCATCTTTAGCTGCAGCTGCTGGTCTTGCACTTAAGGGTTATAAGGTAACAGTATTTGAAGAAAAAGAAAAAGCTGGTGGATTTTTAACTTATGGAATAATTCCATCTCGTTTACCACAAAGTGTAGTAGATGAAGAAGTTCAATACATAAAAGATTTAGGTGTTGAATTCAAATTCAACTGCAAAGTAGGTAAAGATATTACAATTGAAGAATTAAGAAAAGAAGGTTATGCTGCATTCTTCCTAGCTACTGGTACACAATTACCGAAAACAATTGATATACCAGGAGTAGATTTAGATGGTGTTACTACTGCTGTGGATTTCTTAGCAGCGGCTAAACCAAATAATGGAGATATCGAGGTTGGAGAAAATGTTGTTGTAATCGGTGGTGGAGACGTTGCAATGGACTGTGCAACAACTGCAAGATTACTTGGGGCTAAAAAAGTAACTGTTCTTTACAGAAGAACACAAGAAGAAATGCCTGCTAACAAAGAAGAATTAAAATTTGCTCAATCTCTTGGTGTAAACTTTGCTTATACATTTAGACCAGGTGAAATTCTTGGAAAAGATGGTAAGGTTGTTGCAATCACAGGAGAAGGTACTGATGGAGAATCAAAGATTCAATTAAAGGCAGATAAGGTTATTTTTGCTATTGGTCAAAAGGCTGATGACTTAAAAGAAATTGTAGCGGATATTGAGCTTAATGAGAAGAATTTGGTCGTTGCAGATGAAGAGGCAGACTGCAAAACAAATATTCCTTATATTTTTGCTGCTGGAGATGTAGTAAATGGCGGTAAAACAGTAGTACATGCTGTTGCAGCAGGTAAAGTAGCTGTTGATAGTATAGATGAGTATTTAACTTCAATAAGAGAAATTGAAGCTACTGATAAAGAAGTAGCTGCAGAGAAAGAAGGTGCGAGATAATATGGCAATCAAAAAGGACTTATCAATAGAATATCTTGGTGTGAAATTTGAAAATCCGTTTTGTCTATCTTCTTCCCCTGTAGGAAGCAATTATGAAATGTGTTCTAAAGCACTTGAAGCAGGTTGGGGCGGCGTTGTTTATAAAACAGTAGGTATATTTATTGCTGATGAATGTTCTCCTAGATTTGACAATGGAAATAAAGAAGGCACTCCATGGATAGGATTTAAAAATATGGAACAAATTTCAGATAAGCCTCTTGAAAAGAATCTTGAAATGATGTCAAAATTAAAGAAAGATTATCCAAATAAAGTGCTTATAGCTTCTATTATGGGTAGTAATGAAGAAGAATGGGCAAAGCTTGCAAAATTAGTTACAGAAGCTGGTGCTGACATGATTGAGTGTAACTTCTCATGTCCACAGATGACTAGTCATGCTATGGGTTCAGATGTAGGTCAAAATCCAGAGTTAGTGAAAAAATATTCTAAAATTGTATCAGAAGCTACACATATTCCAGTGATTGCCAAGATGACACCAAATATTGGTAATATGGAAATTCCAGCTATCGCTGCGATTGAAGGTGGAGCGCATAGTATTTCTGCTATAAATACAATAAAATCTATAACAAACCTTGATTTAGATCATTTAACAGCTATGCCTGTTGTAAATGGCAAATCTTCAATCTCTGGATATTCTGGAGCAGCTTGTAAACCAATAGCACTACGTTTTATTGCTCAAATGAAGCAACATCCAAAATTGAAAGATGTAGAAATAAGTGGTATGGGCGGTATTGAAACTTGGAGAGATGCAGCTGAGTTTATTATGCTAGGATGTAGAAACCTTCAAGTAACTACTGCAATTATGCAATATGGTTACAGAATTGTTGAAGATATGATTAGCGGTCTTTCTTACTTTATGGAAGAAAAAGGATTTAATTCACTAGATGAAATGGTTGGAATTGCTCTTCCAAATATCATCCCTGCAGAAGAACTTGACCGTGATTTTAAAATTATACCAAAAATTGATGATGAAAAATGTGTTGGATGTGGACGTTGTTACATTTCTTGCTTTGACGGGGCACATCAAGCAATTGACTGGGATGAAGAAAAACGCCGTCCAGTAATTAATGATAATTGTGTTGGTTGTCATCTTTGTCTAAATATATGCCCTGTACAAGGATGTATTACTCCTGGTGAAGTAAAGTTCAAAGAAGGAAGAGAACCTCACGATGTTATTTTTAAAACAAAATATGAGTAAAATAACAAAACCCTTCGCATAAAGCGAGGGGTTTTTATTTATGCATAGATTTGATTATTGAATAAGATTATAAGATATGATAATCTAAAAAGAGTATATATGAAGAAAGTTAGGGGATAAACGATGCTAAAAAATATTCATGCTGTTATTTTTGATTTAGATGGTACATTAGTAAATTCTATGTGGATATGGAAACAAATCGATATAGACTATTTAGGAAAAAGAGGAATTGAATTACCAGATGATTTGCAGAAAGAAATAGAAGGCATGAGTTTTACAGAAACTGCCTATTACTTCAAAGAGAGGTTTGGATTAAAAGATTCTATAGAAGAAATAAAAGCAGAATGGATGGAGATGACAAAAGATTATTATGAAAATAAGATAGAATTAAAAAGAGGGGTATATCCTTTGCTAAAAGAGCTAAAAAATAAAGGAATAAAGATGGGAATTGGTACAAGCAATGCAAAAGAATTGGCAGAAGCAGTCCTTAGAAGAAATAATATAATAAATTTTTTTGATTCTATACGTACAAGCTGTGAAGTAAAAAAAGGAAAGCCTCATCCAGATATATTTTTAAAAGTCGCTGAGGATTTAGGTGTAGCTCCTGAGAGATGTTTGGTTTTTGAAGATACTTATGCTGGTGTGCTTGCGGCAAAAAGAGCTGGCATGAAGGCTTTTGCAATTGCAGATGAAAGCTCATTTGAATATAAAGAAGATATTTCTTCTTTAGCTGATTTATATATAGAATGTTTTGAAGAGATCGCATAAGCCGAGTAGATACTCGGCTTTTTATCTGATTGTAAATTGATCTTTATTATTTATATCAAAAGGAAATAATAATGATATTACAAATGAGGTGATATCTTGATTGATTTGCCAAGAGAATTTGAAGAGAGAATGAAAAAGTTATTGAAAGAGGAATATGAAAGTTTTATAAAAACTTATAATGAGATGAAAACACAAGGATTGAGAGTAAACACACTTAAAATTGATATAGATGAATTTTTAAAGATAAGTCATTTTAAGCTTAATAAGGTTTTATGGGCAGAAGAAGGATTTTATTATAAGGAAGAAGATAAACCAGGCAAGAATCCATACCATGAAGCAGGACTTTACTATATACAAGAGCCTAGTGCTATGGCAGTAGGAACATTGTTAAACCCTCAGCCAGGAGATAGAGTATTGGATTTATGTGCAGCACCTGGAGGGAAATCTACGCATATTGCTGCAAAGTTAAAAGGAGAAGGGCTACTAGTAGCGAATGAAATTTATCCAGCAAGAAGTAAGATTTTATCTCAAAATATTGAAAGAATGGGCATTAAAAATTGTATTGTAACAAATGAAAGCCCTCAGAAGCTTTCAATGAAGTTTAAAAACTTTTTTCATAGAATTTTGGTTGATGCTCCTTGCTCAGGGGAAGGTATGTTTAGAAAAGATCCTGCTACTTGTAGGGAATGGAGCTTAGACAATGTGTCCATGTGTGCACAAAGGCAGCTAGATATTTTAGAAGAAGCACAAAAAATGCTTATGCCAGAAGGGATACTGGTATATTCTACTTGTACCTTTTCACATGAAGAAAATGAAGGCGTAATCGAAAAATTTTTAAAAAAACATCCAGAATTTACAATAGAAGAAGTAAAAGGATTTGAAGGATTCAGTCATGGAAGAGAAGATTGGATTTTATCAGAGGAGCTATCTTTAAGAAAGACAATAAGATTATGGCCTCACAAACTAAAGGGAGAAGGCCACTTTATAGCAGTACTTAAAAAACAGGATGGAGAAGAAGGAAAGATAAAAAATAATAGAAAAAAAATAGATAAAAAGAGCCTAAAATACTATTATGATTTTGCAAAACAATATTTGCAAAATCCTTTAGAAGGATATTTTATATTGTTTGGTGATCAATTATATATTTTGCCAGAAGGTGTGCCTGATTTAGAAAAATTAAAAGTAGTTAGACCAGGGTTACATTTAGGAATCATAAAAAAGAATAGATTTGAACCTTCTCATGCACTTGCATTGAGTTTAAACTATAAAGAAGTGAAAAATAATATTTTTATGGATGCAGACAGCAGTGAAATTATAGCTTATTTAAAAGGGGAATCTATGTATTTTGATGGAAAAAGAGGCTGGAATCTTGTAAGCGTTGATGGATATGCTATTGGATGGTGTAAAATTGCAAACAATATGTTAAAAAACCACTATCCGAAGGGATTAAGATGGGTTGGTTTATAATCAATATATAGAAAGTAGGAGAATGTATGAAGAAAAAAGATATTATAGAGATAAAAATAGAAGATTTAGAATTTCCTTCAAAAGGGATTGGCTATTATGAAGGGAAAAAAGTATATGTAAAAAATACAATTCCAAATCAAGTGGTTCGTATAGCTATTAAAAAGATTAGGAAAGATTATGCAGAAGGAAAGCTGCTAGAAGTAATTGAACGATCACCAGTAGAAGAAGCATCTTTTTGTGAACATTTTGGAGTTTGTGGTGGATGTGCTCATCAAACAATACCTTATAGTAAACAGCTATATATGAAAGCAAAGCTTGTAAAAAAATTATTAGATGAAGCAGGAATAAAAGATTATGAGTTTTTAGGTATAGAAGGAAGTCCAGAAGAATTTGCTTATAGAAATAAGATGGAATATTCATTTGGTAATGAGAAAAAAGGCGGAGAACTAACTTTAGGAATGCATAAAAAAGGAAGATTTCATGATGTAGTAACAGTAGATAAATGTAGAATTGTTGATGAGGATTTTAATAGTATTTTAAAAACGATGCTAAAATATTTTAGAGAAAAGAAGGTACCTTTATATAACAATAAAACCCATGAAGGTTATTTAAGACATTTAGTTGTTAGAAAGGCGAAAAAAACAGAAGAAATAGTTTTAAATCTTGTAACTACAACCCAGATTAATTTTGATATGACAGAATTAGTAGAGAAGATAAAAAATCTTGATTTAGAAGGAAAGCTTGTAGGTTTTTTACATACTTTTAACGATAATATTGCTGATGCTGTTGTAAGTGATAAAACAGAAGTTTTATGGGGACAAGACTATTTCACAGAAGAAATACTAGGACTTAAATTTAAAATTTCTGCTTTTTCATTCTTCCAAACAAACTCACTAGGGGCAGAGAAATTATATAGCATTGTAATAGATTTTATGGGGGATGCAGAAAATAAAACTGTATTTGATCTATATTGTGGAACAGGTACGATTGGTCAAATTGTAGCAAAAAAAGCACAAAAAGTGATTGGTATAGAATTGATTGAAGAAGCAGTAGATGCTGCCAATAAAAATGCTAAATTGAATGGACTTTCAAACTGTAAATTCATTGCAGGAGATGTACTTAAAAAAATAGATGAGTTAAAAGAAAAGCCAGATATTATTATACTAGACCCTCCAAGAGCAGGGGTACATCCAAAGGCATTAAAAAAGGTACTAAATTATAAGGCACCTGAAATTGTCTATGTATCTTGCAATCCTAAAAGCTTAGCAGAAAATTTGGTAGAGGTACAAAAGGCAGGATATAAAGTAGAAAAAGTAAAATGTATGGATATGTTCCCGCATACGCCGCATGTGGAGACGGTAGTCAAGCTATATAGAAAATAATATGTGGTATTTTACTAAAAAAGCAGTATTTATTGTATTTGCTTTTATATTATCTGGTGTTTTATTTATATTATTAAAATTATTATTGATAGCTGGAAAGGTCATCGTTATAGAATTACTTGGAGAAACAGGTGAGATATTAATCAATGCAGTTGGTATCTGCTGTGCTGGACTTTGGATATACAGAAAATTTAAGTGTTATAAAAATAAAATGCATATTTAGGTATCATAAAGGGCATCTATTTGAATGGTAGATGCTTTTTATTATGCTTAATTTTAAATTATTGTTTAAAGTTATATAATGTTTGAAAATGCTAGTTCATAGGGGTAGTACCAGCAACCGTGTCACCAGACGCAAAGTAACTGGTAATAAATACAAGTCTATAACAAATTAGTAGACTGGATCTTTATATAATCTTTCCTTGATACAACAATATTATTTTGAATGTTTTCATCTACCATAAATTCATTAAATTTAATAAGAGCTGCTAATTTAGCATTAATGGTCTTAGCGGAGTCTTTTTTATATTTTTCAAATAACTCTTATAATCTAAAATATTTTCTCTATGTAATCCCTTAAAATTTATTTCAAAAGATTCTTTAAACCAATCCAAATAAAGCTTCATATGTCTTAAATAACTTTTGATTGTATTCTCACTTTTACCATTCTTTCTTAGATACTCTTCAAATAAGTCTAACATAAATACATCCTGTAAATTATGTTTAACAAAATTTTGCCCAGTTTTCTTAATTTATGTTTAGCCCAGTACCTATATTATATCATATTCTACCCAGTGGTTAAGCATAAGTTATCTTATGTCGAGCATTGATGAAACTTATTCCTTTTACAAAATGCACTATTATAGCTACAATTTTAACATATAAAAAAATACAAAATTTTACATTTTCCACAAATAAGATGTGCTATATTATTTTATAGAATATTTATAATAAAATAATAAAAAGGGGATTTTGACATAAATTTGAAAAAAATATCATTATTTATTTTATTAAGTTTAGTATTGAAATCAATGTTTCCATGCTTAACTTTTGCAGAAAAGGATATTGATATATCATCAACATTTGACTGCTGGGATGAAACAGTAAAATAAAATGTATATGTGACAGATAGTGTATATTGCGATGAAGTAGAGTTTTCAGAGATTATTGGTAATAATGAAGACTTTAAAGAAGTAGAAGTTAAAATTAATGTAAACAAACAAGATATTTTAGCAATATGGAATCCTGGTAGAAGTCCAGAAAAAGATGGAATATATGTAGACAGTAACAAACATCTAAGGTTTAAGAATGATGCAGGAAGATTTGTTTCTATGTTAAAAACATCAAATTGTAAATTATATAGTTTCGATAGACATAATATTAAACTTAGAAGTAACTGGACAAGTAGATGTTGAATAAACTATTTTGTTATAGTGAGCAAGAAAATTGACTAAGTTCTTTTTAAAGAGGGGAATAGATAATGAAATTTAATGAATATAAAAAAATGGTAACTATTAGTTTTGTTATATTAGTATTTGTAATTGTTTTTATTTACATAAGTACTAAAAACAAAGTACATTTTGAGGTTGTAGAAGAAAAGTCAATGCCTAATGTAGTGAAAAATATATTAGAATCTTATTATTATTGTGATTCAATAGAATTTAATGAAACAGCTACAATTGCATTAAAAGATAATTATGATGAAAATACAAAAGAAAATATAAACTCTAAATTAGATAAAGCACAAAAAATGGCAGATTTACAAAAAGAGTATGATATCCGATGTTCTAAAAACATGATAGTTTATAAAGAAAAAAATGAAGTATATATAGTAATAACAAGGGGGATTGTATCTAGTTCAGCTCATCAAATAGAGATAAAAAAGGTAAAAAAAGATAAAAATGAATTAACAGTGTATGCAAAATTTATTTTCAATAAAGAATGTATAAATATTCCTAATGCAGTAACTAGTACGATTTTATTAAAAACAAATCTTCAAGAAATCCCTAAGAGTGTACGATTGCAAGAAACTCATTAATATTATGTAGAAATGATTTTCATCAAATTATAAAAGACAGGAACCCCTTTCTGACATTTTGTATGAGGGCAGCAGGGATTGAAGAATTTATTAAAAGAGGAGAAAGAAAAATGAGAAAAACAATTATATTTTTACTTACTATATTTTTTATTATGAGTTTACAGAGAAGCTAAATGAACTTTATGAAAAGGTTGTTACTGAAATTAGAAAGATAAGCCCTACAAGAATTATTATTATTTCTCCAAGAATACGTTCTGGCGCAGATTACTTAAAAGAACTCAAAATCCCAACAAAGAGCAATGGCTACATTATGGCAGAATGGCATTTTTATGCATCTGGCCCTAGTAAAACTAATGAAAAGAAACTATGGACAACAGGAACAGAAGAAGAAAAGCAGTTAATCACTAATAAAATTAATATCGCATTAGAATGGCAAAAAAACACAGGAATTCCTACATGGGTAGGTGCTTGGATGCCTAGCAATTACAATGATGGCAATGATTATTCTATTAATGAACAAGTAAAATTTGCAAAATATATGTCTAAACAACTTTATAATGTTGGAATACCTTTTGCTGTTAATTCGGATACTAAGTTTTACAATCGTGAATTTAATAAATGGGTTGAAGAGACTCAACCGGTTTTTGAGAGTATTTTTAGCAATAAATGAATTTGAGTGTTTCTTTGTGTATAAAGAAAACCACTTTTAGCAAGTGGTTTATTTAATAAGTTTTAGATGATCTTTTATATCAAATACATCTTCTTCTGTTTGATGAAGTTTGTGTTTTATAAATTTTACTTCTTTATCAATAGTTTTAATTTTAGAAAAAGCTTCCATATGTCTATCAGCATTTTGGGTATCAAGTTGAACAAGGTGATCTTTGATTTCTTTCTGGCCTTGTTCCAATTTAGTTTGACCTTGTTCTAATTTAGTTTGGCCTTGTTCTAATTTAGTTTGGCCTTGTTTTAAATGTTTGATATCAACTTCTATATTATCAAGACGCTCATTGGTTTGTAGTTGACTTTCTTTAAGGTTATTAATATCAGTTTTAATTATTTTAAGTTCATTTAGTATTTGTTGTAATATTTTTTCCATAGTATTCATCCTTTCAATAAATCTTATCTATATTGTATCATTAGAGAGTTTTTTAGTCACATGGAAATTAATAAAAAAGTTACTCTCAACTTCATAATTATTTTCTTTAGTATAATTCAACAAGCTATATAAAAATTAAAATGGAAACCAAAACAATTTATTCTTATTTGAAGTTGTTTCTATAAAATAAGTTCTATTAGGATTTATTATTATTTCAAAAGGAAAGTTGTAAGTAGATGGTTTACCATAAATATCTATTATACTTATATCTTTTATATCAGTATATGTTGTAAAAAATCTTTGGACTGTTAAACCTAAAGGCTTTGAAAGTATATTAGCAAGTATAAAAACACCTGCAATATTTAATAAGGATAAATTATTGAAAAAAAAGAGTACAATAATAAAGCCTAAAGATAAAAGGAAAGTAGATGTTGCTATTGATGTTCCACATCTTGGATGTAGTGCTAGATATGTTTCTCCTTTTTTCATTCGATAAATACCTTCTCTTGTGGCATCTAAAACTTCATAAGGGGAAGGAAGATCA
Organism: Crassaminicella thermophila; assembly: GCF_008152325.1. Taxonomy (GTDB): domain Bacteria; phylum Bacillota; class Clostridia; order Peptostreptococcales; family Thermotaleaceae; genus Crassaminicella_A; species Crassaminicella_A thermophila. The sequence continues at coordinate 1,024,799 of NZ_CP042243.1, forward strand.
GGACCTGATAACGAGAAGCCATTAGAATACGCAAGGCCTCCTATTCTTAAAGATTTACCGTATCTTTCTTCTAATACATTGACTGTTGCATGTTCTAAACTGTGATTTTTTCTTATTTGTTTATTTGAAGCTATTTTAAATATTTGCCATGGTATTGTTAATACATTTAAAAATGAATTAAAGAAAACTACATAAGGAATTAAAAATAAAAATCCTATTATAGAGAAAATAAGAAAAGGTATTATAAGATAAGGAAATAACCAAAAGAACAAAATTAATAAGAGTAGAAAAGGCATTACACATCCCCCCATTTTTCTCATAAAATAATTTCTTTTATTATATCAAAAAACTATGACATTTTAATTGTTTTTTTAAGTTATCCAATTTTTAAATCTAAAAAGTATACATGAAAAATGGTGGAATGAAAACGAAATTAAAAATAATATTGAAAAAGGTCAATTCCTAATAGGTGAAAATGATGGGTTTATCTATGCAATTGATCCAAATGGAACTGTATATTTTTGGATCAAACAATAATATTAGAAGTGGTTTATGTGGCGAATCTGCACATTTTTTATTGATGTGTAAGTTTCGCCTATTTTTCTTTAATTAGATAAACTTGTAAAATAAGGAATATTTTAATAAAGATGATTTTGCTTGTATGTTTGTTATTAATATTTAATGCTATTTACATATTCGATTAATTTTTCTATATTTTTCTTTCTAGTAAAATCTACTGGGTTAGTGTAAGCTGAAAGCATACCTTTTTCAGCAGGTGTTAGATTTGATTTTCTTTTTAAGTGAAATTTTAGTAATTGCATAATTACTTTATCAATTAAGTTTAATTTGTTGTAATCAAAGCCTCCCCGCATGTAAAATAAGCTTATATGATTTTGCTGCTGAGGATTGAAATTATTATTTTTAATTTCATTAAGAATTTCTTCTTTAAAAGGTGATGCTCCACAAGCAAAAACTACTATATTTTTATTTTTGAGCTTAGAAAAGTTTTTCGTTATAATTTTAATGCCATTTATTCCTACAGCGTACAAACCACCTCCATATATTATGGTGTCATAGTTTAATAGCTTATCAATTGATAAGTGTTTAGCTTCAAAGATATCAGCGGATAATTCTTCGGCAATCCATTCTGCATATTTTTTTACAAAGCCAGATTTTGATTTATATATAACGATAGTTTTCATTATGTTCCACCTTTCTGTAATTTTAAATGCTATATATTTTATGGAATATTTAGAAGATAATGAGTATAATTACATTTTAAAGTATATTTTTGTGTTTATCAATAAAATAACTTTTAAATATTTTAAAATTTAAAAATGTTTATGTTGTTTGCTATAATAAAATAAATAACTTTACAAGGAGAGATGAATATGAAAATGTTTGGAAGCGATAATGACTCAGGTGTACACGAAAAAATTTTGGAAGCTATTTGTAATTGTAATGTTGAACATGCTAACCCTTATGGGAATGATATCTATACTGAAAATGCTATAGCTAAATTTAAAGAAGTATTTGGCGAAAAAGCAGATGTATTCTTTGTACCTAATGGGACAGGAGCAAATGTTATAGGTCTATCTAGTATGCTAAAGCCATTTGAAGGAGTTGTATGCGTCGAAAGTGCTCATATAAATGTGGATGAATGTGGTGCATTTGAGAGATTTACTGGTTCAAAATTATTAAAAGTACCATCTAAGAATGGCAAAATTAAAATAGAAGATATAGAAAAAACTCTTTCAGCAGTTGGAAATGAACATAGGGTTCAGCCAAAAGTGATTTCTATTAGTCAGATAAGTGAGTATGGAACTGTTTATACTGTCGATGAAATAAGAGAACTTGCAGATTTTGCACATAAAAATGGGCTTTTACTTCACGTGGATGGAGCGAGAATATCTAATGCAGCAGTTGCATTAGGTGTTACATTTAAAGAGATGATTACAGATACAGGAGTTGATGTATTGTCATTTGGAGGAACCAAAAATGGTATGATGTATGGAGAAGCTATTGTATCTTTTAATGCTGAAAGCACTAAAAATTTAAAATACGCAAGAAAACAAGGTATGCAATTAATATCAAAAATGAGATACATATCTGCACAGTTCTTAGCATTTTTTGAAGATGATTTGTGGGCTAAGAATGCTAAGCAGGCAAACGACATGACAAAATTATTATATAATGCAGTTAAAGATATAGAAGGTATAAACATAGTAGCAAGTGTAGATGCCAATATAATCATGGCGACGATACCAAAGGAATGGATAGAGCCATTACAGAAAAAGACATTTTTTTATGTTTTAGATGAAAAGAGAAATTTGGTTAGATGGGTTATGTCATATGATACTTTAGAAAGTGAAGTCAATGATTTTATCGATGAAATAAAAAAAGTATCTGGAAAGTAATAAGAAGTGGTTTGTAAAAGATGTAAAAATACAGCAAAAACCCGTACTATAATTTTATTGCAGTACGGGTTTTTCTAAAACTATTGCAGGGATTAGACTTGTTATTACCATTTATTTGACATGTCTATAAATTTATAAAATGAAGGAGGGGTAAATATGGAAAATAAAATGATTTTAGGAAAAGATATAGAACAATGGAAGGAAGATTATCCACTACTTAATAAACTAATAGCAACAGAAGAAGTATTTTGGACAAATCCTAAGTATGGAAAATTTCATGAAGCTATAGAAAATATTTCTTTAAATGAAGAAGATGTAAAAGACGCGGAAGAAAGACTAGAAAGATTTGCACCATATATTGCAAAAGTATTTCCTGAAACTAAAGAAAAAAATGGTATTATAGAGTCTCCAACTGTAAAAATTCCTAATATGAAAGATTATCTAGAGAAAGTATATGATCAAAGAATATTAGGAGATTTATTGCTAAAATGTGATAGTCACCTTGCTATTTCAGGCTCTATTAAAGCAAGAGGTGGTATTTATGAAGTGTTAAAGCATGCAGAAGATTTAGCAATAGAGAGTGGCATGCTAACAAAAGAAGATGACTATTCTATTTTAGATAGTGATGAATTTAGAAAATTCTTTTCACAATATTCTATTGCAGTAGGTTCAACAGGAAATTTAGGACTTAGTATTGGGATTATGAGTGCAAAGCTTGGGTTTAAAGTATTTGTTCATATGTCAGCTGATGCAAAGCAATGGAAAAAAGATCTTTTAAGAAGCAAAGGGGTTAATGTTGTTGAATATGAATCAGACTATAGTAAAGCAGTAGAAGAAGGCAGAAAGCAATCAGATTTAGATCCGAACAGTTATTTTGTAGATGATGAAAATTCTAAAAATTTATTCTTAGGATATGCTGTTGCAGCTTCAAGATTGAAAAAACAGCTTGAAGAGTTAAATGTAGTTGTAGATGAGGATCATCCATTATTTGTATATCTTCCATGTGGTGTTGGAGGTGGTCCAGGAGGAGTTGCATTTGGACTAAAGCTTGTATATAAAGATAATGTACACTGCTTCTTTGCTGAGCCAACTCATTCTCCATGTATGCTTATTGGTTGTATGACAGAGGCACATGATCAGGTATGTGTTCAAGACTTTGGAATCGACAATGTTACAGCTGCAGATGGATTAGCAGTGGGTAGAGCTTCAGGATTTGTTGGAAAAACATTAGAAGGTTTATTGAGTGGTGTTTATACAGTAGATGATGATAAACTATATGTATTATTAAAGGCTTTAGCAGATACAGAAAAAATTTATTTAGAACCTTCTGCATTAGCAGGTGTTGCTGGAGTAGTTGATTTATTTAAAACAGATATGGGACAAAAATATTTAGAAGATAAAAATCTAAAAGATAAGATGAAAAATGCAATTCATATAGCTTGGGCTACAGGTGGTAGTATGGTACCAGAAAAAGAAATGAATAAATATTATCAAAAAGGTACTGAATTATCTGCAAAATAATATTAAATTATAGAATACTTTCAAATACAAAATCACTTTCTTCAATGAAGAGAGTGATTTTTATATTTTTAAGAAGCAATTTTAAAAACAACAGCTGAAAAAATTTAATTATTTAAAAAGTTAAAAATAGCATAATAGCCATAAGAGTAGTATACTAAATGTTAGAAGTTAAGATTATAAATATACATAGGAGGTTATTATGAATAAAAAAATAAATGCAATGTATTTTAGTGCGACAGGAACAACGAAAAAAATAGTATCAGCATTAGCAGAGAAAATATCAAAAAATATTGATGATGAAGCTATTATTAATTATATTGACTTTACATTACCAGAAGTTAGAAAAAAATCAGTTTCTTTTACAGAAGAAGATGTTGTTATTATAGGTGTTCCTGTTTATGCAGGAAGAGTTCCTAATGTGTTACTAAAATATTTGAATGCTATTACAGGTAATGGTGCATTAGCAGTTCCAATAGTTGTTTATGGAAATAGAAACTATGATGATGCTTTAATAGAATTAAAAGATATTCTTGAACTTAATGGTTTCAAAGCTATTGCAGGGGGAGCTTTTATAGGAGAACACTCATTTTCTAAAATTCTTGCAAAAGATAGACCTGATGAAAAAGATATAGCAATAGTAATTGATTTTGCAGATAAAATATATAAAAAAATAATACTGAAAGATGAAATTCAAACTGTAGAGGTAAAGGGAAATAAACCTTATAGAAAATATTATATGCCTAAAGATGAAAAAGGTAGACCTGTAGATATTAGAAAGGTTAAGCCAAAAACGAATAATAATTGCATTGACTGTAAACTTTGTGTAAATATTTGCCCTATGGGATCTATTGATGCTGAAGATGTATCTAAATTTAATGGAATTTGTATTAAATGTGGTGCTTGTATCAAAAAATGTCCTGTTCAGGCAAAGTATTATGACGATAAAGATTATTTAAGACATAAACAGGAATTGGAAATTGATTTTGTTCATCGAAGAGAACCAGAGTTATTTATATAAAAGATAGTAACTTGAAGAAAGGTAGGGAAAATTTCCTACCTTATTTTTATGCTTTCTATTGTTGTTGGTTATATTGAGGTTCTTCATTTTTTACAAAATCAACTCTACCTTGAATCTGTTGTATAGCATTTTCCATTGTTGTAGCTAGTTGATTAAACATTGTTTTAGCTTCTTGATTATCAGTATCCATAGAAAAGGTTTTTAAGTCTGCAGCTAATCCTTTGGCACTTGCTAAAGCTTGTTCAAGTTTATTTACTGTAGTCATAAAATTGTCTCCTCCATTTTTAATAATATTTTTTACAAGTATAGTATGTGTAGATGAAACAAAATAATAACATAAAATTTAGTATTTCGATAAATTGATATGTTTACTAACTTGTTCCTTATTTTTCATTTATAATCACAAATATTATTAATTATAAGCGTATATAATATGTAATATTTTAGATAATAATTTAAAAGGAGTGATTATATGCAAGATAAAACAAAAATTATTAAAGTAAAGAAAAATGCGCATGGAGAAATTACTGATGTTATGATGGAAAATGGAAATGTATACTCAATTGATGATGCAATTATGATGGCTAAAGATAATTTAATTGAAAATGTGAATGTAGGACGTAGTAAAAATGGAAGAGAATATTTAAGAAGTAATCCTAATGGAACTAAAAATGATAACCTAGATAATCTTCCAGTATTTTAAAAAAATCTAAAATTTTAAAATGACTATAATGGTTTGATATATGTAGATCAGGATTACTCCTGATCGTATAAAAGAAGGTACTATAATAGATGGCTGATAGTAGAAAGGGGTATGTATGAGAATTGGGGGATGCCCCAATTCTTTTTAGCATTATTAACAACCACAGCTACCATAGAAGTATGGGTAGCAGAATAATACTACTAATAACAAGAAGAAGAATAACAAGCTGCTATCGCATCCGCCAAAGATACCGCCAATACCACCACATTGTTTATCAGCCATTAAAATCCCTCCTTTTCATAGTTATATATTTTGATTTTTTATTTTTGCCTAATATAAAGTATGCAGCTTGGAGGACATGTGTTACATAATTTTTATGACAAAATCTATTTTGTGTATTGTAGTGAGAGGAAGGGTATAATTTATGACTAAAAGAGATATTTCAAAATTCTTGATTATTTTCTTTTCAATAATAATGTTGTTAATAATGATTGGATTTATAAAGAAAAAGGAATATAGCTGTATTTATAATTTGATTGCAATATATCTTGGTTATTTACTTTTTACATATTTTGAATATAAAAAGAAATTTCATGTGAGAAATTCTATAAAAGGATTAGTTATTATTACAGCAATATTACATAATTTATTTGGGGAGTATTTTAAACTTTATACAACCACAAAATGGTTTGACAAAGGTTTACATTTATTTGGGACTTTTTCAGTTTCACTTTTTTGTTATTCTATTATAAATTCAAGTATAGCGTTTTTTCCTAGATCTAAAGTTTTTATATTTATTCTAATAGTATCTACAGGGATTACTATAGGTACTTTGTTTGAACATTTAGAATTTATTACAGACAGTATATTAAAATCTAAAACTCAAACTAATTTAGTAGATACTGATTTAGATTTGATATTTAATACACTCGGAGCAACGATAGCAGGCGTACTAGGAATGTTTAGAATAATATTTTTTGATAATCAACGGAATTGATAATAGAGTCTAGAAGAAAAAGCCTGTTTTTTGTACAGGCTTAGAATATATTTAAAAATGTAGAGATGAAGTGTTATTTTATGGATACTATAATTTTCTATGAATAGAGATGATTTTTTCAGATGGCCCTTCTTTTATTTTTATTTGTTCAGTAATTTGTAAATAAAAGTTTATTCGTTCTTCTAATTGCATATTCATAATTGTAGTAAAAATTTCTTTATAATAGTCATTTAGTGATTGAAGTTTTTGCATTAGTTCACTCAATGATTTGTAAGTATTAAAAATATGATTATGAATTTTTTTTAATTCTTCTAATTGATATGGATTTAAATTATATCTATTTTCAAATATAAAGTTTTGAAATTCAGCAGCTTTTAGGCCTAGATATGGTAATAAAGATTGTAATATTACTTGAATGTATAATATTTCAAAAACATTTAAATCTACGACATAGGATTCTTTTTTGTTTCTTATTTTCTGTTTTATTTTTTTCTGCAATGAAAAATCAATTAGTTTTATATCTTCTGGAATATTTATGGAATCATCACTTGATTTTTGAATAAATTTATCATTATAGAAAGAATTATATAAAGCGATTAAATGATTTCTGTTAATTTTTATTTTTGAAGAAATTGGTTGCATAGGTACTCCTTTCTTATTTTAATAAATTTCTATAAGAATATTATGACCACTATGCAATATAAATAATATTTTTAGTAGAAAATAATTAAGGGTAGGAAAAAGTTCCTACCCATTTTTGCATTAATGTATTAATATTCTAAAAAATATTCATAGCTAATATCATTATCCGTATTTGTAAAGTTGTCGTAAATACCAATGATTAATTCTTCATCGAATACATTATCCTTTTGAAATTTAAATAAATCTTTGATTGCCTTTGGCCAAAAACTATGCACTTTTAAAACCCCCTTAGTAAAATAACAAATTTTGTAAAATGTTTATTGTATAGAATAAGCGTACTATATACTATATGGCAATAAATTTGTTGTTATGCATAAATGTTAAAAGAATTACTGTTTTTATTGTAAAAATAAACTTAGCAAATAGACGAAAAGGTATCCACTAAAAAAGTGGATGATTATTTTGTTATATTGAAAATATTTAAAAATAACGATAATATTTTATATATATCCTAAAAATAAATTAGGGAAAAAGTTTTGTAGTAGTAAAAACTTAAGAAAGAGGGGAAATTATGAAATTATTTTTTGTATCAGATATTCATGGTTCACTTTATTATTTTAAAAAAGCTTTAGAAGCTTATGAAAGTGAAAAAGCAGATCATATGGTAATTTTAGGAGATGCTTTATATCATGGTCCTAGAAATCCATTGCCAAAAGAGTATAGTCCAAAGGAAGTAGCAGAATTATTAAATACATATAAAGATAATATTATAGCTGTTCGAGGAAATTGTGATAGTGAAGTAGATCAAATGATTATTGATTATCCAATGATGGGTGATTATGCGATTATACTTTATAATAACAGAAAGCTATTTTTAACCCATGGGCATGTTTATAATAAGGATCATTTACCAAACTTAAGAGAAAATGATGTTTTAATTCATGGACATACGCACATCCCCGTAGCGGAAAAAATGGATAAGATATATTTACTGAATCCAGGATCTATTGCCTTACCAAAAGAAAATAATCCTAATTCATATGCAGTTTTAGAAAAAGATTTATTTGAAATTAAGGATTTAAGTGGGAATGTTATTAAATCAATTCATTTATAGGGAATATGTTTTTTAAAGGAGTGGAGAAAATGGAATGTCCTTTATGTGGAGAGAGCATGAATGGTCGAGGATCGAAGTATTATTGTGATAAATGTGATCTTTATTATCGTGTAAAATTTATATGTGAGAAATGTGGAAATGAGCCAGAAGAGATATCTTCATGTGGTGCAGTGAATTATTTTTGTGATACTTGTAAGGAACTAAAATCTAGAAAACAAATGAAAAAAGAGTTTATAAAAGAGTAAAAATATAAAATTAGATGAAGAATTGATATGGTAGGACTAGGTTCCTACCATATTTCAGGGAAATGGTAATTCAGGAAGGACTGCACAGCAATTTATCAATCATTTATTAGGAACAGTTAAAAATATTTAGATAGAAAGGTAATAAAGCAATGAACAAGAATCTATATATGATAAGTAATTATAGAAATATTGCTAAAAAGTTTCATGAGGAAAAACAATTATTAAAAGCACTCAAATTTTATAATAAAGCCTATCGTTGTGAAGGAGGAGGTAAAGATATTGATTTATTATTAGATATTGCTTTACTTCATGATGAATTAGGCAATTTTTTACTAGCACAAGAAAAGTATCTTGAAATTTTAGATATAAATCCTAATGAAGCTAGAGCATATTATGGTTTAGCTATCCTATGTGATAATCAGAAATTGTATGAAAAAGCTATAGAGTATTATCACAAGGCTATAGATATTGATCCTGAGTATGATCGGGCATATTTTTTCTTAGCAGATGCGTATGATCAAATTGGGAAAAAAGAGAAAGCAATTATATACTACAAAAAAGCAATTGAAATTCAGCCTGATGATTTTTGGGCTTATACAAACTTAGGTTCTATTTATGAAGAGCTAGATCAAAATGAATCTGCTTTTGAAATGATGAAAAAAAGTCTTGAAATTGAACCAAATCATTATTTGGCTTTATTTAATATGGGTGTTATTTTAAAAAAATTAGGATATAAGGATAAGGCTATAGATTATTATAAAAAATCTATTGAGGAAAATCCAAAGTATTCATATAGTTTTTTGAACTTAGCGATCCTTTATAAAGAAGAAAAATTATACAAAAAAGCTATTGATATAATTAGTAAAGGGATTCATTATAATCCCCAAAAAGCTGTTTTGTATTACAATAGAGCTTGTTTTTATGTTAATGAAAATCTTTTAGAAAAAGCTTTAAGAGATCTTATTCAAGCTACAAAATTATATCCTAAGTTAGTTGAATATATGAAAAAGGATGAAGAACTAAATCCAGTAAAGGAATTAAAAGCTTATAAGATTATGTTTGAGGATAAGAAAAAGCATGAATAAACTACCTAAGCTTAGGTGGTTTATTCATGCCTTATATTATTTTGAACTATTCTAATAGATTCAACTATTTTTTGAATTACATTTATTTGAAATTGTCTACTTAATTCATTTATTTTTGCATATGCCTTTCCTTGATCAGTAACAACATACATGGGTTTTAATTGATTTAAAGTTAAGGCTTTTATATCTTCAATGCATTTATCACAGACACATATACCTGTATGTTTTTCTAAAACAGATGGTAATAAATGATCAACAATATCTTCCATATAATTTTTAGGCATTTTTATCACACCTTTCAAGTTATAGATAATTATGTATTATGATAGGCCAATAATAATTTTACCATAATAATACATATAAGTAAAAATTATTTGTATTTTGAATTATCGTTAGAGGATATATATAAGAATAAGCGAATAAATAGACAGGCAGATTTTATAATATTATATAAATATATAGGGAGGCTTTGATTTTATTGAAAAAAGAAATTGTATCATTAATTGAATGTAGAGAATATGATTATGAGCTTGTTAAAAATGCAGTAGTAAATTCCTTTGAAAATTTAGGTGGTATTAGTAAGTTTATTAATAAAGGAGATAAAATTTTATTAAAGCTAAATCTTTTAATGAAGAAAAAACCAGAAGATGCTACAACAACACATCCTATATTTGCAAAGGCATTAGCAGAGGTTTTGGTAAAATATGGAGCAGAAGTGATTATTGCAGATAGTCCTGGTGGTCCATTTAATACTTCTATTTTAAAAGGAGTTTATAAAGCTTGTGGTATTGAAGAAATAGCAAATGAAGTAGGAGCTAAATTAAATTACAATACTAATATAGTAAGTATAAAGAATGAAGATGGATTGATTTTAAAAAAGATTACAGCTATTGAAGTGATTAAAGAAGTAGATAAGGTTATATCTGTATCAAAATTAAAAACTCATGGAATGATGATGTTTACTGGAGCTGTTAAAAATATGTTTGGTGTTGTTGCAGGTTTAGAAAAAGCAGAATATCATGTACGTATGCCTAACAATGTTGATTTTTCAAATGCTTTAGTAGACATATGTATAGCTTCTAAGCCTATTTTATCATTTATGGATGGGATAGTAGGTATGGAAGGTGCTGGACCTAGTGCAGGGGACCCAAGAAATGTAGGGGTAGTAATTGCATCTACAAGTCCTTACCATTTAGATGTGGTAGCAACTACTATTATTGGGTTAGAACCTACTAAAGTACCAACTGTTCAAAGATGCGTGGAACGAGGATTATGCAGGGGAAATTTTGAGGATATAGAATTAAAAGGTTACAATATTGAAAATTTTATACTAAATGATTTTGTTGTTCCTGAAATTAGAAGTTTAGACTTATTAGAAGGTAAACTACCAAAGTTTTTGAGAGATATTATAAATGGACTTTTGCAGCCAAAACCAGTATTTATACATGACAAATGTGTAGGATGTAGTGATTGTGCAAAAAATTGTCCACCTCATGTAATAGAAATGGTGAATAATAAGCCTATAGTAAATTTAGATGGTTGTATAAGGTGTTTTTGTTGTCAGGAATTATGTCCAGTTCAAGCAGTTGATATTCACCGACCGTTGCTTATGAAATTATTAGCTAAATTGTAAATTTGTTTGGAAGCTTCTTTTATAAAAGGAGGGGATTCTTATAAGGGTTTTTATTGCAATTGAATTTGAAGAACAAATTAAGAAGTATTTGTGGGATATACAGCAAGTACTTAAAGAAAATAGTATAAAAGGAAACTTTACAAACAAAGATAATTTTCATCTTACTTTAAAATTTATTGGGAATGTTCAAATAAATGCATTAGAAACTTTGAAAAAGTCAATAGATAAAGTTACGAAAAATGGTAAATCTTTTGCGCTTTTATTTGAAAAAATCGGAAGATTTCAAAGGGAACAAAAATCAATTGTTTGGGTTGGACTTAAGAAAAATAAGATTTTAGAAGCATTACATGATCAGTTAGAAAATATTTTAGTCAAGGAAGGGTATCCAAAAGAACAAAGAAAATTTAGACCGCATATTACATTAGGAAGAGAAGTTCTTTTTCAAAGTGATTTTGAAAAACTACAAAAGATTATAGAAATAAAATCACAAGAAATATGGGTGAATAAAATTTCGCTTATGGAGAGTACAAGAATAAATGGAAAACTTGAGTACATCCCCATCTATATAAAGTATTTTGAAAGATAATAGAAGTGTATATAGAAAGTTAATTAGGTGTATAGTTAAGCAGATTATATATTCAATAATTTTAAATTATTGAATATATATGAAATAATAGGGTATATATAAAATATATTATTTTTTATAAGGAAAGGTGGGATAAGATGTTAAACACGCCTAAAATTCAAGTGAATAGCAGTTTAACGATTCAAAGAAAGGTTACAGAGGAAGATACAGCACTAAATTATGGGAGCGGTAAATTAGAAAAGTTGTTTGCAACTCCAAAATTAGTAGCCTTAATGATTGAAGTTTCAGTTAAATTGATAGATGATAAGCTTCCTGAAGGATTTATTACAGTAGGAAAAATGGCAGAAGTTGTACATGAAAAACCCACAATTTTAGGTCAAACTGTAAGCATAAAAGTTGAAGTTAAGCGTTTTGATGGAAATAAAATACTATTAGATATGGTAGCATTTGATGAAGTAGGTATTATTGGTAGAGGTACACATGAAAGAATCATTGTAAATAAGAAAGCACTACTAGAAAGAGCAAATAAAAGGGCTGAAAAACTAGCAAATAAAGATTTTTAAAAATACCGGATGAATTCCGGTATTTTTAGTGATTTATTTTTTCGACTTTTATCCAAATTTTTAAAATCTCAGTTAATGCTAATTTATATACTTTTAGCTTATATTCTTTACCATCTATTTTCATAATTCTATTGTCTATTATATCACCAACGAGATCCATGTCAATTTGTTTTACTTCTTTTCCTAATAATTTATTGTATTTTTGCTTTATATGTTTCTCAAGTGTTAATTGATCAATCTGGTCTTCTTCAGTTAACAAAAAAATTTGAATTTCTTTTAATATAAATCTTTTTTTATTAATAGATTCTTCTAGAATTTTTAATCGAGTGTTTTTATCTTCTATAATAGTTTCTAGGTATTTAATTTGTTGAAGGTATGTATCTATTCTATAACTAATAAATGTATTGAGGGTGATTGTTCCAAATAATAATCCAATTATAAAACCTGTAAATAAAAACAATAAATATTTTCTTTTTAGTGTTTTTACTTTATCCATATGGCTCCACACCTTTGGATTAATTTGACAAAACTATAACCTAAGTTTGCACCGATTAAGGCTGTAACAATATAAAAAATCTGCTTTACTACAGATTTTAGTTCTCCTTTTATTAAACCCTGTTCTATAATCCGAAATGATGAAAACGTACCACCTAAAGCAACTGCAACGGCCCATATTTTGATAGAAGATGCTACATGAAACATTGTTCTTACTGGAGGGTGGTTGTTAATTAAAGCAGCTATTCCAGCAAATACGCTAGCACCAATAATGACACCAAAGGCAATAAAAAAATTATATATAAGATTACTGACAAACACGAAAATCACCTTTTTATTAAAATAATATTAAGTCTTTATAATTTTTATGCCTATACTTTTGATATTATAGATTATGGTATAACTTTAATATAGAGATGAAAAAATTGGGCTATAATTATATAAAGAAGGGAAATTTAGAATAGAATGGAGAATGTAGGTTGTTAAGAAATAATTATATTCATAGTATATTCCAAGTTATAATTATTGTTTATTTACCAATAGTTATATTATTATCAATACTTCAAGTGTATGCCTTAAATGAAAATTTTTATACCAAAGAATTTAAAAAAAATCATGTATCTGAAAATACAAAAATAGAACTAGAGGATTTGAATAGGATCACAACTGAATTAATTGATTATTTAAAAGACCGAAGAAATGATTTAAACATTTTTGCAGAAATAAAAGGAAAAAAATCAACTGTATTTGGAGAACGTGAAAAGAAACATATGAAAGACGTAAAAAAATTATTTCAAAGAGGATTTATACTAAGAAATGTAGGAATCGTACTTTTAATAGGTGCATTATTAGGATTGAGTAAAATATCAGAAAATGCAAATAAAGCCATTTATCAAAGTTTATTAGGGAGTAGTATATTATCTTTAGGAATTATGATTTTTATTTTTGTATTAATTCAAGAGGATTTTTATAAATATTTTACATATTTTCATAAGATTTTTTTTGAGAATGATTTGTGGATGCTAAACCCAAAAACAGATATATTAATTCAAATGCTTCCTTTAGATTTTTTTTATGATATTGCTACAAGGGTGATTGGTAGCTTTGTTGGAATTATGTTTAGCATAGGGGGTATATCTTTTTATAAACTAAGAAAGTCTTAAAGTATTTAATTTTACTCTTGCATAGCTTTCTAAAATGTAGTAAAAAGTAATAGAGGTAAAATAAAATTGAAAGGAAGATGAAAAAATGAAAAATCCTATTGTAACTATTGAAATGGAAAATGGAAATAAAATCAAGATAGAATTGTATCCTGAGGTAGCACCAAATACAGTAAAGAATTTTGTGTCACTTGTAAAAAAAGGCTTTTATGATGGATTGATTTTTCATAGAGTAATATCTGGTTTTATGATACAAGGAGGATGTCCAAAAGGGATAGGAATAGGAGGACCGGGATATACAATTAAAGGTGAATTTAGTATGAATGGATTCAAAAATGATTTAAAGCATGAAAGAGGAGTTATATCAATGGCAAGAGCAGCTCAGCCAGATTCTGCAGGCTCACAATTTTTCATTATGCATGAGACGTCTCCTCATCTAGATGGGCAGTATGCAGCTTTTGGAAAAGTCATAGAAGGTATGGAAGAAGTAGATCGTATTGCAGCAACAAGGACAAATTTTCAAGACAAGCCATTAGAAGATGAAAAGATGAAAAAAGTAACAGTTGAGCTGTTTGGAGAAGAATACCCAGAACCAGAAAAATTATAGGTAAAAAAGCTGGTAATGTATTTTGCCAGCTTTTTAAAAACTATTTTTAACTATTTTAATTGCCTCTTTAAATATTTCTTTTTCAGGAGAAATAGGATCAGGAAGTTGTTCAATAGAAAACCATTTTACTTCTTGACTTTCATAGCTGCATTTTATATCTCCAGAAATATATTTACAAGCGTATACATAGATATGTGAATTGCTATATGCATCTTTATATGTAAAATCATGAATTTTTTTTAAAACTTCACATATTATACCTGTTTCTTCAAATACTTCACGGCATACTGTTTCTTCTTGTGTTTCACCTAGATCTAGGAATCCTCCTGGAGGAGCCCAAAGAATAGGATGCCATTTTCTTTTTACTAAAAGGGTCTTGTTATTATTTATAACGATTCCCAGTGCAGCTGTTTTCATTTATAAACACCTCTTGTAGATAACTGTCATAATTATTTATTTTAATTTATTGCTTGAACCTAGAACATTCTTTATTTTGTGCTGTACCATTCCTTTAATAGCTTCTCTTGCAGGACCTAAGTATTTTCTAGGATCAAATACTGAAGGATTTTCTACTAGGAATTTTCTAACAGCTGCTGTCATTGCCAATCTTAAGTCTGTATCGATATTTACTTTACAAACTCCTAATTTGGCAGCTTGACGAATCATATCTTCAGGAACACCTTGAGCTCCAGGGATTTCTCCACCATACTCATTGCAAGCTTTTACAAACTCTGGAAGAACTGTAGATGCTCCATGTAAAACCAATGGTGTATTTGGTAATAGATTTGTGATTTTTTCTAGCCTTTCAAAATCTAGTCTAGGTTCTCCTTTGAATTTATATGCACCATGACTAGTTCCAATCGCAATAGCAAGGGAATCAACACCTGTTCTTTCAACGAATTCTACTGCTTGATCAGGATCAGTAAAGGTTGCTTCTTTTTCGCTGACATTGACAGCATCTTCAATACCAGCAAGTCTTCCTAATTCTGCTTCAACGACAACACCTTTAGAATGTGCATATTCTACAACTTTTTTGGTAAGTGCAATGTTTTCTTCAAAAGGATACTTTGATCCATCTATCATAACAGAAGTGAATCCATCATCTATACATGCTTTGCATATTTCAAAATCTTCTCCGTGATCAAGATGTAGTACAATATCTAGTCCACTATCTTCAACGGCAGCTTCAACAAGTTTTTTTAGATAAACAGGGCTTGCATATTTTCTTGCACCTGCAGAAACTTGAAGGATAAGAGGAGACTGTTCTTCTTTAGCTGCTTCTACAATTCCTTGGATAATTTCCATATTATTTACATTGAATGCACCAATGGCATATTTGCCTTTTTTTGCATCCTTAAACATTTGAGTAGATGTAATAAGTGGCATAATAAAACCTCCTATATATAAAATTATAATTATAGAACCAATAAAATATAACATAAAAAGAATATGTGTTTTGCTATATATACTGATACATACAAATTATTCTACCTAATTGTAATTATATAACATTAAGTTAAAAAATACCACAAAAAATACTTTGAAGAATTAAAAATTTCCTGTACAATAGAGATATAACAATATACAATATAATAGATATAATATGCTTTAAAATATAATAATATAGTATAATAAGAAAAATTATAAAAAATACATTTTAATTTAAAATAATTTTTCAAATTTTAAAGTTTGAAAATTATAAATGATGGGAGGATGAGAAGTGAAATATAAAAGTCAAATACCAAATTTATTTACACTTTTAAATTTATCATTAGGTATATTAGCGATTATTTTAATATTTTATGAGCAGTATGGTGTTTCATCAATTTTGATTATTCTTGCAGGGATGTTGGATAGGATGGATGGAAAACTTGCAAGAAAATTTGATGTAGTAAGTGATTTTGGAAAAGAGTTGGATTCATTGTGTGACCTTATTTCTTTTGGTGTAGCACCAGCTATTTTAATGTGGAATTTAAATTTAATGGAAACAGGTGATATAGGAATTGTTGTAACACTAATATTTGTGCTTTGTGGAACTATAAGACTTGCAAGATATAATATTATGGAATTTGATGGTGTGTATATGGGAATTCCTATAACACTTTGTGGCGGACTTGTGGCATTAATGTCATTATACTCTACAAAGTTTGTAGCAAACTTAAACTTTATATTAGTAACCATGCTATTTTTATCTTATGCAATGGTGAGTAAAAAAATTAAGTTAAGAAAAAGATAACATTAGCCCACCTGTAACGGTGGGTATAGTTTTGCCCAAACTTTGGTAATGATAAGGGATATGAAAAGAAAGAGGAGAATAGATATGTATTTACCAGAAAAATTTTTAGATAAAATGAGGGAATTATTAAAGGATGAATTTGAATTATTTTTAAAATCCTATGATAATATTAAGTTTCAAGGACTGAGAGTCAATACTTTGAAGATTTCAGTAGAAGATTTTAAAAAAATTTCACCTTTTAAACTAAGACCGATACCATGGTGTAAAGATGGTTTTTATTTTGAAGAAGGAGAAAGACCTGCAAAGCATCCTTATTATCATGCAGGTTTGTATTATATACAGGAACCAAGTGCTATGACTCCTGCAGAAGTATTAAATCCTCAGCCAGGAAATAGAGTATTGGATTTATGTGCAGCTCCTGGTGGAAAATCTACACAAATTGCTGCAGCTTTAGATGGGCAAGGGGTGTTAGTAACAAATGATATTAATATGAATCGAGTAAAAGCCCTTATTAAAAATATAGAGTTGTTTGGAATAAAAAATGCAATTGTTACAAATGAAAAACCAGAAAAGATTAAGAAATATTTTGAAAATTATTTTGATAAAATATTAGTGGATGCTCCTTGTTCAGGAGAAGGCATGTTTCGAAAGGATCCTTCTATGGTAAAAAGTTGGGAGAAACATGATGCAACCTACTATATGCCAATACAAAAGGCTATTATGGACAATGTAGATTATATGTTAAGAGCAGGAGGGAATGTTCTTTATTCAACGTGCACTTTTTCTCCAGAGGAAAACGAAGAAATAATAAAGGAATTTATAAAAGATAATTCTCAATTTTATATAGTTGATATACCTAAAAACAATGGTTTTTCAAAAGGAAGACCAGAATGGGTTAATGGAGAAAAGGAATTAGAAGGGTGTATAAGGCTTTGGCCTCATAAATTAGAAGGAGAAGGTCATTTTTTAAGTCTTATGAAAAAAGAGGTAAAAGAGAATGAAAAAAGCTTTCATTTTGAAGGAAAATCAAATGTAAAACCTTCAAAGGAATTTTATGATTTTGTTAAAGAAAATTTAAACACTTCAATAAAAGGTGAATTTGAAGTACATAATAACAATCTTTATCTAGTTCCTGAAGGGTTACCAATGTTAAAAGGATTGAAGGTTTTAAGATCAGGTTGGTTCCTAGGTACATTTAAAAAGAATAGATTTGAGCCGAGTCATGCTATGGCAATGGGATTAAATTATAAAGATGTAAAGAGAGTTATAAATTTTAATGTAGGGGATAAGGAAGTAGTAAAATATTTAAAAGGAGAGACGTTAAATATTGGTGGTGAAAAAGGATGGACCCTTGTTTGTGTAGATGGTTTTTCTTTAGGATGGGCAAAACAAACAGGAAATATGCTCAAAAATTTATATCCACCTGCTTGGAGATGGTTAGACTAGGAGGAAGTTATGGCAAAGACACAGAGATTAGATAAAATACTGAGTAATATGGGATATGGAACTAGAAAAGAGATTAAGAGTATTATAAAAAAAGGACTAGTAAGGGTAGATGGCAATGTGATAAAAGATAGTAGCATGCATATAGACCCTTGTGAAAGTCAAATAGAAATTGATGGTGAAAAGTTAGTATACAAAGAATTTATATATATTATGATGAATAAGCCACAGGGAGTGATTTCTGCTAGTTTTGACCCAAGAGTTGAGACGGTTGTAGATTTATTAGATAAAAAGTATCAAATATTTAATCCATTTCCTGTAGGCAGATTAGATAAAGACACAGAAGGATTATTAATACTTACAAATGATGGGAAATTAGCTCATGAACTCTTATCTCCCAAAAAACATGTTCCAAAAACTTATTTTGCATACGTTGAAGGAAAGGTAAGTGAAAAAGATATAATTAGCTTTAAAGAGGGTGTTGTGCTAGATGATGAATATATGACACTGCCAGCAAAGCTTCGTATTTTGAAAAGTGATTTTATATCAGAGATAGTATTAACCATATATGAAGGTAAATTCCACCAAGTGAAAAGAATGTTTGAAGCTGTTGGGAAAAAAGTAGTTTATTTAAAAAGAATAGCTATGGGAGATTTAAAACTAGATGAAACACTAGATTTAGGAGAATATAGAGAACTTACTGAGGAAGAATTAAATACACTGAAAGACAGATAAACTATAAAAATATTTTTTTAAAATATATTGACAATTGAATCTTTTCTGATATAATTGCATACAATAAACTAATAAACTTTAATAGTGTGGAGGAAAATAAAGTGGAAAAACTTATTAGAAAGGAAAATGTAGAACAATTTAATTCATATTTTAGCTGGGGCTATTATTTTAGCGCTGGTTATTTGTTCTACAAAAAAATAAAAATGTTTCTTTCTAATGAGTATATTGAGATTTTTTATATTTAATAAAGTGTATTTTTATATTTAAATGTAGCGAAGATAAGAAGACTCATTAGATGGGTCTTCTTTTTTTTTATAAAGTTTAAGGAGGAGTGGGATGATGATTATTGTAATGAAACCAAAAACGCCACAAAATGAAATTGAAAAAATTAAGTGTAAAATGGAAAGTTTAGGATGTGAAATTCATGAATCAAAGGGACATAATTATCATTTGTTGGGATTAGTAGGAGATACAAGTAAAATTGATCCAAATCAGATACAAGCAAACAGAAATGTAGAAAAATTAATATTTGTACAGGAACCTTATAAGAAAGTAAATAGGCTTTTTCATCCTGAAGATACACTAATATCTGTAAAAAATGAAACAATTGGAGGAAACAGATTTACTATTATTGCAGGACCTTGCTCTGTAGAAAGTGAGGAACAAATTGTAAGCATCGCAGAGGAAATAAATGAAGCAGGTGCAAGCTTTTTAAGAGGAGGTGCCTTCAAGCCGAGAACTTCACCATATAGTTTTCAAGGACTAAGAGAAGAAGGGTTAGAATTGTTGAAAATAGCGAGAGAAAAGACTGGACTTCCTATTGTTACAGAAATTATGTCTGTAGATTATGTTGAAAAGTTTGTAGAGGATGTAGATATTATACAGATAGGGGCAAGAAATATGCAAAACTTTGATTTGCTAAAAGAAGTAGGAAAAACAGATAAGCCTATTTTATTAAAGAGAGGAATGTCTGCTACCATAGAAGAATTATTAATGGCTGCAGAATATATTATGTCAGAAGGAAATGAAAATATAATTCTTTGTGAAAGAGGTATAAGAACGTTTGAAAATTATACAAGAAATACATTAGATTTAAGTGCTATACCTGTAATTAAGAAATTAAGCCATCTTCCAGTAATTGTAGATCCAAGTCATGCAGCAGGATTATGGTGGTTAGTTGAACCATTAGCAAAAGCAGCTGTAGCTGTTGGTGCTGATGGACTAATGATTGAGGTTCATAATGATCCTGCTAATGCTAAGTGTGATGGTCAGCAGTCTATAAAGCCTGAAAGATTTAAATCATTAATAAAATCTATAAAGAAAATAGCAGATATAGAGGGGAAGAAAATGTAAATTATTTTTCTATTGACAAATTTCTGAATTGATATTATAATCTTTAAAAAAGTAATAATTAAATTCGATGAATGAAAAGAGTAGGTAATACATGAAGGCATAGCGAGTCGGGGACGGTGGAAGCCTGATGCGGATTGGTTATTGAATGGTTTCATGAGAAGCAGTGTGAAATCATATGAGAGTATCACTTGCCGTGTGTCTCACGTTACAGGGATAGGGTATCGAAATAGATAAGTCTATTTCCGTACTTGAAAGAGAGAGATAGGTGTACTGTCTAAAATAGGTGGCAACGCGAAATATAAACATTTCGTCCTATATATTAGGATGAAATGTTTTTTTATATAATTTGTTACTTATATTAGTAAAGTAGACTATCTAATGAAGGTGGCAACGCGGAATGTATAGCATTTCGTCCTTAATTTTAAGGGCGAAATGCTTTTTTTATTCTATAGGAAATTATAAATTTTTTGAACTGTTGATAACTTTGGTAACTGAATAAAAGTATCAACTATTTTGAGCAACGGAGTCCGTTAGGACTCGTTGGCGACATGAGCCATGCGATAGAATGAAGCGAATTTTTTATTGGATAGGAGGAGAGTAGATATGTTTTTTCCAGATTTTGAGAAATTCAAGAGATTGAGTAAGGCTTCAAAAATTATTCCTATTTCCCTGGAAATAGAGGGAGATATGGATACGCCTATTACGTTATTTAAAAAGCTTTGTAAAGGTAAAAATGTTTATCTTTTAGAAAGTGTTGAGGGAGGAAATAAGTGGGGGAGGTATTCTTATATAGGAAGAAATCCAATTATGATTATTAAGAGCTATGGAAATAAGGTGATTGTGGAAAAAGGGGATGAAGTTATTGAAAAAGAAGGGAATGTATTGAATATATTAAAAAATTTAATGAATGATTATAAAATGTTTAAGATAGAGAATATGCCTGATTTTACTGGAGGGGCAGTAGGTTATATAGGCTATGATATTGTAAGAAATTATGAAGATTTAAAGAATATTAATTTTGATGATATAAAAATGCCAGATATACATCTTTTGTTGACAGATGAGGTAATTGTTTATGATCATGTAAAGCAAAAAATAAATATTGTTATAAATACACAAACAAATGGAAATATCAAGGAACGGTACAAAGAAGGAATTAATAGATTAAAATCAATCGAAAAAGAAATATTGGAAAATGATTTTTATAACACAAATGATAAAAGAAGTGGTTTAGGGAAAGTAGAATATTCAACTAACGAAACTAAAGAAGAGTTTATAAAAAAAGTTTTAAAAGCAAAGGAGTATATAAGAAATGGAGATATATTTCAAGTTGTATTATCACAAAGACTGAAAGTAAGAACAGAAATTGATTCATTTAAAGCTTATAGAACATTAAGAAGTTTAAATCCTTCTCCATATATGTTTTATATAGACTTTGGAGAATATCAGATGATAGGCTCATCACCAGAGCTTTTGGTAAAGCTTAAGGAAGACTTTGTTGAGACTTGTCCAATTGCAGGTACAAGACCTAGGGGAAAAAGCATAGAAGAAGATGAAAAATATATTAAAGATTTATTAAATGATGAAAAGGAACGAGCAGAACATTTGATGCTTGTTGATTTAGCAAGAAATGATATTGGAAAAATTTCAAAGTTTGGAACAGTTGAAGTAAATCAATTTATGCAGATCCAAAAATATTCTCATGTGATGCATATTGTATCAAATGTAATTGGAAAAATTCGAGATGAGTTTGATATGTATGATGCTTTAACAGCTTGCTTGCCTGCTGGAACAGTATCTGGTGCACCAAAGGTAAGAGCAATGGAAATTATTGATGAACTAGAAAGTAATAAGAGAGGTGTATATGCAGGTGCTGTTGGATATTTAGGCTTTAATGGAAATATGGATACATGTATTGCTATAAGAACAATTATTTTTAAAGATAATATAGCTTATATACAGGCAGGTGCAGGAATTGTTGCTGATTCAAATCCAGAGAGTGAATATGAAGAAATTCTTAGAAAGGCAAAGGTACTTATAGAAACAATAGAAAAAGAAGAGGGGGATGTAGGTTGATTATAATAATAGACAATTATGATTCTTTTACTTACAATTTGTATCAATATATAGGTGAAATAAATAAAAATGTGAAAGTGTTTAGAAATGATGCTGTAACAATTAAAGAGCTAGAACAAATGGATATTACTCATATAATTATTTCTCCAGGTCCAGGTTTTCCAAAGGATTCGGGGATATCTATGGAGGTAATTAAAAGATTTGGAAAAGACATTCCAACATTAGGAGTATGCCTTGGACATCAGGCAATAGGAGAGGTTTTTGGAGGAAATATTGTGAATGCTAAAAATTTGGTTCATGGAAAAACTTCAGAGATTTATCATAATGAAATGGATTTATTTAAGGGACTTAAAAATCCATTAAATGTAACAAGATATCACTCTTTAATTGTAGATAAATATTCCATTTCAGATGAATTAGTAATTACGGCTAAAACGGTTGATGGAGAGATTATGGGGCTTAGGCATAAAAAATATCCTATATTTGGATTGCAATTTCATCCTGAGTCTATTTCTACACAAGGAGGAAAAGAAATATTTAAAAACTTTCTAGAGTTATAAAAGGAGGTATGCAATTTGTTGAGGGATGTAATAGATAAGGTTATAAATAATAATGATTTGACAGAGAATGAAATGATTTATGCTATGAATATGATTATGGAAGGAAAAGCAACACCTGCACAAATAGGAGGATTTTTGATAGCTCTTCGCATGAAAGGTGAAACATTAGAAGAAATTACTGGAGCTGCTAAGGTTATGAGAAATAAGGCTTTAAGAGTGAATATAAAGCATAACTATGCAATTGATACATGTGGAACAGGAGGAGATAAAGCTAATACATTTAACATTTCAACAGTAGTAGCAATTGTTGCTGCAGCAGCTGGCGTTACAGTATTAAAGCATGGAAATAGATCTGTTTCTAGTAAATGTGGAAGTGCAGATGTGTTAGAGAAATTGGGAGTAAATATTAATCTAAATCCTATTAAGCTACAAGAATGTGTAGATGAAATAAATATAGGATTTATGTTTGCACCAAAATATCATAAAGCAATGAAATATGCTATAGGTCCAAGAAAAGAATTAGGGATAAGAACAATATTTAATGTATTAGGGCCATTAACAAACCCAGCAAGGGTTAATGGGCAAGTTCTTGGCGTATTTGATGAACGTTTAACGCAAATTTTAGCTGAGGTTTTAAATAGATTGGGAGTTAAGCGTGCTATGGTTGTGCATGGCTTAGATGGCTTAGATGAAATAACTGTAACTACAAGAACAAAGATTAGTGAATTAAAAGAAGGGAAAATAAGCACTTATTATATTGATCCAAGGAAATTTAAAATACCATTGGCTAAAGAAGAGGAAATTGTAGGGGGAGAACCAAAAAAAAATGCACAGATTTTATTAAATATACTAAAAGGAGAAAGAGGAGCAAAGAGAGATATGGTTTTATTGAATGCTGGAGCAGCTATATATATTGGGAAAGAGGCAAACTCTTTAGAAGAAGGAATAGAAAAGGCTAAGGAAGTTATTGATAATGGGTTAGCTTTAGAAAAATTAAATAAATTAGTAGAGCTTAGTCAGGAGATGGAAAGATGCTTTTGAATAATATAGTAGCTTATAAAAGAAAAAAAGTAGAAGAAGAAAAGAAAATAGTTTCTTTTGATATACTAATTGATCAAATAGAGTTATGTGATAATACAAAAGATTTTAAGGAATCAATAAAGGGGAATAAAGACATAAGTATTATTGCAGAAATTAAAAAAGCATCTCCTTCTAAGGGGGTTATAAAAGAAAATTTCGATCCTATTTCTATAGCGAAAACTTATAGTAAAAATAAGGTTGAAGCAATATCAGTGCTTACAGAAGATAAATTTTTTAAAGGGAAAAAAGAATATTTATCAGATATTAAAAAACAAATATCGATCCCTATTTTAAGAAAGGATTTTATTATTGATATTTATCAAATCTATCAATCAAAAGCATTAGGAGCAGATGCAATTCTTTTGATTGCAGGAATTTTATCTAAAAAAGAATTGATAGATTTTCAAAGAATAGCAAAAGAATTAGGACTTATGTGCTTAGTAGAAGTTCATAACAAATATGAATTAGAAAATGTATTAGATACAGAAGCAGAGATTATTGGTATAAATAATCGAGACTTAAAAACATTTAAAACAAAGCTTGAAACAACAGAAAAACTTATGAAATATATTCCAAAAGATAAAATTATCATCAGTGAAAGTGGGATTAATACAAGAGAAGATATGACATTTCTTGAAAGCTTAGGTGTGGATGGTGTATTGATAGGAGAAAGCTTAATGAGGGCAAAGTCCATAGATGAAAAATTAAGAACACTTAGGGGGGAGGTAAGTTGACCAATGTAAAAATATGTGGATTAAAAAGAGAAGAAGATATTATATATGTAAATAAATTAAAGCCTGATTATGTTGGATTTGTATTCGCAAAAAGCAGTAGACAAATTGATAAATATAGGGCAAAAAAATTAATTATGGGGTTGGACAAAGGAATAAAAAAGGTAGGGGTATTTTCAAATCATTCTATAGGAAAAGTAAAAGAGATTGCAGAATTTTGCAATTTAGATATACTCCAATTCCATGGAGATGAAGACCCTATATATTGTAATTCTTTTGAAAATACAGTATGGAAGGCATTTAGGATAAAAGATGGAAATATTTTAAAAAAATTAGAAGAATATGATGTTGATGGATTTTTGTTAGATACGTTTGCAAGAGGAACATATGGAGGAACAGGAAAAAGCTTTGATTGGAAAATAGTATCGAATGCAAGTGAAAATAAATTTATTATTTTAGCAGGAGGGCTTACATCAGAAAATGTAGAGGATGCAATTGAAATTGTAAAGCCTCAGGTTGTGGATGTGAGCAGTGGTGTTGAAGTTTGTGGTGTTAAGGATTTTGAAAAAATAAAAAAATTTATTAAAAAAGTGAGGGGATAAAATGTTTGGGAAATTTGGTGGACAGTTTGTACCAGAAACATTAATGAATGCGTTAATAGAGTTAGAAAGAGAGTTTATGAAGGCAAAGGAAGATGAAAGCTTTAAAAATGAATATAAGTATTATGTTAAGGAATATTCAGGAAGACCTACACCATTATACTATGCAGAAAATTTAACTAAACAGTTAAGTGGAGGAAAGATATATCTTAAGAGGGAAGATTTAAATCATACAGGAGCACACAAAATAAATAATGTAATTGGTCAAGTTTTATTGGCTAGAAGAATGAGAAAAAAACGTATTATAGCAGAAACAGGAGCAGGACAGCATGGGGTTGCAACTGCTACTATATGTGCCATGTTTGGATTGAAATGTGAAATTTATATGGGAGAAGAGGATATAAAAAGACAATCATTGAACGTATTTAAGATGAAATTGCTTGGAGCTAAGGTGAATTCAGTGATTTCAGGGACAGCAACCTTAAAGGATGCTACGAATGAAGCTATAAGGGATTGGGTTACAAATGTAGATGACACATTTTATGTTATTGGTTCTGTTGTAGGGCCTCATCCTTATCCAACAATGGTAAGAGATTTTCAGAGAATTATTGGAGATGAAGTTAAGGAACAGATAATACAAAAAGAAGGAAGACTACCAGATTATTTAATAGCTTGTGTAGGTGGAGGAAGTAACGCAATGGGATTATTCTATCCATTTATTAAAGATAAGGATGTGAAAATATATGGGGTTGAAGCAGGTGGATTCGGTGTTAATACAGATAAACATGCAGCAACTATTACTAAGGGTTCTGTTGGGGTTATTCATGGCATGAAGACATATCTACTTCAAGATGAATATGGACAAATTATGCCAGTACATTCAATATCAGCAGGATTAGATTATCCAGGAATAGGACCGGAGCACGCTTATTATCATTCTATTGGAAGGGTTAAATATGAAGCAGTCAATGATGATGAAGCTGTTGAAGCTTTTCAATATTTAACAAAAGAGGAAGGGATTATACCTGCTCTTGAAAGTTCTCATGCAATAGCTTACTTGATGAAATTAGCACCTAAAACAAATAAAGAGGATATTATTGTAGTAAACTTGTCTGGTAGAGGTGATAAAGATATAAATACTATATTTAATGTTATTGGAGGAATAAAGGATGAGTAGAATAACAGAAAAATTTAACATACTAAGGAGAAAAAATGAAAAAGCACTTGTTACTTATGTAACAAGTGGAGATCCAGATTTGGATACTACAATTAGATTGGTTTTAAAAATGGAAGAAGCAGGAGCAGATATTATAGAGCTAGGTATTCCATATTCAGATCCTTTAGCTGATGGACCTGTAATACAAAGAGCAGCTCAAAGAGCTTTAAGCAATGGAACAAATATTAATTCTGTTTTTGATATGGTTTTAAAATTAAGAGAAAAGACAGAAATTCCTCTTGTATTTTTGATATATTATAATTCTATTTTTAGATATGGAGTAGAAAAATTCTTAGATAACTGTAAAAAATATGGCATTGATGGACTGATTATTCCAGATTTACCATTAGAGGAAAGAAAAGAGTTAAAAGAGATGATGAAAGATTATCCAATTGATTTAATACCACTTGTTGCTCCTACGTCAGAGGATAGAATCAAAGAAATTGTTTTAGATGCAGAAGGCTTTGTTTATTGTATTTCATCAATAGGAGTAACAGGAATAAGAGATGATTTTAAACAAGATTTATCAAAATTTATTAATAAAGTCAGAAAATATACTGATATTCCATTAGCAATCGGTTTTGGTATATCTAGTGAAGAGGCAATAAAAAAATTAAAAGGCTTATCTGATGGATTAATTGTTGGAAGTGCTATTATCAAAGAAATAGAAGAGGGAATAAAAAATGGAAATATAGAAGAGAATGTTTTTAAGTTTGTAAGGAGATTGCATGAAGCAATAAAAAATTAATATTTGAAATAATATTGAGCTATTAAAAAAGTTGAAAAGATAAAAAAAGTTTTAAAAATTAAGATGTTTTATTGACATTTGTTTTATTTTTGATATAATTTCAAACAATAAATTATTTTATTACAAGTTTTGGAGGAAAAGAAAATGGAAAAACTTATTAGAAAGGGATATGTAGAACAAAATAAATTTTTTAGCTTTTATTTTATCTGGGGCTATTTTTACTTTAGCGCTGGTTATTTGTTCTACAAAAAAATAATAAATCTCTTTTCTAATGAGGATGATAAAATTTTATGTATTGTTGTATAGTTATACAATAGAGCATATATTGCTATTGTTTATACAAAGAAGACTCATTAGATGGGTCTTCTTTTTTTATCTACAAAAAACTTAGGAGGGATTATAGTTATGGTTATTGTAATTAAACCAAGAACAGCACAAGAAGAAATTGAAAAAATCAAAAGAAAAATGGAGGACTTAGGATGTCAAGTACATGAAACAATAGGAGAAAATCGTCATATTTTAGGATTGGTAGGGGATACTAGTAAAATTGATCCAGATTTGATTAGAGCAAATAGAAATGTAGAAAAATTAATATATGTGCAGGAGCCTTACAAAAAAGTAAATAGATTATTTCATCCAGATGATTCAGTTATAAAAGTAAATGATAGAAGTATAGGAGGAGATAAATTAGCTATAATTGCAGGACCATGTTCTATAGAAAGTGAAGACCAAATTGTAACAATTGCAAAAAAAGTTAAAGAATCAGGTGCAAGCTTTTTAAGAGGAGGAGCTTTCAAACCAAGAACATCGCCTTATAGCTTTCAGGGGTTAAGAGAAGAAGGGCTTGAGCTATTAAAATTAGCAAGAGAAAAGACAGGGCTTCCTATTGTTACAGAGCTTATGTCTGCAGATTATGTTGAAAGGTTTCTAGAGGATGTAGATATTATACAAATAGGGGCAAGAAATATGCAAAATTTTGATTTGCTAAAAGAGGTAGGAAAAACAAATAAGCCAATTTTACTAAAGAGAGGAATGTCTGCTACTATAGAAGAATTATTAATGGCTGCAGAATATATTATGTCAGAAGGAAATGAAAATGTTATTCTTTGTGAACGAGGGGTAAGAACTTTTGAAAATTATACAAGAAATACATTGGATTTAAGTGCTATACCTGTAATTAAGAAATTAAGCCATCTACCAGTAATTGTAGATCCAAGTCATGCAGCAGGATTGTGGTGGTTAGTTGAACCGTTAGCAAAAGCTGCTGTAGCTGTTGGAGCTGATGGACTAATGATAGAGGTGCATAATGATCCTGCTAATGCTAAGTGTGATGGGCAGCAATCTATTACACCAGAGAGATTCGGCTCACTTATGAAAACTTTGAAAGAAATTGCAAAAATAGAGAATAGAGAGTTATAATGGGGTGAAAGCTTTGGAAGATTTTGATTTTAATATAACGATTGTAGGATTAGGATTGATTGGTGCATCCTTTGCAATGGCATTAAAAGAATTAAATCCTAAAAATTTATGGGCAGTAGATATAGATATGGAAGCTATTGAAACTGCCCAGGAATTGGGGATGATTGATAAGGGATATTTAGAGCCTGAAATTCCATTAAAAAATTCTGATATTGTTATAATGTGTGTATATCCAAATTTGACCATAAAATTTATAAAAGATAATATGAATTATATGAAAGTAGGAGCTATTATTACAGATACGGCAGGAATTAAAAAGAAAGTATTGGATGAAATAAATTCTTTTATTAGAGAGGATTTGGACTTTATTGGAGGGCATCCTATGGCAGGAAGAGAATACAAAGGAATTGGTTTTGCAAAAAAGGATATATTTAAGGATGCAAATTATATTCTCACACCTACTAATAAAAATAAAAAGAAAAACATTGAATTGATAGAAAAGATTATAAAGGGAATAGGCTGTAAAAATATTACGAAAGTGACTCCAAAAAAGCATGATGAAATTATAGCTTTTACAAGTCAGCTACCGCATATTATAGCAGCGGCATTAATAAATGGATCTAATAAAGATGATAATTTATTTACAGCTGGAAGCTTTAAGGATGCTACAAGGGTAGCTAAGATGAACACAGAGCTTTGGGCAGAGCTTTTAATGGAAAATAGGGATAATACAATAAAACAAATAAATATTTTTGAAGAACATATTACCAAAATAAAAAATGCAATTATTAAAAAGGATAAGGACCGTTTAGAAGCATTATTTGAGAATGCAAGGAATAAGAGGGAGGCCTTTATTGAAAAATGTATGAAATAAAAATCAATCTTGCGCATAAAAGCTATTCAATATTTATAAAGAATGGGCTAATTGATTATATTGGGAAAGAAATAAAAAAGAATTATAAAAATAAGAAGATAGCTGTTATAACAGATATAAACGTTGAAAAATTTTATGGGGAAAAGATAATGCAGCAGTTTAAAAATGATTTTGAAGTAAAAATGATTACTGTGAAGCCTGGAGAGAAAAGTAAATCTTTAGATACATTGGAGTATTTATATAATGAGCTTTTGGATTTTGAAATAACAAGAGGAGACTTAATAATAGCTTTTGGAGGAGGCGTTATTGGGGATATAACTGGATTTGCAGCTGCTACATTGCTTAGGGGAATACCTTTTATACAGATTCCAACTTCTCTCTTGGCGCAAATTGATAGTAGTGTTGGGGGAAAAGTAGCAGTAAATCTGTCTAGAGGAAAGAATTTGGTAGGAAATTTTTATCATCCAGAAGCAGTATTTATTGACCCAATACTCCTAAGGACACTTGATAAAAGATTCTT
Source organism: Crassaminicella thermophila (assembly GCF_008152325.1). Taxonomy (GTDB): domain Bacteria; phylum Bacillota; class Clostridia; order Peptostreptococcales; family Thermotaleaceae; genus Crassaminicella_A; species Crassaminicella_A thermophila. The sequence continues at coordinate 1,055,175 of NZ_CP042243.1, forward strand.
ATATGATGGTATGGCAGAAGTTATAAAATATGGATGTATAAGAGATGAGAAGCTGTTTAAAAGTTTACTAGAATATGAAAATGAACATGAATTGTTTAATAATATAGAAGAGATCATTTTTAGATGTTGCAGTATAAAAAAAGAAATAGTAGAAAAGGATGAAAAAGATACAGGAGAGAGAATGCTTTTAAATTTTGGACACACTTTAGGGCATGCTGTAGAGAAATATTATAATTATGAAAAGTATACCCATGGAGAAGCTGTGGCTATTGGAATGTATAATATAACTAAAAGAAGTGAAGACATGGGGATAACAGAAATTGGTACAGTAAGTCTTATAAAGGAAATATTGAAAAAATATAATTTGCCTTATGAATTACCAAATATGGATAAATCTAATAATATTAAGACGATCGGCTTAGATAAGAAAAATAAAGGAAGCTATATGAATATTGTTTTGCTGAAAAAAATAGGAAATGGTTTTATAAAAAAAATAAAACGAGAAGACATAGAAAAGTATATATAGAGAGGGGTCATATTAGTGAAAAGCGTAAAAATAATTCCTTCTTCCCTTAAAGGAGAAGTTAGAATACCACCATCTAAGAGTATGAGTCATAGAGCTATTATTGCTGCGGGGCTTTCTAATGGTATAAGTAATATAGACAATATTACATTTTCCGATGATATTATTGCAACGTTAGAGGGAATGAAATCATTTGGAGTGGAATCAGAAAATACAAAAACAGATTCTGAATATGGAATAAGCAGCATTTTAATAAAAGGAACTGGAAGAATGAAGCTTTTAAAAAATGAAATAGATTGTAAGGAGTCAGGTTCAACACTTAGATTCTTAATTCCAATGGCAGGATTATTCGGAGAAAAGATAACTTTTATTGGAAGGGGAAAGCTTATAGAGCGTCCTTTAGATACTTATTATAAAATATTTAGAGAACAAAATATACAGTATACAAATAATGAAGGAAAACTGCCTTTAAGTGTAGAGGGAAAATTAAGACCAGGGATTTTTTATATGAAGGGAAATATTAGCTCACAGTTTATAACTGGACTTTTATTCATATTGCCAATGCTTGATGGAGATTCTAAAATCGTTATAACAACAGAATTAGAATCTAAAGGGTATGTGGATTTAACCCTTGATATTCTAAATAAATTTAATATACATGTTGAAAATAATAATTATAAAGAGTTTATTATAAAAGGAAATCAAAAGTATAATTCTTGTGATTATCGTGTTGAAGGAGATTTTTCACAAGCAGCTTTTTGGATTGTAGCAGGTATATTAGGAAGTGGTATAAAATGTAGTGATTTAAATATTGATTCTCTTCAAGGAGATAAGATGATTTTAGATATTGTAAAAGAGATGGGAGCTAATATTTTAGTACAAGATAATTTTGTTAAGGTAGAAAAGTCATATACGAATGGGATTGTAATAGATGCTTCTCAATGTCCAGATCTTGTTCCAATTCTTGCAACATTAGGAGCAGTAAGCAAAGGTACTACAAAAATAATCAATGCAGCAAGACTTAGAATAAAGGAATCTGATAGATTAAAGGCAATGGCTACAGAATTAAATAAGCTAGGTGCAGATGTGCTAGAATTAGAAGATGGATTAGAGATTAAAGGAAAAGAAAAATTAAATGGTGGTGTTGTTGATAGTTGGAATGATCATCGTATCGCTATGGCTTTAGCTATTGCTTCTATAAAATGTACTGAACCAGTAATTATTATAAATAGTGATGCTGTAAAAAAATCTTATCCAAGATTTTGGCAGGATTTTAAAAGTTTAGGAGGAAAAATAGATGAGCGGAATGTGGGGCGATAATTTAAAGCTTTCAATTTTTGGAGAGTCCCATGGAAAAGCAATAGGAATTGTTATAGATGGACTTCCAGGAGGAATAACGTTAGATACTGAATATATATATAAAGAAATGCAAAGAAGAGCACCAGGAAAAAATAAACTATCTACTCCAAGAAAAGAAAAAGATCAATTTGAGATATTAAGTGGATATTTTAACAATAAAACAACAGGAACACCTCTTTGTGCTGTTATATATAATACAAATCAAAGATCAAAGGATTATGAAAAGACAAAATCTATTATAAGACCAGGCCATGCAGATTATACAGGATATATAAAATATAAAGGATTTAATGATTATAGGGGTGGAGGACATTTTTCAGGAAGAATTACAGCTCCTTTAGTATTCGCAGGAGCAATAGCAAAACAGATTTTAGAGAAAAAGGATATTATTATTGGAAGTCATATAAAAAGTATAGGAGAGATTAATGAAAATTCTTTTGATGCAGTGAATATAGAAGGAGGCTTTTTAAAGGAAATTATAAGCAAGGATTTTCCTGTTATGGATGATGAAAAAGGGATAAAAATGAAAAATCGCATTTTAAAGGCAAAGGAAGATATGGATTCTGTCGGTGGGATTATTGAAACTGCTATAGTAAATGTTCCAGCAGGAGTGGGGTCGCCATTTTTTGATTCAGTAGAAAGTAAACTTGCACAGCTTCTATTTTCTATTCCAGCTGTAAAGGGAGTAGAATTTGGAGCAGGCTTTGATATTACAAGAATGAAAGGATCAGAATCTAATGATGAATTTTTTATAGAAAAAGATGATATAAAAACCTATACTAATTACAATGGTGGAGTTCTTGGTGGAATCAGTAATGGAATGCCTATATTATTTAGAACTGCATTGAAGGCAACACCTTCTATAGGAAAACTTCAAAGGACAATAGATATACAAAAAAGAAAAAATACAGAAATTAAAGTAGAAGGGCGTCATGATCCATGTATTGTACCTAGAGCTGTGCCAGTAGTAGAAGCTGTTGCAGCCATAGTTTTATTAGATTTTTTGATAGAGAAGGATGGGATACCATGGATGATTTAGCAAAGTTAAGACAAACTATTGATTATATAGATAGAGAACTTATAAAATTATTTGAAATGCGAATGGAAACAGTATTAAAAATTGCTGATTATAAAAAAGAAAATGGTATTCCTATATTGAATAGGGATCGAGAAGCGGAAGTAATAAGGAAAAATATTTCGTATTTAAAAAATAATAATTTTGAAGAAAGTACAGAAGATTTTTTGAATTATATTATGGAGATTAGCAGAAAAATACAAAAACAAAAGTTTGATGTAGAGAATAAGCTTAGAGTTGGATTTCAGGGGGTAGAAGGATCGTTTAGCGAACAGGCTCTTATAGAATATTTTGGAGATGATGTTGTTAGAAAAAATGCAAGTGATTTTCAAGATGTATTTGTAGCTCTTGAAAATAACGAAATTGATTATGGTGTACTTCCTATAGAAAATTCTTCTACTGGAGGAATAGCAGAAGTATATGATCTTTTAAGGAAATATGGGTTTTATATTATTGGAGAAAAATGTTTAAAGGTAGAGCATCATTTGTTGGGGATAAAAGATACGAAGCTAGAAGATATAATAGAAGTATATTCTCATCCGCAGGCTTTTGGGCAGAGCAATGAATTTTTTAAGATGCATTCGGATTGGAAGTTGATTCCTTATAAAAATACAGCTATGAGTGCAAAATTAATAAGGGATGAAAATTCAAAAATGAAGGCTGCTGTAGCTAGTAAAAAAGCAGCTGAATTGTATGGGTTAGATATTATTGTACCAAATATAAATTTTAATAAGAGTAATTATACTAGATTTATAATAATCGGAAAAAGTTTGGAGTTAAAGGATGAAGCTGATAAAATTAGTGTAGTTGTTGCTATTCCTCATAGGGCTGGTGCGTTATATAGTATTTTGAGGTATTTTGCTGAAAACAATCTAAATATGTTGAAAATAGAATCAAGACCGATTATAAATAAATCATGGGAATATTTCTTTTATATAGATTTTGAGGGTAATTTGCATGAAAAAGTTGTGAAGGATGCAATTGAATTGATAGAGAAGAACAGTAGCTTTTTTCAGCTTCTTGGAAACTATAAAGGGCATAAAGGATAGGTGGGATATGTAATGTTTTTTGGGCTTATAGGAGAAAAACTAAAGCATAGTTTTTCTCCAATTATACATTCTATTATATTTGAAGAACTTAATATTAAAAGCTATTATCATTTATTTGAGGTGAAAAGAGAAGATTTAAAAGAAGCGATATATGGTTTAAAGGCGTTAGGAGCAAAGGGTGTGAATGTAACGATTCCTTATAAGGTTGAAGTTATTAAATACCTAGATAGTATTTCAAGTGAAGCTAAGCGGATCGGAGCAGTAAATACAATATGTTTTAAGGATAATGAAGCAATCGGATATAATACAGACTATTATGGTTTTGGAATTATGCTTGATAAGCATCATATTGATTTAAAGAATAAAAAAGCTGTTATATTAGGGACTGGTGGAGCTTCAAAAAGTGTTATTCAGTATCTTTTAGATAAAGGGATAGGAGATATTACTCTTGTAAGTAGAAATGTTGATTCTGGGAAAGAAAAATATAAAAATTTTAAAATTATGTCCTATGATAAAATAGGATTGTTAAAAGAGCAGGATTTAATTATTAACTGTACACCATGTGGAATGCATCCAAATGTTCAGAATTCACCTATAAGAAAAAAAGACATTTTCAATTTTAAAGTTGCAGTGGATTTAATATATAATCCATTAGAAACTTTATTTTTAAAATATGGGAAAGAAGAAGGATTAAAGACTATAAATGGACTTTATATGTTAGTAGGGCAGGCTGTAAAAGCACAAGAATTTTGGAATGGTATAAAAATTAATAGTAGTGTTTGCGATAAAATTTATGAAAAAATTTGTGATATACAAGGTGGTTACAATGGCTGAAAATATATATAAAAATATTGTGCTTATTGGAATGCCAGGATGTGGAAAAACAACAATAGGAAAGCTTTTAGCTGAGAGATTGAATATGAAATTTTGTGATATAGACAAATATATCGAAGAAAAAGAGGGAAGAAGTGTTTCAGATATTTTTAAAAAAGGAGAAGAATTTTTTAGAAGTATTGAAAATAAAGCAGTAAAAGAAGTAAGTAAGAATTGTCCGTTGGTTATATCAACAGGTGGAGGAGTTATTAAGTTAGCTGAAAATATAGAATTACTAAAGAAAAATGGACTGATTATATTTATAGATAGGTCAGTAGAAGATATTATTTCTGATGTTGATACAAGTACTAGACCACTATTAAAGGATGGAAAAGAAAAAATTTACAATTTATATAAAGAAAGGTATATTTTATATAAAAAATATTGTGATTGTGAAATTAAAAATGATACAACATTAAAAATAGTAATAGATAGGATTGTTGCATGTCTAAATAGACATTTAGGAGATGATAATTTTGAAAATATTAATTATTAATGGACCAAATATTAATTTTTTAGGAATAAGGGAAAAACATATATATGGTGGAAAAACTTATAAGGAAATGTGTACTTATCTAAATGAAAAAGCAAAGGAACTATCATTAGAAATAGATATTGTTCAGAGTAACATAGAAGGAGAAATTGTAAACTTTATACAAGGAGCTTATAAAAAATATGATGGAATTATAATTAATCCTGCTGCATATACCCACTATAGTATTGCTATTTATGATGCTTTAAAAGCAGTTGACATTAAAGCTGTTGAAGTACATATAAGTAATATACATTCAAGGGAAGAATATAGAAAAAAGTCTGTTACAGCTTCCGCATGTATTGGGCAAATTTGTGGTTTTGGAATCTATGGATATGTACTTGCTATGATGGCATTGGCAAATACAAAAACAGGATAGTGTAAGGATACACTCCCTGTTTTTTATATTTATTCTTCTTTAGGTGGATTATCATCATTTTCATCATTATTTTCCGTATCGCTATATTCATCATTATTATAGCTGTCTGATATATTATTATCTTCTTCTTCATCTAAGTCCTCATCATCATTAAATAAAGACATTAATTTCATCATTTGGGCCATTTTTTTAAAGTCCCCAATTTTTTTTGCATATTCTGCTGGCAACATTGGTTCAATTGCTTCGATAATGTTATTGATCTGTGCAGACATATCTTTGTTACTTTCAAAATTTAAAGCCTTTTGTATGTTTAAAATATTTTTCACATCTTTTACTTTATCTAGTATTGAGAGTATAGTGGTAGCAGTTTGTATATGAGATTTGGTTTCTTCACTCATATTACTACCAAAAACATTTAGTGCTTCCTTTAAAAATTCTAAATTTTTGCTTCCAAGTATTCTATTAGATTGCATTGCACTTTTTCGTAAATCGTTTAGTACAGTTGCTTTTTTGACGTTTTCCAATAAATGAGAGATTTTATCTAAGGTATTGCTGTTTATTGTAGGTGTTTTTGGTTTTTCGTAATTTTCTGAACTTAAATTTGAATAGGTGTTTTTATTTTTCAAAAACAATATAAGAAATATTGGAATGATGAATATAAACATTCTATTGCTTTGTATGGGAAATCTACCAATGCTTATTTCATCTTCTGGCAATAAAATATCGTTAGAATCAACGGGAATAAGCTCGTTCATACTCCGCCTCCTTAAAACAATCTTTGTTCTATCATATGCTAGAGAAAAAATTGTGTTACGGCAAACTATGATATTTGAAGGTAATAAATATCTTAAAAATGTCATAGATTTAAGTGAGTGATGACTAAATTTATTATGGAGGTGAATTAATGGGAAAATTAAATAAGAAAAAATTGGAAGCATTTATGAAATCAATGGGTGATATAGCACCAACAGATGAGCAAAAGAAAATGATAGAACAAATGTCTACAAAATATGGAGATAAAAATGAGGAAGAAATTATTAAAGAACTAAAAAAATTAAAGGCGAGTATGATTAAGAATACAAAGAAGTATAAAAAGCAGATGCAAGCATTAGAGCAGATGAAAGATTTTCTAGATGAAGAGCAGAAAAAGAAATTAGAAAAAATAATGAAATTTTTAAATGAAGAAGAGAAAAAATAGGCTAAGATTTTCTTAGCCTACTTTTTTTTGCCTGCAATAATATAAATAATATCATCTAAAGAAGTATTAGTTTTTATATCAAAAGTACCAGATTTTAGTTTTGAAGCAATTTTAAGTTCTTCTACTCTAGATATAAACTTAGTAGTATTTTCAATAAGCCCTTTATCTTTTAATATCTTAGCAATACCTATACCAGGTGTACCACTAGGGATCTGAATATGTACAATAGTAGGTTGTGGTGAAGGATCAGCAGGTACTTTATCATCAACAGAAGTACTAGGAATATCTTCTTCTTTTGAAATAACCTCTTCATCTGAATCAGATGAGTCTGCTTCTTCTTCAATGATAGGGAGGGTTGGTTCTTCAACCACTTTTATTTCATTACTATCAGAATTTACATTTACTTTTGCAATGTTTTCCTTAGAATAAGCTAATGAATCTGTTACTTTCCAAGTAATTATAGTAGACATTGTTAAAATAATAACAAAGGCTAAGAGTATGTCACTTATTTCATATAAAGCATCTTTCATTTTTTCGAACATAATATATAACCTCCCTTTATTGTTATATTTAAAGGATAGCATAACTTATCATATGTTTTCAATAGATAACTAATTTTAAAAGGAAATATGAAAAAAGCTACAGTTGTGGCATAATAGTATAGAGGTGAAAGAAAATGAGAGAATTATGTATAGGGAAAAATGAAAAAAATCAAAGAATAGATAAATTTCTTAGAAAATATCTGTCAAAAGCTTCCCTGAGCTTTATTTACAAAATGATTAGAAAAAAAAATATTAAAGTTAATGGAAAAAAAGTAAATAGCGATTATATACTTAAAGAGGGAGATTCTATTCAATTGTATTTAAGCGAAAACACTATTGAAGGTTTTATTGAGAAGAAAGATATTAAAGAAGTAAAAAGAAACTTTGAAATTATATATGAAGATAAAAATGTATTATTAGTAGAAAAACCTCCAGGGCTTTTGGTTCATGAAGACATAAATGAAGATAAAAATACTTTGATAAATCAAGTGATAAAATACTTATATGATAAGAAAGAATATAATCCTCAAGAAGAAAAGACATTTGTTCCTGCAAGTGTTAATAGGTTAGATCGAAATACAGGGGGTATTGTGATCATTGGAAAAAACAATCAAGCATTACAAATCTTAAATGAGATGATTCGAAAGAAAGATTATATAAGAAAATACTATCTAACTATCGTAAGAGGAAACCTACAAGGTTATAAAGAACTAAAAGGATATTTATTAAAAGATGAAAAAACTAATAAAGTAAAAGTGTTTAAGAAGAAGGTACCTAAAGCAAAAGAAATACATACCATTTATAGATCAATAAAAACGAATGGTCATTATACTTTAATAGAAGTAGAAATTATAACAGGAAGAACCCATCAAATCCGAGCTCATTTGGCGAGTATGGGTTATCCTCTTATTGGAGATTGCAAATATGGTAATATAAAAGAAAATAGAATTTTTAAAGATAAGTTTGACTTAAAGCATCAATTTTTGCATGCTTATAAAATTTATTTTGAGAAAAGTATAGATTCTTTAAAGTATTTGGAAGGAAAAAGCTATTTTTCATCTTTACCAAAAAAATTAGAGAAAATAAAAATTGCATTATTTACATGATTTACATAACATGAAGTACAAGGATGCAACGCTATTAAAGGGGGAGAACGATTGGACAAGATAAATTATGCAATATGTAAAGCTTTGATAGATAGATATGATTATGCTGGTGCTATTGAATGGATTAAAAAAAATGAAAATGTAGATAAAGATATTATAAAGCTGTTGTATTCATGTAAATATGCAATTAATTTTGATTTCGAATCAGCTTATTATGTACTATCAGAAATAAAAGATAAAAGAATAGGATATCTAAAAGAAAATTTAAAAGAATTAAAGGACGGAAGAGCTGATGCAATATTTTCAGAGTTGATAGAAAATACTCAAATCAAACTAATCAATGGAAAATATATAGATTTTTTAAGTCGAATATATAGATTAAAAGAGGCTATTTTAAAATATATATTTGCTAAAAATCATATAGATAAAAATAAATTTTCATTTATGACAGAAGTTGTGTCTAAAAGGATGATATTAAAAATTCTAAGGAAAAAGTACAAAATATATAATCCAAATTTAGGTTTTGCTATTAGTAGTTATATAAATAAATACTTAAGCAAAGATAAAAGATATGAAGAAGTTTTAAAAATTTTGAATGCAACTAAAATGAATGAAATTATTGAATTAAGACATGCATGCATAGCAGGACACGGCTTTAGAGGTATAAATAGAGAAAAGATTATTAGGATTTATGGAAGTCCATTGAACATAATAGATGATTTTTGTATTGCATTAGAGAAAATAGGTGTAACTATTCGAAGAAATAAATATGCTAAGATAAATAAATATATATTAGAACGTTTACAAACAATGGAAAATTTATGATTGTTGAAATGAAAAATAAGTGATACAATAAAATGTATGAAGTTTTTAAATAAGGAGAGAGTAAGATGAGGAAAGAGATTTTAGAATGGGTTAAAACGATTATAATATCTGTAGTCATTGCAATGGTTATTACAACTTTTATCCGACCTACTTTGGTTAAGGGATATTCCATGTATCCAACTTTAAATGAATATGACTATTTAATTATTAATAAAATACCTTATATGATGCATGAACCAGAAAGAGGAGATATTGTTGTTTTTAAATCTCACTTACAAACAGCAGAAGGAAAAGAGAAAGATTTAATAAAAAGAGTGATTGCTGTAGCAGGAGATAAAATCAAAATAACAGATGGAGAAGTGTTTGTAAATGACAAAAAGCTAGATGAACCATATATTAATGGAGATTATACACCAGGAGAGATGGAGCTTAAAGTACCAGAAGGCACTATATTTTGTATGGGAGATAATAGACAAAATAGTTTAGATAGTCGTGATGAAAGAGTAGGACCTGTTAAAATAAATACCGTTAGAGGAAAAGTTTTGGTTAGACTATATCCTTTTACAAAAATAGGAAAAGTTCAATAAAAAAGAGCGCAAAGCTCTTTTTTTTATTGTTTATTTTTTGTATCAATTGCACATTATAATAATGAAAAATATTAAAGGAGGTTTATGATAATGAAAGTTAGAGATTTAATGACAAAAGAAGTATCTTTTGCAAATCCTAATACACCTATAAGTCAAATTGCAACTCAGATGAAAAATTTAGATGTAGGCTCTATTCCGGTTTGTGATAGCAATCAACGTGCAGTAGGGATTGTTACTGATAGAGATATTGTACTTCGTAGTGTTTCTAATGGAAATATTAATGCAAGTGCTCAGGATGTTATGTCAGGACAATTGATTTATGCAACGCCAGATATGCATGCTCATGAAGCAGCAAATATAATGGCACAGAATCAAATAAGAAGATTGCCAGTAGTAGAAAATGGAAAACTAGTAGGAATGTTATCCATTGGAGATTTAGCTACTGTAAATATATATGTAAATGAAGCAGGAGATGCATTAAGTGATATTTCACAGCCAAGTAAGCCAAAAATGTAATTAAAAAGATTGAAAGTTCCTGTAAAAACAGGAACTTTTTGATTTTTTAAGAAGTTTATAGGTATAATATGGGGTATAATAGAATAGACTGATAATATTTATTCTATTATAAGGGGGCTTGATAAATGAATAATAAACAGAAAAAAATAAAAATTGTTATAAATAATAAGGAGTTAGAAGTAGCAGCAGGGATTTCTTTAAAAGAAATAAGCAAAAATTTTCAAAAAGAATACGTAGCAACTATTGTTGCAGCTAAAGTAAATAACCATTTAAGAGAATTAAATTATTCAATATATAGTGATTGTAATATTGAGTTTATTGATTTAACTTCATCTGATGGTATTAGGATTTATCAGAGAAGTTTATCATTTGTATTTATAAGAGCTGCTATGGAAATATTATCAGGATGCAAAGTTACAGTAGAGCATTCATTAAGTAAAGGGTTGTATTGTGAAATACATTATAAAAGAACAATAACAAAAGAAGATGTGAAAAGAATAGAATCTAGGATGAGAGAAATTATAGAAGAAGATGTACCATTTATAAAAGATAGTATTTCAGTAGAAGAAGCCAAAAGGATTTTTAAAGAACTAGGCATGGAAGCAAAAACAGAACTATTAGATTTTAGAAAAAGTCCAGAAATAAATATATATAGTTGTGGATGGTTAAAAAATTATTTTTATGGTTATATGGTTCCAAGTACAGCTTATTTGAAATTATTTAAATTGAGATATTATGAGCCAGGAATTATTATTCAGTATCCTGAAAAAACAAATCCTAATAAATTACCAGAATTTGTTGAGCAAAAGAAATTATCAAAAATATTTAGAGAAGCAGAAAAAAATGGGGAAATATTATGAAAGTACCCTATGTTGCAAATTTAAATAAAATAATAATGAAAAAAGAGCATCCAGAACTAATTAGAATAGCAGAAGCACTCCATGAAAAGAAGATTGCACAAATTGCAGATATGATTACAGAAAAGAAAAAAAGAATTATCTTAATTGCAGGACCATCTTCATCAGGAAAAACGACTTTTGCTCAAAGGTTAGCTATACAACTAAAGGTAAATGGATTAAGGCCTGTAGCTTTATCTACGGATGATTATTTTGTGGATCGAAAATATACTCCAAGAGATGAAAATGGTGAGTATGATTTTGAAGCATTAGAAGCAGTAGATTTAGACTTATTCAATGAACATCTTGCAAAATTAATAAATGGAGAAAAAGTAGAGATTCCTACATTTAATTTTCATAAGGGTGTTAGAGAATATAGAGGAAAATTTATGCAAATTGCAGATGATCAACCAATTATTATTGAAGGAATTCATGGATTAAATGATAGGCTAACAGCTGATATATCCCATGATAAAAAATTTAAGATATATATTAGTGCTCTTACGCAATTAAACATTGATAATCATAATAGAATTCCTACTACAGACACAAGACTTATTCGAAGGATTGTAAGGGATAGTAAGTTTAGAGGACATTCTCCATTGACAACGTTGAAGCTATGGAATTCAGTTAGAAGAGGAGAGAAAAAGAATATTTTTCCATTTCAGGAAGAGGCAGACGTTATGTTCAATTCTGCATTAATATATGAGCTAGCTGTTCTAAAAAAATATGCAGAACCTTTACTAAAAGAAATATCAGACAAAGAAAAAGAATATACAGAGGCAAAAAGATTACTTAAATTTCTTCATTATTTTTCTACTATTGAAGAAGATCACTTGATTCCACAGACTTCTATAATTAAAGAATTTATAGGAGGAAGTTGTTTTATAGATTAATCCATTACATTATTGTAATGGATTTTTCTACAGTAATGATAATTTCCCTCCTGCTAACAAAGAATTCCATGCTATATTATAATATGTGTATGAGAAAAAATATGTTCATAAAAGAATCGATGCATTGGTTTATCGTATTGATTCTAGGGTATAGTATATTATTGAAAAAGGAAGTGTTGATGTGTTTGTTATTGTAATAATTTTTATGATTATAGGGTTAATAGGTGTTTTTATACCAGGATTACCAGGAAATGGATTGATATTTTTGTCAACTCTTGGATATGGGCTGCTAACAAAATTTGAGAAAATAAGTATGTCAATGATTATTTTTTTTGGTATTCTTACAATGTTAGCTTTTTTATTTGATTATGCAGCAAGTATTTTAGGTGCAAAAAAATTTGGAGCTACAAAAGCAGGAATCATAGGAGGTGTTTTAGGAGGACTTAGTGGTATATTGGTATTTAGTCTACCAGGATTATTAATAGGACAATTTCTTGGGACATTGATTGGAGAGTTATATTATGGAAAAGCGTTAAATGTATCAATAAAATCTGGCTTTGGAACGATTATTGGATATGTTTTAGGCGTTATTGTGAATACAACAATTGGACTTACAATAATCGGATTATTTATATTGAAAGTAAAATAAAATGGAGTGATTATGATGTTAAATATAGGTTCACATTTAAGTGTTTCTAAGGGATATGAAAATATGGGAAAGGTAGCCCTAAAAATGGGTGCAAATACCTTTCAATTTTTTACAAGAAATCCTAGGGGAGGTAGTGCGAAAGAATTAGATCTTGAAGATATAAAAAAGTTAAAGAAATTAATGGAAGAAAATAACTTCGCACCAATTTTGGCTCATGCACCCTATACATTAAATATGGCTTCATACAAAGAAGATACTTGGAACTTTGCAAAGAGAGCTTTTGCTGATGATTTAAAAAGGCTAGAGATTATTCCTTGTTCGTTATACAATTTTCATCCAGGAAATCATACAGGAAAAGGTGTAGAATATGGAATTGAGAGAATAGCAACGGTATTAAATGAAATTATGACAGGAAATGAAAGTACTATGGTTTTATTAGAAACCATGTCGGGAAAAGGGACAGAAATAGGGGCTACTTTCGAGGAACTTAGAATGATTATAGATAAGGTAAAATATAGTGAATTGATAGGTATAACATTAGATACATGTCATGTTTTTAGTGCTGGATATGATATTGTAAATAATCTAGATGGAGTATTAGAAGAATTTGATAAGATATTAGGACTAGATAGATTAAAAGCGATTCATTTGAATGACAGTATGACTGAATTAGGAAGTCGTAAAGATAGGCATGCAGGAATAGGTGAAGGGAAAATAGGGCTTGAAGCTATTATAAATATTATTCATCATCCTGTATTAAAAGATTTACCATTTTTCTTGGAAACTCCTTATGATGTAGAAGGACATCAAAGAGAAATTGAATTGTTAAAAATGTATTAAATATTATGGAGAGAAAACAGGAGAATAAGCTCCTGTTTTTTTGATTTGATAAACAATATTGACTTATCTGAATTTTTGTTCTATAATAAAACTACCGAACGACAGGTAGGCGAGGAGGATATTGTGAGTGTAGATAAAATTAAATCTGTTGCATTAAATTTGTTTGCTGTTCATGGCTATGAAGGAACTTCTCTATCTTATATTGCAGAAGGAGTAGGGATTAAAAAAGCTTCAATATATCATTATTTTAAATCTAAAGAGGATTTATTCTTAAGTATTTTTGATGATATTTTAAATGCTGAGATTCAACATATAAAAACAATTGCTGTAGAGATTGAATTTTATACTGTTGAAGAAAAATTGTATAGAATTTTTAAATATTACTATGAAAAAAATCAGACAAATAAAGCAGAAACAAACTTTTGGAAGAGAGCCATGTTATTTTCACCACCATCTTTATCAGAAAAGATTAAGAAAAAATTTACTACATATGAAAAGGCTTCTGATGAAATGCTTTCAGCTATTTTTTATGAAGGAATGAAAAGAGGCGTAATCAAATCAAATAATATAAAGAATTTATTAGCTGCTTTTTATTGTTTAATAGATGGTTTGTTTGTAGAAATTCAATATTATGGAGAAAAAGAATACAAACCAAGAATAGATAGCATTTGGAACGTGTTTTGGACAGGGATTATAAATATTGATTAAGGAGAATTATTAAGTATATAAAAGATTTAAAAATATTTTGGGGAAGGTGTGTATATGGATATTAATTTGATTGGTATTCCTATTTTTTATGGTGCTGATAAAAGAGGACCTGAATATGCTCCATCAAAACTTAGGGATAAAGATATCGTATCCGTTTTAAGCAAACACAATCATAGAGTTTATGATTTTGGAAATCTTCATGTTCCAGAAATAAAAGAATATAATAAATTCTATTCCCACCATAATTTAAAATATTTAAAAGCTATAGTAGAAGTAAATACAAATCTAGCTCATGTTGTATATTCATCTTTAAAAGCCAATAGTTTTCCACTTGTTATTGGAGGAGATCATTCGATTGGTTTAGGCAGTATTTCAGGAGTTAGTAAAGCATACAAAAATATTGCTGTTATATGGATGGATGCCCATGGAGATATTAATACCCAAGATACCAGTGAAAGTGGAAATATTCATGGTATGTCTTTAGCAAATGCTATGGGATTAGGGTATGAAGATTTGACGAACGTTTATTGTGAAAGAAAAAAAATTGCCCCTGAGAATGTTTTTATATTAGGTGCTAGAGATTTAGATGATGGAGAGAAAATATTGATCCAAGAAAAAAATCTTAATGTATATACGATAGAAAAAATTAGAGATAAGGGCATAGAGAAAGTGGTTAATGAAATTACACAAAAGCTGAAAAATAGAAATATTGAGGCTATACATCTAAGCTTTGATGTTGATTTTATTGATGCAAAATATGTACCTGGTACGGGTACACCAGTAGGGCAAGGAATGAATGTTGAAGAAACGAAAAAACTTTTAAAAAGTTTAGCGGAAACAAAATTGATAAAATCTATGGATTTTGTAGAGTTAAATACATTATTGGATAAAGAGGATATTACTGCTGATTTAGCAATTGACTTATTAGATTGGACTTTCAAATATATATAAAAAATTTTGAAGTCATTGGAAAGAATTAAATTTCATATAAATATTGAATAAAAAGCTAATAGATAGTATACTATTTAAGTTGATAATAATATTATATGAGATGGAGTTGTACAAATGGCTAAGAGAATTGCAGTTTTAGGTGGACCAAGATCTGGAAAAACTACTTTAATTCAGCAATTATATGTTGATATGAAAATTATGGGATATAATGTTGGATATGCATTTGAATATTCAACAGATTATTTAAGAGAAAAGGGCATGATTGAATCCATTGCTGAGCAATATGGCATTTATCTAGGACAAAAAAGATTAGAAGATAGCTTATCTGAGTATGAGTATGCTTTAACAGATTATACTACGTTTGTGCCATATATTTATGGAAGATTTATGCTTGGTATGAAGAAAAGAACAAAAAAAGAAATTGAAATTTTAAAGGATTTATATATTTTAGCTCTAGAAGATATTCCTAAATATGATCATATTATTTATTTGCCTAGAGAGTTTGGATACGAACAGGATGGTATAAGATGGCAAGATGAAGAGCTAGCAAAGCAAGTAGATGAAGCTATTCTTATGTTTTTAAAATCTGAAAACATTCCTTATGTTGAAATTACTGGAACTACAAAAGAAAGAGCAAAAAAAGTATTGGAATTATTAGAAATTGATCAAGCTAAGTAATCAGATAAATATTCCCACTTAACTTATTGTTGAGTGGGAATATTTATAGAAATGATATGCTGATAAAGAAAATCTATGCTATAATCATTATAAAAATATATGTCAAAAAGATCTTTTCTAGAAAATGAAGAGATCTTTTCTTTTACAATGCTTTGTAATTCTTAAAGGAGGAATTTATGAATAAAAACAGTTTGTTCAATCCATATTGGAGAGAGGGGCAATATCAGTTAAAAATACAAGCTTATTATTATCAGGAATTTAAAAATTATATTACGCCTAATAATCATAGGCATTGTAGGGCAGAAATTATGTATATAGTTAAAGGAGACTGTGAAGTATTGATAGGTAGTACTTCTGTTCCAATGAAAAAAGGAGATTTTATTTTAATCGATACGGATATTTTTCATCGTTTAAAAGTAAATGAGGAAGGATGCAGAATTTTAAATATTGAGTTTTTCTTTCACAAAAAATTTTGTCCTTTCTTTACAATTGATCAATTGATTATGTACATGCCAAATTTAAAAAAATTTTTTTCTATTCAAGCACCTTATATATTGTTAAAGGATCCAGAAGAAAGGCTAGGGAGATTAATTAGATCATTGATTGGTCAATTAGATAACTTAGAAATAGGAAATGATTTTACACGGCAGATGCTTATTGGAGAGATATTGATGACGATTTCAAATATTTATAATCAAGCAAAGAAGGTGGAAAAAGATCCCAAAAGTCAGTATGTAGCCCAGGCGATAGAATATATTCATCAATATTATGATTATAATTTAACAGTTGCTGATATTGCAAAGCAAGTGAATTTACATGAAAGATATTTACAACATTTATTTAAGAAAAAAACAGGATATACAGTAAATGCTTATTTGACAAAAACACGATTAAAAAAAGCAAAGCAATTGTTAGCGTGTACAAATATAGAAATTTCCAAAATCTGTGATTATATTGGAGTAAATAGTCAACAATATTTTTCGTATTTATTCAAAAAACATGTAGGAGTATCTCCACAAAATTATAGAAAAGAAAAAATGCAGTTAGGAATAAAAGGGACTTAAGAAAATGGATAAAAGTTACATCCGTATTTCTTAAGTTTTTTTTTAAAATAAAACCTTATTTTGAAAGAAATAAATGTAAGAATTTACTATAATAATATATATAATATTTAGAAAATTTAGAAATAAAAGCTTAGCAAAGTGATAAAAGGAGGCGGTGTTTACATGAAAATTTGTTTTAATCAAGCAACAACGATGAAATATTCTACGTTAGAAAAAGATTTAGAACTTTGTGAAAAATACGGTTACGATTTGATTGAAATCCGTATAGACAAATTAAAGGACTATCTGCAGAGAAATACAGTAGAAGATTTGGTTGAATTTTTTCATAATAGTCATATTAAAGCTTTTGCATTTAATGCTTTAGAGTTTATCAGTTTTAGAACAGAAGAAGATTTTAAGGGAATATTAAAAGACTTCAAACTTATTTGTGATGTGGGTGAAAAAATAGGCTGTAGGCAAGTAGTAGTAGTGCCTAGTTTTGATGTAGGTGATTATACAGTAGAAGAAATAAAAAAAGAAACAGTTGGGAAGTTAAATATTTTAGCAGACATTGCTGAAAAAAGAAATTTTAAATTAGCTTTTGAGTTTGTTGGCTATCCAAACTGCTCAGTAAATAGATTTGAACAAGCTTATGATATTGTAAAAACTGTAAATAAAGAGCATGTTGGTATTGTATTAGATTGCTTTCATTTTCATGCGATGCTTTCTCAATTAGTAGATTTAAAAGCAATAGATGTAAATAAATTGTTTATTTTCCATATTGATGATGCAGAAAACCTACCTTTTGGTGTGTTACGTGATAAGCATCGTTTATGGCCAGGAGATGGAGCTATTGATCTTGATGGTATATTAAAAACTTTAAAAGATATAGGATATGATGGAATGGTTTCTATAGAATTGTTTAGACCAGAATACTGGGACTGGGATATAGAAGAGGCTATTAAAGTAGGAAAAGAAAAAACAATAGAAATTGTGTCAAAATACTTTGATCTATAAATTGGTTTTGCAGATTAGAAAAATGTTTTGTTTAAAAAATTAAAATTCTAGGGGGATTTTATGAAAAAATTAAATATATGGCTAGTCATTTGTTTATTATTGATAGCTATATTGGCTGGATGTTCTTCTGCAGAAAATAATAAAAATTCTAAGGAGGTTAAAAAGGAAGAACATGCTATAAAAATAGGTGTTTCTATTTCAGACTTTGATGATGTTTGGCTTATGTATATGAAGGATGCAATGGAATCTTATGGGAAAACTTTAGGAGGAAAAGTTGAAGTGGTTTTTGTGGATGGGAAAGATGATGCAAACAAGCAGTTAGCGCAAGTAGAAAACTTTATTGCACAAGAGTTTGATGTTATTGTTGTGAATCCAGTAAATACTCAAGCAACACAGCCAATGACAGATGCTGCTTTACAAGCTGGAGTGAAATTAGTATATGTAAATAGGCTACCAGATTATTTACCAGAAGGAGTTACTTTTGTAGGATCTGATTCTGTTATAGCAGGAAATCTTCAAATGGAGTATCTAGCTGAAAAATTAAATGGAAAAGGAAATGTTGTAATTATGCAAGGATCTTTTGATAGTGAAGCAACTTATAATCGTACAGATGGCGTTAAGATGATTGCAGATAAATATCCCAATATACATATCATAAAAGTAGATACAGCTAATTTTTCAAGAGAAGAAGGGATGATGCTTATGGAGAATTGGCTTTCTACAGGCGATCAAATAGATGCAGTTGCAGCGAATAATGATGAAATGGCTATTGGTGCAATTCAAGCGATTGAGGCTGCTGGTAAACTAGGAGAAATTCTAGTGGGAGGGATAGATGCTACACCAGAAGCACTTTCAGAAATGGAAAAAGGAAGACTTGCTTGTACTATATTTCAAGATGCAACGGGACAAGGAGAAGGAGCAATTAAAGCAGCATATAATTTAGCTATAGGAAAAAACGTTGAACAGAAAGTTTGGATACCTTTTCAGCTTGTAACGCCTGAAAATATAGATAAATTTAAGAAATAATTATAAAGTAATATAGCAATATATTCTTCCCGTAAAAAATAAACAGTATAATCGTCTAATTAGATGATATGCTCCCTTTATGGTAGACAGTTAAAATAATGAAACTGTCGCCATGGGGGGAGTATTTTTTATGGGAAGAAAAAGTAAATTTTCATATGCGGTAAAAATTTCAGCTGTTGAGGATTATCTTTCCGCTGAACGCAGCATGACTCAAATCGTTAACGAATTAGAGATTGTAAAAAGTATGGGTTCTAAATTATCAGGCTAATAGCCCAGAAAGCTTAATGGAGTGCCCTAAGAATAGATTTTACTCTTAATTCTAATTCTGTAATCTTTAATCTCTTATTAGTCAAACTTGTAAACTGGTGTTAAAAGAATTTATTGAATATATAAACATTAGAGGAATTATTTGGGAAATGTCGAATATACTATTTTGGAATAAATTTCTATATTTGAGCATCATAGGTATAAAGCAGAAGGGAGGCGATTATAGAAAGAATGCTTATGATTTATAAAATTACTTTTATAACTGGTATTTTGTATGCTGTTACTTCTTTAGTATTGGGACATTTATTTGATGCGGTAGATATGGACTTTGATGGAGATATGCATATTCATTTTTTTACAATTTTACCTATTAAGCCTATTACTATTATTGCCTTTATTACTGTATTTGGAGGAGTAGGGATTATGTGTAGTAACAAAGGAGTAAGGCCAATTTTTACTTTTTTGATTGCTATATTCCTTGCTTATGCTATCGCCTTATTGGTTTACAGGTTTATAATGATTCCCTTATATAAGGTACAAAATACTAGTGCTGCATCACAAAAAGAATTGATAGGACTAGATGCAGTTGTAAAATCTTCTATTATGGAAAGGGGTTTTGGACAGATAGCTTATGTAAAAAATGGGAATACATATTATTCTCCCGCAAAGCATGTGAAAGGGGAATATATAGAAGCAGGAACAAAAGTTTTTATAGTAGATATAAAAGATAATATCTATTATGTAGAAAAAAAGAATTTCTATTATGAAATAGAAGTAAATATTTAAAAGGAGATGAAGTAAATGGGAGAATTTTTAATACCTATAGGGATTGTAGGTGTAATTATTATTTTAGTGATTGGTGTTTTGTCTATGTGGAAAAAGGTTCCACAAGATAAAGCAATTGTTGTAACAGGATTAAAAAAGAGAGTGATATCAGGAGGAGGGGGGCTTGTAATACCTTTATTCGAAAGAACTGACTTGATTTCACTAGAAAATATGAAGATTGATATTAGAACAGAAAGAGCATTAACAGAGCAAGGGGTAGGCATTATTGTAGATGGGGTTACTGTCATTAAGGTAAAATCAGATGAAGAATCTATTTACTCAGCAGTAGAGCAATTTAATACAGGACGCGAAGCAGAAACTATTGAGTTTGTAAAAGAGACCGCAAAGGATGTATTAGAAGGAAAATTACGTGAGATTATTTCAAAAATGACTGTAGAAGAAATCCATCAAGATCGAGAAAAATTTTCTTCACAGGTTCAAGAGGTAGCAGCGGTAGATCTTGCCGGAATGGGACTTGAGATAAAGGCTTTTACAATTAAAGATATTTCAGATACAAATGGATACTTAGATGCTTTAGGAAAGAAAAGAATCGCAGAAGTAAAAAGAGATGCAGAAATTGCTGAAGCTAATGCAAGAGCTGAAAGGGATATAAAAAAAGCTCAAGCTGAAAGAGAAGCAAAAGTCAATACGGCTATTGCTTTTAAAGAAGGAGAGAAGGCAAGACTTGAAGCAGAAACGGAAATCGCAGAATTTAGCAAGAATAAGGAATTAAAGGTACAAGCATATAGAAAAGACCAGGAAACAGAAAAGGCAAAGGCTGACCTTGCTTACGAAATTGAGGGCAATAAGGTTAGAAAAGAAGTGACTGAAACAGAAATGGCTGTAGAGCTTCTTAAAAAGGAAAGAGCTATTGAAATTGCAGAAAGAGAAGCTGCAAGACGTGAAAAAGAACTTGAAGCAAATGTTAAAAAGCAAGCAGAAGCACAAAAATATAAGGATATTCAAGAAGCTGAAGCGAGAGCTCAAGCTATGAAATTAGAAGCAGAAGCAAAAAGATTTAAGGAAATTCAAGAAGCAGAAGCACGTGCTACAGCTATTAAGATAGAAGGGGAAGCTAAGGCTGAAGCTATCAAATTAGAAGGGGAAGCAGAAGCGAAGGTTATTGAACAAAAAGGTATAGCAGAAGCTGAAGCAATGGCTAAGAAAGCAGAGGCCTTCAAGCAATACAACGAAGCTGCTGTTATTCAAATGCTTGTTGAGAAATTACCTGAAATTGCAAAAAGCATTTCAGAGCCTCTTTCAAAAACAGAAAAAATTGTTATTGTGGATAATGGAGGAGATGGAAAAAATAATGGTGCAGCTAAGGTTTCAAACTATATAAGCAGTATGATATCACAAGTTCCAGAGGTTGTAGAAGCTACAACTGGAATCAATTTGTTAGATCTTCTTAAAGATAAAGTAGATGTAAAGCATGTAAACAAACAAGAAAAAATAGAAGAGAATGATCATTTCTTTGAGAAGGTAGAAGGTTAAAGTAAAGGCATCTCCTTAGGATAGAAATTATTCTTAGGAGGTGCCTTTGCTAATTATATTGTAGATAAATAATTTGAAAATGAACGTTAAACAAATACATTTCCTTAACCTTTCTTTCTCTCTATTTCTTTCAGTACGTCTAATCTTATGATATTCTCATTCATTTTTTATTCTGAAAAAGTATATCAGTTTTTTGTAACTTTTCCTACATTTTCATTATGCCATTGGAATATCGTAATCAGACCTTAGTAGCATAATTTTTTACTTGTCTACTTGACAGGGAGCAGTTCAGATGATTATACTGTTTATTTTTTATAAAGAATTATGAATTGATTGGTTCAATAGAATAACTTACTTTATATTTACTACATTCATATAGTTCTATTTCAATTCTAGGATTTTCTTTGTCAATATAATCAAATAGCAAAACAGGTTTTAGTTGTTTATCATTTTCGATGATTCCGCTTTTTTCAATACCGTCGCAGATACTTTTAGGATAATTGTGTAAATCACCCATTCTACGATTTTGGAAATAAAGCTTTATAATTGTAATGATACTTCCCTTTAAAGGCTCACCATTATATTGCTGGTTAATGTATCCTGCAATTTTATTTTCGTATGCAATGTATTTACTGTGTTTACCTTGCTTAGGCATCCAAATATGTCCATGTATATTTTTAAGTTTAAAATTAGATTTGCTAATGGGTTTACCTGGTACAGTTATTTTTATCATTTTTACACCTCCACAGGATATTCTAACATATTCACTGCATATAATAAATTAATAAAATATTTTCATTGTATTATAAAAAATTCATAAATGGAAATAATGCATATAAAAGCTTTTAGGATGTGATTATATGTTAGAAGGTCTATTTAAGAGATGCTTTGTTTTTATAGCTATATTAATTTTCATAGAGAGGTTTATTTTTGGATTTACAATTGTACAAGGCATGTCTATGCAGCCTACACTTCATAATAATGATAAATTATTTATTAATAAGATTATATATTTATTTACAAAACCTAAGTATGGAGATATTATTATCTTTCATCCTCCTATTGAAGAAAGAAAAAATGAATTATTTATTAAACGTGTAATTGCTGTAGAAGGGGATGTATTTTTAATAAAAGAAGGTAGATTATATATTAATGGTAAAGAAATAAATGAATCATATATTTGCAATGAGGAATATAAAGAAAGATTATATCAAGTAACTAGTGGAAAGGTACCAAAAGGTATGGTATTTGTAATGGGAGATAATAGAAATGATAGCAATGATAGCAGATGCTTTGGATTCGTTCCGACGAATAATATAGAAGGAAAAGCGGATATTCGAATATTACCGATAGATTCTATACAAGTTTTTTCTATCCAATAGAAAAGGGAGATTTTTCTCCCTTTTATTTACGACCTTTGCATTTTATAAATTGACCATGGCCTGGTGTACCTAAAAACTGACCATCTTTATATACAAGTTTACCTCTGCTGAAAGTCATTACTGGATATCCTTTAAGTTCTATACCTTCCCAAATAGTATGATCAACATCAGAATGCATATTTTCCTTAGAAACAACAAACTTTTTATTTGGATCATAAATTACAATATCTGCATCACTTCCTGCTGCGATTGTACCTTTTTGAGGTGCACAACCAAATATTTTTGCTACATTTGTAGAACAAACTTCTACAACTTTATTAAATGAAATACGTCCTTTATTTGCTTCGCTTAACATATATGGGTAAAGATTTTCTATGCCCATACAACCATTTGGAATTTTTGTAAAATCATCTTTTCCCCAATCTTTTTCATAGCTTTGGAATGGACAATGATCAGTTGCAACAGTTTGAATACTACCATTAAGAATACCTTTCCAAAGTGCTTCTTGACTTTCTTTCCCTTTTATTGGAGGAGAGCAAACAAAGTTTCTTCCATCTTCACGTTTATATACTTCATTTGTAAAGTGTAAATATTGTGGGCAAGTTTCTGCATAAATTTCATACCCTTCATTACGTGCTTTAGTTACTTCTTCTAAACCTTCTTTGTTTGCAAGATGAACAATATAAAGAGGAGCATCAAAAGCTTTTGCCCAGTGAATAGCGCGTTTATTTGCTTCCGCTTCTACAAATTCTGGACGACTTAAGTAATGATACCAAGCAGATGTTTTTCCTTCAGAAAGGAATTTTTCTATACGCATATCAATTAAATCTGGATTTTCAGCATGTACAGCAATTAAAGCACCAATATCTTTTGATTTTTCTAATGCTTTTGCAAGTACACCATCGTCTACCATCAAACCTTCTTTTTTATATACCATGAAAAGTTTAAAGCTAGGAACACCATATTCTACAGATTCTTTCATTTCTTCTAATATTTCAGGTGTTAAATCTGTAATTGCAGTGTGAAAAGAATAGTCAACACATGCTTGTGGATCACAAATGGTGCGTCTTCCTTCAACAGCTTCAATAAGACCTTGACCTTTTCTTTGAATAACAAAATCGAATACGGTTGTTACACCACCACAAGCTGCAGCACGAGTTCCAGCTTCATAGCTATCGGCAGATGTAGTTCCACCAAAAGGCATTTCTAAATGAGTATGTGCATCAATAGCTCCTGGTAATACATATTTTCCAGAAGCATCAACTAATTTTGCTCCTTCTGTTTGAGTAATATTTTTGCCAATCATAATAATTTTACCATCTTCAACAGCAATATCAGCTTTATAAGTATCTGTAGCAGTAATAATAGTACCATTTTTAATAACTAAATCCATAATGTCATTCCTCCTTAACGTATTGATTATTATTTTAATTGCTGTATATACAGCAATTTATTTTCGTTATGAAAGAGGGTTCAGCATATACCGATCCCTCTTATAAAAGTATTAAGCATTTTCAGGGTTTTGTACTCTTTCAGTAATCTGCAATTCTTCTTCAGCTGAAACAAGAGAGGAAGTATCATTTTTCATTAAAACAGGATAAATAACAATTGCAAAAAGGAATCCTATTATCCAACCGTTTTCAGCAAAGAAACTTAAACTAGGAATTACTTTTCCAAGTAATGGAAGAATTGCGGCGAGTATCCATGTATATACTGCTTTTTTATTAAAACCATTATTATACCAATAACGGCTTTCTTCACCTTTGAAAAGATCATCAAGATCAATAACCTTTTTACGATAGATATAGTAATCAGCAATATACATACCAGCAAGAGGGCCTAAAAATAGACCATAAGTTCCCAACCATCCAAAGATATATGCACCAGCACTTGAGAGAAGTTTCCAAGGCATTATGGCAACACCAGCAAAACCAGTTATTAGTGCACCTGTTCTATAAGAAATTTTTTGTGGGTTTAAGTTAGAAATACCGTTTGCTGGAGCAACAACATTTGCAGCTATATTTGTGGTTAATGTAGCAACAGCAATACCAATTGCTCCAAGTAAAGCGGCAATAGGACTACCGATATTTGCAACAACTGCTACAGGATCCCAAAGAAATTCACCAAAAATAATACCAGTTGCACCTGTAACGAAAACACCGACAAAGGCAAATGCTGCCATTGTTGTTGGTAAGCCAAGTAACTGACCTCTAAACTGATCTTTTTGACTTTTTGCATAACGGCTAAAATCAGGAATGTTTAATGCAAGGGTAGACCAGAAAGCAATATTTGCAGTTAAGCCTGATAAGAATATTTTCCAAAATTGGCCTGGTTTATAAGTTGCAGGCATATTTAAGACATCACTGACACTTTTACCTAGTGCATGAACATTTTTTAAAGCCCAAATCATAAGTCCTAAAGAAAGAACACCAAGGATAGGAGCTCCCCATGATTCCATGAACTTGATTGCTTCTTCTCCTTTGTAAGCAATCCATACATTTAAAGCCCAGAAGATAAAGAATGATACCCAAATACCACCTGACCAAGCAGCCCACGTAGGACTCATAACACCGATAACAGCATTTAAAGCGCCGCCACCGATCCAACATTGAATACCGAACCATCCTGCAGCTATAACTGCACGAGCAATTGAAGCAATATGAGAACCTTTAATACCAAAAGCCAAGCGAGCGAAAACAGGATATGGAATTCCATATTTTGTACCTGCATGAGAATTTAGCTGCATAGGGATTAAAACGATTAAGTTCCCTAAGCATATATTCAAGATTGCCTGCCACCAAGAAAGACCAGCAGCCATTAATCCAGATGCCATCATATATGTAGGAATACAAACAGACATACCAACCCATAAAGCAGCAATGTTATAAGTTTTCCAAGTTCTTTCCGACAATTTAGTTGGTGCTAAATCATCATTATAGTATACGTTATTTTTCAAATTATTACGTGCACTTTCAGTTAATTCAAAAAGGCCATTTACTTCCCGTTGCGTTCGAATCTTAATATTTTCTGCCATTAAGCATACACCCCCGTAAAATATAAAAGCATAAAATGAATAGAAAGTAGAATTATTAGAAATTCACCTCCTTATTTGAGAAATTTATAGAATTGGCAATAGATAAGATGTTTAGTATTAAACTATAGTATTTGCAATATTTGTGCCAAAGCTGATTTAGGCAAAAAAGCTTATAAACAGAGAGGTTGTTTTCAGAAAAATAATAAAATTTTGAAAAACAGATACATTTCTGAATCGGGAAATATGAAAGAATATATAGAATATTATTAAAATACGAAGAATGCTTGTATTATACAAATTTCGTTCAGATTTATTTTTGTATCATTAATTATAATATAAAATTCTATAAAGTATTAAAAATCGCCATAGATCAATAAGTATTTTTTATGATAAATGATACATAAACGAATCAAAAATGATAATATTAATGATTATTTGCATAAAAATATATAATTACGTTTTAAATTATGATTTTTGAAAAATAATTGGAGAGATGGACAAGAAGTATGAATAAAATGGATTAAGGACTTATAGATAAGGAAGATAAGGGGGATGATTATGAACAAATACAAAGAACTACCTTATACAAAATTAAAAAAAATGTATAACCCCGATAACTTCACTTTTAATTCCACAGAAGAATTAATGGCTGTTGAAGGAATCATAGGGCAAGATAGAGCTGCAAAGGCAATGGAATTTGGGTTAAGAGTTAAAAATGCAAAATATAATATATTTGTTGTTGGATTAAAGGGGACAGGGAAAAAAAGTTATGTAAAAAAAATTGTTGAAAAGAATGCAAAGGGAGAAAATATTCCAGATGATTGGTGTTATGTTTACAATTTTGATAATTCTAGTCGTCCCATTGCGTTAAATATGCCTCCTGGAATGGGAAAAATATTTTGTGATGATATGAATGAATTAATAAACGAACTATTGGAAGAGGTGCCAAAAGCATTTACAGATGAAGAGTATGAGAAAGAGAAGTCAGAAATTATTAAAAAATATCAAGAAGAAAGGAATAAATTATTTGATCAACTAACGCAATATTGCTTAGACAATGGTTTTGCTATAAAAAATACGAATAAGGGGTTTGCACTTGCTCCATTAATAGATGGAAAAGCAATTAGTGATTTAGAATATCAAGAATTGGATCAAGAACAGAAAAAAGAGATTGAGAGAAAGGCAGAAAATGTAGAAATAAAATCTATAGAATTATTAAAAAAGATAAAAGGCATTGAGCTAAAAGCTAAAGAAGACATAGAAGCATTAGACAATGAAATAGCAAGATTAATTGTAAAGCCATTTATAGATGCACTGATTGATAAGTATAAAGAACATAATAAAGTAATAACATACTTAAAAAAAGTAGAAGAAGATATTATTGAAAACATATATGATTTTGATTTATCAGGAGAGGAACAAGAGGAAGCATTTGAAGATGGCTTTTTAAAAAAATATAAGGTAAACTTATTTATTGATAATAGTGAAAATATTGGTGCTCCTGTAATTGTTGAATATAATCCAACGTATCAAAATCTTATAGGAAAAATTGAGTATGAAAATGAGCAAGGAACATTAAAAACAGATTTTACAATGATTAAACCAGGTGCTATTCATAAAGCGAATGGAGGTTATTTAATACTTCAGGCCAATCAAGTTCTTTTAAATATTAAATCGTGGGATGCATTAAAAAGGGTATTAGAGACAGGAGAAGTATGTATTGAGAGTCTTAGAACACAACTAGGAATTGTTGATATTATTTCTTTAAAGCCTGAACCTATACCAACAAACTTTAAAGTAATACTTATCGGGAATCCATATATATATCATCTTTTATATTCTTATGAGGAGAATTTTGAAAAGCTATTTAAGATTAAAGTAGATTTTGACTCTGTAATGGAAGCAAAGACAGAGAATGCTTTTAAAATAGCTCAATTTATTAGTTCATATTGTAAGGAGGAAGGTCTTAAGCATTTAGATGCTGGTGGTGTTGCAAGAATTTTAGAATATAGTCACCGTATTTCAGGAACACAGAAAAAACTCACAACAAGATTTGATAAACTTATAGAAATATTAATTGAAGCAGATGTTTGGGCTGAAATAGATCATAGCGAATTTATCACACAAGATCATGTGAAAAAGGCATATTTAGAAAAGGTTTACAGAAACAATAAAATAGAAGAAAAGATTGAGGAAATGTACAAAAATGGAAAAATATTATTTGATATGAAAGGAAAAAAAGTAGGAAAAATTCACGGATTATCAGTTATTGATTTAGGAGATTATATGTTTGGAAAGCCATCTGTTATTACTGTTACAACTTTTGCTGGAAATAAAGGGATTGTAAATATTGAAAGAGAAGTGGATATGAGTGGAAGTATTCATGATAAGGGAATTATGATTTTAGAAGGATATCTTTGTGAAAAATTCGCACAAGAGCACCCATTATCATTAACAGCAAAAATTTGTTTTGAACAAAGCTATAGTGGAATAGATGGAGATAGTGCATCTAGTACAGAACTTTATGCTTTATTATCAAGTTTAAGTGATACACCTATAAAGCAGTATATTGCAGTAACAGGTTCTGTAAATCAAAAAGGAGAAATACAGCCGGTAGGAGGTGTAAGTGAAAAGATTGAGGGTTTCTTTGCTTTATGCAAGCATTATGGCCTTACAGGAGAACATGGGGTAATGATTCCACATCAAAATATAGAAGATTTGGTGCTTAATGATGAAGTAATAGAAGCGGTGAAGAAAGGAAAGTTTCATATCTATCCAATTGCTACAATTAGAGAAGGGATAGAAATATTGACGGATAAAGAATTTGATGAGATTTGTGACAGTGTAAAAAATAAACTGAATCAATATGAAGGCTCAGAAAATAGCTCATCAAAATTTAGAGGAAATAGGTTTTTTAGGAGGAAATAGGGATTGGATTATATCCAGTCTCTATTTTTTTAGAATGCATTAGAAAGAGGAATTTCTATAGCTTTGTTGAATAGAAAAAATTACATATTATCGATTAATTTTCATATGTATGAATAAGAAATGGATAAGGTTTATTGCTACAAAAAATAAAATAGGGAATAATAAGGATTAAAATGAAAAATACAATATTTTAGTAATTTTTAGGGAAAAATCTAAGAAGGAGGTTTTTATTATGACAAATATTCATGAACTACCTTTTTTAAAAGAAAAAATTGAAGAACTAAAAAAAGAAGGAGTTTATAGAAAACTCCCGGTACTTGAGGGGCCAAATGAGGCGGAGATTATTTTAAATGGTAAAAAAGTAATAAATTTATCTTCCAATAACTATTTAGGATTTGCAAATCATCCAAGACTGAAAAAAGCGGCTATTGATGCGGTACAAAAGTATGGGGTCGGAGCGGGAGCTGTAAGAACAATTATAGGTAATATGGATATTCATGAAGAAATGGAAAGTTTATTGGCAAAATTTAAAAGAGAAGAAGCTGTTATGTCATTTCAATCTGGATTTAATTGTAATGCAGGAGCCATACAGGCTATTACAGAGGATGGGGACTTAATTATTTCTGATGAATTAAATCATGCAAGTATTATTGATGGAGCAAGACTTAGCAAGGCAAAAAAGACAGTATATAAGCATAATGATATGGATCACCTTGAAAAAGTGTTAAAAGAAAATAAAGACAAATATAAAAATATACTCATCATTACAGATGGTGTATTTAGTATGGATGGGGATATTGCAGATTTACCATCAATTGTAGATTTAGCAGAAAAATATGGCGCAATGACTTATGTTGATGATGCTCATGGTTCAGGGGTATTAGGTGAAAGTGGACGTGGAACTGTAGATCATTTTAATTTGCATGGTAGGATTGATTTTAGTATCGGTACTTTATCAAAGGCTATCGGTGTTATTGGAGGATATGTAGCAGGGAGTAAAATTGCTCAAGATTGGTTAAACCATAGGGGAAGACCAATTTTATTTAGTACAGCTCTTCCTCCAGCAGCTGTTGGTGCAATTATTGAGGCGATAAAAATGCTTATGGAAACTACAGAATATACGGATAGATTATGGGAAAATGCCAAGTATTTTAAGGAGAAATTAGGAAAATTAGGATTTGATACAGGAAATAGTCAAACACCAATTACTCCTGTAATTATTGGTGAGGAATCTAAGACAATGGATTTTTCAAGAAGGTTATTTGATGAAGGGGTTTTTGTTTCAGGAATTGTATTTCCAACAGTGCCAAAAGGAACTGGTAGGGTAAGGTGTATGGTAACAGCAGGGCATACAAAAGAACAATTAGATAGAGCAGTAGCAGCATTTGAGAAAGTTGGAAAAGAAATGCATTTAATTTGATAAAAAAGAAATAGGTGGATTCACCTATTTCTTTATGCCATGCAATAATATATCATGTAAATCTTCTATATTTATTTCTTTTGAAAAATCATCCTTTGCAAAAATCTTGCTATAGAGTATATGATGGACGCTTCCCATAAATGTTAATGCAGCAGTATAAGGATTTATTTTTCTAAAAATATTTTTATCAATACCCTCTTTTATAGCATTTGCAATAAGATTAATTAATTTTTTTCGTTTTTTGCCCATAATTTGATGTACATCTATACCAATACTATGGGCTTCTTGCATAAATAATTGTGCTAGATCGCCGTGCTTTGTCATTATTTTTTCTTCAAGAAGAATATAATATTTGAATTTATTAGTGATATTTTTTTCTTCATTCATAACTTTTAATACTTTATTATAATATTGATCTGCAAGATATTCCATCATTTCTATAAACAATTGTTTTTTGCTGTCAAAATATTCATATATTGTGCCTTTTCCTACACCTGCTTCAGTAGCAATGTCACTAACCTTTGTTTTATGAAATCCTTTTTTACAAAACATTTTTATTGAAGCTTCAATAATTAATTGTTTTTTTCCTTTTGTATTATCCATTTGAACCTCCGAGCTAAAGCTTTACATGAATTTTTTCTTTTTTTCTTTTAGGTTTTAATTTAGTTTTTATTTTAATTAGGATATCATCAAAAATGGTGTATACAACAGGTATAAAGGCTAGTGTAAGAACTGTTGATAATAATAAGCCACCTACAACAACTGTAGCCATTGGAGCTTGTGTTGATGCACCTTCTCCAATACCTAAAGCAAGGGGAAGTAAGCCTAATACTGTGGTTAATGTTGTCATAAGAATAGGTCTAAATCTTATGGCTGCTGCTTTGGTAATGGCTTCTCTTCTTTTTAGTCCTCTTTCTCTTAGTTGATTAATATAATCTATTAAAACAATGGCATTATTTACAACGATACCAGAGAGCATGATAATTCCAATAAATGCTGGAACGGATAAAGAACGTCTTGTTATAAAAAGGCCAATAAAACCACCAGATAGTGCAAATGGAACAGAAAGCATTACAGTAAAAGGATGAAGCAATGATTCAAATTGTGATGCCAAAATCATATATACGATAATGATTGATAGGATCAAAGCTTTTGCAAGACTTGAGAATGCTTCCATCATATCTTGATGTTGTCCTGTAAAGCTATAATGATAACCTGATGGTAATGGATATTTTTCAAGTTCTTTTTTTATATCATCTGTTACAGATTTTAAATCTCTTCCAGATAATTGAGATGAAATATTTACTGTTCGAATTTGATTGATTCTTTTAATCTGTGTAGGAGAATTTCCATATTCTATATTTGCTATCTGTCCAATAGGAACCATAATACCTGTAGGAGATTTTATTAATATTTGCTTCATATTTTCAATAGATTTTTTTGCTCTATCATCCAAAGAAATATTTATATCAATTTCATCTCCATCGTATTTGAAATTAGTAGCTTTTACTCCGTCAATTGCTGCTTTAAGGATGTTTGCTAAATCATATGTGCTGATACCATAAAAAGAAGCTATTTCTCTGTTTAAAACTACTCTTGCTTCTGGTTCTCCTTCTTCTGTATCTAAGCCTACTTCTGCTGTACCTGGAATAGATTTTACAATTGCTTCAAAATCTTTACCTATTGATTTTAGTAGTTGAATGTCATCACCTTTTAGTTCTATTTCAATGGCAGCACTTTGAGGACCTCCTTTAAGCATTGAGGAAGTTTCACTAACAGTGATATTTGCACCAGCAATTGTTGACACTTTATTTCTTACTTCATTTACAATTTCTTCTGTAGAGCGTTTTCTATACTTTTCTTTTTTTAATGTACATATTACTGTTGAACTGTTTGATACGGATGTAGAAAATCCTAAACTTGATGAAACTATGGTGAAAATTTTTTCTTTTTCAGGAATATCTGAAACAATTTTTTCTACTTGTTTAACAATTTTATCGGTATCTTCTAAGCTAGTACCAAATGGAACTTCTACATTTACATTAAACATTCCTTCATCTTCTTTTGGAAAGAATTCTCCACCGATCATACTAACTAAAGCAGTAGAAGATATTAATATAGCTAATCCAACCAATACAGTTATTTTTCTATGTTTTAGTGTAAATTTTAATATTTTTCCATAAAATTTTGATATATAATCTATAAACTTTGAAAAAGAGTCTAGTATTTTTCCTAAAGAAATACCTGAATGTTTTCTTGCTTTTACTTCGCCAACTTTAAGTATTTTAGATGATAACATTGGTACAACTGTAAGAGATATTATTAAAGAAGCAAGTAATGAAAATGTTACTGTAAAAGAAAGTTGTTTGAATACAATAGATGTAAAACCTTTTACAAAAACAATTGGTAAGAATACAGCGATTGTTGTCATTGTAGAAGCGAATACTGCCATTCCAACTTCTTTTGCTCCGAGGATTGCAGCTTCTTTTCTTGAGTATCCTTCTTCTCTATAACGATAAATGTTTTCTAAAACAACTATTGAGTTGTCAACAAGCATTCCTATTCCTAATGCTAATCCTCCTAAAGAGATTAAGTTTATTGTAAGATCTCCAAAAAACATAAGAGCAAAGGTAGAAATAATTGATACAGGAATAGCAATACCAACAATAAAAGTTGAACGTATATTTCTTAAGAATAAATATAAAATTACAACAGCAAGTAAACCACCAACTATTGCATTTTTTGTAACATTATTGATTGATTTATTGATGAATTCTGATTGATCCATTCCTATAACTATGTTGATTTGAGGATAATCTCTTTCAACAGCAGAGATTTCCTTTAGTACTTTTTCTGCAACCTTCACTGTATTTGCAACAGATTGCTTTTTAATTCCAATCCCTAGTGCATTTTTTTTATTTACTCTTATTAAACTTTCTCTTTCTTTGTAACATAATTCAATGCTAGCTATATCAGAAAGCTTTATGATTTCCCCATTTCTAAGGACAATAGGGACTGATTTAATATCATTTATGCTTTTGAATTCACCAGTTGTTCTTGCTAATAATTCTTTAGAACCTTTATTTACTTTGCCACCAGGCAAGTTTAAGTTTTCAGATCTTAATATATTTTTAATTTGAGGTAATGTTAATCCATAACCAGATAATTTTTCTTGGTCTATCTTTATTCGTACTTCTCTTTCATTTCCACCGAATATATCAACAGATGCTACTCCATCTATCCTTTCAAATCGAGATGATATTTCATCTTCAATAAGGCGTTGGAGTTTTCCTTTTTCCATATCAGAAGAAATACCTAGTTGTATGATTGGCTGTGCATTTGGATCTATTTTAAGAACCATAGGTGTAGATGCGTCATCGGGTAAAGCACCTTTTACTAAGTCAACTTTTTCTCTCATTTCAAGAGCAGCTATATCCATGTCTACATCGGATTCAAATTCTGCTACAATAATAGCATTTCCTTCTCTAGAGTAAGAAGATAGTTTTTTTAATTTATTAACAGTAGCAATAGATTTTTCTAGTGGTTTTGTAATAAGGGTTTCGATTTCCTCAGGTGCTGCTCCACTATAATTTACAGAAACAATTGCTACTGGAATTTCCATTTCAGGATAAAGATCAATTGGGAGCATATTCAAGCAAACAGCACCTAATAGAATTGCTATTAGCATAAACATGAGGGTGCTAACAGGTCTATTGACCGATATTTTTGATAAATTCATAATACCAACTCCTATTTAATAATTTCTATTTTGTTTCCTTCTTCTAAGTAGTTTTGACCTTTTATAACGATAATGTCACCCTCTTTTAATCCTTTTAGTATTTCAACATACTTACCATTATCAAGACCTAATGATACTTTCTGTTCTTTTGCTTGATTATTATCAATTAGAAATACTACTTCATTTCCATCCTTTATGACTATTGCATCAGATGGAATTGCAATTATATTTTCTTTTTTATCAGAAACTATGCTAATTTCTGCGAACATACCAGCTTTTACTAAAGCATCTTTATTATCTAAAGCTATTTTTATAGGATAAGTAAGACCATTTTTTGTAGGGGCTGGAGATAAAGCTGAAATTTTTCCTTTAAAAGGTTTTTGACTGGCTGATTTTATAAATACATCAACCTCATCTCCTTTATGAACCTTATTTATAAGATGTTCAGATATAGATGTTTCGATAATTACTGTGTCTAAGTTTGCAATAGTTACAGCAGGCATGTTAGATGAAGCCATTTCTCCTTTATTGATACCTACAGAAGTAATAAAACCAGAAATTGGAGCTTTAACGATACAATCTGAAAGCTTCAATTTTGCATTTTCAAGATTTATTCTTGCTTGTTCTACTGAAGCTTTTGCAGCTTCTAATTTTGCATCTGATGCTTGAAGTTTTGATTGTTCAAATGCTTGTTTAGAAATGGCACCTTGTTTGTATAAGACTTTACTTCTTTCGAAATTTCTTTTACTGTTTTCAAAACTTTCTTTTGTTAAATTAAAATTTGCAACAGCAAGATTATATGCTGCTTCGGCTTGTTTTACGGCATTTAACATATCTTGCTGATCTAATTTAAAAAGTATATCTCCCTTTTTAACTCTATCACCAATTTCAACATTTACGCTTGTTACCTTTCCAGGAATTTTAGGAACTATGCTAGATTCTTCAAAAGGTTTTATTTTTCCTGATAATGTAGTTTTAAGTATTAAATTCTTTTTTGATACTTTTTCAGTTTTTACACGGATTAACTTTTCTTGTTTTGCAAAAACCTTATTTTTCTTTTCACAGCCTGTTGATAATAGAGTAATCAATAAAATTGCTGTGAATATTAAGATGATTTTTCTTTTCATTCTATCCCTCCAAAACTGACCAGTCGGTCAATGTATTTTTAAGTAAATTTTATATGTATAGAATAGAAGAGTCAAGAAAAACTTTTTTATAATACATGAACGTATTATTATAATTTTTTACTGTATAATATAGATAAACAATTTAAAAAAGAAAAATAAAAAAACGTTCATTCCAGATAACTTTTGAAAAAACTAAACTTCATTCCATGAAAAAATACTAAACCTTCAAAACTCACGTTCGTTCAAACAATGAAGGTTTTTAACGTATTTTTTTATGTAATTTCAGTAAGTTTTTTTAGCAACGGAAATCTCGAATGAAATAAAGAGATTTCGTTGGCGATATGAGCAGTTGCAAAATCAACATGCGAATTTTAAGCAAAAGTTATCAGAGTCATTCACTTATCTTTTTATATTTCTTTTTTAAATATCGATATTGTTTATCTTTATAAATATATGAATTTTACATGAGGTGATGATAATGATCGTAGGAACATGTAGTATGGAGCTATTTATGTATGAGCCGAATTCATTAAAAGAAAAAAGACAAATTATTAAGAGCCTAATTGGCAGGATTCAATCAAGATTTAATACTTCGATAGCAGAGGTAGATATGCATGATAGATGGAGAAGTGCGGTTATAGGATTTGCTTGTGTGAGTACAACTAGCAAACATGCAAATCAAATGCTTCAGAATATAATAAAGTTTATAGAATGGG
The DNA here is from genome assembly GCF_008152325.1 of Crassaminicella thermophila. Classification (GTDB taxonomy): domain Bacteria; phylum Bacillota; class Clostridia; order Peptostreptococcales; family Thermotaleaceae; genus Crassaminicella_A; species Crassaminicella_A thermophila. The sequence goes on from NZ_CP042243.1 coordinate 1,091,375, forward strand.
ATAATAGGGTAGAAATTATAAAGTATAATATTGAAATATTGTAGGCTTTTTAAAATAAGCCGGATGGAGGAATTATGAATAGGAAAGTAAAAAAAATATTAGATTTGCTAAGTAAAGAATATCCAAATGCAGCATGTGAGTTAAATTACAATACGCCTTTTCAACTTTTAATTGCTACTGTATTGTCTGCTCAAACAACTGATAAAAAAGTAAATGAAGTTACCAAAGATTTGTTTAAAAAATATCCAACTGTATATGATTTTTCAAAATTAACAATACAAGAATTAGAAAACAAAATTAGAAAAATTGGACTTTATAGAAATAAAGCTAAAAATATTCTAAAAACAGTGAAGATATTAATAGAAAAATTCAATGGAGAAGTGCCTAGTAATTTTGATGATTTGGTGTCTTTGCATGGAGTGGGTAGAAAAACTGCTAATGTAATTTTAGCAAATGCATTTAATATTCCAACTATTGCTGTTGATACTCATGTTTTTAGGGTAAGCAACAGAATTGGATTAGCAAGCTCTGATGATGTTTTACAGACAGAGTATGATCTTCAGAAAAACATTTCTAAAGAAGAATGGATTCATGCACATCATTTATTAATATGGCATGGAAGAAATATATGTACTGCAAGGAAGCCAAAGTGTGAAATATGTCCTATAAATATGTATTGTAAATATTATAAAGAATTATATGATTCCTAAAATTGACTCCGGAATATCCGGAGTTTTTGCTATAGAATTTAGTAATTTAATGTAAATTTATTTTTATAGTATATTATTGTTGTATAATATTTTATTAAGATGATTAAGGAAAAATAGAGAGGAAAATGTAAAATTATGAAGAATATAATAAAAAGCTGAAGTTTCAAAATTGAAAGAGGTGCAAAAAATGGCAGAATCTACGATAGTCAGAGTAAGTCCTCATGAAATTATTTTTTCACTAGATATTGGAACAAAGAGTGTTGTTGGTATTATAGGGAAAAAAGAAGAAGATAAATTTTATATAATAGATTTTGAGATCATGGAATATTCAAGTCGTGCAATGTATGATGGACAAATCCATGATATTGATAAGGTTGCAAATGTTGCAAGAAAAGTAAAGGAAAATCTTGAAAATCGATTAGGTTTTAAACTGACACAAGTGGCAATAGCTGCTGCTGGTAGAGCATTAAAGACTTGTCGTGTTCAAGTAAGTAGAGAAATTGATAGCACAAAAGAAATTGATCAAACTATGATTAACAGCCTAGAAATGGAAGGTATTCAAAAGGCACAAGAAATGTTAGATGAAGAGATGAATTCTACGGATACAAAGTACTATTGTGTAGGCTATACGGTTGTAAATTATTACTTGAATAATAGTATAATAACGTCTCTTAAGGGGCATAAAGGCGATAGGATAGATGCTGATATTTTAGCTACTTTTTTACCTCATATTGTTGTAGATAGTTTATATACGGTAATGAATAAAATAGGATTAGAAGTGATGCATTTAACTCTTGAGCCTATTGCTGCGATTCATGTTTCAATTCCTCCAAAATTAAGATTGCTAAATTTAGCTTTGATAGATATTGGAGCTGGCACATCAGATATTGCAATTACTCAAGATGGAACAATTGTATCCTATGCAATGGCATCTGTTGCAGGAGATGAAATAACAGAAGCAATTGCAAAAGAGTTTTTGCTTGATTTTGATACTGCAGAAAAGTTAAAAATAGAATTAAACAAAAAAGATAGCCATACATTTGAAGATATTGTTGGAATTTCATATACTATGACAACGGAAGAAATAATAGAAAAAATAGCAGATGTAATTGAAAATCTTGCTTCTGAGATAGCAAAGAAAGTAATTCAGTATAATGGAAAATCACCAAGTGCAGTATTTTGTATAGGAGGAGGAAGTCAAATTCCTACTTTAACAAACTATTTGGCGACTAAATTAGGATTAAGACAAGAAAGGGTAGTTGTTAGAGGGACTGAGATCATTGAGAATGTAGAATTTGAGTGTAATGAACTTAAAGGACCAGAATTTATTACACCAATTGGCATAGGCATTATTAGTGTAAAAGATGGAGAAGATAATTTTATACGTATATGTGTTAATGAAAATACTATTCAATTGTTCCATGCAAAAAAGCTTTTTGTATCTGATGCTTTAATTAAAGCTGGATTTAATGCTAAGAAGCTTATTGCTAGAAGGGGAAAAAATTTAAATATTACTGTAAATGGAGAAAAGAAAATCATCAAAGGCGGTATAGGAGAACCAGCAAAGATATACTTAAATGGAAAGCTTAGTAGCTTAGATGCTCAAATTAATAATAAAGATGAGATTATAGTTGAAACAGCTGTTGATGGTTTAGATGCATGTTTATCTTTAAATGAGTTTATAAAAGACATAAATTCTGTAAATTTTAATGGTTTAGACATAAGTCTAATTAATAAATTATTGGTAAATGGAAAAGAAGTTTCAATGGAATACCAAATAAAAGATGGTGATAGTATTACGTTTGTAAAGATTAATACTGTAGAGGAACTTCTAAATAGATTTAATATGCATTATCAGGATTATTGTGTATATGTAAATGGGTCAGAGGTAGGAAAAGACTTTGTATTATCTCATAAAGACGAAATTGTTACTAGCAAGAGAAAACAAACATTAGCAATAGAGAAGAAAGATAAAGAGATAAGTAAATCCAATCAAAAAAATCATACTATTGAGGTTTTTGTAAATGAAGAAAGAATTCAGATACAAAAGAAAGAAAGACAACTTATTTTTGTAGATATATTCGATTATTTTGATTTTGATAGAACGAAGGTAAAAGGGATACTTGTTTTAAAATTAAATGGCGAGAGAGCTAATTATACCGATAAGATAAAAGATGGAGATAAGATAGAGATTTATTGGGGAAAATAAAATAAACTAGAGAAGTTTCTCTAGTTGTTTTTTTGGTTGCGGAGGCAGGATTTGAACCTACGACCTTCGGGTTATGAGCCCGACGAGCTACCACTGCTCCACTCCGCGATGATTGTTTTTCAATATTATTATATGAAGGAATTTAAAATATATTCCTTTTTTTAAAAAAAGAGGGAGATAAACTCCCTCTATCTATAAAAGGGGGAAAACGAGCTGTGGATCCATGTCCACTACATATTATGCATGTATAAAGAAAATGTGATAGAAATTTAATTCCCTATAAATTATGATGTATATTAGTAATATAGGCTTTTATAAAGAATATATATTAATAAAACACAAGAGGGGAGGAGGCACTTTGGGAATAGATAAAAAAGACAAAGTAAAAAAAACAAATGCTCGTATTGGACTTATTATTGTTTTATTAAGTTTTCTTCTTTCTACTACGGCAATAGCATTTTTTTTGCTTTATAGAGATACAATTTATGATGGTGTGACTATAGAAAATTTAGATGTTGGAGGATTATCTATTACAGAGGCGCAGAAAAAAATTAGAAACCATTTTGACAAGCTATTGGAAGATGGGAAAATTCATTTTGTTTATGGAGATAAAGTCTGGCATATTAATAGTGTAGATATAGGGGTTACATATGATTATATAAGTGCTGTGAATAAAGCTTATAGTATTGGAAGAGAAGGGAATTATTTTGAAAGATTGCAAGAAATACTTTCTTTATATAAAATGCCTCACAATATAATTTTAAAGCCTATTTACGACCATAAAAAGGTAGATAGTGTTATATATAATATACAAAATGTTATTGACAAGCCACCGAAAGATGCAACAATTCGTAGGAAAAATGGAAAATTTTTTATTAAAGATGAAGAAATAGGTCTTGTATTGAATATGGATAAAACAAAGTTACTTTTGGCGGAGGAATTGAATAAATATAGGGTGCAAAATGAAATTACAGTTGAGCTTCCTGTTGAAACGGTTTCACCTCGTATTACTTCAGAAAGTTTAAGTACTATTCATGAATTGCTAGGAGAGTATGTCACAAAATTTAATGCTGGTAATATAAGTAGAACAGAGAATATTAGATTAGCAGCAAAAGCAATAAATGGTACTGTATTAATGCCGAAAGAGACATTTTCTTTTAATGATATAGTAGGGCCAAGAACTAGGGAGAGGGGATACAAACCTGCAAAAGTAATATTTAAGGGAGAATTGGTTGAAGGATTAGGTGGAGGTGTTTGCCAGGCATCTAGTACTTTGTATAATGCTGTCTTATTAAGTAATTTAGATATTATTGAAAGATATAAACATACAATTCCTTCTACCTATGTCCCAAAAGGGAGAGATGCAACAGTTTCTTATGGGGTCTTAGATTTTAAATTTGAAAATTCATATGCTAATCCTATTTATATTGAGAGCTATGTTCGTAAAAACTTAATCATTGTGAAGATCTATGGACATAAAATATATAATAAGACTGTAAAAATAGTATCAAAAGTAAATGAAGTTGTTAAAAGACCTATTGAAATTAGATATGATAATAATTTGCTAGAAGGACAAGAAAGAATAGAACAAAAAGGAAGAGATGGATATAAAGTTACAACATATAAGATTATTTATGAAAATGGGAAAGTAATAGAAAGAAAACAGATTTCAAAAGATTATTATAAACCGCAAAAGCAAATTATTGTAAAAGGGACTAAAAAACTTCCTGTGTCCAATCAAGAAAAAATTAAATCAGAGGAAGAAAGTTCTCCTTCATCAGAAAATTATTAGCAGAAACAGGTGAGGAAATGAATCAAGCATTATATAACAAAGAGGTAAGCTGTCCTATATGCAAAAATATTTTTCATACAAAAAAGGTTAGGAGCTCTGCTATTAGGATAAAAAAAAGAGATACAGATTTTTGTGTATATTACAATGGAGAAAATCCAATTTTTTATGCAGTATTTGTATGTCCAAACTGTGGATATGCTGCATTAGAGAGTGTATTTGAAAGGATAAGCCCTACAGGGAAGAAAATAATTACGTCTAGGGTTTCAAATCAATGGGTACAAAGAGATTTTGGAGGGGAAAGAACGAATCAGGAGGCAATTGAGGTTTATAAACTTGCATTGTTGTGTGGGCAATTATCAAATGAAAAGAAAGGAATATTAGGTACTATTTGCCTTAGATTAGCATGGTTTTATAGGTTTATAGGAGAAGATAAGGAATTACATTTTTTGAAACATGCTAAGAATTGTTTTGAAGAAGCTTTTTTATATGAACAATTACCTATTGGGAATCTTGATGAAGTTTCAATGCTGTATTTATTAGGAGAACTAAATAGAAGATTAGGAAAATATGAAGATGCAATTAACTGGTTTAATAAAGCTGTAAGTAATCCAGCAATAAAGAGAAAGAAAAAGTTAGAGATGCAAGCAAGGGAACAGTGGATTCTAGCAAAGGAAGAATATAAAAAGATAAAGAGTGAAGCTTAGTATAAACAAAGGAAAAGTTGCTACAAAAGAGTAGTGACTTTTTTTCTTTTTTAATTGATATTTGGGGGAGGGTAAATATGAACCAACTATTCGTTACGCTTGGAATGTTAGAATTATTAAGACATAAATTTAATACACAAAAAAGAAAACCGATTGTATTTGTACCAGGTTTATATGGATCTATGAGCGATGAAATTATTTCTGGAACAGGAGATTGGGGATTTGGTATGGCAGCTTCTGTGTATGAACCTTTTATTAGGAGTTTGGAAGAGATGGGGTATAAAAAAAATGAGGATTTATTTATTGCATTTTATGATTGGAGAAAGGAATGTACATTTTGTGCAAGACGTTATTTAAGAGATGTAATTGATAAAGCAAAGAAAAAATGTAAAAGTAGAAAAGTGAATATTATATGCCATAGTATGGGAGGATTAGTAGCTAGAGCTTATGTACAAAGTAAAAATTATAGATATGATGTAGATCATTTAATTATGATTGCTACACCCAATGGAGGAGCTGTAAATGCATATTGTTTTTGGGCAGGAGGTATGCTTCCTTATAAAAGAAACATAAAGTCAAATATTTTTAGAACACTTTTAGAAGGTTACTTATGGGTCTTAGAGAAATTATATAGTGCTAAAAATGAAATGGAGACAATACACAAGCATCTAAAAAGTGCAAAAGATTTGCTACCAAGCCATCAATATGGAGATTATCTTTATTATTTAAATAAAGATGGAAACCTTTGTTATGTATCTTGTGAAAAAATGGCATATCAAAATGATTTTTTAAATCAATTAAATGAAAGAGAATATTTACTAAAACGAAGAAGGGTGAAGGTTACTTTAATTGGAGGAAAAGGTGTTCAGACAAATAATTACTTGCAGATTGATAAGCGTTATAAAGATAAGGAAAATAAATGGCTTGATGGAAAGGTTATAGGAATTTCTAAATCAGAAGAAGGTGATGGAACTGTAATGCTAAGAAGTGTATTTGCAATAGAAGGAGATTCTTATGTATTTCAAGCTACACATGTAGATATATTGAAAAAGTGTAGATTTGTTATAGGGAAAAAGTTAGGGATAAAGGAAAATAATATATATAGAAAAAATGATGAGTCACTGAACAATTATATAAGTATTCTTGTAAATGGAGTAGGGGACCTATTTATAAGATCTGTCACAAAAGAAGGAATTATTACAATATATGATGGGATAAAAAGTATGGATGGAGTTTATGTAGAGAAATATGATGAAGGGTTAAAATGGATTATTTTGGTAGGGATTTCAAGGGATAGACTGTATATGGAGTATATACCAAAGGAAAATGGAAAAATGGAGATTCAAATAGATGATAGTTTTGGAATGAGAAAGAAAATTCAAGAAAGAGAGGTAAGGAAGAATCAAGCTTATCGTTTGAATTTATCCTAATAGGGGTTATGACTAAAAATTGCATATTAATGAAAAATTTGATATAGTTTATTTAAAGTAAAGAAAGTCCCTGCAAATAGGGACATATTTTTTTGGAAGTTAGATTTCAAAGAGGTGATAACATGAAAGGAAAGATTACATTAGTTACAGGTGGAGCAAGAAGTGGTAAAAGTAATTATGCAGAAAAATTAGCAAAGACTTCTGTACAGCCTGTAGCATATTTGGCTACAGCTATTCCTTTTGACGAAGGAATGAAAGATAGAATTAAAAAGCATAAAGCATCACGACCAAGTGAGTGGACAACGTATGAAGGTTATAAAGATTTATACAAAATTGTAAAAGAAATTGCAAAAGAACATGGGACTATTTTGTTAGATTGTATTACGATTATGGTAACAAACTTAATGTTTGAGCATGAGGCTGACTGGGATAAAATCAGTTATGAAGCAATTGATAAAATTGAAGAGGAAATAACAAATCAGATAATGAAATTAATAGAAAGCGTTCGGAAAAATAATATTTGGTGTATTATGGTTACAAATGAGGTAGGAATGGGAATTGTACCAGATAACAGGTTATCTCGAATATATAGAGATATAGTAGGAAGGATTAATCAAATTATTGCAAAAGAAGCAGATGAGGTGTACTTTACTGTTTCTGGATTGCCTATGAAATTAAAATAGGAGGAAGTATACCGATGAAGAAATTTATTTTGATGGTTCAGTTTTTAACAAGAATACCAATAAATGTTTATCTAAAGGTTGATGAAAAGGATTTCTCAGATGGTATTAAATATTTTCCATTAGTAGGACTTATTATAGGAATGTTTATAGTTTCTTTTTACTATATAGGATATAATATAGGCGGAGGATTTTTAGCTTCAATTATGGCTGTAGTCATTGAAGTTTTTATTACGGGAGGATTACACCTTGATGGTCTAGGTGATACTTTTGATGGAATCTACAGTAACCGTTCTAAGGATAAAATGCTAGAAATTATGAAGGACAGTAGATTAGGGACAAATGCAGCTTTAGCAATATTTTTAACAATTCTTTTAAAAATTGCTTTAATATATAGTTTACATATTCCGAATGTTTATCCAGTATTATTGCTTATGCCAGTTTTTTCTAGGTTGTGTATTGTTTATGGTGCAAGATTTTCAGTTTATGCAAGGACTAGCGGTATGGGAAATATGTTTATAGGAAAGACCAATAACAAACATGTAATAATTGCTATGTTAATCAGTAGTTTGTTATCTTTTTTAAACTTTTGGTCATTCCCTTTTATCTTTATTGGATTATTGTTTAGTATTTTTTACATAAGACATATTAGCAGCAAAATTGGTGGGATGACAGGCGATACATTAGGTGCTTTGTGTGAGTTATCAGAATTAGTTTATTTATTTTATGTTGTGATTATCTAGAAAGCAGGTGATGGTTTGCTTAAGATAATACTTGTAAGGCATGGAGAGACAGAAAATAATTGTGATGGACTTTATTGTGGTTGGAATGATATTTTTTTGACTGAAAAAGGATTAATGCAAGCAAAAAAGGTTAGTGAAAAATTAAAAGAAGAAAATTTCGATTATATTATCAGTAGTGATTTAGATAGAACAATGAAAACGGCAGAAATTATTAATCAGTATCATCATGTAGAGATTATTTTAGAAAGCAATATAAGAGAAATGAATTTTGGTTTGTGGGAAGGATTAAGCTATAAAGAGATAAAAGAAAAGTATCCAAAAGAGGTAAAGGAATGGGAAAACGATTGGATTGATTATGTTACGCCAAATGGAGAAAGTGTAAAACAAATGTATGAGAGGGTTACAAAAGCAATAGATAAAATTATCCATAAAAATAAAAGAGGAAATATCCTAATTGTTGCACATGCAGGATCTATTCGTGCTATATTAGCATATTTAATCGGCAGAGGAATGAAAGATTATTGGAAATATAAAATAGATAATTGTGGTATTTGTATTATTGAGATAATAGATAAATTTCCAGTTTTAACTGCTTTGAATCAGTAATATACATTTATTGAAATAAATGTAGAATTTTGATAGGATGAAACAAGGAAAATAAAAAAATAGGTGTCGTAAGACTTAATAAGGAAGTTCGGTGAAATTCCGACACAGCCCCCGCTACTGTAAGTGAGGATGAAATCGAAAAATGTCACCTGTAGAATACAGGGAAGACATCGAGAGTAAGTTGATTCACAAGTCAGGAGACTTGCCTATTTTATGCGTTATGTACCTTCGGTGGGAAGGGAACAGGAACTGAAACTTGTTCGTGCCCTGGCCAGCGCTGGTCAGGGTATTTTAATGCGAAATTTTTTGAAGGGATGATGAATATGAAGTTTCCTAGATTTGTACTAGCTGGAACTCAAAGTGGAGTAGGAAAAACCACAATATCAATAGGAATTATGGCTGCTTTTAAAAAAAGAGGATTAAACGTACAACCATTTAAGGTAGGACCTGATTATATAGACCCTGCTTTTCATAGTTTTGTAACAAAAAATAAATCTAGAAATTTGGATAGCTGGATGATTAAACCGAATATTATTATGAGTTTGTTTTTAAAAAATTCTCTATGTAAGGATATATCTATTGTAGAAGGGGTTATGGGTTTATATGATGGGTATGGAACCAAAAAAGATGAGGGAAGCACTGCTCATGTTTCAAAGATTATTCAAGCACCTGTTATTTTAATTGTTGATGGAAAAGGTATGTCTTCAAGTGCAGCGGCTCAAGTATTAGGATATAAGTTATATGATGAATGTGTTGATATAAAAGGAATAATTATTAACAATATTTCAGGAGATTCGCACTACAATTTATTAAAAGAAAGTATTGAAAGAGATACAAAAATCAAATGTGTAGGGTATTTAAGGTCAAATGCTCATATTGCTTTAGAGAGTAGACATTTAGGATTGATTCCTAGTGTTGAATTAAAGGGTTTAGAGAAAAAAATAGAAGAAATTGCTGAAATGGTAGAAGAAACCATAGATTTAGATGCATTAATAATGATTGCAAATGAAGCAAAATCTATTGAGTATCAACCACCAAAAGTAAAAGAAATTGTAAAAAATATAAATATAGGTGTTGCATTAGATAAATCTTTTAATTTTTATTATGAAGATAATTTGGATTTATTAAAAGATTTAGGAGCAAACTTAATTTACTTTAGTCCTATAGAAGATGAAGATCTTCCTGAAAATTTACATGGATTATATATAGGAGGAGGCTTTCCGGAGGTATTTGCAAAAGAACTGGAAAAAAATATAAAGATGAGAGAAAAAATAAAAGAAGCAATCAAAAATGGGATACCAACTTATGCTGAATGTGGAGGATTCATGTATTTATCTAAAGCTATAACTACATTAGAAGATGAAAAATATGAGATGGTTGGAATATTTGATACGGAAGCTAAAATGACGAAGAGATTACAAAGATTTGGGTACGTCCATGTAAATATAGAAAAACCTTGTGCTATTGCTAAAGAAAAAAATCATGTTAAAGCCCATGAATTTCATCGTTCTATGATTGATGAGAATACACAAAATGAATATGTATATGTAGTGGATAAAATTAGAAATGGAGAAAAAATAAAAACTTGGAAATGTGGATTGAAAAAGTATAATGCCTTAGGAGCATATGCCCATATACATTTTTATAGTAACACAGGTATTGCAAAGGATTTTATAGAAAATTGCATGCTATACAGAGATAGGAGTAGTGAAAAAAATGAAAAATAAAAGTTTGATGTTTCAAGGTACAGCATCTTCTGTAGGAAAAAGTTTATTAACAGCAGCCTTTTGCAGGATTTTTCATCAAGATGGTTACAAGGTAGCTCCTTTTAAATCACAGAATATGGCCCTAAATTCTTATATTACAAAAGAAGGTTTAGAGATGGGTAGGGCTCAGGTAGTACAAGCAGAAGCATCGTGTATAGAACCGAGTGTACTGATGAACCCTGTTCTTTTAAAACCAACAACGGATAAAAAATGTCAGGTAATTCTTAATGGTAAAGTGCATAAGAATATGTCTGCTAAAGAATATCATGAATTTAAGCCAGCTTTATTAGAAATGGTAAAAGAGTCTTTTGAAAAATTAGCAAAAAACAATGATATAGTTGTAATAGAAGGAGCAGGAAGTCCAGCAGAAATCAATTTAAGGGATAAGGATATTGTGAATATGGGTATGGCAGACTTAGTAGATGCTCCTGTAATATTAATTGGAGATATTGATCGTGGTGGTGTTTTTGCATCTATATATGGAACTATTATGTTGCTTACAGAAGAAGAGAGAAAAAGAGTAAAAGGAGTTATTATCAATAAATTTAGAGGAGATTTAGAAATCTTAAAACCTGGGATTAAGATGTTAGAAGAATTAATTAAAATACCAGTTTTAGGAGTAGTCCCATATTATAATGTACAGATAGAAGATGAGGATAGTCTAGCAGAGAGATTTAGAAGTCAAAGCCGAAGAAATGGACAAATAGAGGTTGCAGTATTATATCTTCCTCATGTGTCAAACTTTACAGATTTTAATGTGTTTGAAACACAAGAGGATGTAAATTTGCGATATATTATGAAAGGACAGCGCATTGGAAATCCTGATATACTCATTATTCCAGGTTCTAAAAATACCATTGAGGATTTGGTGTATTTAAGGGAAACAGGATTAGAAGAAGAAATTTTAAGACTAAATAGGCAAGGGAAATTAATAATAGGCATATGTGGCGGATACCAAATGTTAGGAAAAAAGATTTGTGACCCACATGAGACAGAAAGCAATATCAAAGAAATTAATGGATTAGGGCTTTTAGATACGGAGACAATTTTTGAATTAGAAAAGACAACAACACAGGTTGAAGCGGAAATAATTGCTTCTGTACAAAATGCTTTAAAAGGAACACAAGGCATGATTGTTAAGGGATATGAAATACATATGGGGCAAACAAAATTAGGAGAAGATAGTTTTGTTCTAAATCATATAAAAAAGAGATTAAATCAAGAAGTTTGCATTGAAGATGGAGCTATAAATAGTACAGGAAATGTAATAGGAACTTATATACATGGTATTTTTGATAATATTCAATTTACAAGAAAGCTTCTTAACAATATTAGAAAAGAGAAGGGATTAGATGAAAAAGAAAGTAATGTAGAAAGCTTTGAAGAATTCAAAGAAAGAGAATATGATAAGCTTGCAAAAATTGTTAGAGAAAATGTAGATTTAGAAAAAATATATAAAATTGTTCAGGGTGAGTAAGCATGTTGACAATCGTAATGGGCTATTTTGCTGATTTAATATGGGGAGATCCTTATTGGATACCCCATCCTATAAGATTTATTGGAATGGGAATAAAAAATACTGAAAACTTTTTAAGAAAATTCTGCAAGAATTCTAATGATGAAAAATTATTAGGTATTCTGTTAACCTTGATAATTGTTAGTTGCTCATATCTGATAACGTTTTTACTCATTAAGATAGCAGGGTGGATAAATCCATATTTCGGACATTTTTTAGAAGCTTTCTTGATTTTTCAGATATTAGCAAGTAAAAGTTTAGATACTGAAAGTAGAAAAGTACTAAACCAGTTAAAAAAAGGAGATTTGAAAGAGTCAAGAAAGTATTTGTCATATATTGTTGGAAGAGAAACAAATGAGCTTAATGAAGATGAAATTATAAGAGCTACGGTAGAAACTATTGCAGAGAATGCTTCTGATGGGATAATTGCACCATTGTTTTTTATTTTTATTGGGGGTGCTCCATTAGGAATAGCTTATAAAGCAGTTAATACATTAGATTCTATGGTAGGATATAAAAATGAAAAATATTTATATTTTGGCTGGGCTTCAGCCAAATTTGATGACTTAATAAATTATATACCAGCTAGGCTAACAGCATTGTTTATGGTGATTGCTTCTTTTCTTAGGGGATATGATTGGAAAAATAGCATACGAATCATAAAAAGAGATAGAAAAAATCATAAAAGTCCTAATTGTGCTTATCCAGAATCAGCAGTAGCAGGAGCTCTTAGGATACAAATTGGAGGAACTAATACATATTTTGGAAAGAAGGTTTATAAACCTACTATAGGAGATTCATTAAGAGCATTAGAACGTGAAGATATCGATAAAAGTATAAAAATTATGTATACTACATCTGCTGTAGCGATGATAGTTTTTCTTATAATAAAATTTATACTTTTGTTGTTATTAGGAGGGGTAAGATGAAGTGTGTAAAGCATGGTGGAAATATATATGAAATTGCAGATAAGCTAGGAGTAGGAAAGGAAGAAATTATTGATTTTAGTGCAAATATTAACCCCCTTGGACTGCCCGATTCATACAAAGAAGCGTTAGTTAAAAATATAAATATTATTGAAAACTATCCTGACCCTAAGTATAGAGGCTTGGTTGAAGCAATTGCAAATTATCATCATATAGACAATAAGTATATTACTGTAGGTAACGGTGCTACTGAAGTGATTTTTTCTATTATTGAAAATTTGAAACCAAGGAGAAGTTTGATTCTCGCTCCTACTTTTTTAGAATATGAAAGGGCACTTATAAGAGCAGGAAGTTATGTTGAATATTATTATTTAAAGGAAGAAAATGATTTTCAAATAGAGGATGAATTTTTAAAAGATATAGATGAAAATTTAGATTTAATTATTCTTTGTAATCCTAATAATCCAACAAGTCAACTTATTGATAAAAATAGAATGGTTAAGATTATAAACCATTGTAAAAAGAATAATATATCCTTAATGATTGATGAAGCTTTTGTTGATTTTGTTGATGACCCTGATCAAGTAACTATGCTTTCATTTGTCAAAGATTATAAAAATCTATATATTATTAGGGCATTAACAAAGTTTTTTGCCATTCCTGGATTAAGAATAGGATATGGAATTACATCTAATGAAAACTTATTAAAAAATATAAATGATTATAAAGAACCATGGACGATTAATAGTTATGCAGCTATGGCAGGAGAAGTAGTGTTAAAAGATCAATTCTATATTAAAAGAAGCAGAGAATGGATTATGGCTGAAAAAGTACATTTTTATAGCCAATTAAAGAAAATTAATAGTATCAAAGTGTACAAGCCAAAAGCAAATTACATATTATTTAAGCTGCTAGGGGATAAAAAAGATTTGAGAGAAGCATTACTTAAAAAGAAGATTTTAATAAGAAGCTGTAGCAATTATATAAATATGAACAATTCTTTTTATAGAATTGCAATTAAGGATAGAAAAACAAATGAAAAATTTATAAAAGCATTAAAAGAGGTATTATATGAAAGTTAAAACTATGTGTCCAGCTTCATGTGGAGAACTTTTACAGGGAGAACTTAATGGAGGAGAAAAATTAATATCTTATCCTATAGATATTTATACAGTAGCTGTGATAGAAGAAGTCAAAAATCCAGTTAGAGATATGAGAATAAGAAAGGCTACAGAAGCTATTTATAAAACTTTAGATTATTTTGGTATGCATCAAAAGATAGGCGATACTCTAGCTCTTAATATTGAGTCAGATATTACTATTGAGAAAGGGATGGCAAGCAGTACAGCAGACATTGCAGCAACAGCGGTTGCTACAGCAGCATTAATTGGGAAAAAGCTATCAAATGATGCCCTTGCACGAATTTGTACGGAAATTGAGCCTACAGATAGTACTATATTTAAGATGTTGACGCTTTTTGATCATTTAAATGGCATAAGGATTAGAAGCTTTGACTGGAATCCATGTCTAGATGTATTGGTTTTGGAATCAGATAAAAAGTTAAATACGGAAGAATTTAGAAGACAGGATTATAAATTTTTAAGAAAGAAAAATAAACAAAAAGTAGAAAAGGCTTATGAAATATTTGTATCTAGCTATGAAAGAAAAGATTTTTCACTTTTAGGAAAAGCTGCAACAATGAGTGCTTTAGCAAACCAAAATATTTTATATAAAGAGAAACTAAAAGAGATTATGGACATTTCTTTTAGGTATGGATGTTATGGTGTAAATGTTGCCCATAGTGGTACAGTAATAGGCATTATATTTGAAAAAAGTAAAGTAGATGTAGAGAAATTAATAGAAGCATTAAGAGAAAAATTAATCTACTTATATTATAGTAAGTACTATATCACAAAAATGGTAGAAGGTGGAGTTCGTATATTGGATGAAAATTAGGAGGAGATAAAGATGGATTATATAAAGGTACCACATCTTATAGAAGAGAAAAGCTTTGAGATTATAACAGAAGAATTAGGAGATAAAACTTTTCCAGAAGAGATAGGGAAAATTATCAAGCGAGTGATTCATACAACAGCAGATTTTCAATATGCAGATATTACTGTGATTTCTCCTGATGCTATTGCATCTGCAAAAAAAGCTATAAAATCAGGAGCTCATATTGTTACAGATACAAAAATGGCAATGTCAGGGATTAATAAGGCAAGACTTTTGAAATATAAAGGAGAGGTACACTGCTATATATCTGATGAAGATGTAGCAAAGAAAGCAAAAGAACAAGGGATAACAAGAGCAATGGCTGCAATGGAAAAAGCTATTGGTGATGAAAAAAATAAGATTTTTGTTATAGGAAATGCACCTACTGCTTTATTTAAATTAAAGCAATTTATTGAAGAAGGAAAAGTAAAGCCCGATCTTGTTGTAGGTGTACCAGTAGGTTTTGTAGGAGCAGCTGAATCTAAAGAAGCCTTTGAAAAATTGAATGTTCCATATATTGTAACAAGAGGTCGTAAAGGTGGAAGTACAGTAGCAGCAGCTATTGTGAATGCTATTTTGTATATGCTGTAGGCAAAAGAGGGGAAAAAATGTTAGATAGATACATTGTAAAAGATGGAAAAAAAATGCGATATGGATATACTACGGGTTCATGTGCTGCTGCTGCTTCTAAGGCAGCAGCGATTATGGCTGTTACTGGAAAAAAAGTAGATTTTGTGAGGATTGATACACCAAAAGGATGGAAATTAGATATAAAAGTGAAAGAATATAAAATAGGAGATAATTATGCTACTTGCTCTGTAGAGAAAGACGGCGGAGATGATCCTGATAATACCCATGGAATTTTGATAACTTCTTCTGTTAAGATTGTTGATGAGCCTAAAATAGAGATAAAAGGTGGAAAAGGAGTGGGTATTGTTACAAAACCAGGATTAGCTATTTTACCTGGGAATCCTGCTATTAATCCAGTTCCAAAGATGATGATAAAAAAAGAAGTAGCAGAGGTTTTACCAGAAAACAAAGGAGCTATTATTACTATATCTGTTCCAAAAGGAGAAGAAATTGCAAAAAAGACATTTAATCCTAGATTAGGTATTGTTGGAGGAATTTCTATTTTAGGAACATCTGGTATTGTTGTTCCTATGTCAGAGGAAGCTTTTAAAGAGTCTTTAGCTCTTGAAATTAAAATGGCTGCACAAGAAGGTATAGAAAAACTAATACTTGTTCCCGGAAATTATGGAAAAGACATGGCTATAAAGTATTATAAACTTGATGAAAGATATGTGATTAGAACAAGTAATTTTATAGGATTTATGCTTGAGCAATGTGTAGAGAATGGAATAAAAGAGGTATTGATGATTGGCCATATTGGAAAATTTGTCAAATTAGCGGGAGGAATTTTTCATACCCATAGTAAGGTAGCTGATGGACGAATGGAAATATTAGCTGCAAATATAGCTCTTCTAGGAGGATCATGTGAGTTTATAGAAGAATTACTTGAATGTGTTACAACCGAAGCAGCTATAGAGATGATAAAACAAAGGGGTTATGAGAAAGTTTTTGAAGCATTATGCAATAAAGCAGAAAATAGATGTAAGACTAGAGTATATGATGAATTAAATGTGGGGGTTATTATGTTTTCTATGGATAAAAAAATTTTAGGGGTAGGTATACAGGCAAAAAAAATATTGGAGGAATTTAAAAATGCATAAGATTTACGTGCTTGGTATTGGGCCAGGAAGTAAAGAATATATATTACCTATCACTACAAAAATAATTAAAGACAGTGATGTTTTAATAGGAGGAGAAAGAAATTTACAAAATTTTAAAGATTCAGGAAAGGAAATAAAATATATAGGTAAAAATTTAAAAGAATTGATTAAATATACAAAAGAACATATGCAAAAAAAGAAAATTTCTTATTTACTATCAGGGGATACAGGGTTTTATAGTATGCTAAAGTTTTTAAAGAAACACTTTAAAAATGAAGAGTTAGAAGTTATACCAGGAATTAGTTCGTATCAATACTTAATGGCGAAAATTAATGATACATGGCATGATGCATATATAGGAAGTTTACATGGCAGAAGTTTTGATTTTATAAAAAAAGTAAAAAAGCATCATAAAGTAATTTTACTTACAGACTATAAATATTCTCCAAAGGAGATTGCAAAATTAATGATTCAATCTCAAATAAATGGAAAAATAATGATTGTAGGAGAAAATTTATCTTATGAAAATGAAAAGATTACAATTGCTTCTCCTAAAGAAATTATAAAGATGTCTGATTTTCAGATGTCAGTGGTGGTGATAAAAGATGAAATGGAAGTTTAAAACACCTGGAATTCCGGATAAATTTTTTATTCGAGGAAATGTTCCTATGACGAAGGAAGAAGTAAGAGCTGTTACTCTTTCAAAGTTGAGATTGAGAAAAGATTCTATTATGGTGGATGTGGGTGCTGGTACAGGGTCTATTGCCATTGAAGCAGCGCACGTTTGCACAAATGGAGAAGTTATCGCTATTGAAAAAAATTCTGAAGGAATAGAATTAATAAAACAAAACAGTGAAAAATTTGGCGTTTATTTAAAAATTCTTCATGGAAATGCAGCAGAATGTTTAAAAGAAATAAATAAATTTGATAGGGTTATCATTGGTGGTAGTGGAGGAGAATTAGAAGAAATTATAAAAATTTGCTATGAAAAACTAACAACAGAAGGTATATGCGTGATAAATTGTATAACAATTGAAACATTGTATGAATCAATGAAGTATCTGAAAGAGATAGGATTTAGCATGATAGATGTTGTTTCTGTAAATGTGTCTAGAGGGAAATTGGTTGGAAGATATACACTGATGGAAGCTTTAAATCCAATTTACATTATTTCAGGTATAAAAACAAATTTATTATAAAGGGGGAAAAATAATGGTATATTTTATAGGTGCAGGGCCAGGAGATCCTGATTTAATTACTGTCAAAGGAAAGAAAATTGTAGAACAAGCAGATGTTATTATTTATGCAGGTTCTTTAGTAAATAAACAAATTATAGATTGTAGAAAAAAAGATGCGATTGTTTATAATAGTGCCTCTATGACCCTAGAAGAGGTAATAGATACAATAGAAAAAGCTGAAAAAGAAGGAAAACTTGTAGCTAGAGTACATACAGGAGATCCGAGTATTTATGGTGCCATAAGAGAGCAAATGGATTTATTAGAAGAAAAGGGAATTGATTATAAGATTATACCAGGAGTAAGTTCTTTTGTAGGAGCTGCAGCTGCTATTAATAAAGAATTTACCCTACCAGGGGTTACACAAACTGTAATATTAACAAGAATGGAAGGAAGAACACCAGTTCCAGAAAAAGAAAGTCTTGAAAGTTTGGCTAAGCATAGAGCTTCTATGTGTATATTCTTATCTGTACATATGATTGATGAAGTAATAAAGCGGCTTTCTACCCATTATCCTATGAATACACCAATTGCGGTCATTCAAAAAGCTACTTGGGATGATCAAAAAATAGTCCTCGGAACACTACAAAATATTGCTCAAAAAGTAAAAATAGCAGGCATTACAAAAACAGCACAAATTCTAGTAGGCGATTTCCTGGGAAATGAATACGAATATTCAAAGCTTTATGATAAGAATTTTAGCCATGAATATAGGTCTGCAAAATAATGGATAAAGCAATCATTACCCTTACAAAAGGTGGAACTGAGCTTGGGATGAAATTATTAGAACACATAGATAAAGCTGTTTTATACACAAATCCCAAGTTTTATATAAAAGAGAAGCATGTAAAGAAAATAGATGGCAAAATTGTTGAATTTATAGGAAAGATATTCAACAAATATAAATGCTTGATTTTTATCATGGCTACGGGAATCGTTGTAAGATCTATAGCTCCTTATATTAAAGATAAAAAAATAGATCCAGCTGTTATTGTTTTAGATGAAGAGGGGAAAAATGTAATTAGTTTATTGTCAGGTCATATTGGAGGAGCTAATGAGTATACAAATAAAATTGCAAGTATTTTAAATGCAAATCCTGTGATTACTACAGCATCTGATGTAAAAAATACTTTAGCTGTAGATACATTAGCTATGGAACTTAATTGTGAAATAGAAGATTTTCAAGATGCTACAAAGGTTACAGCACACATTGTAAATGGAGAAAAGGTTGGAATTATTTCGGATATTTGTATTGGTAGAGTATTGCCTGAAAACATGGTAGAAATTGATTTTAAAAATAAACCACATGAAGAATTTAAAGGATTTATTTATATTACGGATAAAAGAATTTTAAGTCCTGTAGAAAGTGATTGCGTTGTACTTAGACCCAAAAATATTGTTATAGGCATTGGTTGTAGGCGCAAAAAGCCTGTTGATAAAATTATAGAAGCTATTGAGGATAGTCTAATATCTTTGAATATATCAAAAAAGAGCATAAAGCATATTGCTACTGTAGATGTAAAAAAGAATGAAGAAGGGATAATACAAGCAGCAAAATTATTAGGAGTACCTTTAGTAATTGTAGATAGAGAAAAAATTAAAGAAGTAGAAGATCAATTTAAAGGTTCAGAATTTGTAAAAAAAAGAATAGGCGTTTGTGCAGTAAGTGAACCAGTAGCATTTTTAAGCAGTGAAAGTGGTCAAATGATTCAAAAAAAGAAAGTTTATGATGGTATAACGATTGCAGTATTTAGAGAAGGTGAGAAGAAAAATGGAAATTGTTGTAATCGGAATTAATCACAAAAATTCCCCACTTGAGATTAGAGAAAAAGTTTCATTTTCAAAAAGTAATCTAGAAAAAGCATATGCACTATTGAAAAGGAATGCATATATAGATGAAGTTGTAATTTTATCGACTTGTAATCGAAGTGAGATTACTGCAGTTGTTACAGATGTTGATAAAGGTATAAGTTCACTTAAAACATTTTATAGTCATTTTTTTTATTTAGAAAATACATTACTTGAAAAGCATTTCTTTATAAATGTATCAGATCATGCAGTAAAACATGTTTTTCAGCTAGCAGCAGGACTGGAGTCTTTAGTTTTAGGGGAAGATCAAATATTAGGACAAGTAAGACAGGCACATTCATATGCTTTAGAAATAGGAATGACGGGCAAAATACTCAATAAATTGTATCGAGAAGCCATTACAACTGCAAAAAGAATAAAAAGAGAAACGGCTATATCACAAAATTCTTTGTCTATTAGTTCTATTGCTGTAAAATTTGTTGAGCAGATATTCGGAGATTTAACTAACAAAAAGGTATTGGTTATTGGTGTTGGAAAAATGAGTCGAATAGCAATAGAAAACCTAATCTATAAAGGGGTAAAAGAAATATATGTAACGAATAGAACGGTAGGTCATGCTATAGATTTATCTGAAAGATATAAAGAAATTCGTGTTATTGAATTTCAAGAAAGATATAAGATGATTCCAAATATAGATATTATTATTACTTCAACGAGTGCACCCCATTATGTGCTAAAGAAAGAAGAGGTTAAAAAGTATCATTGTAAAGGGGATAAGCTTTGTATTGTGGATATTGCAGTTCCAAGAGATGTAGATCCTGAAATTGGAAAGCTTCAAGGTGTTTCTTTATATGCATTAGATGAACTAAAAAGAGTATCTATTGAAAACATGGAGTCAAGATTAGAAGCAGCAAAAGAAGCTATTGAGATGATCATTGAAGAATGTATTAAGTTTGAAAATTGGTATAATTGTCTACCAGTGTTTCCAGTTATAGAAGAAATACAAGATCATAGCTTAGAAATATTAGAAGAAGAAATGGAAAGCTTAATGAAAAGACTTGATAAAGTTTCAACGAAAGATAAAGAACTGATTGAAATTGTTATGAGAAGTTTAACAAAAAAACTTATAAAGAGGCCTATTTTAAACTTAAAGAGAGCAGGAGAAGATCGAAAAGGCAAATTATATGCAAAAATTGCTAGTGAATTGTTTGGAATGAATGCATACAGTTGTAAAAAAGATTGGGGGCAAAAAAATGCTTAAAACTGGAAAAATATATGTAGTAGGATTAGGACCTGGAGATAGATTGCATATGAGCGAGAGAGCGCGCAGGGCTATTTTAGATTCTGAAGCAGTGGTAGGATATAAAACGTATATTCATTTGATAGAAGATTTACTTGAAGGTAAAGAAGTAATTGACTCAGGAATGAGAAAAGAAGTAGAAAGATGTAATCTAACTTTAGATAAGGCACTAGAAGGAAAAAATGTTTCAATTATTAGCAGTGGAGATGCAGGCGTTTATGGGATGGCAGGGATTATGCTTGAAGTAGTAAATGAGAAGAAGGTGCAAGTGGAAATAGAAGTGATACCGGGAATTACTGCTGCTAATGCAGCGGCATCAGTCCTCGGAGCGCCGATGATGCATGATTTTGCAGTTATATCTTTAAGTGATTTATTGACAGACTGGGAATTAATAAAGAAAAGGATTGAATGTGCATCTATAGGAGATTTTGTAGTAGCATTATATAATCCTAAAAGTAAAGGTAGAGTACATCAAATAGAAGAAGCGAGAGAGATTATGTTAAAACATAAATTACCAAATACACCTGTAGGAATTGTAAGGAATGCAAAAAGAAGTGGTGAAGAAGTTGTAATCACTGATTTAGAAAATATGTTAAATCATTCTATTGATATGTTTACAGTTGTTATAATAGGAAATGCAAAAACTTATGTTAAAAATGGAAAAATGATTACGCCTAGAGGGTATCATCTATGATTATGGTTTTGAGTGGTACAAAAGACGGCAGAGAAGTTGTAAAGCTTCTTTTAGAGTGTGGCTATCCATTGATTGTAACAACAGCTACAACTTATGGTGCAAGCTTGATAGAAAAGAAAGAACTATGTACAGTTATACCTAAAAAACTGAGCAAAAAAGAGATGGAAAAATTAATTGTGAATAAAAAAATAAAATTGCTAATTGATGCAACCCATCCTTATGCAGAAGAAGTTTCAGAAAATGCCATGAAAGCCTGTGAAAATACAAATATTATTTATTATCGATATGAAAGAAAAAAATCCAAAATAGATGTATATAAAGAGATTATTCAATATGTTCCAAGTTATGAAAAAGCAGTAGAAAAATTAAAAGATTTTAAAGGAAACATCTTGTTAACAACAGGAAGCAAAACATTAGAAATGTTTGCAAATTGTTTGGATGAAAGCAGGTTGTTTCCACGTGTACTGCCAGTTAGCGATGTAATTAAAAAATGTGAAATGCTTAAGATAAAACCATCAAATATTATTGCGATGCAAGGACCATTTTCTATGGAAATGAATATGGAAATGATAAAAAAATATAAAATAGATATTTTGGTATCTAAAGAAAGCGGTAATATGGGAGGGACTCTTGAAAAATTAGAAGCTGCTAAAAAAATGAAAATCCCAGTATTGTTAATTGAAAGACCAAAGATAGAATATAAAAATATATTAAGTAGTGTAGAGGACTTAATGAATAAAGTGAGTGAAATATATGGCTAAATACTATCCTATTATGTTAGATATTTCTAATAAAAGATGCGTTGTTATTGGAGGGGGTAATGTAGCAGAGAGAAAAGTTAATTCTCTATTAGAACATGGTGCAAAAGTTACTGTTATAAGTCCTAAGATAACAGAGAAACTAAGAGAATTTCAACTAAAGAATAAAATCAAATGGATAAAAAGAGAGTATCGATTAGGAGACATTAAGGGCTATTATTTAGTATATGTTGCAACAGATAATAGGAAGGTTAATGAAAGTTGTTTAGAAGAAGCAAAAAGAAGAAGACATATTAATAAATGTTGTAGATCAACCAGCTATGTGTAATTTTATCGTTCCTGCTTCCGTAAAAAGGGGAGATTTACATATAACTGTTTCAACAAATGGAAAAAGTCCTATGCTATCTAAAAAAATAAAAGAAGATTTAGAAGAAACCTTTGGAGAAGAATATATTGAATATATAAATGCTTTGGGGGATTTAAGAAAGCTTGTTTTAGAAGAGATTGATGATATAAAAATAAGGAAAAAAGTATTTCAAAAATTTATATATAATGATTTATTAAATCAGTATAAAAGAGGAGAAATTGAAGATATAAAAAAAGCTTTAAATGAGTTATATAATAAAGTCATACAAGAATTCTAGATTGGAAAAGGTGAAAAATATGATAAAAAAGAAAGTTGTTGTTGGTTCAAGGGCAAGTGATCTTGCTTTGAATCAAACCTATTGGGTAATTGATCGATTAAGAGAAAATTTTCCTCAATTCACGTATGAAGTAGTAAAAATTAGAACAATCGGGGATAAAATTTTAGATAAAACATTGAATAAAATTGGTGGAAAAGGTCTATTTGTAAAAGAAATTGAAGCAGCTCTTCTGAATAATGAAATTGATATGGCTGTACATAGCATGAAGGATGTACCAACAGAGATGGTTAACGATTTAATGATAGGAGCTATCACAGATAGAGAAGATGTAAGGGATGTTTTAATTAGTAAAGATGGATTAGGGCTTGAAAGTCTAAGAATTGGTGCTAGAATTGGTACAAGCAGTTTAAGAAGGGCAGCACAACTTTTATCTTATAGACCTGATTTTGTGATTGAGCCTATTCGTGGAAATATTGCAACACGAATGAATAAAATAGAAACAATGGACTTAGATGGTGTTATTTTAGCAGCTGCGGGAATCTTGCGAATGGGGTGGAAAGACAAAATTTCGGAGTATATTTCTAATAATATATGTACGCCAGCTGTTGGGCAAGGAGCATTAGGGATACAAATTAGAAAAGATGATGATTTTATGAAGTCTATTGTAAAAAAGTTAAATAATTCTGATGTTGAGATTGCAGTAAAAGCAGAAAGAAGCTTTATGAAAACACTAAATGGAGGATGTCATGTTCCAATAGGTGCATATGCACAGACACAAGGAGATAGAATTTTTATGACAACAGTCATTGCCTCACCAGATGGAAAAGATTTAATTAAATTACAGGATGTGTGTGAAAAAGAGAACTTTGAAGCACTTGGTGTAAAAATGGCAAAGGAAAGCCTAAAGAATGGTGGAGAGAAAATATTAAAAAATATTGAGGTAGGTGACTAACGTGGCGATAGGAAAAGTTTTTTTAATAGGAGCGGGTCCTGGAGACTACAAATTAATAACGTTAAAGGGAATAGAGTGTATTCAAAAAGCAGATGTTGTATTATATGATAGATTGGCAAGCCCTAAATTATTAAAATTTGCTAGAGAAGATGCAGAGTTAATTTATGTAGGAAAAGCTCCAAATAATCATGCATATACACAAGAAGAAATTAATGATGTACTTGTTAAAAAAGCTTCAGAAGGAAAAATAGTTGCTAGATTAAAAGGAGGAGATCCTTTTGTTTTTGGAAGAGGTGGAGAAGAAGCACAGAAACTAAAGGAAAATGGAATAAGTTTTGAAATTGTTCCTGGGATTACTTCAGCTATATCAGTGCCAGCTTATTCAGGTATACCTGTAACCCATAGAAATGTAAGTTCTTCTTTTCATGTTATTACTGGCAATGAGGATCCAACAAAAGAAGAAAATGTAGTAGATTATAAAGCTCTAGCGAAAATAGAAGGAACCCTTATTTTTCTAATGGGTGTAAAAAATATTGGGAAAATATGTGAAAGTCTTATAAAATATGGTCAAAGTCCTGATAGACCAGTAGCAGTAATTATGAAAGGAACTACAATAGAACAAAAAATGATTAAAGGAACTTTATCAAATATTTATGATAAAGTAAAAGAGAATGATTTTAAGAATCCATCCATTATTATTATAGGTGAGGTTGTAAATTTATCTGAAGTATTAGGGTGGTATGAAAAAAAAGCTTTATTTGGAAAGAAAGTATTAGTTACAAGAACAAGACAACAAGCAAGTTATTTATCGAGAAAACTTGAAAGTTTAGGGGCTGAAGCAATAGAGTTTCCAACGATAAAAATAGAAAAGCCAAAAGTTTTTGATGAAATAGACAAAGCTATAGGGAAAATAGAGCAGTATCAGTGGATCATATTTACGAGTGTGAATGGTGTTGTTGCATTTTTTGAGCGAATGAAGCGATTAAACTTTGATATAAGATTATTGTATAATGCTAAGCTTGTTGCTATAGGACCTGCTACTGCTAAGAGTTTAGAAGATAGAGGCTTTACTATTGAATATGTGCCAGAAGAATATAGAGCAGAAGGAATTATTGAAGGGCTAAAAGACAAGATAAAAGAGGGAGATTTTGTGCTTTTACCAAGAGCAGATATTGCAAGAGAAGTGTTAATCAAAGAGTTACAAAATATAGGTGCGAAAGTTGACAATATACATGTTTATCATACAGTTGTGCCGAAACAAGATAGAGAGAAGCTATTAAAAATACTTAAAGATGATGGAATAGATGTGATTACTTTTACTAGTTCTTCTACAGTGAAAAATTTCATGGAGATTTTAGGAGAAGAAAACAGATTTTTATTAAAAGATAAAAAAATGGCTGTTATTGGACCGATTACAGAAGAAACTGCAAAAGACTTAGGATTAAATGTTGTTATAAAGGCAAAAGAGTATACCATTGATGGTCTTGTTACAGCAATAAAAAATTATTATAATCAGTAAAGGGGGAGCAAGATGACACTTGTGAACAGACCAAGGAGATTAAGAAGAAATTCTGCTATAAGAAGTTTGATTAAAGAGACGAAACTTGATGTGAATGATTTTATTTATCCATTGTTTGTAGTAGAAGGAAAAGGGATAAAGAGAGAAATAGAAAGTTTATCTAATAATTACCACTTTTCTGTGGATCAGTTAAAGGATGAAATAAATGAAATTACAGAATTAGGAATAAAAGCAATTATATTATTTGGATTGCCTGATAAAAAAGATTGCTTTGGAAGTGAAGCTTATAATGATAATGGAATCGTGCAAAAAGCAATAAGAGAAATAAAAAAAGTAAATAAAAATTTATTAGTTATTACCGATATTTGCATGTGTCAATATACAGATCATGGACATTGCGGCATTATTAAAGAGGATTATGTAGATAATGATGAAACATTAAAATATTTAGCTAAAATTGCTCTATCCCATGCAAAAGCTGGTGCTGATATGGTAGCTCCTTCAGACATGATGGATGGAAGAATTGGTGTAATTAGAAGCATTTTGGATCAGAATGGTTTTATGGATGTTTCGATTATGGCTTATAGTGCAAAATACGCTTCTGCTTTTTATGGACCTTTTAGGGTGGCTGCTAATTCAGCTCCAGGATTTGGAGATCGAAAAACTTATCAAATGGATCCTGCAAATAGTGATGAAGCACTAAGAGAAGTTGAACTTGATCTTAAAGAAGGGGCAGATATTGTTATGGTAAAACCTGCTCTTGCTTATCTAGATGTTATTAGACGTGTAAAGGATAATTTTAATGTACCAATAGCGGCTTATAATGTAAGTGGTGAATATGCAATGATCAAGGCAGCAGCAGAAAAAGGATTAATCCATGAACAAAAAATTGTTTTAGAAAAACTTGTAGCTATGAAAAGAGCAGGAGCAGATATGATTATTACATACCATGCAAAGGATGCTGCAAGATGGTTAAGAGAGGAGTGGTAATATGAATTTTAATAAATCTAAAATATTATTTGAAGAAGCTAAAAAATTTATTCCTGGTGGAGTAAATAGTCCTGTAAGAGCATTTAGATCTGTTTCTGTTGATCCTCCTTTTATTATGAAAGGAAAGGGAAGTAAAATATATGATGTAGATGGAAATGAATATATTGATTATATTGGATCTTGGGGACCTTTGATTTTAGGACATGCGCATGATAAAGTTGTAGAGGCTTTAAAAGAAGTTATAGATATGGGAACAAGCTATGGTGCACCTACAGAGATAGAAACAAGGCTTGCCAAATTAGTCTGTGAAGCAGTACCTTCTGTTGAAATGATAAGAATGGTAAATTCAGGAACAGAAGCAACCATGAGTGCTTTAAGGCTAGCAAGAGGTTATACTGGAAGAAAAATGATTGTAAAATTTGAAGGAAATTATCATGGACATTCAGACAGTTTATTGATCAAAGCCGGTTCAGGTGCGTTAACCCATGGTGTACCTGATAGTCCAGGAGTTCCGATAGAAATTGCAAAAAATACAATAACAGCAGGTTACAATGATATAGATGGCATAAAGAAAATATTTGAAACTTATGGAGAAGAAATTGCAGGGGTAATTATTGAGCCGATAGCAGGAAACATGGGAGTTGTACCAGCTACTCAAGAATTTATGGATACTCTTAGAAAGATTACAAATGAGTATGGTGCATTACTCATTATTGATGAAGTTATGACAGGCTTTCGCGTATCTTACCATTGTGCGCAAAGCTTATATAAAATAGAACCAGATATTACTACTTTTGGAAAAATAATAGGTGGAGGACTTCCTGTAGGAGCATATGGAGGGAAAAAAGAAATAATGGAAAAGATTTCACCTGTAGGTCCAGTGTATCAGGCAGGTACATTATCAGGAAATCCTCTAGCAATGACAGCAGGTTATGTTACATTAAAAATATTAAAAGACAATCCAGAAATTTATGATGATTTAGAAAAAAAATCAAAAAAGTTATCAGATGGATTTAAAGAAAATGCTGAGAAACTAGGTATAAAAGCAAGCTTTAATAGAGTAGGATCTATGCTTTGTATGTTTTTTACAGATAAAGCTGTTGTTGATTTTAAATCGGCTATGACGAGTGATACAAATAAATTTTCATTGTACTTTGAAGAAATGTTAAAACAGGGAATATATTTGGCTCCATCACAATTTGAAGCAGCCTTTGTTTCAGCAGCACATAGCCAAGAAGATATAGAAAAGACAATACAAGCAAATTATAATGCTTTGAAAAAGATTGTTTAATAAATATTATTTTCATGGTATAATGCTATAGAAAAAAATAAAATAAGAAGGAGAAGCAAGAATGAGTTTATATGAGAATTGGAAAAAAATAGCTTATGAACATGAAACACAACAAAGCTTTGATAAATTTTGGAATGAGTATGCTGATACAGAGAAAAAAATCTATGAAGATGTATTAGAAAATCATACAAAAGCCTTTGAAGGTGTAGTAAAAGAATTAGCACAAAAGTATGATACGTCTAATGAATACTTTATAGGTTTCTTAGATGGAATAAATGATAGCTTAAAGAATGCTTTAGATGTAGAAACGATTACAGAAGATAGTGCTGTTAATCTAGAAATTGATTTTGAGAAGCTTTATTATAATATGTTAGAAGCGAAAGCTGATTATTTATACAATCTACCGCAGTGGGAAAAAATATTGGACAAAGAAAAAAGAAAAGAGATTACAAAAGCTCAAAGAAGTGCAAAAACAGTTGTAAAAGAAAATAAAATTGGTAGAAATGAACTATGTCCATGTGGGAGTGGTAAAAAATACAAAAAATGTTGTGGAAAATAAAAACTTTCCTTGGGGTTTACCCCAAGGAAAGTTTTTATTTCTTTTTAGGATATGTATCTAAAGCAACTTTTAAGATATGCATAGCTTGCTTTAAATCATCTTCATTAAGAATATATGCAATTCTTACTTCATCTAAACCAGAATTTGGTGTTGCATAAAATCCTTTAGCAGGTGTAAGCATAATGGTTTCATTATCTAAATGAAAATCTGTTAAGAGCCATTTTACAAAATCTTCGGCATCTTCAATAGGTAACTTGGCAATTACATAAAAAGCCCCCTTAGGTTCTTGACAGATGATACCAGGAATTTCTTGAAGACCTTTATATACAACATCTCTTCTTTTTCTGTATTCATTTATAACTTCTTCGAAATATTTATCAGAAACATTAAAAAGTTCAGTAGCACCAATCTGTTCAAGGGTTGGACAGCATAATCTGCTTTGACAAAACTTTAGGATTTGTGCAATTAGTTCTTTGTTTTTACTTAAAATAGCACCTATTCTAGCACCACATGCACTAAATCTTTTTGAAACACTATCGATCATAATCACACGGTCTTCGATATCTTTGATATTACCAAAGCTTGTATATCCTGAATCGCTATATACAAATTCTCTATAAACTTCATCAGCAATAATAAATAGGTCATGTTTTTTTGCTATATCAGCTAAGAGCATAATTTCTTCCTTCGTATAAACAACACCTGTAGGGTTACCAGGATTTGATAACAATATAGCTCTTGTCTTATTTGTAATTTTTTGTTCAATTACTTCTCTTTCTGGTAAATGAAATCCAAATTCAGCTTTTGTCGTAATAGGGATTACTTTTATTCCTGCCATATTAGCAAATCCATTATAGTTTGGATAAAATGGTTCAGGAATTATGATTTCATCATTATAATCTCCAATAGCTTGTAGTGTAAATAATAAAGCTTCACTACCACCATTTGTTATTAAAACTTCATCTTTTTCAAAATGCATATCATATTTTTTGTAATATTTTATAATTGCATCAATTAATTGAGGCATTCCTTGAGAAGAAGAGTAAGCTAATACTTTTTCATTAAAATTCTTAACAGCTAACATAAAATTTTCCGGTGTTGCAATATCAGGTTGACCAATATTTAAATGATAAATTTTTTTCCCCTGCTGTTTTGCAGCATCAGCAAAAGGTGCTAGTTTTCTCATGGGAGATGATGGCATAGATATAATTCTTTCAGAAAGATGCATCATATATTCCTCCTTAGCATATAAAGTAAAAATTAACAAATATTGAAATTATCAAAAAATAAAGAATGATATTAATTTTGTAGCACTTTTATAATATCAAACTAGGTAGTTGCAGTCAAGTATAAATAATATATAATACAGTATACTATAATCATTTATGTATATAAATTTGATCTAAAATAATATGCGAAGGATCATAAAAAAGATTGGGAATTCTCCCAATCTTTTTACTGCTAGTAGCGACCATAGAAATATGGATAGCAGAATAATATTACTAATAATAAGAAGAAGAATAGTAAGCTACTATCACAGCCACCAAACAATCCTCCAATGCCGCCATATTGTTTATCAGCCATTATTACACCTCCTTATGGATTATGTAATTTTTTTATTCTTTTTCTCTAATATAGAGTACGCAAGTATAAGGATATGTGTTACACTGTAATTGGATTTCTATCAATAGAATGAAAAGAGAAAAAGGTGATAACCATGGATTTGTTTGATATAATAAGAGAAAAAAATTTGAAAAAAGATGCACCTTTAGCAGAGCGATTAAAGCCACAGAAATTAGAAGACTTTGTAGGACAAGAACATATTTTAGGAAAAGGGAAACTTTTATGGAGAGCTATAAAAGCAGACAGAATCACTTCATTGATTTTATACGGTCCGCCAGGGACTGGAAAAACTAGCTTAGCAAAGGTTATTGCAAATTCTACTAAATCTAAATTTGTTCAATTAAATGCAGTAACTTCAGGAGTAAAGGATTTAAAAGAAGTAGTAAAAGATGCAGAATATTTACTAGGAATGAATGGTAAAAAGACGATACTTTTTTTCTTGATGAAATACATAGATTTAATAAAGCACAGCAAGACGGATTATTGCCTTATGTTGAAAATGGAACATTAACATTAATCGGTGCTACTACTGAAAATCCATTTTATGAAGTAAACAAAGCTTTGATTTCTAGGTCTATGCTATTTCAATTAGAGCCATTAGGAGTTAATGATATTAAAAAAATAATAGAAAGGGCAATAACTGATGTTGAAAATGGATTAGGAATGTTTTCTATCTATTTGCATGATGAAGCCTTAGATTTTCTATGTAATGTAGCAAATGGAGATGCAAGAAAAGCTTTAAATGCATTAGAATTAGCAGTACTTACAACAGAAAAAAATGAAAATGGAAAGATTGATATAAATTTAGAGGTAATAAAAGAATGTTTGCAGAAAAAACAAATTCATTATGATAAAAATTATGATGCCCATTATAATGTTATATCTGCATTTATTAAGAGTATGAGAGGATCTGATCCTGATGCGACTCTTCATTATCTTGCTAGGATGATTTATGCAGGAGAAGATCCAGTATATATTGCTAGAAGAATTGTGATTGCTGCTTCAGAAGATGTAGGATTGGCAGATCCTAATGCATTAGTCGTTGCAAATAGTGCAGCTCAAGCAGTTCAATTTATTGGAATGCCTGAATCTAGGATTATTCTTGCGCAGGCAGCTGTTTATGTAGCAACAGCACCAAAAAGTAATGCAAGTTATGTAGGAATAAATAAAGCATTAAGAGATATAAAAGAAAGAGATATTGGACAAATACCACAACATATAAGAGATATGACAGCTCAAAATATAGAAAAAAAGTATAAAAAACAAATGGAATGGAATCAGCCATATTTGTATCCACATGATTATCCAAATGCATATGTAGAGCAACAATACTTGCCAGATAATTTATTAGATGTAAAATATTATGAACCGAAAAATAATGGATATGAAACAATGATAAAAGAAAGGTTGAATCAATTTAAAAAATAAAATATATATTGTTTAAATTAAAATCGTTGAACATGAGTTGTATAGTAGAATTTTTACTATACAACTTTTTTTGTAAGGTTTAATTAAGGTTTTGTTAATTATGGTGTAAGTTTAGGATTGTATAATAAACTTATAGAAAAGGATAAGGAGGTATAAATTGAGTGATTTTTTGGGAATTGAAAAAGATATTTAAATGTAGGATAGGGTTGATTGTAATAGCATTATTTATTTTCATTTGTGGTGTTATGAGTTTTTTAAAACCTACATTAGAAACAGAAAATCCATATAGAAATGAACAGTATGAATTAGTAAAGGATACTAGATATGAAAAAGAAATTGAAAGTAATGAGGAATATAAGGATATTGATTTTTATAAGGTTATTAATCACAGAGCAGATCATTCATTTATGTCAATTGTTATGGTGATTATTTTAGTTTTAATATTTTCAAACATATATACAAATGAAAAAATTTCAGGTGTAGATAATATTATTTTTTCATCTAAAAATAAGATGAATGTTTTATATTCAAAACTAGCATTAGCTATCATTTTACCTATTGTGATCTATGGATTTTATTTAGGAATAGAATCTTTAGTTACCTTTGTTCAGTGTGGAAAACCAGTAAACGGAGGACTTGGAGCCTTTAGAATAGTGAAGAATAGCCTTTTTCTTAAGAGAGCTTTTACAATCAATGAGTATTTACTTCTTAAGGTTGGAACGATGCTATTGATATTCATTAGTATATCTATATTCTCAAGTTTTTTCTCATTTATTTCAAGCAGTTCTTTGTCATCTATAAGTGCAGTTTTAATGTTCATAGGGGTTGGTAAAGTTTGTACACTTATTAGATTTTTACCTAATGCATTATTAAACATATTAAGTAAAGTAAATTATATAGATTTAATATTTTATCCAGATCAGTTTGTAGGAATATATGCTGGAGATGTTTATATTTTGGGAAAAAATTTAGATCTTATAAACTTATGTAATGGGATTTTAATAGGATCAATATTTATAGGAGTAATTCTTTGTGTATTTACATTTAAAAAGATTTTAACTAAATAATTTGAGGAGGAATGATGGATGAATAAACTTGAATTAAAAAATTTAACAAAAACTTATGGAACAAAAAATGCAAATAGTAATATAACAATCACTTTTGAAAATGGTGTATATGGACTTTTAGGACCAAATGGCGCAGGAAAAACTACATTGATGAAGCAAATAACAACTTTAATAGAGCCTTCAAAGGGAGAAATTATCTACAATGGTAAGAATATAAAAGAGTTAGATGAGAAGTATAGAGATTTAATAGGCTATCTTCCACAGGATTTTGGGGTATATAAAAACTTTTCTGCAAAACAATTTTTACAGTATGTAGCAGCTTTAAAAGGATTGAGTGGGAAATATGCTAGGAAAAAAATAGATAAGCTTTTAAAGCTTGTAGGATTATACGAAGTGAGAAATAAGGCAGTTGGTAAGTTTTCAGGGGGAATGAAAAGAAGAGTTGGAATTGCACAAGCTTTATTAAATGATCCTAAGATTTTAGTTTTAGATGAGCCAACAGCAGGACTTGATCCTCAAGAAAGAGCAAGATTTAGAAATCTTATTTCACAAATGTCTAAGGAAAAAATCATCATATTATCTACTCATATTATTTCAGATATAGAATCTATAGCGAAGGAAACGATTATGATAAAAGATGGAGCTATTCTTATGAAGGGAAGCCATAAAGATATACTTCTAGGCATGGAAGGTAAAGTTTATAGAATAAAAACTGATAGTGAAAATGAGGTTTATGAAATACAGAATAAGTATAAAGTAGTAAATATTCAACGTGGAGTTAATGATGTAGAGCTTAGAATTATAAGCGATAATGTGCCTCAATATAAAGAAACAAAAGCAGTAGAACCAAAATTTGAGGATGTTTATATGTTCTACTTTGATTTGGAAAATACAAAGGAGATGTAACATATGGGAACACTTATAAGATTAGAATTTAGAAAAATGCTTTTTAGAAAAAGAATATTCATTCTTTGGATCGGCGTATTGTTTTTAAGCTTTGTTTCAATAAGAGCTTTCTCAATAGAAGAAACTTATGCAGATATATTCAGTAAAGGATATGGACTAGTTCCTTTGATGGGATTTATGATGTTTATGATATTTTCAGGAGCTTATACTTTAGAATATAGCTCAAATATGGCAGGATTAATAAAAACAACGAAAAACGGTAAACGAAAAATTGTGTTAACTAAATCAGTAGCTGCTGGAATTTCAGCTTCTTTAGTAAATCTTTCAATTTTTCTAACAGTGTGTTTATCTGCTTTAATAAAGCATAAATTTGCTGGATTAGATTTACCTTTGAAAAGTCTTTGGTATTTTGGAAATAGTGGATCAGATGCGACTGTACTTCAAATGATTTTAATCATGATTATAACAATAATAATGGGTTCTTTTTTCTTTGCACAATTAGGATTATTCATATCTGCTATAAGTAAGACAGCAGCAGTGCCTTTTATATTTGGTGGGCTTATTATGGGACTACCATATGTACTGGAAGGATTTTTAAAACATATTGGATTAGTAAAATATCTAGCTTTCACACCACTTTGGGGAATGATGAGTTGTCAGCTGATAAGATACAAAGTGCCAGCAATAGTACCAATTATCCTTATATTACTATATACAACGGGACTTATGTTACTACCTAAATTTACTTTGAAGGCTTTTACAAAGGAATAGTAAAAAAATAATTAAGTTTATGGGAGGAATGGATATGAAAAAAAAATCTTTAGTAATTCTTATGGCAGTAGTAGTTAGTATATTAACTGTAGCTTGTGATAAATCTGTAGATAATATTGCAAATACTCAGAATAAAAATAAAATACAACAAACAGAAAGTAATGATGAAGTTTTAAAAGGTAAAAAAATGAGATTTGATGAACTTGGATTGGAATATTATATACCAGAAGTATGGGCTGAAAAAGGAGGTATATCTCCAGTTTGTGTAGTGCCTGGAAAATATGGAGTAGATTATATAGTAGCGCAAATTCCGTATGAGTTTGTACCAACTGAATTTATTAGAGAATTAACTGAAGAAGCTCAAAATGCAAAAACTGAGGAAGGACAAACAAAGATATTCGAAAAATATCAGAATAAAGCAAAAGATTTCTTTAACATTATAGTACTTGATAAAAGTAAAGAGAAGAACGGGCCAAAAGAAAACATAGAAAGAAAAGAAAAAGTTTTCCTACAGTATAAATATCATGAAAAAGTAGCAGAAAAAGATAATTTAGAATGTTATCTATTATATAATGATGAATATGATGAAAGTGGGTTATCTGAGGAAGAAAAGAAAGAATTTAAAGAAGTTCGAGAGGGTATTGAGGAATTTAAGAAGAATATAAAATTATTTACACCAATTGATCCAAGTGAAAAAATGGCTGGTTATCAAAATATAGAATTTAAAACAAAAACCATTGATGGAAAAGAAATAGACAGTAGTATATTTAAAGATTATGAACTTACAATGGTAAATATATGGGCAACATACTGTGGACCTTGTATTGAAGAAATGCCTGATATTCAAATGCTTTATGATGAAGTAAAAGAAGAAAATATAAATGTAATTGGTATTGTTTTTGATACACCTGATGAGGAAAATGAAGCACTTGCAAAAGAAATACTTGAGAAAAAAGGTGCAAAATTTGTGAATATAATCCCTGATGAAAAATTAATAGAAGGTGTATTAAAAGACATATCAGGAGTTCCAACAACTATATTTGTTGACAAGAAAGGGAATACGGTTGGTAAAACTATAGTGGGTAGTCGTAGCAAAGAAGAATACAAGAAAGAAATATATGAAAGATTAGAAAGTTTAAAATAACGGAGTGAGAAATATGGAAGAAAGGCTATGGAAGTATAGAATTCTATTTATAAGTATAAGTTTTATAGCTGGAGGTATATATAGAAAAGAAGTAAGCATTGTTTTTAGAAAAGCAGTAAATGTATGTTTGGAGTGTATAGGAATTGGATAAAAGAAGATTATCTCAAATAATTGCTACTATAATTAATAATGCGAATATAAGTGGTTTTTTTGAAAAAAGCATATATAAGGGGCCTATTAAAAATGTATGTGTTCCAGGACTTAATTGTTATTCTTGTCCTGGAGCCATAGGATCTTGTCCTATTGGTTCTATGCAGGCGGTTATAGGAAGTATAAAATATAATATTTCATTATATATAGTAGGTTTTATTTCTTTAATGGGAATAATATTTGGTAGATTTATTTGTGGGTGGTTATGTCCTTTTGGATTATTTCAGGACTTACTTTACAAAATACCATTCAAAAAGATTAAAGTTAATAAAAAAATAAATAATGTATTAAAGTATTTTAAATATGTTGTTTTGGTTATCTTTGTAATATTATTACCAATATTTTTAGTAAATGAATTTGGAATGAGTCCACCTTATTTCTGTGAGTATATATGTCCAGCAGGTATTTTAGAAGGTGGAATACCCTTAGTATTATTCAATGAATCTTTAAGAGAAATTATTGGACTTTTATTTGTATGGAAAATGTTTATTTTAGTTGGGATTACTGTAACTTCAATATTTATATACAGGTCATTCTGTAGATATCTGTGTCCTTTAGGTGCACTCTATGGATTATTTAATCCTATAAGTTTTTATAAATTTAAAATAGATAAAAATATGTGTACAAACTGTAATGATTGTGTAAGAAAGTGTAATATGAATATAGAAATTTATAAAAATCCTAATAGTATAGAGTGTATTAGATGTGGAGATTGTATTAAAACATGTCCTGCAAAAGCAATCAAAAAAGAGGTAAGTTTATAATCATTTTCTACTGGATTATATATGAAAAAACCTGAATAAAAAATATCAGGTTTTTTGCTGTACTATTAAAAAATAAGAAAATACTATAAACTGCAACTAAAATGGTAGTGGATTTTAGAAATTTTGGGAAGCGTAGTTTTTTAGGAGGGTGAATGATGGAAACACTAGTAAAGGAAAAGAAAATATTGATTGTAGATGATGAAAAAGATATATTAAAATTATTATCAACAGTATTAACTAAGGAAGGGTTTAAAAAAATATATACAGCAGAAACAGGAGAACAGGGATTAAAGTTGTTTAAATCTTTAAAGCCAGATATTATCCTTTTAGATATAATGCTTCCAGATAAAGAAGGCTATGAGGTTTGTAAGAAAATTAGGGAAAGCTCTATGGTTCCAATTTTATTTTTATCTGCAAAATCAGAAGAAATGGATAAAATACTTGGGTTTGCTTTAGGAGGAGATGATTATGTAACAAAACCTTTTAGCCCAAAAGAGGTAGCTTATAGGGTTAAGGCACACCTAAGAAAAAATTCTATAAATTCAAATGAGGATAAGAACATATCTTTTGGTTCTTTTGAAATAAATGAGGAAAAACTAGAAGTCAAAAAGAATGGGATAATTCTTGACCTTAAGCCTAAGGAGTTAAAATTGTTTTTATATATGGCAAAGCATCCTAATCAAATTATTAGCAAAGAGAGAATTTGTAATGAGGTATGGGGAGAAGATTATATAGGTTTTGATAATACAATAATGGTACATATAAGAAGACTTAGGGAGAAAATAGAGGAGAATCCATCAAAGCCTAAATACATTATAAATGTTAAAGGTCTTGGATATAAGCTAGTGGTAAAGGATGAGTAGGAAATGAAATGGAGGTTAACTTTAAGGTTTGTATTCACTGTAATTTCAGTAGTAATTATAGTGATTATTATAAATATAGTTTCTATTATAGCACTATTTATAGGAAATACTATAAATAATCAAGACAATAAGCTTTTAGAGCAACTTGGGCCAGAAGATTTTGTAAGGAATTTTCATAGTTATGTAGTAAGTAGTGGAAAAAATGTGTATGTAAGTTATGAGGGGAAGAAAGTATTGGATCGTAAGAAAACGTGGATACAAATTTTAGATGAAAACGGGAAAGAGGTATATAGTTATAAAAGACCAGAAAATGCATTTACTAAATATACACCTTTTCAGATTGTTAATGGTTATAAATATAGAGGTGGAATAGGTGCTCCATCAACCATATTTATAGGGGAAAAAACGATTGGAGATATACAATATACTTATATTATTGGGTTTCCTATGCAAAAAGTTGATAAAAAAGTTTTAACTTATAATATAGATGAAATGAGAATTTTTATAAAAAAGATAACTATAATTGTGCTTGTAATTGATGCTATAATTGCTTTATTTTTTGGATATTTATTTAGCAGAAGGCTTACAAAACCTTTAGGTGATATTATTAGTGGGGTAGAAAAATTAGGAGAGGGAGAGTACGATATTTATTACGCTCCAAAGGGAGTATATAGTGATGTTTATCATAATTTAAATATCCTTTCAGATATACTTAAAAGCAATAAAAGAGAACGTATGAAGCTAGATAAGATGAGGGAGGACTGGATTGCAAATATATCCCACGATATAAAAACTCCTTTAGCATCTATTAAGGGATATGCAGAGATTTTAAGTGATGATGACTATGAATTTTCTAATGAAGAAATTAAAGCATACGCAGAAATCATTCATCAAAAAGCCAATTATATAAAAGAGCTTGTTGATGATTTAAATTTAGCCACAAAACTTAAAAATAAAACTTCTATTATTAATAAAAAAGAAATCAACTTAGTAAAATTAGTTAGAGAAACTATTATTGATCTATTAAATGATCCTAATTATAGCGATAGAAATATCCATTTTATTTCTGTGGAAAATATTATTTTAAAGGAAATAGATGGCATTTTAATAAAAAGGGTAATTAGCAATCTTTTATATAATGCTCTTATTCACAATGATGCTAAGGTAAAAATAGAAGTTAAGCTTATTAAAGATGAAAAAGTACACATATTTGTAAAAGACAATGGAAAGGGAATAAAATCAGAAGAACTTAAGTATATTTTTGATAGATATTACAGAGGGACAAATACTGGTAAAAGACATAAAGGTTCTGGACTTGGAATGGCTATAGCTAAGGAAATAGTAAAGGCACATGGTGGAGATATAAAAATAAGAAGTATACTAGGAGAGGGGACAGAAATAGAGGTTATATTATAATTGGATTGAGCGACTAAGTTGAAAATACT
The DNA here is from genome assembly GCF_008152325.1 of Crassaminicella thermophila. Classification (GTDB taxonomy): domain Bacteria; phylum Bacillota; class Clostridia; order Peptostreptococcales; family Thermotaleaceae; genus Crassaminicella_A; species Crassaminicella_A thermophila. The sequence continues at coordinate 1,130,154 of NZ_CP042243.1, forward strand.
TAGTCGCTTTAATTTTTGATTATAAATAATTGGTTTGTTAAAAAGTTATTTAAAGATTTTCTACTCTTAATATACTTGCAACTTTATTTATTATATTATTATTTTGAATCTCTTCTAATGCTTTATCTAATTGTTTGCGTTCTATTTCATGAGTAATAAATACAAGGGGAACAGTAGAATTTCCTCTTCCTCTTTGAACGACAGATTCTAAGCTTATTCCATATTTTCCAAATGTGGATGCTATTTTTCCTAGAACACCTGGTTCATCGATGACTTCTGTGTGTATATAGTATTGACTAATTCCTTCCCCAATAATATTTAAGTGTTTTTCACTTACAACATCTAACGGTGTAGATTTATAATTAGTTCCAATAATCTTTCCAATTTCTAAAATATCCCCCATTACCGCACTTCCTGTCGGCATAGAACCTGCTCCTTTTCCATATAGCATAAGTTCACCTACGGCGTTTCCACGTATGAATAGTGCATTAAATTCATTGCTTACAGAGGCTAATGGATGATTTGAAGGTACTAATGTTGGGTGTACATGGAATTCAAAATTATTATCAAATTTCTTTGCTGTAGCAAAAAGTTTTATTTTATATCCTAATTGAGATGCATATTCAATATCTTTTTTTGAAATTTTTGTAATACCTTCTCTTGGAATTTCGTGGGGTTCAATATGGATTCCAAAAGCAACAGCAATTAAAATTGAAAGTTTAAAAGCTACATCTTCTCCTTCAATATCAGATGTTGGATCAGCTTCAGCATAGCCTTTTTCTTGTGCTAATTTTAAAGCGTCATCAAAATCCATTCCAAAATCACTCATTTGTGTAAGAATATAGTTTGTTGTTCCGTTAATAATTCCTACAAGTTCATCTATCTTATTTGCAGATAGGCTTTGTGTTAATGTATTGATAATAGGAATTCCTCCACCTACACTAGCTTCATATCTTAGTTCTACACCATATCTTTGTGCTAAAGCACGAAGCTTGTTTCCATGTGTTGCAATTACAGCTTTATTCGCTGTGACAACATGTTTTCCATTTTCAAAGGCTTGTTTTATATATTCAAACGCAGTATCAATTCCTCCTATTACTTCAATGATAATATCAATTTCGGGATCTTGAATAATTTCTAAAGGATTAGTAGTTAATTTTTCTTGAGGTATAGCAATTCCTCTGTTTTTATGAATATCCCTAACGAGAATTTTTTTGATTTCTAGGTTGCTACCTAGATAATTATCGATTTTATTTTTATTCTCTTCTATAATATTCCATACTCCTTTACCAACATTACCTAGACCTAATATGCCTATTTTTATACAGTTCATTTTTTTTTCCTCCTACCATTGAGTTTGTTAAATATATTTATTGTACGCTATTTAAAGACAAATGTACTTCATACATGAACTACAAAAATAATAGTATCATATTTTTATCTTGTATACAATAAGTTTGATAAAAAATTTTCCTAGTTTTTCTATAAAAACACTGAAAATGATGGCAAAAATTTGCCAAAATTGACATAAAAACAGCATGGTAAATACTTAAAAAATAAAAGAAAAATATTTTACAAAATAAAAAGCTATTTTAATAGCATGTATAAAATATTAAAAATAAGACGGTGACATGGACAGAATTTATATTAAAAAAGAATTTTGAGGACCAAAAAAACTGGCATAATCTATGCAAAACAAAATAATGAATATTCAAAACATTAAAAAACAAGAAAGAAAGGAGGTATTTGTTGTTGTTTTAATAAGGGAAAACATAAAAAGATAAAGAAAATAGAAAAGGAGGATGTATATGGCACTATTGAAAATTTCGCCGATCTTTGTGCTTGCTGGATTAATGATGACAGGGCTAGATGTCTTATTAGCAGCACCTATTGCTACGTGTGTAGCAGCAATTATTGCTATGATGACTGAGAAATATTCATTTAAAGAAATTATGGAGAAAGCATTTAATAATGTACGAGAAATTGTTGTTGTATTTTTTATTTTAATGTTTGCTTATGGTTTGGCAGAATCTTTCATGGCAACTGGCGTAGGAGCATCTATTATTAATATTGCATTACAGCTAGGGGTTACTGCTAAAACAGTAGCAGTAGTAGGATTTTTGGTAACTTGTGTTTTATCTGTGGCAACAGGTACATCTTGGGGTACTTTTGCAGCATGTGCACCAGTATTTTTATGGCTAAACCACATTGTTGGTGGTAATGTAGTACTTACAGTTTGCTCAATTGCTGGAGGAGCTTGTTTTGGAGATAATATTGGACTGATATCAGATACTACGGTATTAAGTTCAGGCCTACAAAAGGTGGAGATTATTCATAGGGTAAGACATCAAGGAGTTTGGTCTGGTTTGTGTTTATTAACAACAGCTATTGTTATTTTCTTTGCAGGAGTATCAATGGGACTTCCGAGTACAGTTGGAAGTGCAACAGATGCTATTAATGCAATTCCACAAGAGGCGTGGGGTGCATTAAATGAAGCTAGGCCCTCAGCGGTAACACTGCTTGATCAGGTGAAAAATGGTGTAGCAGTATATATGGTTATTCCATTAATTATTGTAATCGGAATGGCTGTTAAGGGCTTTCAAACAATGATTTGCTTAGGAGCAGGAATACTTTCATCTTTGATTTTAGGTTTTGCAGCAGGTACAGTTACTTCTTTAACGGGTTTTTTAGATTTATTATATACTGGATTTTCTGATGCAGGTAGTTGGTCTATTGTTATGATGATGTGGGTTGCTTCTTTTGGAGGGATTATGAATAGTATGCATGCTTTTGAACCACTATCTAAATTTATTGTAAATACTGTTAAGAATGTTAAGCAATTAATGTTTTCGAATGCGTTACTTTGCCTTATAGGAAATGCTGCATTTGGTGATGAAACAGCGGAAATTGTTACGATTAGTCCAATTATTAAAACAATAACTGACGAAAATGTAGAAGCGAGTGAAGAAGATATGTATAAGCTTAGACTAAGAAATGCAACTTTTGCTGATGCATTAGGTGTATATGGTTCACAATTAATACCATGGCATTGTTTTGTATTATTTTATGTTTCTATTGCGAAGGCTGTATATCCACTCTATAATTTTATTCCACAAGATATCATAAGATATAACTTTATGGCATTTATTGCAGTAGGATCTATGTTAATCCTTACAATAACAGGCTGGGACCGGTTCATTCCATTATTCAAACTTCCATCTGAACCAGATGTAATACTAAGAAAGAAAGATCGTGTTATAAAAGAAGTATAAAAAATAAGCGCACGGTTCGTGCGCTTATTGCAGTTTAGATTATATTTTTTTATCCATATTTTCTAACATTTTAATTTTTCGATATAATGTTCTAAGTCCTATGCCTAGTTCTTTTGCAGCTTTTGTCTTTCCTTTTACATCCCATCCATACTTATCTAAAGCTGCTATGATCGCATTTAGCTCAAAAGTTTTTATCTTATTTTTTATTTCTAATTGATTTTCAATGTTTATATTAATTTTTAATAATCTTTCTGGAAGACTGTTTTGAGTAATGATATTTTCTTCTTCCATATTTACTGCGTATTCCACTGTATTTTCAAGCTCACGTATATTACCAGGCCAATGATAGGATTGAAGTATATACATAGCTTCGGGAGAAAAATGTATTAATTTTTTATTTAATTTTAAACTATATTTTTTCAAAAAGTGCATTGCTAAAATTTCAATATCATCTTTTCTTTGTCGAAGAGGAGGAAGTGTTAGAGGAATAACGTTTAGCCGATAATAAAGGTCTGCACGAAATTCTTTTTTTAATACCATATCTTCAAGGTTTTTGTTGGTAGCAGCAATAATTCTTATATCAATGGGGACAGAGCGAGTTGATCCAACCCTTTCAATGGTATGATCTTGTAAAACTCTCAAAAGCTTTGATTGCATAAATAATGGCATTTCTCCAATTTCATCTAAAAATAGAGTACCTCCTTGAGCTAATTCAAAACGACCAGGCTTTCCTCCTTTTTTAGCACCTGTAAAGGCACCTTCTTCATAACCGAATAATTCACTTTCAAAAAGACTTTCAGGAATACTCGCACAGTTAATGGCAACTAAAGGGAAATTAGCTCGATTACTATTATAATGAATAGCTTTTGCTAAAAGTTCCTTTCCGGTACCAGTTTCACCGGTAATCAAAATAGATGAAGTACTTTTTGAAATTTTTTGTACTTTTCTTTTTAAATCTTGTATTGCTTTGCTATTGCCTTTAATCATATCTAAAGAAATTGATGAATCTATTGTAGAAGTCTTTTTTTTATTCGATTTAGAAGTGTTTTTTTGATCTAGACGTATGACCGATCCCATAAATCTATTTCCTTTTTTTAAAGGAAAAGAAGATACAAAAGCATGAAAGTTTTCATTTTTAATATATTTATTAGAAATAGTATTTCCTTCTAAAATTTCTTGCAAAATTGTATTTGGAAGGATTTGATTTATAGAATTTGTATGGAGATTACAAAAAGAAAAAAACTTTAGTGCTGAATGATTATAATGGGTAACCTGTCCATTCCTATCAATAATGAATAAGCTATCCATGGAAGAATCCATGACCACTTGAAGGGTATGATCTAAATGAATGAAAGCATCTTTTTTATGTTGTTGTAGAGCGATCATAGCTATTAAGTTGGAAACTTCTCTTAAAATATTTAGATATTTATCTATATTTTTTTCAAGTCGATCATGGCCTTCTTTTGTAAATGAAGTTAATGCAATTACACCTATAGCGTCACTTTTTAATGTAATACAATTTAAAAGCTCTATTGTTGCAGGGCATCGGTCTTTAAAACGACATCCTATACAAGATTTCATGTAACCAGGTTTGTTTACTAAAACATTACCATTAGACAAAACCTCTTTTAAAGATGGTGTATGCACAGATTTTCCTTTCTTTTCTAAATAGGGTTTTGTGCTGGCAACTAATTTGTAGTTTTTATCAAATATAGCAACTTCAATATTGAATGTATCAGATATTCCGAGAATGATGTTATTAAGACTAGATTTAACTGCTTCAAGGGAAATCATGGGAATCACCTCTTAGGAAATTTCTAAAAATAAATATGTGTATATATTTAGTATAAAATATTTTGAAAAATACGACAATTGATTTGACAAGTTTGGCAAATATATTTTGTCATTTTTTTCAGATTGTGCTATATAAAAATGGTTTTTTATATGGATTTTTAAATAAACAAATAAATCTAAATTTCATATCATTTAAAGTTTATAGAGTATAGAGGATAAATCATAAAAATATATAAAAACCATTTTTGGCACAATTTATGCAAAAGAAAAGTAGTACAGTATAGGCTTATGAAAGAAGTGTTTATTCTTAAAAGAAAAAACTACTTAAGTTCAGATTAGGAGGGGGTTTAGATGATACAAAAAAAAGACTTTTTATCATTAGAAGGAAAGGTAGCTGTAATATCAGGAGCAGCAAGTGGTATTGGTTTGGCTACAGCTCAGCTTTTGTCAGCTTATGGAGCAAAAGTAGTAATGCTTGATGTAAATCTAAAAGGAAAAGAAGAAGCTGAATGTATAAAAAAAGAAGGAAGGATAGCAGAATTTTTCAAATGTGATGTAACAGATCAAGAAAATGTAAAAAGAATTGTAAATGTTATAAAAGAAAAGTTTGGACGTATCGATATTCTTTTTAATAATGCAGGGGTAACAGTTAGAAAAACGGTTGTAGGATTAGAAGAAAAAGAATGGGATTTTGTATTGGATGTAGGATTAAAAGGCACTTACTTATTATCTAAATATGTGATTCCAATAATGGCAGAAGGTGGAGGAGGTAGCATTATAAATACAGGTTCTGGATGGGGATTAAAGGGTGGAGATCAAGCAGCAGCATATTGTGCAGTAAAAGGTGGCATTGTTAACTTAACCCGTGCTATGGCGATTGATCATGGTTCACAAAACATTCGTGTAAATAGTGTTAATCCGGGAGATACAGATACAGCAATGCTTAGAGATGAAGGACGCCAGACAGGTGTTGTGGTAGATGATTTATCACAAACAAAGTATCTAGAAGCATGTGGAAAAGACAGACCACTTGGAAGAATAGGTACTCCAGAAGATATTGCTAAGGCAGTATTGTTTTTAGCAAGTGATCTTTCAAGCTGGATAACTGGCAGTGCAATTGTTGTAGATGGTGGTGGGATTGCATAATTTTATTAATATTAGGAGGGAAGTTATATGGCAATAAAAGGATATAAATCACATCCATACATTCCAAATTCAGTTTTAGAAGTTCAAAAAGAGATGTTAAAAGAAATTGGGTTAAATAGTCTTGAGGAACTTCACGCAGAAATTCCAGATGAAATTAAGCTTAAGGAGGGCATAAATCTACCAAAGCCTTTTCAATCAGAATATGAATTAAAAAGACATGTTGAAGGAATACTTTCTAAAAATAAAACTTGCAAAGAAAATCTTAATTTTTTAGGAGCAGGATGCTTTCAGCACTATGTACCGGCACTGTGCGATGAAATTAATTCAAGGGGTGAATTTTTAACTGCTTATGGAGGAGAGCCATATAATGATTTTGGTAGATTTCAAGCATTATTTGAATATCAAAGCTTAGTTGCTGAATTAGTGGATATGGATGTAGTCAATGTTCCAACTATGGATGGCGCTCAAGCGGCAGCTACTGCTGTTAGAATGGCAGCAAGAATTACACAGAGAGACGAAGTATTAGTGCCAAAAGCCATGGATTATGAAAAATTCTTAATAATGAAAAACTATTGTGCACCAGATTTAACCCTTATTCAAGTAGCATACAATAAGGAGAATGGACAATTAGATCTTGAGGATTTAAGGAAAAAAGTATCTGAAAAGACTGCAGCAATATTTTTTGAAAATCCTTCTTTCTTAGGGTTTATAGAAGAAAATGGGCAAGAAATTTCTAATATTGCGCATGATGCGGGAGCTCTTAGCGTTGTAGGGGTAGACCCTAGCTCATTAGGAGTACTCGCACCTCCAAGCCAATATGGTGCAGATATTATTAGCGGAGATTTGCAACCATTAGGAATTCATATGAATTATGGAGGAGGACAATCTGGATTTATAGCTACTCGTGATGAAGAAAAATTTGTAATGGAATTTCCATCACGCCTTTTCGGTATAGCTCCAACTTGTGTTGAGGGAGAGTATGGATTTGGGGATGTTGCTTATGATAGAACTTCTTTTGGACACCATAGGCACGAGGGAAAAGAGTATGTTGGTACACAAACAGCGTTATGGGGGATTACAGCAGGTGTATATTTAGCAACGATGGGACCAAAAGGTATGTATGAATTAGGGAAAACAATTATGCAAAAATCTCAATATGCTGTTAAGAGATTAAGCGAAATTAAAGGCGTTAAAGGTTCTTTGTTTACTGGGGTAAACTTTAAGGAGTTTGTTGTAGATTTTAATGAAACAGGAAAGCGTGTAAAAGAAATTAACAGACTTTTAATAGAGAAAGGAATTTTTGGTGGAAAAGACTTATCAAAAGATTTCCCAGAGTTAGGTGAGAGTGCTTTGTATTGTGTAACAGAAGTTCATACGAAAGAAGATATTGATAAATTAGTAGTAGCAATACAAGAATGTGTGAAAGCATAAGTTAGGTGGAAAGGAATGATATGAATGAAACGAGTTAATAGAAATTACAAAGTAAGAAACTTTCATCAAGCAAAATGGGATGAGCCTATTATATTTGAATTGAGTAAAAGAGGAGAAAGAGGAGTTTTGGTTCCACAAGCAGAAGATGAAATCGTAGATTTAGTAGGAGACGGTGTATCAAAGATTCCGGCGAGTATGGTAAGAAAAGAAGCTCCCAAACTACCAGAAATTTCACAACCAAGAGTATTAAGACACTATATGCGCCTATCTCAAATGACTTTAGGGGCAGATGTAAATATTGAAATTGGTCAGGGAACTTGTACAGTAAAATATAGTCCAAAGGTAAATGAACAACTAGCAAGAATGCCTGAAATGACAGAGTTACATCCCCTTCAACATGAAAGTACTGTTCAAGGGATTTTAGAAATTATGTATAAAACAGATCTTTATATGAGAGAGATTTCTGGTATGGATCGTTTTACATTTCAGCCAAGTGGAGGAAGTCAAGCCATTATGACTATGGCATCTGTGGTGAGAGCGTATCATAAAGCTAATAGAGAAGCAGATAAGAGAGATGAAATCATTACAACTATATATTCACATCCATCTGATGCAGCGGCTCCTGCTCTTATGGGATATAAAATTATATATATTCATCCAGATAAGGATGGTTATCCAGATTTTGAAGCATTTAAAGCAGCAGTTTCTGAAAAAACAGCAGCATTTATTGTAGCAAATCCAGAGGATACAGGTGTATATAATAAGCGAATAAAAGAGTTTACTGACCTTGTACATGAAAAAGGTGGTCTTTGCTGTTATGATCAAGCAAATGCAAATGGTTTATTAGGGGTTACAAGGGCAAAAGAAGCTGGTTTTGATATGTGTTTTTTCAATTTACATAAAACTTTTTCAACGCCTCATGGATGTGGTGGACCTGCAACTGGAGCAATGGGTGTAATAAAAGAACTAGAGAAATTTTTACCAGCTCCACTTATTGATTTTGATGGAGAAAATTATTTCTTAAATTATGAAATTGCAAATAGTCCATATGCTGTTGGAAAAGTTAGGTTATTTAACGGGGTTGCGCCAGTTGTCCTTAAGGCATATGCATGGATAATGAGTTTAGGTGCACAAGGGCTTTATGAAGTTGCAAAAGTAGCTGTGCTTAATAATAATTATTTATTCAAAAAACTTATGGCAATAGATTGTGTAGATGCACCATATACTAGAGGAAAACAACGTGTAGAGCAAGTTAGATATACACTAGAAAAATTGACTAAGGATACGGGTATTAAAACTGAAGATATACAAAGAAGGATGATGGATTTTGGTATGCATTACTGGACGAGTCACCATCCATACTATGTTCCAGAGCCAGCGACACTTGAACCTACAGAAACACCATCAAAAGAGGATATTGACGAGTATATTGCAACTCTTGAGCATATTTTTAAAGAAGCGTATGAAAATCCAGAAATCATTAAGACTGCACCACATAATAGTGTGTGTCATAGAGTGGATGAATCAGGTATGGATGATCCGAAACAATGGGCAATTACTTGGAGAAGCTATTTGAAAAAATCTACTACTTAATAAAAAGGATGGGATAAATTGAAGAAGCTAGGACTCATTGTAAATCCTATTGCTGGAATGGGAGGGAGAGTTGGGCTAAAGGGTACTGATTATGTTTTAGAAAAAGCAAGAGCATTAGGAGCTCTTCCCCAAGCTCCTAATCGTACGGTTATGACACTAAAAGAATTAAATAAAATAAAAGATCAAATAGAAATTGTCACTTGTTCTGGTGATATGGGAGAAAATGAAGCAAAAAAATGTGGATTTAAAACGAGAGTAGTTTTTGCTAGCCCAAATAGAGATACAACAAAACAAGATACATTTGATGCAGCGAAAAAAATGTTAGAAGAAAATGTGGAGTTACTTTTGTTTGCTGGTGGAGACGGTACGGCTATAGATATCTATAATGCTATCGGAGAGCATTTGACTGTAGTTGGTATTCCTGCAGGGGTGAAAATTCATTCAGCTGTTTATGCAAGTAGTCCTAAAAAAGCAGGAGAGTTGACACTTTTATATCTTCAAGATAGTGTTCCTAAGATTAAAGAAGTAGAAGTGATGGATATAGATGAAGAAGCTTTTAGAAGAGGCAGTGTCAAAACAAGATTGTATGGATATTTAAAGATACCTTACGAAAAAAGATTTCTTCAAGGAAAAAAATCAGGAAGTGTTATGAGTGATCAAGCTTCACAGGAATTAATTGCTTTTGACATAGTTGATAATATGAAAGAAGATATATATTATATAATCGGGCCAGGCTCTACAACAAGGCCTATTATGAAATTGTTAGATCTTCCATATACTCTTTTGGGAGTAGATTTAATACACAATAAAAAATTGATAAAAAATGATCTTTCTGAAAAAGAATTATTGGAAGAAATAGGAAGAAAAAGCTGTAAAATGATTATAACACCGATTGGTGGTCAGGGGTATTTGTTTGGAAGAGGTAATCAACAAATTAGTCCAGATGTTATAAGAAAGGTAGGAAAAGAAAATATTATTGTTGTGGCTACCAAACAAAAAATTCAATCTCTATATGGTAGACCATTCCTTGTAGATACAGGAGATGTTGAATTAGATAAACAATTAAATGGGTATATTAGGGTAACTATAGGGTATAAAGAGCAAATGATGTATAAAATTGAATCATAATCTTAAAGAAGCTGAGGGAGTACACCTCGGCTTTGATTTTTTTCACGAATTGTATAAAGCATTGATCTTTTCATCATACTATCTATGATTAATGAAATACGGGGTGATGGTATGAGAGAAAATAGGAGAGTAAAAGAAGCTATTGTTGCAATTATGAAAGATAACAAAGAAGAAGTATCTATAATAAAAGCATTAGACTTATTGCCTGTTAATGAAATTATAAAAGAAGGAGATGTTGTTGCAATAACTCCAAACTGGGTAAAAGCGAAACCTCCTTATACAGGGACTGTTGTAGGACCAGACACTTTACAGTATTTGATTCAATATGTAAAGAAAAGAAAACCTAAAAAAATATATATAGCTACAGGATCAGGCGGAGATCCTACTCCAAAAGTTTTATCAAACATAGGATATGATAAAGTAATTCAGAAAGAAAATATTGAATTTGTAGATTTAAATTACGGTCCATATATAGAGATTGAGTTAGATCATGAAATAGTTGGTACTACTAAAATAAATAAATTATTCAATGAAATAGATGTACTAATTTCATTTACTCAGTTGAAGCATCATGAGGAAGCAACAATGAGTGCTGGGATTAAAAATATTGCTCTTAGTTGGCCACCAGCAGAGATTCATGGCTTTCCAAAGAAAAAATTAGGAATACATGATGATTTACATGGATTTATTGTAGCTATGATGAAAAAAATGCCAATAGATATTACAATTATTAGTGCTGATAAAACAATGATAGGAACAGGTCCATCTGATGGAAAAGCAATAGATACCCCTGGACTAATAATAGCAGGAACTGATCCTGTTGCAACAGATACAATAGGAGCTAGACTACTAGGATTTTTACCTCAGGGAGTTCATTATCTTTATGCATTATACAAGAAAGGAATAGGGATAGCAGAACCAGAGAAAATGACTCTTAAAGGTATAAGCCTAGAGGAAGCTGAGAAAATCTTTAGTAATGCAGCTTATAATCAAGAAATTGTACTAGATAAGAACAAAATAAAAAATATACATGGCAATCAATAGATAAAAAATAGAGAAAAATTCCTAAATAATACGAAAATTGTAGAGAAAAAGAAGATATATATGGTATAATGGCAACAATGAATTTGTATAATATCGGCAGAAAGGGGGCTCACTTTATGAATGCAGATTTTATAAATCCTTTTATAAAAGCAAGCAGAGATATTTTGCAGCAAATGGCTAATATACCTAGTAAAATAGAAAAAATTTATGTGAAAGATGCATCATTTGATGCTCCAAATGTTACAATTCTTATTGGATTAACGGGCGATATAAAAGGACAAGTTGTCGTAGGAATGAATGTAGATATGGCAAAAAAAATTGTTTCTAATATGATGGGTGGAATGCCTGTAGATGCATTAGATGATATTGCAAAAAGTGCAATTTCTGAATTAGGAAATATGATCTTAGGTAATACAGCTACACTCCTTTATAACATAGGGATTAAAATAGACATTACTCCACCGACCCTTCTGATTGGAGAAAAATTGTCTATATCTACTATTTCAACAAAAACAATAACTATACCATTAAATACAGATTATGGTATAATTGAATTGGATATTGCAATAAAAGAGTAAGGAGTAAGGAGTATGGCGATTAATATAGTTTTATTTGAACCTGAAATACCACCAAACACAGGAAATATTGCGAGGACTTGTGCAGCTACAGGAAGTAGATTGCATTTAATAAAACCTTTAGGATTTTCAATTGATGATAAACACCTAAAGAGAGCGGGATTAGATTATTGGGATTTACTAGATTTACATGTATATGAAAACATATATGAATTGTTTAATATTTATAAAGATGCTAAATTTTTCTTTGCTACAACAAAGGCAAAAAAATTTTATACAGACATGAAATATGAGGATGAATGCTTTATTGTATTTGGAAAAGAAACGGCTGGTTTACCAAAAGAAATACTTATGAATAATATGGATACTTCTATAAAAATACCTATGGTCGAAAATGAGAGAGCAAGATCTTTAAATTTAGCAAATTCAGTTAATATTATATTATATGAAGCTTTAAGACAAACAGGTTTTGTAAATTTAGTATAAAATTTTAAACCAAAATAGATTTCTTTGTTTTAAAGAAGTCTATTTTTTATTTTTTGAAATTTAATATGGTTGTAGAATGTTTATAAAAATAATACAATAAATATAATAAATTTATTTTTGGAGGAGATAAAAGTGAAGCCAATAAAAATCATGACAACAAGTCTAGCAGATATTCCTAAAGAATTAGTAGAAGCATATGATATTACTGTTTTTCCGTTGACAATAAGATTTGGTGATGAAGAATTTCATGATCAAGTCGATTTGAGTACAGAAGAATTTTTTAGAAGGTTGCGAACATCAGAAACATTACCTACTACATCTCAAGTTCCTCCGAATGTTTTTTTAGAAGAATTTAAAAATACTTTAGAAAATGGATATGAAATAATTCTTATAAATGGGTCTTCAGAAATTAGCGGTACGCATAGGTCATCATTGATGGCAAAGAATGAATTAGGGAGTGAGGATATTACAATTATTGATACTTTAGCATTATCTTATTCATGTGGTATGATTGTAGTAGAAGCAGCTAAGATGGCAAAAGAAGGAAAGAACAAACAAGAAATATTAGATAGAATTGAAGATATGAAAAATAAAGTAGACCATATATTTTCTGTAGAAACTCTTGAATATTTAAAAAAAGGAGGAAGGTTGAGCGCTACTAAAGCAACAATTGGAAAAATTTTAAATATAAAACCTATTTTGATCATAAAAGATGGAAAAATTGAGCTTTTTGATAAAGTAAGAGGTAGTAAAAAGGTTATACCTAAAATGATAGAAATAGCAGAGCAAAGAGGAATAAAACGTCATTCTGAATACATTTGTATAGCTCATGGAGGAAATGTTGAGGGGTTAGAAAAACTAAAGAAAGAAGTTATGAATGCTTTTCAACCTAAAAAAATAATTACTACTGAAATAGGATGTACCATAGGAACCCATACTGGACCAGGGTTACTAGGAATTCTTTATATGAGAGATGAATAAAAGTGTGAAAAATATAACAAAAGCGGAAAAAAGATATTGCTAGAAGTGATTGTTTGTATTATAATAATTATGAGAAAAGTTATTAAATACAGAAAATTTACTCTTACAATTAAATTATGAATTACTCTGGATGATAAATGCGGGAGAGAATCTTATAGATCGCCGAAGGGACAAGCGATAAGATATAGCCTATCTTTTCGTGAAATTTTCAGGCAAAAGGACCGTGTTTTGACAGAACTCTGGAAAGCTTTTTGAAGCACCGAAGGGGCAATTCTACTACAGAAGAAACTCTCAGGTTATAGACAGAGACATATGGCAAGCTTTAGTTTGTCGTATGTCTCTGTTTAATTTATAAAAAAAGTGGCATGCTATAAAAAGAATATTTCAATATAAATGTAAAACTTGGGGTGAAAAAAGTGAAAAAAATTTTAATTACAAATAATCCTAAAGTTTATGAAGAAAATCAAGAAAAAATGGATATAATTTATTCGAAAAATTTTACATACCTTGATGTTCTTTTCATGACTAGGGATAAAATCCATGAAGGATATAAGCTTTTGACACATCCACTATCAGGAAGTGTTAAACCAAACGAAACACCCTATAAATCAATTGTTATAACAAATAATAATGGTAAGCTTGATATAAATTCTTTAAAGATTATTGAGGATAGTATTGAAACAGCAAAAAAATTTATTCAAGGAAAAAAAACTCCTCTTTGGACGGAAAAAATATTAGAAGATTTTCAACTTGTTGATTTTTTCCTTATTAGGAGTGCAATTGAGAGTATGCTTTAGTTTTAAATATTATATATAGTAATGATGAATAATAAAAGGAGGTACAAAAATGGAAAAAATATATGATGTTGTAATTATAGGATCAGGCCCTGCAGGATTAGCAGCAGGCTTGTATGCTGCAAGAGCGAAAATGAAAACGTTAATTTTAGAAAAGAATAAAGCAGGTGGACAGATTGTTACAACAAACGAAGTAGCAAATTATCCTGGATCTATACAAAATGCCACAGGACCTAGTTTGATAGCGAGAATGGTAGAACAAACTGAAGAATTTGGTGCAGAAAGAAAAAAAGACAATGTGATTGATGTTGACTTTACAGGAAAAATTAAGGTAGTAAAAGGAGAAGAAGGAGAATATAAAGCAAAATCAGTAATTATTGCTGGTGGTGCTATACCAAGATTAATTGGATGTCCAGGAGAAAAAGAATTAACAGGAAAAGGGGTATCCTACTGTGCAACTTGTGATGCAGACTTTTTTACAGATTTAGAAGTATTTGTTGTTGGTGGAGGCGATTCTGCTGTTGAAGAAGCTATATATCTTACAAAGTTTGCAAGAAAAGTTACAATTGTACATAGAAGAGATCAGTTAAGAGCTGCAAAATCTATTCAAGAAAAAGCGTTCAAAAATGAAAAAATTGATTTTATGTGGGATACGGTAATTGAAGAAATAAAGGGAGACGGCATAGTAGAATCTGTTGTGTTTAAAAATGTAAAAACTGGAGAAATTACTGAATACCATGCAAATGAAGAAGATGGTACATTTGGTATATTCCCATTTGTTGGATATCAGCCATTAAGTGATATTTATAAAGAAAAAATTAAGTTGAATAAGGCTGGTTATATCATAACAGATGCTGATATGAGAACAAGTGTGGAAGGTGTTTTTGCAGCTGGAGATATAAGAGAAAAATCTTTAAGACAGGTAGTTACTGCAACAGCTGATGGTGCGATTGCAGCTGTATCTGCAGAAAAATATATTGAAAATAATTTTGAAGAATAAAAAATTTAAGGAGGTTAAATTATGTTAGCGGTGGATAAAGATACTTTTCAAGCTGAAGTTTTAGAGGCACAAGGATATGTTCTTGTTGATTATTGGAGTGATGGATGTGAACCATGTAAGGCATTAATGCCTGATGTTGAGGAATTGGCAAAGGAATATGGAGAAAAGGTAAAATTTACAAAACTTAATACAACAAAAGCAAGAAGATTAGCAATATCACAAAGAGTTTTAGGGCTTCCAACTATTGCGTTATATAAAGACGGTGAAAAAATTGATGAAGTAACAAAAGAAAATGCTACAAAAGCAAATATTCTTGCTATGCTTCAAAAACATGTAGGGTAGTTTATAATCTGCATTGGTTGGAATATCTAGCTAGATGCAGGTTACAATATAAAGGGAGGTGAATTTTGTGCGCCTAGAATTAGGGAAAATAAATATTACAGATGTTCAATTTGGTGATACTACGAAAGTAGAAAATGGAACATTGTATGTTAGCAAAGAAGAGATCATCAACCTTGTTATGGAAGATGATCATATTAAAAGCGTACAGGTAGAAATAGCTAAACCTGGGGAAGAAACTAGAATAACACCTGTTAAAGATGTTATTGAACCTAGGGTAAAAGTTGAAGGTTCAGGGGGGATATTTCCTGGAGTAATCAACAAAGTTACAACAGTAGGCTCAGGTCGCACACATGTATTAAAGGGAGCTGCAGTAGTTACTTGCGGCAAAATTGTAGGTTTCCAAGAAGGTATTATTGACATGAGTGGCCCTGGAGCTGAATACACACCATTTTCAAAACTAAATAATATTTGCTTAGTTATTGAACCAGTAGAAGGATTAAAGCAACACGAGTATGAAGCTGCTGTAAGAATGGCAGGATTAAAGGCAGCTGCTTTTATAGGAAAAGCTGGTAAAGATGTAACTCCTGATGAAGTAGAAGTTTATGAAACAAAGCCATTGTTTGAGAGTATAGCTGAATATCCAGAATTGCCAAAAGTTGGTTATGTTTATATGCTTCAAACACAAGGATTACTTCATGATACTTATGTATATGGAGTAGATGCAAAAAAAATTGTTCCTACAATTCTTTATCCAACAGAAGTAATGGATGGGGCAATTTTAAGCGGTAATTGTGTTTCAGCATGTGACAAAAATACAACTTACCATCATCAAAACAATCCAATTATCCATGATTTATATGAAAGACATGGGAAAGACTTCAACTTTGTAGGTGTAATTATTACAAATGAAAATGTATATCTTGCAGATAAAGAAAGATCATCGAATTGGACAGCAAAACTTTGTAAATATTTAGGACTTGATGGAGTAATTGTATCACAAGAAGGTTTTGGTAATCCTGATACAGACCTTATTATGAACTGTAAAAAAATTGAAGCTGAAGGCGTGAAGACAGTAATCGTTACAGATGAATATGCAGGGCGTGATGGAGCATCTCAATCTCTTGCAGATGCAGACGCATCCGCAGATGCAGTTGTAACGGGAGGAAATGCAAATGAAGTAATAGTTCTTCCACCAATGAAGAAAGTAATTGGTATGTTAGATTATGTTGATAAAATTGCTGGAGGCTTTGATGGAAGTTTAAGACCAGATGGAAGTATTGAAGCTGAAATTCAAGTAATTACTGGGGCAACAAATGAGTTAGGCTTTAATAAGATGTCTGCTACAGGTTTTTAATATGTAGAGATGTTTAAAAATTTTAAAATATAGAAAGGGTGGTAACCATGAGTTTATTTGATGGTAAAAAAGTCATCATCATTGGTGACAGAGATGGTATACCAGGTCCTGCTATAGAAGAATGCCTAAAGACTACAAATGCTGAAGTAGTATTTTCTTCAACAGAGTGTTTTGTCTGAACGGCTGCAGGAGCAATGGACCTAGAAAATCAAAATAGGGTAAAAAGCATGACAGAAAAGTATGGCGCTGAAAATATGGTTGTACTTTTAGGAGCAGCTGAAGCAGAAGCTGCAGGTTTAGCTGCTGAAACAGTTACAAATGGAGACCCTACTTTTGCAGGTTCATTGGCAGGAGTCCAGTTAGGACTTAGAGTATATCATGTAGTAGAACCAGAATTTAAAGAGGCTGTAGATTCAGAAGTTTATGAAGAACAAATTGGTATGATGGAAATGGTTCTAGATGTAGATGAAATCATTTCTGAAATGACATCTATAAGAGAACAATTCTGTAAATATTAAATAAAAGTTTCCCGTGTAATAATAAGAGAGGGGGGAAAGTATGAGCAAAATTAGAGTTGTTCATTATATAAATCAATTCTTTGCAGGAATTGGTGGAGAAGAAAAAGCAGATATAAAACCAGAAATAAGAGAAGGCGTAGTTGGTCCAGGGATGGCTTTAAATGCTGCATTTAAGGATGAAGCTGAAATTATTGCTACAGTAATTTGTGGAGATTCCTATTTTAATGAAAATATGGAAGAAGCCAAAGCACAAATTATTGAAATGATTAAAGAACATAATCCTGATTTGTTTATAGCAGGACCAGCTTTTAATGCAGGAAGATATGGTGTAGCCTGTGGAACAATTAGTAAAGCTGTAAAAGATGAATTAAATATTCCTGTTGTAACAGCAATGTATCCAGAAAATCCTGGTGCAGATATGTTCAAAAAAGATATTTATATTATTGAAACAGGAAATTCAGCTGCAGCGATGAGAAAAGCTGTACCAGTATTAGCTAAATTTGCTCTTAAACTAGGGAGAAATGAAGAAATTCAAGATCCTAGTGAAGAAGGTTATATTCCAAGAGGAATAAGAAAGAATATTTTTAGAGAAGAAAGAGGTTCAAAAAGAGCTGTTGATATGTTAATTAATAAGTTAAAAGGCGAAGAATATATCACAGAATACCCAATGCCAGATTTTGATAATGTAGCACCGGGTAAAGCAATCAAAGACATATCAAAAGCAAAAGTAGCAATTGTTACTTCCGGCGGTATTGTACCAAAGGGAAATCCAGATCATATTGAGTCATCAAGTGCATCAAAATACGGAAAATATGATATAAGTGATTTTGCAGATCTAACATCGGAAACCCATGAAACAGCTCATGGTGGGTATGATCCTGTTTATGCAAATGAAGATGCAGACAGAGTTTTGCCAGTTGATGTATTAAGGGATTTGGAAAAAGAAGGTAAAATAGGAGAACTTCACAGATATTTCTATACAACAGTAGGGAATGGTACTTCTGTTGCAAATGCTAAGAAGTTTGCTGCTGAATATGCAAAAGAACTTGTAGCAGATGGAGTTCAAGCAGTTATTCTAACTTCTACCTGAGGTACTTGTACACGTTGCGGTGCAACAATGGTAAAAGAAATAGAAAGAACTGGAATTCCTGTTGTTCATATGTGTACAGTTGTTCCAATATCATTAACAGTTGGGGCAAACAGAATTGTACCTACTATTGCAATTCCTCATCCACTTGGAAATCCAGCGTTGGATCCAGCAGAGGAGAAAAAATTAAGAAGAAAATTAGTTGAAAAAGCTTTAAAAGCATTAGAAACTGAAGTTGAAGAGCAAACTGTATTTGAAGATTAATTATATAGCCAGCTGTTTTCGCAGCTGGCAGCTGCTTGACTAATTAGATAAGCTTTGAAATTATGAGTATATGTGATAGCATAATGTAATTTTTCAATGATACGTGTCTTTAAAAAGTTTTTTATTGTATATATGGTATATTATATATAAATAATAGTCTGTAGCTGCGAGCTGCGAGAGACTTGCGGCATGTGAAACCATTAAATTTTCACGGAGGTGGATCAAATGAATTATCCTGTAATAAAGGGTGCTGGTTATGCTCTCATACACACGCCTGATATGATTATACATAATGGAACGACCCAGACGATTGAAAAGATTACAAATCCTGATTCAGAATACTTAAAGAAGCTTCCAGAACATATAAGGAGTTATGATCAAGTTTTAAATTATGTTCCAAATCAAGTTTACATAGGGAACATGACTCCAAGTGAACTAAGCACATATGAAATGCCTTGGTATGATAAAAATGCGAAAATTTCAGAGCGTTTTGGGAAATTTGGAGAAATCATGCCGCAAGATGAGTTTATTGCATTAATGAAAATTGTAGATGCTTTTGACCTAGTAAAGATAGAAAAAGGATTTACAGAAATTCTTAAGAAAAAGATTATAAATCATCCATTATTGAAAGAAGATGTAGCAAAGCTAAAAGAAGGAGAATCATTAGAAGATATTGAAAAACTTGTGAATGAACAACATGCTGAAGCAATTTATTATGAGGGGAATTTAGTAGGGTGTGTAAAAAGAGCACATGATGTAGATGCAAACCTAACTTCCCATGTACTTTTTGAAAACTTAGTAGTAAAAGCTTCAGGCGTATTAGCATTCAAACACCTTGTTGATAAAAATAATATTAAAATAGAAGAAATTGAATATGTTATTGAGTGTTCAGAAGAAGCTTGTGGAGATATGAACCAAAGGGGCGGAGGTAACTTTGCAAAGGCAATAGCTGAGTGTGCAGGAGCAGTAAATGCCACAGGTTCAGATACAAGGGGTTTTTGTGCGGCACCAACTCATGCACTTATACAAGCTGCTTCATTAGTGAAAGCTGGAACATATGAAAATGTAGTAATTGTAGCAGGAGGAGCTACTGCAAAACTTGGTATGAATGGAAAAGACCATGTAAAAAAAGATATGCCAATATTAGAAGATGTAATAGGTGCGTTTGCTATTCTAATTAGTAAAAATGATGGCATCAATCCAATTATTAGAACGGATTTAGTAGGAAGACATACTGTAGGAACAGGCTCTTCTCCACAAGCAGTAATTACTTCTTTAATTACTTCTCCATTAGATAGAGGAGGATTGAAAATTACAGATATTGACAAATATTCTGTAGAAATGCAAAATCCAGACATTACAAAACCAGCAGGAGCAGGAGATGTACCAGAAGCAAATTACAAAATGATAGCAGCTTTAGGTGTTAAGAGAAAAGAACTAGAAAGAAAAGAACTACCAAACTTTGTTAAAAAACATGGAATGCCTGGTTGGGCTCCGACACAAGGACATATTCCTTCAGGAGTTCCATATATAGGATTTGCTAAAGAGGATTTAACAACAGGAGAGTTAAATAGGGTAATGATTGTAGGAAAAGGAAGTTTATTCCTAGGTCGTATGACAAACCTATTTGATGGGGTATCAGTTGTATTAGAAAGAAATCCGGGAGTAGTTGAAGAAGCTGGAGTAGGAGTATCTAAAGATGAAATTAAAAACATGATAGCGGAGGCTATGAAAGATTTCGCATCCCATATATTAAATGAATAGGGGTGATGATAATGAGTGAAAATAAAGCAGTAAAACAAATAATTGGGAAAACTTTTATGGAAATAGCAGAAGCTATTAAAACAGGACAATTCGGAAACAAAGTGAAAGTTGGGCTTACTATTCTTGGTAGTGAGCATGGAATAGAAAATCTTGTAAAAGGAGCCGAATTAGCTGCAAAACAAGATAGCAACTTTGATATTGTACTTATTGGACCAAAAGTTGATACTGATTTAGAGATAGTGGAAGTACAGACAGAAGAAGAAATGCACAAAAAGATGGAAGAACTTTTAGATAATGGATATATTCATAGTTGCGTAACCATGCACTATAACTTTCCAATAGGAGTTTCAACAGTGGGAAGAGTGATAACACCAGGATTTGGAAAGGAAATGTATATTGCAACTACAACAGGAACATCGTCAGCCCATAGAACAGAAGCAATGGTAAAAAATGCATTATATGGAATTATTACAGCAAAAGCGATGGGGATTAATGAGCCTACAGTTGGAATATTAAATTTAGACGGTGCAAGACAAGTAGAAAGAGCATTAAAAGAGTTAGATGCAAATGGATATAAGATAAACTTTGCAGAATCAATGCGTTCTGATGGTGGAGCTGTAATGAGAGGAAATGACTTACTAGGTGGAACAGCTGATGTAATGGTAACAGATACATTAACAGGAAATATTATGATGAAAGTATTTTCTTCTTATACTACAGGAGGAAGTTATGAAGCACTTGGATATGGATATGGACCAGGAATAGGAGATGGATATGAAAGGATTATTTTAATTTTATCAAGAGCATCGGGGGTACCAGTTGTAGCAAATGCACTAAAATATGCGGCAAAACTTTCTCAAGGAAAACTTATAGAGGTTGCAAGAGAAGAATTTGAAAAAGCAAAAAATGCAAATTTTGAAGAAATATTAAGATCTATTACAAAGGACAATAAGAAAGTGAAAGAAGATGAGGAAGTTTCAGTACCACCAAAGGAGATTGTTACAGGATCTATATCAGGAATTGATATTATGGATTTAGAAGATGCAGTAAAAGTACTTTGGAAGGCTGGAATTTATGCTGAAAGTGGGATGGGATGTACAGGTCCAATTGTATTAGTAAATGAAGAAAAATTAAATGAAGCAACAGATGTTTTATCTAAAGCAGGTTTTGTTGCAAAAGAAGGAGACATTTGTTAAAACTCCGGTTATTCCGGAGTTTTTTTGTATATAATAAAAAAGAGATAAATTTTTAGGGAGGATTTTTAAAATAAACGTAGAATGTTTAAAAGGAATGCTTAAGAAAAATATAGGGAGGAATTTTCATGTTTAAAAAAGGTATTTCATTACTATTAGCACTCCTATTAGTTGTAGGGATGCTAGCAGGTTGTGCACAAAAGGCACCTGAACAAGCAGAAAAACAAGAACCAACGGAAAAGCCATTAAAAATTGCGATGGTTACAGATGTTGGAGGCGTTCATGACAAATCTTTTAATGAATCTGCATGGGAGGGGTTACAGAGAGCAGAAAAAGAACTAGGAATTAAAGCAGGATATCAAGAATCAAAACAAGAAGCAGATTATGCTGATAACCTTGAATTACTTGTAGACCAAGGAAATGATCTTGTATGGGGAATCGGTTTCCTGATGGGAAAACAAGTGAAAGAAGCTGCAGAAAATTACCCAGACCAAAAATTTGCGATTATTGACAATGCTTATAAAGAAACACCAAAAAATTTAATGGGAGTACTATTTAAAGAGCAAGAAGCGGCTTTTCTAGTAGGGTATATAGCTGGAAAAATGACTAAAACAAATAAAGTTGGTTTTATAGGTGGTATGGATTTTGATGTAATTCATCGTTTTCACTATGGATATAAAGCAGGAGTAAAATATGCAAACCCAGATTGTGAAGTATTTGAACAATATGCAGGTGCTTTTGATAAACCAGCAATAGGTAGAAGTATTGCAGAATCAATGTATGGAAATGGTGCAGATATTATTTTCCATGCAGCTGGAGATACTGGCAATGGTATGATTGAAGTAGCAAAAGAAAAAAATAAATATGCAATTGGTGTAGATAAAGACCAAAATAAAGATGCTCCAGAAAATGTAATTACTTCAGCTGTGAAACGTGTTGATAATGCAATTTTTAACGTAGCAAAAGATTTAAAGGAAGGTAAATGGCAAGGTGGATCAACAGTTGTATATGGTTTAGCTGAAGGAGGAGTAGATATTGCTCCATCATCTAATAAGCTTGTACCAAAAGAAATTTTAGATGAGGTTGAACAATTAAAAAAGAAAATTGTTAGTGGAGAAATAAAAATACCTCAAAGTAAAGAAGAGTATGAATCTATGATGAAATAATATTTTATAGTGAGCCCAGGACTATAGTTCTGGGCTCGTAAATTAAATAGAAAAAACAGAAATATTTTGTAATAGTTATAAAGATATAGTATAATAATAAGACTAGTATTTAACCTAATTAAAGGAGGTATCAATTTGGCTAGAGAAAAAAATAATATTGCCTTTAATGAAGTAGTTGTAGAAATGAAGCAAATTGTAAAAAAATTTGGTGACTTTGTGGCAAACGATTCCATAGATTTAAAAGTCCATAAAGGGGAGGTACACGCTTTATTAGGAGAAAATGGAGCGGGTAAATCTACTTTAATGAATATTTTATATGGGTTATATACACCTACTAGTGGAGAAATATATATAAATGGAAAGAAAATCGATATAAAAAACCCTAATGTTGCGATTGCTAATGGAATAGGAATGGTACACCAACATTTTATGCTAGTGAAGCCTTTTACTGTAGCAGAAAATATTGTGCTAGGAATGGAACCGATCACATTTGGAAACAAGTTAAACATGAAAAAGGCAATAGAAGATGTAAAAGCTATATCAGAAAAATATGGTCTACATGTAGATCCAGAAGCAAAGATAGAAGATATTTCTGTAGGGATGCAGCAACGTGTTGAAATTTTAAAAGCATTGTATAGAGGAGCTGAAATTCTAATATTAGATGAACCAACGGCAGTACTAACCCCTCAAGAGATAAAGGAATTAATTCAAATCATGAAAAATCTTACAAGTCAAGGGAAATCTATTATTTTGATTACCCACAAACTTAAAGAAATTAAAGAATCAGCAGATTTTTGCACTATTATTCGAAGAGGAAAAAAAATTGATACTGTTGATGTTTCAATAACCGACGAAAATCAATTAGCAGCAATGATGGTAGGAAGAGAAGTAAGCTTTGTTGTAGAAAAAAAAGAAAGAAAACCAGGAGAAGTTGTGTTTAAGATTGAAAATTTAGTTGTACAGGACAATCGAGGGATTGATGTGGTAAATCATTTAAATTTATCTGTAAGAGCAGGAGAAATTTTAGGAATTGCTGGAGTAGATGGAAACGGACAAAGCGAATTGATTGAAGCGATTACAGGGTTAAGAAAAGTAAAATCAGGCAAAATAAGTATTAACGGAAAAGATGTTACAAATAAAACTCCTAGAGAAATTTTTGAATCAGGGATTTGTAATATTCCAGAGGATAGACAAAAACATGGTTTGGTATTAGATTTTACAGTTGAAGAAAACATGGTTTTAGAAAACTACAGAAAAGAACCTTTTTCAAAAGGAATAAGGCTAAATGAAGAAAAAATAACAAGTTTTGCTAAAGAATTGATGGAAAAATTTGATGTTCGACCTAGAGATGAAAAAAACAAAGCAAGAGCTTTATCTGGAGGAAATCAACAAAAGGTAATTATTGCAAGAGAAGTTACAAATGATCCAGATCTTTTAATTGCTGCACAGCCAACCCGAGGCTTGGATGTTGGAGCAATTGAATTTGTACACAAATCCCTAGTAGAACAAAGGGATAAAAATAAAGCAGTTTTATTGATTTCTTTTGAATTAGACGAAGTTATGAGTGTATCAGATAGAATTGCAGTAATTTATGAGGGCAAAATTGTAGGAGTTGTTGATGCAAAAGGAACAAATGAAAATGAACTAGGATTGATGATGGCAGGAGGTGGCCATTAATGAAATTTAAAAATACAAAAGAAAGAATAATTGGCAAAATAGTAAACGAAACGTTTTTATTTACTATTTTAGCTATTGTTATGGGATTAATTGTGGGAGCTATTGTCATTAAAATATCAGGATTTAGTGTTTTTGAAGCATATGGAGCTATGATAAAAGGAGTTTTCTCAAAACCTAAATATATTGCAAGAACTATTATTCGATCTACTCCTTTAATTTTAACAGGGCTATCTGTAGCTTTTGCTTTTAGAACAGGTTTATTTAATATAGGTGCAGAAGGACAATTTATTATTGGTGCATTAGTTGCAGCAATGCTTGGGTACTTTCTACACCTGCCAGCAATTATTCACATTCCACTTGTATTTATTGTAGCTGTATTAGCAGCTGCGCTATGGGGTGGTATAGCAGGATATTTAAAAGCAAAGTTTGGAGTAAATGAAGTTATTTCTACTATCATGTTGAACTGGATTGCCTTATATACTTCTAATTATGTTATAACAAGGGAATCTGTAAAAATGCCTGGAACTGAATCGTCTTATGATATACATGAAACTGCACAAATTACAATTACATGGTTAAAAAGTATTGTAGGTCCGGCAAAAATAAACTGGGGAACACTCATTGCCATCATTATTGCCATTATTATATCCTATATTTTATTTAAAACTACATTAGGATATGAGTTAAGAGCAGTTGGGCATAATAAAGATGCAGCAGAATACGGTGGAATTAATGTCAAAAGAAGTATGATTCTATCAATGGCCATTGCAGGAGGTTTAGCTGGAGCTGCTGGAGCACTTCATGTAATGGGTGTTTCATATCATGTTTCTGTTTTGTCGGCTATGGAAGGATATGGATTTAACGGAATAGCTGTTTCACTAATTGGAAACAATTCACCACTTGGTGTTGTGTTATCAGCATTCTTGTTTGGAGGAATTACCTTTGGTGGTGCTAGAATGCAAGTTTTAGGGATACCGACAGAAGTAATCAATATTGTAATTGGTTCGATTGTATTTTTTATTGCGACTTATAGAATATTCCAATTCTTTACCAAATTCTTTACAAAGAAAAAACTCCAAAAGGAGGGAAAATAAAATAATGTGGAAAGATATTGCACTTATATTAGGAACAACACTTATGTATGCTACGCCATTAATTTATGGAGCTTTAGGAGCCGTATTTTCTGAAAATAGTGGGGTAGTAAACATAGGAATTGAAGGAATGATGACAATTGGTGCTTTTTCAGGTGCAGCAGCTACTTTTATTTTTGCAGATTTATATGGCCCTGCTTGGTGGGTTCCGTGGTTAGGTTTTTTAATTGCAGGACTTGCTGGTGGATTTTTTGGATTGCTTCATGCAATTGCTTCTGTAACCTTTAATGCAGACCAAGTAATATCTGGCATTGCGATTAACTTTTTAGGACCAGGACTTGCCATATATCTATCAGGAAGAATATTTGAAGGGTCAACAACAACACCTGCAATTCCTTTAGAGGCAAAATTGGTTAGACCTTTTCATGAAATGTTAAAAAATAAACCAATACTAGGAATGGTTTTTGATCAATATGTATCGGTATATATTGCATTTTTATTTGTATGTATAGCATGGTATATATTATATAAAACAAAGTTAGGATTACGTATTCGAGCAGTAGGAGAGCATCCTAAAGCGGCAGATACATTAGGAATTAATGTTTATAAAATTAGATATTTTTCAGTTATTTTATCAGGTATTTTATCTGGACTAGGTGGAGCTTCATTAAGTATGGCAATAATTGCAAACTTTAGACCCACTTTAATATCTGGACAAGGGTATATTGCACTGGCTGCTATGATATTTGGGAAATGGAAGCCACAAGGAGCTATGTGGGCTTGTTTGCTATTCGGCGCAACCACGGCATTACAGATTTATCTAGGAAGTCCACAGGTAGGATGGAAAATCTCAACCCATTTATTATCTATGATTCCATATGTCATTACCCTAATTGTATTGATGGGATTTGTAGGTAAAACACATGCACCAGCAGCAGATGGTATTCCATATGAAAAAGGAAAAAGATAGACAAGGAGTGTTCCTTGTCTTTTTTGTATAGCTTAATGATTTAAAATACAATTTTTAGAAACTTTATTTGCATGAAGTTTAATGATATAATTATAAATATATAAATATGAAGCGATTTGTTGTAAATTACAGAAAATGTTCTATATGCATAAATATTTAGTAAAGTGGGAGAAGGTGATGGTTTGAGATGAGGTTAGGGTTTAATTTGAATATTGAGCAAGTTCAGAAATTGGTAATGACTCCTGAGTTAAAGCAAGCCATTCAAATATTACAATTTAATTATCAAGAATTAAACCAGTTTATTGGCGAGCAAGTATTGACGAACCCTGTTCTTGAACTAGGTTCTTCTCAAGAGGATGAATTAAAGAAAAATCAAGAGGCTAAGGCAGATAAATATGAAGTAGACTGGAAAGAGTATTTTAAAGAATATGATGATATTAGCTATAAGCAACCTAATTATCAAAAAGATAAGGAAGAAGTATCTTTTGAACAGTTTGTATCTTCGGATATAACGTTGACAGAACATTTATTGTTTCAACTGCAATTTGCTATCTTAAAAGATAAATATAAAAAGATTGGGAAATATATTATTGAGAGTTTAGATGTGAATGGATATTTAATTGTAAGCATTTCTGAGATTGCAAATTATTTTAAGGTAAATGAAGAAACTATAGAGAATATTTTATCGGTTATTCAAACTTTTGATCCTCCTGGCATTGCTGCAAGAAATCTAAAAGAATGTTTGCTTATTCAAGTAAAGCAAAAAGGAGTAGATGATCCTCAAATAATAAAAGTTATTTCTGATTATTTGGATGATGTAGCAGAGAATAGACTTATAAACATTTCTAAAGCTTTAAATATATCTACAAAGAAAGTTCAAGAAATAACTGATTTTATCAAAAAGTTAGAGCCAAAGCCAGGCAGGGCTTTTAGCTCAGGTGAAGAAATAAAGTATATAACACCAGATGTAACAGTAGAAAAGATTGATGGTGAATATGTTATTTTGGTAAACGATACTACAGCACCAAGACTTTCTATTAGTCCTTATTATAGAAAAATGTTATTACATGAAAAAGATGATTCTAATACATCAAAATTTCTTACGGGAAAATTAAATTCGGCAATGTGGCTAATTAAAAGTATAGAGCAAAGAAGACAAACGATTTATAATGTTGTAAAAGCAATTATAGATTATCAGATAGAATTCTTTGAGCATGGAAGAAGACATCTAAAGCCTTTGACATTAAAGCAGATTGCGGATCAGATAGGAATACATGAATCTACAGTTAGCAGAGCAGTAAATGGTAAATATATGCAGACTCCAAGAGGTGTTTTTGAAATAAAATTTTTCTTCACCAGCGGTGTATCGAATCAAATGGGTGAGGGAATATCTGCAGAAAGCATTAAAAGCATGATTAAAGACATGATTGATGCTGAAGATAGCAAAAAGCCTCTTAGTGATCAAGCAATATCAAATAATTTGAAGGAAAAAGGGATAAATATTTCAAGAAGAACAGTTGCAAAATATAGAGATGAGATGAAGATTTTATCTTCTTCTAAAAGAAAAAGATTTTAAAAGACGTAAAATTTACGTCTTTTTTGTTGCTATCTGTATAATTTTATGCTAATCTATTGTTAGATATTTTTTTGCACCAACAGGGACACAAAAAGTCTTAAGGGACATTTAAAGTCCCTAAAAACCATTATATGGCATTCGTGAAAAAGGGGCAAGATGAATATGCAGCAAAAAGAAAATTCTGAAATAGATAGACTGATTGAAATACAGAAAAAAATAGTTCCAGAAATTATTGAAACGCTTGTTAGTCGATATAATATGCTTAGATTAATTCATTATCATGAACCTATTGGAAGAAGAAACTTAGCAAGTATCCTAGGAATAGGTGAAAGAATTGTTCGAAGAGAAGTAAATGTTTTAAAAGAGCAAGGATTTATAGATATTAAAGCAGAGGGAATGAATATCACCAAATTTGGATACACTAGTTTAGGAATGCTTAGAAGTTTCATACATAGATTTAAAGGCTTGTATAATATTGAAGAAGAAGTTGCTAAAAAACTTGGAATAAAGAAAGTACTGGTTGTTCCAGGATTTTATGATGAAGATAAGTTTGTTTTACGGGAGATAGGCCGTGCTGTATCAATTTATCTTAAATCTATCTTAAAAAATGACACAGTACTAGGGATTACTGGTGGGCAAACTATGGCTATGGTAGCAGAAGAAATGATAGATGAGGAACTTAAACTGGCGAATATAACAGTAGTTCCTGCACGTGGTGGATTAGGAAAAGACGTAGAGAATCAAGCTAATACAATTGCTGCAAAGGTTGCTAAAAAGTTAAGAACTTCATACAAACTTTTGCATATGCCCGATAATATATCAAAAGAACTTTTTAGAAGCCTATCAGAAGATCCAAATATAAAAGAAGTAGTAGATTACATTCAAAAGATTGGAATTCTTGTCTTTGGTATAGGAAGAGCTGATAAGATGGCTAAAAGACGTAGATTAAATGAAGAAAAGATAGAGGTTTTACGACAACAAGGTGCTGTTGCAGAAGCTTTTGGATATTATTTTAATAAAGATGGGGAAATTGTACAAGAAATAAATACTGTTGGTGTTAGTTTAAATCATTACAAACAGCTTAAGCATGTTATTGGTGCAGCAGCTGGAATTGAAAAGGCAGAAGCAATTATATCAATAAGTAAGTTAAATAAAAATCTTACTTTAGCAATAGATGAAGGTTTAGCAAAAGAAATTTTAAAATAAATACATATTATAAAGGAGGATTTTACATGAGTGTAAAAGTAGGTATTAATGGTTTTGGAAGAATAGGAAGAAATGCTTTTAAAGTAGCAATGGAGAAAGCAGATGCTAACTTTGAAATTGTTGCAATCAATGATTTAACAGATGCTGCTACATTAGCACATTTATTAAAATATGACAGCTGTTTTGGAAAATTCAATGGAACAGTAGAAGTAAAAGAAGGTGCTATTGTAGTAAATGGAAAAGAGATTAAAATTTTTGCTGAAAGAGATCCAGAAAATATTCCATGGGGTGAATTAGGTGTAGATATTGTTATTGAATCTACTGGAATATTTAGAGATAAAGAAAAAGCAATGAAGCATATTAAAGCAGGAGCAAAGAAAGTTGTTATTTCTGCACCAGCAAAAAATGAAGATATTACAATTGTATTAGGTGTAAATGAAAAAGAATATGATCCAGCAAATCATCATGTAATTTCAAATGCATCTTGTACAACAAACTGTTTAGCACCTTTTGCAAAAGTAATTGATGAAAAATTTGGTATCAAAAAAGGTTTAATGACAACAGTTCACTCTTATACAAATGACCAAAGAATTCTAGATCTTCCTCATAGTGATTTAAGAAGAGCTAGAGCAGCAGCTGAATCTATTATTCCTACAACTACTGGAGCAGCAAAAGCAGTTGCATTAGTATTACCTCAATTAAAAGGAAAATTAAATGGTATGGCTATGCGTGTTCCAACACCAACAGTTTCTGTAGTAGATTTAGTTTGCGAACTAGAAAAGCCTGCAACAGTAGAAGAAATTAATAAAGCTTTTAGAGAAGCAGCTGAAGGAGAATTAGCAGGAATCCTAGGATATAGTGAAGAGCCATTGGTATCTGTAGATTATAGACAAGATCCAAGATCTTCAATCGTTGATGGTTTATCAACAATGGTAATGGAAGGAAACATGGCAAAAATTGTTTCTTGGTATGATAATGAATGGGGATACTCTAATAGAGTAGTAGACTTAGTAAGTTATATTGTTAGCAAAGGATTATAGAATAAGTGTTTGTGGGTTCGATCTGATATGAGATTGAACCCACAATTCAAAATTATATAGCACAAATCATTGACTAAAATAAAATCGTATGTTACATATATTAATGAGTATATACAATATATAGGTTAGGGGTGAACGGGTAGTGAATAAGAAAAGTATTGAAGATATTCAAGTAAAAGGCAAAAAAGTACTTGTACGCTGTGATTTTAATGTACCTATGGATGAAGATAAAAATATTACAGATGATATTCGTATAAGAGGAGCCCTTCCGACGATAAAATATCTTATTGATAACGAAGCAAAAGTAATCCTTATGTCTCATCTAGGAAGACCAAAAGGAGAACCTAATCAAAAATACAGCCTAGAGCCAGTAGCAAAAAGACTTGCAGAATTGTTAGACAAAGAAGTGACATTTGCGTCAGATGAAGAAGTAGTAGGAGCAAATGCGAAAAAAGCTGTTGAAGCAATGAAAGATGGCGATGTGGTTGTACTTGAAAACGTTAGATTTAGAAAAGAAGAAACAAAGAATGATCCAGAATTTGCAAAAGAATTAGCAAGTTTAGCAGATATCTTTGTCAATGATGCTTTTGGTACTGCACACAGAGCACATGCATCAACTGCAGGAGTTGCTGATTATTTACCATGTGTATCAGGATACTTAATCCAAAAAGAAATTGGTGTTATGGGGAAAGCATTAAACAACCCTGAAAGACCTTTTGTTGCAATCCTAGGAGGAGCAAAGGTTTCTGATAAAATTGGTGTTATTAATAACCTATTAGAAAAAGTTGATACGCTAATTATTGGTGGTGGAATGGCTTATACATTCTTAAAAGCTAAAGGACTTGAAATCGGAAAATCTCTATTAGAAGAAGATAAAATAGAGCTTGCAAAAGAATTGATGAACAAGGCTAAAGAAAAAGGTGTAAACTTATTATTACCTGTTGATGTTGTTGTTGCAGAAGAATTCAAAGCTGATGCAGCACATAAAACTGTAAAGGTTGAGGAAATTCCTGCAAATATGATGGGATTAGACATAGGAAAAGAAAGTATTGAAATCTTTAGCAAAGAAATCAAAAAAGCAAAAACGGTTGTATGGAACGGACCAATGGGAGTATTTGAAATGCCTGCTTTTGCAATCGGTACAAAGGGAGTTGCTGAAGCTATGGCAGAGTGTGATGGAACAACAATCATCGGTGGTGGAGATAGTGCAGCAGCAGCAGAGCAATTAGGTTTTGCTGATAAAATGACACATATATCTACAGGTGGTGGTGCATCTTTAGAATTTCTAGAGGGAAAAGAATTACCTGGTATTGCTGTTGTTGAGGATAAGTAAATTATAGGAGGTTATTATGAGAATACCTATTATTGCTGGTAACTGGAAAATGCATAAAACAATAAAAGAAGCTATTGCATTTGTAGATGATATTAAAGATCATGTAAAAAATACAGATGTTGAGGTAGTATTATGTGTGCCTTTTACATTGTTACAATCAGTAAAGGAAGCTACAAAAGGTACAAACATTAAGGTCGGTGCACAAAATATGCACTGGGAAGAAAGTGGAGCTTTTACAGGCGAGGTTTCACCATTAATGCTAAAGGAATTAGGAATAGATTACTGTGTTATTGGACATTCTGAAAGAAGACAGTATTTTAATGAAACTGATGAAACAGTAAACAAAAAAGTTCATGCAGCATTAAAGCATGAAATAAAGCCAATTGTTTGTGTTGGTGAAACTCTTGAGCAAAGAGAAAATGGACAAACTAATGCTGTTGTTAAGGATCAAGTAATAAAAGCATTTAAGGATATTGAAAGCTCAAAAGTAAAAGATGTTGTTATAGCATATGAGCCAATATGGGCAATTGGAACAGGAAAAACAGCAACGCCTGAGCAAGCGAATGAAGTAATATATCAAATTAGAGAAGTTATTAAAGAACTTTATGGAGAAGAAGTTTATACAGAGATACGTATTCAGTATGGTGGAAGTGTGAAGCCGAATAATGTGGAAGAAATTATGAATCAAGAAGATATAGATGGAGCTTTAGTAGGTGGAGCAAGTTTAAAACCTGATGATTTTGTAAAACTTGTAAACTTTTAATTATGAAAGGAGAAATACATATGCCAACTACAATTGTTGATGTTTATGCAAGAGAAGTATTAGATTCAAGAGGAAATCCTACAGTTGAGGTAGAAGTTTATTTAGAAGATGGAAGCATGGGAAGAGCAATCGTGCCTTCTGGAGCTTCAACAGGAGCATTTGAAGCAGTTGAATTAAGAGACGGTGACAAAGATAGATACTTAGGTAAAGGTGTGCTTAAAGCAGTTGATAATGTTAATGAAGTAATTGCTGATGAAATTATAGGTATGGATGCATTAGATCAAATTGGAATCGACATGACTATGATCGAATTAGATGGTACAGAAAATAAAGGAAAACTTGGTGCTAATGCAATACTTGGAGTATCTATGGCAGTTGCAAAAGCTGCTGCAGCATCTCTTGGAATGCCATTATTCCAATATTTAGGAGGAGTAAATGCAAAGACTCTACCAGTTCCAATGATGAATATTTTAAATGGTGGAGAGCATGCTGATAATAATGTGGATATTCAAGAATTCATGGTTATGCCTGTAGGAGCAAAATCTTTTAGAGAAGCATTAAGAATGGGTGCTGAAATATTCCATAATCTTAAGAAAGTATTAAAAGATAAAGGGTTAAATACAGCAGTTGGTGATGAAGGTGGTTTTGCACCAAACCTAACTTCTAATGAAGAGGCTCTTGAAGTAATTATAGAAGCTATTAAAAATGCAGGATATACTCCAGGAGAAGATGTAAAACTTGCATTAGATGTAGCTGCAACAGAACTATATGATAAAGAAGAAAAGAAATATAATCTATCAGGAGAAGGTGTTGTAAAAACATCTGAACAAATGGTTGATTTCTATGAAGAACTAATAAATAAATATCCAATCGTATCTATAGAAGACGGATTAGATGAAGAAGATTGGGAAGGCTGGAAATTATTAACTGAAAGATTAGGAGATAGAGTACAACTTGTTGGAGATGACCTATTTGTAACAAATACAACAAGACTTGAAAAAGGTATTGAAAGAAAAACTGCAAATTCAATTTTAATTAAGTTAAATCAAATTGGTACAATTACTGAAACTCTTGATGCTATTGAAATGGCAAAAAGAGCAGGATATACAGCAGTTGTATCTCATAGATCAGGAGAAACAGAAGATACTACAATTGCTGATTTAGTAGTTGCTGTTAATGCTGGTCAAATTAAAACAGGTTCAGCATCAAGAACAGATAGAATTGCAAAATATAATCAATTGTTAAGAATTGAAGAATTACTTGATGCTACAGCAAAATATGCAGGAATGAATGCTTTTTATAATTTAAAATAAACAGTATACATTTAGAAGATCCTGGAAATAATAAAAGGGTAGACTAGTCTACCCTTTTATTGATGTTTTCTGTGTGCATTTATTTATAATTTATACTGTATATTTATAAAATTGCTTTTACCCCTTAAAAAGTATGATAGTAGAGAGTACAATACATGTTGATTTTAAAAAAGTGCTATGTTAAAATAGGTATGTTGAATAAGACGGAGGAGGTGTGAGTATGAAAGCATTATTTATGATTATACAAGCTATTGCGAGTTTGATACTTATTGGAAGTATACTTTTACAATCTGGTAAAAGTGCAGGATTATCAGGCTCAATTGCTGGAGGAGCTGAACAACTTATGGGGAAACAAAAAGGAAGAAGTTATGAAACTTTATTAAGTAAAGTAACCACAATTGGGGCAACTGCTTTTATTATAACTTCTATCATTTTGGTTTATCTTCAAAAGTAATAGCTTAAAAGACAAACTATATTAGATGAATGGATATAAGGAGGCATATGGAAAATGAATTTTGAATTACTTGCACCAATTATGGGTGTTATTGCATTGATTTTTGCTTATACACTTGCAGCAAAGATCAATAAAGTAAATGTAGGGACAGATAAAATGAAAGAAATCTCTACATATATTCATGAGGGAGCGATGGCTTTCTTAACAAGAGAATATAGAACACTTGTTGTTTTTGCTGCAGTATTGTTTGTTGTATTAGGTTTTGGTGTTGGTTGGACAACAGCAGTATGTTTTATAATTGGAGCATTTTTCTCAGCTCTTGCTGGATTCTTTGGAATGCAAGTAGCGACAAAAGCAAATGTTAGAACAGCAAACGCTGCAAGAGAAAATGGAATGAATCAAGCATTGAGTGTAGCCTTCAATGGTGGGGCTGTTATGGGAATGTCTGTTGTTGGTTTAGGACTTTTAGGAGTTGGAGTATTATATTTTATTTTTAGAGATCCAGAAATTATTACAGGTTTTGGTTTAGGAGCATCATCTATTGCGTTATTCGGACGTGTTGGTGGTGGTATTTATACTAAAGCTGCTGACGTAGGTGCTGACCTTGTTGGAAAAGTAGAAGCAGGGATACCAGAAGATGATCCAAGAAACCCAGCTGTTATTGCGGACAATGTTGGGGACAATGTTGGAGACGTTGCAGGTATGGGTGCCGATCTTTTTGAATCTTATGTTGGTTCAATCATTTCTTCTATTACATTAGGATTAATTGCTGTAGGGACAAATGGAGCGATTTTCCCATTAATTTTAGCAGCATTAGGAATTATTGCATCTATTATAGGAACTATGTTTGTTAGAGGAGATGAAAATGTAAATCCTGCAGCAGCACTACACAGAGGTACTTATGCTGCTGGAGCAATTGTAATTGCTGGAGCATTTTTCTTAAGTAGAATGTTATTTGGAAGTCTTGATGCATTTTGGGCAATTGTATCTGGATTAATTGTTGGTATGGCTATTGGTAAAATTACAGAAGTTTATACTTCAGGTGAATTTGCTTCTGTTAAAAAGATTGCAGAGCAATCAGAGACAGGTCCTGCTACTACAATTATTAGTGGTTTAGCAGTAGGTATGTATTCAACTGCTTGGCCGTTACTTCTTATTTCAGTTGGTATTTTAGTAGCGTTTAAATTCTTTGGATTATATGGTATCGCACTAGCTGCTGTTGGTATGTTATCTACAACAGGTATTACTGTAGCAGTTGATGCTTATGGTCCAATTGCTGATAATGCTGGTGGTATTGCAGAAATGTCTGAACTTCCAGGAAGTGTAAGAGAAATAACAGATAAATTAGATGCAGTGGGAAATACTACAGCTGCAATCGGTAAAGGATTTGCTATTGGTTCAGCTGCATTAACAGCACTAGCTTTATTTGCTTCATATTCTCAAGTAGTTAAGTTACAAACAATAGATATTTTAAATCCATTAGTAGTTGTTGGTTTATTAATTGGTGGTATGCTACCATTCTTATTCTCAGCTATGACAATGGAATCAGTTGGAAAAGCAGCTTTCCAAATGATTGAAGAAGTAAGAAGACAATTTAGAGAAATCCCAGGAATTATGGAAGGAAAAGCAAAGCCTGACTATGCAAGATGTGTTGATATTAGTACAGGAGCAGCGTTAAAAGAAATGATGGTACCTGGTGTTATGGCAGTTCTTGCTCCACTTGCAACAGGTTTAATTCTTGGACCTGAAGCATTAGGAGGATTACTTGCTGGAGCACTTGTTTCAGGAGTACTTGTAGCTATTATGATGGCAAATGCTGGTGGTGCTTGGGATAATGCTAAAAAATATATTGAAGAAGGACACCACGGAGGAAAAGGTAGTGAAGCACATAAGGCTGCTGTAGTTGGAGATACAGTAGGAGATCCATTTAAAGATACATCTGGTCCATCTATTAATATATTAATTAAGCTTATGACAATCGTTGCAGTTGTTTTTGCACCATTATTCTTAAAATTTGGTGGATTATTATAAGACAAACAAAAAGGTTCTATCTTTAATACAAGATAGAACCTTTCGTATCAAGTATTAAAAATAATATAGATCAGATAGTTCAAAAAATTAATTATATTTTAAAAAAATACCATCTGTGATATAATACAGATGGTATTTTTTTAAAAGGAGAAGAAATAAAAATGGATAAATTTTTTAAAATGAAAGAATTTTATTTTTTACTATATGTATTGATTATTAATATATACACATTTTGCTTAACGGGTATTGACAAATACAAAGCAAGAAAAGAAAAGTGGAGAGTTAATGAAAAAAATTTTTTTATTACTGCTCTATTAGGAGGAGCAGCAGGTGTGATGATGGGTATGGTAATGTTTAGACATAAAACGAAGCATAAAACTTTTTATATAGGAATTCCTGTTATTTATATTATAAATATGATTTGTGTAAGTTTATTAATATTTTTTATATATGTAAAGTAATCTGTATTTATATATTACTTGGGAAATGTATAAGTTTTAAAAAATGTTATTATGGGTAAAATAAGGATGTATTATTTATAAATGATTGGAGGAATAATATTGGCAATTAAAGAGAAGATACTTGAATTTATGAGAGAAAAAGCCTATAATCCTATGTTAGATATTGAATTAGCAAATGTATTTAATATAAAACCTCAAGAAATAGGAGAATTTTATGCAGTTCTAGATGAAATGGAAAAGAAAGGACAAATTATTAAAACTAAAAAAAATAGATATGCTGCACCAGAGAGAATGAACCTGATAGTAGGAAAATTACAGCAGCATAGCAAAGGGTTTGGATTTATTTTATCAGAGATAGAAGGGTATTCTGATGTATTTGTTTCCTCAAGTGATATGAATGGTGCCATGCATAATGATCGAGTTATTGGAAGGATAACAAAAAAAGGTGGAGATGGAAGGCGTGCAGAAGGAGAAATTATTCGTATATTAGAAAGAGCAAATGCTGAAATTGTAGGAACTTTTGAAAGCAGTAAAAACTTTGGTTTTGTTGTTCCTGATGATACTAGAATCAAAATGGATATTTATATACCTAAAAGTGAAATAAATGGTGCTAAAGATGGTTATAAAGTAGTTGCACAGATTACAAAATGGCCAGAACCTAGAAGAAATCCAGAAGGGAAAATTATAGAGATTTTAGGACATAAAGATGATGTAGGAACAGATATTATTTCTATCATTAAAAAATATAAGCTATCTGAAGTTTTTCCTAAAAAAGTAGAAGCAGAAGCAGCAAATATTCCAGAGGAAATTCCACAAGAAGAAATAAATCGTAGAAGAGATCTAAGAAATGAGAAAATAGTAACTATTGATGGTTTAGATGCAAAGGATTTAGATGATGCTGTATCGGTAAAGAAGCTATCAAATGGAAACTATCTTTTAGGGGTACATATTGCTGATGTAACTCACTATGTAAAGGAGCATAGCCGTATTGATAAAGAAGCGTTTAAAAGAGGTACGAGTGTTTATCTAGTAGATCGTGTAATTCCAATGCTTCCTAAAAAATTGTCAAATGGAGTGTGTAGCTTAAATCCAAAAGTAGATAGACTTACATTATCTGTAAATATGGAGATTGACAAGAAAGGAAAAGTAGTAAATCATGAAATATATGAAAGTGTCATTAAGACATGTGAAAGAATGACGTATACAGATGTATCGGATATTCTTGAGAAAGATGATGAAGAACTTAAAAAAAGATATGCATATTTACTTGATGATTTCAAATTAATGGAAGAATTAGCAAAAATCCTTAGAAAGAAGAGAGAAGAAAGAGGAAGTATAGACTTTGATTTTGATGAGTCGAAAGTTATAGTTGATGATAAAGGAATACCAGTTGAAATAAAAAAAGCAGAGAGAAGAATCGCAAATAGAATTATAGAAGAATTCATGCTTATATGTAATGAAACTGTTGCAGAGCATTTTCATTGGTCAGATTTACCATTTGTATATCGAATACATGAAGATCCTGATATAGAAAAAATCGAAAACTTTAATAAATTTATTCATAACTTTGGTTATCATCTAAAAGGAATAACAAATGAGATACACCCTCGAGCTCTTCAAGATTTATTAAAGAAAGTAGAAGGAAAAAAGGAAGAAAGAATTATTAATACGATTATGTTAAGATCTCTAAAAAAAGCAAGATATTCACCGCAAAATACTGGACATTTTGGATTGGCTGCAGATAATTATTGTCATTTTACTTCGCCAATTAGAAGGTATCCAGATTTGCAGATTCATCGTATTATTAAAGAATCCTTATCAGGAAAACTAACAGGAAAAAGAATTAAAAAATTAAAAGGAATTGTAGAAAATGCTGCTGAACAATCTTCAGAAAGAGAAAGAATCGCTGTTGAAGCAGAAAGAGAAACAGAGGACTTGAAAAAAACTGAATATATGACATACCATATAGGAGAAGAATTTGAAGGAATTATTAGCAGTGTAGTGTCTTTTGGTATGTTTGTAGAGCTAGAGAATACAATTGAAGGCTTAGTAAGAATTAGTTCTCTTGTTGATGATTATTATATTTACGATGAAGAAAATTATCTTTTTAGAGGTGAGAGAACAAAGAAAACTTACAGAATAGGAGATGAGGTAAGAATTAAAGTAATAAGAGCAGATGTTTCACAAAAGGAAATTGATTTTATCCTTGTTTAGTAGTACAATAGTTCAGAAGATACTTTCATGTATCTTCTTTTTTCGACACATATAAAAGAAAGGCGGAATCAATAGTATGTATAAATTAGTAGTAAGCGATATGGATGGAACTTTATTAAATAGCAACAATACTGTTTCAGAGAATAATAAAAAAGCTCTAAAAGAATTGTTAGAAAAAAATATTCATGTCGCAATAGCAACAGGAAGAATCTATACATCAGCAAAGGTATATGCAAAGTATTTAGATATTGTAACACCTGTTATTGCATGTAATGGTGCGATTGTTCGTGATTTAAAAGACGACAAGATTATATATGAAAGCCATATTCAAAAAGAGGATGCTCTAAAAGTATTAGATGTCGCTAGAAAATATAATGTATATTTCCACTTTTATACCGCTGATACTTTTTATACAGAAAGGTTGGCTTATAGTTCTTTAAAGTATTCAGAATGGAATAAAACTTTAAAAGAAGAGGATCAAATTGATATTCGCTTAATTAAAGATTCTTATAAACAAATTGAAGTAAGCGATGAAAAAATCTATAAGATACAAATGATTAGTGATGATCAAAAATTATTAAATAGGGTAAGAGAAGAATTAGAAAAAATGGGTACGCTAGAAATTTGCAAGTCATGGCATAATAATATTGAAATTATGAATAAAGGTGTTTCGAAAGCAAATGCTATAGATCATTTAGCCAAATCATTAAAGGTTAAGAAAGAGGAAATAGTATGTTTTGGTGATAATGAAAATGATATTAGTATGCTTACATATGCTGGACTTGGTATAGCTATGGGAAATGCAGAAGATTTTGTAAAGGAAAGAGCTGATTATATAACAGATACGAATGATGAAGATGGAGTAGCAAATGCTTTGAGAAAATTTGTTTTATAGAGGTTGACGTAATATGTTATTTATGATACAATATAATTCGATTCTTATTATAGATTACTTTTAAAGTAGGTGTTTGCATGGGACAAATAAAAGTAGTAGCCAATAATAAAAAAGCAAGACATGATTATTTTATTGAAGAAACATATGAAGCAGGTATTGTGCTAACTGGAACAGAGGTAAAGTCTATCAGAATGGGTAGAATTAATCTAAAAGATAGTTATGCTGAAGTAGATAATGGTGAAGTATTTGTTCATAACATGCATATAAGTCCCTACGAAAAAGGAAATATTTTCAATGTTGATCCTGTTAGAAAAAGAAAATTATTACTTCATAAAAGGGAAATTAATAAGTTAATAGGTTATACAACACAAAAAGGATTAACACTTGTGCCACTAAAGGTCTATATTAATGAAAAAGGTTTAGTCAAAGTGGATCTTGCAGTAGCAAAAGGAAAAAAACTTTATGACAAACGTGCAGATATTGCTAAAAAAGAGGCAAATCGACGTATTCAAAAGGAAATTAGACAGCGACAAAAGTCTTATTAGACTTTATATATATGGGGGCGTACAGGTTTCGACGGGGGTTTGGAGCCTGCAGTAGCGAGTGGAGGTTTTTCCTTGGGGTCCGCCTTAAAAAACTGGGGAATTAAATATAAACGCAAACGAAAATTACGCTTTAGCAGCTTAATAAACGCTGCTCGTTCTACCTAAGTAGCCCACGGCTTAGACTAGAACGTCATTATAGTGGGGAACTACTTTGGGGGTGTCTCGACCCAAAAGTGGAATTATTGGGACTGGTCAGATAGAAAGCCTGTCATTGGGCGTTCTTGAAGACGAGAAACAAAAACAATGACTGCACTCGGAGAAGCTGTTGGTGAAGGACTTTCGGACAGGGGTTCGATTCCCCTCGCCTCCACCAATAAAGAAAAAGAGTTATGCTTAAAAATTTTTAGGCATAACTCTTTTTCTTTATAGATATAAACTTATTATAAAAAGCTTCTTTTATATAATAAGGTATCGTATAGCAAAGACCGTTTATTTCATTACCATTTTGTTCCCAAAGATATAGTTTTGGAAAAAGATTTCTTTTTGAAAAAACTTTTTTTAGTTTTTGTTTTAGGTGTAGCTTCAGCAGATATCATTTTCCACATATTATCATAGAGATTTTGACGAATACTATTGATATTAAATGAAGAATAGATTGTGGAAAGCATGAAAAGACCTTCAAGCCATGCAATAATTTCTAGTGCTAGTGATTCTTCAGATAAATCCGTTCTAATTTTATTGTTCTTTTGACCAATTCTTACGATATTTGTAATAGTATCATTTAAAAAATTATAGTAATTATCAATTCTTTCACCTAAAGAAGGAAATCTATTGCGTCCTAGATGAAAAAGATTGAGCATATTAATAGGTTTATTGTAATTGTTTCCAACCATAATAGATAAGTTACTATTAAATTCTATTAAACAAGAAAATATATTTTCAAGCATTGCCTTTGAAGAATCGACTTTTTTAATAGAAGTTAGGATTTGATCTTCTAAGGAATCTAATATATGATTAATCGATAGGATAAAAAGTTCTTCTTTATTTTTAAAATGATAATAAATTGATGGTTTTTTAATACCAACTTCACTTGCGATTAAAGAGAGTGAAGTTTTTTCATAACCTAAATTAAAAAAATTTTTTATAGCTGAATTTATAATTTTATTTTTTGTATTCAAAGAAATCTCTCCTTTACCTAACGTTAGGTAGATTATATCATAAACTTTTTTGCTTGTCTAAGCATTTATTGTATTTGACATTTCAGAAAATTCATTGTTATAATGTGAACAAAGTAAAATCTTCCGGAAGAAAAAAATTAAATTATAGGAGGGTTTTTAAATGAGTAAAAGTACTGCTGATAAGCAGGAGTTTAAACCATTTATTTCTGCTGATAAGATACTTCCTGAATTTACAGGTATGTCTATATTTTTAGGTATTTTATTAGCTGTTGTATTTGGTGCTGCAAATGCTTATCTTGGGCTTAAGGTAGGAATGACAATAAGTGCATCAATACCAGCAGCTGTAATATCAATGGGACTTATTAGAGGATTATTAAAAAAAGAATCAATACTTGAAAATAATATGGTTCAAACAATAGGATCAGCTGGTGAATCTTTGGCAGCTGGAGCAATATTTACCCTTCCAGCATTATATATATGGACTGAAGAATGGAATATGGGGGCTCCAAACCTAATTACAATTACTGCTATTGCTCTTTGTGGTGGTATATTAGGAGTTCTTTTCATGGTTCCACTTAGAAAAGCTCTTATAGTTAAGGAGCATGGTATATTGCCTTATCCTGAGGGTACTGCTTGTGCCGAAGTGCTTCTTGCAGGTGAAGAAGGTGGAGAAAAAGCTAAGGCATGTTTTACTGGCTTAGGAATAGGTGCATTATATAAGTTTATTGCAGATGGATTAAAACTTTTCCCAAGTGAAATAGAAACAACTATACCTGGATATAAAGGCGCAGCAATTGGAGGCGATGTACTACCAGCTTTATTAGGGGTTGGTTTCATCATTGGACCTAGAATTTCTGCTTATATGTTGGCGGGTGCTGTTTTAGGATGGTTTGGATTTATTCCACTTATTGCCAATATTGGTTCAATGGGTGATGTAATTATGTATCCAGCATCAGTACCAATTAAAGAGCTTGGATACTGGGGAATTTGGAATTACTATATACGTTATCTTGGAGCTGGAGCCGTAGCATTTGGAGGTATTTTTAGCTTAATAAAATCGTTACCATTAATTGTTCAAACATTTAAAGAAGCTGTTAAGGATTATTCTTCTGGTGTTGGTGGTAATAGAAGTGTTAGAACAGATAGAGATATGTCTATGAAGATAGTTCTTATTGGCAGTTTAGCAATAATATTAGCAATGATGATGTTACCAGCTATACCAGTAGGATTTGGTGGAGCATTACTTATAGCAATATTCGGATTTTTCTTTGCAACAGTATCTTCAAGAATAGTTGGTTTAGTAGGAAGCTCATCAAATCCTGTATCAGGTATGACAATAGCTACATTAATCATTACAGCTATTATATTTAAGGCGACAGGGAATGACGGTCATGCTGGAATGATTGGAACTTTAACAGTAGGAGCAATCATTTGTATTATAGCTGCTATGGCAGGAGATACTTCTCAAGACTTAAAAACAGGTTTCTTAGTTGGTGCAACTCCGTTTAAACAGCAATATGGTGAATTAATTGGGGCAGTAGCATCAGCTCTTGCAATCGGACTTGTGTTAACTTTATTAAATAAAGCATGGGGATTTGGCTCTACTGAACTTCCAGCACCACAAGCAACTTTGATGAGACTAGTAATTGAAGGTGTTATGGGTGGTAATCTGCCATGGGCACTAGTATTTACTGGAATTGGTGTTGGGGTAACAATAGAATTACTAGGATTACCAGTACTTCCTATAGCTATAGGTTTATATCTACCAATTCATTTAAGTACGCCAATTATGGTAGGTGGAGTTATTAGAGGTATATTAGATAAGAAATTGAAAAATAATGGTGGAGAAGATAAAAGCATCAAAGCTAAAATTGATTCTGGTATACTTTATGCGTCAGGGCTTATTGCTGGTGAAGGATTAGTTGGTATTTTACTGGCAATATTTGCGGTAGCTGGCTGGAAAGTAGCTATGAATATTGATCTAGGACAAATTGGAGGATTAATATTCTTTATAATGTTAGCATTTTCACTCGTTAAGTTTTCTATATTGAAGAAAGATTAGTAATATATTAAAGCAAGTTTAGGGGATAATACTTTTATCCCCTTTTAAATATTTATGTATATAGAGGTGTATTATGGAAAGAAAAATAAAAAAAGATGATAATTTTTTAGAGCTTATTCCAGTAAAAAAAGAATCTCAAAAATGGGAAATAAATGAAGATGCATTAGTTCAGTTAATTATTCCTAGAGATGGTATATTGGATAAAATAGTGCGTGTATTTTTTAAAACACCAAAAGTTATGCGTATTGATTTAGACATGTTAGGAAGTTGTGTGTGGAAGGCTATTGATGGGAAAAGAAATGTTAAGGATATTGCAGAGCTTTTGAAAAGTGAATTTGGAAAAGAAGCAGAGCCTCTATATGAAAGATTAGGAACCTATATTAATATTTTAAGAAATAATAAATTCATTACCTTAGAGAAAGCAAGGGATTGATATGTTTAATTTTATATTTAAGGTACTTTTGTTTGCTATTACTATTGCTTTTCTAGGAGCTTGGGGAATTATAAAACAGCAGAGAAAGACACAGGAGCTGCTAAACAAATTATATAAGAATGCAGAATCAAAAGTAATAAAGGAGCTTAAGAATAAAGAAGAACTATCAATTAAACAAATTGAAGATATTATTGAAGGGACGAAGGCATCTTTATTTTGGAGTAAAAATAAGGTAAAAATAACGGATTCTAGATTGGTTTCTAAGGAATTAATGAGAAAGATGGTTGAAAAAGGACTAGTTAAGGAAGAAATTAGAAAAAATCGAAAATATTATATATTAAAATAGAGGTGAGACGAAATATGAAAAGAGTGTTAAACGATTTAAAACCTGAAGCTGTTTTTAGACACTTTGAAGCTTTAACCCGTATACCTAGAGGGTCAGGAAATGAAAAGGAAGTTAGCGATTTTCTAGTAAACTTTGCTAAGGAGCTTGGTCTAGAGGTAATTCAAGAAGAATGCTTAAACGTTATAATTAATAAGCCTGCAACTAAGGGATATGAGAATGCACCAAGGGTTATTCTCCAAGGGCATATGGATATAGTATGTGCTAAAAGAGAAGATTTAGAATTTGACTTTACAAAGGATTCAATTCCTTTAGTTGTAGATGGTGATATGATTGCCACAGAAGGAACTACACTTGGTGCTGATAATGGA
Source organism: Crassaminicella thermophila (assembly GCF_008152325.1). Classification (GTDB taxonomy): domain Bacteria; phylum Bacillota; class Clostridia; order Peptostreptococcales; family Thermotaleaceae; genus Crassaminicella_A; species Crassaminicella_A thermophila. The sequence goes on from NZ_CP042243.1 coordinate 1,175,042, forward strand.
ATTGCTATAGCAATGACAATGGCTATTCTAGAAGCTAAAGATATACCTCATCCTCCATTAACTGCATTATTTACTGTTTCAGAGGAGACAGGTATGGATGGTGTGATTAATCTTAAGCCTGAAAATATTTCAGGAGATATTCTAATTAACATTGATTCTGAGGAAGAGGGAACTGCATTGTCTTCTTGTGCAGGTGGAGTAAACAATTTAGTTCATTTGCCGATAAAATGGCAAGATACAGATAAAAGTAAAAGTGCTTATAAGGTTTCGATAAAGGGTCTATTAGGTGGACATTCAGGAATGGAAATTAATAAAAATCGTGGGAATGCAATTAAATTATTAGGAAGAGTATTAGATGCTGTCAATAGAAATATAAATGTTGATATTGCTTATGTCAGCGGCGGCGAAAAAATGAATGCCATTGCTAAGATGGCTGATGCTGTTATTGTAATAGACAAAGAAGATGAGGGTAAATTAGAAAGCATTATAAATGATTATCAAAGTGTATTTTCAAACGAATTTAAGACTTCTGATCCAAATATAAGGCTTTATATTGATAAAATAGAAAAATCTAATAAGGTATTTAGTAAAGATACAAAAAAATCTTTGATAAGTATTTTGAGACTAATTCCAAATGGAGTTCAAACAATGAGTGCTGATATTGAAGGATTAGTAGAGAGTTCAAATAATATTGGAGTATTAACAACTGAAGAAAATGAGCTGATATTTAGCAGTGCGGTTCGTAGCTCTGTAAAGACATTGAAAGAAGAAATTAATACTAGGATACAAAATATATGTGATTTTACAGGTGCTAAAATGAAGTTAGTAGCTGATTATCCTGAATGGGAATATAAGGTAGATTCATCTATTCGTGAATTAATGAAGGATGTTTATAAAGATATGTATGGTAAAGAGCTTAAGGTTGATGCTATACATGCAGGACTAGAATGTGGACTTTTAAAAGAAAAAGTTGGAGATATAGACATGATATCTATTGGACCGAATATATATGATGTTCATACTCCGAATGAGCATTTAAGTATATTCTCAACAAGACGTGTCTTTGAATTTTTATGTGAAGTATTAAAAAGAATTAAATAATATTAAAAAACCTTCTGTTCTATAAAGAATGGAAGGTTTATATTTATTTATAAGTGTAGGTTTTAGAGAAAACTATAAAATAGGTTTTGCCCTTTTTATATTTAAGTGATAAACTTATTTTTAAGAGGAATTTGAATAAAATTTATAAAGCGTTTTTGTTGCTATATGAATGGCTTTATGATAAAATAAATGCTAAAATTTATTTTACCTCTGTATATAATAGTGATGGCTTAGACATCAATTAGGAGGTTTTTATGAATGAATAAGAAAGATAAAATTATTGGAAAAAGCTTTAAACCGTTTATTTCCGCAGAAAATGTACTTCCTGAGTTTACAGGAATGTCTATATTTTTAGGTGTTTTATTAGCTGTTGTATTTGGTGCTGCGAATGCATATCTTGGACTTAAGGTAGGAATGACAATAAGTGCATCAATACCAGCAGCTGTAATATCAATGGGGCTTATCAGAGGAGTATTGAAAAAAGAATCAATACTTGAAAATAATATGGTTCAGACAATAGGATCAGCTGGTGAATCTTTGGCAGCTGGGGCGATATTTACTTTACCGGCATTATATATATGGACTGAAGAGTGGAACATGAAAGCTCCAAATCTAATTACAATTACTGCTATTGCTATTTGTGGTGGTATATTAGGAGTTCTTTTTGTGGTTCCGCTTAGAAAAGCTCTTATAGTTAAGGAGCATGGTATATTGCCTTATCCTGAGGGTACTGCTTGTGCTGAAGTACTTCTTGCAGGAGAAGAAGGTGGAGAAAAGGCCAAGGCGTGTTTTACTGGTTTGGGTATAGGTGCAGTATATAAATTTATAACTGATGGACTAAAGATTTTTCCAAGTAGAATAGAGACGACTATTTATGGATATAGAGGAGCAGCAATTGGTGCCGATGTAGTTCCAGCTTTATTAGGTGTTGGTTTCATTATTGGACCTAGAATTTCAGCTTATATGTTATCAGGTGCTATTATAGGATGGTTTGGACTTATTCCACTTATTTTTAATATAGGTTCAATGGGTGATGTAATTATGTATCCAGCATCGATACCAATTAAGGAGCTTGGATACTGGGGAATATGGGATTATTATATACGTTATGTTGGAGCAGGTGCTGTAGCTTTTGGAGGTATTTTCAGCTTAATAAGATCATTACCATTAATCGTTGAAACATTTAAGGAGACTATTAAGGATTATTCTTCTGGTGTTGGCGGAAATAGAAGTATTAGAACTGATAGAGATATGTCTATGAGAGTTGTACTTATAGGTAGTTTAGCGATAATATTGATGATGATGATGTTACCAGCTATACCAGTAGGATTTGGTGGAGCATTACTTATAGCAATATTCGGATTTTTCTTTGCAACAGTATCTTCAAGAATAGTTGGTTTAGTAGGAAGCTCATCAAATCCTGTATCAGGTATGACAATAGCTACATTAATCATTACAGCTATTATATTTAAGGCGACAGGGAATGATGGTCATGCTGGAATGATTGGGACTTTAACGGTAGGAGCAATTATTTGTATTATTACTTCAATGGCAGGAGATACTTCCCAAGATTTAAAAACAGGCTTTTTAGTTGGTGCAACACCATTTAGGCAGCAATATGGAGAACTAATTGGAGCATTAGCATCTGCTTTTGCTATTGGGTTAGTATTGACGTTACTTAATAATGTATGGGGCTTTGGATCTCATGAACTTCCAGCACCACAAGCAACTTTGATGCGTTTAGTAATAGAAGGTGTTATAGGAGGTAATTTACCGTGGATTTTTGTATTTGTAGGAGTTGGAATCGGTGTTGCAATTCAAGTTTTGGGCTTACCAGTACTTCCTATAGCTATTGGACTATATTTACCCATTCATTTAAGTACGCCAATTATGGTAGGTGGAGTTATTAGAGGCATATTAGATAAAGGATTGGAAGTAGTAGATGGAGAAGATAGCAGTGTTAAGGAAAAGGTTAATTCTGGGATCTTATATGCTTCGGGCTTAATAGCTGGTGAAGGTTTAGTTGGAATAGTTTTAGCAATATTTGCTTGGCATGAGATAAATCTTGCTTTGAATATTGATCTTGGACAAATCGGAGCATTAATATCCTTTGCATTATTGACTTTTACACTAGTTAAGTTTTCGATTTTAAAAAAGGTGTAAAATACTACCAAGTATCTGTTGACACAGTAATTATATTTATATAAAATTAAGTTGTGCAAACGGTTGTACAATATTAAAATAGGATGTGAAAGATATGGGCGTCACAATAAAAGATGTGGCTAAAGAAGCAAATGTTTCTCCATCCACTGTGTCAAGGGTTATTGCTGGAAGTAATAGAATTAGTGAAGAAACAAAGAAAAGAGTAAAAGATGCAATAGAAAAATTAAACTATCATCCAAATGTTGTTGCTAGAGGTTTGAGTAATAAGATGACAAAAGTTATCGGAATTGTTTTACCAACTGAGGGAGAGAATCTATTTAAGAATCCATTTTTTGTATATGTGATGACAGGAATAAGTAAATATGCCCAAGAATCAGGATATTATATAATGTATACTTTTTTTAAGACAGAAGAAGAAAAATTAAGTTCTATAAAAAATTATATTAACAGTAATTTAGCAGATGGAATTATTCTTACAACCGTTCATTCTAAAGATAAATGTATAAAATATCTTCAGGAAAAAGAGTTTCCTTTTGTAGTAATTGGAAGGCCAGAAGATACCAAAAATGTACTTTGGGTAGATAATGATAACTTTCAAGCTATGTATAATGTGTTAAGCAAGTTATTCATGAAAGGACACAGAGAAATTGCATTTATAGGAGCTAAAAGTAAATTAAATGTATCAAAGGATCGATTAAGCGGATATAGACAAGCTCATAGAATCCATGGTATTGATATTGATGAAAATATAATCGTAGAGGTTGAAGATTTTAGAGAAGATTTAGGATATCATGCTATGAAGAAGATATTAAGTATAAGAAAACCAACAGCTGTAGTATGTACAGATGATCTTTTAGCATTTGGGGTTAGTTCCTATTTAGCTGAGAATAATATAAAAGGTATTTCTATAGTAGGATTTAATAATACTCCTTTAGCACAATATCAAAAGCCAGCTTTGACATCTGTAGATATTAATGCAAAAAAATTAGGATACTATGCTGTGAAAATGTTAGTAGATAAATTAGAAAGAAATATAGAAAATATGCATTATATTATAGAAACAAATTTAATAGAAAGAGAATCAACAAGATATTAGTTTGTATATAAGAGTATATATGTTATGCTCTTATTTTTTTTATCTTTAATGGAAGGAAAAATCTCAATAAACTTATTGACAATTTTTTTACTAAATAATATAATCTTATTGTGCAAACGGTTGCACAATATTTTTTATAAAACACAAAAACGTTTGCACAGCTAAAAAATTTAATTTTATAGGCTATTATCAATATAAGGGGGATTTGAAGATGTCACAAAAATCTAGAATTATTTCATTCGATTTTTGGCAAAAATTTGGAAAAGCTTTAATGGTAGTTATAGCAGTTATGCCAGCAGCAGGACTTATGATTTCTTTAGGAAAAGTAATAGGAATATTCTTGGGAAGTTCAGGTGTGATTGGACTCATTGCACATACTGTAGAAGATATAGGTTGGGCAATTATTGTTAACTTAAATCTACTATTTGCTATTGCAATTGGAGGTTCATGGGCGAAGGAACGTGCTGGTGGAGCTTTTGCATCCGTTCTAGCTTTTGTATTAATCAATCGTATAATAGGAGCTATTTATGGAATTACATCTGATATGCTTGCTGATCCTAATGCAGTAGTTAATAATATTTTAGGTGGCAAGCTCTTAGTTAAAGACTATTTTGTATCAGTCCTTGGAGCACCAACTTTAAATATGGGCGTGTTTGTTGGGATTATAGCAGGCTTTGTAGGTGCTACGTTATATAATAAATACTATAACTATAATAAATTACCAAGTTCTCTTTCGTTTTTTAATGGTAAAAGGTTTGTTCCTTTTGTAGTGATTGGATATTCAGTTGTTGTTGCAGTTATACTTGCTGTGTTTTGGCCAATCGTACAAACAGGAATCAATAACTTTGGAAAATGGATCGCTACATCAAAAGATAGTGCACCATTTATATCTACTTTCATTTATGGCTCACTTGAGCGTTTATTGTTACCATTTGGCCTACATCATTTAGTAACAATTCCTATAAACTATACGCAGCTTGGAGGAACCTATGATATACTAACTGGAGATAACATAGGACAAATTGTATATGGTCAGGACCCATTATGGTTAGCATGGATTACGGATTTAAATAATTTAAAAGCTGCAGGAAATATGGATACATATAAGCATTTATTAGCTACAGTTCATCCAGCTCGTTTTAAAATAGGGCAAGTAATTACTTCTTCTGCTACATTAATGGGCGCAGCTTTTGCAATGTATAAGAATGTAGAAGATGATAAAAGGAAAAAATATAAATCTATGTATCTTTCATCAGCACTTGCAGTATTTTTAACTGGTGTTACAGAACCAATTGAATTTATGTTTATGTTTACATCCCCTATACTATATGGAGCATATGCAGTGTTAACAGGGATAGCATTTGCTATGGCAGATTTAATCAATTTACGTATTCATGCTTTTGGATTTATTGAATTTTTAACACGTACACCAATGGTTATAAATGCTGGAATTACGAAAGACTTAATTGGTTTTATTATTGTATCTATAGCATTTTTAGGGATAAGTTATTTTATGTTTAATTTTATAATCAAAAAATTTAATGTGGCAACACCAGGTCGTGCAGGGAATGATATTGATATAGTAGAAAAAGAGACTGACTCAAAAGAATTAAAATCAAATGTAAAAGATGAAATAGCTTGTACTGCAATAAAATTATTAGGTGGAAAAGAAAACATAGTAGATGTAGATGCTTGTATGACACGTCTTCGTGTAACAGTTCAAGATTTAAATTTAGTTGCAGGGGAGAAGGAATGGAAGGATAATAAAGCATTAGGCTTAGTAATAAAGGATAAAGGAGTACAAGCTATATATGGTCCAAAAGCGGATATAATAAAATCTAATATAATAGATATTTTAGGTGATTTATAAAATGAAGCTTTTAACGTTAAACTGTCATTCATGGATGGAGGATCGTCAAGAAGAGAAAATAAAAATTATTGCAAATACTATCAAAGAAGAACGTTATGATGTTGTTGCATTACAAGAAGTGAATCAGTCTATAAATAGAGAATATATTTTTCAAAATATAAAAAAGGATAATTTTGCTTTTATTTTGCTAAAGGAATTAGAAAGCTTAGGCTGCATGGAATATAGAATGTTATGGGATTTTTCTCATATAGGTTTTGATAAGTATGAAGAAGGAGTAAGTATTCTAACGAAGCATAAAATCGAAAAATATGATTCTTTCTTTATAACGAAAAGTCAGGATCAAGCCTTTTGGAAAACTAGAAAGATTGTAGGGGCTACTATAAAAATAAATGAAGAAGTTATAGATTTTTATTCTTGTCATTTAGGGTGGTGGCTAGATGAGGAAGAACCATTTAAATACCAGGTAGACCAATTATTAAGCACTATGAAAAAAGATAGGTTAACCTTCTTTATGGGGGATTTTAACAATGATGCTTTTGTAGAAGGAGAAGGTTATGATTATTTAATAGAAAAGGGACTGTATGATACTTTTTCTATGGCCAAAGAGAATGATAGCGGAATTACGGTAAAAGGCAAAATAGCTGGTTGGAGCTCAAATGAACAAGATTTAAGACTAGATTTAATTCTATCAAATAAAAAAATAGATATTAAATATTCGAAAGTAATATTTAATGGAACTAATAAACCGATTGTATCAGATCATTATGGTGTAGAAATAGAAACGGAGGGATTTTAGTGGAGGATAAATATGTTATAGGTATTGACTTAGGGGGAACGAAGATAAGTGGAGCTGTTGCAAATTTTAAGGGAGATGTAGTTTCTCAATATACACTTCCTACAAAAGCAGAAGAAGGAGAAAAAGCAGTATTAGAAAGAATAATAACTGTTGTAGAAGAAGTAATAAAAGAATCAAATGTAGATAAAGAAAAAATTGTATCTATAGGGATAGGATCTCCAGGGCCGTTAGATGCTAAAGAAGGGAAAATTATAACGACTCCAAATCTTCCTTTTAAAAATTTTAATATAGTAAAGCCTCTAGTGGATAAATTTCATATTCCTACTTATTTAGATAATGATGCTAACGTAGCAGCTATAGGAGAATATGTTTTTGGAGCAGGAAAAGGGACGAATAACATGGTGTTTATAACTGTTTCTACTGGTATAGGCGGAGGTGCTATATTAAATGGAAAGATATACAGAGGAAATACCTGCAATGCATTAGAAATAGGACATATGACTTTAGAAAAGAAAGGTCCACGCTGTAATTGTGGTAATTATGGATGTGCGGAAGCTTTAGCTTCAGGCACTGCCATAGCAAAGGCTGCAAGGAAGCAAGTAGAAAAGGGATTAAGTACTTCCTTATCTAGTTATGAAAAAATAACAGCCTATGAAGTGTTTAAAGAAGCAGAAAAAGGAGATAAGCTAGCAAAAAATATACTTAATGAAGCGTTAAATTATCTTGGAATATGTGTTGCTAATATTATTACTTCTTTTGATCCAGAAATGGTTATCATTGGAGGAGGTGTTTCTAAGGGAGGAGACATCGTATTTGAAAAAGTAAATGAAGTAGTAAAGACAAGATGTTTTAAAGCTATGTGGGAAAGTACGAAAATAGTACCAGCAGCTTTAGGAACAGATGCAGGAGTTAAGGGAGCTGTTGCCCTTGCTATAATGGAAAGCAAATAAGTGTTTAGGAAAGGAAAGATATTAGATGAAGAAAGTGTGGTGGAAGGAAGCTGTTGCATATCAAATATATCCTAGAAGTTTTAAAGATTCAAATGGTGATGGAATAGGAGATTTACAGGGGATAATTTCCAAATTAGATTATTTAAAAGATTTAGGAATTGATGTAATCTGGATTTGCCCAATGTATAAATCACCAAATGATGATAATGGCTATGATATTAGTGATTATCAGGAGATTATGGATGATTTTGGTACAATGGATGATTTTGATCAGCTTCTGCAAGAAGTTCACAATCGTGGCATGAAACTTATCATTGATTTGGTTATAAATCACACAAGTGACGAACACCCATGGTTTATTGAGGCATGTTCTTCAAAAGATAGTTTAAAACGTGATTGGTATATATGGCGGGACGGTAAAGATGGAAAAGAGCCAAACAACTGGGAAAGTATTTTCGGTGGTTCTGCTTGGGAATATGATAAAAAGAGCGGCCAATATTACCTACATTTATTTTCCCCAAAACAACCAGATTTAAACTGGGAGAATGAGAATATGCGTCAAGCTATTTATAGTATGATTAATTGGTGGTTAGATAAAGGAATTGATGGTTTTAGAGTAGACGCAATTAGTCATATAAAAAAAGAAGAAGGATTAAAAGATATGCCTAATCCAGAAGGCTTAAAATATGTTGCATCTTTTGATAAGCATATGAATGTAGAGGGAATTCATAAATACCTTAAAGAACTAAAAGAAAATACTTTTTCTAAATATGATATTATGACTGTTGGAGAAGCAAATGGTGTAAATATTGAAGATGCATCTTATTGGGTTAGTGAAGAAAAAGGAAAATTTAACATGGTTTTTCAATTTGAACACTTGGATTTATGGAATACTCAAAAAAAGAATCAATTAGATATTGTAAATTTAAAAAAGATATTATCAAAATGGCAGGAAGGTTTAGAAGGCAAAGGATGGAATGCATTATATATTGAAAATCATGATATACCACGTATTGTTTCTACTTGGGGAAATGATACGGTTTATTGGCGTGAGAGTGCAACATCACTAGCTGTTATGTATTTTATGATGCAGGGAACGCCTTTTATATATCAAGGACAAGAGATTGGAATGACAAATGTCAAATTCAAAAGAATTGAGGAATATAATGATGTAAAAACTAAAAATTTGTATGTTATGAACAGAGAAAAAGGGGTATCTCATGAAAATATCATGGAAATAATATGGGCATCATCTAGAGATAATGCTCGCACGCCTATGCAATGGGATGAATCACCAAATGCGGGATTTACTACTGGAACACCATGGATTAGGGTTAATCCAAATTTTAGAGAAATTAATGTAGCAAGACAGGAAAAAGATGAAAGCTCTGTGCTTAATTTCTATAAAAAAATGATTAAGATAAGAAAAGAAAACCATGTTTTAATATATGGAAAATATTATTTGATTCTAGAAAATAATGAGCAAATTTTTGCATATACACGTACATTAGACGATGAAAAAGTTGTTGTAATATGCAATCTAACAGATTCAAAAGCTGTATATGAGTATAAGGACATAGAACTAAAATATGAAGGACTGCTACTAAGTAATTATGATGTTAAACAGCACGATCCTACAACAGATATAGTATTAAAACCATACGAGACAAGAGTTTATATGGCTATATAATCAATGTTAATACATTTGATTTTTTTAAAAAAGGTTGTGCTATTTTTAAGCACAACCTTTTTTAAAAATATTTACTTATAAAATACATGATCACCAATTCTTGTAACATATGTTTTGTTTTGTACAATCCATTTAGCGGCTGATTTGTCAGGATTAAAGAAATATTCGGCACTACCTACAGGACGTACGCCGTTTAATGCATCCTTTGCTGCTTGTATACTTTCCTCTGATGGTGTATTATAAATAGTTCCTTCTGCTACAGGGCTAAACTGTGGGATTCCTTTATAATAATCAAATATTACATTATAAACAGTATTTGGAAATTCACTTGATTTTACTCTATTTAATATTACATTTCCTACTGCTACCTTACCTTTATAAGGCTCTGCTCCAGCTTCTGCATGAATAATTCTTGACATCCAATATAAATCTTTAGAATACTGATTTGTTGAAGTATTTATTCCTCTAGAAACAGGCGTATTTGCATATAGTCTAGACTGAGTCTGTTTTCCTGCTATACCATCTACTGTAATATGAACCGATTTTTGAAATTCCATAACAGCCTTTTTGGTTATTGGTCCAAAAATTCCATCAGCTGAGTCTTTTAGAAATCCTTTACTTATCAATGCTTTCTGGAGTCTGACTACTTCATAGCCTCTGCTTCCGTACTTTAATGTAACATATTCACTAGCAAACACATTCATTACTTGTAGCGATATGCATAAAATAATTAAACAAATCGCAACAAGTTTTTTCTTATTTGTTTTCATGCACAATACACTCCTTCCATAATCTGCTTCCGAAGTTAGCTGACGGGTTCGGGATAGAAGGTTCCCTACCATGTTATGCATGGATTAACCCCTTAAGGTGGTTCCTCCGTACCCAGAAAATCTGAGATTCAGCAAATGTAATGTGTTTACATAGTGAGTATTATATAAAAAAATATATATTATGTCAACCAAATAAGCAATAGAATATTATGGTAATGTATGCTACTTAATAGCACATAAAGCTGTGAATATCTGTTATTGCGAGTTTTTGATATATCCAACATAAATTATTCCAAATCCAGCAATAAATAAAATTTTTATTTATTAAGATAGGTTTTGTCCAAAACTGTAAACCATTATTTAACCATATATAAGTATACTTGAATTTACAATTCCTGATTGCATATTGACAAATCATACCTGTACCAGGAACCTTTGTTCTTCCTTCTGCCTTTGCTTTTGATATTGATGGTATAAAAGGGGGTGGAGGATAATCAGGAGGTCCGTATGAATTATTAACATTTGGCCTACCTACAGGTGGCAAAGCATTACATCCTCATCTAAATAATGATTTATTAGACATATAAAAACTCCTTTCTATTTGTATATTACATAATATGTTTTTATAAAAATAAAAGTTAGGGGTAACATTGTAAGGCATTCCCCTTTTTTAGTAGTGTATGATATAATTTAAAAACAGAATATTTTAATAGAGTAGGAGTAAAAATTATGACAAATCAGTTTTTTAACAGTAAGGAATACGAATTGAAAAATGGCATACGACTTATAACTATAAAAAAAGATACACATATTGCATCAATACACGTAGGGATTCATATAGGTTCTATGTATGAACAGAAGCACGAAAAAGGTATTTGTCATTTTATTGAGCATATGCTGTTTAAAGGGACAAATAAAAGAGATAATAATAGAATCAATCAAGATCTTGAGGAAAGAGCGGGTTCTTATGATGCATATACAGATTATACTTCTACAGTATTAGCAATAACTGCGTTGTCTGAAGAATTAGAAGCTTCAACAGAACTTTTATCTGATATGATTATTAATTCGACATTTCCAAAAGAGGAAATAGATAAGGAAAGAAAAGTAATTTTATCGGAATTGAAAACAAGTATGGATGATGTGGAACAATATAGCTTTAATAAAATAAATGAGGTAGCTTTTAAGAAGAGTCCATTGCGTTATGATATATTGGGAAGTGAAAAAACTATTAAAAGCTTTACTAAAGAGCAGCTTGAGAATTTTTATCATGATCATTATATACCAAATAAATGTATTATCAGTGTAGTTTCTCCTTTTAGTCATGATATTGTAAAGAAAATGATAGAAAAGTACTTTAATAATTGGGAGAAAAGAGAAGAAAAAAATGTTTTAGTTTCTGTAGAAAAAAATAGGAATATTGAAAAGGTATCATATAAAAGGAATATAGAACAAAATACAATACTTTTTCTATATACATTTTATGGATTGACACGTAAAGAAGAATTGGCTTTAGAAATATTAAATTATAAGTTTGGAGAGAGCGCTAACTCGATTTTGTTTCGAGCCCTTAGGGAAGAAAAAGGTTTTTCATATGATGTTTATTCTGAAATAGATGTAACAGAATTCATAAAAACCTTATATATATATACAACAGCCGAAGAAGATGATATTTGGAAAGCAAAGAAAGTTATTGAGGATTGTATCACAAAGATAAAGAATAAGGAGATATATTTTGATGATAAACATATTACCCATATGAAAAAGGTAATGAAAACAGGGATTTTTTCAATACTAGAAGATTCACAAGCATTGGGAAATTATGTTTTGCATCAAAAGATGATGGGTAGAAAGATTGATGTGTTTATTGATGATATAAAAGAACTAGATGATATTAAAGGGGATGATATTTGTAAGGTAGCGCAGAAAGTATTTTGTAAACCAACCATCCATATTTTATTAAATAAAAAGTAAGTTAGGCCAAGATAACCTTGGCCTATTTTGTTAATTTTTCAGCACATAATTGGGCATTTTGCATTACTTCTTCTAGATTAATTGTTGTTAATTTGCGATTTTCCATTAATATATTTCCATCTACAATAACGGTATCTACATCTGAACCTTGAATAGAATATACTAATAAAGATACTATGTTGTGCTTTGGATATAGATGAGGCTTGTTTAAGTCAATTAAAATAATATCTGCACATTTTCCTACTTCTATTGAGCCCACTTTATCTTCTATTCCTAATGCCTTAGCTCCATTGATTGTAGCCATTTTTAGTGCTGTAGCCGCAGGTACAGCTGTGCTATCTCCCGTAATACCTTTATTAAGTATAGAAGCAAGTTTCATTTCTTCAAACATATTTAGATTATTGTTACTACAAGAGCTATCTGTTCCTAATGCAACATTAATTTTATTTTTTAGCATTTTGTAAACAGGAGAAAAACCATTTGCAAGCTTCAAGTTGCTTACAGGATTATTTAATACATGAACATTTTTGTCCTTTAGGATCAAAATATCTTCATCTGATAAATGAACACAATGTGCTGCTAAAGTATGTACATCAAATAATCCTAAATCATATAAGTGTTTTACAGGTGATTTACCATAAGTATTTATACTGTCTTGTACCTCTTTAATACTTTCACTTAAATGAATATGAATTCCTGTATTTAGTTCTTTTGCCAAAGGAATAATTTTTTTTAGGTAGTCTGCTGAACAGGTATATGGAGCATGTGGGCCAACGAAAACCCTGATTCTATCATTATTTGATTTATGCCACTTTTTATACAAATCTCTTGTAATTTTAAAATCAGACTGATCATCTCTCGTTTTATCAAAAAGTGTGTCACAAATGCATCCTCTTATTTTTGCATCTTGAGCTGCTTTCGCAACAGTATCAGCAAAATTATACATATCATTAAAGCAAGTAACGCCTGACATGATTAATTCTGCAATACTTAACATACTTCCCCAATAAACAATTTCTTCTGTTAATTTTGGTTCTATTGGCCATACTTTTTCTGTAAGCCATTCCCAAAGGGGTAAGTCATCTGCATAGTTTCTTAAAAGAGACATAGGCAAATGGGTATGTGTGTTAATAAGTCCTGGCATAACAAGTTTATCTGTGGCAGAGATAAGCTTGTCATACTCAAAGCTTTTTGGAATTTCTCCTATATATTGGATCACTCCATCTTTTATAGCAATATCTTTATTTTCTATAAAAACTTTTTCTTTATCGAAGCATAATATCGAAGGATTTTTTATGAGTATATTCATGAAATCCACTTCCTATCGTTTGATATTATTTTACACTATTATATATATAGTGAATAATTTAGTTTTTTATATGGATTTAATAATATTTTTCATAAGTGTAATAAACTTTGCTCTTGCTTTTTCTGAAGTTTCCATTACTTCATTGTGATCTAATGGCTGGTCTAAAATTCCTGCTGCCATATTTGTCATACAAGATACACCAATTACTTTTATACCGCTATGAATAGCTGTAATAACTTCTGGTACAGTAGACATACCTACAGCATCTGCTCCTAATGTACGTACCATTTTAATTTCTGCAGGAGTTTCATAAGTAGGACCGCTCATGCAAGCATAAACACCTTCTTGCAACTCAATATTTAAAGATTTGGCAATTTCTTTTACTTTAGTTCTTAAATCTTTATCGTAGGCATTAGACATATCTGGGAAACGTGTACCAAATTCACCTAAATTTTTGCCAATTAATGGATTATCTCCAGACAGATTCAAGTGATCAGAAATAAGCATTAAATCTCCAGGTTTATATGAAGTGTTTACAGCGCCAGCAGCATTTGTAACAATTAAAGTTTTTATTCCTAATAATTTCATTACGCGAACTGGAAATGTTACTTCTTTCATATGATATCCTTCATAGAAATGAAAACGTCCTTGCATGGCAACTACTTTTTTTCCTTCTAATGTTCCAATTACCAATTGTCCTGCATGACCTTCTACTGTAGATACTGGAAAATTTGGGATTTCACTATAAGGATAAACCTCTTTATTTTCTATTTGATCTGCAATAGCACCAAGTCCTGAGCCTAGTATAAGGCCAATTTCGGGTTGAAATTTTGATTTTTGTAAAATGTATTCTGCTGATTGTTTAATGCTTTTGTAAAAATCCATACATTTTTTCCTCCTTATTTTTTAATAATTTCTTTTAAGAAACTATTACCATGTTTTACGGGTTCAACATGAAAGATTTCAGCTACCGTTTGTCCCATATCAGCAAAGGTTGTTCTTGTTCCTAAATTAATATTTTTTTCAAGTGGCTTGCCGTATGCTAAGAAAGGAACATATTCTCTAGAGTGATCAGTACCTGGCATTGTAGGATCACATCCATGGTCAGCTGTAATAAATAATATATCTGTATCTTTCATTGTATCAAATATTTCAGGTAATCTTTTGTCAAAATCTGCTAATCCTTGTGCATAAGCTTTAACATTATTACGATGACCCCACTTCATATCAAAATCAACAAGGTTTGTAAAAATTAATCCTTTTTTGTCTTGTTTCATATAGTTTAGGGTTTGATCAACACCATCCATATTATTTTTTGTATGAATTGCTTCTGTAATACCTTGCCCAGAAAAAATATCTTCAATTTTTCCTACGCCGATTACATTTAAATCAGCATTTTTTAGATTATCTAATAAAGTATTGTAAGGTGGAGTAAGAGAGAAATCCCTTCTATTAGCAGTTCGAGTAAAATTGCCTGGTTTTCCAATAAAAGGTCTTGCAATTATTCTAGCGACTCCATGCTCACCTTGTAAAATTTTTCTTGCTATTTTACACATTTCATATAAACGATTAGTAGAAATTATTTCTTCATGTGCTGCAATTTGAAATACGCTATCAGCTGAAGTGTATACAATAGGATATCCTGTTTTTATATGCTCTTTACCTAGTTCTTCTATAATTGCTGTACCAGAAGCAGGCTTGTTTCCAATGATTTTTGTGCCGATTTCTTTTTCAAAAGCAGTAATGATTTCTTCTGGAAAACCATTTGGATAAGTAGGAAAAGCTGTTTCTAAACAAACACCAGCCATTTCCCAATGTCCAGTAGTAGTATCTTTTCCTTCAGATTTTTCAGCAAAACGGCCATAGCATCCAATAGGATTTTCTGTTTTATTAATCCCTATCATACCATCAATATGACCAAGACCTAGTTTTTCCATATTAGGCAGATGTAATCCACCTAAAGCTTTGGAAATATTACCAATTGTATTGCTTCCAGCATCTCCATATTTTTCAGCATCTGGTAGCGCTCCCATACCAACACTATCTAATACAATCCAAATGACTCTATTAATCATAAAGCAACCTCCATTTAACAATAATTTAGTATTTTCTATTTTCAGATTTAAATCTGTCTATAGATTATATTTAACCATATCATATCGAAAAAATACGATTTTGTTAATAGTAAATTTATATGTACTTAAAAAAAATCCCTTAGATAAATTAGAATTCTTATAAATTAGAATTCTTAATAAATTAATATATAAATATTTTGAGATTTTGTCAATTAGAATTTTGAGGAATATAATTTTAGAAATTTCCATTTGCAATTTGTCGAAAAATGCGGTATACTTCTAAACATGTGAAAACGTTTCCGTTTTTAAACAATAATTTTCATAAGGAAGGTGGAAAAGAATGGAAAAATTAATAAGTTTTTTAGGTCTTGGTATTATGATAGCAATTGCATATTTGTTATCCAACAACAAAAAGGCTATCAATTGGAAATTAGTAGGTACTGGTGTAGCAATGCAATTAATCTTTGGGCTACTTATATTAAAATGGGAGCCTGGACAAAAGTTATTTAATGTTTTAAATGATTTGGTAAACAGATTATTAGATTTTACAAAAGATGGAACCGGTTTCCTGTTTGGAAATTTATTGAATGTAGATAGTTTTGGATTTATATTTGCATTACAAATTTTACCTACAATTATCTTTTTCTCAGCATTAATGGCTGTTTTATATCACATAGGAATTATGGATAAAATTATTACTTTCTTAGCAAAATTTATGGCGAAATATCTTGGTACAAGTGGAGCTGAAACTTTGTCTGCAACTGCAAATATTTTTGTAGGACAAACAGAAGCACCTCTTATTATAAAACCATTTATTAAATCAATGACAAATTCTGAGTTACTTACTGTAATGACAGGTGGAATGGCTACTGTTGCTGGTGGTGTAATGGCTGGATACGTTTCTATGGGAGTAGAAGCTGGACACTTAATTGCAGCAAGTATTATGTCTGCACCTGCAAGTTTAATTATTTCTAAGATTATGATTCCTGAAACAGAAACACCAGTAACAAAAGGAAAAGTTAAAATGGAGACAGAAAACATCGATGCAAATATCATTGATGCAGCAGCAAGAGGAACAAGCGAAGGGTTACAATTAGCTTTAAATGTTGGAGCTATGCTTTTAGCTTTCATAGCTTTAGTTGCATTAATAAATGCGATTATAGGATGGTTTGGAAGTTTAGTGGGAATGGATTATTTAAGCTTAGAGTGGATATTGGGTAGATTATTTGCGCCATTAGCATACGTTATGGGTATACCTTTAAAAGATGCTATTGAAGCTGGAAGTCTTTTAGGACAAAAAGTGGTTATTAATGAGTTCTTTGCTTATGCAAATCTAGGAGAGCTAATAAAAAATAATGTACTAAGCCATAGAACGATTGTAATATTAACTTATGCACTATGTGGTTTTGCTAACTTTAGTTCTATTGGTATTCAAGTTGGTGGAATCGGTTCCTTAGCGCCAGAAAGACGTTCAGATATAGCAAAATTAGGTATTAAGTCATTAATAGGTGGAAGCTTAGCAGCATTTATGACTGCAACGATAGCTGGAATTTTAATGTAGATAATAATTTTTAAAAGGGTTATGCATAATTATTATGTGTAGCTCTTTTTTGGTATTTTAGAGAAAACTATTTTTATGATACAATTGTGAGTAGATTATAAAAGGTTTAAGGAGTTATTATATGAAACATAAAATATTGATTGTAGAAGATGAAAATAGTATAAGAAGTTTATTAAAGATTACTTTTAAAAATAGTGGTTATAGTATTATTGAAACAGCATGTGGAGAAGAAGGAATAGAAAAAGCAAAATTAGAAAAACCTCATGTAGCGATTTTAGATGTAATGTTACCTGGTATAGATGGTTTTGCAGTCTGTGAAGTACTTAGAAAAGAATTTCCACAAATGGGGATTATCATGCTTACTGCAAGGGGGCAGGATTTAGATAAAATATCTGGTTTAAAGTTAGGTGCAGATGATTATGTAATAAAGCCTTTTAATCCTATAGAACTAGTATTACGTGTACAAGCACTGCTGCGCCGTATTGATGATATGAAATCAAAAAAAGAGACTATTATTGAAAGTTATCCTTTTAAAATTGATACGACTGCACATATTGTTTATAAACAAGATAAAGTCATTGAGATGACACCAAAAGAATATTTATTAATGAAAATATTTGTAGAAAATAAAGGAAAAGCATTTACAAGAGATGAATTATTAGATTTAGTTTGGGGATGGGATTTTATTGGAGATACGAAAATTGTAGATGTAAATATTCGAAGATTAAGAAGAAAAATAGAAGATGATGCTTCAAAACCTATTTTTATTGAAACGGTTTGGGGCGTAGGATATAGATGGAGAAAGCCGGGAGAAAAGTATGAAAAGTATAAAAAAAAGGTTAATGATTAATTTTATGTTAGTTATATTTATTAGTGTGCTATTTCTTGAAATATTGCTTATAAACTTTGTGAAACAGTATTATTATAAGAATGTTGAAGATGTTTTGACAAACCAAATTATGATTTCTTCAGAATTTTATACAAGATACTTTTCGAATGCTTCGCTAGAGGATAATATATTAGATAATGTAGATGTGTTTTGGAAGCAAACACCAGCACAAGTACAAATTATTGATTTATCAGGAAAAGTTTTAATGGATTCTATTGGTGTTGGATGGAAAGAACATATACATGCTACAGATATAAAGAAAGCATTAGATGGTAAAAAGGGAGTATGGACTGGAAAAGTAGACTATGATGATCATAAGGTAATGGCAGTAGCGTATCCATTAAAAGCTGATAATAAGATTGTTGGTGTGTTAAGATTTATTACATCTTTAGAGGAAGTAAATAACGGTATTAAAAGGATATCTATGATTTTTCTTAGTATAGGTGCTTTTGTTACTATTATATCTGGTATTGTAAGTATTTTTTTAGCAAATACCATTACAATACCTATTGAAGAATTAACAAATACAGCGAAGAAAATGGCATTAGGAAATTTTAAGGTAAGAAGTAGAAAAAAGTATGATGATGAAATAGGAAAATTGTCAGATACTTTAAATTTTATGGCTGATGAAATTGTAAAAAAAGATCAACTAAAAAATGAATTTATTTCTTCTGTATCTCATGAAATTCGAACACCGCTAACGGCTATCAAAGGGTGGGCTTTGGTATTAAATAATCAAGAACTTAATGATAAAGAGACCATGAGAGAAGGATTAAAAATTATTGAAAAGGAAAGTGAAAGATTGACTTTAATGGTAGAGGAACTTTTAGATTTTTCAAAGTTTGTATCTGGGAAGATTACCTTAAACAAGGAAAAAGTTATTATTGAAGATTTAGTAAAATATATTGAAAAATATATGAGGCCTCGTGCATCAAGAGATAAAATAAATTTTATGGTTGATTATGATAAAGATATTCCTCCAATGTTTATGGATAAAAATAGAATAAAACAGGTATTAATTAATGTATTAGATAACGCATTTAAATTTACTGATAAAGGAGGAATGGTATCGTTTTATGCAAAGTTGGAAAAAAACGAGCTTATTATGTCAATAAAGGATAATGGATGCGGGATTAGCAGTGAGGATTTACCAAAGGTAAAAGAAAAATTTTACAAAGGGAAAAACAGTAAATCAAAAAATGGTATAGGATTATCTATTTGTGATGAAATTGTTAAATTACATGAAGGATCTTTAGATATAGAGAGTGAGTTAAATAAAGGAACAATTGTAAATATTAGATTACCTATTGAATCGTTTATTTAAACATTTAGGAGAAGGAATATGAAGAAAAAAGGTTTTTTTATTATTTTTTTTATTAGTATTTTTATTTTACAAGGATGTGTAGATATAAATTTAGATATAGGAGAAAGTATTGTAGCACCAAAAAATAAGCAGATTCCAATTAAAGGTACATGGAAAATAGAAAGCTACTATAAGATAGAGGATTATAGTTCTAAAGAAGAAATAAAAAGTTTGATAGGAAAAACGGCAATATTTAGTGAAGACTTAGTGGTTTTAGGAGAGGAAGTTTGTGAAAAACCAGAATATAAGATAAAAAATGTTAATACGAAGGATTTTTTTCTATATGCATATAAAGTCAATTATAAAGATTTAGGGTTTGAAAATAAAACTATTGAGGTTATTACAATTACTTCAAAAGAGAAATATTTTTACGATTTTATCAGAGTAAATGAAAATAAATTAATTGTATGTATAGATGATGTATTTTATTATTTAAGTAAAATTTCTGATGTAGCAAATGATGAAATGTTATGTAAAAATACTAAAATACAGCTTGAGCCTAAAAATGAGATGTTTCTTGAATCAAATTTATTGCGTTCAGGCGTTTTGATTGGACTTAGTTCTAAAAATAATGATCGTAAAAATGAATTTTATAGAACTTTATGGATTGCTGCAAAAAATAGAAAGGTATATTCTATATTAGAAACACCAAATTTATTTGTACCAAGAAAAAGTGGTTTTTGGATTGTAGGAGAAAATCGGGTAAAAAAAGATGGGTATATTCATGATTATTTATTTGCTTACCCATTAGAACAAAATGGTAAAGAAAAAGAGAAGATACAAAAAGAATATTTTAAAGAAAATATTATTAGGAGAATACTATTTGTTGGAAATGATTATGTAGCAACAGAGTTTAGTAAACTTGATGGAATACAAAGGAATCGATTACAGGTACTGCTTATTGATAATATTAAAAAGAATATAGGTATAAAAATATCTGATATTGCAGGAGATACTGGAAGAGATGCTTATATAAGTTCTGCTGAAGGATATCTTACAACATTAAAAAAAGATGAAGGAAGTAAGTTATATAAGCCTAGAGAAGATAGTTTTACATTAGCACGAAGAAATGGACACTGGATTATGAAGGGAAGACTATATTATAAAGAGTCTGTGAGTGAGGACAGTTTCTTAGAATTTAATATTAATATGATTCCACCTTATAAAATTGTTCATTATGATGAATTGTACTTATCATGGAATCAAATAAAAGAAAAAGTGCCTAAAGCTATAGATGGATATACTTCACCGAATAAGGATTTAGCAATTATTGTTACTAAAAATACAATATATGTATATGGTTTAAGTAATGATAAACTTTCTGATAAATATATAGAAAAAATAGACCTAAAAGAGGGGGAGAGTGTCGTAATGGCTGAATGGGCTACTGGTAGCTATGTGGAAAAGTGGAATAATGTCTTTGAAGATTATGCTTCAAATATATGAAAATGGCCAGCAAATAGCTGGTCATTTTAAATATCATATTTTTTCCAAAGGTTGTTAAGATCAAAATTAGATAAAGAAGACAATATTTTCTCTGAAGCATCGGGATAAATTTTTTCTAATTGAAATAAAAGCTTTTTCATATCTTCTCTAACGGTCTTTTTGTCTTTAGGACAAGTACTTGTAATGACAGGAAGATTAAATTTATTTACAAAAGATTCTATTAAATTTTCTCTAATATATATCATAGGTCTTATGATGTGCATGTCTTTTTCACTATTGTAGCTATTTGGGTGAAATGTTCCTAATTTTCCTACTTTTAATACATTCATAAATAGGGTTTCGATAACATCATCCGCATTATGACCGAGTGCTATTTTGTTGACATTATAATTTTTAGAAACCCTTGCTAAAGCACCTCTTCTTAATTTAGAACAGAGTGAACAAGGATTCTTTTCTTTACGATCATTAAAAATTACATCAGCAATGTTTGTTTTTTCTATAATAAGAGGAATATTATTTTTTGTACAATAACTTTTTAGTGATTCTATATCCATACTAAAGCCTAAATCAATATGAATACCGATGAATTCAAAATTTTTTATGGAAGTCTGCTGTATAAGTTTTAAACAAAACAACAGAAAAATGCTATCTTTTCCACCTGATAAACCAACGGCTATTTTATCATTTGGTTGAATCATCTCATAATCAGTAATGGCTTTTCTAATATTATTTAAAAAGAGTTTGTTGTACTTTTTTTCAAATTTTATCATTGAACAGCCTCTATTCTACTTTATTTGTTAAAGTACCAATTTTTTCAATGTAGCATTCAATAACATCTCCAGATTTTAAAAATTTAAATGGTTTAAATCCTAAGCCAACCCCTGAAGGAGTTCCAGTGAGAATAATATCTCCTGCTCTTAGGTATGTTCCTTTTGATAAATCACTTATAATGTATGGAATATCAAATATTAAGTTTTTTGTATTGGAATTTTGTCTGAGTTCTCCATTAATGCGACATTGAATATCTAATTCAACAGGAAAAGGGATTTCGCTTTTATGTACTATAAAAGGCCCCATTGGACAAAAAGTTTCTAGACTTTT
This sequence comes from Crassaminicella thermophila, assembly GCF_008152325.1. Classification (GTDB taxonomy): domain Bacteria; phylum Bacillota; class Clostridia; order Peptostreptococcales; family Thermotaleaceae; genus Crassaminicella_A; species Crassaminicella_A thermophila. The sequence goes on from NZ_CP042243.1 coordinate 1,197,196, forward strand.
TCCTCTAAACCATTGTTCATGCTTTCTTTGAATATTTCTTGCAGATACATCGTTTACAATCGTGTATCCAAAGATATATTCTTCAACTTCTTCCTTTTTTATATTAATACCATCTTTTCCAATAATGATAGCCAATTCAACTTCATAATCTATCTTATCTGTTATTTCTGCATGATTTTTAATTATATCACCATCGCCAATAGCTGGATCTGCAATTTTTGTAAAATATATTGGAAATTTTGGTATTTCATCATTAGCGCCTGGCAATCCAATAATTTCTTTTGCATGATCGAGATAATTTTTCCCTAGGCAGATTAGATTTCTGCGAGGATAAGGGATAGGAGCACATAATTTGACATTTTCAAGAGGAATACATTCAAAATTATGTGTTTTAAGGATTTTTTTTATATCTTTTATTAAAATATCGTCTGATTGTTCTATGAAATCTTTTAAAGTTTTAGGTGCTATTACCCCTAATTGATCAAAAATTTGTTGTAGTGGAATTATATTTTTTTGATCTTTACTCAAAACTCCAAATTTTTCTTCTTCATTGTAACGAAATGTAGCAAAATACATATGATTACTCCTTTCTTTTTTATATCTATTGATAAAATTAAACTAAGAAAGATTTTGTTTTAGTAAATTTCTATGTAAAAGATAAAAATCCTTCAAAATTTGAGAATATTCATTTATGAGGTATATTATTTAACATTTTCAATCTATGTTCTGCAATTAATAGATCAACCATTCTTCCATAACTGTGTATACCATCCTTTTGTCTATTAGATTTAAGATAAGCGTTATTAATTTTCGTAGACGCTCTTTCAATAGGGCCTTCATACCTTTGCCAAAATATTTTTAAGTTAGATAAATCTCTTATTAAGCCTTCACTATATTTTTTATGCAGTGTATGATATTTTTCTTGATCATAGCGAAAAAGGGCATTCATTGAATGGATTAATGCCAGAAGGGTTCCAGAGTATTGAAAGTCAATATCAGGATTCATATTACATGTAATATAAGCAATATAATTAGCTTCATCTTCTCTAGAGAAACCTCGTTGATGTGCCATTTCATGACATGCTGTACTTCCTAACATGGCATGTGGAATGTCAATGTTTACGTTTGCTTCACCAGTAAATGGGCAGTAAATTCCTGATATACCCATATAAGATAGTACTTTTGAGAAAAAGATACCTTTTGGGTTTGCGTATCTACCACTTAGTTCTGGATAGATATTAGCTGCTATTTCATAGCCTTTATATGCTCTGTGTAAAACATCCATATGACCATTTGGAATGTACATAATACCATCTTTGTTTTCAGCTACTTTACTTCGTAGGGTATTTGCACGATCAATAAGGCTTTTACATAAATCTTCTAATTCTTCAATGGAAGCTGGTTGTACATTAAGTTTAGCGATTTTAGAAAATGGCAGACGATTATAGTTTAACCCCCAAAGCATAATAAAAAGAAAATAAATAATACTAACAAAAATAAGGAGATTTGTTAAGGATTGAAGAATGATAGATTTTTTTGTGTGTTTTTTATTTATTATTTTTATGATGAATTGAATCAAGCTCCAAATAATAAAAAATATAAGAAATAAAATCAATAATTCTGCAATGGAGAAAGGAATTAAACCAGTAAAGAGGTTTATTCCTTGTACAATAAGTTTATAAAAATTTTTTGAATATATAGTTTCTATAAAATAAGGTGTGAATGCTGTTGTATAAAACAATAAAATACCTATGGGTAGTAAAAGTATGAATATGAACTTGTGAAGTTTTTTTATGTTTTTCATTAAGATTTTTCCAACTTTCTATTAAATATTTTATATACGATTCTATAAGCTTTATTTTACCAAAAGTATGAATATTTTAAAACATACAAGAAACTTTTATTGCATATTTACAAAGGACTATATAGTTATACATAAGATGGAAAAAGTACATACTAAAAAATATAAAATGAATAGATGTGTTTTTGAGGAGGTATTGTTTATGAAAGATAATGGTTCAGGATTATCTGCATGGGGACTTACTATGATGGCATTAGGAACGGTAGTAGGAGGTTCATTTTTTCTAGGATCAGCTATTGCCATTCGTGCTGCAGGACCGAGTGTGGTTATTTCATATTTTTTAGGAGGAGGACTGGTTTATTTAATTCTTTTTGCTCTATCAGAGATGACAGTGGCAGATGCAGATCCAGGTTCTTTTCGTACATTTTCACAGAGAGCCTTTGGCCCAGCAGTTGGTTTTGTTGTTGGATGGGTATATTGGACAGGTCTTGTACTGGCTATGTCTAGTGAGGCAACAGCAGTAGCGCTATTTTTTAGAGTATGGTTTCCTAAAATATCATTACCATTTTTAGGATCAATTATAATTGTAAGTATTACCCTTCTAAATCTTTTAGGAGCTGAACGTCTAAGTAAGTTAGAAAGTGGATTAGCAGCAATAAAGCTTTTTTCAATTATTGGATTTATTGTGTTAGCCATTGCTTTAATAACAGGTGTTATGCCAAATACATCTGCTGTAGGTATAGGGGTACTAAAAAAAGAAGCATTATTTCCTAGAGGAATTTCAGGGATTGCTGGAAGTATGTTGATTGTAATGTTTACATATGCAGGATTTGAAATAATTGGACTTGCTGCATCTGAAACTGCTAATCCGTATCGTGTTGTTCCTAGAGCTATTACTTACACTGTTTTAGGATTAGTAGGTTTATATACGTTAGCTATTACGTTATTGTTACCGTTAATACCTACAAATAGTCTTACAGAGGAAGTTAGCCCTTTTGTAGCTG